>CAVZWE010000022.1:0-289759 GCA_963778925.1 uncultured Alphaproteobacteria bacterium | reverse complement strand
TAGCGGCCGCCCTTGCCCTGCTGATCAGGCTTCTGGCCCTGACGGTTCGGGTCCTGCTGCTGCTGGCCGGGCTTCTGACCCGGGTTCTGGTTCTGCTGGCCCGGGTTCTGGTTCTGGTTCGACATCGGGATCTCCCTTGTTGAACGTAACGTCCGTGTTGAACGTGACGGGGAATACTCAACCCTGGGAAACGGGGTTTGGTTTCAGCAGAACTCCGGTTCCGCTGCGCTCAATGAGCCGCGATAGCTTGTCCCTTACGTGGCGGGCGGAACCGGGAGCCAAACTACCTCTGTACAAGCCCTTTAAGCCGCAACCCCCGCTGTTGCCGCACCGGGTTCCCACTGTTATCAAATGAGACGACGCGTCCGGCTGCCGGGAGCCATGGCCGCGACTTGCTAAAGTGGGCATTTTCTTGCGGCAAACCGGATTCCACTCTGCCGGAAAATGCTCCAAATAACGGCAGCGCATGGACTATCTCGCCCAGCAACTGATCAACGGCATTGTGCTCGGCTCGATCTATGGCCTGATCGCCATAGGCTACACCATGGTCTACGGCATCGTCGGCATGATCAATTTTGCTCATGGCGATATTTTCATGATCGGCGGCTTCATCGCGCTGATCACCTTCCTGATCCTGGTCTCGATCGGGCTGACCGTGGTCCCCGTGATCCTGCTGATCGTGCTTCTGGTGTCGATGGCGATCACTGCGCTGTATGGCTGGACGGTGGAACGCATCGCCTACCGGCCGCTGCGGCATTCGTTCCGCCTGGCGCCGATGCTGTCGGCGATCGGCATGTCCTTCGTGCTGATCAATTATTCGCAAGTCGCGCAGGGCGCACGGGTCAAGCCGGTGCCGCCGATCATCACCGGCGGCTACACGCTGTTGGAGCGGAACGGTTTCGTGGTGCGGCTGTCGAACGTGCAGATCATCGTCGTCGTCACCACCATCGTGCTGCTCGCGCTGTTCACCTGGCTGGTGGCGCGCACGCGGCTCGGCCGCGACATGCGTGCCTGCGAGCAGGACCAGACCATGGCGGCGCTGCTCGGCGTCGACGTCGACCGCACCATCTCCATGACCTTCGTCATCGGTGCCGCGCTCGCGGCGGTCGCGGGCATGATGTACCTGCTCTATTACGGGCTGGTGGATTTCTTCATGGGCTTTGTCGCCGGCATCAAGGCCTTCACCGCGGCGGTGCTCGGCGGCATCGGCTCGCTGCCCGGCGCGATGCTGGGCGGACTCCTGATCGGCCTGATCGAGACGCTGTGGTCGGCGTATTTCTCGGTCGAATACAAGGACGTCGCGGCGTTTTCGATCCTGATCATCGTGCTGATCTTCATGCCGACCGGCCTGCTCGGCCGGCCCGAAGTTGAAAAAGTTTGACGGGCGAGCGCGTGACAGCACCCGCGCCCGAACCGACGCTCGCTTCGCGCGGCCCCGGCGCAGCCTTCATCTTCAAGAAAGCCCTGATCAGCGCGCTGGTGGCGCTGGTGCTGTTTTCGCTGATGATAGGCATCCGCACCGAAGCCGGTCCCACCGGGCAATTGATCTACTGGACACGCTTCGGCGATCTCGCCGTCATGGTCGCTATTGTGTTCGGCGGCAGCATCGTGATCGAATTGCTGCGGCAGTGGTGGGGGCCGGTCGGCACCATCAGGATCATTCCGCCCGCCGTGCAAAGCACGCTTGCGGTCGCGCGGCGCGCCATCGCCCCGCTGCTTTTGACCTTCACCTTTCTGGTGCCGGTGATCTTCTACGATCAGCGCTACATTCTCGATCTCGGCATTCTCGTGCTGACCTATGTGATGCTGGGATGGGGACTGAACGTGGTGGTCGGCCTCGCCGGCCTGCTCGATCTCGGCTATGTCGCGTTTTACGCGGTCGGCGCCTATTCCTATGCGCTGCTGGCGACCAATTTCGGACTGTCGTTCTGGATCTGCCTGCCGCTGGCCGGCATCCTCGCCGCTTTATGGGGCGTGATGCTCGGCTTTCCGGTGTTGCGGCTGCGCGGCGATTACCTCGCCATCGTTACCCTGGCATTCGGCGAGATCATTCGTCTCGTCATCATCAACTGGCAGAGCCTGACCGGCGGCCCCAACGGTGTTTCCGGCATTCCCCGCCCGACCCTGTTCGGTATTCCGCTCACCCCCGGCGATGACGGCCTCGCGGCAAAACTCGGCATCGAATTTTCGCCGACCCATCGCATCGTGTTTCTGTTCTACCTGATCCTGGCGCTGGCGCTGTTGACCAACTGGGTGACGATCCGGCTGCGCCGTTTGCCGATCGGCCGCGCCTGGGAGGCGCTGCGCGAGGACGAGGTCGCCTGCCGCGCGCTCGGCATCAACACCACAACCACGAAGCTGACGGCGTTTGCGACCGGCGCCATGTTCGGCGGTTTCGCCGGCGCCTTCTTCGCAACCCGGCAGGGATTTATCAGTCCGGAATCCTTCACCTTCCAGGAATCGGCACTGGTGCTGGCGATCGTCGTGCTCGGCGGCATGGGTTCGCAGCTCGGCGTCGCGCTCGCCGCGCTGACAATGATCGGCGGCTTCGAACTGTTTCGCGGCTTCGACCAGTATCGCATGCTGGTATTCGGCATGGCGATGGTGCTGTTGATGATCTGGCGGCCGCGCGGGCTGATCGGCCACCGCGCGCCGACCGTATATCTCGAGCACAGCCAGGCCATCTCGTCTGACCTCGTCAAGGAGGGGCACGGATGAGCGGTGAAATTATCCTCACCGTCGATCATCTGTCGATGCGCTTCGGCGGCATTGTCGCCGTCAACGATCTGTCGTTTGGCGCCGAGCGCCGCAAGATCACCGCCCTGATCGGACCGAACGGCGCCGGCAAGACCACGGTGTTCAACTGCATCACCGGTTTCTACAAGCCCTCCGGCGGCAGCATCCGGCTGACGCACGATGACGGCAAGGTAATGCAGCTCGAGCGGTTGAACGACTTCCGGATTTCCAAGCAGGCCAATGTCGCGCGCACCTTCCAGAACATCCGGCTGTTTCCCGGCATGACCGCGCTGGAAAACCTGATGGTGGCGCAGCACAACGCGCTGATGCTGGCCTCGGGACTTACGTTTCTCGGGCTGATCGGCGCGCCATCCTGGCGCACCGCGGAAAAGCGTGCGGTCGATCAGGCCACGTTCTGGCTCAAGCGCATCGGACTGATCGGCCGCGCCGACGATGCCGCCGGCAATCTGCCTTACGGCGATCAGCGCCGGCTCGAAATCGCGCGCGCGATGTGCACCGAGCCCGCTTTGCTCTGCCTCGACGAGCCGGCCGCCGGACTGAACGCGCGCGAAAGTGCCGCCTTGAGCGAGCTGCTGCTCTCGATCCGCGCCGAACAGGGCACCTCGATCCTGTTGATCGAGCACGACATGTCGGTGGTGATGGAGATTTCCGACCATGTCGTGGTGATGGATTACGGGGTGAAGATCGCCGAAGGCTCGCCAAGGGATGTCCGTGACGATCCCAAGGTGATCGCGGCCTATCTCGGCGCCGATGAGGAAGAAGCCATCGCGGTGATGGAGAGCGGAGCGTGACCGCGTCATCCGCACCGCTGCTCGCGATCCGGTCGTTGCGCGCGGCCTACGGCAAGATCGAGGCGCTGAAAGGCGTCGATCTCGACATCAGCCCGGGCGAGATCGTCGCCCTGATCGGCGCCAACGGCGCCGGCAAATCGACGCTGATGATGACGATTTTCGGCAAGCCGCGCGCCCGTGCGGGCCGGATCCTGTTCGACGGCCGCGATATCACTGACGTGCCGACCCATGAGATCGCGCGGCTGCGCATTGCGCAGGCACCGGAGGGCCGCCGGATATTCCCGCGCATGAGCGTTGCGGAAAACCTGCAGATGGGCGCCGACGCCACCGGGTGCAGCGAGGTCGAGCACGCCGCCGGGTTAGAGCGCGTGCTGACGCTGTTTCCGCGGCTGAAGGAGCGCCTGTTCCAGCGCGGCGGCACCCTGTCCGGCGGCGAACAGCAGATGCTGTCGATCGGCCGCGCTTTGATGAGCCGCCCTCGCCTGTTGCTGCTGGACGAACCCTCGCTCGGGCTGGCGCCCCTGATCGCGCGCCAGATTTTCGACGCGATCCGCACCCTGAACCGGCAGGACGGCCTTACCGTGCTGATCGTCGAGCAGAACGCCAATCACGCGCTCCGCCTCGCCCATCGCGGCTACGTCATGGTCAACGGCCTGATTACGCTCGAAGGAACCGGCTTTGAGCTGCTGCAGCGCCCGGAAATCCGCGCCGCCTATCTGGAAGGCGGCAGGCGGGGGTGACGCGGCGGCGCCCTCCCCACGAGTCGTCCCGGCGAACGCCGGCAACAATCGTTTGACGGCGGTGGAGTGGAAGAGCGGAAGCAACATGTGCATCGATGCTGTTGCGCCGTTTGGCGGGGAAGCGGAGATGCGCGGGCAATTATCGGAAAGAAAAGAGTGAGATCATTTCAGTGTACCCTTCGGCATCACCAAAAATTTCCTTCTCGAAGCAGCCCTTCGATTTGCTGTCGTTAAGAGTTTCCTGCTGCATTTTGACATTGTTGAGTGCACACGTACTAATAACACAACATGCGATGGCCGAGCAATTCGCGCCATATGACGAGATTAAAAAGAAATCAGCTATTTTCGAATCGCGCCCTTCTTTTGACACCACGCCCGTCACGGTCAGTGTCGTAGACGTCGTTTACCGCATCCCGAGAAATTATCTCACTCATCTGGAGCCCGCGATTCCGACTTTGAAAGTCACATGGCCGGGACTTAAACCACTGACCGAAGAAACGCGCAAATGCTTTGGCTCGATCCTGCAGAGTGAGCAGGCAGGCTGCACTTCGCTAGAGTTACATCTCCTTGGTTCGCGTGGCCCCAGTCCGGGAGGCCGCGCACTAAACAATGCCGAGAAATTCGCGAATTTTCTAAAGCATTCCGATCCGAAGCGGCGGCAGGGGCCTCTAAACTACGAGATTTATGAGACCGGTCCTGAAGAGGCTCGGACCGAAACCTATCGAAGGTTAGATGGCAATATCTTGTTCCATTGTTCTTTTTCCGGGGAGCAAGACCGTCGGAGGGGAGGCGTTTGTAATGACACGTTTCAGCTCGATGACATGAACCATGTGCAATTCTTTTTTCGTCTACTCCAGATTGAGGACGTTCCGGCGATCGAGGCCGGCGTACGACGGCTTTTGGCAAGTTTTGTCTTTCGAGGGGTGCAGCAGCAATGACATCAATGTCCTTAAGCCAGGCGACACAGGACAAGCTCGTAGCGGATGGGTGGAGCGGAGTGATACCCATCGTTCCCTGGACGACAGCGATGGGTTTCGCGAAGGGCTCGACCCATCCGCGATCTGCCTGACGGGCTGTTTGATTTGCCCGACGGGCAAATCAGCTCGCTCCCTGATCGTCCGTTGTCCAGCCCCTTTTGCAAAAATATTCTGATTTTCCGAATACGCAAATCAGTCTATATCCGTCAGCCGTCCCGTCCCACTCGAGGGGCGGCTCGCGATCGTCACGGACGCGGGGCGGGATGCGGTGGACGCGGAGGCGCTTTTGACGAATGGCGCCAGATGCGGACGGCGAAGCCGTGTGGTCCTGACGCCCCGACGCTGGCGTCAAGTTCGCGGAACCAATTCCGCGGACGACGGTGGCAAAAGAGCCCGGTCACCGGGGAGAGCCCGGAGTAAGCCGTAAACCATTGCGCGGGGAATGTCGGGTGTTCCGGCGTGACCGTGGTGACTACGCTTGTGTGCTTTTATCACTTTGCACACAAGGCTGCGGGCGCGTCTGGCGCCCGGCATTCCCTGCGCCCTCTGCTTTTCGAGGCGCAATGTCCGTGCAAACCCCGGGCGCATCGCGCCGCGAGATCGCGGACTCGCGTCATTGCGTCTCCGTCGGCGAACCCCGGGGCGACGATGTTGGCGAGCATTGCGGCAAGTTTTGGCGAGCGGATCGTGGATTTGCCTGAAAATTGCCGATGACTTCGCGGCAAAATCAGCCGACAATGGCCGCGAACCCGGCGGCGTGGCCGGGTTCTTCCCGTAGCGATCTACCCGCGAGGACTTCTCATGAAATCATTGAAACTGATCGGCCTGGCTTTGGGCGCGTCGCTGGCGCTGTCGAGCGCGGCGTTGGCACAGGACATCACCGTCGCCGTGGCGGGCCCCATGACCGGCGGCGAATCCGCGTTCGGCCGGCAGATGAAGAACGGCGCTGAACAGGCAATAGGGGATCTCAACGCCGCCGGCGGCGTGCTCGGCAAGAAACTGGCACTGGATGTCGAGGACGACGCCTGCGATCCAAAGCAGGCGCGCTCGGTGGCGGAAAAGATCGGCGGCGCGAAAATCCCGTTCGTCGCGGGTCACTATTGTTCGTCGTCGTCGATCCCGGCGTCGGAAGCCTATGCCGACGGCAACGTGTTGCAGATCACGCCGGCCTCCACCAACCCGCTGTTCACCGAGCGCAAGCTCTGGAACGTGGCGCGAGTGTGCGGCCGCGACGATCAGCAGGGCCTGGTCGCCGCACAGTTCATCGCCAAGAATTACAAGGGCAAGAACGTCGCCATTCTCAACGACAAGACCACCTACGGCAAAGGCCTCGCCGACGAGACCAAGAAGGCGCTCAACAAGGCCGGCTTCACCGAAAAGATGTTCGAGTCCTACAACAAGGGCGACAAGGATTTTAACGCCATCGTGTCGCGCCTGAAACTCGAAAAGATCGATCTGGTCTATGTCGGTGGCTACCATCAGGAGTCAGGTCTGCTGGTGCGCCAGATGCGCGATCAGGGCCTGCAGACCGTCTTGATGGCCGGCGATGCGCTGGCCGACAAGGAATTCGCCTCGATCACCGGCCCTGCCGGCGAGGGCACGCTGTTCACCTTCGGCCCCGACCCGCGCAACAAGCCGACCGCGAAGGCGATCGTCGAGCGGTTCAAGGCCAGGGGCATCGATCCCGAGGGCTACACGCTCTACACCTATGCCGCGATGCAGGTGTGGTCGCAGGCGGTGACGAAGGCCGGCACCACCGATCCAAAGAAGGTGATGGCCACGATCAAGGGCGGCGCCTGGGATACGGTGATCGGCAAGATCGAAATCGACGCCAAGGGCGACATCAAGCAGATCGACTATGTCGTCTACAAATGGGACGCCAAAGGCAATTACACCGAGATCAATCCGAAGGGGTCGTGAGGCCCGGCCAGAATTCGGTAGCGCAATTGCTGCTTGAACGTCATTGCTGCGAGGAGCGGAAGCGACGAAGCAATCCATTTCTAACACCAAATTTGGCGTCGATGGATTGCTTCGCTTGCGCTCGCAATGACGTAACGTTTGTGAGACCTTGAAAAATCTCCTTACCGATATATCAGGCGTCCGGGTCGGTCACGCCGACGACGCCAGGCTTGCGTCCGGGGTCACCGCGGTCGTCTTCGACAGACCGGCGGTGGCGGCAATCGACGTGCGCGGCGGCGGGCCCGGCACCCGCGAAGGCGCGCTGCTCGACCTTGCCAACACCGTGGAGAAGATCGACGCCATCGCGCTCGGCGGCGGCTCGGCGTTCGGGCTCGAGGCCGGCGGCGGGGTACAGGCCTGGCTCGCCGAGCAGGGCCGCGGCTTTGCGGTGCGCGGCGCGGTGATACCGATCGTGCCCGGCGCGATCATGTTCGATCTCCTCAACGACGGCGACAAGAAATGGGGCCGGTTCGCGCCCTACCGCGAGTTCGGCTACGCCGCCGCGGCGGCTGCGACTGCGACTTTCGCGCTCGGCAGCGTCGGCGCCGGGCTCGGCGCCACCACCGCGAATTTCAAGGGCGGGCTCGGCTCGGCTTCGGCGGCGACACCAGGCGGCGTCCGGGTCGCGGCGATTGCAGCGGTCAATGCGGTCGGCAGTGTCACGGTCGGGGACGGGCCGTGGTTCTGGGCGGCGCCGTTCGAAATCGACAGTGAATTTGGCGGACGCGGATTGCCGCCATCCTTCACGCCGGACATGCTGGCGATGCGGATCAAGGGCGGGGCCGCCGCGACGTCGGTGGAGAACACCACGCTCGCGATCGTCGTCACCGACGCGGAGCTGACAAAACCGCAGGCCAGGCGGCTCGCGATGATCGCGCAGACCGGATTTGCCCGCGCGATCTATCCGGTGCACGCGCCGCTTGATGGCGACGTCGTGTTCGCGGCCGCCACAGGCGAAAAGCCGATCGATCCGCTGGCCGGCCTTACCGAGCTCGGCATGGTCGCGGCCAATGTCGTGGCCCGCGCCATTGCACGCGGCGTGTTTGAGGCGACCGCGCTGCCCTTTCTGGGCGCGTTGCCGGCCTGGAAGGACCGGTTCGGCTAGGCGGCGACTGCACCGCCCTTTCTGGGCGCGCTGCCGGCCTGGAAGGACCGGTTCGGTGGGACGCTACGACGGAATCGCAATATCCGTTCAGACGTTGAGCGAGAGCGATTGGGTTGCTCCCGCCGAAATCGCCTGCGCCTCGCGCTGAATCATCTGCTCGATGATATTGTAGGATGATGTCGCGCTGCCGGAAGACGTCGTCGCCGCCGGCGAGGTCATCGTCACCTTCGATCCGTCGGCATAGGTCACCGACGTCGTGGTCGAGCCGTCGCTATTGGTCACCGAGGTGGAGGATGCGCCGCCAAGCGCCTGCAGCAGCGAATCCAAGTTCGATCCGCCGGTGCTGCTGGTGTCGCCGGATCCATCCGAGCTGGCGACGTGATGATGGTGATGGTGGCCGCCCTTGCCACCGGCGCCCTGCAGCGCCTTCGACATTTCGTCGAGGCTGACCGAACCGTCGCCATTGGCGTCGAGCTTGCTGAACACGTCGTCGGCCTGGCCGAGGTTGGTGCCGCCGGCGCCAAGCGCGTTTTCAAATTCCGATTTGCTGATCTGGCCGTCGCCATTGGCATCGAGCTGCGAGAACAGGTCTTTCAGCGCATCCGACGGGCTGGTCGGCGCCGATGTGGTTGTTGCAGTGGACGACTGGCCTTGCGCCGCAAGCAGCGCGCTCATGGTGGCCGGCGATATCGGGGACCAGCCCGGGGCCCCGGTGACCGGTGTCGAGCTGCCCTGAGGCGCGCTGCCCGTGACATCGAACGGGCTGGTCACGGTCTGGCCAAAGCCTGTGGTTTGCGGCGATGATGATTTCGACGCCGTCAGCGATTGCAGGGCGTCCAGCATGGACGACGCGGCGCCAAGAGCGAGCAACATAGCGAGAACTCCGACAAATGCCGCAGCGATGGCGGCCATTTACTCGCCGCAGGATCAGCAAACCCCGTGCCATCGCGAAAAACCCAATAAAACATCAGCTCTTCGCACCCCGGACGGCCTGCCATTCCCGGCAATTGATGCCGCCAACGGCAGAATTTTCCGCCCTCAATACCTTGTCTTGCCCGCATTGCTCCCGGGCTTGGCGCGTGTTACGCGGAATCCGTTCGCACGCATCAAATGTTCGGAACAGCGCACATGTCGGCCCAATTCGTGTCACGCCCCCTCGTCATCGCGCCGTCGATCCTGGCGTCCGATTTCGCCAAACTGGGCGAAGAGGTCCGCGCCGTGGACCAGGCCGGCGCCGACTGGATCCATCTCGACGTGATGGACGGGCATTTCGTGCCCAACATTTCCTACGGCCCCGACGTCATCAAGGCGATGCGCCCGCACACCAAAAAGATCTTCGACGCGCACCTGATGATCTCGCCCTGCGACCCGTATCTTGAGGCCTTCGCCAAGGCCGGCTGCGATCACATCACGGTGCATGCCGAGGCCGGCCCGCATCTTCATCGCTCACTGCAGGCGATCCGCGCGCTCGGCAAGAAGGCCGGCGTCTCGCTCAATCCGGGCACGCCGATCACGGCGATCGAATATGTCATCGACATGATCGACCTAGTGCTGGTGATGTCGGTCAACCCGGGCTTCGGCGGCCAGGCTTTTATTCCATCCGCGCTCGGCAAGATAAGGGATCTGCGCGCGATGACCGCGGGCCGCCCGATCGACATCGAGGTCGATGGCGGCGTCGGCCCGGATGTCTCCGGCCCAGCTTGCCGGCGCCGGCGCCAATGCCTTTGTCGCTGGCTCCGCCGTGTTCAAAGGCGGCACGATGGAGGCCTACAAGGCCAACATTTCCGCGATCCGCAGTGCGGCTGCGATGGCGCGCGGCGAAGCGATCTGAGCGTATTGGCCGGGAAATTCGCCCAGCTAGAAAACGCTCTGGACATTCGCCTCCCTGGCCCTTTGGCCGTCCGCGTCGTCGTCCTCCTGCAGCGAGGCCAGCCGCGGCGGCCGGACAACGGTCACGGTACAGGCGGCTTCGGCCGCCACCTTGGCGGAGACGCTGCCGAGCAGCGTGCGCACCAGCGAATTCTGGCGCGCGCCAATGATGATGTGATCAACGTGATTGGCTTCGACGAATTCCAGAATCGCCGCCGCCGGATCGATGGCCTCAAGCACATGCACGGTCAACCGGCTTTCATCGAGTTTCAGCGGCGACGCCCAGTGCCTCAGCGCCACAAGCCGATCGATGTGCTTGTTGTTGCCGGCTTCGTCGAGCGTCCTGTCGATGGTGACGCGGCCGAGCTTCAATACGTTGAGGCAGGCAAGCCTCGCCGAGGGCAGTGTCGCGAGAATTCGTCCGGTGGTCACGCGCAGCGCCTCGTTCAACGCCAGCGAACCTTCCTCGGTATCGAGCGCGATCGCCACGATCGGGCCTGAGGCCAGTTGCGCGGCCAAATCGGATTTGGCCCGGCTCGGTGAAAAATTGCCATTGAAGCGGCGGCGCCACACCGTGCTGATGGGATCGCGGCTCACACGCTCCGATCGCGCGGTCAATTTGACCTGATCGGGATGGGCGAGATCGAACGCCAGTTGCGATGCGGTGGGGTGGCGCCAGACCGGCTCGATCTCGAGACACCGCAGCACGATTTCCTGCAGCCAGGGCGGATAGTCTTCCCTCAGCTTGCGCGGAGGATGCGGATCGCGCCACAGCCGCCGCCGCATGCCGCGGATGGTTTCGCTCTCGCCGAGCGGCCGCACACCGGTGGTAAAGAAATACAAAAGCACGCCCAGCGAAAACAGGTCGCTGCGCGGATCATCCCGCACTCCCAACAGACGCTCGGGCGCCATGTACGGCGCCGTGCCATAGGGCAAGCGGAATTCTTCCTGCAGCAGATCGGGCAGTTGATTGTGATGCGACAAGCCATAATCGATCAGCACGGCTTCGCCGGAGGGGCGAAACATGATGCTGCTCGGCTTGATATCGTGATGGATGACGTTCTGCCGGTGCAGGTCGGCGAGCGCCACCGCGATCTTTTGCACGATGACCCTGGCCTCCTCATAAGCCAGCGGCAGATCGCCGAGCCGGCTGTAAAGCGTGGTGCCCGGGATCGGCTCCATCACCACATAGGCCTGACGCGCGAAATCGCCGGTCGCGTAACAGACCGGCACGTGCGGCCCCGACAATCGCGGCAGGATCATCTGCTCCATCTCGAAACTGACGATGGCCGCGGGATCCTCACCCTCGGACACCCGGGGGATTTTCATCAGCAGCGGCATCGCGATGTCGGGGCGGGTGACGCTCCATAGTGTCGCCATGCCGCCGCTATGGACGCACTCCCCGACCGTGAAGCCATCGATGACCGCGCCGGGCTGAACCGAAAGCTTCGCCATCGCTCTCACCTCCCGGCCGACAGCCGATCGGCCAGCCAGAGCGGCAGGCCGTTTTCGCGAATCCGCTTCGCTGCCGCCTCGACGTCGTAGGGCACGCGGCAATAGGTGATTTCCTGGCTGCCGGTATCGAACATCGCAAGCGAGGCCGCCGGATCGCGGTCGCGAGGCTGCCCCACCGAGCCGAGCACGGCAAGCCAGCGCCGCCCGCCCAGCATTTGCACGGGGACGCCCGATATCGGGACGAAGCTCGTCATTTTCGCGGCTGACGACATCGAATAGAGCGCCGGCTGGTGGATGTGGCCGCAGAATGTGACATGGGCTTCGGTCGCGACGATGCTGCGCGCCGCATCCGTAGTATTCTGGACGTAACGCCATTTCGCTGGGCTAGAGGCCTCGGAATGAACGTAGAGGCGATCCTCCTCCTGCAGCGCAAGCGGCAATTCAGCCAGAAAACGGCGTTGCGCCGCGCTCAGCCTGCCGCGCGTCCACTCGATCGCGGCCTGGGCTTCGGCATTCATCGATTCGGAGGGGATGCTGATGGCGTTGTCGTGGTTGCCGCGCACTGCCAGGGCGCCGCTTTCGACGAGGCCCATCACCGTCTCGACCGTCCATTCCGGGTCGGCGCCATATCCGACGTAATCGCCGAGCAAAATCATCCGCTCCGCGCCGCGCGCCCGCGCGAAGTCGAGGCACGCCCTAAATGCCTGCCGGTTGGCGTGGATATCCGCGAAAACAGCCAGCAGCACGATTTCCTCCGCAACCACGATACCGCCCGCGCCGGTGCCCGATTTGATAGATATCAAACCCCGCTGTATCGCGGGATACCCCGCTTGAAACGGGGGGCATCCGAGTTAGAGCGGCAGATCGGGCGCGCGTCAGTCCGGCCTTTGAGCGGGACGGGCTCACCCCCCGGCCTGGATGTCAGTTTGAAAGCGGAAATCGCCTGCTCTTCAGGATCACACGAACCGCCTTCGCCTGCTCGGGGCTGCGCTGGCCTGCCGCGGCAAGCAGTGCGGTCGCGAACGCCAACGGCTTTTCCGCCTCGGCGTCCGGCCACTTCGTCGAAAGCCAGGCTGTCGCGACGATCGGGTCGATGACGTCGCGGCCCAGCGCCGTTCGCATCGCCCATAGCGCACCGCTCCAAACCTCACCCGCATCGTGAAGCTCCAGCGACGCCAACCCATCAAAGTTTCGATCGTTGGCCATGTTGCGCAGGAATGGTTGTTGCACCCCCAGCGCTTTCGCAGCCAGCTCGCCGAACCTTGGATTGTTCAGATAGCTGCAGGCCAAATAATCGGCGATCCCCGACTCGATCCCGGCGTACTGGCCCTGCCACGACTCCCTGTGCTTGGTTGTAAGCATGTGATGATTGTATTCCCTCAGGGGGACCGAGCGGTCCGCGGCAACCGTCGGATCGATGACGATCGTATTATCGACGTAATGCGCACCGCTTGGCGTACGTTCAATCTTCACGCTGACACGCTCGCCGGCGGGAAACCCGATCTTGTCGAGGCTTGCAATGTAGTCCTGCATCAACTTGTCCAGGCTCTGCTTCAATCCCTCGCTCAAGGCTTCGGAAGGTTCGAACGCGACCCTGCCATTTGGCGCGGGAAGCGAGGGGCCTGCGCCAGGCGCACGGTTAGCCAGGAATGCGGTCACCTTCTTGACGCGGTCCGGATTCGCGATCAGGCCCGAGTGCAGTAAAAAATCCAGATTCCGCGCCGCGGTTTCCGGATCGCCGGTTTTCGTCATTTCAAGGATGCGGGTGGACTCAGCCTTGCTGTCCTCCAACGCGACTTGCTGTACACCGTTCACCACAGCCACGACGGCATTCCCCGCCGCCGCCGCGGTCGCCGCGAGAATGGCCACCACCAGTGGGCTGCGCCATTTCGAGCTTGCGCCTTCGCGCTCCTTGACTGCAACCTCACGTTCTCGCATCGCGAGGTCGGAGCGCCACTTCTCGCGCTCGAATTCGAATTTCTCCCGGTCTGAGACATCCGACACGGTTCGCCCCTTGGCCATCGCAGCAGGGGCAGAGGATAAGCCACCCCGATTTCTTGCGATAGTTGCATCTAAATGGAGCGCACGGCGAGAGGAGTTAGCGCCTACGCGGCGCTTCGAGGCCCCGCAGCAACAGCACCAGCAAGGCGTCGATCCGCGCTGGAAGCTGCGGATCGCGCCATTCCTCGGCATGGGCGGGATGATGAAAGCGGCAGGTGGCGTCGAAAAGCGACCGCGCCGAGGCTTTGAGGTCGGTGACCTCGAACGCGCCCTGCTTCACGCCATCGGACAGGATCAGCACGATCTGGTCGACCAGGCCATCCTTATGCGCCTTCACGACCTTGCACGCCTCCTGCGCCAGCGTCAGATAGGTCTCGAACATCTCGGGATCATCGGCAACCTTCTTGTGCTTGATCGCGATCATCGTGCGCAGCCAGCGCTCCAGCCGGGCGGGCGCAGGCCCCGAACTTTCCGCGATCTTTTGGAGCGGCGCATTGACGCGGTCGAGCCAGCGCTTCGCCACCGCTTCGCGCAGCGAAGCCTTGCTCGGAAAATGACGGTAGACGCTGCCGTGGCTGACATCGAGCGCACGGGCGACATCCACCACCGTGGCTTTCGCCAGCCCGAAGCGGCGCAGTACGTCCTCGGTAACCTCCAGAATTCGCTCAGGGGTCAGAACAACGTTCTCGTTCATGCGCGCACCGTCCGGTGGAGTGTCATTGCGGTCCCCTTTAACGGGCTAGCCTTTCGGCCTGGGCGGCAAGATGCTGGGCCACGCGGGCGTTGAGCCAGCGTTGAATTTGTGCGGTCAGATACATAATTTCGATAGTCATGGCGGAGTCCTCAATCAAGTCTGGAGCCCGCGGGTCGGTTCCAGCCGGCGAACCCCAGGACGCCAATCCCGGCGTCGGCAACTCATATAGCATATCCCGCTGACAGATTTCAATATCTGTCAGTCAATGTTTCGTGATCGAACAGACGTTGCCGGCCGGCCCCGTTTGAGCGTTCGGCGGGCGTTTGTCTGACCGGGGCCGCTCTGCTAAAGCGCGCCGTAACCCCGTCACCCCGATAAGTCACGAGTCGTCGATGATTTCCCGCTACACTCGCCCGGAAATGGCCGCCATCTGGGAGGCGCAGACGCGCTTCAAGATCTGGTTCGAGATCGAGGCGCATGCGGCGGATGCGCTGGCGGAACTCGGGGTGATTCCGAAGGAAGCCGCGAAAACCGTCTGGGCCAAGGCCCGCAACGTCATTTTCGACGTGGCGCGGATCGACGAGATCGAGCGCGAGACCAAGCACGACGTCATCGCCTTCCTCACCCATCTGGCCGAGATCGTCGGCCCCGAGGCGCGCTTCGTGCACCAGGGCATGACCTCCTCCGACGTGCTCGACACCTGCCTCAACGTACAGCTGACCCGCGCCGCGGACCTGCTGATCGACGACGTCGACAAGGTACTGAAAGCGCTAAAGAAGCGCGCCTTCGAGCACAAGATGACGCCGACCATCGGGCGCTCCCACGGCATCCATGCCGAGCCGGTCACCTTCGGGCTGAAGCTCGCTTACGCCTATGCGGAATTTTCCCGCGCCCGGGAGCGGCTGGTCGCCGCCCGCAAGGAGATCGCGACCTGCGCGATTTCGGGCGCAGTCGGCACCTTCGCGCAGATCGATCCGCGCGTGGAGGAACACGTGGCAAAGGCGATGGGCCTGGTGCCCGAGCCGATCTCGACGCAGGTGATCCCGCGCGATCGCCACGCAATGTATTTTGCGACGCTAGGGGTGATCGCTTCCTCCGTGGAGAGGCTCGCCACCGAGATCCGGCATCTGCAGCGCACCGAGGTGCTGGAAGCGGAAGAGTTTTTCTCGGAGGGCCAGAAGGGCTCCTCGGCGATGCCGCACAAGCGCAACCCGGTACTGTCGGAGAACCTCACCGGCCTGTCACGCATGGTGCGCGCCTATGTGACGCCGGCGATGGAGAACGTCGTGCTGTGGCATGAGCGCGACATTTCGCATTCCTCCGCCGAGCGCATGATAGCCCCCGACGCCACGGTAACGCTCGACTTCGCGCTCAACCGCCTCGCCGGCCTGATCGACAAGCTCCTGATCTATCCTGCGAACATGCTGAAGAATATGGACCGGCTCGGCGGCCTCATTCATTCGCAGCGGCTCCTGATCGCGCTGACGCAGAAGGGCGCCAGCCGGGAGGAGGCCTACAAGCTCGTGCAGCGCAACGCGATGCCGGTATGGCGCGGCGAAGGCGACTTCCAGACGCTCCTGAGGAAGGACCCCGAGGTGAGGAAATATCTCAGCGATGCCGAGATATGCGAGCAGTTCGACCTCGGCTATCACCTCAAGCATGTCGACACGATCTTCCGGCGGGTGTTCGGCGAGGCGTGAGCCATGGTCGATCGCCCGCGGGTGATGGAGCCGCGGTCAATCCGCCGGCATCGCGTTACTGCTTCTGCAGCGTGACGGTGGCGGTGCCTGCGTTGTTCGACCGATAAAAGTAATTGTAGATCCGGGGCAATCCGACTACGGAATCATTGACGAAGACGAATACCTCGCCATCTTTTTGCGGTCGGAACGTCGCGGTATAGATCAAGCCGTCGGCCGTGTTCTCTTCCTTCAAAGGCAGCAGATGCTCCTCAAATCCTTTGCTGCCGACCCGCAATATCGTCGAGAACCAGTTCGACCACATCAGACGGCGATAAGGCACGCCCAGATATTGCAGTGCCTTGGTCTTGCTCCATCCGAAGCCGCGCGGATCCGTTGGAATACCGCCCGGTTTGCCCTCGCGGTAACCATCGATCCAGGCGGAACCGACCTTGATTGCAACGCGGTAGGTCGTGCCTTTCTTCACGATAAGGCCGGTCGAGGTGCAGATATCCCTGGTCAGGAATGGCGGTGACGTGCCGGTTCCCGCGACCTCAACGCCCCCCTTTGGATCGCAGACATAGCCCAGCGCATTGGCCGTGCCGAACATGGCGCGACTGACAAGCGCCGGCACAAAATACAAGACAACAAATATGCCAAGCCAGAGCAGGACGGCGAAAGCAAACGGCAATACCCAGTATTTGAGGACGTGAAAGAAGGCGCGATATGGTCCCGAACTGCGCAGCCTGTAGATCACGTCGGTGGGCTCGGCGCATGGCTCGTCGGGATCCCGCCATATTGTGCGCATGATATCGCGAATCTTCCGCTGCACATTGCCGCCGACCAGCAGCAGTATCGCGACGATGACGGCGCCGAGCACGAACCATCCGGGCGCATTCTTGAATGCGTTGAGCCAGAACGACAGGAATGACGGGACGAACAGCGCGACCACCGAAAATACCGGTCGGATGAATTCGAACGAACTGGCCGGCCCAAGGCCTGGCTTCCACTTTTCAAGCAGCGGCAGTGCGGCGAGGAACAGGGACGCGAGTACGGTCAGAAAATAGACCACACGTCGCCACCACACCCAATTCCAGACATGCTGCTGGCGATAGAACCGAGGCTCGCCGTTATCGACCTTATGAAATTTCTTCTTCAGATCTGGATTGGCCGCTACCTCCGCGGCCCGCTGCCGGCTCGACGGCGACGGATCGAGGGCTCGTATCTGGCCGCCATCGTCCAGACGGATCAACTCTCCGCTTTCCCGATTCCGACCGATCGTTTCGTTACTGGCGTTGATCAGGGCGCGAATATCTCCGGCCTTGTCGGTCAGCCGATAATTCGCCGGCAGCATGATCGGGGCGTAACCGTCGGTGCCGGTCCACACCCGGCCGAATACGGCCTGGTGAATCATCGGGTCCGGCAGGTCGATTTTCGTCGTTCCCCACGCAAACTGATTTTTCAGATCTTCCTGATGCTCATCTCGCCTGGTGAACATGCTGGCGAGATATTTGGTATCGCGCCAGATCGACAGTTTGTAAGGCGGCGCGTTGTAGAGCTCGTGGAGATTGCGCGGCTTGTAACGATAATAGCCGGCAAGGCCGTGGCGCGAGTCGTTCAGCCGATCGTAAGGGTCCGCCGAAAGCATCAATTGCTCGTGAATCGGCGGCAGCAGTTTGAGGCCGTAGGGAATCGCCCGATCGATCATCCAGTCCAGGGTGAAGCAGGAAAGGCCATCCTGCGGATATCCGCCGCCGATATCGGAGTGCACCCCGACGAACCAGACCTGACTGAGCCGCATCTGGTCGATCGCCGCGCAATACTTTGCAGTATCAATGCCCGGCGTCCAGCCCAGCGGCTGCATCGGATGAAGTTTTCCGTCCGCGTCGCGCACGTAGCGTTCATCCCACAATACAGGACGGAAAGATTCGCGCTCGTCCTCGAGCGACAGCGCGTGGCAGGCTCGATTGATTTTGGTGGACATAAAGCGATCCGGCATCGACAGCGGCCAGATCCAGTAGTCGATCGCGCGGGTGATTTCCTCGATCGGACCGCCATAGGCGTCCACCGTGTCCCAGACGCCGAGGAAATGGATCTTATCGACCGCAACCAGATTGCTGCTGTCCAGGGGGGGTACGAAAAGGTCGCGCAGCCAGCGAAGCGGCCTTTCCAGGCGGGTTTCTGTTTGAAACCGCTTTCGGTATTGTCGATAGGCGGCTTGCGCCTGCACTGCCAGTTCACGCTCGTCGCCATTGTATTTTATCAGACCGACACTCGCGATCAGACCCGCGACGACCCTGATCGTAAACGCGCCGCGGCTAAAGCCGAATCCATAAATTCGATCGCCCGGATTGTAATTGCGGCAGCAAAAGCTGTAGATGTCGACGACGTTGCGCATCAGGCCGAAGCCGAACACGCCGCCCAGAATGGCAAACAGCTTGAACGACGAAGTACCGACCCCGTTGTCGTAATAGGCGACCTGCTTGACGGGATCGTCAAGGTCGAGCGCCGCAAACATCCGCCAGACGTTGGTCTTGAAAAGCTTCGACGAACTGTTGCCGGTGCCGTCCGACAGCAAGACGATGTTCTTCGACATGGACGCCCCCGCTCCCGGATGCCGCAAGCGCGTCAGGCTCGGCCAGAATTGTGGCGCTCGCAAGATACAATCGGAGGGGGAGCCGAAAAGAAGCCATGGTCCGAATGATTGTATCCGGGCGGCATCTCGCCGGGCCGGCTCCCGTCCCCGGTCCGCGCCACCGCGCCGGCATGCAATAACAACTGAATGGTAACCCCGGATCGGCTAACATCGCTTTCGTGGCAACACCTCCGACGATCCTCGTGTTCAATTCCGGCCTCGGCGGGCTCACGGTGTTGCGTGAGATCGTGGCCGCACGGCCCGACGCGCGTTACGTCTATGTCGCCGATGACGCGTTCTTCCCCTACGGCCACCACAGCGAGGACCAGATCGTCGCGCGCGTGGTGCCCCTGATCGGCGAGCTGATCGCCGCCCAGGCCCCCGATCTGGTGGTGATCGCCTGCAACACCGCGTCCACGCTGGTGATGGCGCATCTGCGCGAGCAGTACCAGGTGCCCTTTGTCGGAACCGTGCCGGCGATCAAGCCGGCCTGCGCGAGATCGAAAACCAAACGCGTCTCCGTGCTCGGCACCCGGGGCACCGTGCAGCGCGAATATACCAGGGCACTGATCCGCGATTTCGCGCAAGGCTGCGAAGTGACGCTGGTGGGGTCGGCGGAACTCGCTTCGATCGCCGAGGCGGCGTTGAGCGGCGTCGAGGTCAGCGATCTCGAAATATCCGACGAACTCGCGCCGTGCTTCGTCGGCGCCGAAAGCGATCCGGCGCGCACCGATACGATCGTGCTGGCCTGCACCCATTATCCCCTGCTGATGGACCGGCTTATTGCCCTCGCGCCATGGCAGGTCGAGTGGATCGATCCGGCGCCCGCGATCGCGCGGCGGGTTGCGGATTTGCTTCATGAGCCCGGCGCCGAAGCTGATCATGCCGGCGCCGAGATGATTTTCACCTCGGGACGGCGGCACACGCTGAGCCGGGCGCTGATGCCGTTCTTCGGCGGCCGTGTCCCGGCATGAATGCTCATTGATCTTTTCGCCAACTCGCCGCGCTGCTAGCCTTTCGACCGACCGCCCTTCCCCAAAAACCCTGATCAAACGGAGCTTTGGATTTGACGTCCGCCGCGCCCTCGCCACTCAACCGCCTCCGCCAGCAATGGCGCGAGCGGCGTCCCACCTTCGGTGCGATTGCGACCATCCCCAGCATTCAGACCGTGCAGATCATGGCCCGATCAGGGTTCGACTGGATCATCGTCGATCTCGAGCACGGCCCGATCGACCTTGGCTCCGCACACGGGATGATCGTGGCGACGTCGGGCACGCCCTGCGTGCCGCTGGCGCGGATTGCTGCCAACGAGCCGTGGCTTGCGAAAGCGCCGATGGACATCGGCGCGCTCGGGATCAATTTTCCGATGATCTGCAGCCGCGCGGATGCCGAAAAGGCAGTGCGCAGCGTGCGCTATCCGCCGCGCGGCGAACGGCTCTGGGGCCCGTTCCACGCACCGTTTCGCTGGGGCGTCTCGATGCCCGATTACATGGCGACCGCGGACGACGACATGATCTGCATGATCACCATCGAGCACGTCGAAGCGGTCGAGCGCATCGACGAGATCATGGCGACCCCCGGCATCGACGTCGCGGTGATCGGGCCCGGCGACCTCGCCACCAGCATCGACAAGCGCGGCCGAGTCGATGACCCCGAGGTGCAGGCGCTGATGGCGCGCGCCGAGGACGGCATCCTGAAGAGCGGCGTCCCGATCGGCGGCGTGGCACGCACGGCCGAGCAGGCCAATCAGATGATCGGTCGGGGTTACCTGGCGCTGGCGCTCGGGTTCGACTGGTCGCTGTTCCAGCGCGGAATCGCTGTGAGTTTTGAGGGCATCAAGCGCTGAAGCAAACCGCAGCTTCGGGGCAAGACGCTGAAAATCTTAGGATTTATGTGGTAGGCCAGAACCGGCCCCAGGCCTTGCCAACGCCTTAAATGCAAGAACCATCTGGCGTCAGGTCGGCCGGTTCGTGCTAGATGAAGGGCTGCAGGGGGCGGCCTGGACTTGCCGGCGGTTGTTGCGGGAACTTGAGTAGAACGATGCGCGGAACGGTTCGAAATATCTCAATGCCGCGCCGTCTTGTCGCCGATTTGATGCATGCATCGATCTGCGTGCCCTTTGTTTCGCTGACGCGGCCCCTCAATGTCCGTCAACTGTTGGAGGCCCGCGCGCTCGCGGCGCAGCCGCCCGGCTGGGCGGCGATCTTCGTCAAGGCGTTCTCGCTGGTGGCGAAGGACGAACCGATCCTGCGCACGCTCTACGCCAAATGGCCGTGGCCCAGTTTCTACGAACTGCCGCGCAGCATCGCGATGGTTGCGATCGCGCGCGTCGAAGACGGCCAGGATTGCGTGCTGCCGCAAAAGGTCCCGGAAGCGGACGCGTTGCCGTTGACCGAGATCGACGCCCAGATCCGGCACGCCAAGGAAGCGCCGATCGCAGAGGTACCGGCCTTCAGAAAGATCTTGCGGGTGACCGGGCTGCCGCTGCCGCTGCGCCGGCTGATGTGGCTGGTCGGGCTGAATTTCGGACGGCAGCGCGCCAACTGGTGTGGCAGCTTCGGGGTGACCTCGGTGGCCGCCTATGGGGCGGGCGAGCTTCACGCGCTGAGCCCCGGGCCGTTCATTCTCAGTTATGGGGTGGTGGAGCCCGGCCAGACCATCGATGTGGTGATCCGCTGGGATCACCGGATTACCGACGCTGCCCTGGTCGCAAAAGCCATGACCCGGCTGGAACAGGTGCTGAACACCGAGATCGCGACCGAATTGCGTGGCAATCGGCAGCAGGCGGAACCGAAGCCGGTCCGGGCGGTCGCAACCTGACGGCTTCTTAACCGTCATTCCGGGGCGTTGCGAAGCATCGAACCCGGAATGACGGTTCCAAGACCCCCAAAACCGCGCCTTTCAATTGACAGGACGGCGGTTTCTCCCTAGAAACCGCCTGCTCGCGGGCCGGTTTCGGCCCGCGTTGCGTTTCGCGACCCGTGGTCCATCCCTTCTAAGCTTTGAGGGGCGGGCCTGTCGGCTCCGGGAAATTCCCGGCGCACAGGAGGGCGCGTTTCCTCAACTTTTGAAAATCAGAACGCCATCGCATTCGCGATGGCTATGCAAAAGAGGACGCGATGACTAAGCGCAGTGAGGCGAAATACAAGATCGATCGCCGTATGGGCCAGAATATCTGGGGCCGCCCGAAGAGCCCCGTGAACCGCAGAGAATACGGCCCCGGCCAGCACGGCCAGCGCCGCAAGGGAAAACTCTCCGACTTCGGCGTGCAGTTGCGCGCCAAGCAGAAGCTGAAGGGCTACTACGCCAACATCAGCGAGCGGCAGTTTCACGGCATCTATGTCGAAGCCGGCCGGATGAAGGGCGATAGCGGTGAAAACCTGATCGGCCTGCTTGAGCGCCGCCTCGACACCGTGGTCTATCGCGCCAAGTTCGTGGCCACCATGTTCGCCGCGCGCCAGTTCATCAATCACGGCCACATCAAGGTCAACGGCCGCCGCGTCAACATCGCGAGCTTCAAGGTCAAGGTCGGCGACGTGGTCGAGGTCAAGGAATCCTCAAAGCAGCTCACGGTCGTTCTGGAAGCCAGCCAGCTCGCCGAGCGCGACGTGCCGGACTTCCTCGAAGTCGATCACTCCAAGATGACGGCGAAATTCGCCCGTATCCCCAGCCTCTCCGACGTGCCGTTCGCGGTGCAGATGGAGCCGCATCTGATCGTCGAATTCTATTCGCGCTGATTTTATCGGTCGCGTTTACCGAGATCGAAGGCCCCGGTTTTGCCGGGGCCTTTTTGTTTTGTATGATGGCCAATCCGCTGAAAGAGAACCCTTCATGTACACCCCTGCCCCGCGCGATCCGAAGGCGCTGCCGGTCCGCATCAACCTGTTGTCGGATACCCAGACCCGCCCGACGCCTGAAATGCGCGAGGCGATCGCGCGGGCGGACGTCGGCGACGAACAGATCGGCGACGATCCGACCGTGAACGGGCTGTGCGAGCGGGTGGCCGAACTGCTCGGCAAGCAGGCCGCCGTGTTCATGCCTTCGGGCACCATGTGCAACGTGGCGGCGACGCTCGTGCATTGCCGGCCCGGCGACGAAATTCTGGCGCATGAGACCGCGCACATCATCGCCCGCGAAGGCGGGGCGCATGCGGCGCTCGGCGGCTTCCAGATCATGCCGCTGCCGGGCGCCGACGGACAATTTGCGCCGGACACGTTTCGCAGAGCGATTCACCCGCGCACCCGCTACCAGCCGCCGCAGACGGTGGTCAGCGTCGAGCAGACTGCCAATATCGGCGGCGGCACGATCTGGAAGAAGGCCGCACTCGATGAGGTCGTGGAAATCGCAAAATCCAGCGGGCTTGCCACCCACATGGACGGCGCACGGCTGTTGAACGCCTGCGTCGCCACGGGGATAGCCGCGCGCGACATGGCGGCGGGATGGGATTCGGCCTGGATCGATTTTTCCAAGGGATTGGGCGCGCCGGTCGGCGCTGCGATCGCGGGCTCGCGCGAGTTCATCGACGAGGTCTGGCGCTGGAAGCAGCGGCTGGGCGGCTCGATGCGCCAGGCCGGCATTTGCGCAGCCGCCTGCACCTACGCGCTGGACCATCATGTCGACCGGCTGGCGGAGGATCACGCGAACGCGCGTGCGCTGGCGAGGGGGTTGGCGCAAATCAAGGGCATGGAAGTGCAGCAGCCCGAAACCAACCTGGTCTTCTTCAAACCAGACGGCGCCGGTGTCAGCGGCGAGAAGATGGTAGCGGACCTGCGCCGTCGCGGCGTGCTGCTCGCGATGATGGACGGCCGTATCAGGGCATGCACCCATCTCGATGTCACCGCAGCAGATGATCGAGGAAACGGTCGAACTGGTGCGCGAGATTGCGCGGGGCGCGTAGACAGGGTTCCCCAAGCCCCGAAACCGAACCGTCTCAGCCCGTTCTCAGCCCTTGGCGGTATGACCCCAGGCCTTGTCCCATTCCTCGCCTGCGGCATCGACAACGCGGCCGTCGGCCTCGAAGAACTTGTTGGGGACCTGGAAGATCGCGAGCATCAGCCCGCCCTCGGGACACCATGCGACGTGGCGGCTGCCCGGCTCGCGCCAGACGAATTCGCCGGCCCTCGCCTCAATGCCCTTCGCCGGGCCTTCCTTGTCGACCAGATGGCCCTCAAGAACATAGGTCTGTTCGATGTTGACATGCTCGTGGTCGGGCAGCACCGCGCCAGGCGCAAACCGCATCAGCGCCGTCATCAGGCCGGTCGCGCGATCGAACAGCAGCGTCTTCGCCTCGCAGCCCGGGAAGCGCGTCTTCTGCCACTCCATGTTGTCAGGGCGAACGAGGTGCGAATGCGCGTCGGCGCTCTGAGAACCCTTCGGCGTCACGGCATCCATGGCGATGCTCCCTTCCAATGAACCCTCGGGCGATCATAGCAGCCTTGGATGCGCACGTCAGCCGCATCCGCGATTTGATCGCACCGCAGCAACCGTTGCGCCAGCAATGACGTTCCAGAATTGCTTCAATTTTCGAGCGCCTGATAAATCAGCGTCTTCAATGCCGATTGGATCCGGCCGCTCTGCGACGGCGCCTGCACCATGAAAATCGTGAACATGTCGTCCCGCGGATCGACAAAAAAGAAAGTGCCGGCGACGCCGTCCCAGCGATATTCGCCCAGCGGCCACGACGTATTCGCAGGCACCGCCGTCCGCACGGCAAAGCCAAGACCAAAGCCGGAGGTATCGCCCGGAAAATAGAACTGGTCGCGCGCAATTTTTGTCTCCGGCCCGATATGGTCCGACGCCATCAGGGCGATGGTTTCGGGTTTGAGGTAGCGACGGCCATTCAACATGCCGCCGTTCAGCAGCATTTGCACAAAACGTGCATAGTCGCCGATCGTCCCGACCATGCCGGCGCCACCGGATTCCCACTGCCTTGGCAATGTCGGATCCTTGATTCCGGCTACCGGACGATCAAAGCGGTCATTGGGCATCGGCTCGGCGATGCGCGGCCGCTGCGCCCGGTCCGCGACGTAGAAAGCAGTCTCGGTCATCCCAAGCGGATCAAGCAGCCGCTGCTTCTCGAACTCGAACAGCGACTGCCCCGACGCCACCTCGATGACGCGGCCGAGGACGTCGGTCGAATGGCCGTAATCCCACAATGTTCCCGGCTGTTCGGCCAGCGGCAGCTTTGCGAGCCGCTCAGTAAATAGCGCGTTGTCGAAATCGTCATCGAACAAGTCTGAATTCTGATAGATCTTCCGTACAGTGCTGTCGCCGTAGAAACCATACGTAATGCCCGAGGTGTGGCGCAACAGGTCTTCGATCGTAATCGGGCGATTGATAGCCTCTAGCACATGCGCCAGCTTGCCATTTTCATCGCGCCTCTCGACGTCGACTTTCACGTCGGCAAAGTCCGAAATGTATTTTGAAACGGGATCGTCAAGCCTGAGCTTTCTGTCCTCGACCAGCATCATCGCAGCGACCGACGTCACCGGCTTCGACATCGAATACAGCCGAAAGATGGTATCCGCGGTCATCGGACGCTTGCTGTCGATGTCGCGCACCCCAAAACTCCCGAAATAGGCGGGATGACCGTGCTGCTGGACCAGAATGACGGCGCCAGCAATCTTGCCGGTCGCAATCTCGTTGCGGATGTAGTCGCCGACGCGCTCCAGTTTGGCGCGCGAAAGATTTGCCGAAACGGGAAGCGGAGATTCTGCCCCGCAGGCTACCGGCCGCCCTGCAACAATCGCGACAATCAGCAGTGCGAGCGCCGCGGCGCGCCGGCGCACAAAACCCTCAGTTCTCCAACGCTTCATAGATCAGCCTCTTTACCACCGGCTGAATGCGCTGCCGCTCCGAGGGGGTCTGCTCCAGCAACACGAAAAACATGTCCTGCTTGCGGTCGATCACGAAATAGCAGCCGCTGGCGCCGTCCCATTTCAATTCGCCGAGCGAGCCCGCAGGCGGCGGCCTGGCATTGCCGGGATCGGTGCGCACGCCGAAACCGAGCCCGAAGCCGAAACCATCGCCCGGAAAATAGAAAAAGTCGCGTCGTACCCCCGAACCGGGGCCGACATGATCCGATGTCATCAATTCGAACGTCTTGGGGCTGAGATATCGCCTGCCATCGAGTTCACCGCCGTTGAGCACCATCTGCGAAAAGCGGGCGAGGTCCGTCATGGTCGAGACCATCCCTCCACCGCCGGATTCCCACTTCATTGCGATCTCCGGCTTGCTTTCGAATCCGACCCGGAAGTCGCTGTCGTTTGGCATCGGGCGCGCGATCAACTTCTTTTTTTCCGGATCGGGTACATAAAAGCGGGTCGCGTTCATGCCGAGCGGATCGAGCAGTTTTTCCCGCTCGATCTCAAGCAGGGATTTTCCGGTCACCAATTCCATGATCCGGCCGAGGATGTCGGTGGAGTGGCCGTATTGCCATAGCGTCCCCGGTTGATCGTGCAGCGGCAGCTTGGCGACACGCTCGACGAATTCGGCATTGTCGAAATCGCCCCCATAGATGTTGGCGGCGGCATAGGCCTTGCGGACAAGGCTGTCGCCGTAGAAGCCGTAAGTGATGCCCGAGGTCTGGCGCATCAGATCGAAGATGGTCGGCGAGTGGTTCGGCGGCACCAGTTCGAGCGTTCGCGTGCCGTCTTCCGCCTTGTGCTCGACACCGACCTTTACATTGGCAAAGGAAGGAATGTATTTGCCGACGGGGTCGTCGAGTCGGAACTTGCCTTCCTCGATCAGCATCATCGCCACGACGCTGGTGATGGGCTTGGTCATCGAGAACAGGCGGAAGATCGTATCGTCGGTCATCGATAACTGGGTCGCGACGTCGCGCACGCCGAAGGACTCGATGATAGATCTCCTTGCCGTGCTGCTTGATCAGGAGGATCGCGCCGGGAATCTTGCCCTGCGCAACCTGGTCGCGCAGATAGTCGCTGACCCGATCAAGTCCGAGCAGGTTGAAATGCGCGCCGGGAGGAAGATCGAAGGTGCCCGGCTCGCTAGCTGATGGGGTTGCCGTGATCGCGAGCCACACTCCGCAGACAAGCAACCGCAACGCATGACGCAAATTCATGCCGCCCTCCCCGGTTTTGGCCCAAGAGTTTAGCCGCCGGCTCAATCGGCACAAGGGCCGCCGTATTCGACCATCGCCTCCACATGCAAGCGGGCGCTGTCGTTCGAAAAGCAGCAGAAGATAATGCGGGTTACCGCCGGCGCCGCAACCAACGCGTCAACAATCGTCGAGACCGCGATCCGCGCCGCGCGGTCGGCGGGGAAGCGATAGACGCCGGTGGAAATGGCGGGAAAAGCAACGGACGCAAGGCCTTTGACCTGGCACAATTCGATCGCGCGGGCGTAGCACGACGCGAGCGCCTGATCCTCGCCCCGGCTTCCGCCGTTCCAGACCGGACCGACGGCATGGATCACATGCCGCGCCGGTAGCCGATAGGCCATAGTGATTTTGGCACCGCCGGTCTCGCAGCCACGGAGGGTGCGGCACTCGGCAAGCAGCTCGGGTCCAGCCGCGCGATGGATCGCACCATCGACGCCGCCGCCGCCAAGCAGTGACGTATTTGCGGCGTTGACGATGGCGTCAACGCTCAAGCTCGTGATATCGGCGACGATAACTTCCAGCCGCGCCGTGCCGATCTGGCGCGCGGCGAGGCTCAGGCCGAGGCCGCCGCGGCAACCGTAACGCCCTTGTCGGCAAACAGCTGCTGCAGCTCGCCGGCCTGGAACATCTCGCGGATGATGTCGCAGCCACCGACGAACTCGCCCTTGACGTAAAGCTGCGGAATGGTCGGCCAGTTGGAATAGGTCTTGATGCCGTCGCGCAGGTCGGCGGATTCCAGAACGTTGAGGCCCTTATAGCCGACCCCGACGTGATCGAGGATCTGCACCACCTGCCCGGAAAAACCGCACTGCGGAAACTGCGGCGTCCCCTTCATGAACAGCACGACGTCGTTCGACTTCACTTCATTGTCAATGAATTGCTCGATGCTCATATTTGCGTCCTTTTGCGGCACAACCTTTCGGGCGGCCATCAGCCCGTTAAACCCGACACTGCCTATATATGTACCCCAAACCGTTGTGCATCCAAAGTAAAATGGCGAGGAGCTGGCATGCATGGGCTTTTCCGCCAGAATATCCCCAGACCGGGCCATAGCCGGCGAGCACCGTCTTCATAGCCTTGATCGTATCTCAGGGAGGCTTTTTTCCCGGACGGGAGCCCCTATCTAGGACAGACTATTCTTGGGGAACCCGTCGGCCAGAGCAACGTTCTCTCCCCAACCGGAGACACTCGTGACGAAACCAGCATCCGCTGCGGCCACGTTTGCCGCCCCTTGCCCGTCATTATTCTCCGATTCCGGAAGCCTCGCCCAGGATTTGGTGGAGGCCTATCTCACCGTCCGGAACGAGACCGAGCGCCGCGCCGCCCCGCTTTCGCCTGAGGATCAGCTGATCCAGTCGATGCCGGACGCGAGTCCGGCGAAATGGCACCGCGCCCATACCACCTGGTTTTTCGAGCAATTCCTGCTCTGCGAACACTGCGATGGCTACCAGCCCTTTCACCCCGATTACGCTTTTCTGTTCAACTCCTATTATGTGAGCGCCGGCCCGCGGCACGCCCGTCATCAGCGCGGCCATCTGACCCGGCCCGGCGCGGACGAAATCACCGCCTACCGGCGGCATGTCGACGCCGCAGTCGTGAAATTCTTTCATGAAGCCAAAGAGGATGCGCTGCGGGCGATCGCGCCGCTGGTCGAAGTCGGCCTTAATCATGAGCAGCAGCATCAGGAATTGATGCTGACCGACATCCTGCACGCTTTTGCGCAAAACCCGATTGTTCCGGCTTACGATATCGAGTGGAAATTCCCCGCGGCAACCTGCAGCGGCGACGAGGCCGGTACGTTGAGGAATGGGTCACCCTCAACGAGGGCATTCATACCATCGGGCACGCCGCCGACACCTTTCATTTCGACAACGAAAAGCCCGCGCACCGCGCGCTGGTCGGCCCGGTTGGCCTGGCGCGCAACCTCGTCACCAATGCCGAGTGGCTCGCCTTCATGGAAGACGACGGCTACACCACGCCGACGCTGTGGCTGATGGACGGTTTTGCGGCCGCCACCGACGAGCAATGGCAGTCCCCCGGCTATTGGCGCCAGATATCAGGCGAATGGCAAGTCATGACCCTGGCCGGCCTGCAGACGGTCGATCCCTCAGCGCCGGTCTGCCATGTCAGCTATTACGAGGCGGACGCGTTCGCGCGCTGGAGTGGCAAGCACCTGCCGACTGAAATGGAATGGGAAGTTGCCGCCCGCGCCGGACATCTCAACGACGCCTTCGGGATCGTCTGGCAATGGACCCGCAGCGCCTACTCGCCCTACCCCGGCTACCGGGCGATCGAGGGTGCCCTCGGCGAGTACAATGGCAAGTTCATGGTCAACCAACTGGTGCTGCGCGGCTCCTCGCTGGCAACTCCGGATGGCCACAGCCGTATTACCTATCGCAACTTCTTTTATCCGCATCATCGCTGGCAATTCACGGGACTGCGCCTCGCCGACTACGCCACTTGATTTTTTCGAATTCAAGCGCGCCGGAAAGCGCGTTCAGGAGAGTGTCATGAATGTGCACGCCCCCGCTTTGGCTAAAGCGTATCGCTTCGACGAACAGACCTCGGCGTTTGCCGGCGACGTGCTGGATGATCTGTCGCAGCATCCGAAACGGCTGTCGCCGAAGTATTTCTATGACGCCGCAGGTTCGGAGCTGTTCGAACAGATCACATTGCTGCCGGAATACTACCCGACCCGCACCGAGCTTTCGATTTTGCGCGATCGCGGCGGCGCGATATCGGCGAACCTGCCGAACGGCGCAGCGCTGGTGGAATTCGGCGCCGGCGCCACCACCAAGGTCCGGCTGCTATTGAACGAATGCGCCTTCGGCGCCTACGTTCCGGTCGATATTTCCGGCGATTTCCTCAAGGCCCAGGCCGACGCGCTGCGCAAGGATTTCCCCGCCCTCGACGTCTATCCGGTGATCGCGGACTTCACCGCGCCGTTTGCCCTGCCCGAGCAAATCGCTGACGTGCCGAAGGTCGGGTTCTTTCCGGGATCGACGCTTGGCAATTTCGAGCCGCACGAGGCCTGTGCGTTCCTGCGCAGCGCCCGCGAAATTCTGGGAACGGACGCGCAGATGGTGATCGGCGTCGATCTGGAAAAAGACGAGCGTGTGCTCTACGACGCCTACAACGACAAGGCCGGCGTCACCGCGCGCTTCAATCTCAACGTACTCAAACGCATCAACCGCGAACTGGGCGGCAATTTCGACACCGGCGCCTTTACCCATCGCGCGATCTACAATCGCGACCGTCACCGCATCGAAATGCACCTGATCAGCCGCAAGGCGCAGACCGTGCGCGTGCTCGGCCACAGCTTCTCCTTCCGCGCCGGCGAAAGCATCCACACCGAGAGCAGCTACAAATACAGCCTCGAGCGCTTCTCGGCGCTGGCGCGCGGCTCCGGCTGGACGCCGCGCGAATCCTGGACCGATGCCGCCGCCATGTTCTCGGTTCACGCGCTGGTGGCTTCGGACTGAGACCTTTCGGATCGCGGTTCGGCCGCGCCGGATCGCAGCGAGATCGATTCCCACGCCGCGACAATGACCATAATCGCGGTGGTTATGAGCGACAGCATCAGCGGCGACCGCGCGCTTGCGAACCAGGCGAGGATTGCGAGCGCAATGATGCCGACGCCATGGGAGAGCTGAAGAAAGCCCCTGATGGTGTGCTTGAACAGGATGGTTCCGACCAGAAACAACAATGGCCCGCCGATCGCGCTCAGCACGGTCTTGAGATCGGAGTGGTCGGCCGGATGGGTCAGCACCAGTTCGTCGGCGACCGCCGAGAGAATGATGCCGGCCACGATCGGCATATGCAGATAGGTGTAGGCCAGCCTTGCCAGGCGGCCCGGCTCGCTGGATCTTGAAATTTGCTCGGAGCCGGCTTCGGCACCCTTGTGAAAATAGATCCACCACATCGCAATCGTACTGATGAAGGCCGAGGCAAACGCGGTGACGGTTTCCGTGGTCCAGGCCAGATCGGCAAAGGTCGCGCCGGTCACGACAATGGATTCGCCGAGCGCGATGATGATGAAGCCGGCGCAGCGCTCGGCCATGTGGCCGCCTTCGACGACCCAGTCCGCCACCGCAGAGGCGCCGTATTTCGGGATCCAGAACCGGACCGCCGGCGAGATATATTCGATGGCCAACGCCACCGCCCAAAGGGCCAGCCGCCAATGGCCTTGCGCAAAGCCGCCCGCGATCCAGAAGACGGCCGATACCGACAGCCAAGCCGTGATACGGACCGCGTTCATCCGCGCCAAGGTCCGATTGGGCGGCGTTGATACCCACAAGAACACGGTCTTGCCGACCTGCATCGCGGCGTAGGCGACCGCAAACCACAGTCCCCGGGATTCAAAGGCCTTTGGAATCGAGGTCGAAAGCACCAGCCCGCCCAGCATCAGCAAAAACAGCAGCACCCGGACCGGCGTGCGTTCGGGATTGAGCCAGTTGGTAATCCACGAGGTATAGACCCAGACCCACCAGACGGCGAGGAACAGCAGTGTCGTCTGCAACGCGCCCAAGGGCGTGAAGCGGCCGAGCAAGGTGTGGGAAATTTGTGTGACCGCGAAAACGAACACCAGGTCGAAAAACAGTTCGGCGTAGGTGACGCGGCTATGCTGGTTCGGCACGATCGGGCGAAACAGTGCGCCGCGTTCATTGTCCACCACCATGGCGTCCCCTGCCCCCGCCGGACTTGACTAGCCCTCCGGCACCCCGGTCTGCAGCGCCAGCGCGTGCAGTACGCCGCCCATCTGCCCCTGCAGGGATTGATAGACGATCTGGTGCTGCTGGACCCGGGATTTGCCGCGAAACAACTCCGAGATCACGGTTGCGGCGTAGTGGTCGCCGTCGCCGGCGAGATCCCGGATCGTCACCTCGGCGTCGGGGATAGCCGCCTTGATCATCGATTCGATATCGCGGGCGTCCATTGGCATCCCAATATGTCTCCAATCCGGCAGTTCGAATCGCGGCCGGCGTCTGGCCCGCGGGTTTGCCCAAACTTAGCGTGGACACCCTTCTACGTCACGCTCTGTCGCACTATATTCCAGTGCCAATCCTTGCAAAGCCGCCCGTACGGGATCCTGCGATCACAACGGGCTGACCAAAAAAAGGGCTGACCATGAAACTCCCCGGTCCCGACCACCCGATCACGATTACGGCAAACCCCAAGCGCATTCGCGTCTCCGCCGATGGCGTCGTCATCGCCGACACCACCCACGCCCTGACGCTGAAGGAGGCGAGCTACCCGGCCGTGCAATATGTGCCACGCGACGACGCCGATATGACGCTGTTGGCGCGCACCGATCGGGTGACACACTGTCCCTACAAGGGGGACGCAAGTTATTTCAGCATCAACGCCGGCGGCAAGAAGCTGGAAAATGCGATCTGGACTTATGAAACACCCTTCCCGGCGATGGCGGAGATTTCTGGCCACCTGGCGTTCTATCCCGACAAGGTGAAGATCGAGGAAGTGGCTTAAAGTCATTGCGAGCGCGAGCGAAGCAATCCCGTGCCACGAAGGCAGGCTGGATCACTTCGCGGAGCCTGTCACCGGGCTCGCATTTGCGCGACCCGTTGACTCGCAATGTCGGAAAGGGCTGGTCTGAGGGCTACACCCGAAAGATCGTCAGCCCGAGGATCAGCAAGACCAGGAAGATCACGACGAAGACATAGAACAGGAAACGGGCGATATCGGCTGACGCCGCCGATATGCCGGTGAAGCCGAGAACGCCGGCGACGACCGACACCAGAAAAAAGATCAGCGCCCACTTCAGAATTGTCATTGCCAGTCCTCCAGCTACCGCTGCATCGGCGGCGCCATCAATATCGCTTTAATCAACTTCGGACGACGGAACTGGTTCCGATGGGGAGCAAGGACGGGCGGCGTCCGATCGCCGCCGGTAGCTTGCCGAACCCGTCTATTTTATTGGCCACTCCTTCGCAAAGGGCCCGGTAGGTTTGGATTGTCGCCTGGCAGACCGCAGTCTATGTCGCATGATGGACTCCGATGTTAATCCACCTTGTCAACGATCGGGGAATCCGGCCGTTCCCGTAAAGCCGGATTGAATGGATCACATTTGGCGGGGATATCGCGTCACTATTGGGCCTTGCTGAATCCGGTTCCGGGCGGCAACATCACACCATCACCCTGCCGGGGCGCGCGCATGACGACGATTTCTCACTCTGTGGCACCTGCGGAGGTTCGCGCGGCGCCAAAGGCCAGAGCGCGCAATTTCTCGATCGACCGTACCCGCACCTTCCTGACGCTGGTGGTCCTCATTCACCATGCGGTGATCCCCTATACTTATTTCGGTCATACCGATCCCAAGTCGTGGATCGGTTTCGACTGCATCGTTCTCGCCACCGACAGCTTCTTCATGGCGATGTTCTTTTTTCTCTCCGGGCTGTTCGTCTGGCCAAGCCTTGTTCACAAGGCGTCGCAGATCTTTCTTCGCGACCGCTTGCTCCGGCTTGGTCTGCCCTTCGTGATCGCCGCGTTCACAATCATACCGATTGCCTATTACGCCATCGCGCTACGCCAGCAGCCCGACACCGGCTTCGCCGCGTTCTGGTGGAAGACCATCACCGTCGGCCCCTGGCCGAGCGGCCCGATCTGGTTTGTCTGGGTGCTGCTGGCGTTCGACCTTACGGCGAGCCTGCTGTATCGGCTCTCCCATAGGCTGCTCGATCCGGTCAACCGCCTGTCGCTGCGCGGCTACGAGCGGCCGGCCGACTTCTATTTGTTCGTGCTGGCGGTCACCGCCGTCGTCTATATTCCGGCACGGGTCTATTACGGAGCGGGCCATTGGTTCGAATTCGGGCCGTTCTCCGTGCAGGCCAGCCGCGTGCTCCTTTATGCGGCCTATTTCTTCATCGGAGCAGGCGTCGGTGCCGCGAATTTCGATCGCGGCCTGCTCGGCGCGGAGGGACGGCTGGCAAGGAGCGGCTGGGGCTGGGCCGTCGCGACGCTCGTTCCGTATTGCCTGCTGTGGGGGCTGATCGCCATCAAGCGCGAAATACTGGGCAATCCCGTCCATTTGCCAGCCTGGTATGAGGCGAGCTACGGCCTGTTCTTCGTTGCCTTCAGCGCGGCCATCCTGTTCACGATTCTCGCGTATTTCCTGAGGTTCAAACGGTCGGGCTGGAGCATCCTCGATCCGATGCAGGCGGACGCCTACGGCATGTTTCTGGTGCACTACCCGATCGTGCTTTGGCTGCAATACTGGCTTTTCGACTACGATCTACCGGCGGTCGTGAAAGCCGCGGTCGGCTTCGTGCTGACGGTCGCGTTCAGCTGGGCCTTGACGCGAGCGTTGCGGCAAATTCCCGGCGCGTCAAAGGTACTGTGACCGCTGCCCGTTAGGCCGCGCTGCCGTTCATATAGGCCGGGAACCAGCCCTCGAAGCCGGCCTTGATCGAGGCGATCGAAACCGGCGCCTCGCCCGCGATCGCGATCGTATCCCCGCCTGACGTGCCGATGCGGACGCAGGGCACGCCGGCGCCCTTCATCTTCGCCAGCACGCGGCCGGCCTCTTCCGCCCGCACCGTTACGATGTAACGCGCCTGATCTTCGCCGAACCAGTAGGCGTGCGACACGATCGATGCCGGAGCCGCCAATAGCTGCGCGCCGATCCCGCTCGCGATCGCCATTTCGGCGAGAGCGATCAACAGCCCGCCATCGGAGACGTCATGCGCTGCGGTTGCGGTGCCGGCGTGGATCATGCCGCGCACCACGTCGCCGTTGCGCTTCTCGGCGGCGAGATCGACCGGCGGTGGTGCGCCGTCTTCGCGGCCGCAGATGTCGCGCAGGTAAACCGACTGGCCGAGCCAGCCATGGGTTTCGCCGACCAGAAGGATCGCCTCGCCCTCGGCCTTGAACGCAAGCGTCGCGGATTTGGTGAAATCATCCAGCAGCCCGACGCCGCCGATCGAAGGCGTGGGCAGGATGCCGCGGCCGTTGGTCTCGTTGTAGAGCGAGACATTGCCGGACACGACCGGGAAGTCGAGCGCACGGCAGGCTTCGGAAATGCCCTTCAGGCAGCCGACGAACTGGCCCATGATTTCGGGCCGCTCCGGATTGCCGAAGTTGAGATTGTCGGTGATGGCAAGCGGCCTGCCGCCGACGGCGGTGATATTGCGCCAGGCCTCGGCCACCGCCTGCATGCCGCCCTGATAAGGATCGGCCTCGCAATAGCGCGGCGTGACATCCACCGTCAGCGCCAATCCCTTCGGTCCGTCCTGCACCCGCACCACCGCGGCGTCGCCGCCGGGGCGCTGCACCGTATTGCCCAAAATGACGTGGTCGTATTGCTCCCAGACCCAGCGCTTCGAGCAAAGCTCCGGCGTCGCGATCAGTTTTTCCAGCGCGGCCGAAATTCCAATCGGCGCCTCGACCTCGCGTGCGTGGATCACCGGCAGCGGCGGCGATGGCACATGCGGCCGGTCGTACAGCGGCGCTTCATCGCCCAATTCCTTGATCGGCAAATCGGCCATGACGTCGCCGCCATGCTTCACCACAAAGCGCTTGCTCGGCGTGGTGTAGCCGACCACGGCGAAATCCAGTCCCCATTTGCGGAAAATCGCCTCGGCCTCTTTTTCCTTCTCGGGCTTGAGCACCATGAGCATGCGCTCCTGGCTTTCCGACAGCATCATCTCGTAGGCGCTCATGCCGGTTTCGCGGGTCGGCACCGCGTCGAGATCGAGATCGACGCCGAGATCGCCCTTGGCGCCCATCTCCACCGCCGAGCAGGTCAGGCCCGCCGCGCCCATGTCCTGGATCGCGATCACGCAATCGGCTTCCATGATCTCGAGACAGGCTTCCAGCAGCAGTTTTTCGGCGAAGGGATCGCCGACCTGCACGGTCGGGCGTTTCTCGGCGGAATCATCGTCGAATTCGGCCGATGCCATCGAGGCGCCGTGAATGCCGTCGCGGCCGGTCTTGGAGCCGAGATAAACGATCGGCATGTTCACGCCGGAGGCCGCCGCGTAGAAGATCTTGGTGGTTTCGGCGAGGCCGACCGCCATCGCATTGACCAGGATGTTGCCGTCATAGCGGGTATGGAAACGCACCTGCCCGCCGACGGTCGGAACCCCGAACGAATTGCCGTAGCCGCCGACGCCGGCGACGACGCCGGACACCAGATGACGCGTTTTGGGATGCTCCGGCGCACCGAAGGAGAGCGCGTTCAGGCAAGCGATCGGCCGCGCGCCCATCGTGAACACATCGCGCAAAATGCCGCCGACGCCGGTGGTCGCGCCCTGATAGGGCTCGATGTAGCTCGGATGGTTGTGGCTCTCCATCTTGAACACCACCGCCTGGCCGTCGCCGATGTCGATGACGCCGGCGTTCTCGCCAGGCCCCTGGATCACCCAGGGCGCTTTGGTCGGCAGGCCCCTAAGATGCAGCCGCGAGGATTTGTACGAGCAATGCTCGTTCCACATCGCCGAGAAGATCCCCAGTTCGGTGAAGCTCGGCACCCGGCCGATCAGCTTGAGGATGCGCTCATATTCGTCCGGCTTCAGCCCATGGCTGGCCACAAGTTCGGGGGTGATCTGCGGCTGGTTCATGAGGCTCTTGAAGCGATTAGGCTCCCTTATTAGGGAGATCGGATCAGCGGGAAAAGGCCTTTTAGGGCGCAATTTCCCACTGTCCATAGGTTTGCGGGGGAACGTAGTAGCCCGAAGGTTTGCACATCGGGTGCGGATCGGATTTAAGGGCTGAACAGCTCAAATGAAGGCCCAATCGCGTGCACGACCTGACCAAATCCGCATTCCTCAACCGCCCCGATCTGCACATCGAAACCTCAGGCGAGTTCGCCGGCTGGCGGACCTGGAGTCGCGACAATTTCGAGACCCATAACGGGCCGTTTTACCACCGGATGGAGGACGACGGCCGCATCCGCTGCGCGTTCCGGGTGGCAAAGAAGCATCTCAATGGCGCCAGCAACGTGCACGGCGGCTGCTTCATGTCATTCGCCGACTACTGCCTGTTCGCAATCGCCGGGCCGGTGCTGCAGGGGCCAGGAGTGACGGTGGCATTTGCCTGCGAATTCCTCGATGCCGCGCACGAAGGGGAACTGGTCGAGGGGTCAGGTGAAATTACCCGCGCCGGCGGTTCGCTGATTTTCCTGCGGGGCCAACTGAGGGCCGGCGAACGCACGGTGTTCACGTTCTCCGGCACCATCAAGCGGGTGAAGCGGAAGACGACAGCCGGCGCGGCCGTCGACTCCAGATAAGCCGGCTGTTTTTGGGTTGTCAGGCCGCGCGTTCCAGATGCGCCACCAGCCCCGCGAACAGGCCGCGGCCGTCGGTGCAGCCCATGATGTCTTCGACGTGGTTTTCCGGATGCGGCATCATGCCGAGCACGTTGCCGCGCGCGTTGACGATGCCGGCAATCGAATGCGCGGCACCGTTGATGTTCGAGGCCTCGTCGACTGTGCCCTCGGCCGAGCAGTAGCGATAGAGCACCCGCCCCTCGCCCTCGAGCTGCTTCAAGGTTTCTTCGTCCGCCTCGTAATTGCCCTCGCCATGGGCGATCGGCACGCGAATGACCTGCCCGGCGTTATAGCCGCGCGTGAACGGCGTGTCGGAGCGTTCGACCCGTAGATGCACATCGTGACAAATGAACTTCAGCCGCGCATTGCGCATGAGCACGCCGGGCAATAGCCCTGCCTCGCAGAGGATCTGAAAACCGTTGCAGACGCCGAGCACCAGACCGCCGTCCACCGCAAACGCGCGTACCGCGTCCATAACAGGCGCGCGTGCGGCGATCGCCCCGCAGCGCAAGTAATCGCCATAGGAGAAGCCGCCGGGGACCACGACGAGATCGGTCCCCTTGGGCAGCGAGGCCTCGGCATGCCAGACCATCGCCGGTTCATGACCGGAGGCCAGCCGCAGCGCGCGCCCCATGTCACGCTCGCGATTGATGCCGGGAAAGACGAGAACGGCGGATTTCATTTCGGACAAGCCTGCTGGATCAAGAGCTGTCTGCCGACCCAGAATTCTCGATTGAAGGCTTTCATATCGAACAGAAGCTCGTCAATTGACGCGTCAAGTTCCATAACACCGCGCGAGATTTCAAGCAGCAGATCATAAATCTGTTGATTGGATATTTCAGCCATAACCTAGCTCAGGACCTCAACCCGGTAATTCTCGATCACCGTGTTCGCCAACAGCTTGTCGGCGGCGTCCTTCAGCGCCGCCTCGGCCTTGGCCTTGTCGGAGCCGGCGAGCTCGATGTCGAACACCTTGCCCTGTCGCACGCTGGCGACGCCATCGACGCCGAGCGATTTCAGCGCGCCTTCGATGGCCTTGCCCTGGGGATCGAGGATGCCGGATTTGAGGGTAACGGTGACGCGCGCTTTCATATTCCTGGCCCAGTATTCAGAACGTCACCCTGAGGTGCGAGGGCCAACGGGTCCGGCTTCGCCGGTCCGATGACAGGCTCGCCCGAACCTCAAAGGCGACATTATGTTTCACATCCGCATCCTTCGAGGCTCGCCCAAAGGGCTCGCACCTCAGCATGACGGCAACCGTCTAACTCTTCACCAGCACCGGACCGGAACCGGCGGGCCGTTCGTTCTCCATCAGGATGCCCAACCGTTTTGCCACTTCGGTATAGGCCTCCAGGAGGCCACCGAGATCCCGGCGGAAACGGTCCTTGTCGAGCTTCTCGTTCGACTTGATATCCCATAGCCGGCACGAATCAGGGGAGATTTCGTCGGCGACGATGATCCGCATCATCTCGTTCTCGAACAGGCGACCGCATTCCATCTTGAAATCGACCAGGCGGATGCCGATGCCCAAAAACAAGCCAGTGAGGAAGTCGTTGACGCGGATCGCCAGCGCCATGATGTCGTCGATCTCCTGCGGCGTCGCCCAGCCGAACGCGGTGATATGCTCCTCGGACACCATGGGATCGTTGAGCTGGTCGTTCTTGTAGTAGAATTCGATGATCGAGCGCGGCAGCTGGGTACCTTCCTCGATTCCGAGCCGCTGCGACAGCGATCCCGCCGCCACATTCCGCACCACCACCTCCAGCGGCACGATCTCGACCTCGCGAATCAACTGTTCGCGCATGTTGAGGCGGCGGATGAAGTGTGTCGGCACCCCGATGTCGTTGAGATGCTGAAACAGGTACTCCGAAATCCGGTTGTTGAGGACGCCCTTGCCCTCGATCACCTGGTGTTTCTTGGCATTGAACGCGGTCGCATCGTCCTTGAAGTGCTGGATCAGGGTACCCGGCTCAGGTCCTTCATAAAGCACCTTGGCCTTGCCTTCATAAATGCGGCGTCGACGGCTCATTGGGATGTACCGTGTGTTGTTGAAATCCATGAATTTGGTGTGCTCCGGATGACCTAGGGATTGCGACCCACGACGGAGCTGCCGTGAAGGCCAGGAACGGGAAACAGAACGTGAACCGGGCCTGGAATCCAACCTATCTGATTGGCCTACCGAGTACAATCGATCCGGTCCCCCCGGAGCCTAGTTTTACCGTGCCGGCTGCGGCTTCGGGCCTGTTGTTTTAACCATTCGCCCCAGTTATCTAAGCGCGCAGGAAGGCTGCCGCAACGAGGCCGCCGTCACCATTTCGGGACAGGGATCGGAACCTTTGAAATGACCACATTCGACAAGCGCGAGGAAGGTTTCGAGAAGAAGTTCGCCATTGATGAAGAACAGAAGTTCAAGGCCGAGGCGCGCCGCAACCGGCTGCTCGGCTTGTGGGCCGCGGCAAAGCTCGGATTGACCGGCGATGCCGCCAGTGCCTACGCCAAGACAATCGTCGCAGCCGAATTCGGAGAAGGCGGCGATGCCGACGTGGTCCGCAAGGTAATGGGCGATCTTGCCGCCAAGGGCGTATCCGTCACGGAAGCACAGATCGGCACCCAGATGACCGAGCTGATGGCGCAGGCCATCGCGCAGGTAAAGGCGGGGACGTGACGCGCAGCGTCATTCCGGGGCGTGCAAAGCACGAACCCGGAATCTCGAGGTTCCGGGTTCGCTCGCTTGCGCTCGCGCCCCGGAACGACGGCGATTTCTCACCCCTCCTTGAACCCATACTCCGGCACGTTGCCGCTGGCGCCGTAATATTTGTACGGCAGGAATTTTCCCGACATCGTGATCTTGACCCGGTCGCCCTTGGGATTGGGCAAGCGCTCCATCACCATGTCGAAATCGATCGCGGACATGATGCCGTCGCCATATTCCTCCTCGATCAGCGCCTTCCAGGCCGGGCCGTTGACCATCACCAGTTCGTAGAACCGATAGATCAGCGGATCGGTCGGCGGCATCGGTGTGCCCACGCCGCGCATCGGCACCTCGTTGAGCATTGCGATCTCGGATTTGGACAGCCCGAACAGCTCGCCGGCATTGGCGGCCTGCGGTTTTGTCAATTTCATCTGGCCGAGGATGGCACCGACGATCAGCACTTCGGAATAGCCGCCGATCTTTTCGCAGATGTGTTTCCAGCTCCAGCCCTTCTCGCGCTTGATGTCGAGCAGCTTTTCGGTGAGGTCGGATCGTTTCATGTCTCGTCTCCCTTCACTCGTCATGCCCGCGCTTGTCGCGGGCATCCACGTCCTTATGGTCAATCTAAGAAGACGTGGATGGCCGGGACAGGCCCGGCCATGACGTCTGTTTTGATGCTTCATGCGCGAGATCGGACACCGACGCGATCACCAATTCGGGTTTTCCGATTCTTACCGCCGGCACGTCCCGCGGATCGTGGTCGGGCACGTCGGCGGCAAAAGTCTTGCTGCGGCTGACCAGGAAATCGACGATGTGGTTGCGCACCGCGTAGTAAAGGGGATGCCGGTGCAAATCGGTTCGGCCGCGGTCCTTTGGCAGCGGATTTTCCACGATCTCGGCCAGCACCGCGCCGGGGCCGTTGGTCATCAGGAAAATCTTGTCGGCAAGATAGATCGCCTCATCGACGTCGTGGGTGATCATGAAGGCGGTCTGCCCTGTCTCCAGACATATGCGGCGCACCTCATCTTGCAGCGTGCCGCGTGTCAGCGCGTCGAGCGCCGAGAACGGCTCGTCCATCAGCATGATCTTCGGCGTGATCGAGAGCGCGCGCGCGATGCCGACGCGCTGCTTCATGCCGCCCGAGAGCTCCGACGGCCGCTTGTGCTCGGCGCCGGTCAAGCCCACCAGATCGATGAATTTCTGCGCGTGCGCCTTGACCTTGGCGCGGTCCCAACTGCGCCATTTCGAGGTCACGGCATAAGCGACATTGCCGAGCACGGTGCGCCACGGCAACAGCGCATGGCTCTGGAAAATCACGGCGCGATCGAGGCTGGTGCCCTCGATCGCCTGTCCGTCGACGATCACCGTGCCTTCGCTGGGCTCATCGAGGCCGGCGAGAATGTTCAGCACCGTGGTCTTGCCGCAGCCGGAGTGGCCGATCACGCAGCCGAATTCGCCGCGTCCCATCGACAGCCATAAATTTTCGAACACCGCAATCTCGCCGCCATCGGCGCCGGGGTAACGCTTGGCGATGCCCTCGATGGAAATGAATTTCTCCGAACTCATGCGAAATGGCTCCGCGAAGCCGGCGCGCCCCCTCGCCCCGCTTGCGGGGAGAGGGTTGGGGTGAGGGGCTCTCTCCAGGCACTCCACTCGTGGAGAGTCCCCCTCACCCGGATCGCGCGCTGGCGCGCGCCATCCGACCTCTCCCCGCGCGCGGGGAGAGGTGAAGTTGTCGCGATGCTCAGGCAATTCAACAAGGCATCACTCCGGGAACGTGACCATGCGCGTGAACCGCGCAAGGATCTGATCGAGCAGCATGCCGACGAGCCCGATCAGCAGAATGGCGATGATGACGTTGGTGATCGACAGATTGTTCCACTCGTTCCAGACGAAATAGCCGATGCCGGTGCCGCCGACCAGCATTTCGGCGGCGACGATCACGAGCCAGGCAATCCCGATCGAGATCCGCATGCCCGTCAGGATGGTCGGCGCCGCCGCAGGCAGGATCACGGTGAAGGCGCGCCTGACGGTGCCGACCTCCAGCGTGCGCGCGACGTTGATCCATTCCTTGCGCACGGCGGCGACGCCGAAGGCGGTGTTGAGCAGCATCGGCCATACCGAGCAGATGAAGATCACGAAAATCGCCGACAGCCCGGAATCCTTGATGGTGTAGAGCGCGAGCGGCATCCAGGCCAGCGGCGAGATCGGTTTGAGGATCTGGATGAACGGGTCCAGCGCCCGGTTGATCAAGGGCGACATCCCGATCAAAAAGCCGAGCGGGATCGCGACGACGACGGCGAGCAAATAGCCGAGCCCGACGCGGGCGATCGAATAGCCGAGCTGGATGCCGAGGCCCTTGTCGTTCGGCCCGTTGTCATAGAACGGCCGCTTCAGGTGCTCCCACAATTTCGCACCGACATCGAGCGGGCCCGGCATCGCCGATTTGCCCTGCGTCGCCGTCAGTCCCATCAGCTTGGCGTATTCCGGGCTCATATTGCCGACGGCGCCGGTGCCGCGCGTGGCGATATGCCAGATGGCGACGAAGGCAAGGAACAGCACGACCGATACGATCGCCGCGCGAAAACGGAGTGAGGTGGTCATCACGCAGCGCTCCCCCGTCGGTCGTCCCGGCGAAAACCGGGACCCATACGCCGTGACGTCCCGTTTGGCACAGTGGCAGAGACCTTCTTCATCAACCAAGGCCGGTGGTTATGGGTCCCGGCTTTCGCCGGGGACGACGGATGAGAATGTGTCCGCGGCGTCAGCCTCACGATGCCTTCCTGATCTTGAAGCTGGCGAGATAATCGTCGGGCGTGGCCGGATCGAAGGTCTTGCCCATCACCGAAAACGACTTGTAGGAGGTCGCCGGCGGCGCCAGCCCCATCTCAGTCATGACCTTGCGGGTATCGGTGGCGAGATAGACCTGTTCGGCCACCTGTTTGTAATCCACGTCGCCCTTGATCTGGCCCCAGCGCTTCATCTGGGTCAGCATCCAAACCGCGAAGGATTGCCAGGGGAACGGATCGAAGTCGACGCGCTTGGCATCGGTTTTCACACCGCCCAGTCCGTCGGCATAGGTGCCGGTGAGAACCTGCTCCAGCACGGTGACGGGCGCATTGATGTAATTCGCCGGCGCGATCGCTTCCGCGATCTGCTTGCGGTTCTCCGCCTTTGAAGCGTAGGCGGTGGCATCGACGATTGCCCGCGTCAGCGCCGCAAAACTGTTGGGCGATGTCGTGATGAACTCTCGGCTCGCGGCAAAACTGCAGCAGGGATGGCCGTCCCAGATTTCCTTGGACAGCATGTGCATGAAGCCGACGCCGTCATAGATCGCGCGTTGGCAGATATTGTCGGGAGCAAGGAAGCCGTCGATATTGTCGGCGCGCAGATTGGCGACCATCTCCGGCGGCGGCACCGAGCGAAGCTGCACATCGGTGTCGGGATCGAGGCCGTGCTCGGCGAGATAATACCGCAGCAGGTAATTGTGCATCGAATAGTCGAACGGAATGGCGAATTTCATGCCCTTCCAGTCCTTCGGATCGCGCTTGTCCTTGTGCTTGACGGCAAGCGTAATGCCCTGGCCGTTGATGTTCTCGATCGCCGGCACGGTGAAGGAAATCGCGTTGGCGCCAAGCCCGAGCGAGATCGCAATCGGCATTGGCGCCAGCATATGGGCGGCGTCGTATTCCTTGTTCAGTGTCTTGTCGCGGATCACAGCCCAGCCGGCGGTCTTGACGACCTCGACGTTGAGGCCGTATTTGGCATAGAAGCCAAGCGGTGCCGCCATGATGATCGGCGTCGCGCAGGTGATCGGAATGAAGCCGACCTTCAGATCCTTTTTCTCCGGCGTGCCGGCTTCGGCGAAAACCTCGGTCGCGGTCTGAAGCGGAAAGAATTGCGAGAGTGCCGCGAGCGCGGTCGAGGCGCCGACCGATTTCAAAAATGCCCGCCGCGCGGCATCTTTCGGAAACATCGCGCGCATGACCGCCGAGGCAACCACGCCCTCGTAGCGCTTCTCCTCCGACGGCACCGGTTCGCAACGCAGCGTCAGGGCCGCAGCATCGTGCTCGGCGGCGGAGCCATGCTGGCCGCAAACGCAACCCGATCGCGAAAGGTTGCGGTCGGCGTCAAACGGATCGTCGAAGGTGGACATGCCCCATTCCTTTACGTGGTGACGAGATGACCCAAGGCAAACCCGCCGCGCCCGCCCGCGACTTCACCGCCCGGCCGCGTCAGCACGGCCGGGCGGTGAAAAAACATGCAGTTTTTATGCCGCTTTTTCGGTCAGCTTGGCCTCAGTGGGCAGGCCTTCCTCGATCGGCAGCGAAGGATCCCGCGACCATTCGTTCCATGATCCGAAATACATCCGCACATCCTTGACGCCGGCATTCTTGAGCGCGAGGAACGTGTTCGAGGCCCGCGCGCCCTTGAAGCAATAGAGGTAGACCGGCGTGGTCTGTGAAATCCCGACGGTCGCGCATTCCGCCAGAATCTCGTCCTTGGACTTGAAGCGCGGCCCCTCTCCCGTCGGCTTCATCATGCGGTACCATTCGAGCCAGACCGCACCGGGGATACGCCCCTTGCGCGGACAGAAATCCTTGCCGTAGGGCGAGGAGCTTTCGCCGATCCACTCATCGACATCGCGCACGTCCAGCAGCGCGATGCCGGGCTTGCCGACCGCCGCCAGCATGGTTTTGGCGTCGATCAGAATGTCGCTCGCCTCCGGCACGATCGAGAACGAGGCCGGCGCCGGCTTCGGCACTTCCTTGGTGACTGGCAAGCCGCTGGCTGCCCAGGCGTCGAAACCGCCGTGAAGCACCTTGATCTTGGGATAGCCGAGCATGGTCAAGAGGTAATAGCCGCGGCAGGACTGGCCGAAACCGGAGTTCATCGACTGCTCGTAGATGACAGCGGTTTCCTTGCCCGAAAGTCCGGCTTTGCCGAAGGCGTCGGCGAATTTCGTCTTCAGCTCGTTCATGCCTTCCGGTGTAGAGGTGGCAAGGTAGGTGAAGATTTCGTGCACGTTCACGGCGTTGGGGATGTGTCCCGCGCCGTAGGCATCCGGATTTCGCGTGTCGATGATCACACACGGCTCCCTGGATACGAGGTTGGCAAGATCGCCGGCAGAAATCAGAACGTCCGTCATGGCAGGCCTCTCCTTTTCTGTGGTTAAGAAGTCAGGGTCGATCCGATGTCCTCTTCAAAACTCGCGCGCAAAGCTCAGGCGTCCGCGAGCATCTTGCGAAGCTGCTTGGTGGCCGGGGTTACGATGGCCACGAAGTAAGCTTCGCGAAGCCTGCGCTGGGCGCGATGGCTGCTGAGATATCCGCGCGCGCCACAATGCAGCATCGCCGCGTGGGCGGCGGCGACGCTGGCATCGCCGGCTTGCAGGCGAAGGGCTATGACGTGACGCCAGTAACCGTCGTCCGCGTTGAACGGGTCGCGCGCCAGTTCCATGGTTTGCGATTCAAGGTCTGCAAGCAGATCCTGAAAATCCACCGGCTGCTGCGGCAAATAGCGGTTGACGTGGCCGAGCGTGCCGCCGACTTCATTCATGATCGCGATGCAATCCCGGATCAGGCCGATCGCCATGCCGGCCTGCAGCAGGATGAAGCCGGAGCGGATTTTCTTCACGAACGGACCGGCGGGCTCGGCCAGGATCAGATCGTTGGATACGAAGACGTCGCGGAATTGGACCCCATAGGTGCCGGTGCCGTCCATGGCGAGGAACGGCTTGCACGGCTGCAGCGTGATCGCGGGATCGGAACAATCGGCGAGGAACATGACGATCCCGCCGGGCTGGTCCTCGATTTCGAAGATCGTACCGAAGAAATGATCCGGACCGAGGTTCGACACCCAAGGCAGCGCGCCGCGCACGACGTAACCGCCCTCGACCTTGCGGCCCTTCAATTTCAGCTTCTCGATTCCGAAGAAGCTCTTCATCGGATTGGATAGACCGGTGCCGCCGAGAATCCTGCCCGCCGCGACGTCATCGGTGAACCCCGCCAGCGCCGGATTGCCAGAATTCATCGCGTACCACGCGAGCGTGTTCTGGCACCAGGCCATGAAAGCGGTGGCACCGCAGACTTCGCCAATCGCAGCCATCGACTGAATGGCGCAGCGCAGATCGGCCGCGCCATTCTTTGGATTCGGGCGATGGCTGCCCCAGGCTCCGGCATCGCCGAAACGCCGCAGCAGCTCGGCGGGATAAACCTTGCCGCTGTCGATGTCAGCAGCAAGAGGCGCCAGGTCTTTGCGCGCGATAGCAGCGACCGCATCGGCGATCGACGCCGGCTGAAGATCGCGGTCTTCGACGACCGATAAACGCGATGCGGCCATTGAACTCATCGGATTCTCCGAACCGAGCTGTTGGGAAACGATCGCAACGAGCGCACGCGCCTAGGCGCTGACCTCGAGGTTGACCGGCCGCGTGAAGGTGTTGGCAACCGGCGACCATTTCTTGACATGAGTCATCAGCGCGTCGATCTCGCTCTGCGGGACGCCCTCGCACTCCATGTCGACCTTGACCCGCACATCGGTGAAGCCGACCGGCTTTTCGCTGACGTCGCCAGTGCCCCACACCGCCGTGATGTTGAGATCGCCTTCGAGCTGCAGTTCGAGCTTGTTGACGATCCAGCCGCGATGCACCGCGTTGGCATGCAGCCCGACCGCAAGGCATGAGCCCAGCGCGGCCAGCGAGGCTTCCGATGGATTGGGCGCGGTATCGTCGCCCAACAGGCCCGGCGGTTCGTCGACGATGTAGGGCGGCAGGTTGCGGATGTAGTTGGCGTGACGGAACTTGCCTTCGGCCACCGTCTTGCATTTCAAGGTCTTGATGACCTTCGGATTGGCCTTGCCGTTCTCGATGAGCTGCTCCAGCCCCTTTTTGTCGATGGGGGCAAGGCAGCCTGTCAGTACTGTTTTTTGAGCGACCGCGGTCATTGGTTTTCTCCCTAGGGGATAGGATACCGAACGGTCTGTTTCCTGCACGATCCGTGCCAGACGCCGTGCCGCAAAAAACGCGAAGTCCTGAAAGCTGTTAGCGTGCCCTGCCCTCGAATTGATCAGCCGCGCATTGCCCAATCGCGATGCAAAAGCCGCTTCGGCGCGATTATTTTGGGCAGATGAAGATGCGACTTGATGATTTCACTGCGGTCCGATTAACTGCAGCGCATGGGCAAATCAGCGGCGAAGAAGAAATCGACCGCGGCGGCATCAGCCGCAGGCGACGATGAATCCGCGCGCGGGCGCCTGCTCAACGCGGCGACGCATTTGTTCTGCAAGAACGGCATCAACGCCACCGGCATCGACGCCATCATCGACGAAGCCGGCACGGCGAAGACCACGCTCTACAAGTTGTTCGGCTCGAAGACCAATCTGGTGCACGCGGTGCTCGAGAGCGAAGGCAAGCAGTGGCGCGAATGGTTCATCGCGGCCATCGAGGCGGGCGGCGGCGATCCGCAAACCAAACTGGCGCGGATCTTTCCCGCGCTGAAGAGCTGGTTCGGCGAGGAACGCTTCTACGGTTGCCCGTTCATCAATGCGGTGGCCGAACACGACAAGGATCAGAAGCAGTTTCGCAACATCGCGCTGCGGCACAAGAGGGTCGTTCTCGCGCACATCGAAAATCTCGCCGGCGAAATGGGCGCCGCGGAGCCGCAAGTTCTTGCCCACCAGCTCGCGCTTCTGATCGACGGCGCCATCGTCGCCGCCATGGTGACGCGCGATCCGGACGTCGCCGACACCGCGGGACGTGCCGCGGGCTCGCTGTTTCCGCCTGCAAAGCTGAAAAAGCCGAAACGCGCAGCCGCCGCGCCGGCGCAGCTGATGGTGGTTTGAAACGGGCGCGCCGGCAGCCGCAAAAGCTTGTTTGAGGCCGTCATTGCGAGCCAACGGGTCGCGCGAATGCGCGCCCGATGACAGGCTCCGCGAAGCAATCCAGAATCCTTTCCGCGGAAGATAGCTTGGATTGCTTCGTCGCTTCGCTCCTCGCAATGACGACAAATACGACCTAACGCCGCTCCAACAGGCCGGACTCCAGCCGGTCGAGCTCCTTGGCCAGATCGCCCTCAACATCAGCCACACCCATGGTGATGACCCGATAACCCCGCGCCTCCAGCCAGGCCTGCCGCGCGGCGCGGTCGCGGCCGATCACATCAGTCTCGTCAGGATTGATCAATTCGATCGCCATCCGATGCACGAAGGAGACAAAATCCGGAATGTGCCGGCCGACCGGCGTCTGGCGCTTGAACTGGCCGGCGAAGCGGCGATCGGTGGTCAGCGCCTGCCACAGGATGCGCTCGGCATCCGTCGGATTTCGCCGCAATAGCCGCGCCAACCCGCGCAGCGTGCCGCTTTCCGAAGGCAGAGCGCCCTGCCCGTGCTCGGCAAGCAGCGCGCGGAGTCTCGTCGCCTGTTCGCCGTCGAGTACCCCGCCCTTGGCCGGGCCCTTGCGTCCCTCGGCGATCGCCATCACCACGCCGTGCAGGGTGTGCATGTCCTGCTTGCTCGGATCCATGCGGGTGAAGATGTTGCGCAGATTGACCAGCATGGTCTCGCGCTTCTCCGCGGGCCGCAGGAATTCGACCCGGTCGAGCTCGCGAACCAGATTTTCGAAGAACGCCTGCATCTGGTGCTGCGAGGCAGGCTCGGAGCGTTCGGGCATCGCAAACGGCAAGGCGCCAGCGGTCGAAAGCTTGAACCACTCGTAGCCGATCAGCAGCACCGCCTGCGCCAAATTGAGCGAGGCAAAGCCGGGATTGACCGGAAAGGTGATGACGCGGTTGGCGAGCGCCACCTCTTCATTCTGCAGCCCGTAGCGCTCACGGCCGAACAGGATGCCGACTGTGCCACCGGCCACGATCCGGCCAGCCATTTCGCGCGCGGCGATTTCCGGCGCCACCACCGGCTTGGCCTGGTCGTGGGCGCGGGCGGTGGTGGCGAACAACAGCGCGCAGTCGGCGACCGCCTGCTCCACCGTATCGAACAGCTCGACACGATCCAGAATATGGTCGGCCCCGGCAGCGGCGCGCTGGGCGCTGATATTCGGCCAGCCGTCGCGGGGATTGACGATACGCAGCCGTGAGAGCGCGAAATTGCCCATCGCGCGCGCCGTCATGCCGATGTTCTCGCCGAGCTGCGGCTCGACCAGGATCACCACAGGGCCGTCGAGCTCGATGCCGGATTTGGTCTTGTCGGTGCCCGAACCGGACATCTCACTTCACTTTTCTGGTTCAACGTCTGGGGTCTTGAATCAAGTTCCGAAGAACTCGATCCAACGCCTTGTCGCCGGCGCCTATTCCGATTGCCTGTCCGGCGACATTTCTCAAGCAAAATAATCGGGTTAGGGATGCTTCCTGAGTTTCCGCCAAAACCCGAATGGACGCACCGTAATGGATTGCTTGCGCGCGTTCGCCTTTCGGTTACGGTATCAATCACAAACAAAACGAACCCGAAAGCCGATTCAACGGCCCGGGCACGGGGAGGCTTCCATGGGCAGATGGTTACTGGCGATTGCCGGATTGGTTCTGATTCTGGCCGGCGGCGTGCTGGCCTATCTGACGCAGACCGCTGGCGGCATCCGGATCGAGGATGTCCGCTTCAAGGGTGCCAAGGGTAACACCATGAGCGCCCTGCTCTATGTCCCGCCGAACGCGACCAAGCAGACCCCAGCCCCCGGCATTCTGGCGGTTCACGGCTACATCAATTCGCGCGAGACCCAGGATGGCTTTGCCATCGAATTTGCCCGCCGCGGTTACGTCGTGCTGGCGCTCGACCAGACCGGCCACGGTTACAGCGATCCGCCGGCCTTCGCCAACGGCTTTGGCGGCCCCGATGGGCTGGCGCATCTGCGCAGCCTCGACATGGTCGACAAGAACAATGTCGGGCTTGAGGGCCACTCAATGGGCGGCTGGACCGTGCTTGCAGCGGCGGCCGCGATGCCGAACGACTACAAATCGATGGTGCTGGAGGGCTCGTCCACGGGAAAACCGTTCGCCGCCGACGGCACGCCGGGCTGGCCGCGCAACGTCGCCTTGGTGTTCGCGCAATACGAGGAATTCTCCAACCTGATGTGGGGGGTCGAGCGGGCGCGCGACGTCACCCAGAGCCCGAAACTTTGGGCCGTGTTCGGCACGCAAGGCGCAGTCGAACCCGGCAAGGTCTACGGCGACATCGCGCAAGGTACAGCAAGGGTACTCTATACGCCGGCGATCACTCATCCGGACGAGCATATTTCGCGTCAGGCGATCGGCTACAGCCTCGACTGGTTCTCCAAAACGCTGCAGGGCGGCACGCCGTTGCCTGCGGACGATCAGATCTGGTTTCGCAAGGAGATCGGCACGCTGATCGCGCTGATCGGTTTTGTCGCGTTGCTGCTCGGGGTTTTCGACGGCCTGCTCGAAGCGCCGGCGTTTTCCCTCCTGAGATTGCCTGAAGTCGCCGACGGCAAGATGCCGGCTGCCGCCGCAGCCTCCGGCCGGCGCTGGACGGTGGCCTTCCTGCTGTCCGCCTTCATTCCCATGCTGACCTACTATCCGGCGTTCGCGCTGGCGGGCACGTTTGTCAAACCGCAGGCCTTCCTGCCCCAGGGCATAACCAACCAGATCGTGGTCTGGGCCGTCATCAACGGGCTGATCACGCTGGCGCTGATGCCATTCGCGCCCAAACGCGCCAGCCGCACCGGTATCATCGGGCCGTCAATCCTGATCGCGCTCGTGACTGTCATTGTCGGCTATGCCGCGCTGTGGCTGGCCGATCTCGCCTTCAAGATCGATTTCCGGTTCTGGATCGTCGCGCTCAAGCTGATGAGCGCAAAGCAGTTCCTGATCTTCCTGATCTATCTGTTGCCGGTCACGGCGTTTTTCGTGATCGCGCTGCACGTGCTGCACCGGAACTTCTCCACCATGGCGGCGGGGCGCGGCGCGCTCTACCTCACCAATATCCTGGCACTGACGCTTGGCTTCATCGTGCTCCTGGTCCTGCAATACGGCACGCTCTGGCTGTCGGGGACACTGTTTAACCCGCTGCCCGATCCCGGCTTCGTGCCGCTTTCCACCATCGTCGCCATCCAGTTCGTACCGCTGCTTGGGATATGCGCCGTGATCGCGACCTTCACCTGGCGGCGGACCGGCTCCAGCCTGCCGGGCGCCCTGATCTGCGGGCTGTTCGTCACCTGGTACGTGGTAGCGGGCACGGCGACGCAGGCGGCGTTCTAGCGTTTTCGAGCAAAGTGGGTACCGGTTCGCCTGAAGAAGACACGTCAAAACGAAGCAATAGAGCCTCGGTTCTGGTCAACCCAGAACCGAGGCTCTGAGCTAAAAGATCGGCTGAAAGTGCATAGCGCCTTGGCTTTCGCCAGCGCGCCCGCAGTGCTATAGCGCGGATATCTCACCCCACCCGTCCCGAAACGCGCTATTTCCAAAAGGCCCTCTTCCCCATGGCAAAAATCAAGGTGACCAACCCCGTCGTCGAACTCGATGGCGACGAGATGACCCGGATCATCTGGCAATACATCAAGGACAAGCTGATCAACCCGTTCCTCGATATCAACCTGATGTATTTCGACCTCGGGATGGAATACCGCGACAAGACCAACGACCAGGTCACGGTGGATGCCGCCAACGCCATCAAGAAGGTCGGCGTCGGCGTCAAATGCGCCACCATCACCCCCGACGAGGCCCGGGTGAAGGAATTCGGGCTGAAGGAAATGTGGAAATCGCCGAACGGCACCATCCGCAACATCCTCGGCGGCGTGGTGTTCCGCGAACCCATCATCTGCAAGAACGTGCCACGGCTGGTGCCGGGCTGGACCAAGCCGATCATCATCGGCCGTCATGCCTTCGGCGACCAGTACCGCGCCACCGACTTCATGTTTCCCGGCAAGGGCACGCTGACGATGAAGTTCGTCGGCGAGGACGGCAAGGTGATCGAGCGCGAAGTCTACAAATCCCCGAGCGCCGGCGTGGCGCTCGCGATGTATAATCTCGACGATTCCATCGCCGATTTCGCCCGCGCCTCGTTCAACCAGGGCCTGTCCAAGGGCTATTCGGTCTATCTGTCGACCAAGAACACCATCCTCAAGGTCTATGACGGGCGTTTCAAGGACATCTTCCAGGATATTTTCGACAAGGAATTCAAGGCGCAGTTCGACGCCAAGAAGATCACCTACGAGCATCGGCTGATCGACGACATGGTCGCCGCCGCGATGAAATGGTCGGGCGGCTACGTCTGGGCCTGCAAGAACTACGACGGCGACGTGCAGTCCGACACCATCGCGCAGGGCTACGGTTCGCTCGGCCTGATGACCTCGGTGCTGATGACGCCGGACGGCAAGACGGTCGAAGCCGAGGCCGCCCACGGCACGGTGACGCGGCATTACCGCGAGCACCAGAAGGGCAAGGAGACCTCGACCAACTCGATCGCCTCGATCTTCGCCTGGACCCGCGGGCTGTCGCATCGCGCCAAGCTCGACAACAACGAGGCGCTGGCCAAGTTCGCGCTGACGCTGGAGAAGGTCTGCGTCGATACCGTCGAGGCCGGCTTCATGACCAAGGACCTCGCGCTGTTGGTCGGGGCCGACCAGCGCTGGCTGTCCACCAGCGGCTTCCTCGACAAGGTCGCGGAAAACCTGACCAAGGCGATGGCGGCATAACCGCCCGCCAATGGGAAGAATTGGCTAAACCGTCATTGCAAGCAAGGCGGAAAACCCGACGGCGCCTGCGACAAGGCCGGCACTTTCCGCAGTGCGCCCTACTCCGCCGACTACGTATTCCTTCGCAAGGGGTAAGCAACACCCATCGACGAGGCTGCTCATGCTGTTCATGGTGATCGAGCGCTTCAAGGACCGCGACCCGATCCCGGTCTACCAGCGCGTGCGCGATTCCGGGATCAAATTCCCGGAAGGGCTGACTTACGTCGGAAGCTGGATCGAGCCCAATTTCGACCGCTGCTTCCAATTGATGGAATGCGACGATGCGCGGCTGTTGCAGGAATGGATCCTGAACTGCCGGGGCTTTGGCATGACGTTTGAGATCGTGCCGGTGGTACCGAGCAAGGAAACGCGGGAAGTGGTTGCCCCGTTTCTGGATCCGAAATAGCGCGTCGATCCGGCGCTAACGCCAGATGTCCTCGTGTTCGCTATCCACTTCGGCGGCTTGCGCGATTTCACCGGCGGCAAGATCGCCCCGGTGCGCCTGCGCGCTATCGGCAAGCCGGGCCTTCGCGGTCTTGTGAACATGGGCGGCGAGCGCCGGCATGCGTTCGATCAGCGCATGGAAATCCTGGGCATCGAGCACCAACAGCCTGGTCTTGCGGGTTGCCGTCACCGTGCCGCTGCGCTTGGTCCGGTGCAAAAGCGCGATTTCTCCGAAAAACGTGCCGTCCGAGAGCCGGACGCGCTGGTGCGGCAATTCGATTTCGACTTCGCCCGCGGTGATGAAATACATCGAGGATGCGGCATCGCCGCGGCGCACCAGCACCTCGCCCGCTTCGATGGTCTGCGCCCGCAACAGCCGCATGATGTCGGCGATTTCCGTGGCGCTGAGTTGCGAGAACAGCGGCACCCGCGCCAGCATGCCCCAGGTCACCACGAAATCGCGCCGCCTTATCTCGTCGGCAAAGGCGGTGGAAATGATCGCCACCGGCAGCGCAATCATGGTCAAGCCGCCGATGATGGTGAACACCGACACCAGCTTGCCGAGCGGCGTGACCGGAACGACGTCGCCATAGCCGACGGTGCCGAGCGTCACGATCGCCCACCACATCGCGTCGGGAATGGTGCCGAACTTGTCGGGCTGCACGTCGCGCTCGATGGCGTAGAGCAGCGAGGCGAACAACAGCACCGCCCCCGCCAGGATCACGAGGCAGCCGACCAGCGTTCGCCGCTCGGCATGCAGCGCCGACAACAGCGAGCGCATCGCCGGCGAATAGCGCACCAGTTTGAAGAACGGCAATACGCCGAGCAGCGCCAGCGTCGAGCGGTTGCCGGCAATCAGCGCGATCGACGCCGGCAGAAATGCCAGGAGGTCGATGATGCCGAGGCTGGAGAACGCATATTCGAGCCGGTCCTGCGCCGGCGACAATTTGCGCGGCGAGTGGCCGACCACGCTCCAGAGCCGGGCCGCGTATTCCAGCGCGAACGCCACCACCGCGCCGACCTTGACGATGGTGAACAGCGTCCCGAAGCGGGCGTCGAATTCGGGGACCGACGCCAGGATCATCGCCAGCACGTCGATGATGATGATGGAAATGATCAGCCGAACGAAGCGCGAGCCGACCGAGTAAGGCAGATGATCGTGTTCGAGCAGTTCAAACAAGCGATCCCGCACGTCCGGGTCGCTCAGCCGCCGTTTGCGCGAAAGGATCGCCAACGTTCATATCCCGATTAAAGAAGTTCGCACGTGCTCAAGGTACCCCCTGATACCAGCCTCGAATCAAGGGAATGAGAGAATATAGCTTTGTAAATATAGCCTTGGCGCGGCCTCTGGAATTGACCTTCCTCAAGGGGCTCACGCAACGAACTCCGGGAATGGCGAACCGGCGGCTAGGCGCCCGCCATCGCTTTTTCGATTGCCGACAGCGCGGCACCTGCCTTGGCGCCATCGGGCCCGCCGGCCTGCGCCATATCGGGCCGGCCGCCGCCGCCCTTACCGCCGAGCACGACCGAGGCGACGCGCGCCAGATCGACCGCGTTGTAGCGCGAGGTCAGATCGCTGGTGACGCCGACGACCACGCCGGCCTTGCCGTCCCCGGTGACGCCGACGATGGCGACCACGCCGGAGCCGAGCTGCTTCTTGCCGTCGTCCGCAAGGCTCTTGAGGTCCTTCATCTCGATGCCTTCGACCGCGCGCGCCAATAGCTTGACGTCGCCAACCTCGCGGACGCCGGCGGCGCCCGCCGCCGATCCATTGGAGGCCTGTGCGCCGCCGCCCATTGCGAGCTTCTTGCGCGCATCCGACAGGTCGCGCTCCAGTTTCTTGCGCTCTTCCATCAGCGAGGCGATCCGCGCCGGCACCTCCTCGAGCGTGGTGCGCAGTTCCGTCGCCGCCGTTTTCGCGAGCGCCATGGTGTCGTTGGCGTGTTTGCGGGCGTGGCGTCCGGTCAACGCCTCGATGCGGCGCACGCCCGAAGCGACCGCGCTTTCGCCGGTCACTGAAATCAGTCCGATATCGCCGGTACGGCGCACATGGGTGCCGCCGCACAATTCCACCGACCAGCCGAGCGCGTTGCTGCCGTGCTCCCGCGCCGTCTTGCCCATCGAGACCACGCGGACCTCGTCGCCGTATTTCTCGCCGAACAACGCGCGCGCGCCGGCGTCGCGGGCATCGTCCACCCCCATCAGCCGCGTCGTGACCTCGTCATTCTCCAGCACCACGTCGTTGGCGATGTCTTCGATGCGGGCGAGCTCGTCCGGCGTAATCGGCTTCGGATGCACGAAATCGAAGCGCAGCCGGTCCGGCGCCACCAGCGAGCCGCGCTGCGCGATATGTTCGCCGAGCACCTGCCGCAGCGCCTCATGCAGGATATGCGTCGCCGAGTGGTGGGCGCGGATCGAGGAGCGTCTTTCGTGATCGACTTCGAGCAACAGCGCCGCACCGGGCTTCAGCGTACCCTGTTCCACGGTACCGAGATGCACGAAGAGATCGCCGGCCTTCTTTTGGGTATCGGTGACACGGAAGCGCACGCCGTCGCCGGTCATCATCCCGGTGTCGCCGACCTGCCCGCCCGACTCCGCATAGAACGGCGTCTGGTTCAGGACGATGGCGCCGGCTTCGCCGGCCTTGAGGCTATCGACCTCGTTACCGTCCTTCACCAGCGCGCCGACCACGCCTTCGGCGGTCTCGGTCTCGTAGCCCAGGAATTCGGTGGCACCGAGTTTTTCGCGGAGCGGAAACCAGACATTTTCGCTCGCGGTATCGCCGGAACCCGCCCATGCCGCGCGCGCCTTCGCGCGTTGCCGGTCCATCGCATCGGTGAAGGAGGCGATGTCGACGCCGATGCCGCGGTTGCGCAGCGCATCCTGGGTGAGGTCGAGCGGAAAGCCATAGGTGTCGTACAGCGTGAACGCCGTGTCGCCGTCGAACATGTCGCCCTTTTTCAGGCCGCTGCTCTTCTCGTCGAGGATCGACAGGCCGCGTTCCAGCGTCTTGCGGAAGCGCGTCTCTTCCAGCCGCAAGGTTTCCTCGATCAGGTTTTCGGCGCGCACCAGTTCGGGATAGGCCTGGCCCATCTCGCGCACCAGCGCCCACACCAGCCGATGCATCAGCGGGTCCCTGGCGCCTAGCAGCTGGGCATGGCGCATCGCCCGGCGCATGATCCGGCGCAGCACATAGCCGCGGCCCTCGTTCGACGGCAGCACGCCATCGGCGATCAAAAACGACGACGCGCGCAGATGATCGGCGATCACGCGCAGCGAGGCCTTCTGCTCGCCTTTCGGATCGGCGCCGGTCAATTCGGCGATGGCGTGGATCAGCGCGACAAACAGGTCGATGTCGTAATTGTCGTGCTTGCCCTGCAACACCGCGGCGACGCGCTCCAGCCCCGCGCCGGTATCGATCGAGGGTTTCGGCAGCGGATTGCGCGCGCCGCCCTCGAGCTGCTCGAACTGCATGAACACGAGATTCCAGATTTCGATGAAGCGGTCGCCGTCCTGCTCCGGCGACCCCGGCGGTCCGCCCCAGATCTTGTCGCCGTGGTCGTAGAAGATTTCCGAACAGGGCCCGCACGGGCCGGTGTCGCCCATCTGCCAGAAATTGTCGGCGCCCGCGATACGGATGATGCGCGACTCCGGAAGGCCCGCGATCTTCTTCCAGAGATCGAACGCCTCGTCATCGTCGATATAAACCGTCGCGGTGAGCTTGTCCTTGGGCAGGCCGAATTCCCTGGTCACCAGATTCCAGGCGAGCTCGATGGCGCGATCCTTGAAGTAATCGCCGAACGAAAAATTGCCGAGCATCTCGAAGAAGGTGTGATGCCGCGCGGTGTAGCCGACATTGTCGAGATCGTTGTGCTTGCCGCCGGCGCGGACGCATTTCTGCGAGGTGGTGGCGCGCGCGTAAGCCCGCTTCTCGACGCCGGTAAAGACGTTCTTGAACTGCACCATGCCGGCATTGGTGAACATCAGGGTCGGATCGTTACGCGGCACCAGCGGCGACGACGGCACGATCTCGTGGCCGTTGGCCTTGAAGAAGTTCAGAAATGCCGACCTGATTTCGTTAACGCCGCTCATTTTGGTCCAATCGCAAAAAGCCGGGGATTCGCCGCAAACGGCCCCTTCACCGGCGCAACGCTTTTAAACGGGGGTGCTCACGCTGTCCAGAAAGTGTGCAGCGGATCAGGAACTTGCTGCAGCAGCACAAGAACTCGTTGGATACTTCTCGCAGCCGCGTTGACAGCCCTGGCGCCCCTGTGTTTTTGTCCTATCTGTAAAGAAATAGTCACGTCGGGAGAGATCGGCCACAGCGCCGGCGCCGAAGGAGCAACCGCCCCGGAAACTCTCAGGCAAACGGACCGCGTGACTTGCTAGCATCTGGAAAGAGACGCCGAAGGGTTTTGGCCCGGACGCGTCCGCCGACGGGATAATACTCTCAGGCACAGCGACAGATGGGGCTTCGACGGGTTTTCGGGGAATGATCCCCGCAAGACCGCGAGGGCCCCGTGATGCTTGCGCGCGACGACACCACCCCGCTGAAACGCACCCCTTTGCACGCGGTGCATGCCGCCTGCGGCGGCAAGATGGTGCCGTTCGCGGGCTATGACATGCCGGTGCAATTCGCGGCCGGCGTGCTTCGGGAGCACCTGCATACCCGCCAGGCGGCCGGTCTGTTCGACGTCTCCCATATGGGCCAGATCGCGCTGCGCCCCAGATCCGGCAAGGTCGAGGATGCGGCGCTGGCGCTGGAACGGCTGGTGCCGCAGGACATTCTTGCCGTCCCGGCCGGCCGGCAGCGCTACGCGCAGTTCACCAATGGCGACGGCGGCATTCTCGACGACCTGATGGTGGCCAATTTCGGCAGCCACCTGTTTCTGGTGGTCAATGCCGCCTGCAAGGCCGAGGATGAGGCGCATCTGCGCTCCGGCCTGTCGGACGCTTGCGTGGTCGAACCGTTGGCCGATCGGGCGCTGATCGCGTTGCAGGGGCCGAAAGCGGAATCGGTGCTGGCAAGACTTTGTGCGGACGCCCCCTTGATGCGCTTCATGGACGCCGGCCCGCACCGCGTCGACGGCATTGACTGCTTCGTTTCGCGCTCGGGCTATACCGGCGAGGACGGGTTTGAGATTTCGGTTCCGGCCGAACAGGCGGAAGCGGTTGCAAAAACCCTGCTGGCAAATAGCGACGTGCTGCCGATTGGCCTCGGCGCCCGCGACAGCCTGCGGCTCGAGGCCGGGCTTTGTCTTTACGGCCACGACATCGACGGCACCACGACGCCGGTCGAGGGCGCGCTGGAATGGTCGATTCAAAAGAGCCGCCGCCGTGGCGGCGCGCGTGCCGGCGGTTTTCCCGGCGCGGATTTGATCCTGTCGCAGCTTGAGACCGGCGCGCCGCGCCGCCGGGTCGGCTTGCGGCCGGAAGGCCGCGCCCCCGTGCGCGAAGGCGCGCCGCTATTTGCAGATGCGGCTTCCTGCGAGCAGATCGGCGCGGTCACCTCGGGCGGCTTTGGCCCCAGCGTCAGCGCGCCGGTGGCGATGGGCTATCTGCCCTCCCCGCATCGCCTGCGCCCGGCGGATTGGTGTTCGCCGAACTGCGCGGCCAGCGCCTGCCGCTGCGGGTCGCTGCCATGCCGTTCGTTGCCAATACCTATAAACGCTGAAGGATCTTTCATGACCACGCTGTACACATCGGATCACGAATGGCTCCGCATCGAGGGCGATGTCGCCACCATCGGCGTCACCGATTATGCGCAGTCGCAGCTTGGCGATGTCGTGTTCGTCGAACTGCCGAAGGTCGGCCGCAGCCTGAAGAAGGCGGACGCCGCGGCCGTGGTCGAATCCGTCAAGGCGGCTTCCGACGTCTACGCGCCGATCTCGGGCGACGTGCTTGAGGTCAACGAGGCGCTCGTCGCCGAACCGGCGCTGGTCAATTCCGACGCCGCCGGCAAGGCCTGGTTTTTCAAGATGAAGATCGCAGACAAAAGCGAACTCGGCGGCCTGATGGATGAGGCCGCCTACAAGAAGCACACCGCGTGAACGAATGAAGCAATTTGCCACCACACACTCGCCGTTATCGCCCGGCTTGACCGGGCGACCCAGTACGCCGCGGTCTTTCGACTCAATCGCTGACCTCCCAGCGTACTGGAGGCGCCGCTCGCCGAAGGCGAGACCCGGTGTGCGGGGCATGACGAGCAATAGAGGAACAACCCATGACCGCGCACCGTAAATCCATCGACGAGGCCGCGACCAGCTTCGTCCGCCGCCATATCGGCCCCTCGCCGTGCGACGTCGCCGCGATGCTGGAGACCGTGGGCGCGAAGAACCTCGCCGAGTTGATGGGCGAAACGCTGCCCTCGTCGATCCGGCAAAAAGCGCCACTGGATTTCGGCGCGGCCTTGAGCGAGACCGAGGCGGTCGCGCATATGCGCGAGCTGGCGTCACAGAACCAGGTCTTCACCTCGCTGATCGGCCAAGGCTATTCCGGGACCATCCTGCCGGCGGTAATCCAGCGCAATATCCTGGAAAATCCGGCGTGGTACACGGCCTATACGCCGTACCAGCCGGAGATCAGCCAGGGCCGGCTGGAAGCTCTATTTAACTTCCAAACCATGATCTGCGATCTCAGCGGGCTCGATGTCGCCAACGCCTCGCTGCTTGATGAGGCCACCGCAGCCGCGGAGGCGATGGCGCTGGCCGAGCGCGTCGCGCAGGCAAAGACAAAATCGTTCTTCGTTGACCGCGAGGTGCATCCACAGACGTTGGCGGTGCTGCGCACCCGCGCCGAGCCGCTGGGCTGGAATCTTGTCATTGGCGACCCCTCAAGCGATCTCGACAAAGCCGAGGTGTTCGGCGGCCTGCTGCAATATCCGGGCACTTCGGGCGCGCTGCGCGACCTGCGTCCGGCCATCGCCGCCCTGCAGGCAAAAGGCGCGCTTGCGATTGTCGCCGCCGACCTGCTGGCGCTGACGCTTCTGGCGTCGCCCGGCGAATTGGGGGCGGATATCGCGATCGGCTCGGCGCAACGCTTTGGGGTGCCGATGGGATATGGCGGACCGCACGCCGCCTACATGGCGGTGCGCGACGCACTGAAGCGCTCGCTGCCCGGCCGCATCGTCGGGCTGTCGATCGATTCGCGGGGACAGCCGGCCTATCGGCTGGCGCTGCAGACCCGCGAGCAGCATATCCGCCGCGAGAAGGCGACCTCCAACATCTGCACCGCGCAGGTGCTTTTGGCCGTCATCGCCTCGATGTATGCGGTCTATCATGGTCCGGAGGGACTGACCCATATCGCCCGCAAGGTGCATCGCCGCACGGCCGTGCTGGCGGCCGGATTACGCAGGCTCGGCTTTGCACCGCGGAACGAGGCGTTTTTCGACACGGTGACGGTGGACGCGGGTCCCAGGCAAAGCGAGATCGTCGCCCGCGCGCTGACCGAGAAAATCAATCTGCGGATCGGTCAGGGCACGCTCGGGATTGCGCTGGACGAAACCACGACACCCGAAATCGTGGAAGCGGTGTGGCGGGCGTTCGGCGGCAAGTTTGCCTACGCGGATATTGAAGCCGGCGCGCGCGATGCGCTGCCGCCAGAGCCGAAGCGCACGAGCGCGTTCCTCGCCCATCCTGTGTTTCACGCCCATCGCTCGGAGACCGAGCTGTTGCGCTACATGCGCAAGCTTTCAGACCGCGACCTCGCGCTCGACCGCGCGATGATCCCGCTCGGCTCCTGCACCATGAAGCTCAACGCCACCAGCGAGATGATCCCGCTGACCTGGCCCGAATTCGGCGCGCTCCACCCGTTCGCGCCGCGCGAACAGGCCAAAGGGTATCACGCGCTGTTTGCGCGGCTTGAAAAGTGGCTGTGCGACATCACAGGCTATGATGCGATCTCGCTGCAGCCGAATTCCGGCGCGCAGGGCGAATATGCCGGGCTACTCGCGATCCGCGGCTATCATTCGGCGCGCGGCGAGCCGCATCGCAAAGTGTGCCTGATCCCCTCCTCCGCCCATGGCACCAATCCGGCCTCCGCTCATATGGCCGGCATGGAGGTCGTGGTGGTCGCCTGCGATATCAGAGGCGATGTCGACGTCGATGATCTCCGCGCCAAGGCCGAAAAACACTCCAAAGATCTCGCCGCCGTCATGATCACCTATCCCTCCACCCATGGCGTGTTCGAGGAGCACATAAGCGAGATCTGCGACATCGTGCACGGCCATGGCGGACAGGTCTATCTCGACGGCGCCAATTTGAACGCGCAGGTCGGGCTGTCGCGGCCCGGCGACTACGGCGCCGATGTCAGCCATCTCAACCTGCACAAGACCTTCTGCATTCCGCATGGCGGCGGCGGCCCCGGCATGGGCCCGATCGGCGTCAGAGCACATCTGGCGCCGTTCCTGCCGGGACATCCGGCGCGCGGCGACGCGAAGCCGGGGGCGGTCGGGCCGGTGTCGGCGGCACCGTTCGGCTCGGCGTCGATCCTGACCATCTCCTACATCTACATTCTGATGATGGGCGGCGAAGGCCTTACCCGCGCTACCGAAATCGCGATCCTCAACGCCAATTACATCGCGACCAGGTTAGACCCGCATTTTCCAGTGCTTTACCGAAATGCAAAAGGCCGCATCGCCCATGAGTGCATCGTCGATCCCCGGCCGCTAAAGGCATCCTGTGGAGTTACTGTCGACGACATCGCCAAGCGGCTGATCGATTACGGCTTTCATGCCCCGACCATGAGCTTTCCGGTGCCGGGCACGCTGATGATCGAGCCGACCGAATCGGAATCGAAAGCCGAACTGGATCGTTTTTGCGAGGCCATGATCGCGATCAGGCGGGAAATCGCCGAGATCGAAACCGGACGCTGGAAGGTGGAGGCCTCGCCATTGCGCCATGCCCCGCACACGGTGCACGACATCGCCGACGATTCGTGGCAACGGGCCTATAGCCGCGCCGAAGGCTGCTTCCCCGCCGGCACGTCGCGGTCCGACAAATACTGGTCTCCGGTCGGGCGGGTCGACAATGTTTATGGCGACCGGCACCTGGTTTGCTCGTGTCCGCCGGTCGAGGATTACGCGCAGGCGGCAGAGTGACGGCCGCAAGGCCGTCATTCCGGGGCGCGCATAAGCGCGAACCCGGAATCTCAAGGTTTAGGTGTCTTATGATTTCGAGATTTCGGATCAGTCCGCACGCGCGGACTGTCCGGAGTGACGAAATAAAATCGGGCGCGTCGTTTAAGGCGCGATCAAAGCGCGGTTCGCCGGGTCCCAGCGCCAGAGGCGGTCGTCGGTCAATTCGGTGCCGCCCCACCAGCGATGGATCGGGTTGTGCCGGCTGAAATCCTCAGTCTGCGCCAAAATAGCCTTGCCGAGCGCGGTGAGCTTCAGCTTGCTTTGTTTGTAACGCGCATGCCGATTGCGGTCCTGGTGCATCTCGTCCGTGAACGGTCCCTCGTCGAGGCCGGACACGGCGGGTGCGTGACAATGAGCGAGCCCGTCCAGCAGGCATCCGACCTCCCAGTAGCCGAAGACACGCCGCTGGTTGCGGCTCCTGTGGCCCGGAAAGACATCGAACGGACCTGCGTTACCCGCCGATATCAGCTCCAGCATCAGCATTTCCGTCGCGCCGAGCCCCGTCGCGCGCTTGGGAAGTTCTTCGAGTAGCTCCGATACGGTCTGCCGGAGCTGAGGCAAGACGACTAAATCCTTGTCCAGCAAACTGAACCACGCCCGCGGCGTCGACGTTCGATAGGCCTGCCAGGCGCGGCTGGCGGCTTCGAAATGATCGCCGGTGACCTCGACAGCCGGTGGCCGCCAGTTGGCGATGTCCTCCGGAGGTTTGCCGCTGATGACGACGTCGGCCTGGACCAGGCTCAGCTTTGAGGCGACCTTTCCGCAAGAGCGGAAATAATCCAAGAGCCAGATCAGGATCAATTGAGCATTCGGCACCGGATCGACCCACAATTCGACCGTTTCGCATTGCTGACAGAGCTCGATCAGCCCCAGGCCTTTGCGGCGGAGTTTCTCGGTGACGCCGTCCTGTATTTTCCAGCCAATGAGGAAGCGCCGTATCATTCTTCGTCGACCGCATTGACAACGAGGTCGCGAGGTCCGAAGGGCTCGGCAGCGGGCCCCAGACGAAGCAGAAGTCGAGCGGGATCACGAGGTCGGCGATGCCGGCTTGCATGAGACATCCCGCCCCAGAGGAGTCCGTCGTCAGGATCAGACGCGTCATATACGTTACCGGCCAGGTACAAACAAAACGGGCGCCAAGAACGTCGGCAACTCAACGTCCTCGGCGCCCGTCTTTGTCGAAACTCAGGTCACGCGAACCAGGCTTCAGAAAATCTCACTCCTCGACCGGTTCCTCGCCTTCGGTGTCGCGCTCGGGCGAACCTGCCAGGATCTGCTCGGCGATCAGCCCGGAGTTCTGGCGGATCGCCGCCTCGATCTTCGCGGTCATGTCGGGATTGGCCTTGAGGAACGCTTTCGAGTTCTCGCGGCCCTGGCCGAGCCGCTGACTGTCATAGGAGAACCAGGCACCGGATTTCTCGACAATGCCGGCCTTGACGCCGAGGTCGAGAATTTCCCCCATCTTGGAGACGCCCTCGCCATACATGATGTCGAATTCGACCTGCTTGAACGGCGGCGCCAGCTTGTTCTTCACCACCTTGACGCGGGTCTGGTTGCCGACCACCTCGTCGCGCTCCTTGATCGCGCCGATGCGGCGGATGTCGAGGCGGACGGAGGCATAAAACTTCAACGCGTTGCCGCCGGTGGTGGTTTCCGGCGAGCCGTACATCACGCCGATCTTCATCCGGATCTGGTTGATGAAGATCACCATGGTGTTGGATTTGTTGATCGAGGCGGTGAGCTTGCGCAGCGCCTGGCTCATCAAACGAGCCTGCAGCCCGGGCAGCGCGTCGCCCATCTCGCCTTCGAGCTCGGCGCGCGGCACCAGGGCGGCCACCGAATCGATCACCAGCACGTCGACGGCGCCGGAGCGCACCAGCGTGTCGCAGATCTCCAGCGCCTGTTCGCCGGTGTCGGGCTGCGAGATCAGCAGCTCGTCGATATTGACGCCGAGCTTGCGGGCATAGACCGGGTCGAGCGCGTGTTCGGCGTCGATGAAGGCGCAGATGCCGCCCTTCTTCTGGCCCTCGGCAACGGTGTGCAGCGCCAGCGTGGTTTTGCCCGAGGATTCCGGCCCGTAAATTTCCACCACCCGGCCGCGCGGCAGGCCGCCGACGCCGAGCGCGATATCGAGCCCGAGCGAACCTGAGGAGATGGTCTCGACGTCCATCGAGCGGTCGTTCTTGCCCAGTTTCATCACCGAGCCCTTGCCGAACTGGCGCTCGATCTGCGAGAGCGCGGCGGACAGGGCCTTGGTCTTGTCCATGGAGGATCCTTCGACGATACGCAGGGCGGTGGTGGGGGCGGCCATTGGTGGTGCTCCTTATGGCGGGGATTCGCTAGCGGGACAAACGGGGCGGCAGCAAATGCAGGAAACCGTGATCGATGGAACACCGTACCCTATTTGTTCTAGGTTCGCAATATGTTCTTTTCGAATGTCGGGTACTGTCCGATTTAAGCCCTTGATGTCCTAAGTAACGAATTGTCGGCGTGATTGCCTAATTTGCTTCTGTCGGGCGATGCTGACCTGACACAGGTTGACCCGCCCATCTGCATATCGAGATGTTCTCGCGTGCGTCAGTCATCGGATGTGACCTGCCTTGCCCCGACATACGGGACACGTTTCGAGACTGTGTTGTGCTTAAATCTACCGTCGAAACATGAGGCTGCGGAGGCATCAACATCGGCGGCAGCGGTACCTGCTTGGCGTCCCCACTGAACGGTTGCCACCGCCCGCTGATTCATCTACGATTGTCACCAACGTCGTTACGTCATCAAGGCGAGATGCAGTTCCCCGCGAGTGAATACGCTCGACGGTTGGTGCAGATACCGTCGCAACAGCAGAATTGGCTCGGTATCTAACGTTGATGGTCTGGCGATCTGCGCTATTCCAGAGCTAGATCAGCGCACAGTTCACGGTAAGGAACATCGGCCGTTGGCATGATGGTTTCTGCAGGATTCAGTCGAAACGAGGAAAATATCGGACCGGGAGTACGTAAGTGCGCCTCAGTCGGACGGTTCGTGAACCTTTGCGACGCCGCAAGATGCGCTGCTCTTCGTTCCGATCCGACCTTGGGCACATCTCGCAGCGTACCTAGGTGAATTTCATCTTCGCCGCGATGGGCGCGAACTTCACGAAAGCCTGTCACGCGCGATGCAGCATCAATCGGCGGTATCAATAGGTTCATTAAGTGACCTCTCGGAGCGGGTACGGTTATCATGACCCTTTTGAGTCGGTCTTTGGAGTCTTAATTTAAGGAAGAAGGCTCACGATGCTCGGGTTCATCGGTGTCATGTACGTGAGGTTTGCGCATGCTATTGATGAGCACGGCAACAAGATTCCGCATATCCAAGTGCCAGAAAATACCGGAATGATGGGTGTCGTTCCTGCATGGAAGCTGAACGCTCTTTTGGATGATCAGCGCGAAAAGGAATTAAGAGACATGAACGAAGATGCAGAAATCAAGCGGCGCAAGGCTCCTAAAGTTTCTCTCGACGTGAACGAGAAACCTTTCCCTCCCGCCAACGACGCGAACCCCAATGCCCGAGGGGATTTCATGCGTCTTGTAGACGTGGCAGGGCGAAAGCAAGAACCAAAAGATTAAACATCTTCCAGTGTGATTTCCGCATATTCCGGCGGTAGCTGAACTCGCTCACGTATTTCCAAGAGTGCTTGGCCGAAATGTGAACGTGAGTGCCCTTGATGGCACGCTTGAACAGCGACCAATGGCTTTCCAGCCCATTCACATGATGAATGCCTCGAACATACTCTTTCGCTGAATGATTGACGGTGCCGTGCTCATAGGCGTGGCGAAGGCCGTGGTAAGCCCAATGCTGGTCCGTGCTGATGATGGTACCAGCCGGGATATTCTCATTGATGATACCCTCAACGGTATAGGTGGTCACATCCGGGATTGGCGCGGCTAGTAAGCGTCCGCCGCGTTGAAGCATACCGAACACGACAGTCTTATTGTCCGGCTCATCGGCGGCGCGCTTGCCGCCGACAAATGTTTCGTCAATCTCAACATGGCCATCGAGCGGGCCGCCCCATTTGTCATCGGCCGACGCCATCAGTTTGCGGAGTTCGTGGCACATGCGCCAAGCGCATTTGTAGGTGACGCCTAGCTGGCGCTGGATTTCCTTAGCTGCCACGCCGTGGCGCGTGCTGGTCATGAGGTACATCGCGAAAAACCACTTGGTCAGGTTCGTGCGCGACTTGTGAAAGATGGTCCCGGCAGCGGGATAAACGTGGTGACCGCACTCTTGGCAGGCATAGGCCCGCCGCTTGCTCATGGGATGGAACGAGGTGCGCTGCTTGCAGCCGGGGCACACGATATCGGTGCCGCCGTAGTTGATTTCCATCAGCTTGGCTAAGCATGCCGCATCGTTGGGATATTCAGCCTGGAACTGCTTAAAGGTGTATTTTGCCATAACATCCCCCTACGTAGAAATACTGAGAGAACAAAACCACTACCTGCGATTGAGGGATATCGTATCTCAGGATTTACTTGGCGTCAAGGGATAAATCTGAATGTCGGGTGCTGGCCTACTTCCGACCGCAGTGGCCTAAGTTGAAATTCGCACTGGCCTAATTTGATTTTTTCGGGTTGCACCAAGAGGTTAACACACCCCTAAAATGTTCTCCGTAGGACTACGGAGACCGGTCACCCCCGCCATTGAACCTCGGGACGCTTGCCGCCGACAAAAATGGCGTTGGGGATTTAAGGGCCCAGCATCTAAGTCAGCACCGCCGGGCGATCATATTCCGCTCAGGCGGTGTTGTGCGTTCCGGGGCAGCCTCAGGGCCTTTCACTTAACCCGCGGACTGCCCAGAAAGCCCAGGATTTGGGCGTACCTTGATCCTGTCACCGGATCGCACCGCGTAGCTGAATATTGCCGGCCTCAGTCGGCGGCCGCTCTTTAATGACGGCCGTCAGTGCGCCAATTCGCCGCGAACCGGGCCGCTGCCTAAAATTCAACATCTCGCCGACCTCACACTTGCTACTTTGGCGAGCAGGGACGGGTGGGAAATATCCAATGAATCATCGAGGCGTGGAATACATGGTTGTAGAGACAGCTACGCCGGGCGTTTGGAAATGGCAGTTCCGGATCGGCGACAGGGTCAAAACCGGCAAGGTCCAAACCAGGCTCGATCTCCTGGCGATCCGGCGCGTCCAGCTAAAAATCGACCGAGAGCTCAAAGCCATACACCACAAAACTCCCTAGTCGATCGAGGTGCAGCAACCAACGGCAGGGCCGCCTCAATTGGCGGCCTCTTTTCAGAAGGCCAGCACCTTGGGTCCCAGTGGGTCTCAGGCTTGGGGCACCGCTTTGCAACAAATTTCGGAAGTGAGCAGGCCAACACAACTTTTAGTATTGTATAAAAGCCGGCATCACCGAACCAGGATCAACCTGCTGGCCATGCACCGCGTTCAGCTTCGGATCGACCGCGAGTTGAAGAGGGTCATGAGTAGCGAAGCTGCATCAATCGAACGGTAACGCGGCCTTTGTTGGCCTCCGGTTGCGACAGATCAAAGCGCATCTATTCCAGGCCGGTTAGCTATTGGCTACACCGAACGGTCCCGGCCTTCTCTTCGGCCCGGACGCTGCTGCGGTTGGCGGGGCCTCCAGGACTCCTAGGCACTCCGAATCCCGTCCGCTCCAAGAGGCCGCCCGGTTGGCGGCCTCTTTCGTTACAGCAGCGCGGACCCGTCGCAGGATCCATGTCTGCTCCGCTGCGCGGCGCGCGGCAGCCGTCGTCGCTGCTTCTTTCCGATCGGGCTTTTTGATCCTACTCAAAGTGGCCTTCCGCGATCCGCTCTAAACTTGTTTTGTCATTGCCGAACTGCCCAGGGGGGAAGCTGCGACGTTGACATTGAGCCCCGGGCTTCCGCAGTCCGGGGCTCTCTACGCACAAGGCGGCCGATGGTATCGGCCGGCGTTTCGCATACCGTAAGGGTCCGGCAATGACCGTCCACGCGCCGAAGCTTTTGACGCCCGAAGAGTTCGCCTCGCTGCTGGAGTTCGCAATTACATCGCCCAATCCCACGATCCCCGAGCCTCATCTGGCCAAGCTGGTTACCTTGGGCTACGTCGCGATGACCGCCCAAGGCGCTGTCGTCACCGGCGACGGCCTGATCCGGATTACCGAGAGCGAATGACCGCCAACGAGGCGGGGCTGCATGCCCCCGCGCTGATGACAGTACTCCGTCGCCCGCCTAGCGTGCTTCTGGACGAATCCCAAAAACCGGTATTTCGAATCCGCCTGGTCGCGGAATCTCTGGACTAGTACCCCTAGCTCGCTGGCACACCTTGCCCTCCCCGACATTGACGGGGATCAAGGCGGAAGGCCGGCGCCCAGTCAGACTGATTGGCCCATGGGTCACCTCGTCTTCAAATGCCCCCGGACCGGCTTGAACGTGCAGCATTGGCTGGCGGACGACCCCGTTTCGGACGATCCGGACGGCAGCTACGAAACCGTGGTCTGCCAGGCCTGCAACGGGTTTCATTTCATCGATCGGTCGAGCGGCAAGCTCCTGGGCGGGGAAAGCGAATAGCCCGCGAGCGGATGCTCAGGCACGGCCCAAGTCGGTCACAATTTCGAAAGCCCGGCGTGGCAGGTTAGCGGTCACTGATTCGCAGCAACGGGGCTAGCCGTTATGGCGCTTGACGACGCGGATGCTCCGCCCGATACGGCGGACCAAGACAAGTGGCAGCGCAGGTGCGAGAAATGCAATGCGGACATGAGGCGGCTTGGTCGGCTGCCAGCCCTCTCGATCCATGCCGCCATCACGGTGTTCCGCTGTTACGCCTGCGATCACGTCGTTTCCGAACCGGCGTGAGGTTGCCTGTTGCGTTCCTTGAAGGGAGCGCCACTAATCGGCGCTGGGCAACCGCCGCATCGTGAATTCGATGTCGCCGCCGGGCAGTTCGCGCCAGCTTTCGACGGAGCTCATATAGGCGGCTTTGGGATACCGGGTGAGGAAATCACGCGCCTTGGTCCGCGCCTTGTCGCGCGGCAGGGTGAAGGTTTCGCGCAAATAGCCGTCGTCCGGCTTGCGCCGGCCGGCCATCCGGTCTGCCAGATCGCGCGGGCGGAACGCCATGACGCAAACTCCAACACAACTCAAACTACGACACCCCCCTATATAGCGCGTGCGGAAACCAATCCCGAGTCCCGCTGCCGCCCGTCCTGTAGGAAATGAGTCGTCTACCCGACACAAAGCGAGTGAGTTCGGACGCCGCCTCGCGCGCGATTCCACCGATCCCAATTCGCAATATTCTGCTCAGAGTGGCGGGTCCACGGTCTTGGATCCAGCGGTCAACCCGGAGAAGCGACAAAGGATGCCCGAGCGGATTCGACGAACCAACCGGCTGCTGTCGCTGTTATCGGATCACGATTATGAGCGATTGCGACCGCATTTGTCGCTTGTCGATCTTGAATACAGGAAAGGCCTCTATGAGGCGTCGCGCCCGATCGAACATGTGTATTTCCCGGTCGACGGCGTGGCTTCGCTGGTCATTACGACGGCTGACGGATCAAGCGCCGAGGTCGGCACCATCGGCAGCGAAGGAATGGCGGGATTGCCGGTTTGTCTCGGTGGCCGGGACGCGCCGTCGTCGGTCTACGTCCAGGTGCCCGGCACCGCGCTCAGGATGGACGCCGGCATTTTTCGCGGCGAACTCGAACGCAGCACGACAATGAACATGGTCATGCTCCGTTATGCCCACGCGTTTTTCAACCAGGTCGCGCAATCGGCCGCGTGCGCGCACCTTCACCGGGTGGAGCAGCGCTGCTGCCGCTGGCTGCTGATGACGCGCGACCGCATGCCCAGAGGCGATTTTCTGCTCACCCATGAATTCCTGGGAATGATGCTCGGGGTCCGGCGGACGACGGTGACCGAGGTGATGGGATCCTTGCAAAAGGCGGGGCTGATCCGGTATCGGCGCGGCCATGTCAGCATCCTCGATCACGACGCGCTGCAGCAACGTGCCTGTGAATGCTACGAGATCTCGAAACGAGAATTCGACCGGCTGCTTGGCGACACATCGGTCGCGCCAAGGACCGATCGAAAGCACCGATTGATCAGCGAGGTGGGATAGCTTCGCACCTATCGGCAACCGCCATCCCTGCGCGCGTTTTCCGACAATTGGTTTCGATGCACGAAAACGCGCCGTACCGAGGCCAACACGGTTCAGGCCCAAGCGGAATGGCCGCTATGACGGCTACCGGACGGACAAGGGCCCCTTATTGTCCCTGTACAAGGCCTTCCGCGGCTCGCTTTCTCGGAGCGCCCTTCTCACCCCTGCGGTAAATCGGCCCGACCGACCGGGCGGGATATCGCAGTGGCAATTTCAAGCGCCGGTCTTCCCCTGGACAACCGCGACGGCAAGGCGATCGAAACCGCCACCGTCGGGTGCGAAGGCGTGGTCGGCGCGATGGCGGGGCTTGGCCTCTACAAGTCGCTGGTACGCGTCGTGGTGCAGATGCCCATGGCCTGCAGCAGGATAACCGTCCCCCATTTCCGGACCGCGGTTGCCGCCAGCGATCCCGTTCGCAATATGTGTGTCCGCTTTAACGAGGTGCTGTTGTCGCAGGCGCGGGTGACGGCCGCCTGCAATGCGCTGCATTCGATCGAGGCGCGATTCTGCCGCTGGCTGCTGTAAAGCGCCGATCGGGCGCCGGCGACACCGTCAATCTGACGCAGGAATTTCTTGCGGAGATGCTGGGCGTGAGGTGCACCTCGGTGGCCGAAGTCGCCAGCAAGCTGCAAAGCGCCGGCCTGATCACCTATTCGCGCGGCGTGATCAAGATTCTGGAACGGCAAGCGCTGATGCGGATGTCCTGCGAGTGCTACGAAACGCTGCTCGATCAATCGGCGATGCTCGCCCGAACATGACGGCGGCGAGAATCAATTGTTAGATCACGCCGGGCCGCAAGCGCACTAGTTTGCGGTGCTGCCGGCTTTGGTCCGCGGCTTGGCCGGGGCCGATGTCTTGGGCGTCTCCGCGCTGCGCACATTGCCCCATGGATCGGACGAAACCTTGGCGTCCGGAATCTTTCTCAGCGAGTCCTTGTAGGCCTTCTCTCTCTGCGCATCGGCTTCCTTCTCCTCCGGTGTCTTGGAGACAAGCTCCGGGATCAGATTGATATTGGGAGTTTGGGCGTGAGCCGACCCTGTCAGCAACACGATGACGAACGCGATGGCCGAAGACTTCTCATGGGGACACTCCCGGCATTTTCCCTTCGATATACCACCGCGCCGACCGCGGGGCCAAGCGGGCTTGCTTGCGCCCTAAAAACGGTCCGATTTGCAGGATTTCGGCGATTGCGTCCAATCATCCCAGATCGGACCGCATTTGGTGCAGCCATTGAGGGCGAGGCCCAACGCGACCACGCCTGAGATCAGCACCAATCGCCGGAACATCATCGGCCCTTCCCCGCCAGCGCATCATACGGGCTCAAGCCGGGCATTTTCAAGCCGTGCCAGTCAAGTGTCGCTTTCCGCCAGATGCACTTTAGAATACCGGTTGCCCCAACCGGATCGAGGAACCAGCGTTCATGCAACACGAGCAGCAAGCCGTCGAATTCGATATCGAGGAGGCCAGGCGCGTTCTAGGCGACGTTTTCGCGCCGTGGGTGCAGGATCTTGGGCTGTCGATCAATGCCATCGAGTACGCCCCGCCATCGGCCGCTGCGACCGACTGGCAGCCGGGTGCGATCCTGCGCATGGCCTTCTCCGAACGGTTGTGCCGGCATGGCGGCATCGTCTGCGGGCAGGCGCTGATGGCGCTCGCCGACACCTCGATGGTGATCGCGATCCTGGCGGCGAACCGCGGCTACCGGCCGATGACGACGGTGGATCAAACCACCCATTTCATGCGGGCCGTCACCCGATCCGACGTGCTCGCCGATGCGCGGGTGGTTCGCCTCGGGCGCACCATGAGCTTCGGCCGCGTCACCTTGTCGAGCGCTGCCGACAACAAGCCGGTGGCGATGGTCTCCAGTGCGTTTGCGATGCTGTGAGAACCCAGCACCGGCCGCCTTCGCGTCATGGTCGTTAATGAAATCTGAATGCGGCCCCAAATACCGCGGATATTCGATTCAATTGCCCGTAATTTTGCTTCGCTATCGTGAACCGAATGATCGAGCGGTTTCGGACCAGCGATGATGATCGAGCAAAGGGCAGCGCCCCGACACAAGGTTTTCAAGCATGGCACGCTCGCGTTTCGCGGCGGCGGCAGCGTCGACTGCATGGTGCGAAACATCTCGTCCACCGGCGCGCGAATTGATATTGCCAATCCGATCGGCGTGCCGAAGTCTTTCACGCTCGTGATAGAGACCGATCAATTCATGCGCCATTGCCACGCGGTCTGGAGCAACGACAAGCGGATGGGCGTCGCGTTCGATTAGCTGGCCCTGAGGCGCTCTTCTCCAGGTCTGGTTACTTCGGTTTCTTCGCCGGCTCCGCGGGTCGCGCGACACCCCACGGATCATACTTTTCCTTGGGCTCGGGTATTCTCTCGAGCGCGGCCTTGTAGGCCTTCTCGTCCACTTGTGGCTTCTTCTGGTCGGTCTTCGTGTCCTCGCCCCGATGCCGCTTGTCAGCCAGCTGGGCGTGCGCGGGCACCGCGATCAACGCCAGCATCATTGCTGCCACCGTGAAAGTCTTCATCGCCGCCGTCTCCCTGCCGCCCCGCGCCCATACTTACCCTTCAACCAGGTGATGGCAAATCGGGGGATCGGCATTGCGAAGCACAATAGCTTCTCCGCAACCCGGTTCAGCAATTGTTGATGGCCAATCGCCCGCGAATTGGCGCCGACGGCGAGCAATTCCGGCAGGCACGGGATAAAAGCGGCGGATGCGGCGGATGATTGTCGATGCGGTGCTGATGGCAGGCACGGCGCTGGTGCTGGCAGGCTGCGGCCTTGCCGACAGCCGGTCGCCGGTGCCTGAGTTCATGCGCAACACGGCCAACGAGGCGCCGCCGCTCGAGCCGCCGCCCGACGTCAAACGGCTGGTCCGCGAAAAACTGGATTCGGTGTTCGTCGCCGCATCGAATCCGCAGCAGGTGCAGGTCTCGCCGCCACGCGGCGAGCCCCGCGGACCCGGCTGGACGGCATGCGTCAGGGCTGAGCTTACCTCCGCCATGGGCAAGCCGCTGGGGACTGAGACCTATCGCGTCGCGATCAGTGGCGGTGTCATCGTCGACCGGCGGCGCGTCGAGGCCGACGATACCTGCGCTTCCGAAAGCTACGAGCCGATCTAGCGTCTTCGCGATCGATTCAGGCCGCCACGCGCAACTGCTTCTCGAATTGCTCATAGGCGGAGATCGCATCCGCGGCATACATCAGCGACGGCCCGCCGCCCATATAGACCGCCATGCCGAGCGTCTCCTCCACTTCCTGGCGCGTGGCCCGCAGTCTGACCAGGGCCTCGGTATGGAAACCGATGCAGCCATCGCAGCGCGTGGCAACGCCGATCGCGAGCGCGATCAGTTCCTTGGTCTTCTTGTCGAGCGCGCCGTCGCGGGTCGCTGCCAGCGCCAGCGCGGAAAAGGCTTTCATGGTGTCGGGAATGTCCTGGCGCAGTTTCCGCAGGTCGCCTGAAATGCGCTTTGTGATTTCGGAATAGTTCTTTTCCATGGGGTGCTTCCTTACTTGCTTGACGATGGCTGCGAAGGCTGCCGCAGCGCGATGTAGATGGCGGGGATGACCAGGACCGTGAGCAGCGTCGAGGACGCGAGCCCGAACAGCAGCGAAATCGCCAGGCCCTGAAAGATCGGATCGAGCAGGATCGTCGCGGCGCCGATCATGGCCGCGAGCGCGGTGAGCAGGATCGGCTTGAAGCGCACGGCACCGGCTTCCAGCACCACTTCGCGCAGCGGCTTGCCCTGCCCGCCGCTGTGTCTGATGAAATCGACCAGCAGAATCGAATTGCGGACGATGATGCCGGCGAGCGCGATGAAGCCGATCATCGAGGTCGCGGTGAAGGGCGCAGCCAGCAGCCAGTGCCCGATCAGAATCCCGATCAGCGTCAGCGGTATGGGAGTGAGGATCACCAGCGGCAGCCTGAAACTGCGGAACTGCGCCACGACAAGCACGTAGATGCCGAGGATCGCGGCGCCGAAGGCCGCGCCCATGTCGCGGAAGGTCACATAGGTGATCTCCCATTCACCGTCCCAAAGCAGTGTCGGATGGGACTCGTCGGCGGGCTGTCCATGCAGGCTGATGACGGGTTTCGGTAGCCGGCCCCAATCGTGGGCGTCGACGCGTTTTGCCACTTCGAGCATGCCATAGAGCGGCGCCTCGAAGCGGCCCGCGAGCTCGGCCATCACCATGTCGGCAAACCTTCCGTCGCGCCGGAAGATAATCGGCGAGCCCTCCTCGACGGTCGCCTTGACGACCTGTCCGAGTTCGACCACCGTCTTGCTGCCGGGCAGCGTATTGGCGGGCACCGGGGTCGAGGCCAGCGCCTCGCTCCAGGCCAGATCGCGCTTCGGCAGTTTGACGGCGATCTCGATCGGGTTGCGGTCTTCGCCGCGGTGGGAATAGCCGACCGGTACGCCGCCGAACAATGTCTGGATGGTGTCGTAGACGTCGCGCTGTTCGACGCCGAAAAACTCGAGCCGGTCCTGGTCGATCGACAGCCGCAGCCGCGGCCGCTTCTCGCCGATGGAATCGTCGATATCGACGATGAACGGCACTTCGGCGAACACCTTCTTGAGCTCGCCGGTGACCGCCCGGCGGGTGGCCGCGTTGGGTCCGTAGATTTCAGCCAGCAGCGTCGCCAGGACCGGCGGTCCGGGCGGCACCTCGACCACCTTGATGCTGGTGCCGGTGGGAATGCTGACGGCCTTCAGGCGCTGCCGCAAATCCAGCGCGATGTCGTGGCTCGCCCGCTTGCGATTTCCTCGCGCGGCGAGATTGACCTGCAGCTCGCCCAGTTCCGGCCGTTCGCGCAAATAATAATGACGCACGAGGCCGTTGAAATTGAACGGCGCGGGCGTGCCGGCATAGGATTGTACGGAGGTGATCTCCGGCAGTCCGCGGGCGATGTCGGCGGCGCCAAACAGCACCCGTTCGGTATCCTCGAGGCTGGCGCCTTCGGGCAGATCGACGACGACCGCGATCTCGGATTTGTTGTCGAACGGCAGCAATTTGACCGTGACCGACTTGGTCGCAAACAGCGTCATCGACAACAGCGTGGCGACGCCGACACCGAGCAGGAAAATCCAGGACGAGCGCTTGCTGCGCACGATCGGAGTGGCAAAGCGCCGGTAGATGCGCCCGAGCACACCCTCGTCATGCGCGGCATGAGCCGGGCCCGCGGCGCCCTCCTTCGGCGCCAGCCGCAGCATCAGCCAGGGCGCCACCACCATGGCGACGAAGAACGAAAACAGCATGGCCGCCGATGCATTGGCCGGGATCGGCGCCATGTAGGGGCCCATCAAGCCGGACACGAACAGCATCGGCAGCAGCGCTGCCACCACCGTCAGCGTCGCCACCACGGTCGGATTGCCGACCTCGGCGACCGCCTCGATGGTGGCCTGCACGCGGGGCCGGCCGTCCTTCATCGCCCAATGGCGGGCGATGTTCTCGACCACCACGATGGCGTCGTCGACCAGGATGCCGATCGAAAAGATCAGTGCGAACAGGCTGACGCGATTGATGGTGTAGCCCATCAGGTTCGCGGCGAACAGCGTCAGCAGGATCGTGGTCGGGATCACCACCAAGGTGACCAGCGCCTCGCGCCAGCCGATCGCGATCGCGATCAGCACAACGATCGAGATCGTTGCCAGACCCAGGTGAAACAAGAGTTCATTGGCCTTGTCGTTGGCGGTCTCGCCGTAGTCGCGGGTGACCGTGACCTCGACGTCTCCGGGGATCAGGCGCGCCTTCAGCCCCTCGAGCCGGTGCGCGATGTCCTCCGAGACCACCACCGCGTTGGCGCCCGCCCGCTTGGCCAGCGCCAGGCTGACCGCGGGAACGCGCTCCCATTTGCCCTTGCCGTCGCGCGCATCGTTCCAGACCCGGTGCTCGGTCGCGCTCGGCCCGATGATGACGGAGGCGACGTCCCTGACGTAGACCGGGCGTCCATCCCTGGTCGAAATCAACAGCAGGCCGATATCCGGAATTCCCGAGAGCGTTTGCCCGGCCGAAACGCTGCGGACGATGCCGGCGTCGCGGACCTGTCCGGCCAGGAACGAACGATTGGCGTCCTTCACCTTGGCGACGAGCTGCTGCAGCGTGACGCCGAACAGCGACAGTTTCTCCGGGTCCGGCTCGACCCTGATCTGCTGGGCGGCGCCGCCGGAGATGTAGGTCAGCCCGATGCTGTCGACCTTCATCAATTCGGCCCGCAGTTTGTCGGCGAGTTCGTAGAGATCCTTGTCCGACCAGCGATCGGCGGCTTCGGGTTTCGGCGAAAGCGTCAGCACGGTGACCGCGACATCGTTGATGCCGCGCCCGACGATCAAGGGTTCTGCTATGCCGACCGGGATGCGGTCCAGATTGGCGCGGATTTTCTCGTGAACGCGCAGGATTGCATCGTCGGACTTGGTGCCGACCAGGAAGCGCGCGGTCACCATCACCCGGTCGTCTTCGGTCTGGCTGTAGACGTGCTCCACCCCGTCGATGCCCTTGACGATGGCTTCCAGCGGCTTGGTGACGAGTTCGACCGCATCGGGTCCGCGCAATCCGTCGGCGTTGATCCTGATATCGACCATGGGAACGCTGATCTGCGGCTCTTCCTCGCGCGGGATGACGACGACGGCAATCAGGCCGACGATGAGGGATGCGAACAGGAACAGCGGCGTCAGCGGCGAACCAATGGTCGCCCGGGTGAGCCGCCCGGACAGACCGAGATTCATGGCTGCACCAGCTGGTCGCCCGCGCGAATGCCGGACAGAATTTCAAGACCGTTGGGAAGATCGGGACTGGGCAGATCGCGGCCGCGCTGCACCGGCGCATCGACGGTCTGATCCGCCTGGCGGATATGGACGTAATCGATGCCGAACCGGGTGGTCACGTAGTTCGACGGGATCACAAAGGCTGTTCGCGTACCGCCCGAAATCCAGACCCTGAGCCGGTCGCCGACGAAATACTCCCCTAACCCCTCGACCGTGGCATCGGCGATGACGCGGCCATCCTCGATCTGCGGATAGACCAGATCGATCACGCCGAATTTGGCGGCCTGGTCGCCGAACTCGGCGCCATCGACGCGGATCTTGTCCCCCGCCTTCAGAAAGCGGGCATGGTGTTCAGGCACCCGCAGGCGCAACTTGAAATCCTGCTGCGCGATCATCGCAACGGGATCGCCGGGCAGCACGACGGAACCGACCGCCACCAGCTTCTTCAACACCCGTCCGCCTGATGGCGCCAGCACCTGCCCCTCATTGAGCTGCTGCTGGATCACCGCGCGCTCGGCGGTCCGCGCCCGCAGGCCATTTTCGGCGACGTTGAGCGCGGTGCGCGTTTCGTCCAGTTTGACGCGAGGGAGGATCCCGCGATCCACCAGTCCCTCGGTTCGGGTGAAATCGATTTGCGCCTGGTTCGACTGGGCCTGCAGGGCGTCGATCTGCGCATCCAGCGACTTCATCTGCAGGGCAAGCTTTTCGTCGCCGATCGCCGCGATCGCCTGGCCGCGCGTGACCGGATCGCCTTCCCGGACATTGAGCTGGACGACAATGCCGCCGATGCGCCCGCGCGCCGGCACGACGCTGATGCTCTCCACGGTCGCAAACACCGCCTTCTCGTCGGCAACCGTCTGCGGGGCAACCGTGAGCGGTTCCGCGTGAACCAGCGGCGCACTTACGGTGAGCGCCGCCAGCACCGCTATCGCTCTCAATCCACGCATCGGTGTGCTCGCAATCATCAATGGCCTGACGGGTGTTGGAATCCGAAACTTATCTTGTCGGTGTTTGCTTTGCTGGCATTGACCTGCCTCAAGGCATCGCGGCTCACGCCCGCATAGTTTTCCTCTGCGACGCCTTGGCGTTCGATGGCGTGCAATAGACGCGATAGAGCGCGGCCAGAATTTCGCGCGCGGGTTCGCTCGCGATCGAATAGTAGATGGTCTGGGCATCGCGCCGGGCGGAGACCAGGCCATCCTTGCGAAGCAGCGCGAGATGCTGGGATACCGTGGAATCGCGAAGGCCGAGGAATTCGGCAAGGTCTCCGACCGAGCGCTCGCCATCGATCAACTGGCAGATGATGAGCAGGCGATGGCGATTGCTCAGGGCTTTCAGGAGATCGCTGGCGCGATCGGCGGCGGCTTCCATGACGTCAATATTCATTTTCATACTTGCGTATATACGATAGTACGAATATATAGTCAACACGCGAGGCCCAAAAAGCCATGGCTCAACTGGCGCGGCCGCATTTGATGGAACGCAGCAAACGGAGGCGAGTATGGCGGAAGTCGTTGTTATCGGAGCCGGTCTCAGCGGGACGCTGATGGCTTACGAATTGTTACCCAAGTTGAGGCGGGAAGACCGCCTGACGGTCATTTCCCAGGGACCGGTCTATCATTTCGTCCCTTCGAACCCCTGGGTGGCGGTCGGCTGGCGAAAGCGCGGCGATATCGAGGTCGATCTCGTTGACGTCATGAATAGAAAGGGCATCCGCCTGCTGACGCAGGGCGCGCAGCGCTTAAAGCCTACGGAAAACCGCATCGAACTCGCAGACGGCACGTCGATCGATTACGACTATCTTGTCGTCGCCACCGGACCGGAGCTTGCATTCGACGAGATTCCGGGGCTCGGGCCGGACGGCCATACCCAGTCAATCTGCCACGTCGATCATGCCTCAGACGCAAGGCAGGCCTTCGAAAAGCTGGCCGCCAATCCCGGGCCCGTCGTGATCGGCGCCGTGCAAGGCGCGTCCTGCTTCGGCCCGGCCTACGAATTCCTGTTCATCCTCGAAACCGAGCTGCGCCGCCGCAAACTTCGCGATCGCGTCCCGATGACGTTCGTTACCTCCGAACCCTATATCGGACATCTCGGTCTCGACGGGGTCGGCGATACCAAGGGCCTGCTCGAGAGCGAAATGCGCGAGAAACATATCAAGTGGATCACCAGCGCCCGGGTGAAAAGCGTCGCGGCGGGGACGATGTCCGTCGAGGAGATCGCGGACGACGGCGCGGTCCGCAAGACCCACGAGCTGCCTTTCACCTATTCGATGATGCTGCCCGCCTTTCGCGGCGTCGCGGCCATTCGCGGCATCGAGAAGCTCACCAATCCCCGCGGCTTTGTCATCGTCGACAAATACCAGCGCAATCCGGAGTTTCCGAACGTGTTCGCGATCGGCGTGTGCGTGGCAATTGCGCCGGTCGGCGCCACCCCCGTCCCGGTCGGCGTGCCGAAAACCGGCTTCATGATCGAATCGATGGTGACCGCGACGGCGATGAACATCGGCTCCTTGCTGAGGGGCAAGATACCGACGGCGCAGCCGACGTGGAACGCCATCTGCCTGGCGGATTTCGGCGATTCCGGCGTCGCCTTCCTGGCGCAGCCGCAAATTCCGCCGCGCAACGTCAATTGGTCCTCCAAAGGCGAATGGGTTCATTTCGCCAAGGTGGCCTTCGAAAAGTACTTCCTGCGCAAGATCCGGCGCGGTGAGAGCGAACCGTTCTACGAGCGCTTCCTGCTCGACAAGCTCAACATCGCCAAAATCAAGGAGGTCAAGACAGGCACATGACCACGAGCCGACAGGTCGTCTGCGGACATTGCGGGAAGATCAACCGGCTGCCTGCCGAGCGGGCGCCGGGCGCGGCGCGCTGCGGATCGTGCCGTCAGCCCATCTTCAGCGGCCATCCCGTCGAGGTCGACGAAGAGGGCTTCGGCCGCCATGTCGCTAACAGCGATATCCCCGTGCTCGTCGATGTGTGGGCGCCGTGGTGCGGTCCCTGCCGCTCGATGGCGCCGATGTTCGAGCGGGCCGCCCAAGTGCTCGAACCGAAGATACGCCTGTTGAAACTCAATGCCGACAAAGCTCCCTCGGTCTCCTCGCGCCTCGGGATTAGCGGCATCCCCACCCTTCTGTTGATGCAGGGCGGCCGCGAGATTTCGCGGACGTCAGGCGCAATGGACGCCCAGAAGATTGTCGCATGGACGATGGCCGAGCTAGCCCGGTCCCGGTGACTTTCAGACCCAAGTGAAGAAGCAAGCAAAGGAACACGCTATGAATATCGACAAGGCCGTACTTACATTCGCAGGATTTGTGGTGCTGCTCGGCCTCGCGCTGGGCTATATGGTCAGTCCCTACTGGTACTTGCTGACGGCATTCGCCGGGCTGAACATGATCCAGGCATCGTTCACCGGCTTCTGCCCCGCGGCGATCGTCTTCAAGAAGCTCGGCGTGAAGGGCGGCAACGCGTTTTCGTGAGGCACCGAATCATATCCGCCACGTTTGGGAACGGTGCTGCGTCCGCGGCAACCGGCGACGGCCGCGGGCGACGCTCGAAATCCAATGGGTGCTGACCGGATCTGGAAGTCGCTGGCCGCGGGTTTGTGCGGCAGTGCCGCTCACGCTTGCCTGATGTTCTTGAAGTCGTGGCTGGGTTTGCTGCCTTCCTTCCATCCTTACGAAGACCTGCAGCAAATGCTGGGCCACCTCGTTGGCGGCTCGGTTCATACCTTGGTGCCGTGGGCACTGTCATTCCTGAATGGCGCCGTGGTGCTCGGAATTCTGTTTGGTCGCACCTATCGCCTGCTGCCGGGCCGCAGCGGCGCAGCGAAAGGATTTGTTTTTGGAGTATTCGGCTGGATCGCGATGGGCGTGCTGTTTTTTCCGATATTGGATCGAGGTTTCTTCGCCATGCGGGCAGGTCTCGGGGTGCTCCCCGCCCTCTTCTCGCTCATGATGTTGCTGACCTACAGCATCATCATGGGCGTCGCATATTCCGCGCTGAATCAGGAAGGCGCCGTCGTTCCCGATCGCTTTTTGCGGTACCGCAAACAACTGAATTCGATTGTGAGCGATACTGGACGGCCTCCAGCCAGCGAATGAACGGCGACGGGAACTCGATCGCTTCGAACAGGGCGAACCATGGACGATACCATCATCGAAGGCCCTCTCTACGAGGCGCGCAAGAAGGTCTATCCGCAGGCCGTTCACGGCAGGTTCCGCCGGGTCAAATGGGCGATCCTGGGGATTACGCTCGGGATTTATTACCTGCTGCCGTTCGTGCGCTGGGATCGCGGCCCCGGCCTGCCGAATCAGGCCGTGCTCGTCGATTTCCCGCATCGCCGGTTCTATTTTTTCTTCATCGAGCTGTGGCCGCAGGAGGTCTATTATTTTACCGGCCTCTTGATCATCGCGGCCATGACCCTGTTTTTGATGAATGCGGTGGCCGGCCGGGTGTGGTGCGGTTACATGTGTCCGCAGACGGTCTGGACAGATCTGTTTTATGCCGTCGAACGTTTTATCGAAGGCGACCGGCGCGAGCGGATCATCAGTGACAAGCGCGGATGGACTCTTGGGCACATCCGCCTGGTTGTCACCAAGCACTTCCTTTGGCTGATGATCGCATGGTGGACTGGCGGCGCGTGGGTCCTGTATTTTTCGGATGCACCCACGCTGGTGAGGGACCTGGCGACGTTTCAGGCGCCGTTTGTCGCCTATCTGTGGATCGCCATCCTGACCGCGACGACCTACACCTTCGCGGGCCATGCGCGCGAGCAGGTCTGCATCTACATGTGCCCGTGGCCGCGGATTCAGGCCGCCTTGACGGACGAGTGGGCGCTCAACGTCACCTATCGCCGCGACCGCGGCGAGCCGCGGATGTCCGTCAAGAAGGCGGAGCAACTGCACCAGCACGGCGAGCCTGCCGGCGACTGCATCGATTGCCATCAGTGCATCAATGTCTGTCCGACCGGCGTGGATATCCGCGATGGAATTCAGCTTGGCTGCGTCCAATGCGGCCTGTGCATCGACGCCTGCGACAACGTGATGGGTCAGATCGGCCGCCCTGCCGGCTTGATCGCCTATGATACCGACATCAACGGCCAGCGCCGCCTGGCGGGCAAACCGCCGGTCTATCGCCTGATCCGGGCGCGGACCTTGCTTTACGCTGCCGTCATCGCGGTGGTCGGCGGCATCATGCTGTATGCGCTGGCCACCCGAACTTCCCTGAGCGTCAACGCGCTCCATGAGCGCAATCCGCTTTACGTGCTGCTGGCGGACGGCAGCGTTCGCAACGACTACACGGTGAGGCTCCTGAACAAGGGCGCGCAACGGACGATTGCTCTGGATGTGCGCGGCCTTCCGGGCGCAACCGTGCACGTTTCGGGCATCGAGCGCGGGGCCGATGGCAAGCTGGCCATCGAGGTCGGACAGGATCAGACCCGCGAGCTCCGCTTGTCGGTGCAGGTGGAAAACACAATGGTGCCTCATGCCCGTGCCGACATCGAGATCAGGGCAACCGACGCCACCGCCGGACAAACAGCGAGCGTTGCCGATCATTTCGTCCCGCCCAGCCGATAACATTGCGGCGTCGTTTGAAGGCCGCAACACCGGCACTCGGCTTTCCCAATGATGAACAGCACGTTAACACTACCGCTCCAATTGAATCCCCGCACCAACGGTATTTTCCAACGTTTCCGATAAGCATTTCTCCGATACGCGGTGGAAAGCGCGGCGCCGATTGCGGCCCCGCGCGTCCCCGGCGAACGGGGAAAACGGGGACGTGGCCGAGATTGCAAATTCAGCGGTGGTCCGCGGCGCATCCGTAGAGGATGCAATCGGCAAGCCCGCGCGGACGGTAGCAGGCGACGCGCTCGCGCCGCTCGCCGCCGTTGCCGCGAGCCGATGGCGTGCATTGGCCGAACGCGCGATCGAGCCGAACGGCTACTATCTTCCCGACTGGGAATTGGCGGTGAACGCTTCCGCACGGGGTCGGAGCGGGGTGTCCGCGCTGAGTGCATGGAACGATGCTTCATCGGCGCCAGACGGCGCGGCGCGCCTGATTGGCCTCGTACCTGTCATCCCGATGTCGCGCGCCTACAAAATCCCCCTGCCCGCGCTGGTGAGCGCCGATCCCTACGGCACGCTTTGCACCCCTCCGCTCGATCGCGACATGGCCGATGATGCCGCAGCCGCGCTGATGCGTCAGGCGCAAAAAGCCGGCGCCCATGCGCTGATCCTGCGCGACATGTCGCTCGATGGCGAAGCCATGCGGGCCTTCACAGCGGTGTTGCACCAGGGCGGCATGCGCCCGCTGGTGCTGCAATCCCACCTTCGCGCCGCGCTCGATGCGACGCGCGATGCCGATGATTTGCTGCGCGACGCGGTGGGCGCAAAGAAGCTGAAGGAATTGCGGCGCCAGCGCAACCGCCTGGCCGAACACGGCGCCGTCCATTTCGATGTGGCGCGCACGCCCGAGCAAGTCGCAGCCGCGCTCGAAAATTTCCTGACGCTGGAGGCTAGCGGCTGGAAGGCCCGGCGCGGCACCGCGCTGATGCAGGATGCCGGCGATGCCGGCTTTATCAGGCGCGCCACGCTCGCGCTCGCCGAAACCGGTCAATGCGAGATCATGACGCCTGCATGCCGGCACCACGCCGGTCGCCTCCGCGATCGTGCTTCGGCATCAGGATCGCGCCTTCTACTTCAAGCTCGGCGTCGATGAGCGTTTTGCGAAATTCTCGCCGGGCGTGCAGCTGACGCTCGATCTGACCCGGCATCTGTGCGCCGATCCCGCGATAGCGCTTGCCGATTCCACCGCGGACGCCGACCACCCCATGATCAATCCGATCTGGCGCGGGCGGCTTGCGATCGGCGACGTCCTGATTCCGCTGCGGCGGAACGACCCCATCGTGCCGCTGATCCATGCGGCGATCAGCCTGCGCCGGCTGGTCCGTGAACCGGCGCGCCGCGCCGTTCGCTTCATGCGCAAACGCCAGGAGAAATCCCCATGAAAAGCGTCACCGAGTTCGCGCCGGTGATCACGGCAGCCAATGAAGCGCTGCGACGCGATTTTCCGTTAAAGCCGTTTGCGATCCGTCATAGGCTTGCGGGCCATCCGCTTTTGAGCCTGCCGCGCATCGCGCAGCTCGCCTCCGAACTGCCGCGCGATTTGATCGAATATAATTCGGCCGATGTCGCGATCAGCCAGGACCCGGATGCGATACCCACCGTCGATCTCGATCCGGTCGAAGTGGTGCGGCGCATCGAGACCGCGGGCGCATGGATGGTGCTCAAGCGCGTGGAAAATGCGCCGGAATATCGCAATCTGCTGGAAGACACCCTGCTCTCGGTGGCCCGCGCGCGCGGCTTCAACAGCCTGCTCGATGCCGGTTTTGAACAGGTCGAAGGATTCCTGTTCGTGTCGTCGCCGAATTCGACCACGCCGTTCCATCTCGACAGCGAGGACAATTTCTTCGTCCATATCCACGGCGAAAAATTCTTCACCGTTTTCGACAACACCGACCGGTCCATCGTCGGCGACGACGAGATCGAGCGCTCGATGACCAGGCACCGCAACCTGAAATATGACGAGCGTCTTGCGGCGCGCGGCAAGGAGTTTCATCTGCTCGCGGGCGACGGCTGCTATGTGCCGTATCAGTGGCCGCACTGGGTGCGCACCGCCGATTCCTATTCGATCTCGATGGCGATCACCTGGAAGACGCGCGAGGTGCGCCGCCTCAACGACCTGCATTTCTTCAATTCGATGCTGCGCGGCATCGGCCTGCCGCAACGGCCGCCGGGCCGAGAACCTGTGCGCGATGCGCTGAAACTTGCGTTCTATCGCAGCGTGACCACGGCCATCAAACCGCTTCGCGCATCGCTCGCCATGCGCCGCGTGCTGCGAAGGATCGCGCTGGGGAAACGGGCGAATTATTATCTGAAGGGGGCGTAGCGCCTGAGGCGTCATTCCTGCGTAACGGCCTTGCCGTCATCCTGAGGCGCGAGCCCTTGCGAGCCTCGAAGGATGAATGTCCATGGCCCATCCTTCGAGACGCCGCGCAGGAGCGCGGCTCCTCAGGATGACGGCGGTGTCTGTGGCGGCACCTACTCCGCCGCCTGCGCATTCACTTCCTCTGAGATTTGGCGGATGGCGCGGTGGCTAAAGATCCTCATCTGAAAGTTCTGCGAGCTTCGCTAAATGCCGGAGCAGACCCGTCTTCAACGGCTTGTTGCCGTGGATTGGAATCGATAACCGCACGACGCTTCCACTCTTGCCATAAATATGATGGCTGCCGTTGAACTCGAAGCAGGGTCCAGCCGCGACGCTCGACGATTCGAGCGAAGTCGCGGCCGGATACCGATTTCATGCAGGCAATTCCAGCATCCGTTCGGTGCCGCCCGGCTCGGGTGGGGCGACTTCAATCGAAAGGCAACCTTCAATCGCTTCATGAAGATTCTGCATGAGTTCGTCCATGCTGTCGCCTTGAGTAGCACAGCCCGGGATGGCCGGAACTTCGGCCCAGAACCCCCCCTCCTCAGCCTCATGCACCACAATCTTGATCTTCATCATCAATCTCCACACGGGATTGTGGCGCGTACGTCAGGCAAATACAAGCCGCAGCTCCCTACTCCGCCGCCTGCGCATTCACTTCCGCCGACACTTGGCGGATGGCGCGGGCGAGTTGTTCGGCGGGCTGGGCGCCGGACACCGCATATTTCTGCGCAAAGACAAAGGTCGGCACCCCGGAGATGCCCTTGTCGGAGGCATCCTGCGCCTGCGCCGAGATCAGGTCGACGTCCTCATCGGTGGCGAGACGCTTGCGGATATCATCGGCATCGAGCCCGACATCGGCGGCCGCTTGCACCAGCACGTTGGTATCGGTGAGATCGCCGCCATCCCTGAAATACAATTCCATCAGCCGCTGCTTCATCTCGGCGGATTTGCCCAGTGTATCGGCCCAGTGAATCAGGCGGTGGCAGTCTGTCGTGTTGGGCTGGCGCCTGACCAGGTCGGGCCGGTAAATGAGGCCTTCTTCGCTGGCCGCGGCGACCACGCGTCCGGCGATGCCCTTATAGGCTTCGGGCGAGCCGAATTTCGCGGTGAGGTATTCGTCGCGGCTGATGCCCTCGCGCGGCACCCAGGAATTGAGGAAGAACGGCCGCCAGTTGATCTCGACCGGCACGTCCGGCGTCAGCGCCAGCGCGTCCTCGATGCGGCGCTTGCCGATATAGCACCACGGGCACACGACGTCGGAGACGATATCGATCTGAAGCGGCTTTAGGGTGCTCATCGGGGCGTCCTCCTGAGACATATTTTGCAAAAATAGGCCGAACCGGCGGCGAAACAAGTGCGAAGGCCGCATGTCTCGCAACACATAACCTCCGGGGTTATTGCGGATGCGGGTGCCGCTTCGTAGAAGGCGCGCCAGGGACAAGACCGCGGAGCCCGCCGATGACCGCCATTTTCATCAGGGAAGGCAACCTGTTTCGCGCCACCGAGCACGCCGGCGGGCCGTGGTCGCCGGAGATGCTGCAGGGCAGCGCCACCACCGCGCTGATGGTGCGCGAGATCGAACGGCTGGCGCTGGCGTCAGGTTTTGCGGTGCGCCGCCTCACCTTCGATCTGTGGCGGCCGGCCGGTTTGCGCGCATTCCACCTCGAGACCGACCTGCTGCGCGACGGCCGCAAGGCCAAAACCGTCCAGGTGCGGCTGCTGGACGGCGAGGTCGAGATCGGCCGTTGCTCGGCCTTGTTGACCGCGCCAGGCTGTTCGCCCGCCGATCCCTTCTCGCAGCCAGCCGCCGGCGATGCCGCGCCCGAGACCGGCACGCCGCCGCCGGCATTTGCGCAGAAATGGAGCCGCTATTTCCAGAACGTGTCGGTGCGGCTGATCGAGGGCGCGCTGGAAAAGCCCGGACCCGCGGCGGCGTGGATGCGGCTCGACATACCCCTGGTGGAAGGCGAAGCCAATACGCCGCTGGTGCAGGCGGTGCAGGCAGCGGATTTCTCCAGCGGCGTCGCGCAGATCGTCGACATGCGCGAATGGACCTTCGTCAATCCCGAGATCAGCCTGTATTTCTTTCGCCCGCCCGAAGACGAATGGATCCTGATCCGCTCGCGCACCCGCGTCGGCACCAACGGCGCGGGGTTGACGACGGCAACCCTCAGCGACCGGCAAGGGCCGTTTGCGGAGGTGATGCAGGCGATGACATTCGAGAAGCGCGCGGCAGCTTAAGCCAGCCTCAATCCTCGTTCGCAAATGCGACGAGTGCCGCCTCGGACTTGGCATCGGCCGGCATGAACATTTCCACCCGCAGTTCCTGCAGCGTCACGTCCTGCGGCGTGCCCAAGGTCAACACCGCACCGATCAGCCCGATGCCGAGTTCGCCTTTGCGCAGGCGTACCTCGCACAGCGGGCCGGGCGCATCGTTCTCGTTGAGCTGCGGCGCCGCCACGTCCGGCAGTTTTGTCAGTTCGCGCCAGGTCGATTGCAGCCCGAGATCGAGCGGTGCGGCCATCGCCTCATGGCGGGCGCGAACCATCAGCGCGGTCGCGACATCAGTCCAGTTCTCCACGAATGGGCGCAATTCGTCGGGGGCGAGAAACATCCGCATGTGATTGAGCGGGCGCGCCATCCGCTTGGCGCCGAGCAGCAGCGTCATCAGCCGCGTTGCGGCGCCATTGGCCTGGATCACGTTCCATTGCCGGTCGGTGACAACAGCGGGAAACGGCTCGTGACGCCGCAGCAGCAGATCGATGGCGCGCCTGGCGTCGGCAAGCTCCGGCGCGGACAGATCGCGCTCGCCATATTGCCGGGCAAAGCCGCCGGCCTCCAACAGCGCGTTGCGATCGCGCAGCAACAGCCCGAGCGCCGCCGCCAACTGCAACAGGATATCACGGCTGGCCGCCGCCTTGCCGGTCTCGACATAGCTCAGGTGTTTTATGGAGATGCCGGCTTCAAAGGCCAAATCGGCCTGGCTCATGCTACGGTGATTGCGCCAGCCGCGCAGGAGATCACCGACGGGATGCGGCCTTAGTCTCGTTATTTGCGCGGAGCGTGAATCCATGCCGGTATTATGCGGACCGCACATCGATCTGTAAACGATCGTCTCAGGATCACCGTCGGCGAGGCAACCTATCTGTCTTCTGCCAGCTCGGTTTTGACCATAGCGCGCAGTGCCGGCAAAAACTCATGCACGGTTCCCCATACAAGGCGATGGGCCACATCCTCGTAGTCGTGCCGGTAAACATTGCCAGAGGCGGACACCTTGTGCCAGGGGATGTCGGGATGGCGCGCCTTTGTTTCGGGAGACAGGCGGCGCGAAGCTTCCGAGATGATCTCGAGGCAACGCGTGATAGCGTAAAACGTCCGCATATCCCCTAGGAAGCGCTCGTAGTCGAATCCCTTGGCAAAGGAAATTGCAAGATCGATGTTGAAAAGAATATCCGACAGGCCGTCGCGTTCGGTCTCAGAAAGCATAGATCGCGTCGGCCGTAGCCTTGGGTCGGAGACGTGGTTTCAGGCTTTCGCGGCTGACGACGTCGACCGGACGGTCGAACATGTCGGCGATAAATTCCTTTACACCGGCGTAATCGAAAATGGTCACGACGATTGAGGGGTCGAGATCGACCAAAATGTCGATATCGCTGTCGGGGCGGTCGTCACCGCGCGCGACCGAACCAAACAGCGCAGCATGGGCGACGCCTTGCGCTCGCAAGTCGGCCTCGCGCTCTTTCAGTTTTTCTATGATCTCGTCGCGTGTCATAAGTCTCATTCTACCGCAATGAGGGTTAAAAAACACGCTGTCTTTTGCCCCCATTGGGACATTGTGCTAACGGGGCGCCATACCCCGCATCCGCTCGGCAGTCAGATCATCCGCCGGAAAGAATGTCTCCACCGCCAGTTCCGACAGCGTGATATCGACCGGCGTGCCGAAAATCATGGTGGTGGAAAAGAAGCTCAAGATGTCGCCGCCGAGCCGCATCTTGAAGGGCAACGCCACGCTGTCGGCCGACAGCGGTGCGGACCGCGCCGGGATCGGATAGGCCTTCAGCTCGGAATAGAGTTTTATCAACTCGGGATCGGCGGTGGCCTCGCACTGGCGATGCAGCCGTTCCAAGAGATGCCCGCACCATTCGGCGAGGTTGACGGTGCGCGCCGCCAGCGCTTCCGGGTGAAAGGCAAGACGCAGAATGTTGAAGGGCTGGCCGAGCAGCCGCACTGGGATGCCCTCCAATAGCGGCATCACCATGCGGTTGGCCGAAACCAGGTTCCAGTGCCGGTCATAGGCCAGCGCCGGATTGGGCTCATGCGCTTTTAAAACGAGATCGATGGCCGCCCGCGCCGATTTCAGCGCGGGATCGTCCAGCGAGCGCTGCGGAAACGCCGGCGCATAACCCGCCGCCACCAAGAGCACATTGCGTTCGCGCAAGGGAACCTCCAGCCGTTCCGCCAACTTCAAGACCACCTCGCGCGACGGCGCCGCGCGGCCGGTTTCCACAAAGCTCAGATGGCGCGCGGAAATCTCGACGTCGCCGGCGAGATCGAGCTGGCTGAGATGGCGGCGCTGCCGCCATTGCCGCAGATGATCGCCGACATGGACGGGTTTTGGTCGGTCGGCTCGCGCCGTGGCGGTCTGAGCATTCATGGCGGAAAACCTAGCATGCGAAATTCACGCGTTCCATTACCTCCGACGTAATCGAAATGCCGTGGCGGCCACGTCATCTTCGCCATCACAGGAGATGACCGATGACGAAGCATTCCCGACCCACCTTCTCATCCGCCGCGAGCCCGATTCCGTGGTTGCTCAATCTGGCAACCCGGGCGCTGGCGCACATCCTGAACATGCCCGAACCGCTGGTGCACACCACCGGCATATTCGTGTTCGCGCAGGTACAGGCGATCGAAAACAGCGTCGGCAAGACGCTGTGCCCGTCTCGCCTGTTGCGTCAGCTCCAGATCTGGTTCCGCCGGCGGGCCGGTTGATCCCCTGCCCTCCACCCAACCTCAAAAGGAGAACTGCCATGATCCATCCTTCCCTGTTTCTGCGCCGCGCCATCCAGGCCGATGCCATCTTCAGCGGGGTATCGGCCGTGCTGCTGACGTTCGGCGCCGGTGAGCTCGCACCCTGGCTCAGCCTGCCCGAAGCCTTGTTGCGCGAGACCGGCCTGTTTCTCATTGCCTACGCCGCACTGGTCGGCTGGCTCGGCACGCGGCAATCCATGCCGAAGCTGTTGGTAATCATCGTGATCGCCGGCAATGCGGCGTGGACCATCGCCAGCATTGCGCTGTTGTTCTCCGGCGCGGTGACGCCGAATCTGCTGGGCGAAGGCTTTCGTCGCGATCCAGGCGATTGCGGTCGGTGCCCTGGCCGAGCTGCAATATATCGGGCTGCGCAAGAGCGGCGGCGTGGTCGCGGCGTAGATATCGCCATTGCGAGCACAGGCGAAGCAATCCAGAGTGTGTGGATTGCTTCGTCGCGGAGCCTGTCATCGGGCCGGCGCGGAGGCCGGACCCGTTGGCTCCTCGCGATGACGTCCTGCTTATTCCGCGGCCTGGGCCGAAACACCGCTTTCCTGCGCCGGCTTGTCCTCTAGCCCGGCTGAAATTCCAGGCTGCACCGCGATCATCTCGCTCCCGGCGGATTTTGCGCCGTGCCCATTCAGGAGCTTGCCGTTCAGCTTCGCGCCGTTCGACTTGCCGTTCAGCTTCAAGCCGTTCGAATTCCCATTCAGCTTTTGCTTCAGCCGCTTCTCCAGCTTCTCTTTGGCCTTCGCCGCCTGCTTCTCGGCTTTTCTCAACGCCTTCTCTTCGGCCTTGGCCTTCAGGCGCAGTCGTTCGGCCCTCGCCTCGGCGCGCTTCTTCCTGCGCTTCTTTTCGCAAGCGGCGCATTTGCAGCCGATCGGCTTCAGATAGGCCTTGAAGTAATCGGTGCCGTAATCGTAGTTGATCTCTTCGCCGGGTTCGATGTTCTTGATGGCGCGGATTACGACCTTGCGCTTGCGCGGCTTGACGTCGGATTCCGCATTCGGCTTGCAGGCATGATTGATATAGCGGGCGACGTTGTCGCGCACGGAGCCGTCGATGGTCCAGCGGCCGTTGAGCTCGAACAGATATTTGTTCTCGATCGCGTCGTCCTTCTTCTTCCGGGAATCCAGCAGCGGCCCAAAATAACGGACGATTTTGGCGCCCTTCTTGATCGGTTGGGTGGCGAAGAGGCCAAGTCCGGTGCGGGAACGGCCGACGCGGTACGGTTTATTCGAGGGAATGGCAGGCATGATGGATACTGGAACTGACACGCTCATGAAGAAAAAGGGATCGCGAGCGGCTGTTCTAAAACGATTCCGCCGAAATGTCAGGCCTTTCGCGCATCCTGAGTAAACCTTCCCCAGATTGCGCGCGTCGACGCGATCGGCAGTTCCGCGACGAAAAGGCAGCCCGTCGACGCTCTTCCCTGCGCTGACTACGCCAGCGGCACCTGCCCGATCGCGCGCTTCAGCATGGCGTCCAGCAGCGTCGTGGCATCGGTGCCTTTCGGCAGCCGGTCCAGGATGTCGGTCAGGCGGCCGTCGAGCAGCAGCATCGTAAAGCCGTGGACCAGCGACCAGGCGCGGGCGATGTCGGCAGCCTGCGCGAGCGACAGCGCCCGTTCCGAAATCTGTTCCTGACGGCTGGCGCCGATCGCCCCCGCAAGCCCGGCGAACGAGGCATTGGCGGCCTCGCACAGCGAGGGCCGCGACATGTCGAGACGCTCGGTGCGGAACATCAACCCATACATGCCGGGATGGGCCTGGGCGTAGGCGACATAGGCCTTGGCCCGCGCCAGCGCCTTCTCCAACGGGGCGGTGGCAGAGGCGCCCGCAGCCGCCATCGCCGCATTGAATTGGCGAAAGCCGATCGCGGCGAGTTCGCTGACGAGGCCGGTGAGGTCGCCGAAATGGTGGGTTGGTGCGGCATGCGACACGCCGGCTTCGCGCGCCACCGCGCGCAGCGTCAGCCCGGCGAGGCCGTCGCGTTCGAGCACCCGCTCGGCCGCCTCGAGCAGCGCGTCGCGCAGCGCGCCGTGATGGTACGGCGTATCTTCGCTTGGGGCTGCGGTCCGGGTCGGGCTTCGTTTGCGGCCGGACCGTGCCGGTACGAGGGTGTTTGCCGCGCGCCGGGCACGGGCGATAGAGCGTTTTCTTGCCATTTGCGCCTTATAGATCACGATTTTGACACTGTAAAGATTTCGCTTGACGGCGGCAATGCAGCATTATAGCCGTATCTTTACGATGTAAAGATTAATCACGGGAGAGAGCGATGCAAAGCGACGTGGCGACTGATACGGTCCGGACCAATGTGGCGCCGATTCCTTTTGAATGCGATGCGCCTTATCTCAAGGTCGTGGGCGAGTTGCCGCGCGAACTCAACGGCACGCTCTACCGCAACGGCCCCAATCCGCAATTCGACGCCCCGGGCGCGCACTGGTTCGTCGGCGACGGCATGCTGCACGCCTTCCATCTCGAGAACGGCCGGGCCGGTTACCGCAACCGCTGGGTCCGCACCCCGAAATGGCAGGCCGAACATGATACCGGCCGCGCGCTGTTCGGCGGCTTCGGCCGCAAATTGCCGGATACGCCGGCCACGATCACGCAGGATGGCGGCGTCGCCAACACCAACATCATCTTTCATGCCGGACGGCTGCTGGCGCTGGAGGAAGCCCATCTGCCGACCGAAATCGAACCGGGCACGCTCAAAACGCGCGGCTACTACGACTATGGCGGCGGCATTGCCGGGCCGTTCACCGCCCATCCCAAGATCGATCCGACAACCGGCGAGATGGTGTTCTTCGGCTACAATGCGGCGGGACCGCTGACCCCTGCCCTGTCCTTCGGATCCGTCAATGCATCGGGCGCAGTGACGCGGTTCGATCGTTTTGAGGCGCCCTATGCCAGCATGGTGCACGACTTCATCGTCACCGAGAATCATCTCTTGTTTCCGATCCTGCCGATTACCGGCAGCATGGAGCGCGCGATGGGCGGCCGGCCGCCTTACGCCTGGGAGCCCGACAAGGGCGCCTATGTCGGTGTCATGAAGCGCCATGGTTCGGCCAGCGACATCGTCTGGTTCCGCGCCGAGAGTTGTTACGTGTTTCATGTCATGAATGCCTGGGAAGAGCAGAATCGCATCGTCGCCGATGTCATGCAATTCGAGGAAGCCCCGCTGTTCCCCCATCCCGACGGCTCACCGACCGATCCCAAAAAGTCGCGCGCACGGCTGTGCCGCTGGACCTTCGATCTCTCGGGCAATACCGACCGTTTCGAACAAACCTATCTCGACGACCTGACCGGCGAATTTCCGCGCATCGACGACCGCCGCGCCGGTCTTGCGAGCGGCCACGGCTGGTACGCCTGCGCCAATCCCGATTTGCCGATTCGCAGCTGGCTGTCCGGCATCGTCCATGTCGACGGTAAGGGTTCGCGCCTTGGCCAATATTTGCTGCCGGCCGGCGACACCATCTCCGAACCCGTGTTCGTCGCCCGCGGCAACGATGCCACCGAGGGCGATGGCTGGCTGTTGGCGGTGGTCTGGCGCGCCCGCGAAAACCGCAGCGATCTGGCGGTCTTCAACGCCACCGACGTCGAGGCCGGTCCGATCGCGCTGGTGCAGCTCGGGCATCGTGTTCCCGATGGTTTTCACGGCAACTGGGTCGCTGTCGCCTGAAGCAGTTGATGTTATACCAGACTTCAAATTGATTAACCCATGGTGGCCCAATCGCGGGTGGCGATGGAAGCGATGCGGCCGAGTTCGCTGAGAAGGCTACGCCATGCGAACTGACAAGCGTCGAGGATTGCGGTGTAGTTTTCGAACACGCGGTTGGAGAGATAGGTCTGGCGCAGGTATTGCCAGATGTTTTCGGCCGCATTCAGTTCCGGGCAAGCAGGCGGCAGCGGAACCAGCGAGAGGTTGTCCGGGAGCTTGAGCTTGCGCGTGGTGTGCCAGGCCGCCTTGTCGAGAATGATCAATGCATGCGCGCCGGGCGCAACCGCACGGGCCGATTTCGTCGATGTGCTTCTGCATGGCCTGGGTGTCGGCATGCGGCATGATGACTGCGATGCCGGTGTTACGACCCGGACAGACTGCACCGAACAGATACGCATTTTCGTAACGCTGATCTTTTGGCTGGCGCGGCCGTGTGCCCTTTTTGGCCCACTGGTAGACCAGGCCGTTCTTCTGCCCGACGCGCATCTCATCCTGGAACCAGACCTCGATCGGCGTTGCCGTCGTCAGTGTGTTCACAACCTCTGCGACCAGAGCGGGGAAGTTTTTTTAAAAGCCGCGATCGCCTGCGGATCCTGTGCGGGGTGCTGCGGCCGCGCGCTGATATGCGAAAAGCCGAGTTTCTTGAGCACCCGCCCGATCGCGACTGTCGACAGATCGACTCCGAAGCGCTGTCCAAGGATATGCTGCAAGTCTGCGCATCGCCAGCGTACCACCCCATCCTTCTCCGGATCGGGGCCGGTCTCCACCAGTTCCCGCAACACCTCCCGCTGCTCGGCTGACAGCTTCGGCCGACGGCCCGTTGGTTTGACATTGATCAGGCCGTCGGGACCAGTTTCATTGAAGCGATGGGCCCAGTCCCGCAGCGTCTGGCGGTCCATGCCGCCAATCCGCGCCGCTGTCGCACGATCCATCCCATCGTAGACCGCAGCCAGCGCCAGTAGCCGTCGCGCCTGGTCCGCGTCTTTCGCCTTTCCCGCCAGACGGCGCAGATCGGCCGCCGCAAAATCATCCCGAAGACCAACCGCTGCGCTCATTGCCTGCCTTCCGAATCAAATCGTTAAGCCCACAATGAATCACAACTCGCCGCCAATCCCGAGAGTCAGTCCATACGCAGTCTGGTATTAGCACCACGGTCGCGGTTTCCTGATCCGGGAGGCAAATGTGCAATTGCCCTCAATCACTGCCGCCTATCTCGCGGTTCTGGCGCTGCTCTACGCGGTGCTCGGGCTCCAAGTGGTGCGGCTGCGCGGAAGCAATCGAGCCGGCTTCGGCGACGCTGGCAATGCGGAGCTACGCAGCGCGATCCGCGCGCACGCGCATTTTGCGGAATATGTGCCCATCATCGCGCTGATGGCCGCGCTGCTCGAGATGTCCGGCCTGCCGGCGATCCGGGTACACGTGTTGATGGGAGCGCTATTGGTGGCCCGGTTGCTCCACCCGCTCGGCATGTACGCGGAGCCACGAACCTGGCAATTCCGGATTTGCCGAACCGGGGGCATGACGCTGACGGTCAGTGTCATGGTCGCCTGCGCGGTGCTTATTCTGTGGCGGCTCTGGCTGCGCTGAGAATGGCTTTGTCCTTCCACGGAAGTCGCACCCTTGGCTGGCCGCGGCACGACGAGCTCAATGAGCGCGATACTTTTTATAAGATTTTGAAATAACTAAGATTTCCAAGCCACTTCACTTTATTTTGACGCTGTAAAGATTTCGCTTGACGGTCCGGCGCTTGCCGCTATGATCTTGACAGTGTAAAGATTAGCCCGATGAGGCTGCCATGATGATTTTCCTGATCCTTGCCCCCTACGGTGCGTTCGCGGCGCTGATGCTTTTGACTTCGGCTGCGGTGAGCGTATTTGTCGCCGCTGCGATCTGTCTGATGGTGATCGCCTATGACGCCTTTGCCGGCCGCTCGCTCAAGGTGCTCGGCGTGGGCTCGGCGATCGTGTTCGCGGCCCTGGGCGGCTACATCACGCTGGTCGATTCCAGCCTCAGCAGTTCGGCGGTGAAACTGACGGTCGATGCCGGCATGCTGGCGATCTCGCTCGGCTCGCTCGCGCTCCGCACGCCGTTCACGCTGCAATATGCCCGCGAGATGGTCGATGCCGAAACGGCTCTATTGCCCGAGTTCCTGAAGGCGAACTATGTGATCACCTGGGCGTGGACTTTGGCCTTTGTGCTGATGGTGATGGCCAACGTGCTGATGATCTATGTTCCGGGCCTGCCGCTATGGGCCGGAATGGCGATCGCGTTCGCCGCCCGCAACTCCGCGCTCTATTTCACCAAATGGTATCCCGATTACCGACGAACCAAATATCCGACGCCCGCCGCCAGCGTGCTATGAGATCGTCATTGCGAGCGAAGCGAAGCAATCCATGCTAGCCCGGAAGAGACTGGATTGCTTCGTCGCTTAGCCTGTCATCGGGCGCGCATTCGCGCGACCCGTTGGCTCCTCGCAATGACGCGATGCAACGAAGGAACACGCGACAATGAAGGACGTATTCGTCAAGCTCGGCACCGATTTCCTTTCTGCCATCGTCTTCCTCGTGATCTACCTGACCACCGACAATGTGGTGCTGGCGACGTCGGTGGCGGTCGCGGGCGCGGTGGCGCAGGTCATCTACTCCCGCGTCAAGGGGCAACCGCTCAGCTTCATGACCTATGCCAGCCTGGCGCTGGTAATCGTGCTCGGCAGCGCCACCCTGCTCACCAACGATCCCCGCTTCGTGCTGGCAAAACCTTCGATCGCGCATTTTGCGATCGGCGCGATCATGCTCAAGCGCGGCTGGATGCTGCGCTACATGCCCCCGCTCGTAGCCGAGACCATTCCGGAATATGTCACCATCGCCGGCTTCGCCTGGGCGGCGCTGATGTTTGCGCTCGGCCTGGGCACCATCGCCGTGGCCTCGACCGGCGATATAAAGCTGTGGGCTTTCTATGTGTCGGTGGTGCTGATCGGCGCGAAGCTCACCGCGTTTGCCGTGCAATATGTCGCGTTTCGCATCCTGGTCACAAACCGGATCCGCGCCGCCCGCTCCGCGGCCATTTGACGCGATTGGGCATAGGCCGCGAGATGCGCTATACCGCCGCCGGACGCCACTCGGATCCCAGAACCATTCCGGTTTTGCGCAGAAAAACGTGAGGAGACACTGATGGCCGTGGACGGAAACTGGAACATCACCATGAGCACGCCGATGGGCGAGCGCAATGCGACGCTGAACGTCAAGAGTTCAGCGCGGCACGCTGACGGGAACGCAAGGCGCCGACGGCAATTCGGGCGAGATCTTCGACGGCACGGTCAGCGGCGACGACGTCGCCTGGAAAATCTCCATCACCAACCCGATGCCGCTGACGCTGGCCTTCACCGGAAAGGTCTCCGGCGACAGCATGTCCGGGGAAATGGGCATCGGCCCGATGGGAAGTTTTCCGTTCACGGGGACAAGGGCGTAATCACCGACCGATGTGGTCCCGGCGAACGCCTGTCGTTCGCCGGGACGACTGGTGGAAGGGAACACCGGCCCCCCTCACCCCAGATTCAATTCCTTGAAGAAATCATTGCCCTTGTCGTCGATGATGATGAAGGCCGGGAAATCCACGACCTCGATGCGCCAGATCGCTTCCATGCCGAGTTCGGGATATTCCACCACCTCGACCTTCTTGATGCAGTGCTCGGCGAGGTTGGCCGCGGCACCGCCGATCGAACCCAGATAAAATCCGCCGTGCTTCTTGCAGGCCTCGCGCACCGCGACCGCGCGGTTGCCCTTCGCCACCATCACCATCGATCCGCCGGCGGCCTGGAACTGGTCGACGAAGGAATCCATCCGCCCCGCGGTGGTCGGCCCGAACGCGCCGGAGGCATAACCGTCCGGCGTCTTGGCGGGACCGGCGTAGTAGACGGGGTGGTTCTTGAAATAGTCCGGCAGCGGTTCGCCCTTCTCCAGCCGCTCGCGCAGCTTTGAATGCGCGGAATCGCGCGCGACGATCATGGTGCCCGTCAGCGACAGCCGTGTCTTGATCGAATGCTTTGAGAGCGTCGCCAGGATATCTTTCATTGGCTGGTTGAGATCGATTTTTACGACCTCGCCGCCGAGCACCTGCTCCACAGCAGGAAGATATTGTGCGGGGTTGTGTTCGAGCTCTTCGAGATAAACGCCGTCCCTGGTGATCTTGCCGAGCACCTGGCGGTCTGCCGAGCACGACACTCCCAGGCCAATGGGCAGCGAGGCACCGTGGCGCGGCAGCCGGATCACCCGCACGTCGTGGCAAAAATATTTGCCGCCGAACTGCGCGCCGACGCCGAGCGACTGCGTCATCTTCAGGATCTCCTGCTCCATCTCGAGATCGCGGAAGGCGTTGCCGTCGGCCGAGCCGTGGGTCGGCAGCGCGTCGAGATAGCGCGCCGACGCCAGTTTTACGGTTTTCATGCAGAGTTCGGCCGAGGTGCCGCCGATCACGATGGCGAGGTGATAGGGCGGGCACGCCGCGGTGCCCAAGGTCAGCACCTTCTCCTTCAGGAACGCCAGCAGGCGATCCCTAGTCAGCACTGACGGCGTCGCCTGGAACAGAAAACTCTTGTTGGCGGAGCCGCCGCCCTTGGCCATGAACATGAACTTGTAGGAATCATCGCCCTCGGCGTAGATCTCGCACTGCGCCGGCATGTTGTTGGCGGTGTTCTTCTCCTCATACATCGACAGCGGCGCCACCTGCGAATAGCGCAAATTGCGGCGCAGGTAAGCGTCGCGCGCGCCCTCGGATAGCGCGGCCTCGTCATCGCCATCGGTGAGAACGCGAAAACCCTTCTTGCCCATGATGATGGCGGTGCCGGTATCCTGGCACATTGGCAGCACGCCGCCGGCCGCGATATTGGCGTTCTTCAAAAAGTCGAAGGCGACGAACTTGTCGTTATCGCTGGCCTCCTTGTCATCGAGGATCGAGCGCAACTGCTTCAGGTGCCCCGGACGCAAATAATGATTGATGTCGCCGAACGCGGCCTCGCTCAACGCCCGCAGCGCTTCGCGCGACACCACCAGCATGTCCTTGCCCAGCACGTTTTCCACCCGCACGCCCTCGGTCGTGATCTTCTTGTAGGGCGTCGTGTCCGGCCCAAGCGGAAACAGCGGCGTGTGCTTGTAGGGCGGAACGGGTTTTGGGTCGGGAAAAGCGGTGGGGGCGTTCATGGGGGGCTAACCTGGAGATACGATAGCGCGGCCGACAAGTCCCATTCCAACCAAGAGAATAGCGGCTGAAAGAACCGGGGTGGAAAGGTAAATTGGCAGGTCGGTCACTAGGCGTGCCCTAACGTTTGTAAGAAGCGAACCGAAACCGGGAACATATTCGGACCTTGCATTATCCTGATCACGAATGTCGGCTTGTAGAGCACGTCGAGTATCGACCGCGGCGTAGATGATAAAGATTGAAAATTGAACCAGAGCGACGAAGCGGAGCAAACTCTTCACGGGCACCAGTTCAAAGAGCCATGGCTGATCGGCCCAAAAATGGCTGATGCCGACTTCAATCAGGTAAATTCCGCCGAGAACGATCATCAAGAGCAGAAAATGGCCGGCAAAGGTGACTATCCCGATTAATGCTCTGCGCGGCGACAGTGCTGTAACCTGAGGCCGTTTGGATGATGCGGTGCGAACAGGCTCCATCAGAACGGCGCATAGACGTGCGGCCGGCCAAAGCAGCAACACGATCATCGCCAGAAGTGCCGGCAGGGGGATGGTCATGGGCCTCTATCCTCTTCGAGCCAGTCATACATCGCATACATGATGGCCGAAAGTACCAATACCAGTGTTACAAGGGGCCGGTTTTGCGCAGCCCAAACCTTCATTTCATCATCATATCCAAACAGCCATGAAAACGCCCGTGCTCCGCCGATGACGAAGACGCAGAACAAAAAAACCGTTGCAGAAACCGCAGAAGCCAACGGATCAGGACGCTGCCTCCCTTGGAGGTACGGGGCTACGAAGAACGTCGGCCTGGCCGGAATCCCGAGCGACGGCCTCGTGAACGATAAGCTTCATTGGCGGAGACGACGCCGTCGCTTTTCAAATTGGTCCGCCGTCAATCCCCCACGCGATCCAGGGTGGCTTTGACTGCTCTTTGCTCATGTAGCCAATATATCACGATCGGGCGCGGAAAAACACCCACCCTTGCGCGAACCGTTCGAGGACGCTTCAATGAGCTGCGGAAGGACATTTGCAGATGACGTCACGACGACAATTTCGCCAATCGGCTTGGCTTGCTGCCGCGCTGGTCTTGCTGGCCTTATCGGCCGCCTCCCCTGCCCGCGCCGACCGCTGCGACGACATCGCCACCCACCTTGCGGACCAGATCGACGGCCTCAAGGTCGGCATCACCGCCGCCAACACCATCTATCTGACGCACCCGCAGGCCAAGGAACTGTCGCTGGGCTGCTCGGGGCGCGCCTACAAGAACGAACTCTATGCCAAGCAGGACGGCCGCAAGCCGAAACCCGCCTTCCTTGAACTGGTCGGCAGCGCGGCGGCCATCATCTTTACCCTGCCGAAGGACGATACCCTGACCGGCGTCACCCGCTGTATGAAGCGGATGGGGCTGTTGCGCGGCGACACCATCAAGATGCGCTATCGCCGCCTCGATTTTGAATGCAATCGCACCAAGACCGAAGCCTCGATCGCGATCTCGCGCGGCACCAACGAGTAAGCCTCACACTCCCGCGCCGGCGGAAATTGCGACGATTTTAGACAATACCGATCTTTTCCGGGGTGATATCGGCGCCACCCGTTCACCATGTGCGCGGATAGGTCGCGATGACCTGGGGTTTACGGTTTGGATTCATAAAGGATTCGCTTCCGCCCCGTCACAGTCGGCCGCGATGAAGCAAGGGTCTTGTCCATGAGCAGTATTTCCAGCATTCCCGCCTCAGTCCCCGTGAAAGCACCCGAAGCCAGCGAGCCCAGGGCGCCGGACGTGAAAACCGACGGCGCTGCCGACGATGCCCGCGCAGCGGCATCCCAGCCGGCGCAGCTGGCCCCGCTGCCGCCGGGACAGGGAACGCGGATCGACCAGCTGGTTTGAAGGGCTGCCGAACGCGGCCACGCACGCAACCGTCATCGCCCGCCACCGGGGCTCGCTGTCGGCGAGCCCGATGACAGGCTCCAGCGGGCGATCCAGTATTCCAGAGCCGTCGAGATTCCCACGGACGGCGGCGATTACTGGATATCCGCTTTCGCGGGTATGACGAGTGGTCATGGATCAGCGCATTGCGCCTCCCTAACAGCACCCCGCCGCAAGTTTGCCGAAATGCCACGATCATGGTGATCCCACCGAACGGGGAACACCGGACCGATGCCCGACAGCAGGACCTACACCGGCGGCTGCCACTGCGGCATGGTGCGCTTCGAGTGCACCACCGACCTTGCCATGGTGACCGCGTGCAACTGCTCGATCTGCACCAAGAAGGGCCTGCACTTCGCGTTCCTGCCGCCGAAGAATTTCGTGCTGCGCGCCGGCGAAGACAATCTCAGGGAATACCTGTTCAACAAGCATGCGATCAGGCATCAGCACTGCCTCGACTGCGGCGTCGAGGTGTTCGCACGCGGCCGCAAGCCTGACGGCACCGAGGTGGTGGCGCTGAACGTCAGCTGCATCGACGGAATCGAGCTGGCAAAGCTGGCGATGACGCCGATCGACGGACGGAACAGGTGACCGCACCGCGGTCATTCCGGGGCGCGCGATAGCGCGAACCCGGAATCTCGATCCGATTGCTTCGAGATTCCGCGTCTGGTCCTTCGGACCATCCCGGAATGACGAAGCGGAGCTACAAATCCAGCTCCTTGTAATGCCGAAAAATGCCGTCCTCGTTGAAGGGGATGCGGCGGTCGCTTTTGAGATAGGCCTTGATGTTGGGCCTGATGGTAATGCGGTCGTGCAGGCCGACCAGGCCGGGGATCTTGCGCTCGAACGCCTTCATGCGCTTCGGAAACGCATAGCGAAGTCCGTCGACGATCTGGAACAGCGAGAGGTCGACATAGGTCAGCCTGCGGCCGGCGAGATAGACGCCACCATTGGCCTTCATCAGCCGCTCGAAATAGCCGAGATATTTCGGCACGCGTTCGCCCCAGAATTCCTGGCTGCGTTTCTTCGCCGGCGCCCGCTGGTCCTCGTAATACAGCGTCGGCCCGAGCGGATGATGGGTGTCGTGAATTTCCAGCATAAGGTCCGCGACCGTCAGCTGCAGCTGATGTACCCACAGTTTTCCGGCTTCCGCCTTCGGCGCAAGGCCATGCCGCGATCCAAGATAGAGCAGGATGTTGGCGGTCTGCCCGATCACGAGCTTGCCTGCTCTCAGAAACGGCGGAGCGAACGGCGGCGTGCTTTCTCGCGTCTCCATCAGCTTCATCATCGCGCCCATGCCGCGCTCGCCGCGCGCGACATCGTCGTAATCGGCACCCGCCTCTTCCAGAGCGAGGCGGACATATTCACCGCGGCCCTGAATGCCCGGCCAGTAATAGAGTTCGTAGCGCATGAAATTTCCTCGATCGGGCACGCGCATAGCTCCGTCGTTGCGGAGCTATGCGTTCTCGAAGCGCCAACACGCCAATGGCGCCGGCGCCTTAGTTCGCCGCGAAACAGTATAGCAGGCCGTCGCCGCCGGTGCTGATCAGGTCTTTCTGGCTGCAACCGCCGTCCGGGCCTCGCGAGGGATGCGCCGCATTCCAGGATTTGACCGTCGGAACGGTGGCGGGACCATTGATGTCGCTGTGACCGACCATCGCCGCGCCCTGCGTGCTGCTTGTCCAATTCTTGCAGGTGCGGTCGTCCGGACCGCTGAACGCGGTGCCGTCAGGCTGCGACCCCGTGAGAATGTCGTGCCGGTTCGGCTTATCGCCATAACCGTTGACGGTCTCACCCTTCTCGGTCAGCGCTGTTTCCTTGTTGACATTGTTGCTGCCATGCAGCTCGGCGACATCCTTGGCGATCACGACGCCTTTGGAATTCTGCCACGGCCCTTTGCCGATGCGGTCGCGCGCATTCACGGCCGGCTTGCCGTCGGCTTCCTGCGTCGACAGATAGGCGTGCCAGGTTTTGACGCCGGCACCGGCTGTCTGCGCCAGCGTCTGACAATAATTGTCGGCACCGGCGAGGCCGCCGAGGTTGCCGCCATTGCCGATGCCCACGCTGGTGACGAAGAAACTGGTGGCGGCCGATTGTGCCTGCACCGGTTGAGCCGCAACAACCGTGAAGGCCGCCGCGGCCGGGATTAAGCACAGACGCGAGATGATGTTGGCGAGAGCAGGCATTGAATCCTCCAAAATGTTCTTGATTTGACCGGCGCATTGGTGGGCCGGCATGGTCTGAGATCAACACATCGGCAGGGATATTATTCCGGTTCTGCGACACCGGAAACAAAGACCTGACCAGCCATCCGAAAACGAAAAAGGCGCCGCGGGTTCAACCGCAGCGCCCTTGCATTTCATCGTGTCGCCGACGATCAGGTCTGCTGGATCGCCGAGAGCTCCCAGTTGGTCCCCTGCGGCCGCACGAAGGTCCAGACTTCCGTCACTTCCGAAGGCTGCTCGCTGCCCTCGACCAATCGGCCGGTCGTGCGATCGACGGTCTTGTCGACCAGCGAGAACCGCATGGCGACGCTGGCGTAGTCGGTGTCGCCCTCGCGCCAGGCTTCCGCGAGGTCGCCCTGCAACAGCTTGACGGCGGACGTCTTGTTGACGGCGTTGCGCGCCTTGTTGTCCTCGAGATCCCTGGCGAGGTATGACACCATCTCAGGGGTGGCCAGCGTATGCAGCTTCGCGACATCCTCGTTTGACCATGCCGCCTGGATCTCGCCGAGCAACCGCTCGAAGGCTTCGTAGTCGGCGGGCAGAATTTCCAGCGGCGCGCTGCCCGATCCCAGTCCAAAACCGCCGCCAGTGCGGAAGCTTGCCTGCACCCCCGGCCCTGCGGCAGCGCCAGCATAGGCGGGGTTGGCGTGACGGCGCTGCCACCAGGACATCGCCAGTCGGACCACTATGATGATCAGGCCGATCTGCAGGATCAGGCCGAAGATCGATGACAATCCGCCGAGCCCGGAGAACATTCCGCCGCCGAACAACATGCCGAGCAGGCCGGCGCCGAGGAAGCCCGCGGCGAGACCACCGAGCATGCCCATGCCAGGCCGGTTGAAGAAGCCGCCGCCGGCGGGCGCGCCGAGCCCCGGGCTGCCCGGCTGGGTGATGGTCCGGTTAAAAGGTTGTGCCGCGCTCGGCGCGGTCGATGTGCTCGGCGGCGCCGAGAACGTTCGCGCTCCCCGCGAGCCCGAACTCATGCCGCCGCCGACCCGGGCATCGGCCGACGAGATGGCCGATACCAACGGCAGCGTCAGCGCTAAAGTGACCGCGATCGCCTGGACGACACCGCGGGCGCGTTGGGTGAAGTTCATGTCTAATCCCCTCAGATCCCCGGCACGGGGAACCGCCACTAAGATGGGCAGCGATGCCTAAAAGTGAAGCCAATTAAGGCAAAAGCGGCTGCGGCCCTCGGTCGCGGGGCCTGCGGCAATAGTGCTCATTAACACTTGTCGCCCCCGGGCAAAAGCGCCAACGGGCCCGCGCTAACGCGCGGCCCGAGGCTCCGCGCGTCTTCGCGCTAGATGACCCGGGGGGTCCATCCCTTTTCGCCAAACCTCTTGTGAAGAGGATGGATGGCTGGGTCGAAGCCCGGCCATGACACAGAACGGGCCGTCCTCACGACGGCGTCATGGTTTCCTTCACCGCCGCCACCAGTTGGCTGAGCGTGAACGGTTTCGGCAGGAACGCGAATTGCTGGTTCTCCGGCAGGCTCTTCTCGAAGGCGTCTTCCGCATAGCCGGACACGAAGATGATCTTGAGGTCGGGATTGCGGCCGCGCATGGTCTTGAGCAGGGTCGGGCCGTCCATTTCCGGCATCACCACGTCGGAGACGACAAGATCGACGGCGCCGTTCTTTTCCTCCAGCGCTTCCAGCGCCTCGATGCCGTTCGAGGCCTCGATCACGCTGTAGCCGCGCGAGCGCAGGCCGCGCGCGTTCAGCGAGCGTAGGCCTTCCTCGTCCTCGACCAGGAGAATCACGCCCTGGCCGGTGAGATCGGTCCTCGGCTTGGCCGCGGCGGCCGGCTCCCTGGCCGCGCCGTTGACGGTGACGGCCTCCGGCTGGACCTCCAGCTCGGGGTGATGCCGGGGCAGGAAAATGTGAAACGAGGTACCCTTGCCGGCCTCGGAGGCGACGTAGATAAAACCGCCGGTCTGTTTGACGATGCCATACACCGTCGACAGCCCGAGCCCGGTGCCCTTGCCGACTTCCTTGGTCGAGAAGAACGGCTCGAAGATCTTGTCGACGATGTCGGCCGGGATTCCGGTGCCGGTGTCCGATATCTCGATCCGCACATAATCCGCCGCCGGCATGCCCTTGTACGCGAGTTCCGCGGATTCCTCCGCCCTCACATTGGCGGTGCGCACCGTCAGCTTGCCGCCATCGGGCATCGCGTCGCGGGCATTGACCGCGAGATTGACGATCACCTGTTCGAATTGCGAGACGTCGACCTTCACCGGCCAGAGATCGCGGCCATGCACCAGGTCGAGCTTGACCTTTTCGCCGATCAGGCGGCGCAGCAGCATGGTGAGATCGCTCAAGGCGTCGCCGAGATCGAGCACCTGCGGCCGCAGCGTCTGGCGGCGCGAGAACGCCAGTAGCTGGCGCACCAGCGTCGCCGCGCGGGTGGCGTTCTGCTTGATCTGCATGATGTCCTGGAACGAGGGATCGGTCGGCTTGTGCGCGTTCAACAGGAAGTCGTTCGCCATCATGATCGCGGACAGCACATTGTTGAAATCGTGCGCGATGCCGCCGGCGAGCTGGCCGACCATGTCCATCTTCTGCGACTGGTTGATCTGGTTCTCGAGCGCCCGCCGCTCGGTGGTCTCAAGCAAATAGACGATGGCGGCTTCGGTCTCGCGTTCGTCCTCCTCGACCGCGGTGACGAAGAACTGTCCCCAACGCTCCTTGGCGCCGTCGAGCATTGCCTCGACGGGGGGAATATCGCCCTGCCCCTCCGCCGCCTGGTTGATTGCCGCAATCAAGAGATTGCGGTCGCGGGCGTTGACCGTTCTGAAGATCGACTTGCCGGCCGCGCCGTCCGGACTGAGGCTTTGCGCCAGTTTTGCAAACCGGGCGTTGGCGCGGACCACCGCGCCACCCCGGTCCACGGTCGCAATCGCCATCGGGGTGTGGTCGAAGAAGCGCATGAAGCGCACTTCGGCGGCGCGCTGCGGGTCGGAACGCTCGTCACGGGCGCGGCTGATCACCAGCGTGCGCGAGGCGCCGGGCACGCCGTCCGCCCCGAACGCCAGTTTGTGATAGAGCCGCACCGGCATCGTCTTGCCGCCGCGCATGCGAAGATCGATGTCGAACACCTCGGTCTTGACTTCGCCCGGCACCGGCGGAATCGAGGTCAATAGCGCCGCGCCGTCGCCGGAGACGATGTCGTTCAGCTTCAGGCCGCCGGATCCAATTTCTGCGAGGTCGTGGTCGAGCCAGTTTGCCAGCGTCGCGTTGACATAGACGATGTCTCCGGCGGCATTGACCGAGAAGAAGCCGCACGGCGCGTGGTCGAGATATTCGATCGCGTGCTGCAGTTCCTGAAACACGTCCTCCTGCCGCTCGCGGTCACGGGTGATGTCCGCGATCGACCACACCGCATATTTCGCCTCGTGTTTGCTTTTGCCAAGCGGCCGAACCCGCATCCGCAGCCAGCGGCCATGCGCGCCATCGTGACCGGCGATACGGACTTCTTCCTGCTGCCGTTTGCCTTCGCGCGCCGCCTTGAGCAGGCGAAACACCGCCTCCGACACATCGGGATTGCCTATGAAGGCCCGTTCCACCGGGCGCACGTCCTGCGCGTTCGCAGCTCCGGTGAGCGCGAGATAGGCCGCGTTGGAATAGACCACATGGCCGCGGGGGTCGGTGACCGCCAGCCCGTCATAGGCCTGGTCGGCGATGCGAGCTTTGACCGGGTCGTCGGCGGCGCGGTCGGCAAAGCGGACAATGCCTGCGGCGAACGCGAACAGGTTGAACAGCCCGACCATGGCCAGCAGCGCCAGCAGCCCGAGGATATAGGGTTGCGCCTGCGTCCGACCGATAGTCATCAGCGCGACCGCCGCCGCGACGATCCCGCCGGCCACCAGCAGCACCAGAACGATGCTGCCGCTCCGCCGTGCCGGCTCATGGGCGGCCAGCGGCTCTCGGGGCGGATCGTTGTCAGGTTTGGCGGGCATTCCGGGGGACGCAGCCTGTCGACATGGAGGTGTCTTACGCGATGAACTCCTGAGTGCCTGAATTGGGCCCGCGAGCGCAAGTCCGTAGCAGGGCTATTTTGCCGAAAGCGCGCATTTCCAGCCCATTCCGCAAGCCATCATGGCCTCGCCTAGAGCCGCCAACCGGAAAGCTCGCGCTTGAGACCCATCACATAGCCGATAATCTCCGCGACCGCGTGATAGTGCTCCACCGGAATTTCATCGTCGATGTCCACGGTTGCATAGAGCGCCCTCGCCAGCGGTACGTTCTCCACGATCGGGATATCGTGTTGGCCGGCGATTTCCCTGATCTTGAGCGCGATGGTATCGACGCCCTTGGCGACGCAGACCGGCGCCGACATGCCGCGTTCGTAGGTCAGCGCCACCGCGTAATGGGTCGGGTTGGTGATGATCACGGAGGCCTTGGGAACCGCGGCCATCATCCGCTTCTTCATGCGCGCCTGGCGCAATTGCCTGATCCGGCCCTTGACCTGCGGATCGCCTTCGGACTGCTTGAACTCCTCCTTCATTTCCTGCAGCGACATCTTCTGCCGCTCGAACCATTGCCGGTACTGGAACATATAGTCGGCGATCGCGACCACCGCGAGCATCGCCACCACGGCGCCCATCAGATGGACCGTCAGGTTGGTGGTGACGCCCAGGATCGCCGCCGGATCGAAACGCAACATCGACTCCAGGCGGTGACGCTCCGGCCACAGGATTGCCGTCATCACGGCGCCGAGCGCAATCACCTTGAAAAGGCCCTTGGCAAAATTCGCCGCCGCCTGCTTGCCGAAGATCCGCTTGGCGCCGGCCGCCGGCGAGATCTTGCTCAATTTCGGCTTCAGCAATTCGCCCGACCATACCAGGCGGTGCTGTATGATGTTGCCGGCAATCGCCGCCAGCGCCAGCATCAGGAAGGGCACGCCGAGCGCCGCGATCACTACATATTCAAGCGACTGCGCCAGTGCCAGCAGGCCGGGCCCGTCGGCGTGGATCATCCACGAATTGGCGATTAGGTTGCGCATCGGCGTCAAAATCCCGCCGCCCATCGACCCGGAAAAATTCGACAGTACCAATGTCGCGCCGGCTATCACGAACCAGGTGTTGATCTCCTGGCTTTTCGCGACATCGCCGCGGTCGTGGGCGTCATCCAGGCGTTTTTGCGTAGGGTCTTCTGTTTTGTCGGCTAATTCGTTCTCGTCGGCCATCTCTTTGAAGCTTTCAGTTCAGCGGGATCAGCTCGTGCATGACGCCGGTGAAGTAATCGAGGAACGTTCCCATCATCGCCGCGATGACGACGGCGAAGATCAGGAAGCCCGCCAGAATAGACAGCGGCACGCCGACGAAATAGACCTGCATCTGCGGCATCAGCCGCGCCAGCACGCCAAGCCCGATATTGAACACCAGACCGAATACCAGAAAGGGCGCCGAAAGCTGCATCCCGATCTTGAACGCGGCGGCGAAGGCGCGGGTAGCCAGCGCCGCGACGTCGCCGCTTGACATGGTCTCGCCCGGCGAAAAGATGGCGTAGCTGTCGTTGAGCGCGGCGATCACGAGATGATGGCTGTCGGTCGCAAACAACAGCGTGATGCCGAGCAGGGTGAGGAAATTCCCGACCAACAGGCCCTGCTGGCCCTGGGTCGGATCGACCGCGGTGACGAAGCCAAGTCCCATTTGCTGGGCGATCACGCTTCCCGCGACCTGCAGCGCCGCCAACGTCACCCGCGCGGTGGCGCCGAGCACGATGCCGATGACGATCTCGTGGACCATCAGCACCAACAGCGGCGTCAGCGAGCCCATGTCGATGTGGTAGGCCGAGCGGTGCAGCGGCAAAATGACCAGCGTCAGCAGCAGCGCGATCGCGAGCTTGATGCGAACCGGAATATTGGTTTCGCCGAGCCCCGGCAACAGCATCACCATGGCGCCGATGCGGGCGAATACCAGCATGAAGGCGGCGGCGAGCGCCGGCAGCAGTGAAATATCGACGCGCATGTCTCATGCATACTGCATCAACCGCCTATGATTCGCGACGATATCCGCATCATGTGGGCGTGCAGCGAATCCGCCATGAACGGCAGCGCCAGCAACAGCGTCACGAAGATCGCCAGGATTTTCGGCACGAACACCAGCGTCTGTTCCTGGATCTGGGTGAGCGCCTGAAACAGCGACACCACGACGCCGACCACGAGGCCGACCACCATCAACGGAGACGACACCACGACAATGGTCCAGATCGCATCGCGCGCCACGTCGAGGGTTTCAGCACCGGTCATGACATGTGTTCCAATTGGGTTGCCCGTCGTTCCGGGATGCTCCGAAGGACCAGACCTCAGATGTGCAATTGCACATCGGGGCATCTCGAGATTCCGGGTTCGCGCTTCGCGCGCCCTGGAATGACAGCTGTTTTTTGAGAAAATCAGATCGGCATCTTCATGATGTCTTCGTAGGACTGGATCACCCGGTCGCGCACCGACACCAGCGTCGAGACCGCGACATCGGTTTCCGCCACCGCCGTCACCACATCCATCACGTTGGCCTTGCCCGACGTCATCGCCACCGTCTGCGCGTCGGATTTTTTCCCGGCGTCCAGCACGCTGCCGATCGCGTCCTTGAGCAGGGCACCGAACGACGGGCCGCTGCCGGCGTCCGAACCCTTGCCGGCGCCGCCGGTATCGAGGATGCGGGCAAGATTGGCATAGGCATTGGCAGCGACTGTGGGTGAAGCCATGATTTGAGCCTTCCTGTTCAGGCCTTGAGGATGTCGAGCGTGCGTTGAATCATCCGGCGCGTGGCGCCGATGATGTTGAGGTTCGCCTCGTAGGATCGCTGCGCATCGCGCATGTCGGTCATTTCGATCAGCGGATTGACGTTGGGGTATTTGACGTTGCCGGCGGGATCCGCCGCCGGATTGCCCGGTTCGTGCTTGACGCGAAACGCCGACGGATCGGGCCGGACCTTGCCGAGCGCGACGACCTTGGCGTCCAGCGTGCGGTCCAGCGCCGAGGAAAATGTCGGGACCTTGCGGCGATAGGGATCGCCGCCGGCGGTCTGCGCCGTCGAATCGGCGTTCGCAATATTTTCCGAGATCACCCGCATCCGTCCCGCCTGCGCACGCAGACCTGAAGTCGCGATGCTCATCGAACGGGCAAAATCACCGGCATCATTGGCCATGCTGTGGCTCCCCTAGCTTTTCCGGATCATGCTCTAGCCCTTGCCGATCGCGGTTTTCAGAAGATGCAGGCTCTTGCTGTAGAGCGAGGTCACCGCCGCGTAGTCCATCTGGTTGGCCGAGACCTTGAGCATCTCCTCTTCCAGACTGACGGCGTTGCCGGCGGGGCGGGTCTGGAAACCTGTCCGGCGGTTCTGGTCGAAGCTGTCTGCGGCACCCGACGCAGCGATGTGGCCGGTCGTGGTGCGCATCATCGCCAGCGCTCCCATCGATCCGGCGCTCGCGCCGGTGGCATCGAATTTCGGCTCGATCAGATCGCGCGGCTTGAAGTTCGGCGTGTCGGAGTTGGAGACGTTTTCGGACAGCACCCGCTGGCGTTCCTGGTGCCACTGCATCTTGGTACGCAGCGCCGACAACACCGGAAGATCGTTGATGGACATCGAGACCACCCTCCTCGCCTGCCGGGCACGATGCCCCGGGGTAGGCAGAATTTGCCGTGTGTATGGTTAACAGCGGGTTAAGATGCTCGGCGGTGGACCGGAGGGCGTCCGTGAGCAAGTTCCCTCCCGACCGGCAATCTGCGCGTATTTGGCCACCCAGATCTGCGTTAACCAACCGAAGCGCTGATTTCCGATCCGCAAGAAGTCGTTTTGGCCCAGCCGATTCATGGGTTATTAAGATAAAGGGGCGGCACTTTCTGCCGCGGGAAATTAACCAATAGGGCCGCTTTCAGGCTTCTTCGCCGTCTGTTGTGTCGCTTCCGATCCGTGTGCGCGCAACGAAAGACTTGAAGAAAGCGTTATTTGCCGGGGACAAAGCATGCAGGCACTGACATTCGTCTTCGCATTCGTGGCCGTTCTGGCGCTGATCGGCCTTGCCGCCTGGCTGGTCCGCCGATTCGCCGGCAACCGCCTCGGCGCCAATACCAATCGCGCCCGGATGCCGCGCCTGGCCGTGATCGATGCCGCCGCCGTCGATGGCCGCAGGCGGCTGGTGCTGGTGCGGCGCGACAACGTCGAACATCTGCTGATGATCGGCGGCCCGACCGATATCGTCGTGGAGCCCAATATCGTGCGCGCGATGCCCGGACGGGATCAGATGCCGCAACGGACCAGCGCCGTCGAACCACCGCCGCGGATTGCACCGCTGCCCGACGCGGGCTGGAGCGAGGCCGAAGCGCAACGCGAAGCCTCCGATCACGCCGAGCCGCAAATGCCCGAGCCGCCGCCTCGCCCGGCACGGCCTACTTTTCCCGACGACGTGCGCCGCCCGGCGCCGCCGGAACGGCGCGAGCGCAGCGAACCCTTGCGCGGCGAGCCCTTACGCAGCGAGTCCCTGACAGGATTCACACCGGAGCCGCTCGGCAGTCCGCTCGGTAGTCCTCTTGGCAGTCCTCTCGGCGGCCGCCCGGAGCCGCGCCCCGAACTGCGCGGCGAACCGATGCCGTCACGCGTGACCTCGCGCAACGAGCCGGTCATGCCCCGCCCGCCGCGCCCGAGCGAGGCGCCGAAGGCGCCGCCTATTCGCGCCGCCGAGCGCCCCGCCGCACCGCCGCCGCCGCCACCTCCTCCACCGCCGTCGATGTCGGCCGCCGACCAAAATCTCGCCGAGATGGCGCAACGGCTGGAGGCCGCGCTTCGCCGTCCCGCCGGCGATGCCGGCGAACCGCGGGTCGGCGCGCCGCCGGTGGCGCCCGAACCGCCGCCTGGCCGCGGCGCCCCGCGCAACGAGCCATCGGTGGCCCCGCCGGTCGCCCCGCCTCCGCCGAAGAGCGGCTTTGAAAATCTCGAAGACGAGATGGCGTCCCTGCTGGGCCGCCCAAAGACGCCTTCGTGAGATCCGCGAAAGCCCCGCGTAGAGTTTTATTTTTTGCAACCCTGATAGCCGCCGGATCGCTGGCGGGTTCGGCGTCCGCGCAAGACATCAGCATCAATCTCGGCGCCGGCAATGGCGGCGTCACCGAGCGCGCGATCCAGCTGATCGCGCTGTTGACGGTGCTGTCGATCGCGCCGTCGATCCTGATCATGATGACGTCGTTCACCCGGATCGTCGTGGTGCTGTCGCTGCTGCGCACCGCATTGGGCACCGCGACCGCGCCGCCGAACTCCGTCATCATTGCACTGGCGATGTTCTTGACCGCGTTCGTGATGGGGCCCGTCTTGCAGAAATCCTACGACGACGGCATCAAGCCCCTGGTCGCCAACCAGATCAGCGTCGAGGACGCGCTGCAGCGCGCTTCGGTGCCGCTGCGCGGCTTCATGCAGAAGAACGTGCGCGAAAAGGACTTGAAACTGTTCATGGATCTGTCGGGCGAGCCGCCGCCGGCGACGCCGGAAGAAATGTCGCTGCGGATTCTGGTGCCGGCGTTCATGATCTCCGAACTGAAGCGCGCGTTCGAGATCGGCTTCCTGTTGTTCCTGCCGTTCCTGATCATCGACCTCGTGGTCGCCTCCGTGCTGATGTCGATGGGCATGATGATGCTGCCGCCGGTCGTGGTGTCGCTGCCGTTCAAGCTGATCTTCTTCGTGCTGGTCGACGGCTGGTCGCTGGTGGCGGGAAGCCTGGTGCAGAGCTACGGCAGTTAAGTCCGCCGGTTTTTCCGCGAACGCGCCGGAACCGTCGTCACCGAATTGTTGGACTAGGCGTCGCGCACGACTATGATGCGCGGTAACGCATCCGGGAACCGCCTCCATGCAGCAGCCATTCGACCGCACCAAAGAAGATCTCGGCAACGCGATCCATCTCGAGCACGTCAACGTCCAGGTACCCGACCAGCGATTGGCCACATTGTTTTATGTCGCAGGCCTCGGGCTTACCCGCGACCCCTATCTGATGGTGTCCGACGGCAATATGTGGGTCAACGTCGGCCGGAGCCAGTTTCATCTGCCGAGCGGCAAGGCGCAGGTGCTGCGCGGCCATACCGGGATCGTCATCGCCGGCCGCGAGGCCCTGCTCGCTCGGCTCGCCGCTGTCGCCAGCAAGCTCGACGGCACCGCGTTCGCGTTCAGCGAGCACAACGACCACGTCGAGGCAACCTGCCCCTGGGGCAATCGCGTACGCTGCTATGAGCCGGATGCCGCGCGCTTCGGGCGCATCACGCTCGGCATCCCCTATGTCGAGTTCGAAGTACCGGCCGGAACGGCGAAGGGCATTTGCGCCTTCTATCCGGAAATCATGGGAATACCCGCCGAGCTCAAGAACGGCGACGGTACCGTGGCACGCGCGAAAATGGGAAAGGACCAGTATCTCCAGTTCCGCGAGACCGACCGGCGGCAGCCGGATTATGACGGCCACCATGTGCAGATGTACATCACGGACTTCTCGGGTCCATACCGCCTTCTGTCGGAGCGCGGCCTGGTCTCCCAGGAAGACAACCAATACCAATACCGCTTTCGCGACATCATTGATCCCGCTGATGGCGGGCACCTTTTCACGGTCGAGCACGAGGTGCGCAGTGCCACGCACCCGATGTACCTGCGGCCGCTGATCAACCGCAATCCGGCGCAGACCAACCGCACTTACGCCAACGGCCACGACCAATGGCTCTGGGCGATGCAACCGGATCTGTACGACGGACGATAGGGACGGCGCACGATACGGGCACGCCCGCAAACCTGAAACCCTTCAATTGCGCCGAGCGTCTTGGCACCTTGTTAATGCTAAAGCACGAACCGCCGGCAGGCTTTATACCTTCTTGATCGTATTGGTTGCTAGATGCGACGATATCCCGTGTCCGGAATGCGTGCCCAGGCAGCAAAGCGAGATCGAGCTGGTCAGATGACGGAATCAAAATCGTTGCTGGCAGAACTGGAGGATGCGGTATCCAGGGGAACCGCCGACAGCTGTTTACAGGCGCTATGGCACGCGACCGACATTCTGATTGCAGGCCGCTATTCCGAAGACCAGATCTGGACTTTCGGCGAAGTCATCGGACGGCTTGCGGAAGAAATTGAAATCGCCGCGCGCGTTCGCCTGGCGAACAAGCTTGCTCCCAGCAGCAACGCGCCGATCAAGCTCATCAAAAAACTGGCCTTTGACGATTCGATCGACGTCGCCGGCCCGGTGCTTCAGCAATCCGAGCGACTCGATGCCAAAACGCTGGTTGAAAATGCAAGATCAAAAAGCCAACAGCATCTTCTTGCCATTTCGAAGCGGAAATCCATCCCCGAAGATGTAACCGATGTCCTGGTTGAGCGTGGCAACGCCCAGGTCGTAACGTCGGTCGCGGCAAACGATGGCGCGCGCATTTCAGGTTCCGGCTTTCTTCACCTTGTAAAGCGCTCCGAGGATGACTCCATTCTTGCCGAGCATCTTGGTTTGCGCAAAGACATTCCCAGGCACATCTTTCAGCAATTGATCTCGAAGGCGTCCGACGAGGTCAAGAAAAAGCTGGGGCAGGAACGCCCCGACATGGATAGCCAGATTCAAACCGTGGTTACCGACGTCACCGGCATGATCCACGCCAAATTCGGCCCGGCATCCAAGAACTACTTTGCTGCCAAGCGTACCGTCGGCAAGCTGCATCAATATGGCAATCTGAACGAAGAAAAGATCTTCGAGTTTGCCTATTCCCTCAAATTCGACGAGACCGCCGTCGCGTTATCCCTGTTGTGCGCCCTGCCGATCGACGTCGTCGAGCGCGCCTTGCTCGACAAGAACAGAGAAGTGATCCTGATTTTGGCCAAGGCGCTGGATCTGTCATGGAACACGGCCATGTCCTTGCTGTTTCTGGGCGCGGCCAATTATCGAATTACCGCACGAGACCTCGACGGCATGAAGAGCGAATTTGCCCGCTTGAATGTCGAAACATCAAAACAGGTCTTGAAGGTCTATCAGTCCCGCCGCGAAACGGCGGTCGACGGTTCCGGGCCCCGCCGCCTGCCTCAGCTGCACGCGAACTAAATTCCAAACCGGCGGATCTGCCGGTGCAGCAGGCAATCAGAGTCGAGCCGCGCATCAACCTCAAGGCCGCACAGGCGCCTGGCATCAACTTGCCGCTGCCGCTCCGTGGCCACGCCGACGAGATGATCGAGTGACGGTGCATTACCGTGTTGCGCGAAGTTCGGTCTGTCGCGTTAAACCTGTGTATTCCTACTGTTGTTAACGCCGCTGATTTTAGCAGTCTCTTAAAGCAAACCTGCGCGACTATTCGAGCTTCCTTGGCCGGATCGTTTGGTCCAAGGCAGCACTATTCCGCTGGCAGGGTCCATGTCCGAGCAAACAATTAACCATCACGGCCGCACGTTGCTGGCCGGCAGAATCATCTGCAATTTCGGCCAGTCGACCATCGATTGCCTGGTGCGCAGGATTTCCGACCACGGCGCAACCATCGAGGTCGCAAGTCCGTTCGGCATTCCGGACCATTTTCACCTGCTGATTCCCGATGAGGGCGCGCCACGGCCCTGCAAGCTGGTTTGGCAATCGGAGAAAGAGGTCGGGCTTGAATTCGAGCGCGCCGAAACCCACAAGGACGATGCCGTCCCCGAGCCAGATCATCCCGAGCATCGGAACTATCATGTGGTCAGCGGGAAGATGCTGGCCCTGCGATCGGCGCTCGACGAAATCCAGATCGGCGTGGTGTTGCTGAGCAGCGATCTGCGTGCCCAGATCATCAATCGCGCATTTCGCAAGATGTGGAACGTGCCCGATGCGCTGGCCGACACCAAGCCGGCTTTCATCGCGCTGTTGTATCACAGCCGCGACACCAAGGCCTTCGAGACCGCCAGCCCGGATCTCGACGCGTTCATCGCCGAACGCCTGCGTGGCATCAGGGCCGGCGATACCACTCCCCTCGACCTGCGCCGATCGAACGGCGAGGTGATCCGGATGCAATGTACGGTCCTTCCAAACGGCGGCCGGCTGCTCACCTACACCTTCGTCACCGACATAGTCCGGCATTCCGACGAGCTGGAAGCGCTGCGTAACGCGCTGGACAAAATCCAGGATGGCGTATTGCTGCTTGACGCCGATCTCAACACCCAATTCCTCAATTGGAAGATGCGGGAGTATTTCGGCATTACAGACCAACAGGCGGCAGCCCACCCGGCATACGCCGAGCTGATTGCCGGCGCGCCCAATGCCGGCATTCACGGTCTTGCCCCGGAACAGCTCGGCGCATTCGTGGCTGGCCGGGTCGCGGAGGTGCGAGCGGCGGATCCCAGCGTACGCGATCTGCACATCGCGGACGGCCGGCACATTCGCGTACATTGCGCCAAGATGGCAAATGGCGGCCGAATGCTCACCTATTGCGACGTAACGGACCTCATCCGCAATGCCGAGCAGCTCGAGAAACTCGCGACCATCGATTCGATGAGCGGCCTCTATAACCGGCGCCACTTCCTGGCTTTGGCGGAAGCGGAATGGAGCCGGTTTCAACGCCATCACCGGCCGCTATCGATGCTGATGGTCGACATCGACCATTTCAAGTTGGTCAACGATCGTTACGGACATGCGGTCGGCGACGAGGCCATCGCATCGATTGCCGGCGCGTGCCAGCAAACCAAGCGTGGCGCCGATATCGTCGGCCGGCTCGGCGGAGAAGAGTTCGCGATTCTCTTGCCGGAAACCGATCAGACACAAGCCTGGGTTCTGGCGGAACGTCTTCGCGAAAAAGTGGCGGGTCACGTGCAATCGGTGCAGGGAATTCAATTCAACCTGACCATAAGCATCGGCGTCGCGGAGGCCGCCCTAAGCATGCCCGGCGTCGAAACCCTGCTGCGCGCGTCTGATCGGGCGCTCTATCGGGCGAAAGCCGAAGGGCGGAACCGCACGGCATTGTGGTCGCAGATTGGCGCGCTCAACGCCGCCGAATGACCCTGCGGATGGCTCAGGGCACCCGTCCGGCCTTTGGTTCGGGCCTTGGTTCGCCCGATTGACGGCCGTGCTGCGAAAACCGCCCCATCCCGGTCCGGGGCTGGATCAACCGAGATGGGACGAGTCTGGAGCCTGTGCCGACAATTCGGCGCCGGCGAGTGTAGAGTGCAACTGTGATTCGGGCAACCTAAAGGTGAAAAACCGCACAAGTTCCGGATCGGTCCAGACAGGTTCCGCTGACGGAACAGGCCATCCGGCCCCTCTCCCGGGGAACGCATTGTACTGAAACTTCTCGCACTTCAGACGGGACCGGATGTGGATGAGCCCCGGGGCCGTGACCAGGGGCGGACGGGCTCGCTACAGCCAGGATTCACAGGCACAAACGCAATTTGGTCGCGATATCGCCAAATCCTGACGACAAACTGCATCCAGCCTGTTGGGGAGGCGAAACTGCACTGGTCTATTGGGGAGGCGAATGTGAAAGATCAAAATCTCGCGATGATGTCCGCCGACGAGCTTTGGCTTCTGCACGAAGAACTGCGTGGGGTTCTGGCGACGAAATTGGACGCCGAAAAACAGGAGCTGGAGCGCCGCCTGGCTCAACTCAACGGGCGCAATGAAACGGCGCGCCGCCGACCCTACCCGAAGGTGCATCCAAAATATCGCAATCCAGAGCGACCCTCTGAAACCTGGTCTGGACGAGGCAAGCAACCACGCTGGGTCCATGCACATCTCAAGTCGGGAAAGAAGGTCGATGACCTCTTGATCTCGCGCGCACACTAAGGCGTGCGGGTCTTTCCTGGACAAACGGGTGGGTCGGCTGCCATTGCAGTTGCTCGCCAGTTAGTTCAATTGGCGAGTTGCTCTCGATCGCGGGGCTTCTGCGAGCTTTCTGATGCGCAGTTTATCTCTGCCCTTCGAACTTCGTCGCGAAGCCTCTGCAGATCGAGATAACGCTTCGCGATGATGTTGTCCGAAAGCCTTTGCGCATTTTTTTTCGCCTGCATCGGTTTCTGGCTTTTCATGACAACCTCCTCCGCAACTGTCTCACTCGGGCCGCCAGCCCGTCGGTCCGCTAAGCAATACTCAATTCGTCAATAGATGTGTTTGCGGGCTGGATCGCAAACGTCGTGGGGTAATCTCCATCTCCATGTGTTTATTGTGCCCCAAAGCCCGCGACAGGAATGTGACCTAACTCACATGCCCCATATTAGCGGCTTTCGGCCATCAATGGGATCGCAATCGAATTGAAGGTCGCCGGCAATATATTGCTCAAATCGACGCCCTGCCCTGCCCACAGACTTGCACCGGCGAGCCCCGAAGCGCGAATAAAAAATGCTGTTCCGGCGGCGGAATAACGCAGTTGTTGCGGTGAGGACACAATATCGATCCGGCCTGCGCCGCTGATCGAAGGTTGCGTCATGCGATGATTGCTTGCGACGCTGGCGCGATCTGGCCCGACTGCGTCGATGATTGCGCCGTTGCCTCCGGGGAAAGCTTTGGCTAGCAATCTGGGGGATATTTCCTCGATGCTCCGCCGAGTTGGAAAAGCCGCAGCGATGACACCACCCACGAGGTTACCTAGTCATGAACTCTGGGCCATCACCTGTCATTTCAATCCCGTTGGCTATCGGCGCCGGCTCCAGAATTTCAGGATTTTTCGAAAACGCCTGAAGGTGCCGCTTGTCGTCGTTGAATTGAGTTATGGGTCCGAGTTCGAGCTGCAGGAGCAAGACGCCGACATATTGATACAGCTGCGCGGCGGCGCGGTGCTTTGGCAAAAAGAACGATTGCTGAATCTGGCGTTGCAGGCACTGCCCGGCGACTGTCGCTACGTCGCCTGGCTCGATTGCGATGTCCTGTTCGGCTCGGACGACTGGGCCGAGTCGGCTGTTCGACTACTGAATCGTTTCGCCATCATTCAGTTATACAGGAATGTGCATTACCTGCCGCCGCATCGCTCAACGCCTGAAGTCGCCACGGCTGAAGTGGAATTTACGCGTCCGTCCGCCGCCTTCTCCATCTCGTCCGGACTGCCCGCGACGCTGGCTATCGGCCATACCCTCGACACCCGGGAGGGTACCAGCGCAACCGGTTTTGCGTGGGCGTCGCGCCGGGAGCTTTTGGACCAGCACGGTTTTTTCGATGCCTGCATTGTTGGCGGCGGAGACCGCGCGATGAACTGTGCCGCCAACCACTGTCTTGATGAAATCGTGCAACGACACTACTGGAACAAGCGGCAGAGGGACCGGTACGTCGCGTGGGCCGAACCATTTTATCAAGCTGTACGAGCCGAGACCGGCTATCTCGACGCGGATATCTTCCACCTCTGGCACGGCAATGTGCACGAGCGCAGGACGCGCACGAGGCACCAAGGGCTGCAGCGTTTTCAGTTCGACCCCTTTGCCGATATCGCGATCGGCAGCAACGGCTGCTGGCGCTGGAACAGCGAGAAACCGGACATGCATGACTATGTCAGCGGATATTTTTCATCGCGAAAGGAAGACGGATAGTATCTCCTGGAAACTACGATCCCTCCCGAAGACGCGCGTTTTGTCATGGTACCGGACATCGCATTGACGAAACGATCGCCGCCACACACAATAAATTATGCTGCAAATCATTCTGCCGAAGGTTGGAGACTGCCATGCTCGATTTGACAGCTCGACCGCTTCGGCCGGATGGTTTCGGTGACCGGCCGTTTTCTTTTCTCGATCAGGCCGCCCAAAACGACCTCGCCAATATCACCGCGATCGACCTGATCGAAAATGGGGACCGAGCGGCGCGCGAGAACTGGCAGAACCGCCAGCTCAGCAACCTCCTCCGGCACGCGCAGACGCGCTCGAAATTCTGGCAGAAGCGGATGCCCTCCCGCATCGCCAATCACGGCATTATGAAATACCTGCCGATCCAGAGCCGCGAGGACGTCGCCGCCCAGCTCAAGCTCGAGGGACCGTTGATGGCGGACGACGGCAAGGCGCCCGTCCTGAACTATGCCTCTACCGGATCGACCGGCACGCCCGTCAAGATATATGCCTCGCAGCAGAACGGTTACTACAATACGGTCCGCAGCCTGGCTCAGTATTTCATCAACAACCTGAGCCTCGAGGAAAACCGGGTCTTCATCGGCCCGGCGACGAGTTTGGCAAAGCTATCCCGGAATTCCCTCGATGTGAACTCGACCGATTCTTGGGCAGGTCCGTTAAGCGGCGTCTTTCGTAACGGTCCGACGAAAAAGATAGTCCACAATTTTGACGATGAGGCCTTGATCGACGAGCTGCTGAAAGAGCGCGTCGGATATCTCGTTTGCGCCAATCGCTATGTCGATATCCTGATGCAACAAGGGAGGTGTCGAACTGATAAAAAAGCTCGGCGTCGGATTGTGGCTTCACGTTTCCGATTACCGCGACCCTGCGATTGTCGAGGCATTGGCGGATATCGGAGTGCCGTCGCTGTCGAATTATTCGGCCGGAGAGATCGGTCCCATCGCGTTCGAATGCCGCGAACACCAGGGGTTCTTCCACGTCGCCCATACCAACGTGGTCGTGGAAAGCGACGACCAACTGACGGCGGCGCATAATGGTGCGCTACTGGGACGGCTGCTGGTCACCCATCTTCATTCCTATGCCACCCCGATCATTCGCTACGATATCGGCGACTTCGGCCGGCTCGAACCGCGCTGCCGGTGCGGCCATGACGGACCAACTATTTCCAATATCTTCGGAAGGGGCAAGCATTTTCTCCGGCATCCCGACGGCAGGCTGCTTCCGTTCTATCTCTCGACACGAATGTTGCTGGAGACGGTTGCCTTCGATGAATGCCGCGTCAGGCAAGTCGAGATCGATACGATTAACGTCGAATTGGGCGGCCGGGAAAGTATTGGGGCGGATGAAGAAGAAAATCTGAAAAAGCTGATCGCCAGGGCGACCGATCCGGCGTTCAGGATTGAAATCAAGCCGGTCCGGAAAATCGATTGGTCGGGAAATTCCAAGCGTTTGTTTTTTTCAAGCTCGGTGACGTAACACTTTCATATTGAGAGCGTGCTGAAGCAACCGGCAGCAGGACTGAAATTGCCTGGTCGCGACAGCCAAAGCCGGCGCGGCATCCTTAGCCACCGACATCATACTGTTTGCTGAGGTGATCGCCGATCTGCACCAGCATCGCGACACACTCGGGATAGCCGGGCTTTGCAACCGTCGCCTTGTCGGCCTCGGCGCGGAATTCCCAGGAGTCGCCGTCGCGAATAATTGAGATGACGATTCCGTCCGGACAGTCGGCGTGGACCTTGAGCTCCGCTTTCGCCATCGCAATGAGTTCGGATTCGGTCTTGGTGGGCTTGCTCATGGTGGCGGCTTCCTCGGGTCGGTTTATCGCCGCAGGTTGCCGCTTTGGCAGGCATCTGTCGAGGCGATGACGTGCTGACCGGCCGGCTATCGTACCGCGTCGACCCGTTTCAGGCTGATGATCCGCGGCAGCGAGCCGGTCGGAGACGGATCGGTCTTCTGGGTCTCCGGCGGGAGACGGCGCGCGCGCGGTGGCGTCGGGGAATCGCGCTTTCATCTCGCGCAGGAAGCCATCGAGCGTATCGACGCTTGCCGCCATCTTGGCAATCTGGGCGAATTCGGCGTTGCCGCTGCCGGCCGGCTTGCTCGCGGTCTCGAAGGCGGCGCGGTCGACCTCACCGCTCATCAATGGCGCGTATTTTTCGCGGAAGCGTGCCAGGCCGACGGAATCCTCCGCCAGCGCATATCCGACCACGGCGCGGATCACGTCGCCCTTCTCCACCGGGTTCAGCGGTCTTGAAGTCGCGCCAGCGGTCGCCGTAGTACAACTCGATCTGCTCGGACGCCTCGCGCCAGCGCCGCGACGCCCAATAGATATCGGAGCGCAGCCGGATCGCTTCGCGGCCGGAGATGTTGGAGATGATGTCGAGCGCCAGGTCGTGGCGTCCGACGTCGCTCTGCGCGCGCGCCTCCAGCAGCAGCCGTTGCTGGCGCAGTTCGCCCGAGAGATCGGCGATGCGGGTGGTGCGCAGCGCCGCTATCGCCCGATCCGGCTTGCGATTGGTCAGGTAGACCATGGCCAGCCGTGCAGCCACCTGCGCGCGCGCGGCGCCCTCGAGCCTCTTGTCGACCTGATACTGCAAGAGCTCGCTGGCCTGATCGAGCAGATCGACCGCGACCAGCCGATCCGCCAGTCGGCGGATCATCTCGTCGCCGCGCCGCCCGATCGGCGTCAGGTCGCGATTCTCGTAGAACGTTGCCAGCGCTTCGACCGCCGGAAGATCGTCGCCCTTCGGACTGAGATACAGCTGCGCGAACAGCGCCGCCGCCGCGTCCTGGCCCTGCCGCGAGACTTCCGAATTGGGCTGCAGCCTGGTCGCGGTGCGCGCCGCCGCAAAGGATTCGGCGTAGCGTGCGGTCTCGGAATAGATCTTCGCCAGCATCAGCAGCACCCTGACCTCGACGCCGTCGCCGCGCCACGAAACCTCCAGCGTTTCAAGTTCGCGCAACAGGTCGGCCGGGCTGATTTCGTCGCGCTTTTGCCGCAGCGCGATCTCAAGCAGCTTGGCTTCGGCCGCGGCCGGCCGATCGGGAGATTCGATCGCGATCTTGTATTGATCCAGCGCATCCTTTTCGTGCCCGAGCGCTTCGGCGAGCCGGCCGCGCAGCACCGAGATCGCCGGTTTCATTTCGGGCGGCAGACCGACGACGTCGAGATCGCTGGAGCGTTTTGCGGCTCCGGAGTAGTCCTTGACCTCGAGCGAGGCACGCATTGCTTCCGATATCAGGATGCGCTGCAGTTCGATCGGCAGCGAAGTGATGGCGAACTCGGCGTTCTTGAACTTCTCCCGCGCCTCCGCCCACTTGCCCTGGCGCGCGTAAGCAAGGCCCTTCCACAATTGCGTATCGTAATTGCTCCCGATCGCCGGATTGGCGAGATCTTTCAAGCCCAACTCCGGGCGGCCCATCAGGCTGCTCGCCACCGCATGCACGATCAGGGCAGCCGGGTCCTCCTGTCCTTGGTCGGTGTCGACCAGCACGAGATCGAGGATACCCTTGGCTTCATGATACATCCCGCGCGACAGATAGAGACGCGCCAGATCGGCTCGGACGGGGGTGCGCTTATCGGGCTCGGCTGCCGCCGCGGCGGCAATGAGTTCGTTCTCCCGCGCGGTAAAGTTTTCGCTCTGATTCTTGCGCCACTCGCCGGCGTCGAAAATGTCCTGCGCGGCGGCGGGCGCGCGCTCCGCGCCGAAGGCAGACGACGACAGCGTCAGGCCGCCGGGCCGGCTCAGGACAATCTTGTCGGGTGCGATGGTGGCGGTGACGTCGTCGGAGTTCGGGCGAACCGCGACGCCATGGATCGATTCGAGCAGCGAAAACTCGACGAAATCCTGCCGCTTGATGAAGCCACGAACCGGCGGCGGTGCTGTGACCACCATGATGGTATCGCCCGCATCCGGATCGACCAGCCGATGCACGAGGCCGGGTTTGACCAGGGACACGACGACCCTGGCAAGCGCGGGATCGGTGACGTTGCGTATGGCCACCAGCGGCTGCGTCGGCGTTCGCATCGCATCGGCAAACGTCAGCGTCCAGATCGCGCCATCCGCCGTATGATCGTCGCCCGTCAGCGAAGGCATTTGCGGGCGGTTAAGGCGGATGCGGATCGCCTGTCCCTTTTCCAGCGGCAATCGGCTGACGTCAGCGATGATCGATCCGCCCTTGGCGCGGATCGGCTCGACATCCACCGGCGCCAGGGAATCGAACACCAGCCAGATGGTATCGGCGCGCCGAAATAATGCCGCCGGTGTCGCTGCAGCAAAGGAAAACGTCAGGCTCAGGCCATCGCTGCTTCGCCTGGCATCGACGGTAGCGCCGCCGTCGCCGGCCGTGGTTGCCGGAGGCGATTTGGCTTCAGCCGGCGGTTCGGTCGCGGCCAGCGTCGTTTTCGGCGGCGTTTCAACGGCGGGCGCCGGCATCTCCTCGGATGAATGCTCAGGCCTCGGCGGCTCGGACGAAGCCGGCATCGTCGGCGCCTCGGGCGCAGCCGACATCTTTGGTGCCTCGGGCGCGGGCGGCATCGTCGGCGCCGCCTCCGGCTTGATCTCGATCTTTGCCTGTCGCGCGATCTGCTCCGACGTCGGCGGCGTTATCTCACCGGATTGATGTGCCGGAGCCTCAGCGGCCGGTTTCTCGGACGCGGCCGGCGCGGTCGCAGCAGGCGGCGTCGGCGGGGCTGCCGCCGGTACGGCTGGCGCCGGAGCATGCGAGGCGTCCGCGGCGGGCGACAGCAGCGCGGGCGATTTCTCCGCCTGCTGGAAGGCGACATCGATGATGTAATTCTTGTCCTCGCGGAAGGAGTGGACATCGACATCGCCGATCAGCGTGATTTCCACCGAGGAAGTTTCGCCCTCGGTCTTCTGGCTGATCGAGGCGATGTTCGCCGGCGCCGCTATCTTGGCGTCCGCCAGATCGAAGGTCAGCATCGTATTGAACATCAGCGTGAGCTTCTGATCGTTCAGCACCGACGAAACGCCGACACCGTCGGGCATTTCAAACACGAAACGGACAAAGGTCGGCTGCACCAGGGCGCGCACGCGTATCGGGGCACGCTTGTTCGCCTCGGCAGCGGCGCGCTGCAGGCGCAATGCGCGTTCGGCAGCGCGCGCACGCTCGGCGAGTTCCCGGATCACATCTTGCGGAAGGCTCGGCGGCTGACCGGTCCATGTGTCAGGCAACAGGTCGACGAATATCCGTTCGCCGGCGGTCATGGTATTGATGGTTACCCGGCGCGCCAATGACAGCCGCAGAGCGGTGCCGTCGGGATCGCGCCGTACCGCTCGGACATAATCGGGGGCCGCTTCGGCCCATTTATCGATCGGAATATCCACCGGACGCTGGAACTTGACCACCAGGATAGTGCCGGCGCTGGTCACTTCCGAGCTGACATCCTCGGCGAGTTTGAGGACCAGCCGGGCATAGCCATTGGCCGCGGAGAGCGCCGCCTCGCCCTTGACCGGATCGGCGGCCTGGCCGGGGCCGGAGAACGTCAAACTCGCCATTATCAGGCCGGCCGCCAGCGCCGACCGCCCGCCGAGGCAATGGCTGACCGTCCGCGCCCATGCGCGGACTTGCGACCAAAATCCAGCGGCAGCCGTTCGCGCCATTCCAACCCGGTCTTTCGCTTCAACGATCTGATCGCCGGCGGACACCCGATACGCAGCCGCGAATTCGAATCTTAGAATTGGCGGTTTAAGGACTTGTTAACGCCAAGCTATTGAATTTCCACACTTTATGTGCGCGATACGCAAACCCTGCGCGCCCGATTTTCTGCAGATGTTCCGCGGCCAGTGATTGCTGGAATTGGGCATGAAATCCGTTAAGGATCGATTAACCATGGCGTCCCCCATACAAGCCCATCGGCCGGCTTGTAGAGCGGAGCTCTCGCCCGATGTCCGTTATCGAACGCATGACGCTGTCAAGTCGGACATCGTTGAGCCTTTCCGTTTCGATAAATCGAAACGGGGCTCTAATTTTCCTGGTTTGACGCGTTTTCCTAAGGCGAACCAGTCTCCACCCCGGATCAAGTCCGGCGCAGGCTTTCGCTTCAAAACGCATCTGGTCGCCCGGATCAATCCTATTCAATCTTTCCGGAATCGTTTGGTGACCTCAACATGACTGGCGTCGTTCGCCAAAGTGATTCTGCCAATTGAACCTTTCGGCGAAGGCTCTGCACTTCGTTATACCGCTCCGAGATTTCGCTTGGGCCTTTCGGCTTCCTGGAGCGACCATTGATAGATGGTAGCCGTGGTCTGTCGGGCAGCAAGGTATTCACATCCAGTCGAACGGCGAGGTCTCTTAACGCACCCACGGTGCCTCGCGAAGCGCCGCAATCGGCGCAGTGAACAATTGCATTTCGAGGTGCACTTTCCGGATTTTCAATCTTTATCGCGAGACTGCCGCAACCGCCGCAGACCATTTGAAAGTCGATACCAGTATTCATGGCTAAACTCCCGATGCCGAAATTACCGCTCTCTTGGCCCGCCTCGTCCTCCCTATGGTTTGCTTATACGCAAATTCATTGTCTCCACCCGGCATTGCGGCGACATGACAGACAGATGATTATTTGCGGCGGTGTTGATAACTCAAATTGAGAGATTATTCGCACTGCAAATTGGCAACTGCCAGTGTTGTCTTTCCTGCGCCCGGCAGCCATTATCAGGATCTTGCGATGTATCGCCGCCTCAAGCCAGTTCCGCTTCCGGAATCTCGCGCGCCAGCCGCGCGCGCAGCGGCGCCAGCCGTTCGGCATGATGCCGCCATTTGCCCACCGAGGATGAATAGATCGGCCGCCGCACCTGGACGGCGCTGGCGGTCGCCGACGGCGCCGGGCTTTCGTGAAATCGCAAGACCTCGTCGTCCCACGGTAGTCCGACAAAGTCGATCAGACGCCGGCTCGCGGCCGACTGATCTCTGACGATGTCCTCGTAATCTATTTCCAGCAGCGCATCTGGCGGCAGCGTCTCCCGCCAATGCCGCGAAAGGCGGCGATAGGCCAGATAATATTCCGCCAATTCGATCTGATGATACGAGAACGAGAACTTGCCCTGAAAGTGAGCCTTGTAAATCGCCCAGCACGCATCCAGGGGATGCCGCTGGACCAATATGATCCTGGCCGCCGGCATCGCCGCGTGAATGAGGCCACAGTACAGGTAGTTCTGTAGCGTCTTGTCGACGAAACGGACGCTTTGCAAAGTGCGGAACGCTGTCACCGAATCGACATAGCGCCTGCCGATATCCGCCAGATCGCTCGCCGCCGGCGCACCCTTCATGGCCCGGCGCATCTCGGTCGCAAACGCGCCGGTTTCCCCGACCGAGCTCATCGCGGAATGGCTGGCAATGATCCGCTCCACCAGCGTGGTCCCGGTGCGCGGCAGCCCGGTGACGAACACCGGCGCCGCGGCGGCATAGCCCGACGGGGCGGTGTCGATCCAGGTCCGGGTGTGGGTGCGAATGATCCGATCGATCTCCGCGATCCCGGCGGCATGATCGTGCGCGATCGAGCGATGCTGCAGGTGGCAGCCGGCATCGACATGGTCGAAAGCGCGCTCGTGCAGATCCAGGTCTTCGCATTCCTTGCCGAGCGCGAAGCGCAGCATGACCTCGCTCGGCCGCGCCAGCCTGCCTTCGCGGATCAGCGCTTCCATTTCCTCGATATGATTGCAATCGGCGGTCTGGATACGCAGGTCCGAGCGCAGATAGTGGGCCAGACCATAGTGACGGTCGAGAACGATCGCGGCGTCGCAATGCGCTTCGGCCGCAGCCAGCGCCCCGGTCACTCGTTCGGTCGCCGCCAGATTGAACAGGTATTGCGGCACATCGGGACCGGCAACGACCGCCTGCAGGAAGAATTCCTTTGCCCTTTGATGCAGCCCGAGCAGGCCGAAGATCGCCCCACACGCGTCGAGCGCTTCGGGGCCGTCGCCGATAATCCTGGAAGCGGCTTCGGCGGCCTCGAACGCGCCGCGCGCCTCGCCGGAAATGAACAGGCATTTGGCGCGCAGAATGAGCGCGATCGGATCCTTCGGCATCAATGCGACCGCACGATTGGCGCAGACGATGGCCGCGTCGGGACGGCCGCGCTGCAGGGCGGTTTCCGTCAGCAGCGCCCACGCGGTTCCATCTTCAGGCCTGCGTGCGAGCACCTCGGCGCAAATCAGCTCCGCCGTCGCCAAATCTCCGTTGGCAAAGGCGCGTCGCGCCGCATTGATCGGCGGCGGGTTGGTTCGCTGTGGAGCGGTGCGTGGCAAGCGGTCCTCCAAAACAAGGCCGGACGCAAGCGTCCGGCCTTCGATTAGAGATAGACGTGGCGGCGCCGCGGTGCGCCGCCGCCGCGCCGGGATCAGTGGTGATCGTGGTCGTGGTCGTGATCGTGGTCTCGATCCGCGAACGAGAAATTGACCCAGAGATCGCCGATCGCCGGCCGGTTCTGCGGCACATAGGGATTATCGTCCGACGTCTGCGGATTCGGCAGGTTATCGCGGCTCCTGGACGAGAGCTTGGGAAGATACCAGTTGCGCTCGATGAATTTCACGATCGAGGCGTGATCGGAATATTCATGCGACACGTGTCCGCCTTGCGAATATTTGGACACGACCAGCATCGGGATGCGGGTTCCGTCCCCGAAATAGTCGACCGGCTGGATGTAACCGGAGTCGTAATAGCCGCCGCCCTCGTCCATGGTGAGCAGGATTGCTGTGGACTCCCAGAGCTCCTCCTTGGACTTCACCTGGTCGATGATCCGCCTGCTGAAGGATTCCAACAGATCGAGCCTGGATGAGGAAGGATGGCCGTCGTTGAAGGTGCTCGGCTTCACGAACGACACCGCCGGCAGGTTGCCGTCGGCGATGGCGTCATAGAGGTCAAGCGTATCCTTCAGGTGCGCGTCGCGCGCCGCCTGGGTTGGTCATGACGGAAGCGGAATAGAGGAAGGGATTGCAGATATTGCAATACAGATAGGCGATCGGGTCGAGAGCGCCGAAGTTGGTGCCCTCACCAGGGGCGGTCTTGAAGTCGTTCCAGCGCTCGCCGAAATACGCCCACGACACCTTGGCCTGGCTGAGCGTATCGCCGATATGCCGCTGTTTGATCACCGGCGGCAGGGTGAACGGGCCGTTGTTGATCGGATCGGTGGCGCCGCTACCGATAAAAGCGGGGACATAATTGTTGAGCAGATAATAGGCGTGCGGCGCGCAGTTCGGCGGCACGTGGATGGCATTCAGATAATTGACAATCGAGGCGACGCCCGGTTGCGTATAGTCGGAGCAGTTGGTGTAGCTGCCGCCGCCATATCCGTCATTGGTGTACCAATTGTTGGTACCCGGCACCGGATTGGGGTTCTCGACCTCATCGACGTAAACCGGCGGGTTCGAACCCGGAACCAGAACATGGTTGGGGGTGGCGGGATCGCCCTTGGCGTCGGCGTAATACAACGCGTCGGCATAGCCGAACATCATCTGGTTGGCGAACGTTCCGCCCATCACCGGCTGATGGTAGTTGTCGATGAGCGTGTATTCGCGGGCGAGCTTCGTCAGATAGGGCGCGTCGCCCTTGGCGACGTTGTAGAAGCCCATCGCGATATTGCCCTCCTTGAGCGGTTTCACCGTCGGACTGCCGTTGCTGCCGGCGGAGACCGTCTCCTCAACCCAGGGGAAGAGATCGGCCTGGCATCCGCTCGGATTGTGCCGCGAGGCCTTGGTGACGTCGCAATCAAGCTGCTGCCACATCTGATAGAAACGATGCACCGGGCTGCCGCCGTAAGTGGCGTAAAGGCTCGTGGTTTGCTCGCCCGGTTCCACCATCACCAGCGGATACGGACCGTTCGGCAGGTTGTTGGCGTTCAGGATGCGGGTATCCGGCGAATTGCCGGGTATGCCGGTCGCACCCGTCGTCAGCAACGGCAGATCCTGCTTGCGCAGGCCGTAATCGCCTCGAGCCGCCTCCGATAGCGTGGAAAGGCACCCCGGACCATTGAGGGCAGCCTGTTCGACGGTGGAATAGCAGGTCTGGGGCGCGTAAGAAGTTCCCGGCGCCTGCAGCTTGTTGGTCGAGTTGTTGTAAAGGGTTTTTTGACCGGGGTTGATCGAGAAGAAGTTGGTGTCCACCGCCGAGAACTGCGCCGCCTTGGCGTAATTCGGACCGGGCGACCCGTCCTTGTTGATAATGCCCTTGGAAAGAAGATTGTCGACGCGCTCGCCGGGGCGCGGCTCGTAAGTCGCGAACACATGGTCGAAAGTCCGGTTTTCGCCCATGATGATGATGACGTGCTTGATCGGGCTGACGGTCTTGCGGTCGTTGGTGTGGGTTCCCCCGATCTGGTTATTTTCGACCGCGTAGGCGTCGCATCCCATCAGCGACAGAATTGCCGCGGTGACGACCGTGCGATCGCTTAGACGTTTCTTCAATTGCTTGAGCATAAACCGCCTCCCCTTTTGGATTTTGAAATTCGTCGATGTCTTTTCGGCGAGCAGCGAATGGCAGCGCAAGCTAAGTGCCGCACGTGTCATGTGTGCTTCGAGGGCGTGTCAGTTCTGTTACAGGATGACGACGACGCTCGACGGAAGCGGTTTGGCGACCGCACGCATCGGATTCGAGAGCAATTTGTCGGGGCAAGATCGTCGATCGTGTACGGCGAGCAACGCCGGCAATCGCGCTCGAAACGTTCGAGCCGCCGTCCCGGCCGGTGCGCGGTTTGGACATGAAAACGGAAGTGCAGGAGCGTCTTCGTGATGTCCGCTTGGCGCGCCCGCAAGGCAGACATCCGTCAGCTGCAGTCGGAACTAAGGGCGCGTCTCAAACACTACCAAGGATGCGTGTGCGCCCTGCCCGCGCACAACGGCGCATACGGCCGTTGATATCATTCGGCTTTCAGGCAACTGCATCCAAGGACTTGTTTAGATGCCGCCGCTAATTGGGCTTTTGCGGCAGCACCTTGCCCTCGATTTTGGGAAGATCGCCGGCAGCGGAAGCGGATTTGTCCGAGCCGGCGCGCCGGGCCATCTCGACGGTCAGCCGCTCGGCGGCTTCCGTCGCCATCAGGCCGAGGATGTCGGACATCTTGCGCGGCGCGATCTGCGTCGCAATTTCGAGCAGCACGGGCATCTCGAGCCGGTCGAACACCTTGGCGGCGTCCTTCGGCTTCATTCCCTCATACATGGTGATGATGCCCTTGAAGCGCGCGGTCTCAGCTTCGTTTTTCTGTTCGGTCGCCGTCGTGATCCGGGATTCGACGGCTTTCAATTCCTCGACCCGCAATTCGATCCGCTTTTCGGCGGCCTTGAGCAGGCTTTCGCGAATGTCGATTTCGCGGGCCCGCGCCTCGAGTTCCTGCCGCCGCGCCTGCAGCCGTTCGAGGATCGCGCGCTCGGACGGCGACACCTGCTGACCCTGGTCGGGTGGATAGACGACGACGCCGTCGGGTTTCGGCGGCGCTTCCGGCGGCGCGGCCGGCTTGGCGGCGGCCTCCTCCTTCGGCTTCTCGTGAACCGAACCGGTGATATCGGAAGGGTCGGCTTTGCGTCCGCCGGGAAAGTTCAACATTTCCTGTGCCCAGGACTGCTTGGGCGCAGCCTGCGTCTGATAGTCGAACACATAGCCGCCATCGAGCACGAGGCCCGCGACCTTCAGCACGGCAAGGCCTGCGATCGCGATCAGCACCACCGGAATGACGCGAATGTCACGGACGGATTTCATGCCGCCAGACCGTCAGCCCTTCTGCGTTCGGAAAACGCCTGGGCCGCCACGGCAACCGCCTTGGCCGACGATACGTTCGGTTCGGCGGGCTCCGTTGCGCCTGTTGGCCGCGCGGCGATCGCGATTTTCGACAACCGCCGAAACACACTGTCGCCTTCCGCGAGCTGCTTCTTCAGCTGCAGCGACATCTGCTCGGCGGCGGCGAGCTGGTTGCCGAGATTCTCGTTGACGTCGCGGACGGTGTGTTTGAGGCCGCCGATCGCACGCTCGGCGATCTCGGTTGCCGTGATCAGTTCCGCGATGGTCGCCTTCAGGGAATGCTCGTCCGCCTTCAGCCGCTTCAGCCTCTTGTTCAGCAGCATGCAGTAACCGATCGTGATCATTAGCAAAATCGTCACCAGGCTCTCGATGGCAATTCCGAGTAGATGGCTCATTGGGCCTCCAACGCCTTGTTTTGCTCATCGGCCTTCTCGAACATCGCGAAGGTGGTATTCGGTTTACGCAGTTGCTTGGTGACGCGAATGGCGACGCGATCGCCGACCCGGCCCATCCGCCCCTCGGTCAGGGTCACGCTGCCGCAGCGCACCGCGACCAGCGCGTCGGCGCGCATTTCAAGCGGCAGGGTGTCGCCGACCTTCAGCTTCATCAACTGCTTGAGCGGAATCTCTGCCTCATAGAGTACGGCATCGACCGCAATCTCGGCCTGCGCCACTTCGGTTGCGAAGTGGCCTTCCCAGATCGGATCGCGGCCGAATTTCTCGCCCATGAACATCTGCAGCAGCACGGGGCGGATCGGCTCGATGGTCGCGTAAGGCAGCAGCAGTTCGATATTGCCGCCGCGATCCTCCATGTCGATGTGCAGCCGCACCAGGATCGCGGCGTTGGCGGGCCGGCTGATCGCGGCGAAGCGCGGATTGGTCTCGAGCCGGTCGATCGAGAAGGTCACCGGCGACAGCGGCCGGAACGCCTGCTCGGCGTCGGCCAGCACGACTTCGACCAGCCGCTTCACCAGATTGGTTTCGATCGTGGTGTAGGGGCGGCCTTCGATGCGCAGCGAGGTCTGGCCGCGGCGGCCGCCCAAGAGAACGTCGATCATCGAATAGATCAGGCTGGAATCCACGGTCGCGAGGCCGAAATTTTCCCATTCCTCCGCCTTGAACACGCAAAGCACCGCCGGCAGCGGGATCGAATTCATGTAGTCGCCGAACCGCACCGAGGTGATGCGGTCGAGCGAGACTTCGACGTTGTCGGAGGTGAAGTTGCGCAACGAGGTGGTCATCAGCCGCACCAGGCGGTCGAAGACGATTTCGAGCATCGGCAGACGCTCGTAGGAGACCATCGCCGAATCGATGATGGCGCGAATGCCGGAATGGTCGTCGAGATTGACCTCGCCCGCGGTGAAACCGAGAAGGTTGTCGATTTCCTCCTGGGAAAGAACCCGCTCACCGCCGTTCTTGCCGCCGCCGAAATCGCGGCTGCCGTCTTCGACCATGGCGGCCCATTGCAGCGCCATGGTTTCGGAGAGTTCATTGGCCGCGGCCGCTTCCGCAGCCTCCGCCGGATCCTCGGAATCAAGCGAGGCTTCCCATTGGGCTGCGATTGCATCCTGGTCGACTGGATCGTTGCCCGCCATGTCTCTCAGATCCGTCTCGTCACTGAATGACGATTTCCTTGAACAGCACTGCGTTTACCGGGGTCGGCGCCAGTGCCACATTGACGCGCTTGGTCAGTTCTTCCTTGAGGCGAAAAAGCCCGGCCGACCCATTGAGATCGCTCGGCCTAAGCTCGCGCAGGAAGGTTTGGAAGATATCGGTGACGCGCGGCAGCGCCGGCTTGATGACCTCGACCTGCTTGTCTTCCTTGACCTCGAGCACGATCTTGACCCGGAGATATTGCACGCGCTCGCCGGGCGCGCCGACCAGGTTGACCATCATGTCCGGCACCTCGACGAATACCGGCGGCTTCGGCGGCGGCGCCTCGGCATGCGCTTCTTCGCCGTGACCACGGAAGAAAAAGAACCAGCCCGCCGCGCCGCAGACGATGACCAGCACGGCCGCCGCCGCGATGATCAGCTTGAGCCTGCCCTTGGGCGCGGCAACTTCAGCGCCTTCGGCTGCGCCTTCTGCCGGTTCGTTGTCTGCCATATCGCCCGCCCGCCCGATGTCGAAATGAACCCGATGCCGCAAGGCAGGCCGTGACGCGATACCAATGCCGCCAGCGCACACGCGCTCTCGTTTTGCGACGCTAAGGTAACAATGGTTAATGGAACCTTTCTTTTGCCTGGCCAGTAGGAAAAAGTTGCCGGGCAAACATGGTCAACAAGACCTTATTGCCGCCCCGACCGGGCCCCTTCCAAACATCTTAACCCCTTCCAGAATATGCATTTTCCAAACTGGCACGGCTTTCGCTCAGAGCCTTGCCGAACCACGGCTTGGGAGAGCTTGTGGCTCAAGCGGATCCGCAAAACGGCCTGGGAGGGTCTTGCGCGGATCGTTGAAGGGGAGAACCACCGATGGAGAATATGCTTCTCGTCGGACTTTCGCGGCAGATGGTCTTGGAACGGCAGATGGATGTCGTCGCCAACAACGTCGCCAACGTCAACACCAACGGCTTCAAGGCCGACAAGTCACTGTTTCAGGAATATCTGAGGTCGGGCGCGCACGAAGACAACTTCGTGCCCCAGGACCGCAGCATCAGCTACGTACAGGACCGCGGCACCTTCAAGGACTTCGCACAGGGCCCGAGCGAGCAGACCAGGAACCCGCTGGATGTCGCGGTCGACGGCAGCGGCTTCCTGGTGGTGCAGACGCCCGCCGGCGAGCGCTACACCCGCGACGGCGGCCTGCAGATCAATAATGTCGGCCAGCTCGTTACCGCTGCCGGCGACCAGGTGCTCGGTACCAGCGGTCCGATCGTGTTCCAGCCGACCGATCACGACGTCTCGATTGCCGCCGACGGCAACATCACCGTCCTCGAAGGTGTCAACCATATCGAACTCGGTGCGCGGCAAGCTGCGGCTGGTCAGCTTCGCCGACGCGCAAAAGCTCTTGAAGGAAGGCTCCAACCTTTATTCGGCGGGCACCGGCGTCGCCGCGCAGCCCGACACCGCCTCGAGGATCAAGCAGGGCTTCATCGAAAAGTCCAACGTCAATTCGGTCAGCGAGATGAGCCCGCATGATCGAGGTGACGCGCACCTACACGCAGATCGCGACGCTGCTGCAGCAGCAGAGCGATCTGCACAAGACCGCGATCCAGCAACTCGCCGACGTTCCGGCGTAGAGGTCTCATTCAGGAATGAGCCTCGTCCGTAATTTTAACCAAGCATGATCTCGTCCGAAAACCGGCGACCACTTTTCGGGATCATGCTTCAAGGAAACTGACCCATGCGCGCTCTCTATACCGCAGCGACCGGGATGGCGGCCCAGGAACTCAACGTCGAGGTGATCTCCAACAACATCGCCAACCTGCGCACCACCGGCTTCAAGAAGCAGCGCGCGGCGTTCCAGGATTTGATCTACGACCATGTCCGCCGCGTCGGCGCGCAGGCCTCGGACCAGGGCACCATCCTGCCGGTCGGCGTCGACATCGGCGGCGGTGTCAAGACCGTCGGCACGCCGCGGCTGATGACGCAAGGCACGCTGTCGCAAACCGGCAACGATCTCGACATCGCCGTCCGCGGCGAAGGCTTCTTCAAGATCCAGATGCCCGACGGCAGCTTCACCTACACCCGCGACGGCACGTTTCAGATGGACGCCCAGGGCCGCGTCGTCAACGCGCAGGGCAATCCGGTGCAGCCGACCATTACGATCCCGCAGAATTCCACCGGAATCACCATCAACGCGCAGGGCCAGCTTTCGGTGACCTTGCCGGGATCGACCACGCCGACCACCGTAGGCCAGATCGGCTTGACGCGCTTCATCAACAAGGCCGGGCTGCAGCCGATCGGCGACAATTTGTTCACGGACACCCCGGCCTCGGGCCCGCCGCAGGACGGCATCGCCAATACCGACGGCTATGGCGATATGCAGCAAAGCAGTCTCGAACAGGCCAATGTCGAGGTCGTCACCGAGATTTCCGACCTGATCGCGGCACAGCGCGCCTACGAGATGAACGCCAAGGTGATCAGCGCCGCCGACCAGATGCTGCAATCCGCAGCCGCGCTGTTCAGGTAACGGGAGCCGACGATGAACCTACGCTCCCTGCTCCTCGCAACCGCCCTGCTCGCGGCCAATGCCGCGACCGCGTTCGGCCAGGACCGAGACGATGCGATCAGCAGCCCCCGTGCTGCGCGCCAACGTCACCGTGTCGGGCGAGATCGTGCGGATCGGCGACGTCGTCGACAACGCCGGCAGTGCGGCGCAGATCGCGATCTATCGCGCGCCCGATCTCGGTACCACCGGCACGCTGCCCACCGCGCAGGTCCTGACCACGCTGCGGGCGCATCAGGTGATCGGCGTCGATACCAGGGATCTCAGGCAGATTTCGGTGACGCGGCTGGCGCGCACGCTCGACGGCAAGGACGTCGAGCTTCAGGTCGCGCACGCGCTGGAACACCGCAACGGCCTTGGCGAAGCCGCCAATATCAGCCTGACCTTCGATCGCGACGTCGGCGATCTCAGGCTGGACGCCTCGAACAGCGGCGCGATGCAGGCGGCGTCGGTCCGCTACGATCAGCGCAGCAACCGCTTCGACGTCACCTTCGAAATCGGCAACGACAATGTGAACACGCCGACGCGGCTGCGCTTCACCGGCACCGCGATCGAGACGGTCGAGGCCGCGGTGCTGGCCCGCAACCTCGAGCGCAATGAGGTGATCAAAGCCTCCGACGTGGCCGTCGAGCGGCGCCCCAAGGCGGACGTGGGCCCCGACTTCGCCAGCCGCGATCGCGCGGTCGGGATGCAGGCGCGGCGGCAGCTTCGCGCCGGACAGGCATTGAAATCGGCCGATCTGGCCAAACCCGACCTGGTGCAGCGCGACCAGACCGTCACCTTGATCTACGAGGCCGCAGGGCTCTATTTGACCGTTCGCGGCAAGGCGATGGAGGGGGGCACCGAAGGCGACGTCGTCAACGTCCTCAACCTGCAATCCAAGCGCACGGTGTCCGGCGTCGTGATCGGCCGCGGCCAGGTCTCGATCGCGGTGGCCACGCCCCGGCTTCCTCCGGCATCCGATCGTCCGGCTACATCCGACACCACCTCCTCGATCACGCCGGATGAAACCGCTTCTCCGGTATCCGTCACCGCCGACAGCAATCCGCCAGTCGTTCCCAAACCCGAGTAATGTTCATGTCCAGGTCCCGTACTAAAGCGTTTTCAAGCGAAGTAGACGCCGGTTCGCGTCAAGAAAACGCGTCAAATCAAGAATCCAGAGCCCCGTTTCGACTCCTTCGAAACGGAGGGGGCTCTGGTAAACGTATCCTTCTTGCCGGCGCGTCGCTGCTTATCCTCGGCGTCGCCAGCGGCTGCTCTTCGATCGACCGGCTGTCGCAGATCGGCGAACAGCCGAAGCTGAATGCGATCGAGAATCCGACGGCGCAGCCCGGCTACAAGCCGGTACAGATGCCGATGCCGAAACCGGAGACCGTGTCGTACAACGCCAATTCGCTGTGGCGGAACGGCAGCCGCGCTTTCTTCAAGGACCAGCGCGCGGCAAGGATCGGCGACATCCTTACCGTGACCGTGAACATTACCGACAAGGCCAACATCGCCAACGAGACCCAGCGCAGCCGAACCAACAAGGAAGATTCGGGCATCACCGATTTCATCGCCGCCGGGACGATCGGTGCCCAGGGGCGGAAGATACTGCCCGGCCGCATCCTGACAGCGGACTCTACCGCCTCCAGCGACGGCAAGGGTTCGGTGAACCGCCAGGAGGCGTTGCAGACCAACGTCGCCGCCGTGGTCACGCAGCTATTGCCGAACGGCAATCTCGTGGTCGAGGGCAAGCAGGAGATCCGGGTGAATTTCGAGATACGAGAACTGATCGTCGCCGGCATCGTGCGGCCGGAGGACATCCAGAGCGACAATACCATCGATTCCTCGAAGATCGCGCAGGCCCGCATCGCCTATGGCGGCCGCGGCCAGCTTACCGACGTGCAACAGCCGCGCTACGGCCAACAGGTGATGGACGTGCTGCTGCCGTTCTAGTCAGGATTAAAGAAGAGCATATCCCGGACTTGATCCGGGATGGGAACCGGTTCTCCGAAAGAGATCATGCCCAGACAATAACGAGCTCCCACATCACATCGCGAACCTAGGCGCGATGCGATGTAAAACGCGGCCTCCGTCAGCTCCCCTGCCGGAGGCCGCGGCCGTTTTGGGAGGTTTACGGGAAGACGGATGTTGCTATTACGCGGGGGGTCCGGGAAACGCCGAGAGCGGGCATGCGCGGATCGAAATTTATGGAATACGTGGAACCTTGTCGCTTCGTTGGGGATAAGCGGCGGCTCAGGAACAACGGCGGAACACACTGAATTGGAACGATTGATCCGAGCCCCAAGGCGTCGCATGAACATGTCGCCGAGTATCAGCGAGCTGGAACGCGCGCCCGAGGGTCTGGCCAAGACTCGCGGGATCGTATCGCACCACGGGCAGGCCGCTGCATCGTTCTGGCCCGTCGAGCGCGAAGGTGGCAATGATGGCGTACCCTCCGACCTTAAGGGCTCGTTCAAGGCGCGCGATATACGCCGCTCGGTCACGTTCCTCGGTGAGAAAGTGGAATGCCGCCCGATCATGCCAGATGTCGTAAGCTTTCTGCGGCTCCCAAACTGTAGCGTCCGCGACAATCCAATGAACCTGTGCAGCACGGCCCCCAAGGCGAGCTTTGGCGGCCTCAAGGGCGGCCTCGGATAGATCGAGAACGGTGACGTCCGCAAAGCCCCGATCAACGAGATTGTCGACCAGACGTGAAGCCCCACCACCGATGTCAATGATGGCTGAAGCCGGGGTCGCGCCTACCTGTTCCAGCAATTCGAGCGATGGAGCCGGATTTTCCTGAAACCAGCTTACCTCGTTCTCGCCCTTCCTGGTGTAAACCTCCTCCCAATGGGCTTGACGGCTCCCACCCTGCATAGCTTGTTCCTCCACCCGGGTCCGAGGCAAATCAGTACATGGTCATTCCAGCCATACTCGACAATAAGCACACGTCCATGCCGTCAGTGTTCACTCCTTCCGCTCTGTTGCGCGAGGCACGGCGACAGAAGGGCCTTGCCGCTTTCGAGGTCCCCCCGGTCTGCATTCTGGACCCTGACGGCGACTTGGTGCGCCAGTTGCGGCAGACCGGAGTGTCAAAGCCGTTCGCGGGTTGGCCCTGCTATCACACGGAACTCGACACGTTCGACCTCGGCGGCCACCGGGTCGGAATTATTGGCCGGGTCGTAGGTGCGTCGTTCGCTGTCCTTGTGGCTGAGGAGCTGTTCGCCAGCGGTTGCGAGCTGCTGGTTAGCCTCACCTCGGCGGGTCAGATTGTTCCAGCGGGGCAGCCGCCCTACTTCGTCGTGATTGACCGCTCCCTGCGCGATGAAGGGACCAGCTACCATTATGCGCCTCCGTCCGAGTTCGCGGAGGCGGACCCGGCCCTCGTGCAGAAGGCTGCAATGGCGCTGGCACAAAGCGGGCTTCATAGTGTCGTAGGGGCGAGCTGGACTACCGACGCGCCCTTTCGGGAGACGGCACGAGCCATCCAGGCCGCGCATACCAAAGGCGTCCTCGCTGTCGAGATGGAAGCGGCAGCCCTGTACACGTTTGCTCATCGCGCCGGAGTGCGCGTGCTTTGCCTCGCTCATGTCACCAACACCATGGGGCAGGCCGGTGATGATTTCGAGAAGGGCGAAGCAGATGGCACACGCGACGCCTTGTCCGCGCTCTCGGTGATAGTTGCCGGTCTGCAGGACGCGCCGCAGCGCCCCGCATCAGCTCGCTGAGGCGCGCCTTAGCACCCTGCGAGGGCCATTGGCTGGATTTCGAACCGCGTGCGCGACGGCGAGGCTTTACCGGCTTCGCCGGCGGCGATTTCATAATTCCGGTCAGGTCGGCCAGCATATCAAAAATCGCTGCCGTTCGATTTCTGTCGGGCGTGCCGCCGCCTTTTTGACGTTGTTCGGCCATAACCCTGCTGAGGTACGAGGTCAGGAACGCCGGCATTCGTGCGACATCGCGAGGCCGGTTCTGTTGCGACGAAGGGCGACTGCGGCATGCAAGGTGCGTCGGAACTTATGTCGCTGCGGAAATGGTGGCGCATTCTGATCGCCCTTGGCGCAATTTCGGCGGTAATCGGCGGCGCTGCGCACGCCCAGAATCTGGATCAGGGCAAAACGGCCGAACGGCTGTTTGCGGATGGTTGCGCGACCTGTCATCACAGCGCGCGCGGTCTTGCCAAAGGCCGCTTCCGGTTGACGCTTTTCCTGTTCCTGCAAGAGCACTATGCGAGCGGTTCGAGCTCGGCCTGGGCGCTCACCTCTTATCTGGCGTCCGTCGATAACACGCAACGCGGCCGATCGCGAGCCGCCGCGGCCAAGCCGTCGCCTGCTGCGGCCAGCACATCACGGTCCTCGCTCCGCCCGCCCGCGGCGATACCGCATTAGCTCGAAGAGACGCGTGAGCGAAGCACCGCCTTTTTGTTCCGATGGATGCAGGATTGAATTGAGCGTCGGTCAAATTTATTCGCCGATTTAAGCCGCAATGTTATCCAGATTTCCGGTTACCTCCCGAGCACATTTTAATCGGGCTGATTCGGCGGATGATCCCAATTCGCGAGGATATTGTTATGGCGTTTTTCAAGCGTGAGGTCAGCCCGGTCGAACGCTTCGAGACTGCGCTGAAGGAAAAGCAGGCGGCGCGGCAGAAGCTGGCCGACCGGTTGAGCCTCACCGAGGCGGCCCTTGCGGAAAAACGTGCCGCAGCCGAACGGCTGGCGGTGGCCGGTGCCGCCAATGCCAAGCTTGATCGGGCAGAGGCCGACATGCGCGCCGTCGAGGAACGCGCCAAGACACTGCGCGCCACGTTGGCGGAATTCGACGAGCAGATCGCCGCAACCGAGCGCGCATTGGCCGACGCCAAAGCGCAGCGCGACCGTGACATGGAGGCGGACAAGATTGAGGCGATGGCTGCGGCAATCGAACAGGCTGCCCCGGGATTCGGCGCCGGTGCCGCCGCGCTGGTGGACGCCGTTGCAAAAAACGCAGCGTCGATGCCGGAAGCGACCCGGTTTTCGACCAGCGTGGATGCGGTGCGTCGCGAGGTTCTCTCGGCCGCCGACCTGATTTGCTGGGAGCTGCGATCCGCCGCGGTGCGCACGCGCGCGGGCAACGCGAATATCGCGCTCGGCACGCCAGCCGAGCCGGAGCAAGTGCCGGCTCCGGAGATCGAGCGGCAAATGGTTTACACGCTCAATCCGATGACCTGGCGCGAGGGCAGCGAGGTGCGCCGGGTTCCGGCGTTCGTGCTGGTCGGGCTGCCGAAAGCGTTGCTGCCGGTCGCGCTGCGGCATCAGCACGTGGACTATCTGAATGCCCGGCGGGTGCAGACCCTGGTGCACGTTCATGGCAACGGAGGCGACAATAGCGATCCCCTCCAGGACGATCCGCAACTCGTCGATCTCGACGCGCTCGCGGCAGAGAAGGAGAGCGCCCAGGCCGATGTGGCGTGAGCGCGGCGATAATGATCGACCGCCCGCCAAAGGGCGGTCAGGCGGCCAATTGATAGGCCCTTCCGATACGGACCGTGACGCGTTGGTCGAACCGCTTCGCCTGGTAGCTGTCTTGCGATGCACGCGCTGTTCGCCGGGTATTCTGGCTCATTCGAACAACTGGGTTAAGAATTTATAGCCAGCAGGCGGGGGCTGGCCGCGCAAACTGACGGACCCACTCCGGATATCGACGAAAAAATGCCGGATCACGCATAAAACCTGAGCCGTTTCATCTCTCAACCAAAAGCTTCAAATTTAGGCAACGCCACGCCGAACAATAAACATTTAACGGCTTCGCCCTAGCCTCCGCGGGAAAACCGGGGGCCAGCGGATGGTTGAGCTTTCGCCAGTAAGGCGCTTCATGCGGTCGCGGTCAGGCCGCGGATTTCTGCTGCATTTGGGCGTCTGCGCGATGTTGTCCGCGGCGGTCGGCTACGGCTTCCATTATTTCAGCCTCAACTGGTTCATGGAGCACAAGAGCGACGAGAAGATCATCGCGCTCCGGCTGGTGGATGCCTTCGTCACCAACTATTCGGCGGTCCGGTCGCAATTCGGACAAAACGCGCCGGTGCCGGCGTCATTCCGTGCACATGCGATCGAGGCCTTCAACAAGCGGATCGGCGACAGTTCCGATTTTCGCCTGCGCTCGGTCGGCCGCCCCGGACGGGAGATCCTGACGCCGCCGACGGACGCGCGGATGGCCGAGGTGATCGAGGCCTTCGCGGCAACGCCAAATCCAAAGCCGGTGTCTGAACTGCTCGACATCAATGGCGAAAAGATGTTTCGCACCGTCTATCCCACCGTGGCGCAGGAACAGAGCTGCGTCAGTTGCCACAACGCGCTGCAGCCTGACAAGCCGCAGTGGCATCTGAACGACGTCGTCGGTGCGTTCGTGATCGATGTGCCGGTCGCCCCATTCCTGCGCACCGTGATGTGGCAAAGCTCGGGCATCGCGGCTGGCCTCTTTCTCGCCCTGGCACTTGCCGGCCTGATCATTTCACTCATTCACTTCCGCCAGCTGGAAGCGCTCGATGCGGGTGCTGCCGAGCTCGGCCGTACCCAGAACTTTCTCGACACCATCATCGAGAACATGCCGGTTTCGGTCGCCGTCAAGGACGCGCGCGATCAGCGCTACGTCCTCATCAACCGGACCACCGAAATCATCTTCGGCATGGCGCGCGGCGATTTGATCGGCAAACATGTCGACGATCCCTCCAACAAGGAGGTCGCGGACGCATTGTTTCCGCGTGGCGGCGAGGCCTCGCATACCGGCGACCTGCAGGTCATAGACGAGCACGTGGTTGATACCCATCACAACGGTACCCGTGTCCTGGCAACCAAGAACCTCTCGATACCGGACGAGATCGGCGAGCCGCGCTACCTGCTCAGCCTTTCGGAGGATATCACCGAACGCAAGCAGGCAGAGGCCCGCATCGAGCATTTGGCGCACCACGACACCTTGACGGATTTGCCCAACCGCACCGCCTTCACGCAGTATCTCGCCCGCACGATCGAGATGGCAAGGCGAGGTGGAGACTCGTTTGCGGTACTCAGTCTCGACCTCGACCGCTTCAAGGAGGTCAACGATGTGTTCGGCCATGCGGTCGGCGACGATTTACTGTGTGAAGTGTCGCGAATGCTGCGAGAACTCGCCGGCGACGCGTTCCTGGCGCGTCTGGGCGGCGACGAATTCATTCTGATCACGCCGAGCGGCGATCAGCCCGCACTCGCCGAGGCCATCGCCAGGGGCCTGCACGAAACGGTGGCGACCGACCTGGAAATCAATGGCCAGCATCTGCGCACCGGCATCAGCATCGGCGTTGCGATCTTCCCGGACGACGGCGCCGACGCGACGACGCTGCTCAACAATGCCGATGCCGCGCTCTACCGCGCCAAGACCGCCGGTCGCGGCAAGACCCGCTTCTTCGAAATCGAAATGGATAACCGGCTGCGCGAGCGGCGCGCGATTCAGCATGAGCTCAGCTCGGCCGTCGCCCGCAATGAGCTTCACCTTTGTTACCAGCCGCAGGCGAAGATCGGCGGCGAAGTGATCGGGTTCGAGGCGCTGCTTCGCTGGAACAATCCTCAGCGCGGCATGGTTTCGCCCGCAACCTTTATTCCGATCGCGGAGGAAAGCGGTCTCATCATGCAAATCGGCGAATGGGTGCTCCGGGAGGCCTGCCGCGAGGCGGCCTCGTGGCCACAACCGCTCCAGATCGCCGTCAATCTCTCGCCAATCCAGTTCCGCCATGGCGATCTCGTCGCCTTGGTACATTCGGTGCTGCTCGAAACCGGGCTTGCACCGGTGCGGCTGGAGCTCGAAATCACCGAAGGCGTGCTGGTGGAAGACTTCGCCCGCGGCCTGTCGATCCTGCGCCGCCTCAAGGCGCTAGGCGTACGCATCGCGATGGACGATTTCGGCACCGGATATTCGTCGCTGTCCTATTTGCAGGCGTTCCCGTTCGACAAGATCAAGATCGACCAGTCGTTCATATCGAATTTGAAGAGCAATCCGCAATCTGCAGCCATTGTGTGTGCCGTTGTCGGCCTGGCACGCGGACTCAATCTGCCCGTGCTGGCCGAGGGCGTCGAAACCAAAGCGCAGCTCGAGTTCCTGGCCGCCGAATCCTGCGACGAGGTGCAGGGCTATCTGGTCGGACGACCCCATCCGATCGCGCAATATTCCAAGCTCATCGGCCGCCTCGATACGCTCGACGAGAAATTGCGCAGCGCCTGATCCTGAGAGACGTTCGGGACCGCACGCCGGAATCAAAAATAATTCAACCCGCCGTCGCGGCTAAACAGAGGCGCACCAACGACGGCGCGTCACTCCATGCACTTGCGGACGAACTGGATCCGTTCCAGCAGTCCGAGACCTTTAAGCCGGTCTCTTGCGGCAGCCCTCGCGCTTGTCCAGACGCAGCTCGACTTTTTGCATCAGACCCGAGACCGATATCGCCGGAGACCTGCGGCGCGGCGGTTGCGGCCGAAGCTGCTCCCGGCATCGGCCGAGGGGCCATCGCTCGCTGCCTGCATCGCAGCCTCAAATTTCTTGATGTCCGCAGGCGACAATTGTGGGCGATCCACCTTGACCGTCAGCTTGTTGAGTTTGGCGGTCAGCGGGAACGGAGGCTTGTAGTCCGCGTCGTTGACGCCGGTCAGGTGTCAGAGCCGATGTCAAAGCCTCATCCCACTGCAGGATCATCGGCAGTGTTTTCGGCATACGCTTCGTGTCGACTTCCTTGCCGTCCACCTTCAGCGTCCCGGTGCCGGGCTGAGCGAGGCCGCTGAAGTTGTTGTATTCAAGCGTGCCGACGCCAATACCATCATACTTGAAATCGAACTCAACCGTGTGGCGGCCCGGCGATAGTGCTTCTGAGCCTGCCCATCTGATACGTTCGAGGTCGATCAGGTTCCACAGGAACACGGGTTTACCCTGCAGCAGGTAGAAGCCGTAGCCTGCAAAACGCCCTCCCGAAGTCAGGATCATGCCCTCGGCACCACCATTCGGAACGTCGATATCGGCCGTAATCGTGTAGGAGGTGTCCAGAAGCAGTGGCGAGTCGCCCTGCGGCAGTCCGGTCATCGGCCGCGTATAGACGAACTCCGAACGGCCGGCGGTGATGTTCGGACGCGGCGCGATGACACGCGCGGCTACCGATGCGTCCATCGGAAAGACCTGGTACTTTTTGGCTTCCTCGATGAACATCTGCTTCATCTCCTTGACCTTTTGCGGGTTCTTCGCCGCAAGATCCTCGGTCTGGCTGAAATCCTCCTTCAGGTTGAAGAGCTGAAGTACCTGGTTGTTCAGTGGATCGGGGTTGGCCGGTCCAAAAGCCTCCCAGGGTGCGCGATTGACCTTGGTGCTCAGGAACCAGCCGTCGTTATATAGCGCCCACTGGCCCATCATCTCGAAGTATTGCGTTTTGTGCCGACTAGCTACCTTCGCGTTTGCCGCGTCGAAGGTATAGGCGAAGCTTATGCCCTCGATCGGTTTCTGCGCAATGCCGTCCACCACTTCGGGCGCGCGGATGCCGGCGGCTTCGAGGATCGTGGGTACGACGTCGATCACGTGGACGAACTGCTCGCGCAGGCCGCCCTTGTCCTTGATGCGCGCCGGCCACGACACCACCATGTTCTGATTGGTGCCGCCAAGCTGCGAGGCGTTCTGCTTGAACCAGGCAAACGGCGCGTCGAAGCACCAAGACCAGCCAGCCGACATATGGTTGTAGGTTTCCTCGGTACCCCAGACGTCGTAGAACTTCGCCAGTTGCACATCGACGGGGACCGACACACCGTTGAAGAAAGCCACCTCGTTCGGCGTGCCGAGAGGACCGCCTTCGGCACTGGTGCCGTTGTCACCGTTGATGTAGATGATCAGCGTGTTGTCGAGCTTGCCGAGGTCCTCGAAGGCCTGGATCACGCGCCCGATCTCGTGGTCGCCGTAGGCGGCGTACGCCGCGAAGACCTCAACCTGCCGAATGTAAAGCTTCTTCTCGTCTGCCGTCAGCTGGTCCCACTCCTTCAGGACGTCCTTCGGCCATGGCGACAGCTTGGCGTCCTTTGGAATGACCCCGAGCCTCTTCTGGTTCTCGAAGATTCGTTCGCGCACCTTGTTCCAGCCTTCGTCGAACAGGTGCATCTTGCTGATCTTGTCCACCCACTCCTTGGTCGGGTGATGCGGCGCGTGCGTGGCGCCGGGCGCATATTTGATGAAGATCGGCTTGCTCGGATCGGTCTGATGCATCCGCGTCATCCAGTCGATGGCGTCGTCCGCCATCGCTGTGACCAAATTCCAGCTTCCCGGCTCCTTGCCCAGGAAGGGATAGATCTGCGTCGTGTTGCGGAAAAGGTTCGGCTCCCACTGGTTGGAATCGCCGCCGACAAAGCCATAGAAGTACTCAAAGCCCATGCCGGTCGGCCATTGATCGAAGGGACCGACCTGGCTGGCCGCGAAGGCCGGCGTGTTGTGGTCCTTACCAAACCAGGACGTCGAGTAGCCGTTGTCGAGCAGTATCCGCCCAATCGTGGCCTTGTCCTTGGAAATGATGCTGTTGTATCCGGGGAAACCGGTCGACTGCTCCGAGATCACGCCGAAGCCGACCGAATGGTGATTGCGCCCGGTAATGAGCGCCGCGCGCGTCGGAGAGCATAGCGCGGTGGAGAAGACACGGTTGTAGCGCAGGCCGCTGTTCGCGATGCGATCCATGGTCGGCGTCGGGATGACGCCACCAAAGGTGCTGGGCACACCAAAGCCGGCGTCGTCGGTGATAATCAGCAGCACGTTGGGCGCGCCCTTGGGCGGAACGACTCGCGGCGGCCACCAAGGCTTCGACTGCAGGGCGCCATCCTTTATCACGCCGCCGAACTTCGGATCGGGCGGCGGAAGTTGTTTCCCGCTGATGGTCGAGGTCGCGCTGGGCGAACCGGGAACGCCGTTGATCTGTTGCGCGCCCGCCGGAACCGAAACGAGCAAGGAAACGCTGAGTACGGCCAAAATCGTTTGATGCGATTTCATGATGAAGCTCTCCCGATACGATCGAACATCAGAGATGATGGCGCGACATTGGAGGCATACTGCATGTTCATTGCGCAAGCGCGATTACATTGAAATGTTGCCGCCGAGGGAGAGCGCTGCCATTGATTCAGGTCAAGCCTGTACGACGATTGTCGCAACGATAGAGGCGGTCGTTCGGGAGGTGTGGTCAATATTGCACAGCACCGATCGCGACACCGCTGTTCGATTCCTGACACCGCCAGCATCACTGACGGGTTCACGCGAAATGGATTTGCTTTGAAATCAGGGTTGGAGACTTGACGGCGCCCTATTTGCCGGGCCGTGATCTCATGGTCTCCTGCAATTGCTTTTGTCGTGGTTTCGCTTGTTGCAGGGCACCGACCGGCTCGCTGGCGGGCGCCGCGTTTCTGGCATTTTGCAGATCGTCCTGGAGCAAATAGCCTCTGTGAACGACATCTCCGGGAACGGTAGCGACGAATTCGCCGGTTTGCGCAGCGACGGTTACCGTCGAACTAAACAGTGACGCCGCAAGGATGACCAAAACCGCAATATTGGATCGCATATTGGGAGTCCTTTCGTTTTGTCTCCTGCGCCCGCCGAAACCGAGACGAGCAACCACACGCTGAGCGCGGCGATCGAGCATAGGAATGTTGCGCCGACGGAGAGTGCTTGCAAGCACGGGGCGGTCCGGTGACGCGGTCAATATTGCACTGCACCGATCGCGGCATCGCAGTTCGAATCCTGACACTGTCAGCATCATTGACCATTTCACGCCGACAACAGTACAGGCGCCGGTATGCCGCATTGACTGATTGGCTGAGCGCATTGCAACGTTGACGTATGTCAATGATGCGCGGCGTTGGCTGGAGAACATGACCCCGTGTAATGAAATGGAGATCGCGATGAAACAGATCAGCCTGAAGCGATTGTTGTTGGCCGCCGCCGTCGTCACGTTCGGAGTCGCCGGTTCGATTGATTGGTCAGCGAACGACGGCGTCTCAATTTCCGTCGAGAGCGCGCAGGCACGCGTCGGGCGTCCGCTAACCCCGGTGAGTGTCGCCGGCGTTGCGCGCCGGACGACACGGCGAGCGGTAGTCGGAGGAGCAGTAGTCGGAGGGGCAGCAGTGGGCTGCGCCCAAGTGCTGGTGAACGGGGTATATGTCTGCCGGTAGAACAAACAAGGCGGATCACCTCTGAAATGTTTGTCCCGCAGGCGCGATGCGAAGTAAAGCGCGGCCTCCGTCAGTTCCCCTGGCGGAGGCCGCAGTCGTTTGGCCTCGCGCTAAAAGCGCTGCACGTGTGTAAATCGCACCGATGTGCGAAGATGCATTGTCGCCATACGCTAAGACTTCAACGCCGGCAGCGCGTCGCGCAGCGGTTGATCGGAGATCATCATCAACCCGGTAAAAGGCTGACCGAGCTCCAGAATCAGGAAGATCGCGGCGGTTGCGGCAAACGAAAAGATGCCAAGTACCGCGATCGCCCTGGCGCTGCTTTCCGCAAACAGACTGATGCACGCAAAGATCAGCGTGAGCCAGCCGACCAGCACGATCAGGAAGGGGGTCGGGATCGATCCGCCCGCGTTGGTGAACAGAAGCAGGCGCGTTTTTCCTGCATCGGTGATCGCGTCTATGGCTTTGGTTTGAAGAAAGCGCTGCACCTCGGTCTTCGGAGACAGTTTGAGAACCTCATCATAGGCTGAAATTCCGAGATCCGTCGCCTCAAACGTCTGCGCCTTCCCTGGGCCTGAGTTCTCCCGCCAGATTCGATCCGCCATCACCCCTAGCTCGCGCCGCAGCAAGGCGCGCAGGCCGTCGGTCTCCGACCCGTACAGCGCCAAGGTACTGTCCAGCAGCACGATATTGGCAATTAGTTGCTTGACCTGACTGCTCTGCGTCTCGAATTTTCCATTCGCCGAAGCAATCAGCAGACCGAGCACCAGCGAGGCGAGCGTGGCGATCAGCCCGGTACCCTGCCTCACGATATCCCTGGTGTCTCCGCTGAGATGCCGTTCCGGCAATCTGTAGCGGATGAACAGACCTAAAAACGTGCCGCCAAAGATGCACGCGAAGGCGATCAAGGACGTCAGCAAAGGGCTCATGGTTTCTATCCATCGATCTTTTCGCGACCTTAAGTCAAATCGCATGAGGACGTTGGGCTTTGAGCGGAGTAACTGTGCAATATTGACCACGACTCTGGACCGCCGAACGCCTACGCTGGCAGCCAGACTTGCTTGTGTTCGCGTGGGGGAGGAGCATCGTAACCACTCTTCGACCTCAATATACGTCAGCAGCGCTGACGGTATTGCTACGGATGCATGTGCCGCGCATTTTATTTGACCCAACTTGTTATTTGACCAACCTGACTGAGACCAGACGCGCGCACTCGATAGGCAGCGCAAGCTAGAATATCGATTGACCAGGGAGACTGCCATGCGCGCGGCTTCTCCAGGATCGCGCGGATGGAGAGGACGTTTGAGGCTTAAATCCCAAAACCGGAGATGTAATCCATGAGTATCTATGGGATCTGGAACAAGTGTCTCGCTCTGCTTGCCTACTCCATCATCACGACGGCGATGAGCTTGCCGGCAACGGCGCAGGAGCAAAAGCCCAATATCGTCGTCATCATGGGGGACGATATCGGCATGTGGAATATCGGCGCCTACCACCGTGGCCTAATGGCGGGCAGGACGCCCAATCTCGACAAGATCGCCAAAGAGGGCATGTTGTTCACGGACTATTATGCCGAGGCCAGCTGCACGGCGGGTCGCGCGAACTTCATCACCGGCGAGCTACCGATCCGAACCGGCATGACTACGGTCGGCCAGGCTGGCGCGCCGACCGGCCTGCCGGCCGAGGCAGTGACTATTGCCACGATCCTGAAATCGATGGGATACGCCACCGGCCAGTTCGGCAAGAACCACCTCGGCGACAAGAACGAATTCCTGCCGACCGTCCACGGCTTCGACGAATTCTTTGGCTATCTGTATCACCTCGATGCGATGGAAGACCCGGCACATCCCAACTATCCGCAGAACCTGTTGAATGTGGTCGGCCCGCGCAACATGGTCCACAGCTATGCCACCGACAAGGATGACGCCACCGAGATGCCGCGCTGGGGCAAGATCGGCATGCAGCGAATTGAGGACGCCGGCCCGCTCTATCCCAAGCGCATGGAAACGGTGGACGACGAGATTCGCGACTTTGCCCTCAACTTCATCGACAAAGCCAAAAAGGACAACAAGCCGTTCTTCGTCTGGCTCAATCCGACGCGCATGCACATCGTCACGCATCTCTCCCCGAAGTATGAAGCGCTGCGCAACTCGGAGAATGGCTGGTCGGAAGAGGAAGCCGGCATGGCCCAACTCGATGACGACATCGGTTTGGTGATGAAGAAGCTCAAGGACATTGGCGTGGACGACAACACCATCGTCGTCTTCACCACCGACAATGGCACCGAAGTCTTCACCTGGCCCGATGGCGGTCAGACGCCGTTTGCGCAGTCCAAAGGGACAGTTCTCGAGGGCGGCTTCCGGGTGCCGGCAATTATTCGCTGGCCCGGCAAAGTACCGGCGGACACGGTGCAGAACGGAATCTTCTCCGGCCTGGACTGGTTGCCGACCTTCGTGGCCGCGGCCGGAAATCCGAACATCACCGATGAATTGCTGAAGGGCAAGGAGATCGGAGGCCGGACTTACAAGAACCATCTGGATGGCTACAACCAATTGGCGGCCATCACCGGCAAAGGGCCGTCCGCGCGTCACGAGATCTTCTACCTCGGTGAAAGCACGGTCGGCGCGGTGCGCATTGACGACTATAAATTTCGATTTATCGACCAGCCCGCAGGCTGGGTAGGTGAAAAAACCAAACCGGACGTGCCTTACATCACCAATCTGCGGCTCGATCCGTTCGAGCGAACGGGCTGGCCAAACAACGGCACGAAGGAAGGCGCGCAGCAATATTTCGACTGGTTCAAGTACCAATTCTGGCGCTTCGTGTTCGTCCAGCAGGTAATGGGCAAGGCACTCCAGACCTTCATCGAATACCCGCCAATGCAGCGAGGCGCGAGCTTCAATCTCGACGCGGTCAAAGCGGAGATGGCGAAAAAGATGGAGCAGGCGCAGGCGGCGGCCAAAGGCCCAGGCCAGTAGTCGAAATGATCTACACGGCGGGCGGCCTTCATACAGGTCGCCCGCATGATACGACCGGGGCGCTGGCTTCGCTTTGATCTTTACCCTTTTCTTCGCCTCGATACGCGGCTCTCAATTCATGGATGACCTTATCGCGGACGCTGGGGGTGCTGCTTTTCATGGTTCTCTCCGCCCTTGGGATCTGGCCGTGGGCTGAGTTTAGCAGCCCTGTACCTCGCCGCGGTCCCCAAATATAAAGACATGCTTTGACAGGGAAGCGGTCTATTCGGCTCAAGTCCGAGGCCATACATCGACCAGCTCGTCCTCTGACGCAGTTTCCGAATGGAGATCGTCGCGGGTTGGTCACGTTTCAGCGATCTCGGCACCAAGGACCAGGCCGTTGGCACGCAAGCGACGAAAATCTGGCGCCAGGGATGGATCGCGGAAGCAACCTGCCGCAAAGCTGCCGCGGGCCGCGCCGGCGCAAGCGCCCTCCCCTGACCAATCCGAAACCGGTTTATCGCGACGCAGGATCTGGATCGCGGCGGCAATCGTAGCGGCGCTGGTTGCCGCCGCCGGCTTTGGGCTTCACGTCAGCAAGAAGAACGGGATCGAAGGCCAGGACACCTCCGCCGCGGTCTTCGTTGGCAGCGAGACCTGCGCAGGCTGCCATCAGGCCGAAGCCAGATTGTGGGACGCCTCGCAGCACAAGGCGGCGATGGCGCACGCCACCGACAAGACCGTGCTTGGCGATTTCAACGACGCCAGTCTCGACTATTACGGCGTGCATTCGCGCTTCTACCGCAAGGACGGGAAGTTTCTGGTCGAGACCGACGGCCCCGACGGCAAGCTTGCCACCTTCGAGGTGAAATACACTTTCGGCGTCGACCCGCTGCAGCAATATCTCGTCGAATTCCCCGACGGCCGGCTACAGGTGCTGGCGCTTTCCTGGGACAGTCGTCCGCGCGACAAAGGCGGCCAGCGCTGGTTTCACATCTATCCCGACGAGGAGATCAAGCACGACGATATCCTGCACTGGACCAAATTGAACCAGAACTGGAATTTCATGTGCGCCGAGTGCCATTCGACCGGCTTGCGCAAAAACTACGACGCAACGACCGATCGCTTCACAACCAGCTGGGCGGAGATCAGCGTGGGTTGCGAGACCTGTCACGGGCAGGGCTCGGCTCATGCCGCATGGGCGCGCAATCAACGCAGCTGGTGGCCGTTCGGCCGTCAACAGGATCCGGGCAAAGGATTGCTGGTCCGTTTCGACGAACGTCACGGTGTCGCCTGGCCGATCGATCCGCAGACCGGGACGGCGCGACGCACCACCGCGCCGGCGGCGCTTCGCAAGGAGGTCGAGACCTGCGGATTGTGCCACGCCCGACGCGCCGGGTTCAGCGAGGACTGGGTGCCCGGCCAGTGGTTGTCGCAAACCCATGTGGTCGAACCGCTCGCGCGCAGCACCTATCATGCCGACGGCCAGATCCGCGACGTGGAAGAGCCGTATAATTATACGCCGTTCAAGCAGAGCAAGATGTTTGTCGCCGGCGTTACCTGCGGCGATTGCCACGAGCCGCATAGTTCGAAGCTTCGGTTCTCGGGTGACGGCATCTGCCTGCAATGCCACGTGTCCGGCAAATACGCCGACGCAAAACATCGCCACCACGCCGGCGTCGATCCGCAGCCCACCTGCACCTCGTGCCACATGCAGGCCCGCACCTACATGGTCGTCGATACCAGGCACGATCACTCGTTCCGCGTGCCGCGGCCCGATCTCTCGGTCAGCCTTGGCACCCCGAACGCATGCAACGGCTGCCACAACGACAAGCCGGCGCAATGGGCTGCTACGACGATCGAGGAATGGTTCGGCCGCAGGCGCGAGGGTTTTCAGACCTATGCGGCGGCGTTCCATGCCGCACGCACCGACGCGGCCGATGCCGCCACACGGCTTGCCGCCGTTGCCGCTGATGGCAACGCGCCGGCGGTCGCGCGCGCAAGCGCGCTCTCCGAGCTCGCCTCGCGCGTCTCGCCTGCGAATATCGGGGCGGCGCGAACGGGCCTTGCCGATCCCGATCCGATGGTGCGGATCGGCGCGCTGGACATGCTGGAGAACGTTCCGGCCGGTCAGCTCTGGCCATTGGTATCTTCGCTTCTCGCCGATCCCGTGCGCGGCGTCCGTATCAGGGCGGCTGCGCTGCTCGCACCTGTCCCGACCGCAAGCCAGCCCAAACCCGATCGCGAGCGCTTCGATTCCGCGGCAAGAGAGTTTGTCGCCGCGCAACGCGCCAACGCCGAGCGGCCGGAAGCCCGCACGACGCTGGCGAATTTTTTCGCACAGCGCGGACAGGCCACCGAAGCCGAGGCCGAATACAAGGCGGCGCTGCGGCTCAGCCCGCAATACGCGACCGCCGCCATCAATCTGGCCGATCTCTATCGGCAACTCGGCCGGGACACGGAAGGCGAAAGCGTCTTACGCGCGGCGATCGCAGCATCGCCGCGCGACGCGGCGGCGCATCACGCGCTCGGCCTTGTGCTGACGCGGCTGAAGCAACCGGACGAAGCACTCGCCGAATTTCGCCGCGCGGCCGAACTCGAACCGGCGCAGGCCCGCTATCAATATGTCCTTGCAGTCGCGCTGCATTCCTCAGGTCAGCGCGACGAAGCCATGGCGGTGCTGAAAGAAGCCCTGAAAGGCCATCCCGGCAACCGCGAAGTCCTGCTGGCGCTGATCTCGTTCAGTCGTCTGGCGGGAGATGCCAGCGCCGCGCTCGGTTATGCCGAGCAACTCGCGGTGATCACGCCGGACGACCGGAACCTGATGCAGCTCATCCAGGAACTTCGACGTCAAACCACCAAGCCGAATTAGGGCTTGCTGCCTCGGTGAGGACAATGTTCGGGGAACCCGGCGCGGTCGCAGTACCGGACGCTCAGGAGACCGCGTTGAACCTGCTGTTGGCTTCCGGGTTTGCGCAAAGCAGGCGCCTGCGGATCGCTTCCTCGACGAGCGCCAGCGCTTCCTTCGCCTCGCGGGCTTCCGCTTCCGCTGCTTGCGCGCGAAACTCCACCGCGGTCAGCCGATCTTCGGCGGCTTCGAGGCGCGATTGGGCCTGCTTCAAGGCCCTGGAGGCGTCCTGCAGCTTGTAATCGGCCTCGCTGATGACTTCACGCCGCGCACGCTCGGCAGCTTCCATGCGTTTTTCGGCATGCTTCAGTCTTTCGGCGGCGCTCTTGCACAGCGACTGGGCGCGGGCTTCGGTCTCCCGGGCTTGGTCCTGTATGCCTCTGAAGATTTCGGCCGCCTGGTGCACGAGATTGATCGCCGTCGTGCCGCAATCCGGTGCTGGCGGCCGGGCAAAGCTCAGGACGTTCTCGTCCCTGCCCAACGATGCTCTCGGACTACGCTGCGCCATGTAGTTCAAGACCCTTTGCGGATGACTACGGACAGCATCATGAACAGTTATGGTAAAAAGACGGTTAAGGGCCCGCACAGGGCCGATTGTTGAACAGGCTCAGCAGTGACGATGTGCCGGAGCACGCCACGAACTCAAGCGAACGTCGCGCTCACCTTCCCCAGCCCCGCCAACTCCATCACCACCGCGTCGCCCGCGCTGAGCCATACCGTCTTGACCAGGCTCCCGGTCAGCACGATCTCGCCGGCGCGCAGGCCCTTGCCATCGGCGGCGAGATGGCTGGCGAGCCAGGCGAGTGCCTTGTGAGGATGGCCGAGCACATCGGCGCCGGTGCCTTGGCCTGCATCAGCGCCATTGATGAGCGCGCGGCCGACCACCGTCAGCAGATCGGGCGCGGCCGCGCGCGGCACGGGTTTGCCGAGCACGCATCCGGCGGCGAAGAAATCGTCGGCCACCAGCGTCGGCGCGCCTGTCGTCTCCCATTTGACGTAACGGTCATCGACGATTTCGATCGCGGGCAAATAGGCCTCGATCGCCGTCGCGATGCGCTCGGCCGTGAACGGCGCTTGCGACGGCGGCAGATCGCGGGCGAGCTTGACCGCGATCTCGCATTCGACGCCGACGCGGACGAAATCTTTTGTGCGCAATGCCGCGCCGCTTTGATGCACGCCTTTGGCGAACACGCCGCCGCCGCAGGGATGCGGGATGTCGAGGTATTGCTGCATCACCGGGCTGGTGCAGCCGATCTTGTAGCCGACTCGCGGGCCGAAATCGGCCGCCAGCAGGTCGTGGACCGCGTGCTGGATCCGGTAGCCCTCCGCCTCGGTCCGCGGTGCGGCGTCGCCGGCAAGCGGCGCCAATGGCGTTCGGGTGCGGCGAGCGGCGGCGATGCTTGCTGCGGCCGCGCGAATGTCGGTCATCGGCGGCAGCCTTCCGAAAACGCAATCCCCCGCAACAAAAAGACCGCACGCGGCGGCCGAATCCTACTCGTCGCGATAAACTTTCTCGCGTTTCTCGTGGCGCTCCTGCGCCTCCACCGAGAGCGTGGCGATCGGGCGGGCTTCCAGCCGCTTCAGCGAGATCGGCTCGCCGGTCTCCTCGCAATAGCCGTAGGTGTTATCCTCGATCCGCTGCAGCGCCGCGTCGATCTTGGAGATCAGCTTGCGCTGCCGGTCGCGGGCGCGCAGCTCGATTGCGCGGTCGGTTTCCGACGAGGCGCGGTCGGCAAGATCGGGATGATTGACATTCTCCTCCTGCAGCGTCTGCAGCGTGATCCGCGATTCCTTGAGGATTTCGTCCTTCCACGCCAAAAGCTTCGCGCGAAAATAATCGCGCTGGCGGTCGTTCATGAAAGGCTCTTTTTCGGAGGGTCGATAATTCTTCAACTTTTCCAAGGCCAGCCCATCTGCAGTTTTAGTGCCCCCTAAGGCACTAATCGGACGGAAAAGGGTCCGTCCGCGCGCGCCTTATATAGCGAGGTCATGTGACAGACAATATCAGCCGGCCGCGCCAAACTGTGCACGGCGGGGGTTTCCGGCCAGGAACCTGTGCGCAAGGTGAATGCTTTGCGCGACAGGCCGCTTTTCCGTCTCAGAATTGCCCGGCTTTGGCCAATTCGACCTCGACCCGCAGTTCGATCTCGGACAAGACAGCGTCCAGGCCGGGGTCGCCGGAGGAGGATTTGAGGTTGGCGGCGGCGTCGCGCAGCCGACTCACCGTGGAAGCATCGAAATTGCCGGACAACAGCCCGATCTTGAGGGCGTCCAGCACGTCGAGCGCGCCCTTGCCGCGCTGCACGGAACGCTTGCGGCGCTCGGCCGGATCCTCCTCGATGCCCTGCATGGCTAACAGCGCATCGATATTGGCCGCGGCCTTGGGCGCGTTTACCGGCCGCGCCTCCGGGGTGGACGCCGCGTCCGGCAGCACAAAGCCGCTCGAGCTGGTCTTCCGGGTGTTGGCGGTCGCAGAGCCGAGAGTGGTGCCGTTCGGTCCGTAGATGCGCATCGGGAGAGCCTCGCCCTGTGTCCGTCGAGCTTCGCCCCGCAGTGGTTAACGCAGCGTAAACGGCCCGGCAAAATCTGCCGCCAAGCGGCAGTTTCGCCGCTGCGACGGCCCCCTTCACGTTCAGCTTTCTCCCGAATTATCAAACTATATCAGTCATTTATATGAAAAGACCGACATGGCATGGCGCTCGCATGGTTGATGCGGGATCGCGGGTCATGGGAGTGGCCAGGCAGGTCCGGTTGAAGACCTCAGCGGGGAGCAGAGGATGCCAGGCGTTGGTTCGGCGAGATCGTTTGGGATGGCCTGTGCCGCGCTGTTGGCGCTGGCGCTGGCGGCCATCCCTGCGGGCGCGACCTCCCGGATCAAGGATCTCGCCAATATCGAGGGCGTCCGGCAGAACCAGCTGATCGGCTACGGCCTGGTGGTCGGCCTCAACGGCACCGGCGATACGCTCAACAACATCCCCTTCACCAAGCAATCGCTGCAGGCGATGCTCGAGCGCATGGGCGTCAATATCCGCGGCGCCACCATCCGCACCGGCAACGTCGCCGCCGTCATGGTCACCGGCAATCTGCCGGCGTTCGGCACCCAGGGCACCAGGATGGACGTCACGGTATCGGCGCTCGGCGATGCCAAGAACCTGCAGGGCGGCACCCTGCTCGTCACCCCCCTGCTCGGCGCCGACGGCAACGTCTACGCGGTGGCGCAGGGCTCGGTCGCCATCTCGGGCTTCCAGGCCGAAGGCGAAGCCGCCAAGATCGTCCGCGGCGTGCCCACCGTCGGCCGCATCGCCAATGGGGCCATCATCGAACGCGAGATCGAGTTCGCGCTCAATCGCCTGCCGAATGTGCGGCTGGCGCTGCGCAACGCCGATTTCACCACCGCCAAGCGGATCGCGGCCGCGGTCAACGATTTCCTCGGCGTCAAGACCGCCGAGCCGATCGATCCCTCCACCGTGCAGCTCTCGATCCCGTCGGAATTCAAGGGCAATGTTGTCGCCTTCCTGACCGAGATCGAACAGTTGCAGGTCGACCCAGACCTCGCCGCCAAGATCATCATCGACGAACGCTCCGGCATCATCGTGATGGGCCGCGACGTCCGCGTCGCCACCGTCGCGGTGGCCCAGGGCAACCTCACAGTGACGATTTCGGAAAGCCCGCAGGTCAGCCAGCCCAATCCGCAGTCGCGCGGCCGAACCGTGGTGACGCCGCGCTCCAGCGTCTCGGTTTCCGAAGACGGCAAGAAGCTTGCGCTGGTCAAGGACGGCGTGTCGCTGCAGCAGCTGGTCGACGGCCTCAACGGCCTTGGCATCGGCCCGCGCGACCTGATCGGCATCCTGCAGGCGATCAAGGCCGCCGGCGCGATCCAGGCCGACATCGAGGTGATGTGATGCAGTCGAGCCTGATCGGCAACGCCGCCGGCAGCATGCCCGCCAAGACCATGATGCCGATGTTCAACGGCCGGCCGGATCCCGCCTTCACCGACGCCCTGAAAAAGGTCCCGCCGCAGGCGCAGGCCAAGGCCAAGGCGACCGCAACCGATTTCGAGGCGATGTTCCTCAACTCGATGTTTTCGCAGATGACCAGCGGCATCAAGGGCGAAGGCCCGTTCGGCGATACGCCGGGCACCGGCGTGTGGCGCTCGATGCTGACGGAGCAATATTCAAAATCCTTCGCCCAGGCCGGCGGCGTCGGCATTTCCAACGAGGTCTATCGCACGCTGATCATGCAGCAGGCGGGCCGCAGCGGCTAGATCCCAGGGGGAAACCAGACATGAACCAGCAACCGCAGCAGCGCGAAGCGCATGCCCCCACGGCCACGACCGCCGCTGAGGCGCGCAAGCTCGCCGAAAACATGATGGATGTGATGAGCGCGCTGCTCGGCGTCATCGAGAGCGAAACCGAAATGGTGCGCGCCGGCAAGCTGCGCGAGGCCTTGGCGTTCGAGCCGAACAAGACCGATCTGTCGCGCCGCTATGTCAACGCGGTCGCGCAGCTGAAGGCCAGCCAGAAATATCTGTCCGAGACGGCGCCGGAGCTTCTCAACGCGCTGCATCGCCATCACGACACCTTTCGCGCCATGCTGCAGATCAACCTCACCGTGCTCGCCACCGCGCACGCGGTGTCGGAAAGCATCGTGCGCGGCGTCAACACCGAGATCCAGCGCCGCAATATTCCCAACACCTATACCGCGGCCGGACAGCGAGCAGCACCGGGACCGCGGCACATGACGCCGCTGGCGGTCAGCCGCTCGCTCTGAGCCTTACTGCGGATTGGCAATAATTTTAACTAAATTCCCGCGCCGGTATCAGCGCGGCGTTCAGCATATTCTTCAACAAAACGTTGAGGGATGCGGGGGCATAGTTGCCGATGGAGAGGGTTGGGATTTGACTCGAGGGAGGCCAGGAGGCTGCCATGAGTTTGGATTTCAGCATCAGGCCGGTGGGGGCGCCGGCTGCTACACCCGTCGTACAGGCGCCAGGCGAGGCGGCCAGCCACGCGGTCGCGACTGTATTGCCGCCGAGCCAAAGCGTCACCGTCCCGGACGCGAGCTCTGCCACGCGCAACGATTCGCCGCTGTTGAGCGATTACGTGTCGCGTCAGGCGTATATCGATCGGGCCGCGGCCTCGATCGTCTACCAGGTCGTCGATGACCGAACCAACACGGTGGTTACGCAGTTTCCCGATGAGGCGGTGCTGCGCCGTCGTGCCTATTTCCACACCCTCGATCTGACCAAGGGCGAGCCGACGCGTCTTCTCGCCACCGACCGCAAGGCCTGAACACTAGCTGTGGGTGGCAATAGCGGTATCGAGAAAGGTTCCGCCGGTCGCGGGATCGATGATGACGTTTTTGATTTGCGCCGTTGCAGCGTGGGTCGCCGTCGCAGCCTTGATCAGTGTAAATTTCGTATTGCCGATCCGAAACGAATTGTCCTTGATCAGGACGCTGCCGTTTTGGACGGTGCTGCCGCTTTGGTACTTCACCTGGGCGCGGAAGCCGCTGACATCCGAGACCTTGAGACTGAAGGTTTTCTTGTCGGCATAGGTTCCCGACCAGGTGCCTTGATAGAGATTGGGATCGACCGCCACATACTTGGTATGGCTCGGAATGGTCGAGCCAGCCGTCTTGTAGCCGGCCGACAGGATGCTCATCACGTCGGCCATGGTAAGGTTCCGTTAACCCGCAGACCCTCAGGCCTTACCTGATAGGCCCGCGGCGAGATTGCGGTTGATGTCGATCAGCGATTTCAGCTTCGCCGGATCCGGATTCATCTGCATTTCAATGGTCTGCTTCATCACAAACACACCGATATTGGCGATGTTCTGGCGAATTTCGATCGGCTGCGGATTGTCGTTGGTCTCCGCCGCGCTCATGAAAATCGACCACAGCCGTCGGTTGAAGAGCAGCGCATTGTGCATGTTCTTGTCGGGGCCGGTCCAGTTGGTCTGGACGTCCTGCAGCTGTCGTGCCGCTTTCAGCAGGGCCTGTGCCTCGATTTCCCGGGGAGGTGCCGTCGTTTGTGACGTGCGGGCATAGGCTTGGGCGGCATGAGACATTCAACACCTCGACAGGGCTTTTAACGCAGGACGCAACTTCGCTGCTGCCCAAGTTTTGTACTTCGTCGCCTTTAAAATATGGTTATCGGCCGTTTCCGCATGTGTCGGGAAACGGGCAAATCGGGGCGTGCCCCGGCTGACCGCGCTGCACTGCAGTCAGATCAGGAAAACGACAGGGGTTTCCCCGCCGCCGTCGTTTTGCGTTCCCCGGCCGGACTTAGCGCAGGAGTTGCAGTACGCTCTGCTGCGACTGGTTGGACAGGGCCAGCGCGGACACCGCGATCGACTGGCGGGTCGACAGCGCCTGGCTATTGGCCGCTTCCTCGTTGGAGTCGGCCAGCGTCAGGTTGGCCGAGCCGGTCTGCAGCACGTTGATCAGGTTCTTCGAGAAGTCCTGGCGGATCTGCACGATCGACAGGTTGGAACCGAGCGCCGAGGCTTCCGACCGCAACTGGTCTGAAGCGGCGCTCACCTTGGCGATCACCGCATTGGCCGAGCTGTTGTCCAGGAAGTCCGTACCCGCGACCAGCGGAGCAAGGCCGAGGCCGGCCGCGTCATAGGTAACGCCGGGGATGGTAAGTGTGGACTTGCCGGTTTCGTTGAACGTCAGTTTCAGGTCGTCGCCGAACAGCAGGTTGATGCCGTTGAACGAAGAGTCCTGCGACGTCGTGGTGATCTGCGCGATGATGTTGTTGTACTGGATCACCAGGTTGGCACGGGTGGTCTGCGAGTTCGGATCGGCGAGCGGCTTGCCCGCGACGCCGCCGGCCGGAGTGACAAGGGTTGCGGTATCGGTGCCGCCGATCGCAATGTTATTCGCGGCTGCGACTGCGCCCGTTGTCAGCGTCTGGCTTGCATTGTCGTTGGTGGAGGTGAGCGTGATCGACCCGTCGCTGGCCAATGTCGCCGTCAATCCAAGGCCGGCATTGGTCAGCGCGGTATTGAAGGCGGCGATCGAGTTGACGTTGCCGGCAGCAACCGTGCTGCTGACCGTGATGGTGGTGGCGGGGCCCGTGGCGGGCGTAAAGATGAAGGTCTTGCCGTTGAGCGAGTTGGTGCCGGCATTGGTCAGATCGGCGGCCGTTCCGATAACGCCCAGCGGGCCAGCGCCGGTCGGCGCCAGGCTGGTCGCGGAAGCCTTCACCGTATAACCGGTGGTCGTCTGCAGCACCTGGCTGGCGATCGACTTGGCGGTATCGACCAGCTTCTGCAGCGAGGTCAGGCCGGTGTTGGCGGCCTGCAGCACCTGCACGCCGTTGCCGATGGCATCGAGCAGGTTGTTGATGTCGCTGGCGCGGTTATCGAGACCCTGCGCCGTGAAGAAATTGGTCGGATTGTCGAGCGCGCTGTTCACCTTCTTGCCGCTCGCCAGACGGTTCTGGGTGGTGGCCAAGAGCGCGGCGGTGGACTGCAGCGAGAGCAGGTTCTGGCGAACCGCTGCCGAGAGAACGATACCGGACATGTGACAAACCTTCCGTAGTTTTACCTCCGTAGTTCTACCGAGCTTTCCTTTAAATTAAGGTTAATGCCGGCTTAAGTTGTTTGCTTAACGCTTTCTTAACGGCGTCGCGCCGCAACGCCCGCCGGGAGCCCGCCTTGTTCGCGGCTCCAAAACAAAAAAGCGGCGGGGTTTCCCCCGCCGCCTTGCTTGATAGGCCTTTTCGAAGAGATCAGCGCAGCAGCTGCAGCACGCTCTGCTGCGACTGGTTGGCCAGCGACAGCGCGGACACCGCGATCGACTGGCGAGTCGACAGCGCCTGGCTGTTGGCCGCTTCCTCGTTGGTATCGGCCAGCGTCAGGTTGGACGCGCCGGTCTGCAGCACGTTGATCAGGCTCTTGTTGAAGTCCTGACGCAACTGCACGACCGACAGGTTCGAACCCAAAGCCGACGCCTCGGTGCGGAGCGAGGTGCTGGCCGCGCCGAGCAAGGCAAGCGCCTTGTTGGCCGAGCTGTTGTCCAGGAAGTCCGTACCCACGGTCAGCGAACCAAGGCCGAGGCCGGCCGCGTTGTAGGTGACGCCGGTCACGTTGAGCGTGGACTTGCCGGTTTCGTCGAAGGTCAGCTTGAGGTTGTCACCAATCAGCAGGTTGATACCGTTGAAGGACGAATCCTGAGCGGTGGTCGTGATCTGCGTGATGATGTTGTTGTACTGGCCCACCAGGCTGGCGCGAATGGCCTGCGAGGCCGCATCGGCGAGCGGTTTGCCCGCGGCGCCGCCGGCCGGAGTGACAAGGGTCGCGGTATCGGTGCCGCCGATCGCGATGTTATTCGCGGCTGCGACTGCGCCCGTTGTCAGCGTCTGGCTTGCATTGTCGTTGGTGGAGGTGAGCGTGATCGACCCGTCGCTGGCCAATGACGCCGTCAATCCAAGGCCGGCGGTCGTCAGCGCAGCATTGAAAGCATCGATCGAGTTGACGTTGCCGGCAGCAACCGTGCTGCTGACCGTGATGGTGGTCGCGGCGCCAACGGCGGGCGTAAAGATGAAGGTCTTGCCGTTGAGCGAGTTGGTGCCCGCATTGGTCAGATCGGCGGTGGTTCCGGCAACAGCCAGCGGGCCGGCGCCGGTCGGAGCCAGGCTGGTCGCGGAAGCCTTCACCGTATAGCCGGTGGGCGCCTGCAGCACCTGGTTGGCGATCGACTTCGCGGTATCGACCAGCTTCTGCAGCGAGGTGATGCCGGTGTTGGCGGCCTGCAGCACCTGCACGCCGTTGCCGATGCTGTCGAGCAGGTTGTTGATGTCGCTCGCACGGTTGTTGAGGCCCTGCGCCGTGAAGAAGTTGGTCGGATTGTCGAGAGCCGAGTTGACCTTGTTACCAGTGGCCAGGCGGTTCTGGGTGGTGGACAAGAGCGCGGCGGTGTCTTGAAGCGAGAGCAGGTTCTGGCGAACGGCTGCTGAAAGAACGATACCGGACATTTTTCATACCTTTCTGGTGTGAAATTGAGTGACGCCGACCCCAATCTTTTCTGATCGGGCGACCGGCGGACGGTGAAAGCAAGTTTCTAACGAAGCATGAATTGGTATCGCGCTGCCGCTCTCCCGGACACGTCAGCGGCCCGCCGATGGGTGCTTCCGGGTTCGCACCCATGGGGAGATGGCATTGATAATGCTGCGGATTCGCGTGGCAGCCTCTCTCGTTAACGAGGCGTTAACTACAATCGGGAAAGGATGCTCGGAATCGGTCAGACGTCGAAGCCGGCGTACTTCAACGGAGAACAGCCATGGCTTTAAAAGTCGAACTCAAGCCGAACGAACGCATCATCATTGGCGCCTGCGTGGTCACCAATACCGATCAGCGAGCCCGGCTATTGATCGACGGCGACAACATTCCGATCCTGCGCGAGAAGGATATCCTGACGCCGGAAAGCGCGGACACGCCGGCCAAACTGATCTATCTCGCGGTGCAGCTGATGTATCTGTCGCCGGATCCGATGGCCCATCATCCGACCTATTTCGCCCTGGTGCGGGATATTCTGAGCACGATGCCGAGCGCGTGGCCCTTCATCGAAGGGATCAACAATCATATCCTCAATGGCGATCCGTATCACGCGCTCAAGGAAGCGAAAAAGCTGATCGGCCACGAAGAAGAGCTCATCAAGGACGCGAAGAGTCTCCGGGCGGCCCGCGGCAACATTGAAACCGACCGCAAATCAGCATAGCTGCTTCGCGGCTCAGGACACACCAACTCACGCGCGCAAAACAGCAAGGCCTCCGGAACGCGGCCTTTCGCATGTCGCACGGAAGTACGATGCCGCCTGAGCGGGCCGCTCACATCGCCAGCGGCGGAGACTGCTCGACTTGCAGCACGAGGCCATCGTCAGATGACGATCGCTGCGCTCCGAACTCCAGCACCGCCGAGATCAGCGCGTCGATGTCGCTTGTGTCGGTGCGGTGATTGACGATCGCCGCCCGTATCGCCAGCCGGCCATCGAGCAGGGTCGTCGACGGCGCGGCGATTCCGGATTCCTGGATGTCGATGACGATCTCGCCGTTGATCCTGTTGGCCTTAAGCGCGCGATAGCGAAAGCAGACGATATTGAGCTGCACCGGCGCCATCAGTTCCAGCCGCGGCTCGGCCAGGATCCGTGCTTCCAGATAACGGGCGAGCGCGCAGGTGCGGCTGATCACCGCCCCCAGTTTTTCCGTGCCGAAGGTCTTCAGGGTGAACCAGGTCTTGAGCGCGCGAAAACCCCGCGACAGGTCGGGGCCGAGGTCGCAAGGCCAGGGTGAATTCGCGGCGAGACCGCGGATCTCGCGGCGCAGATACGCCGCCGGCGCGGCAAAGGTGTCGCGATGCCGTTCGCCGGCGCGGACCATCAGGAAGCCCGCGTCATAAGGCACCTGTCCCCATTTGTGAAAATCGAGCGCGATGGAATCGGCATTTTCGATTCCTGCAAGATGCGGCGCCAGCGCCGGCGAGAGAATTCCGAGCGCGCCAAAGGCGCCGTCGACATGAAACCACAGTCCTTCGTCGCGGCACAGCGCGCTCAACGCGGCGAGATCGTCGATGGCGCCGATATCCACCGTGCCGGCCGAGCCGACGACGAGGAAAGGTTTGAGACCCGCCCAGCGGTCCAGCGCGATCCGCGCGCGCAATGCCTCAACGTCGATGCGGTGATATCGATCGACCTCGACGCAGCGTAACGCATCGCTGCCGAAGCCCGAGATGTCCATCGCCTTGGTGATGCAGCCGTGCGCGGCGGTCGAAGTATAGGCCGTCAACAACGTGCCGTCGTCGCCCACGCCACGCTGACGGACCGATTGTCCGAGCGCCGTTGTTCGCGCCACCAGCACCGCCATCAGATTGGCCATCGACGTGCCGGTGACAAAAATTCCGCTCGCCCCATCGGGGAAGCCGAACATCTGGCGCACCCACTCGACGATCTGGCGCTCGACCTCGATTGGAATGTGATCGCGCCCGCCGAGATTGGCGTTGAGGCCCGCCGCCAGCATTTCCGCAAGCATGCCGACGGCGGTGCCGCCGCCATGCACCCAGCCCATGAAACCCGGATGAACATTGCCGGTCGCGTAGGGCAAAATGAAATCGGTGAATTCCCGATAGATCTCGGCGAGATCGCAGGGCTGGCGTGGCAGGCTTTCGCGAAACCGCGCGCGAACCGCATCCGGTATCGGGCTCCACACCGGGCGCTGGCGGATGTTGGCGGCGTAGTCGATCATGTCATCGAGCATGCGATGACCCTGGGCGCGGATCTCGTCCCAGTCTTGCGGATCGAGCGTCTCGCTCGATTGCAGTCGCAGCGGCGCCTCCAACCGCGTCCCGGTCACGCCGCGTGCTCCCGGGCGCGCCGGGCGCGGCGCTCCAGCATCGCCGCGAAGGCCTCGAATATCGCGCGCATCTGCGGCGGCTTGTAGGGAAACAGCACCGGTGAATCCATGTTGTGGACCACGGCGGTATTGTCCGCCTCGAATATCAGCAGATCACCGCGCTTGTTTTCCGCACAGTCGATCGTGAAATAATCGAGACCGATTCGGTTCGCCGTGCCGGCCAGCGCCGTCCGATGGCGGCGCGCGAAGCCGATGTCGAAGGTGCGCATGAAGGTTTCTTCTTCGAGACGTTTGCTGGCGCTGTCGGACATCCCCGCGTTGAGGTACCAGATATCCCAACGGTCGGCGATCGCCATGTGGCATGCGAAGGGCCGGCCATCGACGAACACCACCCGGTACTTGCGAAACAGGCCGTCTTCGCTGGCGTAATCGACAAAGCGCGAGACGAAGAATTCCTGCTCCGTCCGCTCCGCAAGATATCGCTCGATCGCGGCGCGATCGTCGAGTTTGGCGAGCCCGACGCCGGCATGTGAACCGCGCGGCCGGACGATGACCGGAAACTCCAGCTCGGCCGCGATGTCGGCGAACAGGAGATTGGATTGAGCCACCTCCGATAATTGCGCTGACGTCACGCACACCGTCGCCGGGATGTCCAGTCCCTCGACCCCGCGAAGCAATTGATGCAGCTTGTCGCGATCGAGATTGCAGACGAGATGCGGCGGGTTCAGCATCGGCCGCGGCCAGCGCGCTGCGACCTGATCGATGATATCAAGCGCGTTGCGGCATTCGTCGGAGTCGGAAGCAATCACGATCGCAACGTCATGAGCGGGCAACGGCACCGGCAACGCGATGCCGGCGACCACATAAAGCGTCAGCAGTTCGAACCCGGACTCTTCCAGCAGAAAGTCGATCGGCGTATTGCCGCCCATGTCGATCGCCGCCGCGAGCGCAAGAACGCGCAGTTTCGGCTTTTCCGGCGAACATGGCGAGCGGAACAACTGATGAAGGGCGAGTACTTCCGCCTGGATCGCCAGCCCCGTCTGCTTGTCGCCCAGGAGCTGCGTGATCAGCGACAGGTCGAGCCCGTCGCCCGCGCCCAGGGTCTCGCTGGCGACCTTCGATATCAATTCGTCGCGCAATGGACGCAGATCGGTGCCGCCGAACGCCAGGGTCGTGAGCTTGGCAAATCCGATCCGATCCGCGCAGCGATCGCCGCTCGCTGCTTCGGCACATTCAAGCTTCATGACAAGGCTCCGCTAAATTCAGATCGTCCAAATGCGCGACTAACCACTCGATCTTTGCGACGATCGCGCCGACGCGGCCGAGTTCGCGCTGCAGATTGCCGTGTGCCCTGTCTTCGTCCAGCGACCACGTCTCGGTGACGAGGCGTGCGCCTGCGCAGACGCGAAGCGCCGCGGTCGGGTGCTGCTCGAGGCCTTTCAACGCGACGGGTTGACCGACAAGGCAGCTTTTCGCGGCGATCTCCGGGCCCTCGTGCCCGTTTGCGCAGCCGGTGTTTCGCGCCAGCGCGCGATAGATCTTCCTGCAATCGTCCAGCGACAGGACGCGGGCGTTGTGGGTGATGACAAACGGAAAGATCGTCGGCGGCGCCAGCTCTTCATCAAGGGCTTCGTCGTCTTCGGACCTTTGCTGCAGCGGCAGCAGCCGAAGCGACGGCGATGATTCGATGATCCACGCTACGCCCTCGCCGAATGTCTCCAGCGTCGTCCGGCGAAATTCATCGGGCACGCTGTAATATGCCCGGATTTCCTCGAGTGCCGCTTCCCAGCGCAGCCATTGGCCGAAATTTGCCCGGATTGGGAAACCCGACCGCAGGCTCGTCCAGTTCATCGGCCAGTCGCTGCGACTGCCGTATTCGCGCAATCCGGAAGCAACTTCAGAGATCGCACCAAAAGCTTGCGAGAGACAGGCGGGTACCAGCAGCGCGCCGCTGAACGGAGGTCCGGTGAAGAACTTCGAGCCGGTGACAATCACCATATATCCGCGATCAAGATATTTCCGCAGCCGCGGGCGGCCGAGGCGCATTTGACAGGCATCGACCACGATCTGGACCTGATCGGGCCAGCGCGCCGAGATTTCGTCGAGGCATGCGTCGCTCGGGACCCGCCAGCCGAGCTTCGACGAATCCATGATTTGCAGAAGCACGTTGGCTCCCTTTGCCACCAACCTTTCGACCGCGCCCAGAACCTGTGAATCGCTTTCTGCCTGCGGGCTGAAACCACCGGTCGCATCGAACAGCGGGAGCGCGACGCTGGTGACGGAATCGGCGAGGCCTGCGATCGGCGCGCCCTTCTCAACTTTATATCCGTTCGCTGTCGCGGCGCCGAAATGACGTCCGCGCGCGGTATCCGCGGTTCCGCTTCCGGTCTGGTCGGCAGCCACGATCACCGTCGTCAGCGCGACACCGAGCCGCGTGCGTGCCAGGAACAGCGCCTGCAGCTGCGAGTCGGTGCCCGACGGAGAAAAAACGACGTCGGCCTCGCCTTGCGACAATCCGAGATAAGCCCTCAATCGGTTGCGCATCGCTTCGATGCGCGCGTCGAAGGCGGCCTCAATGCCGACGCCGATCGCGGAGCACATCAACGATTCCCGCGCATCGCAGACGCGATAATATGCCCGTTCCGAAATCGATGTCGCGGTGCTTGAAGCAAAGCTCAGTGTGTCAGGGCATGGAAAGGGCTGGCAGCCATATTCGTTAAGTCCGCTGGTCGGGTCGATGCTCAGGCGCGGATCACCGCCGCAGCTGAGCAGACGGTCGAGCGGCACGAACAGCTCGGTCATGGCGGAAGCCGAACGGAATCGATCCAGAGAGATCGGCTCTCCGGCCGCATGCAACCGGAGCCTGGCGCTCGACCTCGACATGATTTCAGGCCGCGTTCGCTGCAGCTCGTGCCGGTGCGGCGAACTGCGAGGAGACATCGCCGTGGAAGACCGACGGGCCGACATGATCGAGCCGGCTTTCCAGATCAGCCCAGATTTCGCCGCCGATATCGGTCCAGCGCTTGCAGAAGGCGAAATCCTCGCTCAGATAAGTCCCGGTCGCAGAATCGATCATGCACTCGAACAATGCAAACCGGTTCGGATTTCCAGCCAGCGCATCCTGGGAATGTTCGCCGAAAAACTGCAGCGACGCGTAAGCAGGATGTCGGCACATCCGCTCCAGGACATGCCGCCTGATCATCAGGAAACCGGTGCCGGCATAACGCACGCGCGTGAAACCGTTGACGACGACGACATGATCCGGATCGTCGATCTCAAGCACGTAGTCGAGCGCTGCCGACGGCACGCTCGCCCGATCGGACTCCAGCATCCGCTTTGCCTTGTCCCAGTTGACCCGCTTGATGGGATAGACACCAGCCACCACGTCCGCCCCGGATTCGATCAGCCGGAATACCTGACCGGGATCGAAGCCGATATCGGCATCCACGAACAGCAGGTGTGTCGCCGAGGGGTCGTTGAGGAAAAGCGTCACCAGGTTGGCTCGCGCCCGGGTGATCAGTGCGTCACCGTCGCGCATCAGGACCGAGAGATCGATGTTGGCCCTGGAGCGCACGGCCCGCTGCAAATTGAAGATCGAGCCGGCATAGATGCTCGATACCTGGCCAGCGAAGCAGGGCGTGGCCACCGTGAGGTGAATTTGGTCAGTCATGAACGGCTCCGAAACGGCGGGCGCGGTCTGCATTCGTCACCAAACAGTAAATAGACGTGGTTAACGAAAACCTAACGGCCGCCCCCGCTCGTTACGCGATCGGAAGATACTTGGTCAGGGTCAGTTGCGAGAGCATCGCGGTGGTCTGGTACGATGCCTGCAGCGCGGTCTGCAGTGCCAGGATCTGGCTCGCCACCTGGTCGGGAGAAGCGCTCTCGGCCTGGTCGATGATGGCCTGCAGCATTCCCTGGGCCTGGGTTTGCCGGGACTGGGCGTTTTTCATCGTCATCTGCGCCGTCGCAAAGTCCGTCTGGATATCCTCGATGCTCTGCTGTCCCGGCTGCGGCGCAAGATTCTGCGCGACCCGCTGACTGAGCGCTTGCACCTGCAGCGCCCCATTTGGATTAATGGGCGAGGTTGTGACCGCGGCGAAAACGGCCAGCGTCTGCAGCTGCGAGCGAATCGCCCTCTCATTGGCCCGCGCCCCGAATTGCACGGTCACCGACTGATCGACGCGAGCCGTCGCGCTCGCGCGGGCAGACCCCGGACCGGATTCCCCGGTGTACCACGAGATCGTATTCGCCGGCGTGCCGCTGACCTGCGACGTCGCGGAGCTCAACGGCGCGCCGTTGACCCGCAGCGGCGGCAGCGTCGCCGTCACGGTGGCGGGGAGGCCGAGTGCGGCAAACGCCGCCGCATTCGAGCTCGTGACCGACAGGCTCGCGGCGGCGTCGGTATGCAGCGCAATGACGCCGCCGCCGATGGTCGAGGGCGTCGTGGTGCCGGTGATGGCGTCGATCTTTGTCAACAGCGTCTGAACGCTGTCGGTGACGTTGACCTGATTGTTGCCGGTCGCACCGGCGGCGACGAAGGTGATCGGCGTGCCGTTGACCGTGATGGTGTCGCCGGCTGCGAAGTTGGTCGATAGCGAATCCGTGTTCGCGACGCCGGACAACAGCGTCGCGCCCGAGATCGGCGCGGGGATCGCGGCCTTGTTGTTGACGACGCCTCCCGTGGCGGTTCCGGCCGGACTGAAAAAATCATTGCCGGCCGCGACAGCCGAGGCGGCCACCAGCGACGTCTGGGCAAGCGTGCCGATCGCCGAGTTCAGTGCCGTCTTCAGATTGGCGGCGGTCACCGTCGAGGTCGCGCCGATCGCAAAACTGCCTGCCGGTGGCGGCGTTGCGCTCGATGCCGTCAGCACAATCGTTTCAGTCGTGCCGTCCGGCAACCTGAAGGCAAGGTTGACCTTGTCGCCGTTGTTGGGATTGGTGGGGCCGAGATCGACCGAGATGGCGGCCGGCGATCCGGCGGGACCGGTTACGGTCGCGCCCGTCAGCGTCGAGGAAACCGCGCTCAGTTTCAGGCCGAACGGCGAGCCGGCGACATCCTCCGCCACCTGCACCGAGGTCGGCGTCGGCGCGGTAAGAACCAGGCGCCCGAGGCCAGTGGTTCCGTCGGCTTGCGCGCGCTCGGAAATCACCTGTTTCAATCCGGCCTGGGTGGTGGTTCCGTTGAGGATGTCATCGATCGAGGCGACCGCGGGCGTATTGATGGCGCTACCCGAAAACAGATAGCGGTCGCCCGCCTGCATATTGAGGACGCCCAGCATCGAGGAAAGCTGCGAGTATGCGGTTTGCTGCCCGATGGTCTGGCCGGCGCTGTTCAAGGTTTGCGTCGAACTGTTGGCGCTGTTGAGAACCGTCGTTCCGATGTCCACCATCGACTGCAGCGCGGTGTTGGCGATGCCGATATCGGTGTTGATGTTGCTCATCGTATCGGAAAACGCGGAAATGTTGGCCATTTGCGATCGCGCGGCGATCGCAAATCCCTCGTTGACCCCCATCCCCGCATAGGAGGTGGATTTCTTCCCCGTCGTCAGTTGCGACTGAAGGCTCGTCAGCTGATTGTTCAGGTTCACCAACGACTGGTTGAGAATGGTCGAACCAAAACCGACGCCATTGATTGCCATATCGATACCCTTACAACTGGACCTGCATCAGGGTGGTCATCATGGTCTGGACCACGGACATCACGCGAGCATTGGCGGCATAGGTGTTTTGCAGTGAAATCAGATTGGCCATCTCGGTATCGATGTTGACGCCGGAGGTCGACTTCATTTTCTGCTGCAACGCATTGACGACGACATCCTGCCCCTGCTGAAGCTGGGTCGCAGACGTCGACGCATTGCTTTGCAGGCTCAGGAACTGCTGCATGTAGCTGCTCAATGTTGCCTTGAACGGCGACGCGGCGGTGCCAAGCCCGGTTTGCGGCGAGTAAGTGAACGTTCCCGAGGTCAGCTGGTTAAAGAGAAAGTCCGAACGCGTGGTGTCGCCGGGGTTGGTCAGGGGCGACGTGTTGTAAATCGTGAGCTTCGACGAATCGGCAAGCAGCGCGGGGTTGACCGTGATGCGTCCGGCCAGCCCGGTCAGCTGCGAACCGGCCGCCGTGAACGATCCGGTATAGAGCGAAGTCCCGTCGGTGAAGACCGGCAGCTGCGGGCTGCCGCTCGCCAGCGACGAAACCGTCGTCGTCACCGAGGCGGCGTTGATGGTGACCGAACCGGTACCGTCGTCGAGCGCGCGCAAGGTCGATCCGGCAGGATTCGAGAACTGCAGGTGGGCGCCGCCGAGAGCGCTGTTCAGTTGCGTGATGACCGACGCCATTCCGCCGGTGAAATTGATGCCTATCACCTGGTTGTTCGGATTTGCCCCGGCGTTCGACAACGGCAGCGCGGCAGGATCGTCGACGCGGACGATCGAGAGCTGGTGCTTGGTATTGGTCGCGGTGTCGGTATAGGTCAGATTGACGGTATTGCCCGGCAAGACGTTCGACAGATCGAGATCGAACCCTGCCTTCGGGGCGAGCACCGCGGGCGCGGCGGTGCCGGCCGTGGTCTTGTCCGACAGCGCGCTCGACATCGACGCCGCCAGCTGATCGATCTGCGTCTGGGCCTGCACCAGGGTCTTGTCCCGCAGCGTCAGATCGGCGGCGATCTGCCCGGAGCTGATCGAGTTGGTCGCGATCATGTCGATGGTGGCGCCGTTGGCGAGCTTGATCGTGAGCGTGCCGGCGGAGGAGTTGGCCGGGTTGGCGCTCCATTGCGAATTGGCGTTCAGCAAACCCTGCGAATTGAAGATCAGCTGCGAGGCCTGCGCGCCGACCAGTTCGACGCCGTTCGAGGTATAGACCGAGGTCTGGTTGATGGCATTGGTGGAGACGCGGATATCCATCAGCTTCGACAACTGGTCGATCGCGCTGTCGCGCTGATCCAGCAACGTCGAGGCCGCCGGATCGGTCGGCTTCAGCCCCTGGAGCTGGGTGTTGATCTTCGCGATCTGGGCCATCGCGGCATTGGCCTGGCCGACCGAGATGTTGAGATCCTGCTCGGCGTTGGAGCGCAACGTCTGAATGCCTTGCGTCGTCGCGTTGAGCTGCTGCGCCAGCGCCTGCGCCGCGGTCAGCGCCGTAACCTGCGAGGATGCGCTTCCCGACGTCGTCGACAGCGCCTGCAGCGCGGTCGTGAAATTCGAGAAGGCGCTTTCGAGCGTCCCGGCGTCGCCGGGCGTTCCATAGACGGATTGCAATTGGGTCAGGACGCCCGCGATCTGGTCGGCATAGGCGCCGCCCGAGGTTTCGGAACGCAACTGGGTTTGTATGAATTGATTGAGTTCGCGGCTGACGCCGGTGACTTCGACATTTGCGCCGGCGTCGCCGGTGAACGTCTCGATCTGGTTGATGCTTTGGGTGACGTAGCCGGGGGTCTGCGCGTTGGCGATATTCGACGATGTGATCGAGAGCGCCGCCTGGGTGGCGCGCAAGCCCGACATCGCCGTGGCGAGAGATGAAGCCAAACTCATATTTACCGCCTCAGATCAGACCGAGCTGACCTCTTGCCATTGCTTGTCAACGAAGAACGTTGAGCAGATCCTGAACCATGGTGTTGGCTGTGGTGATCACCTTGGTGTTCGCCGAATAGGCCTGCTGGGTCACGATCAGCTTGGTGAATTCATCGGCGATGTCGGTATTCGAACCTTCAAGCGACGAACCGCTGATCGACCCGGTCGCGCCGGCGATTGCGACGCCCGACAGGTCGGTCGCGGCATAGGCGCCGCCATCGAGCGCCTTGAGGTAATTGGTGCCGTTGAAATGCGACAACGAGACCGCGGCCAGATCGAGATTCTGGCCGTTCGAAAACGTTCCGACCACAAGGCCGTTGTTGTTCACGGCAATCGACTGCAGTTGTCCGGCGGCGTAGCCGTTTTGCGAGATCTCGTTGATGGTCGCGGTGCCGCCGGTGCTGGCGTATTGGGTCAGGCCGCCGGAACCGAAATTCATCGAGAGGCTGCCGACCGTCTGGTTGCCGACCGCAACGTTGGTGAGCGTGATGGTCGAGCCCGAGGGGCTGGCGAGCGATCCGTTCGGGCCAAACACGAAGTTGGTGCCGGCGTTGACCCAGGCCGCTTGTGCGCCTGTCGCGTTGGGGTTGGTCTGATAGAACAGGTTCCAGGTATTGGTATGGGGGCTGCCGAGCGCTGCGCTGTCGGTCTTGGCCCAGCGCAGTTGCAGATTCACCGGCGTTCCCGTCGCATCGAACGCGGTCACCGCGCCGCCGCTGATGGATTCACTCGTGAAAACCGCGTTGTCGTTGCCGATCACGACGCCGGTGCCCACGGTGCCGCCACCGCCCCTGGTCGCCGATGCGGTGGCGCCGAAGCCCAGTGCGCCGAAAGCCGCCGCATTCGAACTGGTGACGGTGAGGTCCGAGGTCGTACCGGTATGCAGGGTGACGGCACCGGTGCCGCTGACGGTCGAGGGATTGGCGGTAGCGGTAATGCTGTCGATTTTGGCCAGCAGGGTAGCGACGCTGTCGGTGATGTTGAGCTGGTTGCCGACGGCGCCGGCGGCCACGAAGGTGACGACGGTGCCGTTGACGGTGATGGTATCGCCGACACCGAAATTGGTCGTCAGCGAGTCCGAATTGGCCGCGCCGGAGAGCTTCGTCGCGCCGGTAATGGGCGCCGGGACGGCGGCCTTGTTGCTGACCGCACTTCCCGTGGTTGTTGCATCGGTGAAGGGAGGCGGCGGCGTGCCGATCACGACCGGATTGTGCCCCGTGGTGAAGTCTGCGGGATTGAGCCCGCCCAAAGCGGTCAAGGTGCCGGCGACGGCGCCGGAAGCCGCGTTGGTCGAGGGCGTGGTCGGAAGGTTGGCCGCATATTGAATCGCGGTCGTGGCCTGGGCCGGAATGAAATTGTTCTGAAACTGCAAAATCTTGGGAACGTTTCCGGTCGGGTTGCCGGTCTTGGGATCGACCGTCACGCCCAGCAAATAGTAGCCGGCACCGTTGACGAGATTTCCGGTCGCATTGAGCTGGAAGTCGCCGCGCCGCGTGTAGTCGGTCGTACCGTCGAACACCGGCGCGTTGTCGGTAATGCCGATCGGCTTTTGCACATTGAAGAAGCCCTGGCCGTTGATCGCCATGTTGGTGGCCACCGTCGTCGAGGACACTGTGCCCTGCGTCGTGATGGTGGCTTGGGCGAAGGCCGTGACACCTCCGGCCACCTGCCGGTCCGGTGTCGAGGTTTGCGGGATGAGATCCTCGAAGCTGGTCCCGATCCCCTTGTAGCCGACGGTCGAGGCATTCGCGATGTTGCCGGAAATATTCTGGAGCGCGAAGGACTGCGCCTGCAAGCCGCCGACCGAAGTGTTCAGTGCGTCGAAGATACCCATTACATCGTCTCCAAATTCGATCCCGGCGGCCAGCCGACCGAAAACCCATGGCCGCAATCGAAGGAGGATGTCGCAAGCGCTATGCCAAAATAGGAAGCTGAATTATTTCAAATACTTAAATGAAAGTGCCCCGGTCCAGGGACCGGGGCACAATTGCCGGGCGGGCAACAATTGCCGGGCGTCGCATAGCGTTTTCAAGCGAAGTGGATGCCGGTTCGCGTGAAGAAAACGCGTCAAGCAAAAGCAAAGCTACTCAGGTGGCCGACGGCGCCGCCGGATGAAACACCAGCGCAAAGCCGTCCATGCAGTAGCGCAGGCCGGTCGGCTTCGGCCCATCGTCGAAGACGTGGCCGAGATGGCCGCCGCAGCGGCGGCAATGAATTTCGGTCCGCAGCATGCCGAAGGCGCGGTCCTCGGTCTTGCCGACGGCGTTCTCGAGCGGCTGATAGAAACTCGGCCAGCCGGTGCCGCTTTCGAATTTGGTCTCCGAGGCGAACAGCGGCAGGTCGCAGCCGGCGCAGGCGAAGATGCCCTTGCGATGCTCTTTCAAAAGCGGGCTCGAGCCCGGGCGCTCGGTGCCCTGCTGGCGCAGGATCTCATATTGCTGCGGCGTCAGCTGGGCGCGCCATTCCGCGTCGGTCTTTTCGATCTCGAATTTCTCCGCGGCCTGTGCCGGCGAGGGCCGCAGCCAGCGGAAGGCGGCAAGGCCGAGCAGACTGGCGACAGATGCGAGCAGGATACGGCGGTCGATCATGATGGTCTCCGGTTGAAGCGCGTTACCAGACGGTTCGCACTCAAATACGGGTCGCGGCGCCACAAGTTACACCGATCGGACGGTAAATTTCTCACTTTCTTGCGAGGCGGCGCCGACTGAACTCGCGGCCACACCCCCACCCCAGCCCTCCCCCGCAAGCGGGAGAGGGAGCGGACCTTCCGATTCGATAGGGTATCGGCGGCCATCTCGACATCATGTGATGCGAGGCGCCCGCCCCGATGTCGATGTGTTCCCTCTCCCGCTTGCGGGGGAGGGCTAGGGTGGGGGTCCCTCGGCATCGGCGGTGTTCGCGAGCGGCGCAGGCCGCGGCGGTAGCGGTCGGCCCGGCGGCGGACGGCGCCGTGGCGGCCGGGTTCCGGCCTGACGATTGGCTTCGGCCAGGCGCGCCTCGCGAACACGCTCCTGGGCTCGCACCCTCTCGCGATGACGGGCCAGGGCACCGCTTGCTGCCGAAAATCCCCGTCCCCACATCCCGATCGCGTATCCGGCGACCCGGCCGGTCGGGCCACCCGCCCACACCAGTTCGAACGGCGAAAACAGCCGCCAGCGCTCGTCGCCCCACAGGATGCTGCGCGCGATCAACTGGCCGGCCATCGCCGAGGTGTTCAAACCCTGGCGGCCGAAGCCGCTTGCGACCCACAAGCCGCGGCGCAACTGGCCGATCTGCGGCATGCCGTGCACGGTCTGTCCGACGGCGCCGCTCCACGTTTCGGCGATCTCGACCGGTCCGAGCCGGGGAAAGATCGTGCGGATCCTGCGCGCAATGGCCGGCGCAAAGCGATGCGGCTGCACCGCCCAGGTGGTTTCGGGGCTCGCCCACATCAACCGGTCGCCATCCACGATCCGGAACTGATCGATGCCGTCGGTATCGGTCACCGATCCCTGAAACGTCATCGCCTCGGCGAGGCGCTCGCCGAGCGGCGCGGTCACCGCGGCGTAGCGCCAGACCGGCAGCAGCGTTTCCGACAGCCGCCGCAACGTCGCGCCCAGATGGACATTGCCGGCGAGCACGATGTGCGAGGCGCGCAACCGCGCCGACGGCGTGACAATGCGCTTGCGAATGCCCGACGGATCGATGCTGACGACCGGCGTGTCCTCGAAAATCCGCACCCCTGCCCGCCGCGCCAACCCCGCCAGGCCGTGGATATATTTGCGGCCGTCGATCTGAAACGCCCTCGGATAGTAGACGCCGTGGAAATAATGATCGGTCTTGAGTACGGCGCGCACGCGGTCGACCTGCCAGCCCTCCACTTCGGTCTCGAAATCCTCGCCGAGCATCTGCAGCCGGCTGATCAACTGATCGCCGACATCGACGTTGGAGACTTCCAGCGCCCCCTCGCTGAGCGCAATACCCGGCATCAATTCCTCGGTCGCGTTGGAGCGAACATATTCGGCGCCCTGCTTCGACAGCGACCAGAGTTCGCGGGTGTCCTCGAACCCGATGCGGGCGATCAGATCGCCGATCGGAAGACCGTAGCCTGGCATCACGGTGCCGAGTTGATGGCCGGATGCGTTCCAGCCGACGTGCCGGCCTTCGAGCACCGCGACGCTGGCGCCGAGCCTTGCGGCTTCCAGCGCTACCGTGAGGCCGGCAAGCCCGGCGCCGACGACGGCGATGTCGACATCCAGATCGAACGACAGCCGCGCGCGCTGCTGCGGCGCGGCGGCATCAGGCCCGTAGTTCGTGCTTGTAGTCGTCTCGCTCATATCGTTTTCTTACGGACCGATCAGGCGCTTGTCACCTTGTCCTGAGCTTCACCTTGTACATTAATCCGCCGACTTGAAACGAATCGAGATTGCGCCATGCGCCGTTTGATGCTGTTGCGTCACGCCAAGACCGAAACCGACGCGCCGTCAGGCCGCGACCAGGACCGCCGGCTCGACAAGCGTGGGCAGAGCGATGCCGCAGAGATCGGCGGCTGGATCGGCCGGCATCCGCCGTTTCCCGATTTGGTGCTGGTTTCGCACGCCGTCCGGGCGCATCAGACCTGGGAAATAGCCCGGGAGGCGATGAAGGAGCTGGCCCCGGAACCGCAGGTCGAGCTGATACCGGAACTTTATGGCGCCGACGCCGCGCAACTTCTGCAGATCGTCCGCTCGGCATCCGAGGCGGATCCGCGGCGGCTGATGCTGGTCGGGCACAATCCCGGCATGCATGAACTGGCGCTGGCGCTGGCCGGCAGCGGCGACGCTGCCGGGCGCAAGGCGCTCGCCGACAATCTGCCGACATCGGGTCTTGCCATCTTCGAATTTGCGGTCGACGACTGGGAGGACGTGGCATTCCGTCGCGGGCGGCTGGTGCAGTTCGTCAGCCCAAAGCTGTTGAAGCAAACCTCCGGTGACTGAGGTAGCCGCGGCAGGCCTTCGATATATGCTAGATTGCAGTTAGTCAGGGAGGCGTGAGATGTTCAAATCCATTCTCGTCCCGATCGATCTTGCCGATACCGACCTGGCGAAGCCCGCGATTGCGACCGCGGCGACGCTGTCGCAGACCTATAGCGGCACGGTGCGCCTCCTGAACGTGCTGCCGATGACGCCGGTGATGCTGGCGGAATATGTGCCGGCCGATTTCGACACCCAGCAGCGCCAGACCTCCGAGGAGGCGCTCGCCATCGTGGCGCGCGAATCCGGCATCGATGCCTCCCGCATCTCCACCGTGGTGCGGCAGGGCGGCATCTATCACGAGATCCTCGAAGAGGCCGCGGCCATCAAGGCCGACCTGATCGTGATGACCTCGCACCGGCCGGCGATGCGGACCTATTTTCTCGGCTCCAATGCCGGCCATGTCGTGCGCTACGCCAAATGCTCGGTGCTGGTGGTGCGGCACTAGGTTTGAGTGCGCGGATGAGCGGCGGAGACCTGACGTGAAGAACTGGTGGCGGAAGTGGAGTTACGAAATCCCGCTGGCTTTCGGCGACGCGCTTTGGGAAGTGTTGGTGGTGCAATTCGCCGACTTTCTCAGCCGGCTGACATTGCGCCGGGTTCTGGAATTCTTTGCCATTGTCATTCTGGCGCTGGCCTTTGCGCAGACCTTTCCGATCGATCTGGCGATCCTGTTTGCCGGCGACACGCTGATGTATCTCGAGATCGTCATGATTGTCCGGCTCGCCGCCGGACGAGAGTTTTTTCGGCAAATGCTGCACGTCGCGGCCCAACTCGCCCGGTTTGCGATGCGCGTAGTGGGCGCCGTCGTCCGTCAACCGGTCTCGCGGATCAACCGGCTGCGCGAGCGGCGCACGCTTGCGCGCCGGCTAAAGCCGCGCAGTTCCGATCAATCCGACGATGGCCGGGGGTTTGGGGTTGCGTGGGGTACCTTGGCGCCCGCGTGATGATGCCCGCGGCAGCGGAAGTGCGCTCCCTCTCCCGCTTGCGGGGGAGGGTTGGGGTGGGGGTGCCCGCCAAGAATGATGACGCGGATAGATGCCCCCACCCGCCGCGCTCTGGCGAGCGCGTCGACCTCCCCCGCAAGCGGGAGAGGTGCTGGCCTGCAGCGCTACCATTCGACATCGAGGGATCAGGCGCCCTCTTCACGTCACCGGCCACTCCGCAATAAAGCCCTTTGCCATATAGGGCTCGATCTTGTCCCATTCGCTGAGAATCCGGATTCGAAAGTCGGGATCGGTGTGCCAGCGCGCCAGCGGCGTCTCAAAACTGTCGACCGTGATCAGCATCTTCTCGACCTCCGGCCAATGCCGGTGCAGCGTCATCGGGTAGCGGCGCGCGGTCCAGCTATTGCCGAGGCAGATCACGCTGCGGATATTTTGGAGCCCGAGTGCCGCTTCGAGGATGGGCAGCGAGAAGATCACATTCTCGCCGGTGTTGGTGGAGCGGTGCTCTTCCAGGATGCGTTCGGGCGGGATGCCGCGCGCGACCATCGCCGTCTTGATGATCTCGCATTCGGAGAGCTGTGAGCCCGGCGTCACCCCGCCGCTCACAATCGACCACCGAAAAAATCCCTCGCGCCACAGCCTGTGGGCTTCATCGGCGCGCCGGCTGACATCCTCGCGCGTGCCGAACACGAACAGCAGATCGGCGGGCTTTATCGGCGTGCGGATCAGATGCCTGGCGTTGATCGCCGCGATCTCTGCTTCGCTCGGCAATCGGGTATGTCGATCCTCCACCGCAAGCCCCGCATCGGGTCCAAACTGTCGCCACGATGCCGTGCGCCGGCCGCATCGCGAAGTCACATTTGATTGCGGTTGGTTGCGGGTCTTACGGCTACGGCAGCAGCGCCGCCGGCAAATGATCGAAGGTGTACAGCTGCGGCCGGTTACGCCTGACAAAACCGCCGACCTGCCAGGCGAACAACGCGGCAAAGCCGACCAGGAACAACGCGCCCGCGAATTCGCCGGTCGTTATGGCGCGAACGAAAAGCCCCGACATCGAGATCGCGACCAGCGTCAGCAATCCGACCGCGGCCCTATAGGTGCGCGGTCCGAGGCCGCCGATCAGCGTCGCCCGGCTTCCGGCCTTCGCCATGCGCGCATGCAACTGCGTGACGAAGACGCGATAGTCGCGGTCCTGCGGCGCCATCAGGGCGGCGGTCTGCCAGCTGGTGGAAAGAATGACGATCCGCGCACCATCGGCATTTTCGATATCGGCGCGAAACCGGCGCCACTGCATCGACACCGGCCGGTACGACAGCCGGATCGCTGCGATATCGGCGTAGGGCCACACTGCGGATCTGCCGGCGACGCGCCACGACAACCCGTCGCCAGTGAGTTCGAACTGATGCGCGGCCCCAATCAGCGACGCCTTGTAGGCGTAGTGGACGTCTGCCGAAGCTTCATTCGTCAAATCGATCGTCATGGGCAATGGACTGATCTCACAGGATCGATGCGGGTGCCCGGGAAGCCGGCCGCGCCTAGCGCGGCATATTTGCCCATAAATAGGCAATGATGGCGAGTGCGCCCAACGCCGTGCGCACGGCGTGGAGAGCGCCCCATTTAAGGACGAGCGCGCGGCTTTCGGGCCCCGCACTGTCGGGCTCCGTCGCCATCAGTGCATCGTTGGTTGGTTTGATGGCGATCAGCGTCCATGGCCACGGCGCGATCATCGCAACTGCGCCGATCAAAAATCCGGGATGTGAGCTTTGCCACCACGCTATCAATCCAAGCAGGCAACCCACGAGCGCGAGCGGTGCCTGCATCGCGGTTCCGCGCTTATAGGCTGGCTTCCATTCCGTGAGTAGCGCGCGATCATCGAGCAGCAGCCGCGCTGGTTGCTCGGCGACATTTACGTAGAGAGCGGCGCCGGTGAAGATTGTGGCGGCGATCAGCGCGAGAAGTCCGATCATGAACCCTCCTTGAAAACATCGACTGAAATCATCGCGTCGTCTTGCGCGCAGCGCGGGCTTTATCCTACAAGCACTGCATGGCCGAGACGACCTATTTTCCGCGCCGGCTGATTCACGCCGGTGCGATGATCTCCGGAGTGCTGCTCGCGCTCGCCGTGCACATGCTGGGCGCGCGCTACGGTCTCGATCTCGGCGGCCTGTGGCGATCCGACAGCCGGGAATTCATGCCCGCGGGCGCGGCAATCGCGTGGTGGCTGATCGCGACCGTCGGTTTCTGCGGCGGCTATTTCACCGCAACACTGATGGACAGCGCCGTCTCGGGCCAAATTCCGCAGCGGATGCGGCAGTTCCTGATCGCGGTCGGTGTATTGGTGCTGGCGGGCGCGGGTCAGGCGGCCTCCGCGCCGAGTCCGATCCCGACCATTTCGGGCGTGCTCGCCGGCCTGGCGGCGCTGTGCCTCGGCGCCGCGATGGCGTTCTGCGGTGCGCACTTTGCGCTGCGCAAGGCGTAGCGTCGCGCAAAGCCCCCCGAGGTACCCGTGGAGCAGCCGTCGAATTTTGAAACTCGTCATCAACCTCAAGACCGCGAAGACGATCGGCCTCGAGGTGCCGGCCTCGTGCTGCGCGCCGACCGGGTGATCAAGCGATCGGCGCAAGAGAGGCTGCGCAGCTTCCACGCGACGTTTTGCCTCATTGGCGCGTCGCCGGAAGATCACGCCGCGCCAGGGTCGAATGGCGGGGCGGAGGGCCAATCCGAAGGCCAGCGAACGCCAAGTCTCGGCCAGGACTTGAATCTTGCGCATTACGACATATGTACGGCATATGACAGCCGCGCCGATCCAGGGCCGATACTTGCGTTGTCAAGGACTGCACAACGCAACGTTTTTGTCCTATGGGTCTTGATATCTGCCGCCGCTTGTCGATCAGATCGCTTTGAGACGGCCTGCAACTTGTTGCCGCCCCGCCGGGAGGATGAATGCACGGACTGCTGACCACGCTGCGGCGTGGCTTCAAGAGATGGATCGGCTGGAAACGGCTCGGGGTAGCGGCGAGCCTCCTCATCATCGCCTTTGCGGTCACGACGCTGGTGCGCACTCTGAAGGGCGTCGACGCCGGCGTGATCCTGATTGCGCTGACGGACCTGCCCCCTCACCACATCGCGCTTGCCGCGCTGTGCGTGATCGGCGCGTTCTGCACCCTGACCTTCTATGATTTCTTTGCGCTGCGAACCATCGGCAAGAAGCAGGTGCCCTACCGCATCGCGGCACTGTCGAGCTTCACCAGCTATACGATCGGCCACAACATCGGCGCCACCGTGTTCACCGGCGGTGCGATCCGTTTCCGGATCTATTCGGACTACGGTCTGAACGCCATCGACGTCGCCAAGATCTGTTTCCTCTCCGGACTGACATTCTGGCTCGGCAACACCTTCGTGCTCGGCGTCGGCATGGCCTGGCATCCATGGGCAGCATCCGCGATGGATCAGCTGCCGGCTGCCATCAACCGGCTGATCGCATTTGGCGGCATCGCCGCCATCGTCGCCTACCTCGTCTGGCTCAGCCTCGGCGACGTCAGGCGCGAGCTCGGCCAGAACGGCTGGAAGGTGACGCTGCCCTCGGCGAGGCTGACGCTGCTGCAAATCCTGATCGGCGTGGTCGACCTCGGATTTTGCGCGACGGCGATGTATCTCCTGATGCCGGCGCAGCCCGGCATCGATTTTGTTTCGCTGGCGGTGGTGTTCATCCTGGCAACGCTGCTCGGCTTCGCCAGTCACGCGCCGGGCTCGATCGGCGTGTTCGACGCCGCGATGCTGGTCGCACTGCCTGAATTCGGCAGGGAACAGTTGCTGGCGACGCTGGTGGTGTTCCGGATCCTGTATTTCCTGATCCCGTTCGGCACCGCGATTTCCATCATGGGAACACGCGAACTCTGGCTCAATGTCGTGGTGCCCTGGCAGGAACGCCGCAGGCTGAGCGAGGCCTTCACGGCGTCCGCCGCGGTGCCGCAGCCGGTGGAGGACCAGCGGACCCGGCCGCTGAAGCGTCGGCGGGCGCAGGGGTGATCCGCATCCCGACTCCTTCGGTTTAGAGGCGCCATTCTACGCCAGCGCACGCTATGGCGACGTAGTGTGTTCATTTCTGTGCTGCCGTTCGCGCCACACTGCAGACCTCTCGTTTAGAAGTATTCCTCACCCATTTCGGATACGATGCGCGCGCCAAGCTTATTAGAGAAATTCCGAAGCTTGCTGAGGATTGCCTCATCGATCCCCTTTACTTCGATGCTACCCTCACACAGCCCAAACCAAGCCGGATATCCTCCGGGATAAGCGTTCCATACGGCGTAGATAGTTTTGGCGGTCGGTACCCCGTCCGGCGGATCGGCGATCGAAAGATCGGGATCATTTGCGACCAATTCGAACCATTCCTTGGCCGAGATATCCGGCCCGCCCGTTTCCAATGGGTCTGATTTCCGCGTGACGTAAACGTAAATGCTCATCAAACTCGCCTCGCCGCTTCGCGTTAAACGGTCGCACAAATCTGAGATTGTTGGTTGCTTGGTATTCAGCCCGCCGCTGCAGTCTACATAACGGCTTGCCCTGATCAAGACCGCCGCCATAGAGCTACCCGGACCAAACTTGCTGTATCAGAGGCCAAGTGTCCGCGAGTCATAGCATGCGATCGAACGCCGTCGCACATTTTAAGATTGGAGGATGGCTTGACGAATTGCATTGTAATGTCACACGAAACAATATTGCCGATCTTCATCGACCGTCGCGGCGCCTCTCTTATTTCCGCCCCAACAGTAACGTCAAACGCGTTATGGTCCGAATTCATCTCCGTTCGATCCTCGCGGCCGCACTTCTCGCGGCAGCGCCGGTGGCGCTGCCGGCGCAGCGGGCGGCGGCCCAGGGCGCTCCCGATGCGGCGCAGACCGCGCCTGCGGCAGCGCAGGACGCGCCGGATGCCCCGATGCAGATTTCCTGGGAGGTCCGCAACCGCTTCCGGCTGTTCCGCGAGGAACGCGATTTCCTGCTCCATGCCGAGAGCGCGCAAGGCCGCAGCATTCTCGCCTCGGAACAGGCGCTGGAACTGCAGAGCGACGGCCGCGGCTGGGCGCGCAACATGGTGAACCGCCTCTGCATCGACCTTTCCGGCCGCGTCGGCGAGGCCTGCACCCGCGATAACGTCAAGGAGAGCTACCTGACGCCGGCGGATCATCCGGTCACTGTTCGCCTGACCGGTCAGGTTCCGGTTGGTGCCACCTGTGCCTGGTCATTCGACGATGGCGATGGTCCGAAAGTCTCGACCTCCGATTGCGCCGAACCCGTCAATCTGCGCGCGCGCTATCGCCGCACCACCGCCGCGAGCGTCGAGGTCTCCTCCGGACCCGAGGCGCCGCAGCGGATCGCAACCGAGATCGCGGTGCGCGATTTTTTCATCGCCGGCCTCGGCGACAGCATCGCGTCCGGCGAGGGCAATCCGGACCGCGCGATCGCGCTGTCGGATGAGGGTTTTTGTTTCCGCAATTATCTGGGCACGGCGGCTGCGCAATATTACCGTCCGAGCCGCGCCGGCTATAAGGGCGGGCGGGCCTGCGAAGCGCCCGACACGCTGCAGAACTGGCAGCGCCACAGCGCGCTGTGGTTCAATTCCCCCTGCCACCGCTCACTGTACAGCTATCAGACCCGCACCGCGCTGGCGCTCGCCGTACAAAATCCGCACATCGCGGTGACCTATCTGCCGCTCGCCTGCACCGGCGCCACCATCCCCGACGGGCTGTTAGGCTGGCAGCGCGCGCGGGAATGCCCGCCGACGAAATCAGCCACCTGCCAGGGCACGGTCAACGCGCAGCTCGACGAATTGCGCCTCGCTCTCGCTGCGGCGAAGAAGCGTCAGCCCGACCGCAACCTCGATCTGATCCTGTTGTCGGTCGGCGCCAATGACATCAATTTCTCCGGACTGGTCGCCGATGTGATCGTCGACACCCCGACCGAACGCGGGCTGTTCAGGCGCACCGGCGTGATCGGATCGGTCGACGATTCCCGCGCCGCGCTGCAGCGCGATCTGCCGCAGAGTTTTAGCAAGCTGCGCGATGCGCTGAAGCCCTTGGTCGGCGGCGACCTGTCGCATGTGGTGTACGTGTCCTATGCCAACCCGGCGCTCGCCGGCGGCGGCGCGCCCTGCCCCGGCGGACGCGCCGGCTTCGACATTCACCCCTCCTTCAACGCCGAGCCGCAACGGCTCGCCAACGTGTCCAGCTATGTCGAGAGGGAATTCCTGCCGCAGTTGAAGGCGCTGGCGCTGTGCCAGTCGGGCGTGCTGTGCCGCGATCCGGCCAGCGACCGCATGACCTTCGTCGATTTACATCAGGCGGCGTTCGCCGATCACGGGTTTTGCGCGCGCGCCGAGAGCGATCCGGAATTCGATCGCGAGTGTTTTTCCCCCAAGGGCGAAAGCTTCGATTCCGATATCGTCACCGCGGCGAGCCAGCCGATGCTATGCGGCCGCAGCGCCGGGGAGTATCGCGCCTATCTGCCGCGCGCGCGCTGGATCCGCGACGCCAACGACAGTTATTTTGCGGCGATGACCTATCCGCAGGGACTGCCGTCTTCCAGCCAGCCCGCCGACATCCATGACGCGACCTGGGGGATTCTTTCCGCGGTGTATGGCGGCGCGGTGCACCCCTCGGCCGAAGGCCACGCCGCAATGGCCGACGCGGCATTGCCCGCCGTGGTTTCGGCGCTGCAACTTGGTGCCGGCGTGCCGGAGGTCATTCAGGAGCCGGCGGCGCCGTTGGTGCCGTCCTCCGGAATACGCTGACGCCTTGGCCAGATCGCGTCGTCAGGTCACGCCGAGGTCCGCCAGGATATCGGCGCCTGCCCGAATCTCGTGGCTTGAGCCTTCGAGATCGGACCCGACGGATTCGAAGGCGCCCCCGAGATGCCGGGCGAAAAACACCTCCGCCATGACGATATAGGATAGCCGGTTTGGCGGCTTTTGGAAGCCGTGCCCTTCATCCGGGTAAACGACGTAGATGACGGGAATGTTCTTTGCCTGCATCGCAGCGGCGATCGCATCGCTTTCCGCCACTTTGCAACGCACATCATTGGCGCCGTGAAAAATCAGCATTGGCTTTTTGATGTTCTCGACCTTGTTGATGGGTGAGCGCTCGGCGAGCAGCTTGCGGCCCTCCTCGGTGCGCGGGTCGCCGTAGCTGCGATACATGTTTTCGGCGAAACCGGCCCAATAGGGCGGCATGGATTCCAGCAGCGTCTGCAGGTTGGAAATACCGACCACGGGGACGGTGCAGCAGAACACCTCCGGCGTAAACGTCGCGCCCACGAACGAAGCCAGGCCGCCATAGGACATGCCGAAGATGGCGATCTTGTCGCGTTGCGCGATGCCCTGCTCGATCGCCCATTCGACCATGTCGATCAAATCGTCATGGATCTTGCGGGCGTGCTCCTTCTCGCTTGCCGCGATGAAGGCTTTGCCGAAACCGGTCGAGCCGCGATAATTCACCGAGAGCACGGCATAGCCGCGGTCGGCCAGCCACTGATGATCGCCGCGATAGCCGAAAATATCGCGCGCCCATGGACCGCCGTGCACGATCAGCACCATCGGCAGCGGTTTTGGCGGGCGGTCGCCTTCGATCTCGGCCGGCAGCGTCAGGTACGAAACAAGGGTGAGGCCGTCGCGCGATTTGGTCTCGACGGCATGCATCGGCGCGAGCCGATATGCTTTCAACTCCGGCCGCGCCGCGAACAGCTCGATCAGCGTCTGCCGGTCGCGGTCCAGCAGATGATAGGTCGCCGGTTGCTGCGCGGTGTAGCTCACGACGATCCAGCGGCGGTCGTCATCGGTCTGGCTCTGGACGTGGAAGCCATGGCCGGGCAGCCGCGCCTGGATCAGCGCGAGTTCCGGCGCGACCGCCGGCGTCAACGCGGTCCACTGCTGCCGTCCGGGATCGATGGCGGCCGCCTCCGGCTCGAAGGTCCGCATATTGAATATCGTATCCGTGACGTCGGCGTGCGGGCTCTCGAACAAGACGGTCTCGTCGCCGGTCGACCAGTCGACCCGCACTAGCGCGGATTTGTCCTGCGCGATGCACGAGCGCATGTAGAGCTGCGTGCCGGTTGCGTCGAACGACATCACGTGCGTGGCCCAGTTGGCGTCGAAGCCGACATCGCGCCAATGCGTGACGTTCCCGTCATCGAGGCGCCAAAGCCGGGCGCCGTCCGACGGGATGCTGCGGGCATGGCGCGGCTTCAGCTGCCAATCGAGCCCGACGAAGTCGAAGCCCTGCCGATTTTCCCAGATCAGCGAGCGTTGGCCGGTCGCCAGATCGAGCAAGAAGACATCGTGCCAGCGCGGGTCGCGATCGTTCAGGTTTATCGCGATCTTGTCGGGCGCAACGTGCGACCAATGTGTCGGTATCGCACGGATATTGTCGAACGGCGTAAGGTCGCGGAGTTCGGAATTGCGGGGATCCACGACGAACAGATGAAGATTTTCATCCCCGTTCTCGTCGTTGAGGAACATGATGTAGCGGCCGTCCGGGCTCCAGTCCTGCCAATTGATCGGCCGGCCCTTGGTGCGCGTGACCGGCTGCCCGGCTGCAATACTGTCGGCCGGCGAGACCCAGACGTTCAGGACGCCGTCAACAGGGGCAAGCCACGACAACAGACGACCGTCCGGCGACAGTTTCGCGCCAAAGAACGTCGGATTGTCGAACAGCTTGCGGCGGGGAATGAGGGGGCGAGCTGACATATCGGATCCAGTGGACAACCCCGGCTCGCGCCGGCGCCCTACTTCGGCAATTGCGGCGGTGGCGCGCTTCTTTTCGCGGCCACCGGCGGCTTGGCCACGGCGACCGGGGGCTTGCCCGCTGCCGGCATCGCCGCCGCCTGCGCCGGCAGGTATTTTGCGACAACGCCCGGATCGAGCTGCGTCATCGCCGTATCCGGCAAGCGCGACCAGGTCTCGTCCTTGCCGAACAGGGAAATACCGAGATAGCCGCGCATCGTCAGCGACTGACCGTCCGCGCTGACGCTCATCTTGGCCTTGTAGATCTTGCCGTCGCGCGGATCGAGAACGTTGCCGTTCTCATATTTCAATCCGTCGCGCTTCATGTCCCGGATGAAGGACAAGCCAAGCAGCGGCGCGTCCTTGCGGTCGTCGGTGCATTTCGCGCAGATCGAGTTCGGGATCTTCACCGGGAAGCGGGAACGTCTTGGCGATCACGCCTTCGAAGATGCCGTCATGATCGACCATCAGAAACCACGCCACCGGCTTGCCGTCCTCGATCTTCTGCCACAAGCCCGCAGCCGTTGGCTCGGCGGCCTGCGCCGGAAGCGTGATGGCAAGCGACAGAACAAGCGACATGACGAGGCCGGTCATGACCGGCAGCGCCCATCGAAGCCTGGATAATGCGGTCCGCATCGTCATCACCTTATCCGCCCATCGAGCGATAGGACAGACTACGGCGATTTCGCCAATGGTGCCAGTACCGCATCGCGATATCGGCGCCGTCAGGGAATGGCGGCGTCACAAATTCGCCGCAACGCAAAGAGCCGCCACGGCCTGCTCGCATGCGCATGCCGCAATATTCAAGCGGGATTGCCGCCTCAGTTGACGCCGAGCTTCTTCTGCAGGCTCGACGACGACGTCGTGTACTGGAACACCAGCCGCTTGTCGGGATAGACATAACGGTGCGCCTTCTGCGCCATCAGCGCACCTTCATGGAAGCCGCACAGGATCAGCTTCAGCTTGCCGGGATAGGTGTTGATATCGCCGATCGCAAAAATGCCGGGCACGCTGGTCTCGAATGCCGAGGTCTCGACCGGCACCAGATTGTGCTCGAGCGCGATGCCCCAGTTCGCGACCGGCCCCAACTTCATGGTCAGGCCGAAGAACGGCAGCATGGTATCGCAGGTGACTTTCGAAATCGCATTGTCATTGGCTTTGACGGTGGCGCCCGACAGCACCCCGCCCTCGCCTTCAAGACTTGTAACCTGGCCGATCTTCAGATCCAGTTTCCCGGCCGCCACCAGCGCGCGCATCTGCTCGACGCTGTGCGGTGCCGCGCGGAAATCATCGCGCCGGTGCAACAGCGTCACGCGCTTGGCGATCGGGTGCAGGTTGAGCGTCCAGTCGAGCGCGGAATTGCCGCCGCCGACGATCAAGAGATCCTTGTCGCGGAACTGATCCATCTTGCGCACGGAGTAAAACACCGAACTGCCTTCATAGGCTTCGATGCCCGGCACCGGCGGCCGCTTCGGCTGGAACGACCCGCCGCCGGCGGAGATCACCACCACCTTGCACTCGAAGATCTGACCGGCATCGGTAGTGACGCGAAACAGGGGATCGCCGATTTTCTCGATCTTCTCCACCATTTCGTTGAGATGGAAGGTCGGGTGGAACGGCTTGATCTGCGCCATCAGCGCATCGGTCAGGCCATGGCCGGTGACGTAGGGGATGCCTGGAATGTCGTAGATCGGTTTTTCCGGATAGAGTTCGGCGCACTGGCCGCCGATCTTGTCGAGGATGTCGACAAGATGCGCCTTCATGTCGAGCAGGCCCAGTTCGAAAACGGCAAACAGTCCGCACGGACCCGCGCCAATAATCAGCACATCGGTTTTGATCGCTTCGCTCATATCGCTTCTTTTCGGTTGCACCATGGCTTTTTGCTGCGCCTGTCTAGCCAAGGCCGCGGGCCGTGGAAAGCCATAATATGGCGCTTGCTGCCGCGGCAACCCCTTGCCGCCATTCGACAACTGCGCTGTAACGGCGTGAACACTAAGGAGACCGTCGCCGTGAACGCCCCTGCCCGCCTCGATTTAACGCCGCGCTTGGAAGATTTTCCCTACCGCCTGACGGACAATGTGCGTTTTGCCGATCTCGATCCCAATCAGCACGTCAACAACGCGGTGTATGCGACCTATTTCGAAACCGGCCGCGTCACGCTGATGAAGGACCGCGGTTTCGGGCTGATGCCGGAGGGGCTTTCCTGGATCATGGTGCGGCTCGACATGCATTTCCGCGCCGAACTGCGCTGGCCCGGCACCATCGAAATGGGGCTTGGGGTTTCGAAGTTCGGCCGAACCTCGGTGACGTTCGACCAGGTGGTGTTTTCGGAAGGCAAATGCGTCGCCTCGGCGCAATCGGTCAGCGTGCTGATCGACGAGAGCACGCGCAAGCCGACACCGCTGACCGAAGAGATCGTCCGAAGTTTTCAGCCCTGGCTGCGCCGCGGCGTGGAAGTCGCGCGGCCGTCAAGACAAAAGCTCTAGGCCTGCCGCTCCGGCGTCGCGACCACCAGCCCGTCGAGTTCGTCGGTCACCTTGATCTGGCACGACAGTCGGGAATTCGGCCGTACGTCGAAGCCGAAATCCAGCATGTCCTCTTCCATCGGCGACGGGCTGCCCACCTTCCCGCGCCAGGCCTCATCGACATAGACGTGGCAGGTCGCGCAGGCGCAAGCCCCGCCGCACTCGGCCTCGATGCCCGGAATGGCGTTGCGGATTGCCGCTTCCATCACGGTGGCGCCGTTCTCGACATCGATAGTGCGGGTTTCGCCGGTATGGTCGACAAAGCTGATCTTGGCCATGTTTGCTCGTGCTGCCGGGGTAAGGAAGGTCCGGGCAGTCCTATAACGGGTCGATCCGCCCGGCGCCAGCGGTTGGGGCGAAAACCCGAGGCGTTCTCTCGCCGCTTCAAAAATGGTCGGGATCAGGACCGGCGCAGGATCGCGTCGACCGCCATGCGCGCCTGCGCGACGGCGTCCTTGAGTTCGGCGAGCGCTTCGGCCGGATCGCCGCCGTTTCGAATCGCTGCTTCCAGAGATTCGGCGGCCTCGGCCACGCCGAAGGCGCCGATCGCGCGCGCCGAGCCTTTCAGCGTATGCACCAGCGCACCTGCATCGGCGGGCAAGCCGGCGAGAGTGGCGATCAGGCCGACCGCCTGGGCCGAAAACATCGCCAGCACCTCGCGTTCGAGCCCGGCATCGCCCAGCGTCATGCGCCTGAGATGCTCGATATCGATCGGACCGTCATCGGGGGCGAGCGGCGGCGATGGCATCCAGTCAATCCGTTCCAGATGAAGCGACATGGCGATAACCCGATGTTCTCCGCCTGACCGGTCCGGCGGCGAAGTTTTCTCCAGCCAATCACGGAAAAGGTTAACGCAACGTTCTCCTGCCCGCCGCAAGTTTGCCTTGTTTTTAGCGAAGAGTTGCCCCAATTGGTCAAGCGAGTGAGAATTCTGTGGACCTGTAAGGCTTTACCGCCTCGTGCTGTTAACGATGATTAAGATAGTATTAATCGCAGCCATTTCATTCGCATCGCCCAGCCAATAGGATGTTTTGGGGATGGTAGCGATCAAGCCGACCTTCGGCCGTGCTTTCGCGACCAGCGCAGGACATCACACCGCTTTCGAGCTTGCGAGGGGCGTTCGCGGCAGATTTTCCGGGATGCGGAACGGGATGCGTAAAAGCTAACACGAGGGGTCAGACTGAACATGGCGAACAATCCCAAGAAGGTCAAAGACCCTACCGAAGTTGCGCTTTCTGCGATTTAGGAAGCCTTGAACATCGGTGATGCGTCTTCGGCCGACAGCGCGCGGGGTTCGGCCCGCGGCGATGTGGCGCCAAACACGCCTTCAACGCCAGGTTACGACGACGGCATGTTCGACACGCGCGCGAGCGCCGATCGGCCGGTGTTCGAACCGATCCCGGAGCCGCGCCGCGCCGCCAATGACGACCGCGAAACCATCGGGCAGCTGCTGCAGGCCCTGCAGAAGGGCCGGCCCGCCCGCAACGTCTACACGATTGCGACGCTGTTTGCCGCGGTCTGGCTCGGCGGCTGCGGACTGCTGACCATCAGCTTCTTCCCCTCGCTGCAGGCTTCGATCGGCCAGGGCGCAAGCGGCACGTTGGTGCTGGGTGGCCTGGTGGCCTTGTTCGTTGCGCCGGTGCTGTTGTTCTATTTCCTCGCCAGCCTGTCGTGGCGCGGCCAGGAATTGCGCATGATCGCGGAATTGATGGCGCAGGTGGCGATCCGTTTTTCCGACCCCGAAGGCGCCGCCGCCGACTCGATGGTCACCGTCGGCCAGGCGATCCGCCGCGAGGTCGCGGCCATGGGCGACGGCGTCGAACGCGCGATCGCGCGCGCCGGCGAGCTGGAAACCCTGGTTGCCAACGAAGTCTCCGCGCTCGAGCGCGCCTACAGCGACAACGAAGTGCGGATCCGCGCGCTGCTGCAGGATATCGCGCATCAGCGCGACAATCTGGTCGGACAGGCCGAGCAGGTCCGCAGCGCCATCTCCGGCGTCCAGATCGACCTGCGCCACGATATCGCGCTGATCTCGGATGCGATCGCCTCCCGCGTCGACGAGGTTGCCAAGAGCATCACCGGCGCGCTCGAAGAACGCGGCGCCCACATCACCAGCGCGCTCAGCAATGCCGGCGACAATATGATCCTCGCGCTCGGCGAGCGCGGCGGCGACCTGCTCGACCGCCTCGAGGAAGCCAGCGCCGAGACCACGCGCGCCGTGCTCGACGCCAGCGAACGTCTCACCACCAGCCTCAATTTCAAGACCGGGCACGTGCACGACGAGTTCGTCGAGCTGGCCAACCGCGTCCACGAGATGCTGAACGAGCGGATCGACCAAATCACCAGCGAATTCGAGCAGCGCTCTTCCACCATCATCGACGGCATTTCCGAGCGTACCGAGCAGGTTCACGACTCGCTGAAGAATTCCGGCGATTTGCTGCTGCTGGAGCTCGAACTGCGCAGCGGCGATCTGGTCAGCAAGATCGACGAAGCCGGCAACCGCCTGGCGAGCCAGATCATCAGCTCCGGCGACAAGGCCGGCGATGCGCTGGACGTGACCGTCAACTCGCTGGTGGCGAAGGTGGTCGGCCAGACCGAAACCGCCCATGACACGCTGTCCCTGCAGATCAGCGCGTTCGACGAGTTGGTGAAGAACCAGGGCGGCGAGCTGGCGGAAAAATTCGCGCGCGACAGCGGCACGCTGGGCGCGCTCATCACCCGCCACATCTCGGAATTCGACCGCACCGTCAAAACCTTCGGCGGCGAGATCGTCGACCGCATGGGCCAGCGCACCCAGGATATCGCCGAAACGCTGAAGACCTATGTCGACAACTTCGACACCCGCCTGACCTCCAATGGCGGCGAGATCACCGCCTCGCTGGACCAACGCCTGATGCAATTCGAGACCACGCTCGGAACTCGCGTCGCCAATCTCGATACCTCGCTCGACAGCAAGATCAAATCCTTCGACGAATCGATCGACGACCGCCTCCAAACGCTCGAACAAACCTTCGATACCAGGGCGAAGTCGGTGACCGAAACCATCGACAGCCGGCTCGGCTCGCTGGCATCGTCGCTGACCGATGGCGCGGCGCAAGCGATCCACACGATCGACTCGCGCCTCACGCTCCTGACCTCCTCGCTCACCGACGGCACCGCCCAGGCGATCGAGGCGGTCGACCGGCGCATTGCCAATGTGACCCAGACCATCGACGGCCGCAGCGCGCAACTGACCGATACCGTCACGGCGCGGTTCCAGGAAATCCATCAGGGCATCGAAAGCAGGATCGGCGAGGTTGCCGGCGATATCGACATGCGCGTCGCGCAGTTCGAAGACTTGCTGGGTTCGCGCATCGAGGCGGTGGCGGGCCGCATCGAGAGCAGCGGGCGGCAGGCCAGCGAAGGCCTGACGGCGCGCGCCGAGGAACTCTCGGCCAACATCAAGTCCCACGTCGAGGATGCCGAACGCTCGCTGACCAACCTCGTGGTCAACACCAGCGAGACCATCCAGACCGGTGCACGCGCCGCACAGCAGTCGCTGCTTACGGTCTCCTCCGACGTCGGCGCCCAGCTGAAGTTTACCTCCGGGGAAGTCGAGCGCTCGCTCACCGCCGTCGGCAGCGGTGCCGCGAACTCGATCCTGAACAGCGCCCGCGACGCCCAGACCACCCTGGTGACGGCCTCCTCCGATGCCGCCAGCCAGATCAGGTCGCTGTCCGCCGAGGTCGAGCGAACGCTCTCGGCGGCCGGTGCGGCCACCGCCGCCACGGTTCTGTCCGGCGCGCGTGAGGTACAAACCGCGCTGGTCACCGCTTCGTCGGAAGCCGCCAGCCACGTCAAGACGCTGACGGCCGATGTCCAGCGCACGCTGTCGATCGCCGGCACTTCCACCGCCGAGACGATCGTCGCCGGCGCGCGCGAAGCACAGGGCACGCTGGTCGCCGCCTCATCCGACGCGGTCAATCACGTCAAGTCGCTGTCGCTCGACATCGAGCGCACATTGACGACGGCTGCGGCCGACACCGCCGCATCGATGCTGGCCAGCGCGCGCGAGGCGCAAGGTTCGCTGCACGCCACGTCGGCCGACTCGGCCAGCCAGATCAAGGCGATCTCCGTCGATATCGAGCGGTCGCTCAGCGCGGTCACCGCCAATACCACGGACAATATCCAGACCAGCGCCCTCAACGCACAAAGCGCGCTGGTGGCCGCATCGAACGAAGTCACTACCCGGGTCAAGTCGACCGCGGCGGAAGTCGAACGCTCGGTTCTTGCCGCCAGCGGCGCGTTCGGCGCCACCATGACCGGCAAGACCGACGAAATCGTCACCCATGTCCAGCAGCAGGCCGAGCGTCTGTCGCAGATGATCGACGGCAAGCGCGGAGCGCTGGTCGAGGCCCTCGGCGTCAAGACCACCCAGCTGACGGTCGATATCGACCGTGTCACCGCCGACGCCCTGCGCTCGATCGAAACCCGGGGCCAGACCTTCTCGCAATCCATGATGAGCCACGGCTCCGACGTGGCGCGGACCATCGGTTCCGCCAGCGAATTGGCCACCGGTGCCGTCAACAAGTCGCTGAAGGAGCTGGAGCAGACTTCGCGCATGGCGATCGACCAGTCGCGTCAGGTCTCGGTCGCGGCGGTGACCGAGATGCAGGAAACCAGCAAGATCCTGCGCACCGACACGGTCGCGCTGTTCGAGCGGCTGCGCGAGGGCAATATCCTGCTGCAGGAAGTGCTGACCGGCGCCCACGACAATCTCAATTCGCTCGAGCGCGCTCTGGTCACGCGCGTGGCCGACTTCGTTTCCGCCATGAACGACGTCACCTCGCGCAACGGGGTTGCGACCCAGACGCTGGAAGACCAGTTGGGCATCTTCAACACCAAGACCGCCAAGGCGCTGGAGGATCTCGGCTCGCTTTCGGGCAAGTTCGATCATCACGGCCAGGTGCTGGTCGAGGCCGCGGCCGCGGTCGAGCAAAGCAACCGCAACACCACTGCCTCCGTCGGCGAACGCAAGGCGGCGCTTGAGTCGCTGGTCTCGACCATCGATTTGCGCACCACCGATCTCGATCAGCGGTTGTCGCGGTTCACCAGCCTGCTCGACGAATCGCTGGCGGCCGCCGAAGAACGCGCCCGCGATATCGCGCGCATCGTCGCGGAGACCGCCGGCGCCGGTTCTGCCGCGATCAACCGGCAGTTCGAGGCGGTTCGCTCCACCGCCGAGGAGGAACGCCGGCTGACCGCCGACGCGATGCACGATATCTACCAGCAGAGCACGCAGGAAGCCGATGCGATGTTCAAGCAGTCCGCGGAAAAGTTCGCCAACATGGTGGCGAGCATGAAGCAGATGGCTGCGGAAATGCATCGCGAGCTCGATGCCACCCGCAACGAACTGCGCCGCGGCGTGCTGGAAATGCCGCAGGAGGCCGCCGAGAGCACCGCGCAGATGCGGAAAGTGATCGTCGATCAGATCGAGGCCCTGGCGGAACTGAACCGGATCGTTGCCCATCACGGCCGCGGGCTCGACGTCGTGACCACCGGCCGCGCCAGCGTGCAGCGCGAGGAAGAGCCGATGCTGGCAACCGCCGGCCAATCGCGCACCGCCCCGCCCCGCCCGCGCGATGCCGGCAGCGCCTCGACCTTGCCGCCGCCCGACCTCGGCGGGCCCGCGTCACGCCGCACCGAAGCGCCGCCGGTCTCGCCATCGAATGCCGACCAGGGACGTGACGGATGGCTTTCCGACCTGCTGAGCCGCACCGATGCCGGCGGCGGCAACCGCGAGGTCCCGCGCGGCCGCGCGCCGCAGCAGGCAACCGGTGGCAATCCGCTGGAGTTGCTGTCGCTCGACATCGGCCGGCTGATGGATCGCAATCTCGCCACCGAGATGTGGGACCGCTACCAGCGCGGCGAGAGCAAGGCTTTCAGCAAGCGGCTCTACACGCCCGCCGGCCAGAAGGCGTTCGACGAGGTCGCCCGCAAATACCGCGCCGACCGCAACTTCAAGCAGACGGTCGACCGCTACATCACCGAGTTCGAGCGCCTGCTCGACGAGGTCGCCCGCGACGAACGCGGCCCCGCCGCGCTGCGCAGCCACCTCGCCTCGGAGACCGGGCTGGTCTACACCCTGCTGGCGCATGCGGCGGGACGGCTGGGGTAAGGCTTGCGTGGATTGAGGAATAAAAAGACGGAGGCAGTGATGCCTCCGTTTTTGTTTGGGGTGGGTGCGTAACCGACGTTAGGATCGCAGCTCCAAAATCGATAGGCGCCGTATGAGTTTGATTGTGAGAAAAACACCGAACGGACGCTATGAGGCCATGGCGACGCCGCCTCACACAAAGAATACTTGGTCAACCACGGAGCCAATCCCAGCCTCACGACTTATCGAGGAACTGAAGACGCGAGGATGTCATCAACAAGACATCGCAGATGCCATGTATGAACAGGACCATGATTGGATAGAGAAGCTATAAAGTCCGCCATGAGAACTAGCAAGCGATGCCTCCGTTTTTTTGGTCTGAGTGAATTCGGATGGGTTGAGCAAAGCGAAACCCATCACCAACCTCCACGAAACTGATGGGTTTTCGCGTTGCTAGACCCATCCGGCTCTATCCATGAATATCGCGATCGATGTTGGCTTAGTCTTCGCCGTTCCACTTGGGGAGCAAGCATTTGGATTCGGTCAGTTGATTGCATGGCAACGACCAATTTTCTATATGGCTGGCTATGACTTGAGATCTGAATCGCCTCACGTCAACGAGCGTGAGATTAGAAATTCAAGACCAGTTTTGTTTGGTAACTTCTTCGATATTTTAATCCGCAATGGGCGTTGGCTAGCAATTATGCAATTGGAAACGCCGAACACGCCGTTCCCCTGTTTCAAAGTCAAGATCGGGGACAAGTTTTACATCGAAACATGGGACAGGCAGCAAATGCGCGAAGCAACCTCCGAAAAATGCGCGACATTACAATTTCGGTCAAATCGCAGTGCGATTGTTTTCGAGAATGCGTTGAAAGCCTACTTTGGCCTGCGCCCTTGGGAGCCAAAGTGGTTCGACAGTTTGAAGGCCGAAGCCATAGTCAAGTCCTCGAAGGTGCTTTCCCATAACTGATTCCCACTCCCGCCTGATTCAGCTCGGATGGGTTGAGCGAAGCGAACCCATCAACAACTTCAACCAACGTGATGGGTTTCGCTTCGCTCAACCTATCCGGCCGGCGGATTACGCCTACGGCTAATCTGCCCTTCTACGTCCTACAAGTCCGCGTTCGTCCTCCTGCACAAGTTGCGTGAAGCCATGGCAGAGGAAAATGAGGGGTCGAATCAAAAAGAATATCGCCGTGACCGGCGCCTTTCGCGGAACCAAAACGCAAGCGCACGGTTGTTGTCGTGATCCGCGAGCATGGCGGCATTCGGTTCCGGCAGGTTTCAATACGGAAAGTCAAGCCACCTCATTTATTCGCCTCGCATTGCGAACGGTACGGTCGTTTACTCCGACGAAGCGGCGTCTTGGGATAATCTCCATGAGCATTTCGAGATCAAGAGGATCAATCATCAGGAGGCATACGGCCTCGACGGCACGTGCACTGACATGGCTGAGGAATAATTTTCCCGCCTATGCCGAGCCGAGATTGGCATTCATCACCATATCGCCGGTGCGTACATCATCCGCTACGCGCAAGAGAATTCATGGCGGGAAGATAACCGCCTGAGGCGGGTACACCTTGCGCCTTCGTGCTTCGAGCTACGCGGACAGGCCGACTGATTTGCCCGACGGGCAAATCAGTTCGCTCTCGGATCGTCGGCTGTCCAGCCCCTTTCGCAAAAATATTCTGATTTTCCGAAGACCCAAATCAGTCTATATCCGCAGCCGTCCCGTCCCACTGAGGGGCGACACGCGATCGTCACGGCCGCGGGGCGGGATGCGGTGGCGCGGATGGTGCCCAGGACGAGAGCACTTGAAGCGGACGGCGAAGCCGTGTGGTCCTGACACCCCGACGCTGGTGTCAAGTCTGCGATTAGAAGCGCAGGCGACGGTGGCAAAAGAGCCCGGTCACCGGGGAGAGCCCGGTATAAGCCGTTAAAACCATTGCGCGGGGAATGCTGGGTGTTTCCGGTGTGACCGTGGTGACTATGCTCGTATGCTTATTTTATTTTGCATGCGAGGCTGCGGGCGCATCAGGCGCCCGGCATTCCCTGCGCCCTCTGGAGTTCAGAGGCGCGACGCAATAGCAAAACTCGCGCGAAAACGTGCGGCGAGATCGCGAAGCTGTGTCTTGCCGTCATTGCGAGCGAAGCGAAGCAATCCATACTTCTTGCTTGTTGCTCGATGGATTGCTTCGTCGCGGAGCCTGTCATCGGGCGCGCATTCGCGCGACCCGGTGGCTCCTCGCAATGACGGACTTGGCTGTTTTGAAATTTGAATCCGCCGTGGAAGCGAAGGCGCGCTTTGACCTCGCCCCGCTTGCGGGGAGAGGTCGGAGACGAAGCGACAGCGAAGTCTCCGGGTGAGGGGGACTATCCGCGCGTCCGAGCCTGTCGAGAGTCCCCCTCACCCGCTCGCAAGATGCTCGCGACCTCTCCCCGCAAGCGGGGCGAGGTGAACCACACGCCGCTGTTTGAAATGTGAATCGATGATCCCGATGCCTCGGATGAGCCAACGCGAAATCCGCCGCCTCCGCGAATGCCTACGGCTTCTTCTTCTCCGTCGCCGTCGCCGCAGGCGTGGCAGCCGGCTTGGCGGTCTCCGGCGGCGGCGCCGCGGCATTGCTGTTGCTGCCGCCGGCGCCGAACAACAGCCGGGTCGGGTTGCGGTCGAGATTGTTCACGGCACGGCTGATGTCGGCCAGCGTGCGGCGGCCGTCGGTCATCAGCGCGCCCGAGCGCTTGTCGAAATCTTCCGCCAGTTCCCGGATCGATTTCACCGCCTGGAACAGTTCACCGCCCTCCTTGCCGCCGGCCAGCGAGTTGAGGCCGAGCATCAGGTTGTCGGCCTTGCCCATCACGCCGTCGACCCTGAGCATGACGTTGTCGATCTTCTCGGCATTGCGCGCCAGCGACGAGGTGAAGGTTTCCAGATTATGCAGCGAGTTCTTCACGGCCTCCTGGTTGTCGGCGACCACCCGGTTGATGTTCTGCAGCGTCCCCCGGATCGCCTCGGTGACGTCCTGCAGCGCGTTGGGATCGGCGGTCAGGATCGGAATGCCATCCTCGTCGAGGGGAGCCGATGGCGCGGCCTCCGCGCCGCCCTTCAGCGAGATCGCGGCGACGCCCGTCAGACCCTGGAATTCGAGCCCGACCAGGGTGTCCTTGCGGATCGGGGCGTTGTTCTCGACCATCGCCAGTGCGACGACACGACGCGGGTTGTCGAGCTTCACCGAGACCACTTCCCCTATCCTGATACCGTTGAAATTGACGCTGCCGCCATTGCGCAGGCCCGCCGCGGGGCCTTCGAACACGACTCGCAACGGACTCCGCGCCTTGGTGGTGTGGAGGCTCTGGAACCAGAGCACAAAACCGAACGCCGCGGCAATCACCGCCAGCGTGAACGATCCGATCAGGACGAAGCTCGCCCGCGTTTCCATCAACCAACTCCGGTATTAACCCATCACGGCGCGGGCGCGCTTGCCGTGAAAATATTGCCGCAGCCAGGGATGCTGCGAGGCCTGCATGTCGGCCATCGATCCTGCCGCAATGATCTTGCCGTTCCCCAAAACGGCAATGCGGTCGCACGCAGTATAAAGGCTGTCGAGGTCGTGCGTTACCATGAAAACGGTCAGGCCCAAAGTACGCTGCAGGGTCCGCACCAGTTCGTCGAAGTCGCCGGCGCCGATCGGATCGAGGCCCGAGGTCGGCTCGTCGAGGAACACCAGTTCCGGATCGAGCGCGAGCGCGCGCGCCAGCGCCACGCGCTTGATCATGCCGCCCGACAGTTCCGAGGGAAAGCGGTCGGCGACTTCGGGGCGCAACCCGACCATGCCGAGTTTGGCCACCGTGATCTCGTCGAGCAGCCGCTGGGAAACCTTGAGATATTCGCGCACCGGGAACTGGATGTTCTGCCGCACCGTCAGCGAGGAAAACAGCGCGCCCTGCTGGAACAGGATGCCCCAGCGCCGCTCGACGCCGCGCCGCGCGCTGGCGCTGGCGGCGTCGAGATCGATGCCGAACACCTCGATGCGTCCCGAGATCTTCGGCACCAGGCCGATGATGGTGCGCGTCAGCACCGATTTGCCGGCGCCGGACGGCCCGACAAAGCCCAGGATCTCGCCGCGCTTGACGTCGAGATTGAGGCCGTCGAGCACTTTGGTGGTGCCGAACTGCACCGAGATATCGCGGACCCGGATGATGGCGTCGGATTTTTCGGGCGCCATCGTCACATTCCGATCGAGGCGAAAAAGATCGCAAACACGCCGTCCATGACGATGACGAAGAAGATCCCCTTCACCACCGAGGAGGTGGTGTGCTGTCCGAGCGATTCCGCGCTGCCCTCGACCGCAAGCCCCTCGACGCAGGCGACGATCCCGATCACCGCCGCCATCACCGGCGCCTTGATGATGCCGACGGTGAAATGATCGATCGAGATCGCATCGCGCAGCCGCAGCAGGAACGCTTCCGGATCGACGCCGCCGTAAAGCCAGGCCACCAGCCCGCCGCCATACAGCGCGGCCATGGCGCCGAGGAAGGCCAGAATCGGCAGCGCGATGATCAGCGCCAGCATCCGCGGCAGGATCAGGACCTCGATCGGGTCGAAGCCCATGGTGCGCAGCGCGTCGATCTCCTCGCGCATCTTCATCGAGCCGAGTTCGGCGGTGTAGGCGCTGCCCGAACGGCCCGCCACCATGATCGCCACCAGCAGCACGCCGATCTCGCGCAGCACCAGCACCCCGAGCATGTCGACGACGAAGATGTCGGCGCCGAATTTGCGGAAATGAAAGATGCCCTGCTGGGAGATGATGCAGCCGATCAGGAACGTGATCAGCACGACGATCGGCACCGCGCGCCAGCAGACCTGCTCGAGGTGATGCACCGTCGAGGTCAGGCGGAAATGGCTGGGGTGAATCATCACCCGCCCGCTCGCGGCCAGCACCGCGCCGAGCATGTCGATCAGCCCGACCAGGGTGCCGCCGATGCCGGCCATGGTGCGGCCGACCTGGTCCAGCATCCCCGTGATCGTCACCGACGTGGTGTCGACGGCAGGCGAGGACTTCACCCGGCGCACCTCGTCGACCAGGCTCGAATAGTTCGCCGACAGCCCCGCGATCTTCGTTTCCACGCCGCCCTGGGTCAGGCTGCGGCGCAGCCGCTCGATCAGCCAGGCCCCGAAGGTGTCGAGTTTGGACACCTGCGACACGTCGATGAAGATGTTGGGCCGGCTGCCGGCGAGTTTTTCGGCATCGGCGACGATCTGCTCCAGATCGGGCGCGAAGCCGGCGGTCCACGAGCCTGCGGCGCACAGCGCAAGTCCATTGCCGTGTGCAATCCGCTCCAATTTCGGGTCGCCGTTCATGTGGCAGCCTCCCGCGCCGATGCTCCGCTACCGATGGAAAAGCAAATATCCAACACCAAAGTCGCCGCCTTGTAGAGCATGCCCCTAACCAGCCATACTTGACTGCGCCGGGCAAGCCGGACGGTTCAGAAATTGCCAGATTTTAAAATGACTTCCAGCCAATCCTCAATGCTGTCGGCGAGAATCGAACGCTGGCCGATCGCAGGTTCCTTCACCATCAGCCGCGGCGCCAAGACCGAAGCCGTGACGGTGGTGGCGGAAGTAAGCCGCGGCGGCCATACCGGGCGCGGCGAATGCGTCCCCTATCCGCGCTATGGCGAGACTCCGGAAGCGACGCTGGCCGCCCTGCAGGCGATGCAGGAACCGCTGTCGCGCGGGCTCGACCGGCGGGCCCTGCAGGCCGCGATGCCTCCCGGCGCTGCCCGCAACGCGCTGGATTGTGCGCTAATGGACCTCGAGGCCAAGATCAGCGGAAAGCGCGTCTGGCACCTGCTCGGGCGCCCCGCGCCGAAAGCCTGCATTACCGCCTACACCATCTCGCTGGGAACCCCCGAGACCATGGCGGTGGCGACCGCCAAGGCCGCGCACCGGCCATTGCTCAAGATAAAACTCGGCGGCGACGGCGACGGCGCCCGCATCGCCGCGGTGCGCAAGGCCGCTCCTGATTCGGAACTCATCGTCGATGCCAACGAAGCCTGGACATCGGCCAATCTCGAGCAAAACCTGAGGGATTGCGCGCAAGCCGGCGTCACGCTGGTCGAGCAGCCGTTGCCGGCCGGCCAGGATGAGGCGCTCCGGCGCATCCGCCGGCCCATTGCCGTCTGCGCCGACGAGAGCGTGCACGACCGCACCTCGCTGGACGGACTGCGCGAACGCTATGATGCCGTCAACATCAAGCTCGACAAGACCGGCGGGCTGACGGAGGCGCTTGTGATGGCGGATGCGGCGCAGGCGCTGGGATTTCAGATCATGATCGGCTGCATGGTCGCAACCTCGCTGGCGATGGCGCCGGCGATGCTGCTCGCGCCGCAAGCCCGCTTCGTCGATCTCGACGGCCCGCTATTGCTGGCGCGCGATCGCGATGGCGGCCTGCGCTACGACGGCAGCCTGGTCTATCCGCCGGAGGCCGCGCTGTGGGGATGATCCGCGAGCCTGTACCGTGCCAGCCACATCACCAGCGCGCCCGACAGCGCCATGGCGGCCATCACATAATAGACGCCCTGGCCGTGCCGGGCGTAGATCGCACCCGACAGGATCGATGCGCAGGACATGACGATGCCGGAACAGGCCGCCAAATAACCCTGCCCCCGCGCCATCACATGGCCGGGCACATGGCGCACCAACAGTCCCATGGTGCCTACTTGCGTGAGACCATAGGTCAATCCATGCGCCAGCTGGACCACCGCGAGCACCGCCACGGCGGGCTCCTGTGCCGTGATCAGCCAGCGTGCCACCGCGCTGAGCCCGCCGATCACCACCAGCAGCGCAGGCGCCAGCGTAAATCGCGGCGACAGCGCGAACACCACGATCTCGGCCAGCACCCCCAGCACCCACAGCCCGGCGATCGTCAGCCCGCCGAGGCCGGCATTCTGCCAGGTGATGGAGGCAAAGGTGTAGTAGGCGGCGTGGCTGCCCTGGATCAGCGCCGCCGCCACGATGATGGCGAGGAATCCGCCATCGCGCAGCAACGCACCGGCGCCGTGCGCAACCACCGGCGCGGTCCTCGGATTGTCCAGCCGCTGCAGCCCGAGGCTGACGACGGCGCCAAGCGCTGCCACCGAGGCAATGACCCAGATCAGGTGGCGCGCTGCGATCACATCGACCAGCAGCCCGCACAGCAGCGCGCCGACCACGAACGCCGCCGAGCCCCACAGCCGCAGCGGCCCGTAATTGAGCCCGTAGCGTGCCACGCCGCGCAACGCATAGGCATCGGTCAGCGGCAGCATCGGCGTCCACATGCAGGCGGTGGCGACGTAGGCTGCGAATACCAGGACCGGCAGATGCTGGGTTCCGACCACGGAAAATCCGAGCGCGGCAATAAAGGCCGTGACGATCATGGCGCCGCGCAGCGACTGGCGCCTTTCGGCCAGGCCCGTCACCAACGGCAGAATCGTGAACCGGGTCACCGACGGGACGGCCGTAATAATACCGATCCAGGAGGCGTCGATCCCGACCGCCCGCAGCCACACCGGGAAAAACGGCAAATGGGTGCCGACCAGTCCGAACGAGGTGCCGTAAAACAGCGCCAGCCGTACCGCGAATCGCCGGGAGGCCGCCTGCGATGCGATGGGGATTTGTGATGGGCCTGGCATCAATTCAATTGCGATTCGCTCGATATCGTGGTGATCGTTAGCGTAACGCGCGATGATTTGCGCGGGTGAGTTTGCCATGGCCCACGAAGCATTTGCCCTATCGCCGATCTCCGCGCGCGCAGCGCTGCCGGGCGAGGAGGACTATGAGGCGATCAGCCAGGCGTTCATGGAGACCTCGCGGGGCCGCTGGTTTCTCGGCGAATATGCCAAGCGCAACCGCAATACCGATACCCGCATGGTGCTCGATGCGGTGGAGCGGATCGAACAAACCATCGCCGCGCAGAAGCAAGCGGCTGCCGACAACAGCCTCGCGGAGGCAATGGCCGCCCTCAGGCATACGGTCGATCAGGCCCAGGCCGCCGCGGCTGCGGCGCTCGACAGCCTCGCGCTGGAGGAACATCTGGCGCCGGTCCGCAAGGGCGCCCGGATTATCCGGGAGATCAGCTGGCGGTGGCGGGAAATCGGCGCCGACGCCCGGATTTGCGATCTCCTGGATTCCCAGGTCGGCTCCATTGAAGCCGCCTGCGGACAGATCTCCTCGGCCCCCGCCCTCGGCGCATTGGGTGCCGCATTCGACCTGATCAAGGTTCGGATCGCGGGATTTGACGAGGGCGATACGGCCGCAAGGGTACCATCGCCCTTCCCGGCCTCATTGGAAGAAATGCCCTCCGCCATCGACGAAAAGGCTGCAACCGCGACCGACGAGGCCGAAGCCGCGATCGGCAGTCCAGAAATGTCGGTCGAAGCCCCCGATGCAATGCCTGAGGCTGCAGGGTTTGCAGCCGAAGTAGCTGACATGTCGGCTGAGGCGGTCGAAGTGGTAGCTGAGCCAGTTCATGTGACGTCTGATGGCGCAGACATAAGGACCGAATCTGCTGACGCCTATGACGACGCGCTGCTGGATGCAATCGCGCTGGAGATGGCCGCGCCCGACCCTTCCGATATCGATGATCGCCTCGGTGCCGGCAGCGACGAAGTTGAGGTGGCGGAATCGCCCGCCGATCCCATCCTGGTCGCCGAGACCAATGGGACGATGGCTATGCCGGCGATGCAAGCGTCGCTGCAGTTTTCGCCCGAGCCGCCACCTGAACTTTCTCTCGGCTCGACCCTCCTCGCCAACGGAATCGTGCGAAGGCCCCATGCATCGGCGGCCGATCCGCTGGCGCCGATCCGGCGCATGAGCCAGGCCGAGAAGATCGCCTTCTTCAGTTGATCAGCTGCGCGTACAACTCCGCATCGACATTGCCGCCCGAGAGAACGATGACGACGTTCTTGCCTCGCGCATCGATGCGGCCGGCCAAAAGCGCGGCAAGCCCCACCGCGCCGCCCGGCTCGACCACGAGTTTCAACTCCCGGAACGCAAATCCGACCGCGGAGCCGACTTCCGCATCCGAAGCGGTGACGCCTTGCGTGAGCAGCCGGATGTTGATCGCGAACGTGATTTCGCCGGGGATCGAGGCCATCAGCGCGTCGCAGATGGTGCGGCCTTTGGAGCTGTGCGGTTCGCGTTTTCCGGCACGCAGCGAGCGCGCATGGTCGTCGAAAGCTTCCGGTTCGGCGGACATCACATCGGCCTGCGGATAGCGCGCCTTGATCGCGGTGGCGACGCCCGCAACCAGGCCGCCGCCGGAAGCCGGCGCCACCACGATATCCGGGGCGATGCCCAGTGCCGCCATATCGTCGGCGATTTCCCGCCCCACCGTGCCCTGGCCTGCGATCACGAACGGATCGTCGTAAGGCCGCACCAGGGTGGCGCCGTTCTTGCCGGCAATGTTTTTGGCGATGGCTTCACGATCCTCGCGGTCGCGATCGTACAGCACGACATTGGCGCCATAGGCCTTGGTGCGCTCGCGCTTCGACAGCGGCGCATCGGCGGGCATCACGATGGTCGCCGGCATGTTGAGGATCTGGGCCGCCGCCGCCACGCCCTGGGCGTGGTTGCCGGACGAAAACGCGACCACGCCGCCGGCGCGCGCGCCTTCAGGGATCGACGACATCTTGTTGAAGGCGCCGCGGAACTTGAACGATCCGGTCCGCTGCAGCATTTCCGGCTTCAGGAAAACCCGCCCTCCGACGCGTTCATCGAGCGCGGGCGAGGACAATAGCGGGGTTCGCACCGCGAACGGTGCAAGCACGCGCGCCGCCTCGGCGATGTCAGCATAACCGACAGGAAGGGCTGGGGATGATTCCGTCATCCCCGGACTTGTATCGCGTCACGCGATACGCGGGCAAGCCGCTTCCGCACGGATCAGGCGACGAAGCGCGGGTGTTCTGCCGCGAATGGCACCGCATCGCTCTCGGGATCGACGCTGCGGACATCGCTCATGTTTTCGATAAAGGCGCGGGCCGAAGCTTCCCAGGTATGCTTGGCGGCAAATTCGAGGCAGGCCTGCGGCAAAATCTGCAGAGCGGACAGGCTCGCCGCCCGCAGATCGTCATTCAAAGCGCCGACCGGCGCGTTGCCGATGACGTCGCGCGGCCCGGTGACGGGAAACGCGGCAACCGGCAGGCCGCTGGCGAGGGCCTCCAACAGAACCAGACCGAAGGTGTCGGTCTTGCTCGGAAATACGAAGACATCGGCCGCGGCATAGGCTTCCGCCAGGGCCTCGCCCTGCCGCGCGCCGAGGAAGCTCGCTTGCGGATATTTTCGCTGCAAAGCTGCTCGCGCCGGGCCGTCGCCCACGATCACCTTGCTGCCCGGCAAATCGAGGTCGAGAAACGCCTCGAGATTCTTCTCGACCGCGACGCGGCCGACGCAAATAAAGACCGGGCGTGGCAGGCCAAGGTCGACCGCGCGGGGATGAAAGAGCGCGGCATCGACGCCGCGCGGCCACAACACCACGTTGCGAAAGCCGCGCGCGCGCAATTCGTTCGCCAGTGCCGGCGTCGCCGCCATCACCGCCTGGCTGCCTCCGTGGAAGGCGCGCAGCGCCCGCCAAATCCATGACTCGGGAACCGGCAGCCGCGCCGAGATGTATTCAGGAAAGCGGGTGTGAAAGCTTGTCGTGAACGGCAATTGGTGTTGCCGGCAATACCGCCGCACCAACAGCCCGATCGGCCCTTCGGTTGCGATGTGAATGCTGTCCGGCCGGGCGTCCGCGATCAGTCGCGCTATCTTCGCCTGATAGGGCAATGCCAGGCGCAGATCCGGGTAGCTCGGCATCGCGACGGTGCGGAACGACAGGGGGGTGAGAAAGCTGACATCTGCGCCGAGCTTCTTTGCTGCCTCCGCCATCATGGTCAGGGTGCGGACCACCCCGTTGACCTGAGGATGCCACGCATCGGTTGCGACCAGGATGCGCATCAGGCCGCACGCGCCGCTACCGGGGCAACGGGAACCGCGCGGCGCAGCGGATCGGTCCAGGTGATGATTTCAAAGCGGCCGTCTTCGTGCTCGACCAGCGCGGTGCAGCTCTCCACCCAGTCACCGCAGTTCATGTAGCGAATGCCATGTTCGTCGCGGATGATGGCGTAATGGATGTGGCCGCAGATCACGCCGTCGGCGCCGTGACGCCGCGCCTCGGCGGCGAGCGTCTGCTCGAAGGCGCCGATATAGTTCACGGCGTTCTTGACCTTCAGCTTCGCCCATTGCGACAGCGACCAATAGGGCACGCCAAACGCGCGGCGGAAGAAATTGACCAGCCGGTTCATCTGGATCGCGAAATCGTAGGCCTTGTCGCCGAGATGCGCGAGCCAGCGCGCGTTCTGCACCACGAGGTCGAAGATATCGCCGTGAATCACCAGATAGCGCCGGCCATCAACCCCGACATGAACGGTGTTTTCCACCACGTCGATGCCGCCGAAATGCGTGCCGTAATAGTTCCTCAGAAACTCGTCGTGATTGCCGGGGACGTAAACGATCTTGGCGCCCTTGCGAGCCTTGCGCAGCATTTTCTGCACGAAATCATTGTGCGATTGCGGCCAGAACCAGTTGGATTGCAGCGCCCAGCCGTCGACGATATCGCCGACGAGATAGATGGTATCGGCGTCATGGCTGCGGAGAAAGTCCAGCAATCGGTCGGCTTGCGAGCCGCGGGCTCCGAGATGGACGTCGGAGATAAACAATGTGCGAAAGCGCCGTTCCGGCAACTCGTCACTCATAGCGTAATTCCCATGCGCGAGCAGCTAGCCGATTCCCGTGACAGGGTGATGACGAGTTACATCACTGACGGAACCGTCCGCTCGAAACAGACCAGCGTATGCGCGAATCGTCGGCCTGCATTGCCAAAAGGCGAAATAGCAGCGCTGTGCGACAGGCTGGCGACAGGCTTTCCATAAGTCGCCCCTGCGAAAGCAAAGGACCCATAGCCGCCGGCGGTCTTGATCGCACTCAAACGTCTCAACAACATTTCTGGCTGCGTAGCCCGAAGCGCAGCACGATCCGGGGAGCTACTCGTGATGCCGGCCCGCGGATTGCGCTGCGCTCCATCCGGGCTACGGAACAAGAAGTCGTCATGCCCCGCCACCGGGTCTCGCCTTCGGCGAGCCCGATGACAGGCTCCAGCGGGGCATCCAGTACGCCGCGGCTTCTCGATTGGGGACAACCGTCTCTGGAATGCTGGATCACCCGCTTTCGCGAGTGACGACGGTTGAAGGTACGGCGCGTGCGTTTGCAATAAATGTCCACTGATTCGAATTTCAAACAAGGCGTGTCGGCAGACATAGATTCGCGATCTCGCGGCCTGATATGCCCGAGGTCTGCGAGAAATTTTCTTACCCTCTAATCAGAGGGCGCAGGGAATGCCGGGCGCACGATACGCCCGCAGCCTCGCATGCAAATAAAAAAGCATACGAGCGTAGTCACCACGGTCACACCGGAACACCCAGCATTCCCCGCGCAATGGTTTTAACGCCTTACTCCGTGCTCTCCCCGGTGACCGGGCTCTTTTGCCACCGTCGCCTGCGCTTCCTAGCGCAGACTTGACACCAGCGTCGGGGTGTCAGGACCACACGTATTCGCCGTCCGCGTCAGCGCAGCTCGTCTGCAACGCATCAGCGTCCACCGCATCCCGCCCCGCGTCCGTGACGATCGCGAGCCGCCCCTCTGTGGGACGGGACGCCAGCGGATATAGACTGATTTGGGTCTTCGGAAAATCAGAATATTTTTGCAAAAGGGGCTGGACAGGCAAGTGACAGGCAATTCAGTGATTTGCCCGTCGGGCAAATCAACGGCCCGTCAGGCAACAGGATTGCACGGCAAACTAGCCAACCCGCCGGCCATAGCTTATTGCACGTCAAAGTAGGGGGACGAAGTGAAGCCCGACGATAAAGAGCTCGAAAAGCGCGGAAAAGAGATGTTTGACCGCGCACAGAAAATGGACGCGCTGACACTGTCTATCCTGCGTACACACTTACTCGCCGAGCAGTGCATGGTCGACTACATCTTGGCGAGCGACGTTAAGCGGAAATGGCTGCGTAAGAAAACATTCTCGGACAAAATGCAGAGGTGCAAACTGCTCGCCAACGATCAAGGTGACGACACGCTGTGGGATGTACTCGACGCCGCGAACCAGCTTCGCAACACGATCGCGCACAGCCTTTCAATTGAGAAGATTGCGGAGAATATGAAGCAACTGAAGGAGCGGTACTTTGCCTTCCCGATGGAGGAACAGGCAGCGGGCCTCGCGGATCAACCCGACGACTATATTGCAATGTCAGCTTGCTCGACGTGCGCCGGATTTATCGCAACGCTAGAGGACCGAGCTCGCGCCAAGAAATCGGCCAGTACAGCAGCGGCGTCATAGCACGCCTTCGCGACGCGTCACGCGACGCCGCGGCTTCCGGTTTGCGATATACGTGACCATGCACTCTCCGACGATCAGCAGACAAACTGCGCCGAACGTCAATGCGTCGTGAACATTGTAGATGATAGCGGCCCAGCCGATGGTTTTCATGCGCACGATTCCCCAGCCCCGAAGAGCTGCTTTTCAGTTTGGGAATCGCCTTGCCCGGTCTTTGCCCGCCGGGCGGCGCCTGTCATGGCGCCGGTGGTCATGTCGCCTTTTAACGTCCGGCAGGACGGGGCATCACCCCGCAGATACGATCTAAGTGTCTGTCCGAAGAGTTCTTGAATCATGTGAATCATCTGTGATTCAAGTGTGGTGGCCTGATTCGAGGAGGGGTCACCGATGTGGACGAGCCAGAACCGCGCCCGCTACGACCGCAGCAAGTTGCGTTATCCGAGCGATCTGACCGACGAGGAATGGGGACTGGTCGAACCGCTGATCCCGCCGGGCAAGACTGGCGGTGGCAAGCGGACGGTGATCGTGCGGGAGGTGGTGAACGGCCTGATGTACATTCTCTCGACCGGCTGTCAGTGGCGCGCGATCCCGAAAGATCTGCCGCCGAAAAGCTCAGTGCACGACTACTTCGATCTGTGGACCTATGACGGCACACTGGAACGAATCCATCACGCGCTCTATCAGCAGTGTCGAGAACAAGCGCAGCGGAAAGCCAGTCCGACCGCCGCCATCATCGACAGCCAGAGCGTGAAAAGCGCGGAAAAAGGGGGGCGTGCATTGATCCGCACGGCTACGATGCGGGCAAGAAGATCAAGGGCAAGAAGCGGCACATTCTTGTCGACACAGTAGGCCTGCTGCTCCACGCCATCGTTCATCCGGCCGACATTCAAGATCGCGATGGAGGCGTTCTCGTCATGGCGACATTGTTCGGCACGTTCCCGTTTTTGAAGACGCTGTTCGTTGACAGTGGATATAAAGGACCGAAATTTGCGAAAGCGCTTGCAGAAGTTCTTCCGCGTGTCGACATTGAAATCGTCAAACGTTCCGATGGGGTCAATGAATTTGTGGTCTTGCCCAAACGCTGGATCGTCGAGCGCACCATTGCGTGGCTCAACCGCTGCCGCCGCCTGGCCAAGGATTGGGAGTGCCTCAACCGAAAGGCCTTGGCGTTCTTGCGCCTCGCCTCAATCCGCCTCATGCTCAGAAAACTCTGCAATCCGGCCTGAAGTCTCCGGACAGACTCTAAGGCACAGTCCCCCAATCGGCCGCGCGGGCTCCTGCCGCAGGACTGTTTTTGGGATATGGGATGCCGCCACGATTGCAAGTCCTCAGAACGATGACTTCTTGCGGGCCTGACGTGCCTCAGCGGCAGTAAATCGGTATCCCGTCATGAACTGGTGGCCCCCCTCCTCGTGCTCCAGGCCGATTAGGGCGAGGTGAACGTAGCGCGGCAGCCGTTTGGTCGATTTCTCCCAACTGATGATGGTCTGGCGGGAGCCAACCTGAAGCGCCAGACGGAGCATGTCCTGCGTCATGTCGTGTTTTTTGCGCCATGACCGGAGCTCCGCCCCAGTAATCCCGGGAGAGCCCATAAATGTCGGTTCGTGAATGTCTAAATCCGCAACATTTTTCGGTGATTCGGTCATCGGCTCCTCAAAAACCTGTTTGTTTTCGGATGTCGGCACAATGAGAATAGCCGATGCGGGTAAACATGAAGTTAAGGGCTGGGACGTATTTGACCGGCGGCTCACGTGACGCCGGCCGCATATTGGACGATATCGACGACCTTGTTCGTGAGGCGGTTGAGGGGCGAGCGGAGCGAACTCCATTTGATCGCGTCCATTACCGTCGTTTAGGGCGGCGTAGGCCGCGTCCGATTAGATGGACCCGCCTTTGTAGGGCGTGTTCGTACAGGTCAGCGGAGCAAACGTATGGCATTGAGCGATTCATGTTTCGATTTCCTGACCGCTGTGTCGGAAGCAGCCGGAGAATTTGCCAAAGGAGCACACCATTATTCTGCGCCCGACTACCCGATTGTGTACGGCCCCGAGATTGATGCGCTACGGCGGGCGGCTGCCATTGTCCGTGACCATCCGTACGACGCAGAGGCCGGCGCCCGGCTTTTGAAGCTTGCGTCAACGATCGGGCGGGCTTTGGATACGGCTCCTGGATCCCCTGAATTGGAAGCCCGGCGGCAGAAGGAAATGGACGACTTGGTCCGTACGCTCACGGCGGAAATAAAGGGTGAGGATGCAGCATCGCTGCCGTCGATCATTGAAAATGTCACCAAGGATACGCCCTACACCGAAAAGGCCGCCGGAAGGCTGAAGGGGATTCTAGCTAAGGTTGGGAAGTCCACTTACGACGTGGCTATAAAGGTGCTGGGAGATATTGCGACTGTTGCAGCAAAGAAATGGTTGGGTTTCTGACGTGCCCGCGGTGAGACGGGGCCACGGCCTGCACGGTCTTAGTAAAACTTATGAAAATGATGAATCGGTCCATGGCCATGACCGACACTGATCCGATCGGCCGCTGCAATCGCGGCGCTGACCCAGGTCTTGGCGTCGCGTACCGCAGCTTCCATCGCCTCGCCCTTGGCAAGGCCGGCGGCGATCGCCGAAGACAGCGAACATCCGGTGCCATGGGTATTCGTGGTGGCGACGCGCGGCGCTGCGAGCGCGATGATGCCGTTGCCGCTGACGAGATAGTCGATGCTGTCAGGGCCCTGCCCGTGACCGCCCTTGATCAGTACCGCACCACACCCCATCGCCAACAGCCGCTTGCCCTGGCTCTCGATAGCGGCCTCGTTGATGGCGACCGGCTCGTCCAGCAAGGCGGCCGCCTCCGGCAAGTTTGGCGTGATCAGCGAGGCGCGCGGAATAAGTTTTGTTCGCAGCGCTTCGATGGCGTCCGCAGCCAGCAGCCGATCGCCGGAGGTTGCAACCATCACGGGATCGAGCACGATATGGTTTGGCGACCACCGCATCAGCCCTGCGGCGATGGCATCGATGGTCGCAAGTTGCGCCACCATTCCGATCTTGACGGCCTTGACAGCGAGGTCGCTGAACACAGCGTCGATTTGCGCGGTCACGAAATCGGCGGGCACAAGATGAATGGCACTGACGCCGCGCGTATTCTGCGCGGTCAGGGCCGTGATGACGGATGCGCCGTAGACGCCGAGCGCGGCAAGGGTCTTCAGGTCGGCCTGGATGCCGGCGCCGCCCGACGAATCCGAGCCGGCGATGGTGAGCGCAACAGGCGTCGTCATCGCACTGCCCGCATGGATTTCAACTGGTGGGTCAGGGCCATGTTTTGTCCTAGCGCGACGCGTTGTTGCCAGCAAGTTCCGACACGCTATATTGAACCCATTGCGATGCCTCGGAGACGACAGCGATGGTTCCCTTCTTTGTCCAGATCAAGTGCAAGCTCGGCCAGTCCTACACCGTCGCCAATGCGCTTGCGGAAGCCGAGATTGCATCGGAGATCTATTCCACCGCCGGGGACTACGATCTCCTGGTAAAATTCTATGTCGACAAAGACACCGACATCGGACATTTCATCAACGAAAAGGTGCAGGTGCTTCCCGGCATCCAGGACACCCACACCATCATCACCTTCAAGGCGTTCGGGACAGGCTAGGGCGTAGGATCACGCCTCACCAGCCAAAGATACCCTTGAGGCCGGCATACAGAGAAGCTGAGGCCGTCACTACGATGCCTGCCAGCGGTCCTATCGTGCGCATCAGGTCCTGAATGACGCGCGCCCGCCGGCGCAGCTGCTCGTCGCCGACGTGCTGGCCGAGCATTCGGGCCAACCGGTAGGCAGCCGGATTGGGCTTGCCACCATGCGCCATGATGCTCGGAACGATCCGGAAGATCAGCAACCCCAGAATATTGCCGGTACCGAACGCAAGTACGATGCTCAAGGTGTATTCGATCACCTCGCGCCATTCGACCCACGACGCCGGCAGTATCGGAACGCGGTCGTTCAATCCCGTCACGGTGAGCATGCACAGGATGCTGAGCGAAGCCGTCAGAAATCCGACCGCGATGGTGCCCCGAAATCCAACCCTGTGGAGCGCGTATATCGCCAGGCCAAAGGGCAGCGGTATAGCTACCGATGCGAGACGCAGATAAAGCGCGTTCACATTGAGGACTATGGTGACGACAATATGCGCCACGACCAGTGCGACGGTCGGTACCAGGATGTATATGATGGCGTATATGACAATGGTCCGAATCGGGTTCTTGATCCTGTCAAGCCTGGCGTTGACGTGATCCAGCTCTCGCCGCAGCTTGTCCAGCTCCGCGGCGATCTCCTGCACTTCGAACACGACCGGTCGAACCAGACGAAGATCGCGCGAGCAATGCTTGCAGACGGTGGCTTCGTCCTTGACTGTTTCTGCGCAGAACGGACACTCCATCAGACGGATCGGGGCTTTTTGGCGCGCCTTGCGGCGTCCAGCTCGAGCTTTGCCTTGAGCAGCTCTCCCCGCACCTCTTCGCGCTTATGAATAAGGTCGTCGCGCTCAGCGATCAACGACGGCGGAACGACGATGTCGCGCGCGCACGAGCAGCAGACCACCGCATGCGGTGCATTTTCCTGCGCGCAAAATGGACAATTCAACGACGTGGTTACTCCCGCTATGGCTCGACTTTCAAAATGAAACTCGCGACACCGGTCCGGCCGTCAGAATCCTTCAGATCGACCCGGATCAGATGTTCGCCGACGGGCAGTTGCACGTCCGGCATATCGATACCCCCCGGCTGCAGGAAATCCTTCAGACGGGGGGTTAAATCGACGCTCGGGTCCTTGACGTAGGTTACCTTCACCGTGTCGGTAACGATCTTGGAACCGCCAAATGCCTCGAATTTCACCTGGAGGCGCATTGGCGAGTGAACCGGAGCGGGCTCCAAAACAAGTTCGATGCGCGGTCCACGGGTGATGCCCCGCTTGTCCATGGCGGCTGCTCCCTTCGGAAGCGGCCGCTGGGCTTCCTCTGCGGAAATGAGCACGCGCGACGCGTACGACTTCGATGGGGCTGAAATTGCGATTGCCAGGCAAACTACCGCAAGCCGCCCCCGATATCCAAAATGCCCCATCATCGATACCGCTCCAACAACAACTTCAACGGCGTCCTCCATCACCAATGATGGAATAGGGTGCCCAGAACAAGGGATGTGCGTAGGAAAACTCGGTCTTGCCGTCCGCGCCGACGAAGCCCGGTCCGTCGGCAAGTGCCATCATGGCCTGACGCAACGCTTCGCCCCGCGTCAGTTTCGGGTCATCCGCTTGTCGTTTGAACAAATCGGTTACCAGTTCCCGGGCGGACTGCGAGTGTACCGACCAGTTTGTCACCAGCAGCGCGCGCGTCCCTGCGTAGAAAAACGCCCGACCGAGACCGGAGGCCGCTTCCGCGCCGGCCCCGGCTCCTGCGCCGGTATTGCACGCGGAAAGCACCACCCAGTCGGCGTCGAGCTTCAGTCCCAGGATTTCTTCCATGGTCAGCAGGCCGTCGCCCTCATCCCCGGTCACCGCCGGTGACGACAATGCCAGCGCGGGTTGCGTCAAACCGTCGAGTTCGCCGGCAACCAGCCCATGGGTCGCGAATGCGAGGACCTTGAACCCCGACAAGTCCATGCTCTTGACCGTCCTTTCGTTGGCATCCTTCCCGAGGTTCAGGACCTTGGAGGGGTCGGATTGCAACGCCAGGGCCATCGACCTGAGTTCTTCAGCCGTATCCGGCAGCCGAGGCAGCATGCCGATCTCGGCGGTGTCGACGCCGTCCAGTTTCGGGCTGCTGCGCCGCTTCAATGGTACGCCGCGGGTCACGTTGCCCGCGTCGGCGGTCTGAACCTTCAAATCCCCCTTCTCGGCGTCAGCCTCCTGCTCCTTGTTGAAATAGGGATCGCCGAACGCGATCAACTCGCCGCGACCCGGCTTGCCCGGCGGCGACTGCCGCAGCGTGCGCAAGGCCGCTGCCGATGGTATCGTCGTCACGGCGTAGCCTCTCGCCAGCCACGGCACTTTTCGGTAGCTCGAAAACAAGGGATCATCCCCCGGCTGCACTGCGGCCGGCGCCGTTGGCAGCAGCGAGAGCGGCAACAGACCGAGCGCGCCGTTGGTGACGACGAACAAATTCCTGGCCTGCTTCCAGCCACTCTCGACCGGCTTCAGCAATAGCCCGTAAAGCTCGTACCCCAATTTGAGATCGAACGCCGGAATATCGGAGATCATCGCGGCCTCGGGCTCAAGGGCCTCGCGCAATTTGCGCACCTTGCTCTCGATGTTGCCTCGGCTTGCGTTAACCTTCGCAAACGTGACCGCGCCATTCTTTGGAACGGCCCAGACAAAGCTGGCATTCTGGCCGAAGTAGAACGAGAGCAATGCTTCGTCCTCCGACAATGTCGCCTTGATGTCTTCCACCGAAGGAGGCTTGGGCGATACCAGATCGGCATAGGCGGGAAAGCGCCGGGCTATTTCGGCGCGCGCCTTGTCCCGATCGGCGCGCAAGGCCCTGATCGAAGCGTTGATCGATTGCACGCCATTCTCGTCGCGCTCGGAAGGCGGCAATGCCAATGCATTGTTGAGCGTGCCGAGCTGGGCATTGACCTGCTTGGCGAGGTCCTGCTCCTTGCGTACGAGCTCTGCGAGTGCCGGATCTTTTGCGACGGCGCGCGCGCTGGAGGCGGCCAGCGCCTGCTGCACGGAATGGCCGCGGATGGCATCCGCCAGAGCGAATGTCTCTGCGCCCACTTCGACATTGGTTTCGGATCCGCGCGCCAGCACCGTGAAATAACTCTCAATGGTCGCCTGCAGCCGCTGGCTGCGCGCTGCCATCACGGTCGCATCGTCGTCATCGGCATTCTCGCGCGACGCATCGAGCATGACCGGGACCGCTACCCTGAACTCACGCATGGCATCTGCATCGCGTCCGGCACGCATCAGACCGACCGCCAATAAACCGCGCGCGGACGCCGTATCGAAATGCTTGTCGCCGACGGCGGCTGCCTGCTTCTTTACCAGCTCTTCTGCGGCCGCAATGCCGGCTTCGATCTGACCGGATGCGTACAGCGCAGTGATGCGCGAGCCGTTGATTTCGTATGCCCGCCTCTCCTGCGGATCCCATTTCGCCACCAACTGATCGATCTGCGCAAAGACCTTGGCGGCCTCACCTGCTTTTCGCTGCAGATTCAGGACGCCCCCCAGTTGCAACAACATTCGAACCATACTTCGCGCGTCGTCGGCGACTCCGTTGGCATGGGTGATTTCCAGCGAAGTCCGCACCAATTTTTCAGCGTCCGCGTAGTGGCCTTCGTCCACCAGTATGCTTGCCAGCCCCATCATGAATTTCGGCGTGAACGTGCCATACTTGCCCCGGTCCCGCAGCCGGGCGAGAAGGGCCCGGCGCGCATCCGCTTCTGCCTCGGCCAAGCGGCCTTGCCTGGCTTTCATCCGCGCCTGATTGAGCAGCAATACGTCGGCTGCCTGCAGCATTTGACCTTCCGCAGATTTGCTAGCACCCGCAGTTGCCCTCTTGCGCTGTTCGGCGGTCCGGTACGACGCCTCTGCCTCGGCAAATCGTCCCCGAGCTTCCAGGATCATCGCGCGGTTGGTTTCAACCTCCGCCTCCCACGCTTGACCCATTTTGTTGTAGCTCGCACGCCATTTCGGATTTCCGCTGGTCCTTGCCGTCTGCAACAGTGCCACACCGCGGCCGAGATAGGCCTCTGCCTGGGCGATGTCGCCCATTTGAATCTGGAATCCCGAAATCTGGCGGTAGCCCTGAAAAAGGAAGCCCTGCGGAGTAGCCGGATCCTGCACCAGTTGCATGAAAATTGCGGCGGCGCGCTTTGGGTTGCCTGCGGTCGAGTATTGCAGTGCGGCGAATTGTTGAAAAACCCCCAGCGTGTGCGCATCTACGGCGCCGCGCCCTAATTCAATCGCCTTGTCAGCATCGGCTATTGCGTCGGGGAGCTTGCCGAGCTGCGCTCGCGCGACGCCGCGATCGAAGTAGAATTGCGCCAGCACCGCACGCGAAGCGCCCTCCGGCGGGGCCGCGTCGGCGGCCGAGGCCCGCTTTTCTGTGACCGCGGTATCCGGCTTCTCCTGGTCCAAGATGGCGGTCATATCGGCGATCGTGCGCGGAGGAGCCACGAACCCTGCCGGCACCGCGCCGGATTCTGGAACCTTGGCGGGTGCTTCGGCCGGAACCTCGACCGCGACATTTGCTCGGCCGTTGGCGGCATTGAGGGCCGACGCGATGCACGCCCTGACGCTAGGTGTAGCCTTTGCCCGGCAGGCTTCGCGGTCGCCCTGACCGCTGCGCATGCAACTCTGAACGATCGGCCTGCCGACCTTGGCCCTGCAATTTTCGACCGCGGCTTCTTTGGTCAGGGCAAGCGCTGGGGTCCCGGCGACCGCTGACCACAGAACCCAGACAACGCACCCGGCGACGGCCTGCCCAATCGCCGTCCATCTTGCGGCTTCGATTCTGCCGGGGACGCATGGTTCTGCTTGCGATTGAGGTGTCATGCTGGTGCCCTCAAATATGTTACGTTTTAAATTTCGACCCCTGCCAATATTACCGGCCTAGCTTCACCCGAAAACACGATAGACAAAGGCTACCATCCCCCGCAATCAGTTGAAATCCGAAATGTCAGGACTTGTCGCCGTCCTTTGCCGCCTTCTTGGGCGGCAATGGCCCCTCCACCGGCGGCAGCGATTTGAGATATTCGGCGATCGCCGCCCGGTCTTCGGGTGGCAATTGCGAAATGTTCCTGATCACGCGCACCATCAAGCCGCCGGCACTGTCGCCATCGGGCATTTCTCCGGTTTCAAGGAAATAGGCGATGTCCTTCTCGTTCCACTCGCCAAGTCCTTTTTGCGTGATGTTCGGCACCCAGCCCTCGCCCTCGGGATTGGGGCCGCCGGCGAAACGCTGCGCGGCGATGATGCCGCCGAGGAAATTCCGTGGGCTGTGACACTCCGCGCAATGGCCGAGGCTGTTGACGAGGTAGGCGCCGCGATTCCACTGCGCCGAGCTTGCGGCATCCGGCGCGACGGGCTTGCCATCCATGAACAGCCATTTCCAGAACCCAACATTGCGCCTGATATTGAATGGAAACGGGACATCGTGATCGCGCACCTTGCCGGACACGGGGGCAAGGGCTTTCAGGTAAGCGAAGAGATCACGGAGGTCTTCGACCTTCGCATGCGCGTAAGACGTATAGGGAAAGGCCGGAAAGTAATGAAATCCGGTGGGCGAAATCCCTCTGGTGACGGCAGTAACGAATTCCGCCTCGCTCCATCGCCCGATCCCATCGGCCGGATCAGGCGAGATGTTCGGTGCGTAGAACGTCCCGAACGGCGACGGGATGGCAAGGCCGCCGCCGAGCCGTAAGCGATCGGGCTGGTCGGGCACCGCATGGCAGGAGGAACATCCTCCGGCGTTGAATGTTGTCACCCCGTTCGCGAGGTCTGGCTTATAGGCCGGCGCGGTGACCGCTATCATGATCGGGGTGGCCGTCAGCCACCAGTAAATGCCGAAAGCCACGGCGCCGACCAGAACGGAGCTGAGGAGAATTCGTCGCAGCATTCACCGATCCGTCACCATCCAACGCAATCCAACGGCTAGTATGGCGGCGGTTCCAGCCATACGCTGCTTTAAAATTTCAGGGGCACTGCGGCCGTTTCCGGGAATAAAGCCGGAATCCCATTGTTTTGAAACTGGCACCATCACTTGACGCCAACAGGAGGGAACGATGTCGAATAACAGGACCATGCTTGCTGCGCTTGCGCTGGGTGTAACCGTCGCCTTTGCCGGTCCCGCCTTCGCCGAAAAGATGAAGGCCGCCCTGGACAGCAAATCCGAAGTGCCTCCGAACGCGAGCACCGCTACCGGCACCGCCGATATCGATTACGATGCCGCGACCAAGAAGCTGACCTGGAAGCTGACCTATTCAGGGCTCTCCGGTCCCGCGACCGCCGCGCATTTCCATGGGCCGGCTGAATCCGGCAAGAACGCCGGTGTCGCGGTCGCGATCCCCAATGCCACCTCAAGCCCCGCCGAAGGCAGCGCCACGCTGACCGACGCCCAAGCCGCCGATCTGATGGCCGGCAAGTACTATGTCAACGTCCACACCGCGGCCAATCCGGGCGGCGAAATCCGTGGTCAGGTGATGAAGTAGCCCGCATCGCGATACAGGCAAAAGAGGGGCGGACGCATCAGGCGCCCGCCCCTTTTTTCTTCGATCCGTTGGGCGCTAGCCGTTCTTGATGCGGTAGGTTTCGTGACAACCACCGCATTCCTTGCCGATGGTGGCCAATGTCGTCTTCAACGTGTCGAGGTCCTTGATCTTGCCCTTGGCCGCGGTCACGGTCTTGGCAAAGCTCGCGGCATGGGCCTCGAAACCCGCCCTGTCAGTCCAGACCTTCGGTGACGCGTGGTAATCGCCCACCGGCCTCAGGCCCTTGATGCTTGCGGGAAACAGTGTCGGAAACTTGTTGGCAACTTCTTCCAGTCCCGCAAGCGCTTCATCGACGGCCGCCTGGTCGTAAGGCTTCTCGCCCTTGAGCATCGCTGAGAGAGTGCCGGCGTTCTTTCCGTTGGATTTCATTGCAAGTTGGGTCTTGGCGACCTGGTCTTGCTGCGCTGCCACCGCGCCAATACCGAGCAGCAGGGTTCCGACAACCACGATAGTTCGCATCATCAGTCACATCCCTTTTTTTAATTGCCCCATCGACCCACCGCAAAGCGAGCTGCAGCTTTCATCGTTTCCAACACCGCTGATTGCGCTTCATTCCCGCGCGGGGCAGGTTTCAGAGGCTATGGCGGCGCTGATGCTCGCGGATCGCGATCCAGACCCGTTCGGGGGTCGCCGGCATGTCGATGTGATCGATCTTGTATTCGCGCCACAGCCCTTCGATGATCGCGTTGACCACGGCCGGACAGGAGCCGATCGCACCGGCCTCGCCCGCGCCCTTGACGCCCAGCGGATTGGTCTTGCAGCGGACATTATGGGTCTCGAACACGAATGACGGACCGTCGGCGGCGCGCGGCAGCGCATAATCCATGAAGGTGCCGGTGACGAGCTGGCCATCTTTCGGGCTGTAGACCGCCTGCTCCATCAAGGCCTGGCCGATCCCCTGCATCGCGCCGCCATGCACCTGGCCGGCGAGCAACAGCGGATTCAGCGTCACGCCGAAATCGTCGACGATGACGTAGTTGACGATTTTGATGATGCCGGTGGCGGGATCGATCTCGACCTCGGCCAGATGCGTTCCGTTCGGGTAGGTACCATCGGCAGCGGTGAACGTCGCACTTGCATTCAGCTTCGACGGATCGACGCCCGGACGCCTGGCGAGATCGGCAAAGGTGACGGACCGATCGGTGCCCGCGATCCGCACGGTGCCATCGTTGATCTCGAGATCGCCGGCGCTGGTTTCCAGGGCTTCGGCGGCAATCTCGCGCAAGCTCTTGCCGAGTTCGCGGGTCGCGCGCTCGATGCAGACGCCGCCGGTCGGAATCGAAGCCGAGCCGCCGGTGCCGAGACCGGTAGGGATCACGTCGGTGTCGCCTTGCAGGATGTGGACGCGCTCGGGCGGCAGCCCGAACTGTTCAGCGACGAGTTGGGCGTAGGCGGTCTGGTGGCCCTGCCCGCTCGACTGGGTGCCGATCAGGATGGTGACGTCGCCATTGGGATCGAGCTGCACCTTGGCGGTCTCCTCGCCCATGGTGCCGCAGACCTCGACGTAGGTGGCAAGCCCGATGCCGCGCGCCAGACCCTGCTTCTTCGCGGCCTTGGCACGCTTCGGAAATTCCTTCCAGCTGGCGATTTCCATGGCGCGCTTCATATGCGCGGTGAAGTCGCCGGAATCGTAGATTTTCCCGGTCGCTGTCTTGTAAGGCATCGCGCGCGGCGAGATGAAATTCTTGCGCCGGATCGCGTCCGGCGTCATCCCGAGCTTGCGCGCCGACGCGTCAACCAGCCGCTCGACCACATAAGCCGCTTCCGGGCGCCCGGCGCCGCGATAGGCGTCGACCGGCACGGTATTGGTGAACACGGTGCGGACGCGGCAATGGAACGCCTGGATGTCGTAGAGCCCGGGCAGCATGCCGGCGCCGCCGTGGGGAATATAGGGCCCGAAGGTCGACAGATACGCCCCCATGTCGCCCATCAGATCGACGTCCATCGCGAGAAACTTGCCGTCCTCGGCAAGCGCCATGCGCGCGGTCGTCACGTTGTCGCGGCCCTGCGCATCGCCCATGAAATGATCGGAGCGGTCGGCCGTCCACTTGACCGTCTTGCGCAGCTTGCGTGCGGCGACCGCGATCAGCGCGTATTCGCGATAGGGAAACAGCTTGGTGCCGAACCCGCCGCCGACATCCGGACAGATCACCCGCATTTTTTCCATCGGCATTTTCAGCACCATGCCGCAGAGGATTTCGCGCAGGCGATGGCTGCCCTGGCTGCCGACCGTCAGGGTCAGATGATCGCGCTTGGCGTCGTATTCGCAGACCGCCGCCCGTGTCTCCATGAAGTTGGTGATGACGCGCGGATTGACGATCGAGATCTCGGCGACCGCATGCGCCTTGGCGAACGCAGCGTCGGTTAATTTCTTGTCGCCGACCGGCACGTCGAACAGCACATTGCCGGGATGATCGGGCCAGACCTGCGGCGCGCCCGGCTTGACCGCGTGCGCGACGCCGACCACCGCCGGCAGCGGCGTCCAGTTGACCTCGATCGCCTCGATCGCATCGCGGGCCTGATCGATCGTGTCGGCGACCACGAAGGCAACGGCATCGCCGACATGGCGCACCTCCCCATCGGCAAGGATCGGATAGGGCGGGCCCGTGAATGGATCGACTTCCAGATTGAACAGGCAGGGAAGACTGCCGAGGTCCCTGACATCATCGGCGGTCAGGATCGTGCCGACCCCCGGCAGGCCGCGGGCGCGGGCGGCGTTGATGGTGAATTTCGCATGCGCATGCGGCGAGCGCAGCACCAGCGCGTGCATCGCAGGCTGCGGCGCATGATCATCGGTGTAGCGGCCCTTGCCGCGGATCAACGCATCGTCTTCCTTGCGAAGGACGCTTTGGCCGACGCCAAATTTGATGGGAGCCATCGTATCTCCGTTTTCCCGTTTATTATTTCCGGCCATATTGCAGCGGATCGCGGAGCAGCGCAAACGGACTTTAGCTCCGCACCAGCGACCGCAGCCAGCGCCAGCCGAACAACGCCAGGATCGATCCGGCGTAGACGATCGTACCGACCACGATCAGCACCAACAGCGCGGCCTCATCCCGCAACGCACTCAGCTGCGCAAAAAGCGTGGTTGCGAAACCCGCGGCAAGCCATAGCGCGGCCGCGAGCACGGCGCCGGATACGACGAACTTCGCCAGCGACTGCATCAGCGCGCGATCGAGGTCGAGATACCCTGCCCGCACCGCAAACCCGACCACCAGCAAGAGATTGATCCAGGCGCCGACGGCCGTGGCGAGCGCCAGACCGACCTGGGCCAGCGCGCCCACCAGCGCAATTTTCAACGCGACATTGACGGCGACCCCGGTCAGCGCCGCCTTGACCGGAGTTGCGGTATCCTTGCGTGCGTAAAAGGTAGCAACCGCACTGCGGATCAGCACGAACGGAATCAGTCCGATTGCGTACGCCGCCAGCGTGGCGCCAGAGGCCGCGGCATCGGCCTTCGAAAACGCGCCGCGCGCGAACATCGCCCGTGTGATGATGTCCGGAACCGTCAGAAACGCCACAACGAACGGCACAGAGAACAACAGCGTAAAATCGAAGGCCCGGCGCTGCGACGCCATCGCGCCGGCCTGATCGTCGGCGGTCACCCGCCGCGACATCTCCGGCAGCAACACGGTGCCGATGGCGATGCCGATGACGCCGATCGGCAACTGATTGAGCCGGTCGGCGTAATACAGCGCCGAGAGCGCACCCGCCGGCAGAAAGGTCGCGATGATGGTGTCGGCAAACAGCGCGACCTGGGTTCCCATCGATCCCAACGTCGCCGGTCCGAGCGCGCGAAAGAAAGCTCGCACGTCTTCATCGAGCTTGAGCGGCGCAAAACGCGGCAGGCCGCCATGGCGCGCGAGATCTCCGGCCAACAGAAAATATTGCAGAAAGCCGGAAATCAGCACCCCCCAGGCGGCGGCATGGCCGGCGCTCGGGAAGAATGCCGCGAGCGCCAGCGTCATCATCATCGAGAGGTTCAGAAAAATCGACGCCGCCGCGGCGCTGGCGAACCGATGCATCACGTTGAGCATGCCGCCATAGAGCGTCACCAGCGTGATCAACAAAAGATAGGGAAAGGTGATCCGCGTCAGCTCGATCGCAAGCCGCCGCTGCTCGGCATCTTCCGTGAAGCCCGGCGCGAGCACGCTCATCGCCTGCGGCATGAACAGCCAGGCCACGATCAGCAAAATCAGTTGTGACAGCAACAGCAGGGTGAAGATGCGATCGGCAAACACCCGCGCCGCGCCCTCGCCGCGCTCGCCGTAAACGTGGGCATAGGCCGGCACGAACGCGGCATTGAACGCGCCTTCCGCAAAAATCGCCCGGAAGTGATTGGGCAGGCGAAACGCCACGAAAAAAGCGTCCGCCACCGGCCCGGCGCCGAGGATCGCGGCGAGCATGATGTCGCGCGCAAAGCCGGTCAGCCGCGAAAGGAGCGTGTAACCGCCGACGGTGAAGATGCGACCGAGCATGCGCCGCTTCTATAGCATGCGGCGGCGCTTCAAAACGGCGAAATCAGGATGAAAGCGCGCCACGCACAGCCCTGATGACCCGCTCCTGCGTCGGCTCGTCAAGATAGGCATGCATCGGCAGGCTGATGACATCGCAAGACAAGCTTTCGCTCGCCGCCAGGCCGCCGTCTGCGACCGGGAAATCCCGATAGGCGGTCTGCTGATGCATCGACTTTGGATAGTAGATCGCGGTCGGGATGCCCTGGGCCTTTAGCGCCGCGGCAAAGCCGTCGCGGTCGGTGCCCTTTGGCAGCCGAATGGTGTACTGCGCCCAGACCGACGTGCAGCCGCCGGCGATGCGCGGAACGGTCACGACATTGCCGAGACCCCGCGCATAGCGCGCCGCGACCTTGTTGCGCGCGGCGATCTCATCCTCGAAGATCTTCAGCTTCTCGATCAGGATCGCCGCCTGCATGGTGTCGAGCCGCCCGGTCAGGCCGAGGCGGACATTGTCGTACTTGTCCGAACCCTGGCCGTGAACGCGGACGCTGCGCAGCGTTGCGGCAAGTTCCGCATCGTCGGTGAAGATCGCGCCGCCATCGCCAAAGCAGCCGAGCGGTTTTGCCGGGAAAAAGCTGGTCGCGGTGACGAGGCCGAAAGTGCCGAGACGACGGCCCTTGTAGCTTGCGCCAAAGGCCTGCGCGGCATCATCGAGCACGAACAGCCCTTCGGCTGCCGCGATCGCGGCGATGGCGTCATGGTCGGCGCTCTGCCCGAACAGGTCGACCGGAATCACCGCCCTCGGCTTGAGGCCGAGCCTCTTTGCGGTCGCGATGCCGCGCTTCAGCGAGCCCGCGTCCATGTTGAAGGTCGCTTCATCGACATCGACGAACAAAGGCGTCGCGCCGGTCAGCGCCACCGCCTCGCCGGTCGCGCAAAACGTAAACGACGGGCACAGCACGGCATCGCCACGACTGATGCCCCTGGCCATCAGCACCATCAGCAGCGCATCGGTGCCGCTCGCACAGCTCACCACATGCCTGGCCCCGCTGAAAGCCGCGAGCGCAGCCTCAAGCTCCGTCACTTCCGGACCGTTGATGAACTGGCAATGGGCGAGCACACGGGACACCGCCTCATCGATGGATTTGCCGAGCCGGCGGCGTTGCGCGCCGATGTCGACGAAGGGCACGGGGTCTGCGAGCATGTGCTTGTTCATGGAGCCTTTTTACGGATCGAGCGGGGAATCAGCCGACGACGCGGCGCGGTCCCTTGCGGGCGGAGGCGGCAGCGGCGGGCCTGGTCGGAGTTTCCAGACATCGGATCGCGATTTCAAGGCTGGCGACGCCCTCGTCGCCGGTCACCGCCGGCACCCCGCCAGAGTGCACGGCGTGCAGGAACGCGATCAACTCGGCGCGCAGCGGCTCGTCATGGCCGACCGGCAGATGGCGCATCGAGTAGCTGCCGTCCGGCTTGAAGCCGAAGCACTCGGTCACCTGACGGGTCAGAAGATCGCCCATCACATATTTGTCGCGGGTCGCGACGGTGACGCTGCGGGCCTTGAATGGTGTCAGCCAGTTGGTGTTGATGTGGGCGAGCACGCCGGAGGCCGTGCGGAACTGCAACAGCGCGATATCCTCGCGCTCGGCGACGGCGCTGGAGAGCTGGGGCTGCACTTCCACGATATCGGACTCGGTGAACCAGCGGATCAGATCGATATCGTGCACGGCGAGGTCGATGACCACACCGACATTGGACATCCGCGGTGGAAACGGTCCCACCCGCGTGATCGCGATCGAAAGAATGTCTTCGCCTGAAATCGCCTGCTTGATGGCGGCAACGGCCGGGTTGAACCGTTCGACATGCCCTACCATCAATGTCACGCCGGCGCGGCGAGCGGCGGTAACGATGTCCCGTCCCTCCTCGACCGTGGAGGCGATCGGCTTTTCGACGAGGACGTGAATGTCGCGCGCGATGCAGGCGAGCGCGATTTCGTGATGGAGGTGGGTTGGCGCGGCGATGGTGACGGCATCGACGCCTTCTGCGATCAACTCGTCGAGACCTGCGAAGGTGCGGCAGCCGGTCATTTCCGTCGCCCGGGTCCGATGCCCCGACAGGGGATCGACGACGCCGACCAGCCTGACGTCCGGCAAGCCGGCCAGCACGCGGGCATGATTGCTGCCCATCACGCCGGCCCCAATGACGCCCACGCGAAGCGCACGCTTCGCCTCGCCCCTGGCACCCGATGCGGACCCTTTGGAACTCATGCCATCAACCCCCGGTCGCGTTTTGCGCTGATATCCCCGGTGGCTCTCCTAGCACGTCGCCGCAGATGTGGCGAATGGCGAGAACCGGTCCCGGACACGTTTTGATTCAAAGAATTACATCGCTTTGCCGCCTGCTTGGGCGCGGAACATGACCAAAAAAGCGGCAATTCGCGGGCCGGGTGATTCGCCGCTAGCTGCGCTGGTAATCGTCCTCGATGCGGATGATATCGTCCTCGCCGAGATAGCTGCCGGTCTGGACCTCGATCAGTTCCAGCAGAATCTTGCCGGGATTTTCCAGCCGGTGCACGGCGCCGATCGGGATATAGATCAATTCGTTCTCGTGCACGGTCTTGACGAGTTCGTTGACCGTCACCCGCGCGGCGCCCCGCACCACGATCCAATGCTCGGAGCGATGGTGATGCTTCTGCAGTGAGAGCCGCCCGCCGGGCTTCACTACGATGCGCTTGACCTGGTGCCGGTCGCCATTGTCGACCGATTGATATGATCCCCAGGGACGGTGCACCTTGAGATGATTTTCAGTGACCTGAGGCGCGACCGTCCGCAATTTCGCAACCAGCCGTTTCAGGCCGTTGGCATCCTTCTGGCGCGACACCAGCACGGCGTCCTGGGTTGCCACCACCACCAGATCGTCGACCCCTTCCAGCGCCACCAGCGCCTTGTCGGTCGAAACATTGCAGTTGCGGGAATCCTCGAACACGGCTGCGCCCTGCGCGGCGTTGCCCTGGCTGTCCTTGCCCGACAGTTCCCACACCGCGTGCCAGGAGCCGACGTCGGACCAGCCGCACTTGACCGGCACCACCGCGGCGCGCGAGGTCTTCTCCATCACCGCGTAGTCGATCGAGATTGCCTTCGCCGATCCGAATGCGCCGGCGTCCAGCGTGATAAATCCGAGATCGCGCCCGGCCTTGACCACCGCGTCGGTGACGGCCTGCATGCTCTCGGCATCGACCTTGCGGTACTCATCCAGCAGAACGGCGGCACGAAACATGAAGTTGCCGCTGTTCCAGAGATAACCGGCCTTGATGTATTCGGCCGCCGTTTTCGGATCCGGCTTCTCGACGAACTTCGCAACCGCGCGAACGTCGCCGGAGATGACTTCGCCGGGGCTGATATAGCCGTACTCGGTGGCGGCGCGCTCGGGCGCGACGCCGAAGGTTACGATGCGTCCGGCTTCGGCCGCGACCAGACCCTGGCGACAGGCGGCGACAAAAGCGGGTGTATCGCGCACGACGTGATCGGCGGCGAGCGCCAGTACCACGGCCTCCTTGTCACGCATTTGCGCAAAGGCCGCGCCGGCCGCTATCGCCGGGCCGGAATCCCGCCGCATCGGCTCCAGCAGCACATCGGCCTCGCGCCCGATTTCGGCAAGCTGCTCGAGCACCATGAAGCGATATGCCGTATTGGTGATGACGATCGGACGCTCAAACAGCGTCGTATCCGACACCCGCAGCATGGTATCCTGGAATGTCGAACGCGCCCCGAATAACGGCAGGAATTGCTTGGGGTGGACTTCGCGCGATGCCGGCCAAAGCCGCGTTCCGGCGCCGCCGCACATGATCAGTGGAATGATTCGTCCGCTCATCAGCGCCTCAAACCTTGTAGTGGTCGCGATACCACGCGACAAAACCGCGAATCCCATCCTCGATGGATGTCTGGGGACTGAAGCCCGTGTCGCGCATCAGATCTCCGACATCGGCGAAAGTCTCCATGACGTCCCCGGGCTGCATCGGCAACATTTCCTTTATCGCCGTGCGGCCCAATTCCTTCTCCAAAAGCGACACCACATGCATGAGATCTTCCGGCCTGTGATTGCCGACATTGTAGATCCGCGCCGGCGCGGAGCCGGTTTCGCTCTCGCCGCCCCGGGGAACGCGATCGATAACCCGCTCTATAACACGCGTAACGTCATCGATGTGGGTGAAGTCGCGGCGCATTTTGCCATGGTTAAAGAGCTTGATCGGCCTTCCCTCGATGATCGCCTTCGTGAACAGGAAAATGGCCATATCCGGCCGTCCCCACGGTCCATATACCGTAAAGAATCTCAATCCGGTTGTCGGCAGGCGATAAAGATGGCTGTAGCAATAGGCCATCAATTCGTTGGCCTTCTTGGTCGCGGCATAAAGGCTGATCGGATGATCGACGTTGTCGGTTACCGAAAACGGCAGCTTGGTGTTGGCGCCGTAGACCGACGACGACGACGCATAGACAAGATGACGGCATTCATTATGCCGGCATCCTTCCAGCACATTGATGAAGCCCTGGAGATTCGAATCGACATAAGCATGGGGATGATCGATTGAATGGCGCACGCCGGCCTGGGCGGCAAGGTGGATCACCACGGCGAACCGGTGCTTTGCAAACAAGGACGCCATCGACGGGCGATCCTCCAGATCGGCCTGCACAAAGCCAAACCTCGAATCCGCGCGCAGGATGTTCAATCGTGACTGCTTCAAGGCCGGGTCATAATAGCTGTTGAGATTGTCCAGACCGATGACATCGCGGCCCTCGGCCAGCAACTGGCGGGCGACGTGGAAGCCGATAAAACCCGCCGCACCCGTGACCAAAATTGCCTGATCCGACATCATATCCTCAGGGCCGTCGGCTGTGCCGCGCCCGCCGGAGCCTGTTTACCCGCCGTATTGAGGGTGTCGCAATACCCAGTTGTCGGGCTATTGCCAGATTGGCTTTAAAACCATACCAAGGCGGCGAAGTTCGGCGCGCGGCGTCGAGTTGCGCTGTTTCTTGACGTCCTTCTCAAACCTGGCGAGCGCGGCCGAGATGCGCCGGATACTGTTTTCGACGATAAAAATCCTGATCTCCGCGGCGCTGCTCTATCTGGCGCTGCGCAAGGTCAACCTGTCCGAGCTTGCCTCGCGCATCAATAATCTTTCGAGCCTGGGCTGGATCGTCATGGCGATTGCTGTGACCTTCCTGCAGATTTTTGTCGGCGTATTGCGCTGGCGCGTGATCGGCACCGAATGCGGCGCGCCGCTGGGATTGAGGCAGGCGATGCGCTTCAATCTGATCGGAGCCTTCTTCAACCAGACGCTGCCGTCCTCGATCGGCGGCGACGCCGTGCGACTCTGGCTGGTCGCTCGCGGCGGTGCCGGATGGCGCGCGGCGACCTATTCGATCTTCGTCGACCGCGCGGTCGGCCTGATCGCGCTTGCCATCGTCATCGTGGCGAGCCTGCCCTGGAGCTACAACCTGATCACCGATCCGCATGGCCGCTCCGCGTTGTTGTTGGTCGATTTCGCCGCGCTTGCGGGCGGAATGGGATTTCTCCTGCTCGGCCGGCTGCACTGGCCCTGGCTGAAGCGCTGGTGGGGAACGCATCACCTTCATGCCTGCTCTGTCATCGCCAACCGGGTAATCTTCAGCCGCAAGCACGGACCCACGATCGCGGCGCTGTCGATACTGGTTCACGTTCTCGCGGTCGTCGTCGCCTGGTGCGTGGTGCAATCGATCGCGGCGCCGGTGGTGTTTGGCCAGATCTTCCAGCTGGTTCCCCCGGTGATGCTGATCACCATGCTGCCGATCTCGATTGCCGGCTGGGGGGTGCGCGAAGCCACCATGGGACTGGCGTTCGGATATGCCGGGCTAGTGACCAGTGAAGGCGTGAATATTTCGCTGCTCTATGGCGCCGTGACATTTCTCGTCGGCGCCTTCGGCGGGCTGGTCTGGGTTTTCAGTGCCGAAAAGGCTGCACAGGGTTCGGCGCCGATCCAGGTGCCGGAGTAACGGCCGCATTGGATAGAATGACGATCTCGGATTTACCGCTATCGATTATCGCCGTCGCCGCCGCGGCCGCGCTTTCGGCCGGCATCACCTGGGCGATCCTGCCCATGATGTTGCGGCATGCGCTGGCAAGGCCGAACGAACGCTCGTCACATCGCGTTCCAACTCCGCAAGGGGCCGGCATCGCCGTCATCGTCGCCACGCTGGCGGTCGCGGGCGGTATCGCCGCCTATGCCGGCACGGCGCACGTCAATATCCCGGCAGCGGTCTTCGCCGCCGCGCTGTTCATCGCAATTGTCGGACTGGCTGATGATATCAGATCCATACCGGTACCGACGCGGCTGATGCTGCAGGCGGTCGCCGTCGGTGCGATCGTTTTCACTGCGCCCGGCGATGTCAGGATCGCTCCCTCCTATCCGCTGCCGATCGAACGCGGCCTGCTCCTGCTTGCCGGCCTCTGGTTTGTGAATCTGGTCAACTTCATGGACGGGCTGGACTGGATGACGGTCGCCGAGGTCGTACCGATCACCGGCGCGTTGGTCGTGCTCGGAACGATCGGCGAGTTTCCGGTATCGGCAACCATCGTCGCCGCGGCACTCTGCGGCGCGATGGCTGGTTTCGCCCCCTTCAACCGGCCGGTGGCAAAAATCTTTCTCGGCGATGTCGGCAGCCTGCCGATCGGCCTGCTGCTTGGCTGGTGCTTGCTGCAACTGGCCTATCAGCAGCAATTCGCCGCCGCACTGCTGCTGCCGCTTTATTATTTGTCGGACGCGACCGTGACGCTGTTGCGCCGGGTCGTAAGGCGCGAGCCGTTTTGGGCGGCGCATCGTTCGCACTTCTATCAGCGTGCCACCGACAATGGCTTTGCCGTGCTGGATGTGGTGGGCGAGGTATTCATGCTCAATCTCGGCCTTGCGGTACTGGCGATCGCGTCGACCTGGACTCAGTCAGTGGCCATCGACGTCATATTCATGATCATCGGCGGCGTTGGCGTGGCACTGACGATGTACCGGTTTTCGCGGCCACGCCCCTGACAAAGCGCTTCATTCACGCCTTTTGCAGGAGTTGCTGAATCAGCAGCGAATAACTGGCCATGGCGTCGGCAAAGTTGAATCGCGCCGCGATCGCGGCCGCGCGTTCGGCCCGCGACGGGTCTTCGGACTTAAATGCCAGACGTATGGTTCTGGCAAGTTCGTCCGGTTTGCCGGGCGCGACGACCCAGCCGACATCATGTTCGGTTACCGTCAGGGCCGCTTCCGCATCTGCTTCGGAAACGAGCAGCACGGGCCGGCCGACTGCAAGCAGGTTGTAGAACCGGCTGGGGACCGAAACGCCGGCGACGTTGTTGCGATAGGGAATGAGCCAGACGTTGGCGGCGGAAAGAAATTCCTCGAGGTTTTCTTCCTCGACGCGGTCGACCAGCGTGACATTTGCAAGATTGGCTTCGGCCTGCATCTGCTTCAGGCGATCGAAGCCTATGCCCCAGCCCGAGAGCAGGAAATGTATATCGGGATCATCGCGCAGCAATCGCGCAGCCTCGAACACCACAACGGGATCATGGGTAAAACCGAGATTGCCGGACAGACCGACCACAAAGCGGGCGGCATGCGGACGATAGCGGTTATCGGGCCGGATCGGCCGCACGCCCGGCGCCAGCGTGGCCCAGTTCGGAATATGCCGGATCTTGTCGCGCGTTATTCCGGTGTAGCGCGAGAGCAATCGTTCGCTGTCGCGTCCGATCACGACCACGGCATCGAGCGCGCGAAACATCAGCGCATTGGCGCCACGCATGGCCCTGGCTGCCATCGATGCGGGCTGCAGCAGGCCGGCCATCACCAGCACGTCGGGATAGAGATCGTGCATGATCAATATGGAGCGCGCGCGTTTCAGTCTGGCGGCGGCGGCGACCGCATAGGGCAACATGAAAGGGGCGGTCACGCTAACCGCCACGTCGCCGCGCTGCAGTCGCGCCAGCAAACTCAGGAATGCGCGCATCGTGAAGGCGGCTTCGGCTGCCGCGCGCCTGACCAGCGCGGCTTTTGCCGGTATCCGGTTTTTGATTTCGACCACCGTCGGCCGCTGCGAAAGCGTGGCATCGCTTGCCAGGGACCCAGGCGTGCCCGAAAGCACCAGGACCGGGGCCTCCTTCGCCAGATGTGCGGCTATCTCCGAGATGATGGCGGCGGTCGTGCTGGAATCCGGCGGATAATGCTGGCTGACGATGACGACTTTTCCCGGCTTTCGCATCAATCGCTTTCGCAATGGCCTCGCGCGGCCTTCAGGCGGCGCTTGGTCCGAATTCAGGGACCGCATCCTTCAGGACGGCCCTGATGGTGGCACGGTCGTCCCCGGCGATCGCCTGATCAAGTGCCGCGATCCAGTTCCGCAGCGCTTGCATCGGCGGTTCGTTGGGTTTCGCCGCCATGATCCCGGCAACACCGATCTCGACGGTCGGCTCCTCGCTGGCGAACAGGATTTCATTGAGCCGTTCTCCGGGCCGCATGCCGGTGAACACGATATCGATATCGTGGCCCGGCTGCAGGCCGGAAAGCCGGATCATGCGCTCGGCAAGGTCGACGATCTTGACCGGCTGGCCCATGTTGAGCACGTAAACCGAAACGTCCGGCCGTATCGGCGCCAGCGCATGGGTGGCCGCCGTCAGCACGAGATCGCAGGCCTCGCGGATGGTCATGAAATACCTGACCATTTCGGGGTGAGTGACCGTCACCGGACCGCCCGCCTCGATCTGCGCCTTGAATTTCGGCACCACGGACCCGTTCGAGGCCAGCACGTTGCCGAAGCGCACGGAAATCAGCCGCATCCGCGGTTTGGCGCCCGCCCGGGATGCCAGTTCATGATCGAGCGCCTGGCAATACATCTCGGCAAAGCGCTTGGTCAGCCCCAGCATCGAGACCGGCTCGATCGCCTTGTCGGTCGAGATCATCACCATCGCCTCGGCGCCCGCGGCGAGCGCCGCATCGGCGACGTTGATCGAACCGAAAATGTTGGTCTTGACCCCTTCGCTCCAGTCGCGCTCCAGAATCGGAACGTGTTTGAGGGCCGCCGCGTGAAACACGATATCCGGTTTGAATTCAATCATCAGCCGCAGTATGCGCTCGCGATCGCGAATATCGGCAATCCGCCCCTCGATGGCGGCGCTGGTGGCATGGGCCGCGAGCGCTTCCGTGACGGCATAGAGCGCTGGCTCCGAATTCTCGATCACCAGCAGCCGCGCCGCGCCGAAGGTCGCGACCCGGTCGCAAATCTCCGAGCCGATTGAACCGCCGCCCCCGGTGACAATCACCGACTTGCCCTTGACCAGGGTTTCGAGGCGGGCGTAGTCGATGTTTTCGCTGGGACGCAGTAACAAGTCCTCGACCGCAACCGTCGTCAACCGCGGCGCCTCCCCGCTCTCCAGCGACGGCAGCCGGCTGACGATCAGCCCCAGCCTGCGCGCCCGCATCAGAACGGCGTCCGGGCGCGCCTCGGGATCGAATGCCGACGGCGTCATGACCACGCGCGCGATCGGCTTGTTGCGCCTTGCAAAATCGGCGATCACGTCCTCGATATCGTCGGTCCCGCCGAGCACCGGAATATTCCGGATCGACTGGCCGCGATCGGAACTCGACGGCGACAGCAGGCCGACCGGCCAGATCCGCTTGACCGCGCCGCTTTCAATTCCACGCAACAGAATTTCGGCGTCCGCCGCGCGGCCGATCAAGAGCGTCGGCGACGCATCCTCCGCCTTGGCGTGATGACGCACCCGCGTATAGCGAAAATAGCGATAGGCAAAGCGCAAGGCGCTGAGGAAGAACACCTCGAGAAACCAGTACAAAACGATGGTGATCTTGCCGAGAAAGAACGGAGTTTGAAGATTTGGCGCCCCCAGCTTGCCGTGAACGTCGGGCGTGACAAAAATATAATCCATCACTAACAGTGCCAGCGTCAGTACGCTTGCCACGCGAATAATATTCAGCGCGTCCGGCAACGAGATGAAACGCCATTTCGTGGTGGTCAGATTGAAGACGTAGCAGACCACTACGCTAAACGCGATGAAATAAGGCAGGAAGCGCAGCAGCAGCGGCAGCCGATCGAAAAAGGCGTCGCCCTCGAAACGCAGATAGAAGCTGATAAGAACCGCCAGCGTGGTCGCGAGCGCGTCGTGCGTCGCAATCAGCAGGTTGCGCAAGTTCAGATTCAACAGACGCGTCATTTGGCCGGCCGGGAGCAAACAAGATCGGGGCTGCGCGGTTGCGCGGCTGCTGATAGCCGATCTCGCGCGTCGATTCCAGCCGTCATGGTTTAACGGAACTTGGCGGTCCCGATGTCGCCTCGCGCGCGCGTGTCCCGAGCAGCATGCCGCCGGCGATGCCGACGCCGAGGACGTAGATCCACCCCTCGCTGAAATCGAACAGATGAGAATTGAACAAGGAGGTGAAGATATTTTGCACCACGACCATCAATCCGATCCAGGCGGCCAACCCCTCGCCGAGAAACAGCAGCAGATGTACCAGCCACATCGCATATAGCACGACAATGCCGAGCGCGCCCCACTGGATGGCGACGTTCAGGGTCTGGTTGTGCGGATTTGCGACGACCTCGGCGGCCGCACCGAACTGGCTAACGGCGGACTCCTCGAAAAGCGCGTGGATGGATCCGGTGCCATGGCCAACGATCGGGGCTTCCGAGATAAACCGCAGCGATTTTTCCCAGAATACCAGCCGCAAGCCGGTCGACGTCGGGAGATTTCGTTCCTTGTAGTTCTGATACTCGAGCAGGAATTTTGCGGTAGTCCGGCGCAATTGGGGCGATGTCGCCCATGCCAACCCGCTCAATATCGTCGCCGCGCAGAATATCGCGACGACGCTTCGCCATTTCAGGTGAAGCAGGGCGACGACCGCCAGCATGACCGGCATCGTGACCAGCGCCGTCCGCGATACGCTGACGAATATCATGTTGACGACCAGGCTCAGGGAGACCGCGACAAGCAAGGCCGCCGGCCAGGTTCTTTTCGCTTGAAAGAGGGTGATGACGGGATACGCCAGCACCACCGCGCACAGCGCGAATTCCTGGCTCTGGTCGATATAGCTTTTGACCGGAACGCCGTATTCGGCCCCCGACTTGAGCGCGAGCTTCGGATCGAACGCGACGATCCACGACATCACCATCAACAGCGTGCAGGACACCAGAAAGGCCGTCAACACCTGCACGCCGCGCGCAGAGCGTTCAAAGTGATAGAACAGCAAGGGCAGCATCAGCAGTTTTGCGGCCGGGCCGACCGCGTACAACCGTTCGCTCCATGGTGCGTTCGACCACAGCGTTCCGACGACGGCGAGGACGAAAAGCGCAATCGGCAGCGCAGCGATCGGACGTTTCAGCGATTGCACGAAAGCCCTGACGTCGAGGAACGGCGCCATCGAAACGACGACCGCGACCACGAAGATCGCGACCAGCGACGTCGACCAGGGCAGCGAAGCGGCGACCAGGATGGCGAAAATATCCACCGTGGCCGACCAGGCGGCCGGATCGCGCCACAGCCTCAACAACAACGCCGGCACCGACTCTCTTGCCACTGCACTCACGCCTTGCCTCTCCGCGCCCGATCGACGAGCGACGTGGTACTGAAGCCGGGCAACACCTCGACCAGCAGCACCGCTCCGCCACTGGCCTCGACGATGTCGTGGCCGACCACCTGCTCGCGACTATAGTCGCCGCCCTTTACCAGCACATTCGGCTTGATCTGCGCGATCAGCTTGATCGGGGTGTCCTCTTCGAAGATGACGACGAGATCGACCGCCTCCAGCGCCGCCAGAACTTCCGAACGCGCGCGCTCATCCTGGACCGGACGCCCCTCGCCCTTCAGCCGCTTCACCGATGCGTCGCTGTTGAGGCCGACAATCAGGCGGTCGCAGGCGCCGCGCGCCGCGGTCAGCACCTTGACGTGGCCGGGATGCAGAATATCGAAACAGCCATTGGTGAATCCAACGCGCAATCCTTCCTTCCGCCATTCCACAAGGTGCGCGTCGAGGCCGCCGCCAGCCGCGATGATCTTTTCTTCGGCCGCAAGGAACGCATGGGGAAGAATCTTTCGCCGCAATTCCGCTGTCGTCACGCTTGCAGTGCCTTTCTTGCCGACCGCGACCGCCGCTGCCGCATTCGCCATCCGCAGCGCCGTCTCCCAATCGGCTCCCGCCGCGAGCGAAACCGCGAGCATCGCGGCAACCGTGTCGCCCGCGCCCGAGACGTCGCGCACCTTGACCGGATGCGCCGGCACGTGGATGGCCTCGCCCTTGCGCGGCACCAGCGTCATGCCGTGCTCGCTCTGCGTCACCAGCAGGGCCTCGCAGTCCGCAAGCTGGATCGCGTCCTGCGCGGCCTCGGCAATATTCTCCACGGTATCGGCGCGGCTGCGGGTCGCCTCCGCGAACTCCTTGCGATTGGGGGTGAGCAGCGTCGCGCCGCGATAAATCGCAAAATTGGCGCTTTTGGGATCGACGACGACAGGCTTGCCGAGCTTGCGCGCGGCGTCGATGACGTTGCGGATCACCCGCGCCGTCAGTACGCCCTTGGCATAATCGGATAGCAACACGACATTCGCGCGCGGTAACTGCGGCAGGATGGCGTCGATCAGTTTCTGCTCGATGTCGGCGGAGGCCGGCTGTGCCAGTTCCCAGTCCGCGCGCAGCATGTGGGTGGAGAAATGCTCGGAGACGAAGCGCACCTTTCGCGTCGTCGGCCGCGCTGAATCGCAAACCAGCACGCTTTCGATCAGGCTTTGCCGCGCAAGCAGGGCCTTCAGTTTCGCGCCCGCCTCGTCCTCGCCGATCAGGCCGACGAAGATGCAGCGCGCGCCAAGCGAGGCGATGTTGCGCGCAACATTGCCGGCGCCGCCGATATTGGTTTCGGAGCGCTGCACGGCGATCACAGGCGCCGGCGCTTCCGGCGAAATCCGGGACACCTCGCCATAGACGAATTCGTCGAGCATGAGGTCGCCGACGCAGAGCACGGTCTGGCCGGAAATCGCATGCGACAGGGCGTCAAAATCGAACATCTGAACTCGTACTCTGTTGCGACGTCAGCGAAAACGATCGGGCTGGTTCAGGAAGCCACTGACATAAGCCAAAACCGCATCCTCCAGCGCCGTGAAGCCGCCGTTATAACCGGCGCGCTGCAGCCGATCGACATCGCTTTGGGTGAAGTACTGGTAGCTGCCGCGAATTTGCTCGGGCATGTCAACATATTGGATATTCGGGCTGGTGCCGAGTGCAGCATAGGCCGAGAGCATCACGTCCTTGAAGCTGCGGGCCTTGCCGGTCCCGACGTTGAAAATACCGCTCACCGACGGCGTCGAGAGCAGCCACATCATCACCCGCATGACATCGTCGACATAGATGAAATCGCGCCGCTGATCGCCGTCGGCGATGCCATCGCGATGCGACTTGAACAGCCGCACCGGCCGGCCGGCTTTGATATCGTCGAAGCGCCGCGCCAGCACGCTCATCATCGCGCCCTTGTGATACTCGTTGGGGCCAAACACGTTGAAATATTTCAACCCAACCCATTGCGGCGGCAGCTTGTCGTTCCTGGCGGCGCGCTCGGCCACCGCCATGTCGAAGAGATGCTTGCTCCAGCCGTACAGGTTCATCGGCCGCAATGCTTTCAGCGCAGCCACCGACTGATCGTCGCGAAAACCCTGCGCGCCATCGCCATAGGTCGATGCCGACGAGGCGTAGATGAACGGCGTCGCCTGCGCCGTGCACCAGTCGAGCAGGCGCATCGACAGCCGGAAATTGGTCTCGATCACGAGATCGCCGTCGGTCGCGGTGGTTTCGGAAATGGCGCCGAGATGGATGACGGCATCGAGCTTGCGGCCCTTTAGCCAGTCCGGCAGTTCCGCCGGCGGCACGATATCGGCAAGCTGGCGTTTGGCCAGATTATGCCATTTGCCGTCATGGCCGAGCACGTCGCAAATCGCGACGTCGGCGCGGCCGGCATCGTTCAACGCGGCCACGACGTTCGATCCGATAAAACCGGCGCCCCCGGTCACCAGCAACATGCCGTTCCCTGCCATGATTGTGCGAAGCAGCTTTGCCCCACTCCCGTCCCGCAGGCAACTTGGGTCATCTGCCGTGGTGAAGACGGCGGAGCCTGTTTGACGGCTTTACCCCGCAGCAAGGAGCCGTTACCGACAGGATCGAAAGCGCCGAGCGGCAAGAAACATTAAAGAATGAACATTGATTCGGATAATTCGGTGGCAATGGAGGACCCGGACGACACCCGCCCGATCCTGGTCGTTCCCTATATGTGGATCGGCGATTTCGTGCGCGGCCATTCGGTCGTGCGCGTCCTGAACCAGCGCTGGCCGAACCGGCCGGTCGATCTCCTCGCCACCCCGCTCTGTGCGCCGCTGGTCGATTATATGCCGGGGGTCCGCGCCGGGATCGTCTCGGACCTGCCGCGCAGCCGGCTCGCGGTCACCAAGCAATGGGGCTTGGCGGCGCAGCTAAGGGCAAGGAATTACGGCACCGCCCTGGTGCTGCCCCGCACCTGGAAATCAGCCATTGCCCCGGCGCTCGCCGGTATTCCCGACCGAGTGGGTTTCGTCGGCGAGGCCAGGTTCGGGCTGATCAACAAATGGCGTTGGGGCGAGAAGGCACTGCCCCGCTTCATCGACAAGAATGCCGCGCTGGCGCTGCCGGACGGCTCGCCGCTGCCGCCGGAATGGCCGGTGCCGCAGCTCAAGGTTCCCGCCGGCGAAGTAAGCCGCTGGCGGCAAACCAACGGGCTGGGCACCGGCCGCGCCGTGGCGCTGGCGCCGGGCTCAGTCGGCGCCTCCAAGCGCTGGACTTATTACCCGGAAGCAGCCCGGCTTTTGGCCGAGCACGGGCTGGATGTCTGGGTGGTCGGCGGCCCCGGCGAAAGGCAACTCGCCGCGGAAATCGTGGCCGCAGGCGGACCTCGGGTGCGCGACCTTGCCGGCACTGATCTGCGCAACGGCATTCTGGCAATGGCGGCGGCCGATGTCGCGATCTCGAACGATTCCGGCTTGATGCACATCGCCGCCGCGCTGGGGACGCCTACCATGGGCATTTTCGGCCCCACCAGCCCTTATCACTGGGCGCCGCTCAACGGCCTGGCGGCGACGGTCCAGACCAAAACCGTGGTGCCGTGCCAGCCCTGCCAGCGCCCGGTCTGCACCATGAACGACCATCGCTGCATGCGCGATATTCCCGCCTCCGACGTGGTCGATATCGCAGAGCGCGTGCTGGCTGACGCCGGAGCCCGCGTTGCGCATTGAAGTGGCGCGCTTGCACAGCCGCGACGCGATCATTACCAGAGATGTCTGCAACCCCTACGGTGCGTCTTGAGCCAGCAATCGAACGATCCCATCGGAGCCCATTTAAGACTTTCGCTCGCTACGCTTGAGCGCGCAACGCAGGACGCGGCACTGCGCGCCACCGCGCGGAAGATCGCCGGCGTCATTATCGCGGCGCTGCGCTCGGGCAACAAATTGCTGATTATCGGCAATGGCGGTAGCGCCGCCGACGCCCAGCATATCGCCGCCGAAATCGTCGGCCGCTACAAGCAGAACCGGCCCGCTTACGCTGCGATCGCGCTGACCACCGATACCTCAGCGCTGACCGCGATTGCCAATGACTACGGTTTTGAGCAAGTGTTCGCCCGGCAGGTCGAGGGGCTCGGCCAACGCGGCGACGTGCTGCTTGCGCTCTCCACCTCCGGACGCTCGCCGAATATTCTTGCGGCACTGCGAGCGGCCCGGGAACGCGGGCTGGTCACCATCGGCTTCACCGGCAACAAGGGCGAAGCACTCGGCGCGCAGTGCGATCACCTCCTGGTCGCGCCCAGCGACGACACCCCGCTGATCCAGCAGATTCATCTCACGATTGCGCATGGCATCTGCGACGAGATCGAGCAGACCATGATGCGCGCGCCTGCGAAGAAATGAGCGGCGCCGATTCCGGCCGCGCTGCGCCAAGGCCCGCGGCCTTTCTCGACCGCGACGGCGTCATCAACCACGACGACGGCTACATGGGCACGCAGCAGCGGATTCGCTGGATGCCGAACGCGGCGAAGGCGATCCGCAGGCTCAACGACGCCGGCTACCTTGTCTTCTTCTTCACCAATCAATCCGGCGTGGCGCGCGGCTTCTTTACCGAGCCCGAGCTCAACACCCTGCACGACTGGATGTGCACTGAGCTCGCCGCCCAGGGCGCGCGGATCGACGACATCAGATATTGCCCGCATCATCCCGACGGATCGGTCGCCGGCTATCTCGAAGACCACCATTGGCGCAAGCCGAGCCCCGGCATGATCCTCGACCTGATGCAACATTGGCCGGTGCGGCGCGAAGGCAGTTTTGTCATCGGCGACCGCCCGACCGATATCGAGGCGGCGCAGGCGGCGGGATTGCCGGGGTTCCTGTTCAAAGGCGGCGACCTCGACGCGTTTGTCGCCGATATCCTGGCCGAAAAGGTGTCGTCATCCTGAGGTGCGCGCTCTCGCGCGCCTCGAAGGATCGCCGCTTGCACCTTCCTTTGTTATCCTTCCAAGGCTCGCTCAAGCTGACGGCGCAAGTGCACCGTCAGGCTCGTACCTCAGGATGACGGTATCAGCGACCGATAGACTTCCGCGATCCGGCTGGCTTCCGCATCCAGGCTGAATTTCGCCAGCACCCGCGCGCGGCCCCGCTCGCCCATCAGGGCCGCCGCAGCCGGATCGCGCATCAGCGGCTCCAGCGCCGCGGCCAGCGCATCGACGTCACCAGGCGGCGTCAGCACGCCGGTGACGCCATCCTCGACCACCAGCTCGGCCGCGCCGGCGCGCGACGCCACCAGCGCGGCTCCCACCGCCATTGCCTCGATCAGCGTCAGTCCAAAGCCCTCGTTGCGCGAGGTGAAGGCATAGATCGTCAGCCGCTGGTACCGGCGCTGCACCTCCTCGATCGGCAATTCGCCTGTAATGACGATGCGAGAAGGCAGGCCCGCCGCCGCGATGCGCTTTTTCAGATCGTCTGCGAAGGTCGATTGCTCGGGCATGATCGCCCCGACGATAACCGCGGTAAAGTCGGGGTAGTGCGGCAGCAGCCGGCACATCGCGTCCACAAATACATCGGTGCCTTTTTGCGCGCGCACCCGGCCGAAGCATCCGATCGCGTAGCGGCCCGGCAACCCGGATTCCGCAAACGCCGCCGCGCGATTCGAGGGCGGCACATAAACATCCGTATCGACGCCGTGCGGAATCACCATTGCCGAACGTTTGAGAAATGACGCCGAGATCTCGCTGGTGGCAATGATCGCGTCCATCTGCCTGATCAGCCAGCGCGTGATCCAGCTGTGGTGCCGCTGCGCTGCGGAGGTGAACACCAGTTTCAACGGCCAGCCGAGCGAGCGCAGCAATACGCCTGCGATCATCTCGTTGTTGCGCCGGGCATGCCAGACCAAGGGGCTGCGACGGCGCCACAATTTCAGGAGATCAGCAAAACCGATGCGCGCGATGCCGTCGGGCGCATCGGGACCGAGCCATGCCGCATGGAACATCTTCGCGAGTTTCGGCGCCACCATGCGGTTGGTCGTGGTGACGCCGGAATAGCGCCGGTGCAGATTCGGCACGATCAGCTGCAGATTGTCAGCGGAAATGTTCTCGATTGCCACGCCGGGCTCCGTTTCGCGAGAATTGCTATACGCAACATTAAGCATAGTGGCCAGTTGGCTGACGCCGAAACCCACCCTTCACCGCGCCACGGCTAGCGTCGTCCCCAAATAGGGAGACGGGTTAGCTCATGACTGTGCTTGTCACCGGCGGCGCCGGCTATATCGGAAGTCACATGGTTCAAGCGCTGGTGGAAGCCGGCGAAAGCGTTGTCGTGATCGACAACCTGTCCACCGGATTCTCCGCCTCTTCTGCCCGAAGGCGTGCCGCTGTTCATCGGCGACGCCGGGGACGAAAACCTCGTCGAGGGCGTGATCGCTGCGCATGGTGTCGAGAGCATCATTCACTTCGCCGGCTCGGTGGTGGTGCCGGATTCAATGCGCGATCCGCTCGGCTATTACCGCAACAACACCATGACCACGCGCAGCCTGCTCAACGCGGCGGTAAAATCCGGCGTCAAGCGCTTCATCTTTTCATCGACGGCTGCGGTCTACGGCAATCCGGAACAGGTGCCGGTGCCCGAACATGCGCCGACGCGGCCGCTGTCGCCTTACGGCTCCTCGAAGCTGATGACCGAGATCATGCTGCATGACACCGCCTCCGCGCACGGCATGAACTATGTCGTGCTGCGCTACTTCAACGTCGCGGGCGCCGATCCCTTGGCGCGCATCGGCCTTGCCACCGTCGGCGCGACGCATCTGCTGAAGATCGCGGTCGAGGCGGCCACCGGCCAGCGCGCGCAGATCGACGTGTTCGGGACCGACTACCCGACGCCGGACGGAAGCTGCATCCGGGATTTCATCCATGTCAGCGATCTGGCGCAGGCCCATCGCGCCGCGCTGTCCTATCTGCGTGGTGGCGGCAATTCGGTGACGCTCAATTGCGGCTACGGCCGCGGCTACTCCGTGCTGGAGACCATCGACGCGGTGCAGCGGGTCTCCGGGCGCAATTTTGCGGTTCAATATGCTCCGCGCCGTCCCGGCGATATCATGACCATGATCGCCGACACCGGCCGTATCCGCAGCATGCTGGACTGGACGCCGCAATACGATAATCTCGAAACCATCGCCAGGCACGCGCTGGCCTGGGAAGAGAAATTGTTCCGCGAGCGCCGGGGCGAACTTCAGCACGCCGCTTCGGCCTAAAATCTCATCCGGTGCAAGTCCTCATTTTGGCTTGAAAAACCCTGATATAGCGGGCAAGGAGTTCGTCTCGCAGCAGCCCTGACGCGCGGGTATATGCCAGCGCCGTCAATGGAACGCGGATGACCGAACTTCCGAAGAAAATCACTGACGACCCCTACGGCGCGGCGATCCTGATTCGCCGCCTGATCACGGAACAGGGTGCCGCCTATTGGCGGCGCTATCTGCTCGCCTTTGTGCTGATGGGGGTCTCGGCGGGGGCAACCGCAGGTTCGGCCTATATCCTCGGCCAGGTTATCAACAAGGCCTATGTCGACAAGGATGTGCCCGGCATCGCACTGCTGTCGGGGGTAACCGTCCTGATCTTCATCCTCAAGGGCGCGGCGACCTACGGTCACCAGGTGATCCTGTCGAAAATCTCAAACGCCATTCTGGCCAACAACCAGCGCCGGCTGTTCGCCAAGCTGATGAACGAAAGCGTCGCTTTCTTCGGGGAACGCCACTCGTCGGAATTTCTTGCGCGCCTGACATCGGGCGCCACCTCCGTCACGCAGGTGCTCAGCCTCCTGATCAATGCGCTCGGACGCGACCTGCTGCTGCTGATCGGGCTGGTCGCCGTCATGCTGATGCAGGATCCGTATATGGCACTGCTCGGATTCGCGGTGGCGCCGCCGGCCATGCTGGTACTGCGCAAGCTGGTCAAGCGCATCAAGGGACTCGCACACAACCAGTTCACCGGCACCGCCGATATTCTCGAAACCATGCAGGAATTGCTGCAGGGCATTCGCACCGTCAAGGCCTTCACCCTCGAACAGACCATGCGCGAGCGGATCGACGCCAGCATCACCGCGGTCGAGCGCAACGCCAACAAGATGGCGCGGGTTTCCAACCGTTCCAGCCCGCTGATGGAAACCCTGGGCGGGTTCGCGGTCGCCGGCGGTTTGATGTATGGCGGCTACAGCGTGGTCGCGATGGGCGCCACGCCGGGCCAGTTTTTCTCGTTCCTGACCGCGTTCCTGATGGCCTATGAGCCGGCCAAGCGGCTGGCGCGGCTCAACATCGAATTGAACAGCAACCTGATCGGTGCCCGTAAATTGCTGGAGATCGTCGACAGCCCTTCCAGCGAGCCCCTCGACGACGACAAGCCGGCATTGAAGCTGACCGATGCGCGGGTCGAATTGCGCGACGTGAGTTTTGCCTACCGTCCGAACGAGCCGGTCATCAGCCGGATGAACTTTGTCGCCGAGCCCGGCAAGGTCACCGCCCTGGTTGGCCCCTCCGGCGGAGGCAAATCGACGGTGCTGGCGTTGCTGCTGCGATTCTATGACGCCAGCGAAGGCGACATCCTGATCGACGGACAGTCGATTGCAACGGTGTCGCGGCGATCACTGCGCCAGCAGACCGCCTATGTCGGACAGGACGTCTTTTTGTTCCGCGACACCATCGCTGCCAACATTGCCTTCGGCAAGGTCGGCGCCACCGAGGACGAGATCGTGGCCGCCGCGAAAGCGGCCTGCGCGCACGAGTTTATCATGGGCTTTCCGCTCGGCTACGACACGCCGGTCGGCGAACACGGCACGCAGCTATCCGGCGGCCAGCGCCAGCGCGTCGCGGTGGCGCGCGCGCTGATCAAGAATGCGCCGATCATCCTGCTCGATGAAGCGACCGCTGCACTTGATTCGGAATCCGAACAGCAGGTTCAGGAAGCGATCGAGCATCTCTGCCAGAACCGCACCACCATCGTCATCGCCCATCGCCTGCACACCATCATGCACGCCGACGCCATCCTGGTGGTCGAGAGCGGCGAGATCGTCGAGCGCGGACGGCATGACGATCTGTTGCGCCGCGGCGGCCGCTATGCGTCGTTCTTCCGCATCCAGCACCGCGACGCAGGTCCCCTCACGCTGGCGCCGATCATCGCAACCGCGTAGTGCTATAACGAGTTTTGTCCGCAAACCCGCCGAGAGCCTTTCATGAGCGCCTCCTTCGTCATTCCCGCACCCAAGCAGGCTTCGATCCCGGTCGCCGGAGAATCAAAATCGTTTCCGGTGCGCCGCATCTGGTGCGTCGGGCGCAATTATCTCGAGCACATCCGGGAGATGGGAAATGACGAGCGGGCGCCGCCGTTTTTCTTCGCCAAGCACCCCGACATGATCGAGCCTGACGGCGCCACTGTCCCCTACCCGCCGCTGACCAAGGACCTGCATCACGAAGTCGAACTGATCGTGGCGATGAAGGGCGGCGGCCTCAATATTCCAGCCGACAAGGCGCTCGACCATGTCTACGGCTACGGCGTCGGCATCGACCTCACGCGCCGCGACCTGCAACTGGCTGCGCGCAAGAAGGAGCGGCCGTGGGAGATCGGCAAATCCTTCGACCATTCGGCGCCCTGCGGCGCGCTGCAGCCGGCGGCGAAGATCGGCCACCCTGCAAAAGGCAAGATCTGGCTCTCAGTCAACGGCACCGAACGGCAGAAGGGCGACCTGACCGAATTGATCTGGAGCGTGCCGGAAATCATCTGGCAGCTCTCGCAGCAGGTCTCGCTCGGGGCCGGCGACATCATCATGACAGGGACGCCGGCCGGCGTCGCGGCGCTGTCGCCCGGCGACAAGATCGAATGCGGGGTCGACGGCGTCGGTACCCTCAAGGTTTCGATCGGCAAGGCGGCGGCTTAACGGCTTTCAGCGCTCAACGCGAAAATCAGGGCCCCAAGACCCCCTTTTGGGCCCCTTTTTGTGTCGGAAATTGCACCCGCCTCCGTAGAACTACGCAGAAATTCACAATCCGTTAACCATGCGCATTAATGGGCGACGTAGCCGCGACCCGCGCGTGCGGAAATATCAGGCAATATCCAGAAGTCATCCACGCAACCAGACCGGCTCGGCGTCGAACCTGTCAACGGCGAAACAGTCGTTGGATTCAGCTTGCCCAGCAAGAGGGTAAGACGTGAATCGTCGGGTCAAGCCCGATGATGACGCCTGTCTGTTGGTTCTAAGGCCGGCCCTCAGCCATGCGCCATCGCCTGCAGACCCTTGAAAGTCAGGCGCTTGGGATCCCTCACGCCGGCGAGATAAAGCCTGCGGATGAGGGCTGCGACCTGCTCGCGGTCGCAATCGGTCAGCGCAACCACGGCATCGACGGCAATTCTCTGGGCGTCCATGGGCTTTCTCATGCGGTCAGGTAGCTCGACCGCCCAGCCTAGGATTGACCGATTAATAGGGTGTTAACCGTTTCGCCACGATGGCCAATTCGGGGAAAGGCGCGAATACGCGAAACAACGCATAGCGGCGTCAGGACGCACGCCAATCCCGGGCGGCCGGCACAGGAGGCTGATCACTAAGAGCGGCCGGCGGGCGCGGACAGGCCGCGGGTACCCTCATAGGACGCGCCCGGAGCGGTAGTCCCGACTTCCGCATGGCTGCCGCGAACCTTCTCGCTAACGATGATTTTCGGCTGGTGGACGGTCTTGCGGCCGGGTTGGCCGGCGGCCTGCGCAATCGACATCATCGCCGCGGTACTGATCGCGGCAACCGCAACCAGCGACTTCAGATTCAACATTGCCATTCTCCTTTTGTTGCAGAGGGCACACGGCTGATCCGCGTGGCCCATGCCGCGACGATGGAGCAAATGGTCGAGAAGATAAAATATCGTTTGGCTGTGATGGCGATAGCCGGCCGCTATGCGCTCATGAATACAGCATCACCCCGTCGTCGACCTTGCCGTAGCGCAGCGTGACGATGTCGAGCGCGTAGTTCTGATAGAGTCGCCACGGCCGCTTCGAGCCCTGCTTCGGCATTTTTGCGATCGAACGCTGCACATAGCCGGAGGAGAAATCCAGCGACGGCAATTCAGTGATCGAGGGATCGACATTGTGCGGCATGCATTGCTTGTAGCCATGCCGGTCCATGTAATTGACCAGCCGGCAGACATACTCGCAGGTCAGGTCGCATTTCAGCGTCCACGACGCGTTGGTATAGCCGAACGAGGACGCCAGATTGGGCACGTCCGAATACATCATGCCCTTGTAGTTCAGCGTTTTGGAAAAATCGATGGCGCGGCCGTCGACGCTGACGTCCATGCCGCCAAGCACCTGCAGGACGAGACCAGTCGCGGTGACGATGATATCGGCTTCGAGTTCGCTGCCGTCCTGCAGCCGGATGCCGTTCTTGGTGAAGCTGTCGATCTCCTTGGTGACGACGGAAGCGCGCTTTTCCTTGATCGCATTGAACAGATCGCCGTCGGGCACCAGGCACAGCCGCTGGTCCCAGGGATTGTAGCGCGGCGTGAAATGGGTTGCGATGTCGTAGTCGGGACCGAGCGCCATCCTGACGCCGCCGAGGATCAGTTGCTTGACCCGCGCCGGCTTGCGCCTCGAGAGCTGGAAGAAATACATCCCCCACAGCACGTTGCGCCAGCGGATCAGATGATAGGCGAGTTTTGACGGCAGCCGTGCCCGCAATTTGTTGGCGACCGGGTCCTGCGCCGGGCGCGACACCACATAGGTCGGCGAGCGCTGCAGCATGGTGACGTGCGCCGCCTGCTTGGCCATTTCCGGCACCAGCGTCACCGCGGTGGCGCCCGAACCGATCACCACCACCTTCTTGCCGGCGTAGTCGATGTCATCGGTCCATTTCTGCGGATGCACGATGCGGCCGGCGAAATTTTCGCGGCCCGAAAATTCCGGCGTGTAGCCTGCCTCGTATTTGTAATAACCCGAGCACATGAACAGGAAATTGCAGGTGAAGCGTACGATTTCGGTGCCGCCCTCGCCCACTCTGCGCTCGGCCTCTACCGTCCAGCGTGCATCCGGCGTCGACCACGACGCCCGCTTGACCCGATGGTTGAAGCGGATCTTCTTGTCGATGCCGTTCTCGCTGGCGGTCTCGCGGACGTAGTTCAGGATCCGAGGCCCGTCCGCGATCGCCTTCGGCTCGGTCCACGGCTTGAACGAATAGCCGAGCGTGAACATGTCGCTGTCGGAGCGGATGCCGGGATAGCGGAACAGGTCCCAGGTGCCGCCGATGCAGTCGCGGCCCTCGAGAATGGCGTAGCTCTTGCCGGGGCACTTCTGCTGCAGGTGAAAACCCGCGCCGATGCCGGACAGCCCGGCGCCGACGATCAGCACGTCGAAATGTTCTGATGCCATGGTGGTCTCCGAGCCCTGCTTTGTCTTGCCGTCACGGCCGGGCTCGTCCCGGCCACCTACGACTTTGTTAATTCGACTCTAAAGACGTGGATGCCCGGCACAAGGCCGGGCATGACGAAAAACATTGTCATTCCGGGGCGCGAGCAAGGCGAGCGAACCCCGAATCTCGAGATTCCCCGATGTGCAATTGCACATCTGAGGTCTGGTCCTTCGGACCATCCCGGAATGACGGTGTTAAACCTCAATACCGGTAATGATCCGCCTTGAACGGGCCTTCCGGCTTGACGCCGATATAGTCGGCCTGGTCGGGGCGCAGTTTTGTCAATTTCACGCCGATCTTCGACAGGTGCAGCCGCGCCACCTTCTCGTCCAGCGACTTCGGCAGCACGTAGACCTTCTTCTCGTATTTGCCGTCCTTGTTGTTGGCGAACAGCTCGATCTGCGCCAGCGTCTGGTTGGTGAAGGAGGCCGACATCACGAATGACGGATGGCCCATGGCGTTGCCGAGGTTCACCAGGCGGCCTTCCGACAGCAGGATCATCCGCTTGCCGTCGGCGAAAGGTGATCTCGTCGACCTGCGGCTTGATGTTGGTCCATTTCAGGTTGCGCAGATGCGCGATCTGGATCTCGTTGTCGAAGTGACCGATGTTGCAGACGATGGCGCGGTCCTTCATCGCGCGCATGTGCTCGATGGTGATGATGTCCTTGTTGCCGGTGGCGGTGACGAAGATGTCGGCGCGGGGCGCGGCGTCTTCCATGGTGACGACTTCATAGCCTTCCATCGCCGCCTGCAGCGCGCAGATCGGATCGACCTCGGACACCATGACGCGGCAGCCGGCCTGGCGCAGCGAGGCGGCCGAACCCTTGCCGACGTCGCCAAAGCCCGCGACCATCGCGACCTTGCCCGACATCATCACGTCGGTGCCGCGGCGGATGCCGTCGACCAGCGATTCGCGGCAGCCATAGAGATTGTCGAACTTCGATTTCGTCACACTGTCGTTGACGTTGATCGCCGGGAACAGCAGCTTGCCTTCCTTCTCCATGTTGTAGAGCCGGTGCACGCCGGTGGTGGTTTCTTCCGAGACGCCCTTGATGTTCTTGGCGATCTCGGCGAACCAGCCCTTCGGCTTTTCCTTCAGCAGCTTCTTGATCAGCGCGAAGAACACTTCCTCTTCTTCCGATTCCGGCTTGTCGAGAAACTTGACGTCGCCCTTCTCGGCGCGCAGGCCGTGATGCACCAGCATGGTGGCGTCGCCGCCGTCGTCGAGGATCATGTTGGGCGTGCCGCCGCCGTGCCAGTCGAACAGCTTTGCGGTATAGTCCCAGTATTCGCCGAGGCTCTCGCCCTTCACCGCGAACACGGGAATGCCGGCGGCTGCGATCGCGGCCGCGGCATGGTCCTGGGTCGAATAGATGTTGCAGGAGACCCAGCGGATGTCGGCGCCGAGGGCCGCCAGCGTTTCGATCAGGACCGCGGTCTGGATCGTCATGTGCAGGGAGCCGGCGATACGCGCGCCCTTCAGGGGCTGCTTGGGGCCATATTCCTCGCGCGTCGCCATCAGGCCGGGCATCTCGGTCTCGGCCAGCGAGATTTCCTTGCGGCCGAATTCGGCGAGCGAGATGTCCTTGACGATATAATCGGTGAAGGCGGGCTTCTTGGCGGTGGCGGTCATGTGATTTCCCTGAACGAATGAATTTGGACGTATCGGTACGAAACGAAACTGGACGCTTTGTGGCGGTTTGCGCCCTTGCGCTCCTCGCTTGCACGCCTCCCCTCACCCGCCGTTAAGACGTGGCGAGCTCCCCCGCATGCGGGGAGAGGTAAAAATTCACACCGCGCGCTTCAGCGCGTCGGCGAGATCGGTTTTTTCCCACGAGAAGCCGCCATCCTTTTCCGGCGCGCGGCCGAAATGGCCGTAGGCCGCGGTGCGGCGATAGATCGGACGGTTCAGCTTCAGCGAGCGGCGGATATTGGTCGGCGTCAGCCGGAAGATTTCCGGCAACACCTTTTCGAGCTTCTTCTCGTCGACCTTGCCGGTGCCGTGGGTGTCTACCAATACCGACATCGGGTCGGCAACGCCGATCGCATAGGCGACCTGAATGGTGCAGCGTTCGGCGAAGCCGGCCGCCACCACGTTCTTGGCGAGATAGCGCGCCGCATAAGCGGCCGAACGATCGACCTTGGTCGGGTCCTTGCCTGAAAAAGCGCCGCCGCCATGCGGCGCATAGCCGCCATAGGTGTCGACGATGATCTTGCGGCCGGTGAGGCCGCAATCGCCATCGGGACCGCCGACCACGAAATTGCCGGTCGGGTTGACCAGGAAGTCGGAGGACTTTTGCGGCATCCAGCCCTTCGGCAGCGCCGACTCGACCTCATTGGCAATCATTTCCTTGATCAGGCCGGGCGAGTACTTCTTGCCGTTGCGGCTTTTCTCGTTGTGCTGGGTCGAGACCACGACCTTGGTGCAGCCGACCGGCTTGCCGTTGACGTATTTCACGGTCACCTGGCTCTTGGCGTCGGGCTGCAGGTCGAATAGCTGGCCGTTGCGGCGCTTCTCGGACAGCACCTTCAGGATCTTGTGCGCGAAGAAAATCGGCGCCGGCATATAGGTGCCCTTCTCGTACACTTCGCTCTCGTTGCAGGCGTAGCCGAACATCATGCCCTGGTCGCCGGCGCCCTCTTCTTCGCCGCTCTTCTTTTTCTTGGCATCGACGCCCATCGCAATGTCGGGCGACTGGCCATGCAGCAGCACCTCGATGTCGGCGCCGTGATAAGAGAAGCCGTTCTGGTCGTAGCCGATATCCTTGACCACGCCGCGGGCGATCTGGCTGATCAGTTCGCGGTCGACGACCGAGACGCCGTGGATGGTGCGGAACAGCTGGCCGCGGCCTTCGCCCGCGATCACGATCTTGTTGGTGGTGCAAAGCGTCTCGCAGCCGAGCCTGGTATTGACCAGACTATCGTCGGCGATTCCGAGCTTGACGTCCTTTTCGATGAAGGCATCGAGGATCGCATCGGAGATCTGGTCCGAGACCTTGTCCGGATGACCTTCGGAAACCGACTCTGAGGTGAACAGATAAGACGCGCGCATCAACCAACCCCTTTTTCCGCCTGACCTCGGCGGTTCCTTGAAATGTGTCCTGAAATGTCAGTCGCGACGGCGCGAGATGACGTAGGATTCGTCGTAGAACCAGAGCCCGTTATGCTTGCGCAGAACCTCTCTGGCGGCATCGAGAGTACGGCCGCTCTGGGTCACTTCCGTCAACCGGTCCTCTTCAATCTGGGCGACATACACCGCCGCGTTCCATGCTGCAAAGGCTGTCGAGGTTCCGATCGAACCGGTGACCTCATTTGGCAGGGCTTCCATATCATAGCGGAAGATCGAACGGTTATCGGCATAGGCATTAAAGTTGAGGTCGCGTGCGGCCGAACCCAGCTCGTATTTCACCGCGCGCAATAGCTCATGACGGCTCACTGCGAAAGGATTTTCTCCGGGCCATACCGCCTGGATGATCTCCATGCCGGGATCCTGGCCATGAGAGTGAATTCCTATCAAACGGCCCCCGGCCCGTAGTGCCCGCGCCAGCGGCGCAATAATGCGTTTGGCGCGGAAATTGACCGAGGATTTGGCCCGGTAAGGCTGGGAAGCGATGATCAGGTCGAAATTGGCTTCGATTCGACCGGCGCGCGGGATGATCTGGTCGAGCAAGAAGCGGTGGTCTTCCCGGTACAGCACGATCGCGACCGGCCGCTCATAGACCGGCATGCCCGAGCGCGGGCTGACATTGGCGCGCCAGTTCTGCTCCAGAAAGGGGCCGAGTTCGGCGATCTGGACCTCGAATTCGCCCGAGGAGGCCCCCCGCAGTGCCACCTCGTGCCAGATCATGCCTGCAGCCGCCGCGGGCGAGGCCGGCGTCAGCCAGGGCGCCTCGGCGTAATACATGTTGGTGAGGACAAAAACCGTCGCCGGGTGCTCGAACAGGCGGTCCGGCACCTTGTCCAGCGTCAGTCGGACATCCTCCAGGCTGAGTTCCTTGCCGGCAATATAGAAGGGCATGTGGGGAAAGCGGCCGTGCATCGAGCGCATCACCCGCGCCAGCACGGTGCCGTCACCGACGCCGGCGTCGAACACCCGCAGCGCCGGCGGCCGAGGGTGGATGCTGCCGAGTTCCAGCGTCACCCGCTCGGCAATCACCCGCTTTTCGCTGCAGGTATGCACGAACAGCAGGTATTTCTGCCGGTTCTCGAAGAACCGGAAATTGCCGCGGGGATCGCGCTTTTCCGGCGGCACTTCGAGCCCGCGCGGCGGTGGCACCCCGCCTGGCATCGCCGCGGCAATATAGGCCTGGATCCGGTCGAGGGTGTCGATGGTGATGCGCTTGCCCTCGCGCAGCCGGTGCACCAGCTTGCCGTCGTTGACAGCGCGGCGGCCGAACGTCGACTCCGCCATATCGGCCTGGCGGCAGAACTCGACGATCTGACTCAGGATTTGGTCGTTCTTCATCGGGCCGAGGGTTTGGGCCGGGCTGGTGGGCAGCGGCGGATGGGGCGCGCTTCCTACCATCTTCTGCCCACCGGGGGAATGAGGGAATGAAACGTTCGGTGCTGTCCGGCGAGGTCTATCTGGCGGCGAATTGAGAATGCGCCGCGATATAGCTTCCGGAGGCATGCGCGATTTGCCGGGCTTCCAGTCCGATTTCCCGCAGCTGTCCGGTTGGCGAGGTGATCTGGCCGCAGAAATAGAGCCCGGGCACGGCCGTCGCCCGGCCCGTCACAAGCGGCATTCCATGCTTGTCGAACACGCCCGCCACATCGGGCGTCAATTGGCGCAGGTCGGGACGGAAGCCGGTCGCAAGAATAATGGCGTCGAATTTTTCGGCGCTGCCGTCGACGAAGACGACGCCATCGGCGGTCAGGCGATCGATTCCGCCGCATATCCCGATCGAGCCGTCCCTGATCTTGTCCAGCGTGCCGACATCGATCAACGGCACCCGTCCATCCTCTTCCACCATCCGGCGCGGTCCTTTAGCAGCCCGGCGCAATCCCAGCTTTTCGATCGGACCGACAGCAAGGCGCAATATCGGCGCGTTGATGAAATCGACCAAACGCGCCGGCAAGCGCCGGTACAGGATCGCCCAGGCCAGAATCGGAAAGCCGAGGAGATCGCGCGGCAAGATCTGAACGGCACTGCGGACCGCGAGCGCGACATTGACGCCCGCATTCGCCAGATCCAGAGCGATCTCTCCGCCCGAATTGCCAAAACCGACCACGAGCACCCGCTTTCCCGCATACGGCACGGGATTGCGGTAATCGCTGCTGTGGACCACCGCGCCCCGATAAATTTCCGAACCCGGCCATGAAGGACGATATGGCGCGTCGGCTATTCCCGTCGCCACGACCACAACGGATGCGGAAATCGGGTCCTGACCAGTATCTACGCACCATTGCGTGCCGTTGCGCCGGATGCGTGACACCGTCGTGTTGAATACCGGCTTGATATCAAGGCGTGCTGCATAGTTTTCGAGATACTCAACCATCTGTTGGCGCGATGGATACAACGGATAGGTCCGTGGCATGACCATGCCAGGCAGGCCGGAGCGGTTACGATCCGTGTGAAGGTGAAGGCGGTCGTAATGGCGTCGCCACGCTGAGCCGACGTTATTGGCCTTTTCCAGCACAACAACCCGGAGCCCGGCGCCGCGCATCGTGACGGCACACGCCAGTCCTGCCGGACCGGCACCTACAATAATCGCGTCGGGACTCGGCAATACGCCCTCCGCAGGCGAATTTGTTATTTCCCCCACACCTCATTAGCGACATCGACGGCGAGCTTGAGCTTGGCCCACTGCTCTTCCTCGGTGAGGAGGTTGCCCTCTTCGGTCGAGGCGAAGCCGCATTGCGGGGACACCGCAAGCTGTTCCAGCGGCGCGTATTTGGAGGCTTCCTCGAGCCGCCGCTTGATATCGTCCTTTTTCTCGAGTGCGCCGCTCTTGGAGGTGATGACGCCGACCACCACGACCTTGTTGCCCCTCGGCAGGTAGCGCAGCGGCTCGAAGCCGCCGGCGCGCTCGGAATCATATTCGAGGAAATAGCCGTCGTAATTGGTGCCGGCCAGCATCGTCTCCGCCACCGGCTCGTAGCCGCCGGAGGAAATCCAGGTGGAGCGGAAATTGCCGCGACAGACATGGGTGGTGATGGTCATGTCGGCCGGCCGCTCGGCGATCGCATAATTGATCATGCGGGCGTAGATTTCCTGCAGGCCATCCGGATTGTCGCCGCGCTCGCGCGCTTTCTTCAATTCGTCCTGCGAGCAGAGATAGGCCCACACGGTGTCGTCGAACTGCAGATAGCGGCAGCCGGCGTCGTAGAACGCCTTGACGGCCTTGCGATAGGTCTTGGCGAGGTCCTCGAAGAAGATTTCGAGATCGGGATACACATCTTTCGAGATCGACTTGCGGCCGCCGCGGAAATGCAGCACCGCCGGCGAGGGTATCGTCATCTTCGGCATGACGTGTGCCGTCTCGCACTTCTTTTTCAGGAACCTGAAATGGTCGAGCATTGGATGATTGTCGGGAAAATCGAGCTTGCCGATCACCCGCACCGCGTCATGCCGGGTCTCGACGCCTGCGAACTGGATGCCGGTGTCGGGGTGGAAGAGTTCGCAGCCGGTCAGCTTCGCGAGAAAGTCAAAATGCCACCAGGAGCGGCGGAATTCGCCGTCGGTCGCAAGCTTCAAGCCGATCGAGGCCTGTTTGTGCACGACCTTTTCGATTTCCATGTCCTCGATCTTGCGCAGATCCTCGGCTGATATCTCGCCCTTTTCCAGTCTGGCGCGCGCCTCCTTGATCTTCGGCGGCCGCAGCAGGCTGCCGACCTCGTCGGCGCGGAATGGGGCTTTTGTTCTTTGCATGGTCTTCACTCCCGAGAATTATCTAATGTGCCGCAGCCCCCGAGACGCCGAGAAAGCGTTCGAGAACCGCGGGATCGGCTTTCAGGGCGGCACTTGCCGCGTCATGAACGATCGTGCCGCGCTCCAATATCACAACGCGGTCGGCCAGCCCCAGAATCTTTCGGGCGTTCTGCTCGACGATAACAGAACAAATACCGCCGGCGCGGGTGATGGTGCCGAGCGCCTTCAACAGCTCCTCGACGATGATCGGGGCCAGCCCCTCGGTCGGCTCGTCCAGCAGCAGCACCTTTGGATTGAGCGTCAGCGCGCGGCCGATCGCCAGCATCTGCTGCTCGCCGCCCGAGAGCTGGTTGCCGAAATTGTTGCGGCGCTCCTTCAGCCGCGGAAACATCTCATAGACCTTTGCCACCGTCCACGGCCCCGGCTGCGCCACCGCGGTCATGTTCTCTTCCACCGTCAGCGAGCGGAAAATATTGCGCTCCTGCGGCACCCAGCCGATACCCGCCCGGGCCCGCTGATCGGCGCGCATCCCCGTAATATCCAGCCCGCCAAGGCTGATGGTTCCGCCGAAACGGCGGGTGACGCCGACGATCGAGTTGATCAGCGTGGTCTTGCCGGTGCCATTGCGGCCCAACAGCGCCAGCACCTGTCCGTCGGCCAGGCGCAGTGACATGTTGGGTAATACCACCGCTTCGCCGTAGCCTGCGCGCAAATTATCGATGGTGAGCAGATCAGGCATCGGCGGCCTCGCCGAGATAGACCGCCTTCACCCGCGGGTCGCGCGCCACTTGGTCCGGCGGACCTTCGGTGAGCAGCGCGCCGCTGACGAGCACCGAGATGCGGTCGGCAAAACTAAATACCAGATCCATGTCGTGCTCGATCAGAAGCACCGTGACGTCGCGTGGCAAGGCTGACACGGCCGCCAGAATATCGTGACGTTCGCTTTCGGGAACGCCGGCGGCGGGCTCATCCAGCAAAAGCACGCGCGGCCTGGCGGCAATCGCTACCGCGATCTCCAGCAAGCGCTGCTTGCCATAAGGCAACGTCGCCGTCAGGTCGTTCATGACATCGAGCAGATGGAAGCGGGCGAGATTTTCCGCGATCTCGGCGTTGACGTCGTCGCGCGTGCCCATCCGCCGCCACCAGTCGCCGCCGCGGCCGAGCCGCTCCGACACCGCCAGACCAATGGTCTCGAGCGGGGTGAGGTCCGCATAGAGCTGGTTGATCTGGAAGGTGCGCGACAGCCCGCGCAGCACCCGCGTATGTACGGGCAGATCGGTGATGTCGTTGCCATCCAAAAGGATGCGCCCGGCATTGGGCTTGAGCACGCCGGTCAAGAGATTGATGACGGTGGTCTTGCCGGCCCCGTTCGGGCCGATCAGCGCGTGGCGAGCGCCCTGCTCGATCCTGAGCGAAAGGTCACGGGTAACTCTGAGGCCGTCGAAGTGCTTTTCCAGCCCCCTGGTTTCCAGCGCTGTCGTCATGGCGCGTCGCTTTCGGGAACCGCAACGATGGCCTTTCGCCCGCCGAGCTGCCGGATGATGAGGTTCGGCGCCCACAGCGCCCAGCGGTGCAGGCGCGCCCGGCCGACCAGTACGATCACCACCAGCACGAGGCCGATCCAGAACTGCCAGTATTGCGGCGTGATCGTCGAAAACACCTCCTGCAGCATCCGAAACACCACCGCGCCGATCAGTCCGCCGTACAGATAGCCGGTGCCGCCGATCACCAGCACCAGCATCAGGTCGGCCGAGCGCTCGAACGAGAACACGTCGAGCGAGGCCAGCGCCGTGCTCTGGGTGAACAGGGCGCCCGCGATCCCCGCATAGAAAGCGGCGAGCGTGTAGACGGCGATCAGGCGCTTGTTGACGGGGATGCCGATGGCCGCGGCGCGCAGCGGGTTGTTCCTGATGGCACGCAGCGACAGCCCGAACGGGGAGTGCACGACCCGCCGCGCCAGCAGGAATAGAAAAAACAGCACGGCGAGACAGTAGAAGAAGCCGACCTTGCCGAACATGTCGAACGCAAACAGGCCCAGGATCGGCTGCATCTCGATGCCCTGCAGCCCATCGGTGCCGCCGGTGATGTTGGAAAACCGCTCCGCCAGCGCCTCCAGCAGCAGTGCAATCCCCAGTGTCACCATCAGGCGGGTCAGGTCGGCGCCCCTGATCACCAGGAAGCTGGTGAGAAAGCCAACCATCGTCGCGACAAGACCGGCCGCGACCAGGGCCATCACCGGCTCGGTGATTGTGCCGTGCAGCGCGAGCAGGCCTGCGGAATAGGCGCCGACGCCGAAGAACGCCGCGTGGCCTAACGATACGATCCCGGCATAGCCCAGGATCAGATCGAGCGAGAGCGCAAACAAGGCCAGCCGCACGATATCGGTCATGATCAGATAGCGCGACGGAAACAGGAACGCGCAAGCGAGTGCGAGAATCCAGAACGCGATTTCGCTCCAGTGCCAGCGCGCGTGTCGCCTGGCGTGGTGTCCGACATCGGCTTGCGCGGTCATGGGCACGCTCAGCGGGCGGCGGTACGGCCGAACAGGCCGTTCGGACGCCAGATCAGGATCACGATCATCATGGTGTAGATCACGAACGGCCCGAGCTTCGGCACGTAATATTTGCCGGCGACGTCGCCGATGCCGAGCAATAGCGACGCCAGAAACGGCCCGGTGATGCTGGAGGAGCCGCCGACCGTCACCACGATCAAAAAGTAGATCATGAATTTCAGCGGGAAATACGGGTCAAGTCCCAAGATCTCGGCGCTCAGGGCGCCGCCCAAACCGGCAAGGCCGCAGCCGAACGCAAAGGTGAAGGCAAACACCTGCGGCACGTTGATGCCAAGCCCTGAGGCCGCGCGCGGATCGTCGACCGCCGCCCGCAGCCGGCTGCCGAACCGGGTGCGGGCCAATACCAGTTGCAGGCCTGCGGTCAACAGGCCGCAGATCACGATGATCATCAGCCGGTAACGGCCGATGCCAACGCCGAAGAAATCGATCTGTCCCTCGAGCGCGGCCGGTAGCTTGATGAAGATCCGCGACGATCCCATGATGTAGTCGACGGCGGCTACCGACATGAAGACGAGGCCGACAGAGAACAGCACCTGATCGAGGTGGCTGCGGTTATAGAGATGACGGTACAACGACCGTTCCAGAACCGCGCCGATCAGAGCGCTGGCGACGAACGCCAGCGGCAGGCCAGCAAAGAACGGCCAGCCGGATTGATTGACCAGCACCGCGCAGACATAGCCGCCGGCCATGGCAAATGCGCCATGGGCGAGATTGACGAAATTCATCAGCCCGAGCGTGACCGCAAGGCCACAGGCCAGTACGAACAGCAGCATGCCATAGGCAACGCCGTCGAACAGGTTGGTGAACAGCGAGGTCATTTAATTTACACTCATCATTCTCCGATGTGCAATTGCACATCTGAGGCAGCGCATAGCGCCAAACCCGGAATCTTTCGCAACAAACTTCGTCATTCGGGTTCGGTGACTTCGCCGGCGCCCCGGAATGATGCCGAGGCCGGCGTCACTTTTTCGTCTTGCCGGCGTCCTTGACGGCCTCGAAGGTGGCAAATTCCACGTTATAGAGTTCGCCGTCAACCTTCTCGACCTTGCAGATGTAGATGTTTTGCACGATGTCGCGGGTTTCCGGGTCGATCGAGATCGGGGCCGCGCGGGCTTTCCCACTTCATCCCCTTCATGGCTTCCACCAGCGCACCGCCGTGGTCGGTCGCGACAATGCCGCGCTCCGATGCGTAAGGCATCAGATCTCTTCACCATGGATCTGGGCGCGAAAAGCGCGGGGCGATAGTCCGGTCGCGGCAGCATAGACCCGGCTGAAATACGCCGGGTCGTCAAAGCCAAGCGCATAGGCGATCGTCGCGATGGGCATATTGGTATAGACGAGATTCCGCCGCGCCTCGCGGATCATCCGATTGAGGATGAGGTGGGACGCCGTATCTCCGGTGGCCGTGCGCGTCACCCGGTTGAGATGCGTAGGCGTCACCGACAGTGCGGCGGCATAATCGGATACGGCCCACCGTTCCAGGTGATGCCGCTCGAGCAGCGCCTCAAAGCGACGGAACAGATCGGAATCTGTCGTGCTGCTTTCCGGCCGGTCGTTGACAAGCTGGCGCGCCGCAAGCCCGATCTGGGCGGCCGACAGGGCGCGCAGGACGTGGGCGCGGCCGAAATCCCGGCGGGCATGTTCGGTAAATATCTGCTTCATGATGGCGCGGATCTGTGGCGTTCCGCGCACCACGGCGGATTGCGAAAGCACGCCGCGAAGACCTTCCGACGCAAGCAGGGTTTCATCGAGGATCTCGGCGGCAACGGTGAGAACCCAGCCCTGCGTTCCCGGCTCGAAGCTAAATCCATGGACATGGCCGACCGGTACGTTGACCACGTGCATGGGCCTGAGCGCGTGAACGTGTCCCTCGAGCCTCGCCTGTCCTCCGCCACTTTCAATAAGCAGCACCTGATGCAGCCGCGCATGTCTGTGGGCCGCCAACTCCCAGTCGTGCAGCACCGAGCGCGCCGCAATGGTCTCGCAATGCACAACGTCCGGCAGGTCGCCGAACTCCCCGAAGAGATTGAAGACCTGGATCGCCGATTTCTGCTGCGTTGCGGGCATGTCGGAATTGTACAAGAGAAAGGTCGATCCCTCCATCCGCTTCTACGGCAAAATCCGCGAATAGTGCGGAACGGGAGGATGTAAAGATGAAAGTTCAGGTCTGCATAATCGGCGGCGGGCCGTCGGGGCTCCTGCTGTCGCAGCTTTTGCACTTGCGGGGCATCGACACCATCGTGCTGGAAAAATACAGCCGGGATCGCGTGCTCGCACGGATCCGCGCCGGCGTGCTGGAGCACGGCTTCGCCAAATTAATGCGCGAGGCGCAGTGCGGCGAGCGGATGGACCGCGAAGGCGAGATCCACAAGGGCTTCCATATCGCCCATGATGGCGTGCTCGACCACGTCGATCTCCACAAATATTCCGGCGGCAATTCCGTCATCGTCTACGGCCAGACTGAACTGACGCGCGACCTCTACGAGGCGCGCGACCGCCTCGGCGGCAAGGTCGTCCATGACGCCGAGGACGTGACATTGCACGACCTCAAGTCTGACACCCCGTTCGTGACCTATCGAGCCGGCGACCAAACCATCCGCGTCGATTGTGAATATGTGATCGGCGCCGACGGCTTTCATGGCGTCAGCCGCAAGTCGATTCCGAAGGACGTGCTGCGCGAGTATGAAAAGGTCTATCCGTTCGGCTGGCTCGGCGTGCTGTCGCGGACCAAGCCGGTATCGCCCGAATTGATCTATGTGAAGCATGAGCGTGGTTTTGCGCTCTGCTCGCTGCGTTCGCAGGTGCTGAGCCGCTATTACATCCAAGTACCGTTGACAGATTCGCCGGAGGACTGGCCGGATGACGCCTTCTGGACCGAGTTGAAGCGCCGCCTGCCGGAACAGGTAGCGGGGCGACTCGTCACGGGCCCGTCGATCGAGAAGAGCATCGCGCCGCTACGCAGCTTCGTCGCCGAACCGATGAGCTATGGCCGCCTGTTCCTGGCCGGCGACGCCGCACATATCGTGCCGCCGACCGGCGCCCGGGGGCTCAACAGCGCGGCGTCCGACATATACTATCTCTATCATGCTCTCACCGCCCACTATGAGAAGGCAGACGATTCGGGGCTTGAGGGCTATTCACAGAAGGCGCTGGCCCGGATATGGAAGGCGCAGCGTTTCTCCTGGTGGATGACGATGCTGCTGCACCGTTTCCCCGACCGCCTCGCTTATGACGACGCGCTGCAGCAGACGGAAATGTCCTATCTGTTCTCGTCCGAGACCGCACTGCGCCTGCTTGCCGAGAATTACGTGGGGCTGCCATTCTAGAGCACCGACTCATCCCCCCATGGCCTTTGGAGGCCGTCATCCTCCGATGTGCAATTGCACATCTGAGCCAGCGCGATAGCGCTGAACCCGGAATCTTGCGCAACAATATCGAGATTCCGGGTTCGCGCTGGCGCGCGCCCCGGAATGACCTTCGGTCACTTCTTCGTCTTGCCGGCGTCCTTGACGGCCTCGAAGGTCTGGAATTCGACGTTATAGAGTTCGCCGTCAACCTTCTCGACCTTGCGGATGTAGATGTTCTGCACGATGTCGCGGGTTTCCGGGTCGATCGAGATCGGGCCGCGCGGGCTTTCCCACTTCATCCCCTTCATGGCTTCAACCAGCGCATCGCCGTCGGTCTTGCCGCCGGTCTTTTGCAGCGCCGCGTAGATCAGGTGGATGCCGTCGTAGCCGCTCACCGCCATGAAGCCCGGGCGCGAGCCGAAGGCCTTCTTGTAGGCGGCGACGAATTCCTTGTTCATCGCGGATGGGTGGGCCGCGGAATACAAATGCGCGGTAACGGTGCCGAGCGCCGCATCGCCCATGCCGTTGAGGAGATCGTCGTCCATCACGTCGCCGGGGCCGATCACCTTGATGCCTGATTTGTCGAGCCCGCGTTCGGCATATTGCTTCATGAAGTTGCCGCCCTGGCCCGCCGGCACGAACACGAACACGGCGTCCGGCTTGGCATCCTTCATCCGCTGCAGGAACGGCGCGAAGTCGGGATTGGCGAGCGGCACCTTGACCTCTTCGACGATCTCGCCGCCACCTGCGGTAAAATTCTGCTTGAAGAAATTCAGCGCGTCATTGCCGGGCGCGTAGTCGGACGTCAGCGTCGCGACCTTCTTGATACCGTTCTTGGCGGCCCAGTCGCCGATGATGGTGGAGGATTGCGCCAGGGTAAAACTGGTGCGCACGATATAGGGCGAACGCTCGGTGATGATCGAGGTGCCCGCCGCCATCACGATTTCCGGGATCTTGCCTTGCGTCGCCAGCGGCGCTGCCGCCAATGCGGCCGGAGTAACGCCGAAGCCCGCGATGAAATTGACCTTGTCGTTGACGATCAGTTCCTGCGCCAGGCGCTTGGTATTGTCGGGCACCGCCCCGTCATCCCTGAGGATGACCTCGATCTTCTTGCCGGCGACGGTGTCGCCCTTTTGCTGCATGTACAGCTTGACGGCATTGTCGATCTGTTTGCCGGTCGATGCCTGGCCACCGGTCATCGGCAGGATCAGGCCGATCTTGACGGTCTCCTGCGCCAGCGCGGGCGCCAAACCCGACGCAAAGGCCACGCCCGCCAACGCAAAGCCGGCTGCGGCCCGCGACAACATCCTGGTACGAATGAACATGAACGCTCTCCCCTGATCGGTTTAGTGCCTCGAACCGAGTCCCCGGCCCTTGTCTCACCATAACCCGGATTTTTCATCCGTGTAGTGGCGCGGCATGGCGTCTCAAGCGGGCGACGATGTCAATCGCGACGATGGGCGTGATTGCTGAAGCCGGCCGGTTGAAATCATGGTCGATCACGCCACCAGCAGATCAAATTTCCGGAGAAGTTGACCTTCTTGGTAATTTAATACCTTTTATTCCCCTGGAAGCCAGTTCTGTGTCTTTAAAGGGTAGGCTTGGGCCGCAAATCCGGCTGGAGGCCTCGCCATTACACGTCAAACCCGGCCACGACGAGATCGTGCGCGCCCGGCGTCCGAATCGACTTTATAACGTTGCGACGTTCCGCAGATGCCCATCCGCCCCCGTCATCTTGCCGCTTTCGCTGCCGTCACGCTGTTGGTGTGCGGCCTGAGCGCGTGCGGGACCATCAACGAGAAGCTCTCAGCCGGGGTTACCGATGCGATCCCGCACTGGGCCGGAGGTTTGCCTGACGACGCGCCGCCACGTCCGGGCACCGCAAAATATGACGAGTTCATGCGCGAGCGGGAAAGGAAGCGTCTGCTGCCAGCATCGGAGCGGGGCGAAGAGGTCCAATCCGCGCCTTCGTCCTCGGACGCCATCCACTGAGCCGAATGCAAAGACGAATCACCGTCGGAACAGCCGGGTTCCCGCGGCACCTGAGGGCCGGATTATCACCACAAAAACACCGCTGGCTTCGCACGATGCCTCGTGGCAAGTACCCGCACCCCACCGTGGGATTTCTTCAACACTTGAAACACCCCGCGCGGCCGTCGCCGCTGCATTGCGGGTCACGGCATCTCATGTCGTGGAAAAGGGATTTTTCGGATGCGCTGGTTTCTCGGCACCATTGTTGCGCTCGTCGTCGCCATAACCGTTTATCTCGGACTGGCGGCGTCTTCGCTTGCCACGCTGGCGGCGGCAGCACGCGCCGGGGATGGTGCAAAGGTGCTTGAAAAGACCGACGTCAAGGCGCTCAACCGTTCGCTGACCGACCAGGTCGTGCGGGCCTATCTCGAACGTATCGGCGCAACACGCCGCATCAGTTCGACGGAGAAGATCCTGGTCAACACTTATGGCGCCACCATCGCCGACGCGATGGTGGCCAAGATGCTGACCGCCGATAATCTGACGCAGATATTGAAGACCGGTAATCTGAGCGGAACCGCTGGAGTACCATCGTTCGGGGGGCTGCCGGCGCTGGCCGACCTCCATACCGGAAATTGGCTATCGCTGCTCGGCCGGCTCAATGTCATCAAGCCGGTGCTGCTCGCGATCCGGGTCAGCGACAGTTCCGATCCTGACAACTATGCCGCGATCGATTTGCACTATGAAGACCTCGACTGGAAACTCGCCGGCATCGAACTGCCCAAGGCGATCGTCCGCGATCTCGCGGCAAGCCTGCCGGTCAAATAGACTACTCTCGTTCTGGAGCAGGATCGGTTCTGATTGAATCAGAACCGAAGCTCTGGATTCTTTTTTTGACGCGTTTTCTTCACGCGAACCGGTATCCACCCCGGATCAAGTCCGGGGCAGGCTTTCGCTCGAAGACGCTGTCTAGTCCATAAACACCACGGTCTTGCGGCCGTTGAGGATGACGCGGTCCTCCAGATGATAGCGGATCGCCCGCGCCAGCACGCGGCGTTCGATATCGCGGCCCTTGCGGACGAGATCGTCGGGGGTGTCGCGATGGCTGATGCGCTCGACGTCCTGGTCGATGATCGGGCCTTCATCGAGGGCGCTGGTGACATAATGCGCGGTGGCGCCGATCAGCTTGACGCCGCGCTCATGCGCCTGATGATAGGGCCGCGCACCCTTGAAGCCCGGCAGGAACGAGTGATGGATGTTGATGCATCGCCCCGACAGCTTCGCCGACATCTCGTCAGACAGGATTTGCATATAGCGCGCCAGCACCACGAGATCGGTCTTGGTCTGCCCGACCAGGTCCCAGATCGCGGTTTCCTGCTCGCGCCTGGTCTCCTTCGTCACCGGCAAATAGTGAAACGGAATCCCACCGAAATCGAGATTGCTGTAGGTCTCGCGCGGATGATTGGAGACGATCGCGGTCGGGATCATCTCGAGTTCGCCGGTGCGCCAGCGATACAGGATATCGGCGAGGCAGTGATCGGATTTCGAGACCAGCAGCATCACGCGGCGGCGGCTGGCACGGTCGCGCATCTGCCAGTCCATGCCGAAGCGTTCCGCAATCGCCGCAAAGCCGGTTTGCAGCGCCGCCAGATTGACCGCGAGATCGGCGGCAGCAAATACCACCCGCATGAAAAAATGCCCGGTCTCGACGTCATTGAACTGCTGGGCGTCGAGAATGTTCTGCCCGTTATGGGCCAGGAACGTGGAGACGGCCGACACGATGCCGGCACGGTCCGGGCAGGACAGGGTCAAGACATATTGATGGTCGGGCATGGAGGCGCTTGATCACAATTTCGAAGTCGGAGCCGGCATTTGCGAGCCCTGCTCTATCACCGGCTGTGCCCTTGCGCCAATCCCGGCGGAGGCGCCATGATGAACAAACAACAGGCGATCGACGTTAGAGCGAACCATGGCTGACAGGCTGAACGGCTACCGCATCCTGATCCTGGAAACGCGCGAGGAGGCGCAGTTCTCCCGCTTGCTCGCCGAGCAGGGCGCCAATGTGCTGCAATGCCCGATGTTCACCATCCATGACGCCCCGGATTCAGCACCGATCGAAGCCTGGATCCGCCGCTTTATCGATAAGCCCTGCGACGATCTGGTGCTGATGACCGGCGAAGGGCTGCGCCGGCTGATGAAGGTCGCCCGCCGAATCAGTCTCGAGCGCGACTTCGTCGCCGCCGTCGGCAAGGCGCGGAAATTCGCGCGCGGGCCAAAACCCGGCCGGGCACTGCGCGAAATCGGGCTGGAGCCGCAGGTGACGACGGAGAAGCCGACCTCCGAAGGCATCGCCGAGATGCTCGCGCGCGTCGATCTCAGGGGGCATCGGATCGGCTTGCAACTTTATCCCGACAAGGATCACAGCGCGCTGATAGGCGCCATCACCGCGCAAGGCGCCGAGGTCGATACCGTGCTGCCTTACGTCTACGACGCAGAGGCGGCCGATGCCAACATCGTCACCGCGATCGAGGAGATGGCGCAAGGCCGCATCGACGCCATCGCGCTCACCAGTTCGGGTCAGGTCCGTCGCCTGATCGACGTCGCGCGGGCGCACGGATGTGAGGATCGGCTGCGCGACGGGCTCGCGCAAACGCCGATTGCCTCGGTAGGGCCGGTGGTCACGGACGAACTCAAATCGCACGGCTTGCGCACCGACATTTATCCAGCCAACGACGCCTATTTCATGAAGCCCCTGATATCGGCGATGGCCATAGCGCTCGGCAAGTCGGCTCCGCGCGTTGCGGCGCTGCGCGACCGTCGCTAGAAGTCCATCAAGATATGGCGGCCGCTCCGAGCCCAGCCTTGTGTTGATCCCGCTGGTCGCGGCGAACCAGGGAGACTTGAACGAAAATGATCGCGCAGGCCGTGGCCACAGCGGAAAAAACGTGTTTGCCCAAACCTTCATGCCAGAACTCGTACATCGGCAGGCTGAGACAAACGAATATGAGACGCCAGACATTGAACCCGAATTGAATTAGCGCTGCGACCAAGCCAATATAGACATCGCTTTTCACCCAGTACGGCCGATGCAGCATCGTTAGTGTCACCCAGCACAGCGACGCTAACGCCAGATTGTGGAACGAAGCGCATGGCTCGGTAATTGCTACATTGTGCCCGCCCGGGGTAGTGACAACGGTCCCGCTCCAGGATGCTCCCTGCACAACCAGACCGACCAACCATCCGACGACACCGGCGTCGATTTGTAAAAGCAGGAACGAGATTTTTGAAAAAATCAGCGGCGCCCATACCGCCTGTACCGCGACTGCGGCGGCGACGGTGCCGGCGGCTCTGGTATTGAAGTCGAGGGGATCTCTAACAAACAAGTACAACGCGAATAGAGTGATCGAAGCGCCTGCGAAACCTGTGCTCGCGATCAATATGGCGGAAGCGCAGGCTAACCAATCAATCGGCGATGCGTTGCCGAGCCGGCCCTTTGAAAGAAGATGCAGCGACACGACAGCGCCGAAGAACTCGAATGCTCCAAGCGCAGCGCGGCCGGCAGCATCGACGTTCTCATCCCGAGATGAAAACGCGCCAAACAAGAAAACGATAAAAACGGCTATGCCCGATGCAAGGAGGACCCTGGTCGCTCGCATGGCTTACCTGAAAACCAAGATTGAAAAAAGCGCCGGGTGATACCAGGCGGCAGGTCTCAAGATTGTTTCGACTGCCGCGATCGCTTCAAAAGCGGGTAGAGCACGAACGCCAACAGCGCGATCGCGGCGACAGCGACACCTACCACTCCGTCTCCAATTTCAGGGCCGGGTGCGGGCCGGGTAAAGGGAAGAGGAACAGAACTAGGAGGACCGGCAAGAGCAAACTCGGAGACGGCGCAAAAAATGCTGGACAGAGTCAGCACGCGGAAAAATGACTTCATGGAGAAAACTCCGATTATCAGCTTATTTGAAACAAGGTTAAAAGCTGCGAATTTAACTGTCAATCCCATATTTTTTAAAACTACGTGTTGACCAAGCGCAACGGAACTCAAAGGGCGATTCGTCGGTGTATTAAATTCCTTCTCCAATTTATTTTATCGGCGCTGCCCTCAAATTAAATAGCGCGCAAGTCTGGTTTGGCATTTTCGGATTGGGATAGGTGACGCACTCATAAGCGGACGCCGGCCAATGCCCACGGATTATGGGTTCACGCTGTGGCGAGTTCAGCCAGGTAGGCCTGATAGGCGAGCCGCATTCCATCCTCGAGCGAGGTGCGCGCGCGCCAGCCCAGTTTGGCAAGGCGGCTGACATCGAGCAATTTGCGCGGCGTGCCGTCCGGCCGCGAGGGGTCGAAGCCGATCTTGCCGCTATATCCGACGGTCGCGGCCACCAGGCGCGCGAATTCGGCGATGGTGATGTCTTCCCCGCTGCCGATATTGATCAATTCGCCGCTGGAATAAATCTTCATCAAGTGAATGCAGGCGTCGGCGAGGTCGTCGACATAAAGAAATTCCCGCCGCGGCGTACCGGTACCCCAGACCACCACATTGCCGGCGCCCGAGAGCTTCGCCTCGTGGAACCTGCGGATCAGCGCGGCGACGACGTGGCTGTATTCGGGGTGATAATTGTCGCCCGGCCCGTAAAGGTTGGTCGGCATCACATTGATGAAGTCGGCGCCATGCTGGCTGCGATAGGCCTCGGCCATCTTGATGCCGGCAATCTTGGCGATCGCATAGGGCTCGTTGGTCGGCTCCAGCGGTCCGGTCAGCATCGAATCTTCGCGCAGCGGCTGCGGCGCGAGCTTGGGATAGATGCAGGAGGAACCGAGAAACATCAGCTTCTCGGCGCCGCTTGTATGCGCGGCGTGTATCACATTGGTCGCGATGATCAGATTGTCGTAGATGAATTCGGCGCGCAGTGTGTTGTTGGCGACGATGCCGCCGACCTTCGCCGCCGCCAGAAATACGACTTGCGGCCGCGTTTTCGAAAACCAGTCGAAGACCTCGGCCTGATCGCGCAGATCGAGCTCGCTTCGCCCGACCGTCAGCAGCTCGACATCTTCCTTTGCGAGCCTGCGCACCAGCGCGCTGCCGACCATCCCGCGGTGGCCCGCGACGAAGACCGTCTTGCCTCGCAGCTCAAACGGGATCTTTGCCATTGGCCACCTCCCGCCTGGCAATCGCAAGGTCGCCCGACACCATTTCCTTCACCAGCTGCGCGAAGCTCGTCTTCGGCTGCCAGCCGAGTTTTTGGCGCGCCTTGCTGGCGTCGCCGACCAGCTCATCGACTTCGGTGGGGCGGAAATAGGTCGGATCGATACGAACGACGGTCTTGCCGGATTTCCGGTCGACGCCGGTCTCGTCGATACCCTTGCCGCGCCACTCGATGCCGCGGCCGACCTCCGCGAATGCAAGTTCGACGAATTCGCGCACCGAGCGGGTCTCGCCGGTCGCCAGCACGAAATCGTCGGGCGCGTCAGCCTGCAAGATCCGGTGCATGCCTTCGACGTAATCCCTGGCATGGCCCCAGTCGCGCTTCGCTGCGAGGTTTCCGAGATAGAGCGTGTCTTCCAGACCTGTCTCAATACGGGCGACACTGCGCGTGATCTTGCGCGTCACGAACGTCTCGCCGCGGATCGGGCTTTCATGATTGAACAGGATGCCGTTCGAGGCGAACATGCCGTAAGCCTCGCGGTAGTTCACCGTGATCCAGTAGCCGTAAAGCTTGGCCACGCCATAGGGCGAGCGCGGGTAGAACGGCGTGGTCTCTTTCTGCGGAATTTCCTGCACCAGACCGTACAGCTCCGAGGTGGATGCCTGGTAGAACCGCGTCTCCTTCTCCATGCCGAGAATCCGGATCGCTTCCAATAGCCTGAGCACGCCGATCGCATCGGCATTGGCGGTATATTCCGGGCTTTCGAAGCTGACGCCGACATGGCTTTGGGCAGCGAGGTTGTAGATCTCGGTCGGCCGGATCTGCTGCATCAGCCGGATCAGATTGGTCGAATCCGTCATGTCACCATAGTGCAGCAGGAACGGCACATTGCCGGCGTGCGGATCCTTGTACAGATGATCGACCCGCGCGGTATTGAACGAGGACGATCGCCGCTTGACGCCGTGGACCGTATAGCCGAGGCCGAGCAGGTATTCGGCGAGATAGGCGCCGTCCTGGCCGGTGACGCCGGTGAGGAGCGCAACGCGCCGTTTCGAATCCTGAACAGCCATTTTCACTCCGACAAAGCGCCGGGACTGCCCGGACAGCAGTTCAACGCCGATAAGCCCTCAAGACATTGCGCTGGACCGACCCGTGACTTTTCGCCCCATGGGCTTATAGGCCGGGTCGCCCAAACCCCTATCATGACCCTATTCCCCCAAGCAAATTCAGCCAAACGCAAGTTGCTAACGGCTCGCAGAGCAACGGACTTGCGGGTTTCGGAACCTTGGCCCACAATCGTCCCACATAGGGCCGCGGGATTACTGAAATCTGAGCCATTCCAGCGTCCGGACCCTCCGTAATATTCAAGAAAAGCAAACTCAGGGAGGAATGACATGCGTAAATTCATGATGGCTGCGGCCCTTGCACTGCCGATGTTCGGCGGTCCGGCGATGGCGCAGGAGACCCTCAAGATCGGTTATATCGACCCGTTGTCGGGTGGCGGGGCCAGTGTTGGCGAAGTCGGGTTGAAAACCTTCCAGTTTCTCGCCGACGAAGTGAATGCGAAGGGCGGCATCCAGGGCAAGAAGGTCGAGATCGTTCCGCTCGACAACAAGACCAATCCGCAGGAAAGCCTGATCCAGGCGCAGAAGGCGATCGACGCCGGCGTCCGCTTCCTCACCCAGGGCAACGGTTCCTCGGTCGCCGGCGCGCTGTCGGATTTCGTCGCCAAATACAACGAGCGCAATCCCGGCAAGGAAGTGCTGTATTTCAACTATGCCGCGGTCGATCCGGTCCTGACCAATGCCAAATGCAATTTCTGGCATTTCCGCTGGGATGCCAACTCCGACATCAAGATGGAGGCGCTTACCAACTACATGAAGACGGCGCCGGCGATCAAAAACGTCTATTTGATCAATCAGGATTACTCGTTCGGTGAGTTGGTTCGCTCCGCCGCCAAGGCCATGCTCGGCGCCAAGCGGCCCGACATCAAGATCGTCGGCGACGAACTGCATCCGCTGTTGAAGATCACCGATTTCGCGCCCTACATCGCCAAGATCAAGGCTTCCGGTGCCGACACCGTGGTGACCGGCAACTGGGGCCAGGATTTTGCCCTGCTGTTGAAGGCGGCAGCCGACGCCGGGCTGAAAGTGAACTGGTACACCTATTATGCCGGCGGCACCGGCGGCCCGACCGCGATCAAGCAGGCCAACCTCAACCATCAGGTGTTCCAGGTCGGCGAAGGCATTCCGAATCTCGATCACCCCTCCTCGCAGGAATTCGAGAAGGCGATCCGTGCCAAATACGACTTCAGCCTGTTCTATCCGCGCGCCGTCAACGAGATGCGGATGCTGGCGGCGGCCGCCGACAAGGCCAAGTCGATCGATCCGGTCAAGGTCGCGCTCGCGCTCGAGGGCATGGAGGTCGAAGTGTTCGATGGCGGCAAGGGCAACATGCGCAAGGACGATCACCAGTTCTTCCAGCCGATTTATATTTCCTCGCTCGGCGAACGCACCGAAAAGGAACCGTTCGACGAGGAAAAGACCGGTTGGGGCTGGAAGCTGGTAGCGAAGATCGACACACCTGCGACCGTTCTTCCGACCACTTGCAAGATGGAACGGCCGAACTGACCGTTCGCGCGCAACTCATCCGCCCCGAACCGTTTCGGGGCGGATGCGTCCCTAGAATCTTGGCGGTGCGTCGTGCTTGAACTGATCGTCATATCCACGCTCAACGGCGTCCTGTTCGGCATGCTGCTGTTTTTAATGGCGAGCGGCCTGACCGTCATCTTCAGCATGCTGGGGGTGCTCAACTTCGCGCATGCGAGCTTCTACATGCTCGGCGCCTTCTTCGGCTTCCAGATCAGCCGGTGGTTCGGCTTCTGGCCTGCGCTATTAATCGCGCCATTGCTGGCCGGCGCGATCGGCGCCGGCGTCGAACGCTACGGCCTGCGCCGCGTGCACCGAAACGGCCACGTCGCGGAACTGTTGTTCACGTTCGGCCTTGCGTTCGTGATCGAGGAAGTCGTGCAGATCATCTGGGGCAAGAGCCCGGTGGATTTCCGTGTCCCGCCGCTATTGGATTTCCCGGCGTTTACGATCTTCTCCACCAATTATCCCGCCTACAAGATGTTCATGCTGCTGGTGTCGATCGTCATCTTCGTAGGTCTCCTGGTCGTACTGAAGAAGACGCGGATCGGCCTGATCGTTCAGGCCGCGCTGACCCATCCGCACATGGTCGGCCATCTCGGCCACAACGTCGGACGCATCTTCATGCTGGTGTTCGGCGTCGGCACCGCGCTTGCCGCGGTCGCCGGCGTGATCGCCGGACCTGCGCTGGTGACACAGTCGAACATGGCCGGACTGTTGGGCCCGATCCTGTTCGTGGTCGTCGTGGTCGGCGGACTGGGCTCGCTGCCGGGAGCCTTCGTCGCCTCGCTGCTGATCGGCCTGGTGCAGACCTTTGCGGTTTCGATGAACGGCTCGCTGTCCGGCGCATTCGGTCCGCTCGGTCCCGCCTATGCCTCGACCTGGCTCGCCGATATCTGGGGCGTCACCATCGCCCAGATCGCGCCGATCATGCCCTATGTGCTGCTGGTGCTGATCCTGATCTTCCGCCCGATGGGCCTGCTCGGGACACGCGACACATGAGCGAACTCGCCTCAAGCGCGGCACCACCGCTTCCGGCTGCTGCCGAAAAGCTCAAATTCTACGGGCTATGGGTGGCGACCGCGGTCGCGCTGCTGCTGTTGCCCAAGATCTTCGGTTCGGGCGGTTCGCTGACGACCTTCAGCCTGATCGGCATCTCCATCATCTTCTCGCTGTCCTACAACATCCTGCTCGGCCAGACCGGCATGCTGTCGTTCGGGCCCGCGGTCTATTACGGCCTCGGCGGCTTCCTGGTGATTCACGCCATCAACATCCTTGGCGCCAACAAGCTGCCGATCCCGCTGCCACTTGTTCCCCTGATCGGCGGGCTGACCGGATTGTTGTTCGCGGTCCTACTCGGCTGGGTCTCGACCCAGCGCTCGGGAACGGCGTTCGCCATGATCTCGCTCGGTGTTGCCGAACTAATTGCCTCCTCCGCGCTGATCCTGCGCACCTTCTTCGGCGGCGAAGCCGGCGTCTCCGCCAACCGAACCAAGCTATTGCGCGTCTTCGACTGGAATTTCGGTCCGCAAATCCAGATCTATTATCTGGTCGCGGCGTGGACGCTGATCGCCGTGATCGCGATGTACGCGCTGACCCGCACGCCGCTCGGGCGCATGTGCAACGCGGTGCGCGACAATCCTGAGCGCGTGCAGTTCGTCGGTTACAATCCGCACGTCGTCCGCTATCTCGCATTCTGCTTTTCGGGATTCTTCGCAGGAATTGCCGGCGCGCTGGCGGCGATCAATTTCGAGATCGCCAACTCGGCCTATCTCGGGGCGGCGCAGTCGGTAACCGTGCTGTTCGCCACCTATATCGGCGGCATCGGCTTCTTCATCGGTCCGATCGTCGGCGCTATCTTTGTGACGTTCCTGTCGCTCGGCCTCAGCGATCTGACGCAGGTTTGGCAGCTCTATTTCGGACTGATCTTCATCGCGGTGGTGTTGTTCGCGCCGGGCGGCATCACCGGACTTGCGATGATGCATCGGCCGCTGCTGAAGGCCGGCACGCTGCCCAGGGTGCTGCCGAGCTACCTGATCGCCTTCCTGCCGACGCTGGCGATGATCGCAGGCTTCATTCTGTCGCTTGAAACCATCGTGCATTACAGCGTCAATCCCGGTGACGATTCTCACATCAAGGCCTTCGGCGTCAGCTTCGATGCGGCGAGCCCGTATATTTGGGCGATTGCCGCCATTCTCTTGATTGGCGGATACCTGGTTGCGCGCAAGACCTGGACCTCTATCGGCCATGCCTGGGATGACGCCACCAGCGCGGCGCGCGAAAAGGAAATTGTCGCATGAGCGCTGCGATCGAACTGCGCGGAGTGGAAAAGAGTTTTGGCGACGTCGCCATCATCAGAAACATCAATCTGAGCGTCGCGCAGGGCGAGCGCCATGCGCTGATCGGCCCGAACGGCGCCGGCAAATCGACGACCTTCAACCTGATCAGCGGATATATGGCGCCGTCGTCCGGCAGCGTGCTGCTGCGCGGAGATGTCATTTCCGGCCTGCCGCCCTACCAGATCAACCGCCGCGGGCTGTCGCGCAGCTTTCAGGTCACCAACGTCTTTGCCAACATGAGCGTGTGGGAAAACCTGCGCTGCGCCGTGCTATGGTCGACCGGCCAGCGCTACGCGTTCTGGAAGAATATCGACAATCTCCCCGAAGTCCGCGACCGCACCGCGCAAATTCTGAAGGACATCAACCTGACGGCACGGCGCGACGTGCCGGCGGGTCTGCTCACCTACGCCGAGCAGCGCGCGCTCGAGATCGGCATTACCGTTGCCGGCGGCGCCGATGTGATTCTGCTGGACGAGCCGACCGCGGGCATGAGCCGTGCCGAAACCGAGCGCGCGGTCGCACTGATCCGCCGCCTGACCGAGGGCCGCACGCTTCTGATCGTCGAACACGACATGAGCGTGGTCTTTGGCCTGGCCGACCGGATTTCGGTGCTGGTCTACGGCCAGATCATCGCCTCCGGCACGCCGGAAGAAATTCGCGGCAATCCAAAAGTCCGCGAGGCCTATCTCGGCGAGGAGGCGGCGTGATGCTGGAAGTCGCCGATCTGCACGCCTTTTACGGCAAGAGCCACATCCTGCAGGGCGTCGACATGCATATCGACGCCGGCGAGGTCGTGAGCCTGCTCGGGCGCAATGGCGTCGGACGCTCCACCACGGTCAAGGCGATCATGGGCGAGGTGCCGCCGCTGGGCTCGATCAAATTCAAGGGCAGCGACATCGCGGGCTTGCCGAGCTACCGGATTGCGCATCTGGGCTTAGGCTACGTACCCGAGCATCGCGACATCTTCCCCGGCCTGACGGTGCGGCAGAATCTGACGCTTGGCATCAAGGATACCAGGCGCGCCGGCAAGTGGCAGCTCGAAGACATGCTCAAGATGTTTCCAAACCTCGCGGCGCGGGCCGACACCTCGGCCGGCGTGCTGTCGGGCGGCGAGAAGCAGATGCTGACGATTTGCCGCACGCTGATGGGTGACCCCGAACTCATCATGATCGACGAGCCGACCGAGGGGCTCGCTCCCCTCATCGTGCAGCAGGTCGGCGACCTCATTGCCGAAATCGCCCGGCGCGGCGTCGCCATCCTCCTGGTGGAGCAAAAACTCTCGATCGCGATGCGGATATCGCATCGCGTCTATGTCATGGGCCACGGCCGCATCGTGTTCGAGGGCACGCCTGCCGAACTGCGGGACAACGAGGCCGTGCGCAAGGAATGGCTGGAAGTCTAATACCAAAGTCGATTGGTCTCGAAGCGGCATGGCCGCGCCAGTGCGTGCGTGGCGACCAAGAGGTGCGCCCGTTTTCGTGCTAATATCAGGAACCGGTTGACCCACCGCAAAGAACCGGCTTGATCTTGCTGATAGCCAGCCTAAGAGCGCCGGAAGCGCCGCCAAGGGAGGGAATGCTTGGAACACGCTTTGGAAGTGCGCGGGGTGTCACTGCGCTTCGGTGGCGTACGCGCACTCACCGATGTCAGCTTTGGCGTGAACGACGGGGAATTGTTCTCGATCATCGGCCCCAACGGGGCCGGCAAGACCTCGATCGTCAACTGCATTTCCGGCCGCTACCGGCCGACCGAGGGCCAGTTGTTCTATCGCGGACAGGATATCACCGCGCTCAATCCGAACGCGCGGCCCCGGCTCGGCATCGGCCGCACCTTCCAGAATCTCGCGCTGTTTCATCATATGAGCGTGCTCGACAACATCATGGTCGGGCGGCATCACTTGCTGAAGAACAATTTCATCACGGGATCGCTGTACTGGCTGACCGGCGCACGGCGCGAGGAGCTCGAGCATCGCCGCAAGGTCGAGGAGATCATCGACTTCCTCGATTTGCAGTCGGTGCGCAAGGCGACCGCCGGCACGCTACCCTACGGTTTGCGCAAACGCGTCGAACTCGCCCGCGCCATGGCGCTGGAGCCGCAATTGATCCTGCTCGACGAGCCGATGGCAGGCATGAATTTCGAGGAAAAGGAGGACATGGCGCGCTACATCGTCGATCTCAACGAGGAGTTCGGCATGACCGTGATGATGATCGAGCACGACATGGGCGTGGTGATGGATATCTCCCACCGCGTGATGGTGCTGGATTTCGGCCGCAAGATCGCCGAAGGCGATCCCGCCGCGGTGCTGGCCGATCCGCACGTCAAGCGCGCTTATCTCGGCGAAGAGGACGAGGTCCTGGTCGATCCCGATGACATCCCGGCGCCCGCGGAGACTGCGGCATGATGGATTACGCCGGCCGGGTCGCGCAGGCCGATACCTACCCGAAACTGTTGGGTCTTAACGCCAAGGAATTTGGCGGCGAAATCGCGCTGCGCGAAAAGGATTTTGGGCTCTGGAAAGTCTTCACCTGGAACGACTATCAGAGGCGGGTGCACGACTTTGCGCTCGGCATGGTCGAACTCGGTCTCGGCCGTGGCGATGTCATCGGTATCATCGGCGACAACCGGCCGGACTGGGTCTCGGCAGAAATCGCCGCCCACGCCATCGGCGCCATGAGCCTTGGTCTCTATCGCGACGTGCTGGATGAGGAAGCCGCCTATCTCCTGAGCTACGGCGCAGCCAAACTGGTGTTCGCCGAGGACGAAGAGCAGGTCGACAAGCTTTTGGCGCTGGCGGACCGCGTACCCAATCTCAAGCACATCGTCTATTCCGATCCGCGCGGCATGCGGAAATATGACGATCCCCGCCTGATGGAAGCCGACAAGCTCGCCGCCATGGGACGCGACCGCGCCGCGCGCGAACCCGGTCTCTACGACCGGCTGGTGGACGCGACCAAAGGCGAAGACGTCGCGATCCTCTGCACCACCTCCGGCACCACGGCCCATCCAAAGCTGGCGATGCTGGCGGCAGGCCGTGTGCTCCGGCATTGCGCGACCTACCTCACATTCGACCCGAAGGGACCGCAGGACGAATATGTCTCGGTGCTGCCGCTGCCCTGGATCATGGAACAGGTCTATGTGCTCGGCAAAGGGCTGCTGTGCCGGATGAAGATCAATTTCGTCGAGCAGCCCGACACCATGATGAACGATTTCCGCGAGATCGCGCCCACTTTCGTGCTGTTCGCGCCCAGGGTCTGGGAATCGATCGCCGCCGATGTTCGCGCCGGCGTGATGGATTCTTCCCCGCTCAAGCAAAGCCTCTACGAGCTCGGCATGAAGACCGGCCTTGCGGCGCTCGCCCAAGGTAAGCATTCCGCCATCGCCGACATGCTGCTGTTCCGCGCCCTGCGCGACCGGCTCGGTTTTGCCCGGCTGCGGTCGGCGGCAACCGGCGGTGCGGCGCTCGGTCCCGACACCTTCAAATTCTTTCAGGCCATGGGCGTGCCGCTGCGCACGCTCTACGGCCAGACCGAATTGTTAGGCGCCTATACGCTGCATCCGTTTGGCAAGGTCGACCCCGACACCACAGGCGTGCCGATGGCCGACAATATCGAAATCCGCATCGAAAACCCGGATATTCACGGCGTCGGCGAGATCGTGGTGCGGCACCCCAACATGTTCCTCGGCTATTACAAGAACCCGGAAGCCTCCGCCGCCGATATGGAAGACGGCTGGATGCATTCCGGCGACGCCGGCTATTTCAACGACAACAAACAGCTCGTGGTGATCGATCGCATCAAGGATCTCGCGGAAACTGCGCGCGGCGAACGCTTCTCGCCACAATACATCGAGAACAAGCTGAAATTCTCGCCCTACATCGCGGAAGCCGTGGTGCTGGGCGCCGGCCGTGACACGTTGGCAGCGATGATCTGCATCCGCTTCTCGATCATCTCGAAATGGGCGGAGAAAAAACGCATCGCCTTCACCACCTATACCGACCTCGCCTCCCGGTCCGAAGTGTACGAGCTGTTGCGCAAGGAGGTCGAAACCGTCAACACGACACTGCCGCCGGCGCAGCGCATTTCAAAATTCCTTTTGCTCTACAAGGAGCTTGACGCCGACGATGGCGAACTTACCCGCACGCGAAAGGTCCGCCGCACCGTCATCAACGAGAAATACGCCGGCATCATCGACGCCATCTATGGCGGCAAGCGCGACATCCCCGTCGATACCGTGATCCGCTTCCAGGACGGCACCACCCAGCGCATCCGCACCACGCTCAGGGTCGTCGATCTCGTGCCCAGCGCGCCGCTCGCGGAGGCCGCGGAATGAGGCATCTTCGCTGTTCCTCACAACCGTCATGGCCGGGCCTGTCCCGGCCATCCACGTCCTTTTTGCAGCCATCAAGCAAGACGTGGATGCCCGGGACAAGCCCGGGCATGACGAAGCTCGGGTTGGGCTGCCCTGCATGAACATCCAGTTCCTGATCCAGCTTCTGGTCAACGGCCTCGTGGTCGGCACGCTTTATGGCGTGGTCGCGATGTCATTTGTGCTGATCTACAAGGCCACGCAAGTGGTCAACTTCGCGCAGGGCGAGTTGCTGCTGGTCGGCGCCTGGGTGTGCTGGGCGCTGCTGACAAAATATCAGGTACCGTTCTGGGTCGCCATGCCGCTGACGCTGGTCTTCATGTTCGTGTTCGGCATCGCGATCCAGATCGCGATCCTGCGGCCGATGATCGGCGAGCCGATCATTTCCGTCATCATGGTCACGATCGGGCTGTCGACGGTGTTTCAGGCCTCGCTGAAATGGATTTTCGGCGTCAATCCGCAGCCCTTCCCGCGCGTGTTCGCCAGCGATTCCGTCAACCTGCTCGGCCTGCAAATCCAGACCGTCTATGTCATGAGCCTCGTGGTCTCGGTGGCGATGATGGTCGGCATGGCCTGGTTCTTCCGGGTTTCGAAATACGGCCTTGCGATGCGCGCCACCGCCTTCAACCAGCAGGTGGCGCAGTCGCTCGGCATTTCCGTCAAGAACGTGTTCGCGATGGCGTGGGCGATCTCGGCCACGGTCTCGGCGGTCGCGGGCGTGGTGGTGGCCGTCGTCAACGGCGTGTCGTCGGGGCTGTCGGCCTATGGCATCAAGGTATTTCCGGCGGCGATCCTGGGCGGGCTCGACTCCATCGGCGGCGCGGTGCTCGGCGGCATCATCATCGGGCTACTGGAAAACATCGCGCAATATGTCGACAGCGAATATCTGCACTGGGGCAATCTCTATGAGATCGCACCGTTCTACGTGCTGATCATCATCCTGATGATCAAACCCTATGGCCTGTTCGGCACCAAAGACATCGAGCGGGTGTAATTCATTATGGCAACCACTTCCCTGATTCCGGCCGGCGACTTCCGCACCACCTACGCGGCCGACACCACGATCTTTCCGACCATTACCAGCCGCAACGCGGCGATTGTCGGCATCGTGCTGATATGTTTCGCGCCGCAGGTGTTGACGGAATACTGGCTCAGCATCCTGATCCAGATCGGCATTTTTGCCATCGCCGCGCTCGGCCTGAACATTCTGGTCGGCTTCACCGGACAGATCTCGATCGGCCACGCCGCGTTCTTCTTGTTCGGCGCCTTCGCCTCGGCCTATATCTCGAACAATCTGCCAATCCCGGTGTTCTTCGCCATTCCCCTGGCGGGCGTAGTAACGGCGCTGGTCGGCTTGATCTTCGGCGTTCCGGCAGCAAGGCTCAAGGGACTTTACCTCGTCATCGCGACGCTGGCGGCGCAATATATCCTGCTCGATTTCTTCTCGCGCGCCGACTGGTTCTCCGGCGGCTCGGTGCCGGCCAGCGCCAATCCGTTCTCGATCTTCGGTTATACCTTTCGCGGCGACCGGCAATATTTCTACGTCGTGCTGGCCTATCTCGTGGTCAGCTATCTCCTCGTCACCAATTTGATGCGCACCCGCGACGGCCGCGCGCTGGTTGCGATCCGCGACCACTATCTGTCCGCCGAGATCATGGGCATCAACCTGACGAAATACCGCACGCTGTCGTTCGGGCTGGCGGCGTTCTTCGCCGGCATCGCCGGCGCGCTCTATGCGCATTACCAGCTCGTGGTCTCCAACGAAGGTTTTGGCATCGAACGCTCGATCATCTTTCTCGCCATGGTCATTATCGGCGGCACCGGATCGATCATGGGCACGCTGATGGGCACCGCGTTCGTGGTGCTGCTGCCGGAATCGATGGAGTGGATCAGCCTGAGCCTGAAGGGCAGCGCCATCGACAAGGCGCTGTCGCTCAACACCAACATCACCTTCCTGCGCGAGATCGCGATCGGGCTGATCATCATCGCGTTTCTGATGTTCGAGCCTGATGGGCTTGCCCATCGCTGGCGGCAGATCAAGACTTACTGGAAACTCTACCCGTTTTCGCATTGAGGTTGGAACGGGACCGGCTACTATCGCACCCAACGAACCACACGGAGGAAATACAAAATGAGCATGAAATCCCTACTCAGCACGGTTTCGCTGGCGCTGCTGCTCGGCGGCGCAGCAACGGCGGCGCAGGCCCAGATCGCGATCGGCCATCTCGCGGATTATTCCGGCGGCACTTCGGACGTCGGAACGCCATACGGGCAAGCTGTCGCGGACACCTTTGCCTGGGTCAACAAGAACGGCGGCGTCGGCGGCAAGCAACTCGCAGTCGACACCAACGATTACGGCTACCAGGTGCCGCGCGCGATCGCGCTCTACAAGAAATGGTCCGGCGGCGACAAGGTCGCGGGGATCATGGGCTGGGGCACCGCGGATACCGAAGCGCTGACGGGTTTCGTGGCGCAGGACAAGATTCCGTATTTCTCCGCCTCCTACGCCGCGGCGCTGACCGACCCGGAAGGCGTCAGCGGAAAGGCGAAACCTGCGCCCTACAATTTCTTCTACGGCCCGAGCTATTCAGACGCCATGCGGGCGCTGTTGATCTGGGCAGCGGAGGACTGGAAGGCCAAGGGCAAGCCGGGAAAACCGAAGTTCGTCCATATGGGAGCCAACCATCCGTATCCCAACGCGCCCAAGGCGGCCGGCGAGGCTCTCGCCACCGAACTGGGATTCGAGGTGCTGCCGCCGCTGGTATTCGCCCTGGCGCCCGGCGACTACAGCGCCCAGTGCCTGAGCCTCAAGAGTTCAGGCGCCAACTACGCCTATCTCGGCAACACCGCCGCCTCCAACATCTCGGTGCTGAAGGCGTGCAAGACCGCCGGTGTCGACGTGCAGTTCCTGGGTAACGTCTGGGGCATGGATGAGAACGCCGCCAAGACGGCCGCAGATGCCGCCGACGGCGTGATCTTCCCGCTACGGACCGCTGCGGCCTGGGGCGGCAACGCGCCGGGCATGAAGACCGTGATGGAAATTTCCAAAATGTCGGACCCGACCGGCAAGGTCTACCGTCCCGTGCATTACATCGCGGGCGTTTGCAGCGCGCTGTACATGAAGGAAGCCCTCGACTGGGCCGCCAAGAACGGCGGCGCGACCGGCGAGAACGTCGCGAAGGGTTTCTATCAGAAGAAGGATTGGGTGCCGGCCGGCATGGACGGCGTCTGCAATTCCTCGACCTGGACCGACAAGGACCATCGCGGCACGCTCAAAGTCGATATCTATCGCTCGAAAATCTCCGGTTCGACCGATGGCGATCTCAACGACCTCATGGCCAAGGGCACTATCAAGCTCGAAAAGGTCAAGACCGTCGAATTGCCGCGCAAGCCGGAATGGCTCGGGTGGTAAGATAGGGGGTCGCCCACGGGCGACCCAAGCACTCGGCTGTCGTCCTCCGCGAAAGCGGGGGACCCAGTACGCCGCGGCCTCTCGATTGATCGCAGCGCTCTGGAATACTGGATCACCCGCATTCGGGTGATGACGGCAGTAGGTAATCAGACATGATTGAAACCGTCGATACAACGCGCCCAACCTCAGCCACCGTCGCCGGCCCCGCGCCGTTGCTCAGCGTGCGCAACATCGAGGTGGTGTACGACGACGTCATTCTGGTGCTGCGGGGCCTGAGCCTCGAGGTGCCGCAGGGCGCGATCGTGGCGCTGCTCGGCGCCAACGGCGCCGGCAAGTCGACGACGCTGAAAGCGATCTCGGGACTGCTCAAGACCGAGGACGGCGAAGTCACCCGCGGCGAAATCGTGTTCGACGGCGAGCGCATCAACGGCATCGACCCCGACAAGATCGTCCGCCGCGGCATCTTTCAGGTGATGGAGGGCCGCCGCATCATCGCCGACATGACGTCGCTGGAAAACCTGAGGCTCGGCGCCTTCACCCGCAGCGACGGCGAGGTCGGCGCCGATATCGACATGGTGTACAACTATTTCCCGCGCCTGAAGGAGCGCACCGGCCTGGCCGGTTATCTCTCCGGCGGCGAGCAGCAAATGCTGGCGATCGGCCGCGCGCTGATGGCACGTCCGAAGATGATCCTGATGGACGAGCCGTCGATGGGCCTGTCGCCCTTGCTGGTCAAGGAAGTGTTCGCGATCATCAAGGAGATCAACCGCGACCTCGGCGTCACCATCCTATTGGTCGAGCAGAACGCCCGTGCCGCGCTGTCGGTCGCTAGCCATGGCTACATCATGGAACAGGGCAAGGTAGTGCTCGACGGCTCGGCCTCCGAGTTGCGCGACAATGAGGACGTCAAGGAATTCTACCTCGGCGGCGCCGGCGACCAGCGCAAGAGCTTCAAGAATCTGAAGAGTTTCAAGCGGCGGAAGCGGTGGTTGTGACGGTGCTCCCTCCACTCGTCATTCCGGGGCACGCGAAGCGTGAACGCGGAATCTCGAGATTCCCCGATGTGCCGCGCACATCTGAGGTCTGGTCCGGAGCCTGTCATCGGGCCGCGCTTTACGCGGACCCGTTGGGACCATCCCGGAATGACTCCAGAAGTACAGGCCACGCAGAAGACATACCATGACCGACCACTACGACGCCCTCGAGACCCGCGCGCCCGCTGAGCGCGAGGCCGAGCTGTTTTTGCGGCTGCCGCAGGTGCTGCGCCGGGCGATGGCAGCGCCCGTCTATGCCGAACGCCTCAGCGGCATCGATCCGGCTGAGATCACCGGCCGAACCGCACTGGCGCGGCTGCCGGTGCTGCGCAAGTCCGATCTCCCTGCCCTGCACAAGGCCACCCCGCCGTTCGGCGGCCTTGTCTCCGGGCTTCCCGGCTCGTTCGGGAGGCTGTTTACATCGCCTGGTCCGATCTTCGAGCCCGAGCCGGCCCATGCCGACCCCTGGCGCGGCGCGCGGGCGCTGTTTGCGGCAGGCTTCCGGCCCGGCGACGTGGTGCTGAACACCTTCAGCTATCATCTGACGCCCGGCGGCTTCATCTTCGATGCCTCCGCGCGCGCACTGGGCTGCGCGGTGATTCCCGCCGGTCCCGGCAATACCGAGGCGCAATTCGAGCTGATCGAGGCGTATCGCCCGGTCGGCTACAGCGGCACACCGGATTTCCTCAAAATCCTGCTCGACGCAGCCGCCAGCGCCGGTCGCGATGTCTCCTCCATCAAACGCGCGCTGGTATCCGGCGCGGCATTTCCGAAGTCGCTGCAGGACGAGATCAGATCGCGCGGCGTCGAGGCCTATCAGGCGTTCGGCACCGCCGATCTCGGCCTGATCGCCTTCGAAACTGCCGCACGCGAGGGCATGGTTGTCAATGAGGAGCTGATCGTGGAAATCGTTCGGCCCGGCACCGGCGATCCTGTCGCCGAGGGTGATGTCGGCGAGATCGTCGTCACCTCGTTTGATCCTGATCACCCCTGGATTCGCCTCGCGATCGGCGATCTGACGGCCGCCCTGCCCGGCCGCAGTCCGTGCGGGCGCACCAACATGCGGATCAAGGGCTGGATGGGACGCGCCGATCAGACCACCAAGGTCAAGGGCATGTTCGTCCGGCCCGAGCAGATCGCGGAGATTGGCAAGCGTCATCCGGAGCTGGCGCGGCTGCGGCTCGTCGTCACGCGGGAGGGCGAGACCGATGCCATGACGCTCAGGGCGGAATGCTCGTCTCCGAGCGAGACGCTTCGCAGCGAGATCGCCGCGACGCTGCGCACGGTGACGAAGCTTACGGGAGCCGTGTCCTGGGCGGCGCTTCAGTCGTTGCCGAACGACGGCAAGGTCATCGCAGACGAGCGCGGTTAGCAGACCTTCGCTGGAAAAGCCGCGGTGACGGTGTTATCGCTCCGCCGTCGGCTGTCGCTCCATGGTCCCCGGTATTTCGAAATGACGTCAATGCGCGCGCGCGGCAAGATCGTGATCGTAAGCCAGCATTATGCGCCCGATCCCACCACGACGGCCACCTATCTGACGGCGATTGCCGATGGACTGAAGACCGAGGGCGAAGTTCTGGTGATTTCCGGTACCGCCGGCTCCGCCTCCGCGGCAGCAGCCAACACGGCTCATCCCCGTATCGTGGAAGTCAAAAGCTCGACGCCGGAAAAAGATGCGCTGGTGCGACGCGCGATCGCCATGGCGCTGTTCTCCGTCAAGATGTTCTTTGCGACCCTCAAACATGTCGGCAAAGACGACGTGGTGCTCAGCGTGACCACACCGTTCACGCTGCCCTATTCGGTGACACTGGCGACCAGGCTGCGCGGCGCGTCGGCGACACTCCTGATTTACGATCTCTACCCCGACGTGCTGACCATGGCGCGACTGGTACGGCCGGGGTCACTGGTGGCGAGAGCGATTCGTTTTGCCAATGGTCTGCTATTCCCGGCACTTGACGCGATTATCACCATCGGGCGCGATGTGGAGCCGCTGCTGCTTTCCTACAAACGTGTCGATCGCCGCAAGATCAAATTCATTCCGAACTGGACGCTGATACCGGTCGGATATCGCGAGATAAGCGCCGGCAACGCCTTTCGTCATGGATTTGCAGAAAAACTGGTCGTTGGATTGTCCGGCAACCTGGGTTTCACCCACGACGGCAACTCGGTGTACGAAGCCGCACGGCTATTGAAGGATGACAAGAATGTCCACTTCCTGCTCTCCGGATCGGGGAGCGGATGGAAACAATTGACCGAGCTCTATGCGATAGATCCCCTCGGCAACGTCACGCTGACGGATCGGGTCCCGGAATCCGAGCTCGCGGAGTTCCTGTCGGCCGCCGACCTCTGGGTAATCCCCTATCGCCGTGATGTCGCAGGCGTGTCGGTTCCGAGCCGAATTTACAATCTGCTTGCGGTCGGGCGACCGGTCATTGTCGCCGCCGAAGCTCATTCAGAAGCGGCCATGATCTTGAAAGAAAATGACATCGGCTGGGTGGTAAGGCCGGAAGATCCGCGCGATCTCGCAGACGCCATTCGCTCGGCCGCCTCGAATCCCGGGGAGGCGCTGGCAAAGGGCCGGCGTGCCGCCCTTGCCGCACAACATCATGGCTACGATCGTGCGATCGCCTCATATCGGCAAGTCATGAGCGAACTCCTGCACACAGCCCGATGATACCGCCACGGCCGGATTATTCTGAAAACGCTCTAGAATTTGCGAACGAGTTCGATGACCTCGTCCTGCTGCTCGCGCGTGATCTCCGCGAACATCGGCAGCGACAGGATCCGGCTCTGCTCGCGGTGCGCATTCGGAAATTGCTCGGGGCGATGCCCGAAACGGCTATAGGCGGCAAGAAACGGCAAAGCGGTCGGGTAGTTGATCGCGGTCTGAACGCCGTTGGCATTCAAATGCGCCGCCAGCGCGTCGCGGCGCGGATGCTGGATGGTGTAGAGATGGTAGACGTGGGTGCGATCCACCCCGACCTGGGGCACCACGACGTCTTCGATCTGATTGAGGCCCAAGTCGTAGACCTTCGCGGCGTCCTGGCGTGCCTTGGTCCAATCCGGCAAATGCGGCAATTTGGCCGACAGGATCGCCGCCTGCATGCCATCGAGCCGGCTGTTGATGCCTTCAATATGATGCTGATGCTTCACCAGACCGCCATGGCGCGCCAGCATGGTCATGTGCTCGGCCAGCGCGCCGTCGTTGGTGACGACGGCACCGGCGTCTCCCATCGCGCCCAGGTTCTTGCCCGGATAGAACGAATAGGTCGCGGCCGCGCCGAAAGTACCGATCTGCTGGCCCTTGTAGTGCGCCAGATGCGCCTGCGCACAATCCTCCACCACCCAGAGATCATGTTTACGCGCGATCGCCATGATGGCGTCCATATCCGCCGGCTGTCCGTACAGATGCACGGGAATAATACCGACCGTCCGCGGCGTGATCGCGGCCTCGATCGCCGCAGGATCGATCGTGAAGGTAGCGCCATCGGTGTCGCAGAACACCACCGTGGCGCCGGCATGGGTAATCATTGCGGACGTACTGATCCACGAATGCGCGGTGGTGATGACCTCATCGCCGGGCTGAACCTTCAGCGCGGCCATCGCGAGATAGAGCGCATCGGTGCCGTTGGCGCATGACACGCAATGCCTGACATCCACCGCATCGGCGAATTCGCGCTCGAAGGCATCGACATAGGGCCCGCGAATGAACGCATTGTCGCGGATGACGGCGGCGATCGCGGCATCGATCTCGCCCTTGATCGTTTGATACTGGAGCTGCAGATCAGCGAACGGCACAGGCATCGATCAACATCCGTTGTAGCACGTGGAGTGAAATCGGTTCATTTTCGCAACCGCCGCGCCGGGTTGCCCGCATAGGTACCGGCTGCCGTGATATCGCCGGTTACGACGGAGCCCGCTCCAATCACGACATCATCGACAATCCGTACCGGCATGATGGTGGCGTTGGAGCCGATCGAAACCCGGTTGCCGATCGCGGTCTCGCGCCACAATTCCTTGCGTCCGCGCGACGGGCCGCCGGTCGCGAACGTATCATTGATGAACATCACGCCATGGCCGACGAAGCAGTCCTCGCCGATCGTTACCAACTCGCAGATAAAGGCATGCGACTGCACCCGGGTACGCGCACCGATGCTGACGCCCTTCTGGATCTCGGTAAAAGGCCCAACGAAGCAGTCATCGCCAATTCTGCAGCCGTAAAGATTGCACGGCTCGACGAATTCTGACCCGCGCACCGAACTCGACGTCGCGCACGCCAACCTGATGCACCTCCGGCTGGTTCACGACGCCACACCGAGGCGGCTCAGCCGGGGCGTGAAGCGCAGCGCGACTTCCGCACCGGTCTCGATCGACTCATAGAGCGCAGAAATCAGTTCCAGGCTCTTCCGTCCCTCGAGACCATCCACCAGCGCCGCGCGCTGATGAACCAGGCAATCGATGACATGCTGATAATAGGCGTGATGGCCGAAGCCGTAGACGTTCGGCGGATTGACCGAAAATTTCTCGACCACGTCCTTGTCGGACGCGAGTTCATCCACAAAACGCCAATGCCTGATCTGATTGACGGCGAAGCCGGCGATTTCAACGGTACCCTTTTCGCCCAGGATCGACAGCGAGCCTTCGAGATCCGTCGGGCGCGCGGCGGTCGTCGCCTCGATGATTCCCAGCGCGCCGTTGCGAAATTTCAACGTCGCGACCGCGGTGTCTTCGGTTTCGATTTTTGCCAGCGCGGTGATCGCGCGTGCATGAACGCTCACGACGTCGCCGAAAAACCACTCCAGCATGTCGATATGATGACTGGCCTGGTTGGTGAGCACCCCGCCATCATAGGCCCAGGTCCCGCGCCAATCGTCCTGATCGTAATATTTTTGATCGCGACACCAGCGTACGCGCACGGTGCCGAGGAACAGCCGGCCGAAGCGGCCGGCGGCGAGCGCTTCGCGCGCCTTGACCACCGGAACGTTGAAGCGATTTTGCTTGACGACGAACAGCTTGACGCCGGCTTCGTCGCAGGCGCGAATCATGTCGTCCGCGTCCTGCAGCCGCAGCGCCATCGGCTTTTCGACAACCACATGTTTCCCCGCCCTCGCGCAGGCGATGACATGCTCGGGGTGCAGCCCGCTCGGCGTCAGGACCGCAACCGCGTCGATGTCCTTGCGCGCGAGAAAATCGTCGATGTCGTAATACGCCGGCACGCCGAATTTCGACGCGATGGCGTCGGCGCGCGCACGAATCGGATCGCAAACACCGGCGAGGCTGGCGCGCTCGACGTGATGGCCGCCCAGCAAATCGGAGTGACGCTTGGCGATGCGTCCGCAACCGAGCAGGCCGAACTTGATCATGGAAGTTCCTTTTCGGGGCGACGGCGGGTTTTGAGGGAAATCGCCGCAACAAGGCGCGGAGCGCAGATCGACAAGCTGTGTCTATATTCGCAAAAGCCCTTATAAATCAAGTCTGTTGGAAGCCATTCCGGCAACCGGGCGGCGGACGGAAATCGACGGATTCAAGGCCTGCCAGGTCCGCGCTCCGATGACGCCGCAAATCATGGCGAACTTCAACTCATTCGCAAACTCAATCTGTGCTGCTCGAAACTTCGAGGAAAAAGAATGTCGCCGTTACCGGCAGAAATGCTGAAGATTTTAAGCAGCGACAAGGCGGCATTGGACTTGATCTGGCGCTTCCCTTAGCCTCTAACGAAGCGCTTTGAATGCTCGGACAAGTGATATCCCAGCTGATCCCGCGCACGCCTTCGGAAAATCGACGCAACACGATGAACGCTCCGGTACTGCAAATTGTTTGGTCGCATCGGCGTCTGTTTCTCGGGGTGATGGGCGCGACATTTCTCGCTCTTGCGATTGGCGTCTTCATCTTGGTCAAACCGCACGCCACGGTTCGCTCGGCCATCGAAATCGGCTCCGTCATCGTCAACGGAAAGCAGGAACCGTTTGAGCCAGCCGAGCAAGTGGCGAGGCGAATAACCGGCGTCTATGCCCCGGCGGTATTGTTGGCCATGGCAAGAAAGGGGACGTCACCGTCGATATTGAGCGCGCTGCAGGATTCCAGCGTCGACAACATCGGGAGTACCCTGGTGGTTATAAGCAGCGTCGACGCGGCCGCCGAAGAGAAGGCCAGGGATTTTCAACAGGCGATCGCCGACCAGATCGCCAAGGATCTGGCACTACGGGCGCAGGTGTTGCATGGGGGCCTCGCGAACCAAGTTGCGCTGGCCACCAGGGCATCCGGCACCCTCGAAAAGCAGATCGCGGCTGACGCCGCCGAGATCGAGCGGATCGACACCCTCAGCGACGACCTTCGGGGTCAGATCGAAAATCGGCGAGCGGATTTAGCGAGGTATCCGCGCACTGGGACCAGCGAACGCTCCGAAGCCGAAACCCGCGAATTGCAGGGAGCACTTTCAAACCAGACGGCATTGCTGGCCAACCTTACGCTGGAACACTCCCGTTTCACCCGCGATCTTGCGTCGGCGCGCGGTCAACACGACGTGCACGACAAGACCATCGCCGATGGGCAACTTGCACAGACCAGTTTCAATGATACGCAGGTATCGTTACCGCCATCCCTGATGCCGGCATCGTCAAAATCGCGCCGGCTCGGCCTGCTGTTTGTTGCATTGGTTGCGTCCATCCTGGTTGCGTTCGGGACAGTTGTCCTGGTCGACAATACCGTGGAGAGAAAGAGTTGAGCATTGGCTGCAATTCGCCGCCTGGCTTCAGCAAACAGCGTTTTCCCGCAGACCGAGCATGAGCGACTTGTCTGACATTTCGAATTTCAAATCCTTGCAACCGCACGTCCGGCCCGGACCCGCTTTCCTTCTGTATTTTCATATCGTCGCATGTTGCATGTCCCTGATCTACGTCGCGGAAATTTATGCCAATCTCCATGTCGCCATGTTCGACGGCAGCCGGGCTTACGCGGCCGCGCTGAATGTCGCGCCCTTCGCGCTGGTTTCGGTTCTTTTCACGCTCGGCCGATTCAGCTTCGGCTATGCCTTGGGATTTTATTTCTACACCATGGTTCTCGGCTATCTCTGGCTCGTCGAATTTTCGAAATTCCACTACGATCACACCCTGGCCATCGCTTCAGCACTGGTTTCCGCCCTCGCGTTCCTGGCGCCCGTGCTGTTCATCACCCTCGCCGTCAGACAGAGATTTGTGCTGTCGGCGCGAGCGCCTCGATAACTTGCTTTCCCTGATCCTGATCCTGGCGGCGGCAACCATCGCCGCCGGCGCATTCTACAATTTCCGGCTGGTCGGCCTCACCGACATTTACAGCTTTCGCGGCGAACTCGAATTTCCGACATGGCTGAGATATGCCATCGGCGTGACGTCGAATGCGTTGTTGCCGTTCGCATTTGCCAGTTGCTTCGCAGCACGCGGGGACCGGTGGCGAGCGGCGGCAGTGTTGCCGCTGTTGCTGCTGTTCTACCCCCCATCACGCTGAGCAAGCTGGCGCTGTTCTCGCCAGCCTGGCTGTTCCTGCTGCTGTTATCCAGTTTCCTTGAAGCCAGAACCGCCGTCGTGTTGTCGTTGTTTCTGCCGATATCGGCCGGCGTCATCCTGGTGGCGCTGCTGAAGTTGGAAGTGCTCTCGTATCAACAGATCATTTATTATTTCGGCACCGTCAATTTCAGGATAAATAGCTTTTCCTCGATCGCACTCGACGTCTATAATGATTTCTTCTCGACGCACGACCACACGCATTTCTGCCAAGTATTGCTTTTGAAGCCGTTCATGAGATTGCCTGCGCCGTCCCCTGTCGATCGTGATGGCAGACGCCTATCAGCTCGGCAATTTGAATGCCTCGCTATTCGCAACGGAGGGCATTGCTCGGTCAGACTGGTCGCACCCGTACGCAATGTTGCGCATGCGCCTGGTGATCGCCCTGGCAAACCGTCTGTCCGCGGGTCTGCCGTCAAGTTTTGTCCTGCTGTCGAGCGGCATTATTTTGCAAAGCTTCCTGAATATTCCGCTGACCACGAACCTGTTGAGCAGTGGGGCGGCCATTCTCTTCTGCTGTGGTATCTCACCCCGCGCACATTGTTCGAAGAAGCAAGCCAGCCAAATGCGCATTGATCGGCAAGGTG
>CAVZWE010000021.1:0-153082 GCA_963778925.1 uncultured Alphaproteobacteria bacterium | reverse complement strand
GTTCAAGTACGGTTCTGGGAGCGCCCGGGGGTGAAACTCCCTCGGGCAACTCATCATCAACGGAAGGGGCCTCGCTTGAACAGCATGTCTGTTCCTCCTTCAAGAGCGGACATCGTGGGGCTGCCCTGGCATGTCCGAAAGGTACCATGAAGCGACATCAGACAGACCAATTCCTATTGCAAAGAGCGAGGTTTCTCGGAACTTATTGCCGTATTGCTTTCAGGCTGAAGCGATATGATCGCACTACGGGCTTGATCAGCGCGACGCCGATCGAACCTTGGGCTGGAAAAGGTCGGAAAGCGCCTGGCTTAGTTCGTGCAGCTGGAATGGCTTTCGCAGAATTGGAAAAACACCTTGCGCGCTTTGGGTAGTCGCGCTGTAGCCCGTAACCAGCAGGACGGGCAGGGCGGGATGCCGTAGTCTGATCGCCCGCGCCAGACCCAGGCCGTCGATTTTTCCCGGCATCACGATGTCGCTCAGGACCAGATCGATGGTTTCGATATCGATCTTCTTTAGTGCAAATTGCGCATCCGCGACCCAACGAACGGCGTACCCGAGTTGCTCAAGCAGGCCGGCGCTCGCGGTTGCCACATCGGGATTGTCCTCCACCAGCAGCGCGGTGCCACGGCCGGGCGAATGCAGTTCCTCGGCCTCCGGCGCGGCTTTGGCGTCTCCTCGCGGCAGCCAGATGGAGACGGTCGTACCCTTCCCCAGTTCGCTCGCCAAAGTCACCGTGCCACCGGCCTGATGGGCGAAGCCGTGGACCTGCGAGAGCCCCAGGCCGGTACCCTTGCCGACGGGCTTCGTGGTGAAGAACGGATCGAACACCTTGACGATCACGTCGGCGGGAATGCCGACGCCGGTATCCGCGACGTCGATGACGACGTGATCGCCCTTGCGCACGCCATCGTCGATGTGGTCGTTGCGCGCCCGGATGGTGACCGATCCGCCGCCCGGCATCGCATCGCGTGCGTTGATGACAAGGTTGACCAGCGCCGTTTCAAATTCGGCGGGATCGACCGTAACCGGCCAAACACCGTCATCGACATCGATCCGAAGCTCGATCGCCGATCCAAGTCCGGTGAGCAGGACTTCGCGGATCGAACGGATGCGATCGCCCAATTCAATCGTTTGGGGATTTACATTCTGTCTGCGCGCGAAGGTCAAAAGTTGGCGCGTCAGTGCCGCGCCACGTTGCGAAGCCGCCTCGATGGCCTGAACCGCCCGCAGCCCCCTTGCGTCATCACCCGCGATCTTTTTCAGGACATGAATGTTGCCTGTGACCACCATCAGGAGATTGTTGAAGTCGTGGGCGACCCCGCCGGTCAGTTGACCCAATGCATCCAGTTTCTGCAACTCCGCCAGCCGGCGCTGAATTTTCTCGAGATTGAGTTGAGCTTCGCGGCGCTCGGTAATATCGCGGGTGATCTTGGCAAAGCCGAGCAGCTTGTTTTCGTCATCGCGGATCGCATCAATGACCACGCTGGCCCAAAAGAAGGTGCCGTCCTTGCGCACCCGCCAGCCTTCTTCCTCGTAGCGGCCGTTCTCCCGCGCCAGCCCTAAAGCGCGCTCGGGTCGCCCTGCGGCCTGATCGGCCGCGGAATAGAAACGCGAAAAGTGCTGGCCGATGATTTCCTGGGCCGAATAGCCCTTGATGCGCTGCCCACCCGCGTTCCAGTTGACGACGACCCCGTCCGGATCGAGCATGTACAACGCATAATCCGTCACGCCGCCGACCAGCAGGCGGAATTGCGCCTCGCTGTCACTCAACAACCGTGCAGCCTTGCTCCGTTCCGTAATGTCGCGCGTGATCTTGGCGAAGCCGATTAGCTTGCCTTCTTCAAAGACGGCATCGATGACGACCGAGGCCAGGAACTTTGTACCGTCCTTGCGGACGCGCCAGCCTTCGGTTTCGAATTTTCCCTTCTCCAGGGCAATTCGAAGAAACTCGCCGGGAAGGCCGGCTTCCCGCTCCTCGGGCGGGTAGAACATCCCGAAATACCGGCCGACGACTTCGTCGGCTTCGTACCCCTTGATGCGTCTGGCTCCGGGATTCCAGTTCGTGATGATGCCGCTGGGATCAAGCATATAGATGGCGTAATCGACCACCCCCTCCACCAGCAGTCGAAACCGGCGCTCGCTTTCAAACAGCGTACGCTTGACAGTATCTTCCTTGGTCATTCTGCTTCCCGCCGTAACCCTATGGAACGCGTGGAGTCATGTTTGGTTCCCTTTGGAAGGATGTCAAACCCGGCGACCTCCGGCTAGCCGCTCCGGCCGCACTGTGGCCTCATAGTTCTCCCGGCGATGCGTAGCATCGTCCGGAGACGGCGCAAGGGCGCCTCCTCACCATGAGGGGGAACATGCATCGTGCGATTTTGTTGGCTCCATCCAGGCTACGCCGTTTGCGAGCGCGGCCGAATTTGTTGAACCGGATCAATCGATTTGCCCGACGGGCAAATCAGTGAATTGGCTGTGAATTTCCTGTCCAGCCCCATTTGCAAAAATATTTCGCTTTGCTCGTCGGGCAAATCAACGCCATGACTCCCGCCATCCCGTCCCACACAGAGGGGCGTTTCGCGATCGTCACAAACGTAGGTGCGGGATGCGGTGGACGCGGTTGGTGCCTTTGACGAATGGCACCGATGCGGACGGCAAAGACGTGTGGTCCTGACACCCCGACGCTGGTGTCAAGTCTGCGCTAAGACGCGCAGGCGACGGTGGCAAAAGAGCCCGGTCACCGGGGAGAGCTCGGAGTAACCGTTAAAACCATTCGCGTGCGGGAATGCCGGGTAATCCTGGTGGACCTGTGGTGACTACGCTCGTGTGGTTTTATCTTTTCCACGCGAGGCTATGGGTGCATTGGGCGCCCGGCATTCCCCACGCCCTCCATTGGGCGGAAGATTTATGCACAACTCGGACGCATTGCGCCGCGAGATCGCGGTGGCACGCCTTGGCGTCATTGCGAGGAGCGACTTGTCCGCCGTAGCTCAACGAGCGACCACGTCCGCCGAAGCTTGCAGAGCGAAGCCGGAAGGCGGAAGCGACGAAGCAATCCATTGTCCCATGCTGCGCTTTGGATCTTCGCTTGCGCTCGCAATGACGGCTCTGCGATGCACCTTCACCCATGCACCACCGTCTTCGCGATCATGCAATGGATGCCCTTGGAGCCGTTGACGGTCTGCGTCACCCGCAAATCCGCAGCCAGGCTGCAGAGCGTGTAGGCATCCTCGCGCGACAAATTGCGCTTTTCGCCGAGCAGCACGATCATGTCGCGCAGCGCGCGCACCACGCACTGGTCGAGATCGGGATCCATCGCCATGGTCATGTAATGATCAGGCGTCTCGGCGCGGGGATAATCGAGCCGCAAATCCTTGCGCAGCGTCAGCCGGAAGCGGCCCTGCAGCGCGGTCTCGATCGCGGTGACGCAGACCTCGCCGTCGCCCTGCACGCCGTGGCCGTCGCCGCAGGAAAACAGCGCGCCCGGCACGAACACCGGCAGATAGAGTTTGGCGCCCGGCACCAGTTCCTTGTTGTCGAGATTGCCGCCCATCGCGCGCGGGATCAGCGAGGTGATGCGGCCCCAGGCCGGCGGCGGCGCCACGCCCATCACGCCGAAGAACGGCTTCAGCGGCAAATCGAGCCCCCAGGGCAGCCGGCCGACCATCCGCTTCGCATCGAGCGGAATATTCATCAGGCGCGTCTCGTGGAAATCGTCGGGCAGGGTGCCGGCCAGGGGCCGGATCAGATTGTAGCCCCAGTCCTGCCTGAGTTTGACGTCGAGGATCTCGACCTCCAGCACGTCGCCGGGCTCGGCGCCGGCAACCGCGACCGGACCGGTCAGGATATGACCAGGCACCATCCGCTCGTTTCTGGCGTGCACCTGATCGAGTTCGGGCGGGACGTGAAACCTGTTCCGGTCCGGCACCACGTCCGGGCCGCCGCTGATGGTGTCGATCGTCACCTCGTCGCCGCTGGCGATGGTGAGGACCGGTTTCAGCCTGGCTTCGAAGAAACCCCAGTGGCAGGTTTCCGGGCTGGATTGCAGGTGGTGGTGGGTCATGAGGGCGGCTTCGGTTTAGGACAGTCGCAGCGAGTGTGCCCTCACGGAAGCGATCTGTCGAATACAGTTCTTATCGTCGTTGCCGAACACACCGACGGTCGCGGTCGGCAAATATTCGAGCTAGGATCAGCTCTCAAACCACGTGCAGCGGTCAGCCGCCCGTCCAGGGAGTGTCAGTTCATGCAGCAAGCCGCAGCCAGCGACGAAAAATTGGATCTGCCCGGCATGGTGGCCGATCTCAACAGCCTGCTTCGCCTGAAGACCACGGTGATAGGCATGAAGATGTTCGCGCGCGCCGAGGAGATGACCGCGATCCCGAAAATCCGCCGGCCATCGGCGGTTCACACCACCGACCAGATCGTCAGCATGGCCTCGCGGCTGGGCTGGACCGTGGGCATCACCGCCGACGACCTTGTCGGCGCGCAGTGCCGCGCCGTGATCGGGCTCGCGCCGCAGGACGAGAAGTGGCTTGCCGGCGAAGCTTACGTCGGCGTCTGGCATGAGAATGCCGAGGATGCGCGCAAGCGCCAGGAGGCGCTGGACGTGGTTCCCTTCGGCCGCTACGAGGCGCTCGCGGTGAGCCCGCTCGCGAGCGGCCGGCTTGACCCGCCGGATATCTGCCTGGTCTATGCCACGCCCGGCCAGATGATCATTCTGATCAACGGGCTGCAATATACCGGCTACAAGAAATTCGAATGGGGCGTGGTCGGCGAGACCGCATGCGCCGATTCCTGGGGGCGGGCGCTCAAGACCGGCGAGCCCAGCCTGTCGCTGCCGTGCTTTGCGGAGCGGCGCTATGGCGGCGTGCCGGATGAGGAGATGCTGATGGCGCTGCAGCCTTCGCATCTGGCCAAGGCGATCGCGGGCATGAAGGCGCTGGCGAAGAATGGCTTGCGCTATCCGATCGCGCCCTATGGTATCCAGAGCGACGTGCGCGCCGGCATGGGGGTATCCTACGCCAGGAAGTAATAGAAGCTTCCCTGCGCGCGTGCCTAACTCGACAGCTGGTTCGCGCTAACGACGCTTGTCCTGGAATGCGCTAGTTCAGGGATTCAAATGAAGTCTTCGCCGAAATTCGACATCGTTGTCTATGGCGCTACCGGTTTCACCGGTCGGCTCGTTGCCGAATATCTGGCGGCGAATTACACCGGCGAGGGCGCCCCGAGATGGGCGATGGCCGGGCGCAGCAAGGAAAAACTCGCTTCCGTCCGCGACGCGATCGGCGCGCCGGCGGACACGCCGCTGATCGTTGCCGATGCGTCCGACGCCGCGTCGCTGAAGGCGATGATCGACCAGACGAAATCAGTCGTGACGACGGTCGGACCCTATCTGCTTTACGGTAACGAATTGCTGGCGGCGTGTGCGGCCTCGGGAACGGACTATTTCGATCTGTGCGGCGAGACGCCATGGATGCGGCGGATGATCGATGCGCATGAGGCGACCGCGCAGCGCAGCGGTGCGCGGATCGTGTTCTCCTGCGGCTATGATTCCCTGCCATTTGAACTGGGCGTATTCTGCTGTCAGGAGGCTGCAAGGAAGACGTTCGGGGCACCGGTCTCCCGGGTCAAGGGTCGGATCCGCGCGATGAAAGGGACCTTCTCGGGCGGAACGGCGGCCAGCGGCAGGGCGCTCTTTGAGGCTGCGGCAAAGGATCAGGGTCTTCTGGGGTTGATGCGGGATCCATTCTCGCTGACGCCGGGCTTCCAGGGACCAAAGCAGCCGCCGGGCAACAAGCCGATGTTCGATGACGACCTGCAAGCCTGGGTGACCCCATTCTTCATGGCGAATATCAACACGCGCAACGTGCATCGTTCAAACATGCTGATGGGTTTCCCGTATGGCCGGGATTTCGTTTACGACGAGATGCAGATCACCGGCGTTGGCGAGGAGGGCGAGGCTTTGGCCAAGCGCATCCTGGCGGCCAACAATAAGATGGCTACGTCGGCTGGGCCGAAGCCGGGTGAGGGGCCGTCGAAGGAAGAGCGCGAGACCGGCCATTACGATTTGCTCTTTGTCGGCGTCGCGCCCGACGGCCGTCAGGTCCGCGCGGCGGTCCGGGGCGATCGCGATCCCGGTTACGGATCAACCTCGAAGATGATTTCGGAATGTGCGATCTGCCTGCTGCGCGACACGCCGGATGTTCCAGGCGGCATCTGGACTCCCGGCGCGGCCATGGGCAACAAATTGATCAAGCGGCTGGCCGATCACGCCGGCCTCACATTCGAGGTCGAGAAATAGATCGCCGCGTCAGGCGGCGCCGGCATCATCGGTCGGTGCGAGTGGCCAACCAGCGGTCGCCCTGTGGCGTTGCGCGGCGGCGAACATGCCCCACATCGCCCCGAGCATCAGCCAGAAGTGCCGCCAGTGGTCGGTGTCGATCACAAAACCTTCGCCGACAACCCCGAGAAACGCCGCGAAAATCGCCAGATAAGCCCGCTGCCAGGGTACGCGGACGAAGATGTGCCGGAACCCCATGATCACGGTGACGAATACCAGAGCCGGATAACAGACGCCGGCGAGCCAGCCGCCGGACATGAAGGCGTTGAGGTAGGAATTGTGGGTGTCCTCGGGGAAGTAGTTGTGAAACTGCAAGGGACCGATGCCAAAGGGAAGATCGAGCGCCATGCCGGCGCCGAGGATGTGCCGGCCGAACCGGCCGAAGCGGCCCTCGTCGTAACTCTGATCGAAGCTCGCGCGTTGCCTGAACAAGTCGCTGATCGAATCGAACGACAGCAGCACCGCGACCAGCATGGCTACGATGACGACGGCGGTAATCGATATCACGATGATGCGCAAGCGCTGCGCCCGCGACCGGCTGGTCAGCACCATCAGCGCCAGCATGAAGGCGGCGGTGATGGCGAGCCCGCCCCATGCCGCGCGCGAAAACGCCAGCAGGATCGCAAACGAGATGATGCCGAGCGAAATCGCGCTGCGGAACGATTTGGCGGTGGCGTCGGAGACCACGCTTTGCAGGGCGAACAGCGCGGGAAGGATCAGGAACGCGCCGAGCACGTTGGGGTCCTTGAAGGTGCCGCGCGCGCGCTCGTACAGCGTCAGCAGGTCATGGCCGCCGGGGACGAGATTGAAATAGCCGGCGATGCCGGAAATCGAGGCAATCAACGCGCCGGCGATCAGGCCGCGGCGTAGCATGTCGAGCCGCGCCGCAGTGTCTTCGGAGATCGCCATCGCGAAGAACACCACGGTAAATGCCATGTACCAGGAGGTCGCGATCCAGTTGGCGACCTCGGGCTTGTCCATGAAGGGAACGGCGCCGATGGAGTAGCCGATATTGATCAGGAACTGGAGCAGCAGCAGCGGCATGAAAACCAGCCGCAGCCGCAGGCCCGTCGCGAAGAAGATGACCGCGGCGGTGAGCGTCACCAGCTCGTAGGGGCTGGGTTCGATGAAAACGATGGCGACGCTGGCTCCGGCCAGCCACAGCAAGGCGCGTTGCAGCGCCGCCAGGCGCGGTGTGGAGGTCACAAATGAAGGGGAGCCCCCGGCTGTCGCCGCATACGCCATTACACACTCGCAAACCTACGCAACGCAACTCGTACCCGACGCCCGAGCGGAAGGCTCTAATAGGCGTTCTCGCTCTTCGTCATCAGCGCTAGCGGCGTCTTGAGAAGAATGTAGAGGTCGAACAGCACCGACCAGTTCTCGATGTAATAGAGATCGAACTCGACGCGCTTCTGGATTTTCTCTTCGCTGTCGACTTCACCGCGCCAGCCGTTGATCTGCGCCCAGCCGGTGATGCCGGGCTTGACGCGGTGACGCGCGAAATAACCGTCGACGGCCTCGTCGAACAGCCGGCTCTGCAGTTTGCCCTGCACGGCGTGCGGACGGGGACCGACCAGCGACAGGTTGCTCTTGAATACGACGTTGAAGAGCTGCGGCAGCTCGTCAAGGCTGGTCTTGCGGATGAAGCGTCCGACGCGGGTGACGCGGCTGTCGTTCTTGGTCACGACCCGGGTGGCCAGCGGATCGGCCTGATCATGGTACAGCGAGCGGAACTTAAAGACGTCGATGCGCTCATTGTTGAAGCCGAACCGCTTCTGGCGGAACAGCACTGGACCCGGACTGTTGAGTTTTATGGCGAGCGCGACCAGCGCCATCACCGGCGAGGCCAGCAGTAGAACGATCGCGCCGACGACATGGTCGAAAAGCCATTTCATTACCAGATCCCAGTCGGTGATCGGCGCCTCGAAAACGTCCAAGGTCGGGACCTTGCCGATATAGGAATAGGAGCGGGGCCGGAAGCGCAGCTTGTTGGTGTGGGCGGAAAGCCGGATGTCCACCGGCAATACCCACAATTTCTTCAGCATTTCGAGGATCCGCGTTTCCGCCGAGATCGGCAGCGCGAACAGCACGAGGTCGATACGGGTGCGGCGGGCAAATTCGACGATGTCGTCGACCTTGCCGAGTTTCGGGCTGCCGGCGCAGGTCTCCAGCGCGCGGCTGTCGTTGCGGTCATCGAAAGCGCCGAGGATATCGATATCGGAATCGTCCTGGGTCTTGAGCGCTTCGATCAGTTTCTCGCCGCTTTCGTCCGAGCCGACCACAATGGTGCGGCGGTCGAGCCGGCCTTCGCGCGCCCAGCCGCGCACCATCGCTCGCAGGAACAGGCGCTCGGCGATCAGCGCGGCCAGACCGACAAAGAAGAAAGCCGATAACCACAGCCGCGAGACTTCGTCGCCGAGTTTTGCGAAGAAAGACGCGCCGATGAACAGCAGGAACACAAAGGCGTAAGACGAGATCATCCGCGTCATTTGCCGGAGCTGACCGCGAAACACCTGGACCTGATAGATATCGGCGGCCTGAAAACAGACCACCGCCATCGCGGTCATGCTGAAGATGGCGGCGACATATTCCCAATGAAAGCTGGTGAGAGGCGCGACATATCCGAGATAGAGCGCGACGCCGACGAAGCTGAGCAGCGCGAAATCGACAATGCGAACGACACCCGCGATCACGATCGGCGAATACGCCCGGCGCACTTTTTGGTTGGCGACGGCGAGTGCTGCCGGCGACAGCCGGCGGCGCCGTTCGACCGGCGGACGATCCGCGGTGGCGGTCGCCTCTGCCGCAGCCGCGGCATCCAACATCGAACGTGCGTTGATTGGTTCCACTGTTTCTTAAGTCCGTTCTTGCACAGGCATTTTGGCATGCGCGCGCCGAGGCGGAATTCCCCGCCTTACGGCTTAGAGGACAAATCGGAAGAAACGGTTATCGCTGGTAAAGAACGGTTAACGATCGGCAAATGCGTCGCGATAGCCGGCCAGCACGCCCTCGACCATCGCTTTCTGCGAGAAGTGCTGAAAGATCCGCTCGCGCAGGGACTCTGCGCGCGCCAGCGCGGCGGCGGGATCGCCAAGCGCGGTCTCGATCGCGGCGGCCATCGCGTCCACATTATTGGGGGCGAACAGCGCCTGCGTATGGGTTGCGAATATTTCCGGAATGCCCCCGACATTCGCAGCCACCATCGGAATTCCCGCCGCGGCCGCCTCGATCACGACATAGGGCATGGAATCCCCGCGGGAAGGAACCACCAGCAGCTTGCCCTTGGAGAAGCCGTATCGCGCCTTGACGTGGCCGATGAAGCGCACGGCATCGCCAAGGCCGTGGCTCTGGATCTGAGCTTTGAGAGTCCCGATTTCCTCGCCGTCGCCGGCAAGCGTCAGCTTAACCGGTTTGCCGTCGGCGCGCAGCCGCGCCACCGCATCGATCAGAAGGTCGGCGCCCTTGATATGCCGGAACTCGCCCACATAGGCGAGATCGGTGGCGTCATCGGCTTCGACGACGGGATCGAACTCGTCGGCGGTGACGCCGTTGAACACGCAACGCACGAGCCCAGCCGGCGTGCCGATGGTACGTTGATAGGTATCACGCGCGAATCCGCTTTCGAACAGGAACAGTTCGGTAGAGTTCATCAGCGCGCGCTCGAGGCGGCTATAGATGGCGCCCTGCAGCGTGTCCAGCGGGTAATGCAGCGAGCCGCCATGCGGCGTATAGACGCGAATGTTGTTTTTCGATCGCCGCCGGAGGCGGATAAAAACACCGGCTTTGGCGCCGTGGCCATGCAGGACGTCCGGCTTGAGGCGCCGGATCAGCCACATGATACGCGCCCACACCAGAATGTCCGCAGGATGAGGTTGGCGGTGAATGGCAAGCCGCCGGACGCCGAGCTTGAGGCGGGGGGCGATTTCGGCCAGCGCGGCCTCGGCGCGTTCGCCGCCGGTGAGGCTGTCGGCGATGATGCCGACGTGGTGCCCGCGATCGGCCTGTCCATTGGCCAGATCGAGGATGTGACGGAAGATGCCGCCGACCGGCGCCCGCACCGCGTGCACGATACGAAGCGGCTGATCTGGATCGATGGACATGGTCAGAACCAGCGCTCGCCGACGACGGGCGCCGAACTGCCCATGCAGCCCGACAACGCGAGCGCAGCAAGCAGACAGAGCGGAACAACGCGCACGCCTTGCATCGAACAATCCACGGGCAATTATTGATTCCGATTAAGGACTTTCATGGTTAACAAAGCATGACCGCGGCGGCTCCTGACCCCAGTGGCTCCGCGCGGCAAATCGCCCGAATTAACCCAGCGGCAACCTTAATGGAGTGTAATCGCCCCGGTCGAAGTCGTGGCGTCTGTGGGAGTGTGCGATGCGGTTAGCGTTCTGGCGCGCAGACGAGGAAAAGGCGGAGGGGCCGCGGGCCGTCTCGACGCCGGTTCCCGCCAGTTACGAACCGCCTGCTGCAGAAGCCGGCGACCTGGATTTGCGGGTGCTCGGCCGGGCGCTGCTGCGCAAGAAGGGCTGGATCGTCGTTCCGACGGTGCTTGCGGCCGTGCTCTCGATTACCGCCGTCAATCTGGTGACCCCGCGCTACAAGTCCGAAGCGCGCATCCTGATCGACGGGCGCGAGAACGTCTTCCTGCGGCCGAGCGGCGAGCGCAACGAGGAACGTACCGCGCTCGACGCCGAGGCCGTCACCAGTCAGGTCCAGCTGTTGCTGTCGCGCGATCTGGCGCGTGACATCATCAAGAAGAACAAGCTCGCCGAGCGGCCGGAATTCGATCCGGTGCTGCAGGGTCTTTCGCCGCTGAAATCGCTGCTGGCGCTGTTCGGGCTGGGCCGCGATCCGTTCTCGCTGACGCCGGAAGAACGGGTGCTTGACGCATACTTCGAACGGTTCACCGCGTTTGCGGTCGATAAATCGCGCGTCATCGTCATCGAATTCCAGTCGCGTGATCCGGAACTCGCGGCGCAAGTCGCAAACTCGATCGCCGAAGCCTATCTGGTGTTGTTGCAAGGTGCGCGGCAGGAGCAGGCCAAATCCGCCAGCCAATGGCTGTCGGGCGAAATTGACAATCTGCGCAAGAAGGTTGCAGAAGCCGAATCGCGGGTCGAGGATTTTCGCTCGAAATCGAGCCTGTTCGTCGGCACCAACAATACCACCCTGTCGAACCAGCAGATGGGTGAGTTGAATACGCAATTGAACAACGCGCGGGCGCTGAAATCCGACGCGGAATCGAAGGCGCGGCTGATCCGCGAAATGCTTCAGAGCGGCAAGCCGATCGAGGCTTCGGAAGTGCTCAATTCCGAGCTGACCCGACGGCTGTCCGAACAGCGCGTCACGCTGCGCGCGCAGCTCGCCGAGCAGTCATCGACGCTGCTCGACGGCCATCCGCGCATCAAGGAGTTGAAGGCGCAGCTTGCGGACCTCGACCATCAGCTTCGCGAGGAAGCCGGCAAGATCTCGCGCTCGCTGGACAACGACGCGCGCATTGCCGGCGGCAGGGTCGAAGGCCTGAGTGCGAGCCTCGAGCAATTGAAGAAGCAGGCGACCTCGACCAACGGCAACGACGTCCAGCTTCGCGCGCTCGAGCGCGAAGCCAAGGCGCAGCGCGACCTTCTGGAATCCTATCTGGCCAAATATCGCGAGGCGACCACCCGCGAGAATCTCGACGCGGTACCCACCGACGGGCGGATCATCTCCCGCGCAACCGTATCCAACACCCCGGCCTACCCGAAGAAATTGCCGATCGTGCTGATCGCGATATTGGCGACGCTGATGCTGAGCGCCGGCGCGATCGCGACCGGCGAACTCTTGCGCATGACGGCGCCGCGCGCGGTGGCGGCGTTTGCGTCCTCGCCCGCTCCGGTGAACGAGCCATTGGCCGAAGCGATCGTCGCCGCCGATCCTGCGCCTGTACTCGCCGAAGTCAGTCCGGAGATTGAGCACGAGCCCCGCGCGGAGATCGAGAGCGAGCCCCACATCGACACAGCGCCGGAGCCTGGCGAAATCGAACGGCTGGCCGATGATTTGTGCGGGGCCGGCGACGCCGCCCGCAAGGTGACGATCCTTGGCACCGCTTCGAGCGAGAGCATTTCATTGACGGTGCTGACGTTGGCGCGCCTGATGGCCGCCAGCGCGAGGGTGGTGGTGGTCGATTTGTCGGCGTCGTCGTTGACGCTATCGGCGGTTTCGGTCGATCCCCTCGCACCGGGGCTCGCCGAATTGATGCTCGGCGAAGCGTCGTTTTCGCAGGTGATCACCAAGGACCGGCAGTCTCGGGTTCACCTTGTCAGCGGCGGCCGCCCGGGTTTTGATCGCACGCTGCTGCAATCGCCGCGGCTGACGCTTGCGCTCGACGCATTGCTGCGGGTCTATGACCATGTGGTGCTGGATGCCGGTGGTGCCTCCGACTTGCCGGCGGAGCTGTTGACCGCGCAGGCGCGCGCGGTGGTGGTGCCGGATGCATCGATGACTGCTGACGCCCGGACCCTGATGTGCGATCAGCTGAAGGCGGTGGGTTTCAGCGAAGTGACGATGTTGAGCAAGGCCTCGCAGCCGTCGGATGCCGTCGAGCCCGGCCCGCAGGTCGTGGCTGCCTGACGGCAACTTCGCCGCGTCTCAGGCAATCGCGTCAGTGAAGCGCACTGCGCAGCTTTTGCGCGATCTGAAAAAGCGCATGGTTATGCTTCACCAGATGCTTGGCGCGGATGATGCCTGACATCGCCGCCGCGGCCACCTTGCCGCGCAGGCTGAGCGGGATGTAACAATCGAAAATTGGCTCGGCATCTTTGCAGAACAGCCGTTTGTAGTCGTCCGCGCCGATGCCCAAATCGAGCGCGCGATAGCCATGCCCGGCGTAGTGATCGACGATGTTGCGCATCAGGATCAGTCCGGGGCTGTAACGCGAATTGCCTGACATCGTGTAGGTGTTGAACATCATCGAAAAGCGATGCCCGTCGGCGACGCCGGCGAAGATCGCGATCACCTCGTCGTCGCATTCGAGCGCGTGAATATCGACGACGCGACCGAGGTCCGCGCGCCGTGCCATGCAGGCGCCACGGATGAAATCCTCGACGCCCGGTTCGGCGAACACGTTGGGCAGCTTCTGCTCCGCCATCCGCAATGGCTTGACGGAGAAGAACCAGTCGAGCAATCGCCCGATTTCGGCATCGGTGCTGGCAATGTGATAACGATAGCCCGGTTGGGTTTGCAGCTTGCGTTCCTTGCCTTTGAGCCGGCGGCGGAACGAGTTGCTGATCAGCATGGCGGGCGCAGCACCCGGCGGCATCGTCAGCCGCGGACAATCGTTGGCCGAGGGCTGGTTCGGCAGCAGCGCCATCGGGTTCGGCAAATCCCGCCAGCGCAACGGCTGTTGTGCGAGCGCCAGAACGTCGGCGCCGGACCGCGCGCGGATTGCCGATATCAGCGTTTCGAGATCGGCGGCGGTGGCACTGCCGGCAAAATCGGTGTCCCACAGCGGCATGTTGAAAGTAGTGTGCTTGCCGCCCATGAAATAGGCGGTGCGAACGCCGTGTCTGTGTTTAAGGGCGAGCGGCACCAGCAGCAGCGGCCGGCGTTCCCCGTCATAAGCCACAAGGATAAAAGGCAACAAGATTCTCGCGCTCGCCGACTTGCCGCTGCCAGTGCACAAGAAAGTCGTACCGTTGATACGGCGTGGAGAACTGCTGGGCTTCGAGGCCGCGCCAGACCGTCTCAACCTCGCCGAGATCGTGGACAATATCGACGCTGGCGATGCGACCAGCTCTCGACCATGCTCTTGCGTCCGCCGTCCGGCCTTCGATCGCGGCAGCCATGGTCATTGCGAAACCCGATTAGTGGGGATTACTTACGTTTTCGGCCGTGGCCGACCTTTGCAAAGAAATGTCAACAAAGAGTAATGGCAATGCCGCCGCGGCGGGGCAGGAATTGCCGTAACGAGGGGCGAATCTTGCCATCCGACAACGGGTTTTTGAGCAGCCTGAAGCTGGAACTCGCCTATTTCAGCGGCCAGCCGTGGCTGAGGGGAAGGCGAACCGGCGGCGCCGGCGTCATTTTGCGGTTTGAGCGCGTTCGCGCGCGATGGCCTGCACGTTTTCAGCCGCTCAAGGCCAGCGAAATCACACCCAAATTTCTCGATCGGACGATCCGGGCGCTGAAGCGCTGGAAATACGATATCGTCTCCATGGACGAGGTTTGCCGGAGGGCGGTGACGCCGGCCTCGCGAAGACGGTTTGTGGGCCTGACGTTCGACGGCGCCTATAAGGATCTGATGACATCGGCCTATCCGGTGCTCGCAAAACACGGTGTCCGCTTCACCGTTTATGTGCCGACGGCGTTTCCGGACGGCCTTGGCCAGGCATGGTGGCTTGCCCTTGAAGAAGTGATTGCGCGCGAGAGCCGCCTCAGCCTTGTGATGGATCGCAACGAACAACATTTCGACATCAAAAGCGCGTCCGAAAAATACGAGCTGTACGATTTTCTCACGAGCTGGATGCGCTCGCTCGCGCCGCCCGATCTTTCGACCGCGATCAGGGATCTCTGCTCGCGTTATTCGGTCGACCTCGTGGCGTTGTCGCGCGATGCCTCGATGAACTGGGATGATCTGGCGAAGCTTGCGGCCGATCCCAACGTGACGATCGGCAGTGCCACGGTGAACTACCCGGTTCTGTCGAACCTGAAAGATGTGGCTGCGCTGCGCGAAATGGCCATGGGCAGGGCGGTCGCGCAGGCCGCGTTCCACCGCGATATCAGGCATTTCGCCTATCCATTCGGCGACCGCGCATCCTTTCGCCGGCAGCATGTCGCCATGGCGGAAGAGGCCGGATTCGCCAGCGCCGTGTCGGCGATATCGGGCGTGGTTCAGGCCGAGGGCCGGACCGATCCGCACGCGCTGCCGCGCATCGCCTGGGACGGACGGCAGCGCTCGCTGCGCGTCATGCGCGTGATGCTCTCGGGTGCCGCGTTGCCGCCGCCAAAGCCGGCGCGGAAGGTCTAGGCGTCAGGCCGCGCCATCCAGCTGATGATCGGCATCGCCGGCAGCACCCAGCCAATGCCGGCCACGACATAGAAGATCGCCTGCAATAGCCCTGAGTTCGCCAGCCACGGCGTCTGCGCCAGCGTCATTCCCATCAGCGACCAGACCACCACCAGCAGCAGCAGGGCGATGGTTCCGAAGAATTTGCGGGTGCGGATCGTCATGTCGGAAATGTGGTGGCTGGTTGCGGCTGCGGCTTGCGCGCGGGAAGGGGCGGACTATAAGGTGCGCGCCAATCCATTCAAGCGCAGCTTCGATGACCGCTGTTCCCGCCCATCAATTATCGCGCGACCGCGCCGTCCGTTGGTGGCTCGTCTCGATCGCCGTGCTGATCGCAATCATGGTGCTGGTAGGCGGCGCCACCCGTCTCACCGAGTCCGGGCTCTCGATTGTCGAGTGGAAACCGGTCACCGGCACGCTGCCGCCGCTCAACGGGGAGCAATGGACGCAGGCATTCGAAGCCTACAAGACCATCCCGCAATATCGCGAACTAAATGCCGGCATGAGCCTCGCCGAGTTCAAGACGATTTTCTGGTGGGAATGGAGCCACCGGTTGCTCGGGCGCGCGATCGGGATTGCCTATCTGCTGCCGTTTCTCTGGTTCCTGTGGCGCAGCGTCTTGAGCGCGGAGCTGAGGCGCCGGTTATGGCTGATCTTTGGCCTCGGCGCGCTGCAGGGCGCGGTCGGCTGGTGGATGGTGGCGTCAGGCCTTTCGCAGCGGGTGGAAGTTTCGCAATATCGTCTCGCCACCCATTTGGTGCTGGCGCTGCTGATTTTCGCAGGCATCGTCTGGACGCTGTGCCGGCTGACAGATCGGTCGCCGGTCGTTGCCTCCACGCGGCTGAAGCTCACCGGCGTGGTGCTGGTGGTGCTGACCTTCGTGCAGCTTTATCTGGGTGCGCTGGTCGCCGGTCTGCGCGCCGGCAGGATCTACAACACCTGGCCGCAGATTGACGGGGCGTTTTTTCCGTCCGCGGCGCACTTGTTTTTCGAAACACCGTGGTGGCGCAATCTGTTCGACAATACGCTCACGGTGCAGTTTGAGCACCGCATAATCGCCTACGCACTGTTTGCGCTGGCGGTGCTGCACGCGCTCGATGTGGTTCGTTCGCGGGCCGGGGCCGCCGCGGTCAAGGGTGCATTTTGGCTGGCGGCTGTCGTCACATTGCAGGCGACGCTCGGCATTTTGACGCTGCTGAACGAGGTTCCGATCGATCTCGCACTCGCCCACCAAGCGGCCGCGATTGCGGTTCTGACGCTTGCGGTCCTGCAGGCCGAACGATTGGCCGCGCGGCAGGCGGAACAGGCGCCGCAGAAACTGGTTCTGCCGGCCACCCAGACCGGTTGAATTGAACGATTCTAAGTTTTCTCGCTTTTTTGCAGAAAGCCCTGTTTATGGGACTTTCTCTCATGTGTGCGGCGATTGACGAAACCGTGTGGCGCCACACAGCTTTACTTGAAGCGATCGGACGATAAAACGAGCCAACCTACGGGTTCGCTCATGTCGTCTGCATTCATTCAGGCCGCCGTCAACGCAAATGCCGTCGTGGCGGCTGTGCCGCCGTCCTGACTGTATCAGCATGAATGGTTACAGATATTTGGCTGAGCCGCACCCGCCTCGTTGCCGATGATTTGGCACGTGGTGGAATGGCAATTTTTTGATAGCTTTGATCTGACTGCCGGTCGCAATACGTCCTGAATGCGATGATCGGGCCGTGCTGGTGCATCGATGACGAAGCTTGGACCCAATGAAAAAGTCTACCCGGTCGTCAAGATCGCGATGGTGGTCGAAGCGCTTGGGGATGAGGGCGTTTCGCCCAAGGAAGCGCTGGCAGGAATTCATATTTCCGAGACGCAGTTGGCCTCACCGGCAGTTCGGGTCTCGGCCAATCAGGTGATCGAACTCCTATCGCAACGCCATCAGGTTATCTCGAAATCCGCATTTTGCCTACCGTACGGGTTTGAGATTTCACGTCTCAACTTATGGAATGTACGGGTTTGCGATCCTCAGCAGCACGGACTTTCGCCGAACCGTGGCGTTTGCCGTTGAATACCACCAGCTGGCCGCGCCCCTCGTCGACGTCCAATTCCTGGAACAAGAAAAGGATGCGGTGTGGGCGATGGCGCCATCTCCTTATCCGCAGGTCGACGCGCAGCTCTACAAATTCATCGTCGAACTGCAAGCCGGCGTTCATGTATCGCTGCATCGCGATATCATGGGGCAGTCGTTCTGTCCCTCGGAACTGCATTTTACATTCGGCCGGCCACGTAGCGCAAAAAAGGATGTTGAGGTCTTTGACTGCCCGGTACGATACGGACAACCCGAAAACAAACTTTTCTTCGACATCGCCTGGTTGAATGGCACGCCGAATTTTGGAAATGAAGTTACCTTTTCGGAAGTATCCGCCTTGTGCGACAAGCTGCTCGGCGAACTGAAACTGAGCACCGGGTTGGCCGGCAGGGTTCGGGAGATTTTCCTTGCCTGCATGGGCCAGCCCACGGGCTTCGATCTGGTCGCGGAACGCCTCAAAATGAGCCCGCGCACCCTCCGTCGCAAGCTGGAGCGGGAGGGCACATCATTTCGCGAACTGATCGACGAATTGAGGGCGCAGGCGGCGATCAAATACGTCCGCGATACCGATCTGACGATCGAGGATATCGCATTCGCATTGGGGTTCAGTGACGCAGCCGCCTTCCGGCATGCGTTTCGGCGCTGGACCAAAAGCGCTCCGCACGAATACCGCCGCGCCAGAATCGACATCGACGTTGAGCCGGCCTTTCCCGAATAGGACGCCTTCGGTGCGGCCTGCATTGATGTTTCTGCGATCCGATCGCTAGCCCGAAATTGTCGGGATTTTCGATCCGGTGTTTTTGGCCGGAATTGACCGGTTGTTGGCCGGAACGATCCTTTTTGAGACGAGCGGGCTGCGCAATTCTTCTCTCGACGCTTGGCACGGCAGCGAAGCGGCCCTTCCGTTTCCGATTCAGGAAACGGCAAAATTGAGGAGATTGATATGAGCGAGAAGTTTAACAATTTCTGCAGCGAGCTTCGCACCAAGATCAATGATGCCGACAAGCGGATCAAGGATCTGAAGGCGAACGCCGTCGGTGCCAGCGAAAAGGCAAAGGTCGAGGCGAGGGCGCAACTTGCGGCGCTCGAGAACAAGGCTAAGGAGCAGAACGCCCGCACGGCGGCGGCTGAAGCAAAAGTGAAAGCATGGGTCGAGGAGAAGAAAACGATGACCCACGACAAGATCGCGCAGTGGAAGGAGCAGGGAGACGCAAAACGTCTTGCCGACCGCGCCGGGCTTGCAGAGCACTATGCCGTTACGGCGATGGAAATGGCCGCCGCCGCGGTCGACGAGGCTGAAAGAGCGGCCGTCGAAGCCGTCGTTGCCCGCATGGATGCCGACGGCATCAAGGCGCCGGCAGCGAGCAAGAGCGCTTGAGCAGGCCGCTGACCGGCGATGCCGGTCAATTCTGGGATCATCGGCCAACAGCAAGGAGAAGGACATGAAGCGAAGCATCGCGATAGCGGTGACGGTGAGTGCGGTGTTGCTGGGAGCAATCGGCGCATCGCAAGGTCAGCAGGTCGTCGGCTCCACGCAGCTCGGCGTGGCGGTGGCTGAATTGCGGGACATCACGGTGGGATGGAGCGTCAGGCGTCAAATCCTGGGACAGCCGATCTACACGATAAGGGCGAGGCGATCGGCAAGGCCGACGACATCATCATTGCCCCGGACAAGGCCGTCTCCTACGCCATCATCGGCGCCGGCGGATTCCTCGGCGTCGGCAAGCATGACGTCGCCATCCCCGTCAGCCAGTTGAAGCAAAGCGATGGCAAGATCGTTCTTGCCGGAGCAACGAAGGACGCCATCAAGGCCATGCCTCCCTTCGAATATGCGCACTGATTTCGTCGGCTGCTGACCCCTGACATTCGTCGCAGCCGGCGCGTTCCACTCATCGACCATCATCCGTTTTTTTGCTCTGAAGGAGGTTCACATGACTGACAGGTTAATCGTAGCAACGTTCAACGATACCAACGCTGCCTATGATGCAGCGAGCGCGATCAAAGGTTTGAAAGACGCCGGCGTTGCCGACTTCAAACTCAAGACCGGCGTGATGATCAAGAAAGACGATCGGGGCAATGTCGTATTGCTCGAGAGCAAGGACCGTCATCTCCTGGGTACAGCGGTCGGGACGGTGACAGGCGCGCTGATCGGGCTGATCGGAGGTGCGCCCGGAATGGCGCTCGGGGCAGCGCTCGGTGCAACGACAGGGCTTAGCGGCGATGTCGTAATGGAGGCGCTGGAGTCCGACTTCGTGGACTCCGTAACCACGGATATGCGTCCGGGAATGACGGCGATCATTGTCGAGGCGAACGAGGGCAGCACGCGCGCGGTCGACGATATCGTCGCGCTGGGCGGCGGCCATGTCTACCGGCAGGCCGCATAGAGGTCGACCGGGGCCTGCCGGTCGTTCGGCCGGCAGGCCATACATCAACAGGAGAACGTCATGGCCTTATTCAACACCACGGCTGCTGATCAAGGCGGCTACCAGCAAATGAGTGCGCTTCTCGCCCAGAATTGGTGGGCCTTTGCGATCCGCGGGGTGCTCGGAATCATCTTTGGCTTGATTGCAATTTTCCTTCCCGGCGTGACGATGCTGTCGCTGGTATTGGTTTTTTCCGCCTACGCTCTCGCCGACGGGGTCTTCGCGATCATTGCCGCTGGGCGCGCCATGCGTCAGCACGAGCGGTGGGGATATTTGCTGCTGGAAGGGATCGTCAACATCATTGCCGCGGCCATCGCATTCCTGTGGCCTGGCATCACCGTCGTAAGCTTTGTCTTGCTGGTCGGTACCTGGGCCATACTCTCGGGTGGGTTGATGCTGAGCGCGGCACTGCGCCTCAACGCCGATCACGGCCGCTGGTGGCTAGCTTTGGGTGGTCTGGTGTCGATGATTTACGGTGCGCTGCTGATCTTCGCCCCGTTCGTTGGAGCGCTCGTGCTGACCTGGTGGCTCGGTGCCTATGCAATCGTGTTCGGTTTCGCGCTGATCGCGGTCGCCATCAAGCTGCATGCGCGACGGGATGAGCAGCCGCACCGCTGAACGTGTGCCCTAGCAATAGCCGTAAAAGTCGCAGGAGTAGGGCAGCCGGTCCCAATAGGTGACATAGGGGTTGGCATAATAAGGGCCCGGCAGCAGTGGCACGGCAAGCGCGGGCCGGATGTAGGCAACATCGGCATAGTCTGGCGCGTACAGCGCCCGCGGATTCTCATACACCGAGAGGCGCGGAACGGCGTACCGGTAGCGGTACGGCGCGCCATAGGAGATGGTGGTTCTGAACCTGTAGTGCGGACGCGGCAGTCCGGCGGGCAGAATGACGGCGGTGCGATGCCAGCCGCGACGGGCGATGGACTGGTCGGCACTTTCGGCGGTTCCGCTGGCTGCGACAGCGGCAAGCAACACGATCGCGAGGCGCAACATCGGCGGCTCCGAAGATGGTTTCGATATTTCGTCAGTATATCTGAGCTTGCGGGTCATGGCAGCCTCGGCAAGCGGCGATTGCGAAATATGGCTAAAGCCTCCAACAGCGTCATTCCGGGACGCGCCGCTTGGCGCAGGCCTGGAATCCATATTCACGATCGTGGTTATGGATTCCGGGCCCGCTCGTTTCACTCGCGCCCCGGAATGACAAGCATTTACGCGCCCAGCGCCTGCTCCAGATCCGCGATCAAATCTTCCTTGTCCTCGATGCCGATCGACAGCCGGACCACGTCGGGGGCTGCGCCCGACCTGATCTTGGCGGCGTCGTCGAGCTGGCTGTGCGTGGTCGAGGCCGGGTGGATCACGAGCGAGCGGGTGTCGCCGACATTGGCGAGATGCGAGAACAGCTTCAGTTTCGACACCAGATTGACGCCGGCCTCGTAGCCGCCCTTGAGACTGAAGGTGAACACCGCGCCGGCACCCTTGGGCGCATATTTGCGCGCGAGGTTGTTGTATTTGTTGCCGGACAGACCGGAGTAATTCACCGAGGCCACCGCGGGATGTGCCAGAAGCCATTCCGCGACCGCCTTGGCGTTGTCGCAATGCTTCTGCATGCGCAGCGGCAGCGTTTCGATGCCGGTGAGGATCAGGAACGCGTTGAACGGCGACAGCGCCGGACCGAGATCGCGCAAACCAAGCACGCGGCAGGCAATCGCAAACGCGAAATTACCGAAAGTCTCCTGGAGCTTGATGCCGTGATATTCCGGACGCGGCTCGCTCAGCATCGGATACTTGTTGCCTTTCGACCAGTCGAAGGTGCCGGCATCGACGATGATGCCGCCGATCGAGTTGCCGTGGCCTGCGAGAAACTTGGTCAGCGAATGCACGACGATGTCGGCGCCGTGATCGATCGGACGGATCAGATAGGGCGTCGCCAGCGTGTTGTCGACGATCAGCGGCACGCCGGCCTCGCGGGCGACCGCCGAGATCGCCTCGATATCGGTGATGCTGCCCGCGGGATTGGCGATCGATTCGATGAAGACCGCCTTGGTGCGCGGCGTGACCGCGCGCCTGAAGCTTTCGATATCGTCGGGATCGGCCCACGCCACGTTCCAGCCGAAACTCTTGAAGGCATGGGTGAACTGGTTGATCGAGCCGCCATAGAGTTTACGCGCGGCAACGAACTCGTCGCCGGGCATCAATAATTGCTGAAGCGCCACGACCTGCGCGGCATGTCCTGACGCAACGGCCAGTGCGGCGGTGCCGCCTTCAAGTGCGGCGACCCGTTCTTCGAGTACGGCGTTGGTCGGATTTCCAATCCGGGTATAGATGTTGCCGAACGCCTGCAGCCCGAACAGCGAGGCGGCATGATCGGCGTCGTTGAAAACGAATGACGTGGTTTGATAGATCGGCGTCGCCCGTGCGCCGGTGGTCGGATCAGGCTGCGCGCCGGCATGCACGGCGAGGGTCGAAAATCCGGGGAGACGATCGGTCATTGCTTTTTCCTTTTGTGGCGGGCTCATCCCCTGCGGGGCGGTCATGTGACGAGGGGATGAGAAACACGGAGCGGTTTATAGTTCGAGACGGCGCGGGCCCGCCTCCTCCGTATAGGGGACAATCGCGTCAGCGGCGTCCGCCGTCAAGGCGGTGTCACGCTTCACTTCTTGTCGGAAAAAGTCGTGCTTTAGTTCGCTGCGTCGTCAGAACAATCGTTTCGCATTGGCGTCACGGAAGCTCGCTCTTGTTTTTCGCGGCACGGTCGGACGCGCTGGTCTCGCCGCCACCGAGGCTCATCCGGTTCAGCGAAAGCCGCATTCCCTGGGTCGGCATCGGCGCGCGCTTGGAACTCAGCGTCCGCGAATTGACACCCATCCACGAGATTTCCGAAGATAGCCGGCCATATTCGATTTTCGGGCAGCGGTTCATCACGACCTTGAGGCCGGCGGCTTCGGCCTTGGCGGCCGCCGCATCGTCACGCGCGCCAAGCTGCATCCAGATCACCTTCGGCAGCGGCGTCATTTTCAGGGCTTCTTCGACCACGGGCATGATGTGGCTGGAATTCCGGAAGATATCGATCATGTCGACGGGACGGCCGATGTCGAGCAGCGACGCCACAAAGGGCTTTCCGAGCAGGTTGTTGCCGACATGGCCCGGATTGACCGGGATCATGTCATAGCCGCGCTGCGCCAGATATTTGAACGCAAAATAGCTCGGCCGCACATTGACGGGCGAGGCACCCACCATCGCAATCGATTTCACGCCCTTGAGAATTTCCCGGATGTAATTGTCGGGGTAGGCGTCATGGTTCATTTCGAATATCCATCACGTCATTGCGAGGAGCCAACGGGTCGCGCGAATGCGCGCCCGATGACAGGCTCCGCGACGAAGCAATCCATTCTTCCTTCGCGGTAGCGATGGATTGCTTCGCTGCGCTCGCAATGACGGCAACTACTTGTCCTGCCACTTTGGCTCGCGTTTTTCGATGAAGGCGCCGATGCCTTCCTCGGCGTCGCGTGCCATCATGTTTTCGGTCATTACCTCCGCCGCATAGCGATAGGCATGCGCCAGACTCATTTCGGCCTGGCGGTAGAACGCGGCCTTGCCGAGTTTGACGGTATAGGCGGACTTGAGCGCGACCTTCTGTGCCAGCGCGATCGCTTCGTCCCGTTCGGTGCCGGCGGCAACGACGCGGTTGACCAGGCCAATCTCGCGCGCCGTCGCCGCTGAAACCGGCTCGCCGGTCAGCAGCATTTCCATGGCCTGCTTGCGCGGAACGTTGCGCGACAGTGCAACCATCGGCGTCGAGCAGAACAGTCCGATATCGACGCCAGGCGTAGCGAAGGCCGCGACCTCGGAAGCGACCGCGAGATCGCAGCTTGCCACCAGCTGGCAGCCTGCTGCGGTGGCGACGCCCTGGACCGCGGCAACGACCGGCTTGGGCAAGTGCACGATGGCCTGCATCATCGCGCTGCAGGCATTCATCATTTGCGCAAAATAGGCGCGGCCGCGATCGGCATCGGCGCGCCGTGCGGTGAGTTCCTTCATGTCATGGCCGGCGGAGAAGGCGGGACCGTTGGCCGCGATCACCACCGCGCGCACTTTGGCGTCGTCGTGAATGTCCCTGAGCGCCGCATGCAGTTCGGCGATCAGGCCTTCCGACAGGCTGTTGCGGGCAGCGGGCCGATTGAGCGTGAGTAGCGCGATGCTGCCGACCGTCTCGCGCAGCAGGATTGGCGATTGCGGCAGCGTGGCGCGGGCGGTCTGGCTGGTCATCGAAATATCCACTTGGGCAGTTCCACCACCTTAATGTAACAAGCGGCGCGAGGCGAGGGCAGGTGGAGCGACATGGCGATTGCAAAAATGAGCGTGGCTGAACTGCAGAGGTTCCTCCACGACGAATTTCCCCAGGCTTTCCGGGGCGGCGATATTTCGATCGAAAGCGCTGATGGCGTTTCCTGCCTGCTGCGCCAGCGCTACAGCGACCGGATGCTGCGTCCGGGCGGCACGGTCTCGGGGCCGACGCTGATGGCGCTGGCCGATTGCGCCATGTATGTGGTGCTACTGTCGGCGATCGGCCCGGTCGGCCTGGCGGTTACGACAAATCTCAACATCAATTTCCTGCGCAAGGGCGCGCCCGGGCAGGATGTGCTGGCGGCAGCGCGGCTGTTGAAACTGGGCAAGCGGCTTGCGGTCGGCGAGGTCAATCTACTGTCGGGGGATTCGGTCGATCCGATCGCACACGTAACGTCGACCTATTCCATTCCAAATGCTTAGTATTTTACACGGTAATATCGCACCATATTTCTAAGTCATTGTTTCAACGAACATAATTATCTTCGTTTGGCATTGACGCGGGCGCCGCCGTTATCTAGAAACCCCCGCAGTTCGGCGCGGTCGTGCCGATTTCCCCTTTCACGGATTTCCTCACATGAAAACCTTTTCGGCAAAGCCTGCCGAGGTGACGAAGAAGTGGGTGCTGATCGACGCCAAAGGTCTGGTGGTCGGCCGGCTCGCTTCACTGGTCGCGATGCGCCTTCGCGGCAAACACCTCCCGACCTATACGCCCCATGTCGATTGCGGCGACCACGTCATCATCATCAACGCGGCGCATGCGGTGCTGACCGGGCGCAAGCGCGAGAACAAGGTCTACTACAATCACACCGGCTTCATCGGCGGTATCAAGGAACGGACCGCGAAGTCGATCCTCGAGGGCCGCTTTCCCGAGCGTGTGGTCGAGAAGGCGATCGAGCGCATGATCCCGCGCGGGCCGCTTGGCCGCGTGCAGCTCGGCAACTTGCGCGTTTACCCCGGCCCCGAGCATCCGCACGAGGCCCAGCAACCCGAGACGATCGACATCGCCAAGATGAATCGCAAGAACATGAGGGCCGCATAATATGTCCGATACCATGCAGTCTCTCGATCAGTTGTCACAGCTCAAGCCGGCCGCGCCGGAAGCGCCGAAATACGTCAAGAAGGTCGACAAATACGGCCGGGCCTATGCCACCGGCAAGCGCAAGGACGCGGTCGCCCGCGTCTGGATCAAGCCCGGCGCCGGCAAGATCGTCGTCAACGCCCGTGAGGTCGAAATCTATTTCGCCCGTCCGGTGTTGCGGATGATGATCCAGCAGCCGCTGGTCGCTGCCGCCCGCGCCGGCCAGTACGACGTGATCTGCACCGTTGCCGGCGGCGGTCTGTCGGGCCAGGCGGGTGCGGTGCGTCACGGCATTTCGAAGGCGCTGACCTATTTCGAACCGGATCTGCGGGGCATTTTGAAAAAGGGCGGCTTCCTTACCCGCGACTCCCGCGTGGTCGAGCGCAAGAAGTACGGCCGGGCAAAGGCGCGCAAGTCGTTCCAGTTCTCGAAGCGGTAATCATTTTGCTACAATTTGCTGCGAATACGCTGCATCTGGAACATTCAAAGGCGCCTTCGGGCGCCTTTTTTGTTGACATTCAACGGGTTCATTTTGCCGACGACTTGACGCAGTTTTTTCCGAAAACTTGCGCAGCCGCGCAAACGGATTTCGAACGGGGCGATCGTAGCGTGGCCGGGCTGATGGCGTGTGTCTTCGCCCTTGGCGACCGAAGACTATCGAAACTATTGGATCGCAATTTCTGGAGTGGCCCATGTCGCTCGATAACGCCACGCTTTATTTCGTTGCGACCCTGGTCGCGGCCCTGCTGGGGGCCATGCTGCTGTTTTTCGGCAAGCAGGAGAACATCCCGGCGTTGAAGTGGTGGGGAACCGCCTATCTGCTCGGCGCCGCCTCGGTCGCGCTGTGGACGCTCGCCAGCGGCACGCTCGGCGACACGCTTTCACTGGCGCTGAACGCCGTCGGCTTCGTGGCCTGCGGCATGGTCTGGAACGCATCGCGCGTGTTCCACGGCCGCAAGCCAAACTTGCCGGGACTGGTTCTCGGCGCAATCGCCTGGATGGCCGCCGTCGTCACGCTGCCGCCGGAGGCCTCCGCGATGCGGCTGACGATCGGCGCCGGCATCGTTGCGATTTACGCGGCGCTGACCGCCACCCAATTGTGGTCCGAGCGCCGCAGGACAATGCAAAGGCGATGGCCGGCGGTCGCGGTGCCGGCGCTGCATGGTTTCGTGCTGATGCTGCCGATCGTGCTTGGCGACCTGTTGCATCCGCAAGATGGCAAGTTCTCCAGCAGTATCTGGGTGACCGCGTTCTCCGTTGAGCTTGTGCTCTACGCGGTCGGCACGGTGTTCGTCATCTTCATGATGGTGTCGGAGCGCACGGTGAGCGCGCACAAGACCGCGGCATCGATGGACCCCCTGACCGGCATGTTCAATCGCCGCGGTTTCGCCGAGGCGACGTCCCGGGTGATCGAGCGCGAAGCCAATGGTGGCCGGCCGGTGACGGTGATGATCTTCGACATCGACCATTTCAAGTCGATCAACGACCGCTTCGGCCATGCGGCGGGCGACGAGATTCTCAAACTGTTTGCCGCCGTGGTTGTCAATACGATACGGATTACTGACCTTTCCGGGCAAATCGGCGGCGAGGAGTTCGCGGCTTTATTGCCCTGTTCGCTGGCAGAAGCCGTGGTCGTGGCCGAACGCGTGCGCGAGGCCTTCGAGAATTCGGGAATTGTCGATGACACCGGGCCGGTGCCTACCACCGTCAGCATCGGCGTGGCCGGCGGCCCGGCGGGCACCGAGCTCGAGGTCTTGCTGGCAGCGGCCGACACCGCGCTCTATCAGGCCAAGCGCAGCGGCCGCAACCGCGTCGAGGCGGCCGAGGAGCTGCCGCTGTCGCTGGAAAACTGGCGGCGCAAGACCGCAGGCAACACGCGGCCGCCGCAGCCCATGCCGGCCGCGGCGCGCCTGGCATAGTGATGCGTCGGCCGTAACCTCACATTTACCATTCGGTCGATAATATCCGGGTCCGATGGACACGACCCGCAAGCAAACTGCCCGCACCGACCTGTTGTCGCTTGAAGCCGCAGCAGCGTCGGCGCGCGGCGGTTTTGCCTGCATGTTCTCCACGTCGGACGAATATGAGAGCGCGCTGATCACGGAACGACGCGCGCAGGGCCGCTATGCCACACCGCGCCGCCGCTGGCCGCTGCTGATGTTTTTTGGCATTGCCCTGATGCTGGCCGGTGCGGTGCTGCTCTTGAAGTAGGGAACGGTCGAATAGGGATGCCCGGGCGCCGCGAGGCGCCTTTTTCTTTTGTGTCGGCTGGGCTAGAGACGTGCATTCGCAAACGGGAGGCCGCGACCCAATGATCACCGAAATCGCACAAATCGACGTCAAGCCGGGCTCCGAGAAGGACTTTGAGGCCGCGGTCGCCAAGGCGCGGGCGGCCTTTGGCCGCTCCAGGGGTTTTCAAGGATTTGAGCTGCATCGCTCGATCGAGAAACCGCAGCGCTATCGCCTGATGGTCAAATGGGAGACGCTTGAGAACCACACCGTCGATTTCCGCGGTTCGGAGAATTTTGCGGAGTGGCGCGGGCTGGTCGGGCAGTATTTTGCCTCGCCGCCCGATGTCGAACACACCCAGACGGTGCTGACCTCGGCGGCCTGAACGCCGTCTCAGGCCGTCACCGGGTCAGGCAAGGCGTCGTCGGCCTTGAAATGATCGATCATGACTTTCACGATGGCGATCAAGGGCAGCGCAAGCGCGATCCCCCAGATGCCGAACACGACGCCGAGCAGGATCTGGAACGCGAACAGCGTAGCCGGGGGTATGTTCAGCGCCTGACGCTGGATGATCGGCGTGAGAATGTAGCTCTCCATCGCGTGGATGCCGAGGAAAAGCGCGAATGCGCTTGCGGCCGCGACCCACCCGGAGGCCAGGCTCGCCAGCACCACGATTAATCCCGCGATCAGCGCGCCGACGGTCGGAATGAAGGCAAGCAGTCCGGCCTGGATGCCCAGAATGAACGAGCTCTGGATACCGATGATCGCCAGCCCGATCCAGGTCATGACGAAGACCGCGAACATGGTGATGATCTGCGCAATCAGCCAGCGCTCCAGAGTCTCGCCGATGTGGTCCACGATGATGGTCGCACGTGCGCGATGCCGCGCCGGCGCCATGAACAGCAGGCCGTTTCGATAGACGCCCGGCTGTGCCGCAAACGTCAGTCCGAGAAACAGCACGATAAAGAAATTGCCGACGGCACTCACGGTGCCGAGCAGCAGTTTGAAGGTCTGGCTGATGATCGCGCCGCCGCTCGAGGCGAGCGCACCGGCGCTCGGAAGGTTATGCGTCGGCACGGTGCCGGGGGTGGCCGACGCCGACGAAGGGGATGCGCCGGCATTGCCGAGGTCAAAATAGCTGGTATCGATGCCGTTTTGCTCCAGGAACGCTTTGACGCCGACCAGTTGCGACTTGATCGTATTGCTCAGTACTTTGGCCTGTTCGGCGATGGTTGCGCCGCCGAGGAAGACCACGCCCGACAACAGGCCCGCGAGCACCAGACAGACAATCGCCAATCGCAGCGAATGCGGCAGCCTGACGATGGCGCCGAGCCTGTTGGTCATGGCGTTGAGCGCGACGCCGAGCAGTATCCCGGCGAAGATCAGAAACAGGGTGGCGGCGAAATACCAGGTGAACAGCACAAGCGCTGTAAACAAGACGACGCCGATGCCGCCGACCGATATCGCCCAAGCCAGATCATTGCGGGCCTGATGATTTTCGTGCGCCGAGACTGCCACGTTGAGTCCTTGTTGCACTATTTCGCGCCGCACTGTTCCGCCAAACGCGCCCGGGATCAAGCGCAGAAGGCGCGGGGGTTTGACACATACGGCGTTCCCCGTGCAAAGCGGTCAACGAAAATCTGTTTGCCGGACGGGCGAGGAGCTGATGTCATGAATCTTAGATGGATCGGGCCGCTGGCACTATTGGCCGCGCTTTTCATCGGCGATCAGATCCGCATCAACCGGCCCGGCCACAAATATCGACTGGCGATCGAGGTGGAAACCCCCGAAGGGCTCAAATCGGCCTCCGGAGTCCTTTCCGTGCATCCCGACAGAGGTTACAGCCGCCGCGGGCACACGAGCACCCAGGGCGATGCTGTACTGGTCGATCTCGGCAGTGGCAAAAACCTTCTCGCACTGCTGGCGCATCTCGACGTGGAGTCGCTCGACCTCGACGGCGTGAACTATCTCGCCTTGCGCGCCTACAAGGCGGCCGGCCGCGAGGTGTCGTTCAACGAGATGAGCCGACAGACCGGAGCCGTGCCGGTCACCGGCGCGTTGGTGCCGGTGCTGGTGAGTTTTGCGGATTTGCGCGATCCGGCGACCGCGCGCGCGGTGCTGCCGGACGGTCTGGAAGCCGTGCTTGGCAAGGGATTTCGCCTCCACGGTATTTCCGTCGAGGTGGTGCCGAACGGAGTGTGGCCGCTCGATTTCGGCGGCCCGCTCGGCGAGCCCGTAACCCGCGGGATCGAGGCGAGGTTGCCGTGGTGGAAGGGTGTCGATGACCCCGCGGGGAGGGCGCTGCGGGCGGCGGGATTGCCGGCTGGTCAGGCGATCGATCCGAAGCAGCTATTCACGCGACGGGAGTGATGGGCGCGCGTTACCGCTGGGCGCGCCCGAGTGCGGCCGCAAGCGCGCGTTCGGCGCCGCGACGCGCAAGCGGTTCTATCAAGGGCGAGGCGAAATAGGCCTGGCTTGATCGAAGCGCGCGATCGAGGCGCTGGGCTGAGGTTCTTGCATTGCTGCGAAGTGTGGGAAGCGGGCGTAGCATGTTGATCCGGCGTCGGCTCGCAGGCATGATCCGCCCGAACATTTACGACGCGAGATTGGATTTGAGACGATGAGAAGGCCGGTGGTCGGTGTAATCGGAAACGAGTATTACATCGAAGGTCGATATCTGACGCAAATGGTTGGAGAGCGAAACCTTCGCGCCGTGGCCGAAGTCGCGGGCGCGCTGCCGCTGATGTTTGCGGGATCGCCTGACATTACCGATATCGGCGCCTTGCTGGATGCGGTCGACGGCGTGGTGCTGACCGGGGCGCGTGCCAATGTTCACCCGACGCGGTTTGGCACCGAGCCGGATTCCCGGCACGAACCCTATGATATCAGGCGGGACGACCTGGCGCTGGCTCTGTCGGAAGCCTGCGTCGCCCGAGGCGTGCCGCTGTTCGGTATCTGCCGCGGCCTACAGGAGATGAACGTCGCCTTCGGCGGCTCGCTGCATCCGGAAATCCGCGAATTGCCCGGCCGCATGAACCATCGGATGCCGCGGCTGGAGAGCGGCGAGATTCACCCCGATCCCAACGTCGTGTTCGCCGACCGGCACGACGTCAGCCTCGTTCCCGGCGGCGCCTTCGCGCGGCTTCTTGGCCGCGAGACGATCCGCGTCAATTCACTGCACGGCCAGGGCATCCTTAAACCCGGCGAGCGGGTCGTCGTCGAGGGCACGGCGGAGGACGGCACGATCGAGGCGATCAGGATTGCGGACGCGCCGGGTTTTGCGCTCGGCGTCCAGTGGCATGCCGAATACGATCCGCAGCGCAATCCCATCAACCGCAAATTATTTCAGGCATTCGGCAAGGCGCTGTCGGCGCGCAAGCGGCAGGGATAGCTCACGAATTGGTCCCGCTGTGATCCGGCGCGCCTCGGCAAAGAGCCGGTTCAAATATATTTGGAAACCAGGGAACCGCCAGCCTCCGAGATCGTTGGGGACCGTGCCCGAATGCGGCGGGATGGTGTTCGCGCGATCGCATCAATCAATAATACGGGCTATCGGCTAAAACGTTCGACGCCATAAGTGAGCAACTGGCACGAGCTAATTCAACGGCTCCAGATGAAAGTGCTAGGCAACCATGGTTGCGAGACAACCTGTCGTTCTTCGCGCCGTTCTTGTTGTCGAAGACGAGATGCTGCTGCGCATGCGCGCGGTGGACATGGTCGAGGACGCGGGCTTTACCGCCGTTGAAGCCATCAACGCCGACGATGCGCTGGCCATCCTCGAATCCCGATCGGATATCGAACTGCTTTTTACGGATATCCAAATGCCGGGGAGCATGGATGGACTCAAGCTCGCTTTTGCGGTTCATGAGCGCTGGCCGCTGATCAAGATCATTTTGGTATCCGGTCAACTGAAACTGACCGACAACGACAAGCCTAACGACAGTCGATTCTTTGGAAAACCGCTCGGCGTCAAGCAAATGATTGCGGAGATGCAGGACATGATGGGCAAGGGTTTGTTGAAAGTCGCGCCAGACGATGTCTCCGCACTGATCGAGAAGGCGTTACTTCCGAAATCAAACGGCGCCACGATTCGGCCGGGACCGGTTGGTGCGACGTCGCAGGAATTCCTGACTGCCGAAAATGACAGCCTTCGGCTGCTGCTCGAGCAGGCCGGTATCGATGCCAAGGTGCTGCTCGCACAGGCGGGCATCGATGCGAAGGAGCGGGAAGCGGCTGACAAATTGCAGAAGCTCATCCTCGAAGAGTTGCATCACCGCATCAAGAATACATTGGCCACTGTCAGCGCGATTGCCTCCCAGAGCCTGCGGACGGCAACCAGCATCGAACACGGCCAACATGCGATCGAAGGCCGGCTCGTCGCGCTCGGGCGAGCCCATGATCTGCTGCTGCAGGCCCGATGGGCCAACGCCAGCCTTGAACAGACGATCCGCGGTGCGACGGAGCCCTATGTCAGCATCGGTTCCGGCCGAATCTCGATTGAGGGCCCGGACATCAGGATCACGTCGGGCGCGGTGATCGCGCTTGCCATGACGCTCAATGAACTCTGCACCAACACCACGAAATTCGGCGCGCTATCGGTCCCGGCCGGGCGTATCGAGATCGGATGGACGATCGACGAAGACGGGCGTCGGCTACGCCTGACGTGGTCAGAGAAGAATGGCCCTATGGTCCATGCTCCATCCCGGCAAAGTTTTGGAACCCGTCTCATCGGGTCGCTTGGACAGCAATTAAAGGGCGAAGTTGCGCTGGCCTACGATGCGGCGGGGTTTGTTTACGTTCTGAACGTTCCGATGGCCTCACTGGTTGCACCAACCTGAGGATTTCGATAACTCCGGAATCCATAACCCCTGCATCGGTTATGAATTCCCGGACTCCGCGGGATCTTTCTAAGCCGCCTTGCTGACCTTCACGCCACCACCTTCCAGCAACATGACCTTGTTGAGAAGCTTTACCAGCGCATAGACAGCTTCGATCGCCGGTGCCGCCGTATTGGTCAGCCTGGCCATTTCCAGAATTGAGCCGATCAGTGCCTCTGTCTCGAGCGAGCGGCCGGCTTCCACGTCCTGCAACATCGACGTCTTGTGCGCGCCGACCGCTTCGGCGCCGGCGATGCGCTTTTCGATGGTGACGCGGAAGGTGACGCCGAGCTTCTGGGCGATGTCCTGGGCTTCCTTCATCATGGTCGCCGCCAATTCGCGCGTCTCGGCGAACTGGCAGATGTCCACCAGCGTCGCGTGGGTCAGCGCAGAGATCGGGTTGAACGAGAGATTGCCCCACGCCTTCAGCCAGATTTCGGAGCGGATATCCGGCAGCACCAGTGATTTCAGCCCGGCCTTGATGAAGACGTCGTGCAGTTCCTTGACCCGCTCGGTCTCCTTGCCGTCGAGTTCGCCGATCGGGAAGCGATCGCCCTCGACGTGGTGGATCACGCCCGGCGCCGTTGCCGCCGCCGCCGGATACACCACGCAGCCGATGATGCGGTGCGGATCGATATGCTTGGTCAGGACGCCCGACGGATCGAGACTTTCCAGCCGGTGATTGTCGTACTGGCCGCCGAGCCTCTGGAAATACCACCACGGCAGGCCGTTCTGCACGGTCAGCACGATCGTGTCGGGACCGAGCAGCGAATCGATATCCCGCACCACCTGATCGAGGAAATGCGCCTTCACCGCCAGCACGACAACATCCTGCTTGCCGGCTTCGGCGGGTTTGTTGACGGCTTTCATTTTGGCGGTCTGGACCTTGCCGTCATGCCACTCCAGCTTGAGGCCGTTCTTCTGGATCGCGGCCAGATGCGCCCCTTGGTCGATCACGGTGACATCCTCGCCGGCGAGCGCAAACCTGGCCGCCAGCAGACCTCCGATGGCGCCGGCGCCGACCACGCAGATCTTTTTCTGTCGGGGCGGCGCACCCAACAGATAGGGGCTCGGCAGCACCTGGTCGAAAACGTTGCCGAGGCTGCCCACGCCATCGATCACGATCTCGACAAGGTTATGGGCGTCACCCATCGTGCCGGCGCCGAGCGAGGTGCCGCAGGCGATAACGTCGCCCGGCATCAGGGTCACGTCCTTGGAAATGGCGGCGACGAGCTTGTGCGGCGGGAAGAACATGTCGGCGACAGGATAGTTCTGCCGCTCCTTGCCGTTCAGGATGGTCCTGACCGACAGTTTTAGCGGATCGAGGCCGGTCGCAATCACGGGGCCAAACACGCCGAAAGTGTCAAAACTCTTCGCGCGCGCCCATTGCTCGAACGACTTGTCCTTGCGCAGGAGATCGACGGCGGTGACGTCGTTCACGCAGGTATAGCCGAAGATGTAGTCGCCGGCCTCGGCTTCGGAGATGTTGAAGCACTTCTTGCCGATGACGACGCCGAGTTCGCCCTCGTAGATGATTTTCCCGGCATAGGTGGCCGGGCGCTCGATCGGCTGGTTGGCGGGCCAGTAGGCATTCGGCGCCTTCAGGAACCACAGCGGTTCCTTGGGCTCCTTGAAATCGTTCTTGGCCGCGAGCTGGTGGAAGTTATTCCACAGACAGATCATCTTCGAAGGCTCGCATGGCGTCAAAACCCGGACGACGGCGAGCTTCAGCGTCTCGCCGCTCGGCTTCGAGCCGGCGAACAGGTCGCCGGTATGAACCGCGATGGTGTCGCCTTCCAGCGTGCCGAAGCCGGTCCTTCCATCCTGCTCAAAACGGATCCATTTTGCCATCTGTGACCTCCGATGATGTAAGGCCGCGTCGTTCGATCGCGCGGCCCTCAACCTCATTGTAGTCCTGATGCCGATTCCTGTAATCATGCACTGCATCATTGGGGGTGCGGCTCCGCCCGGCGAAAGTTCGGTCCTGGCAGACATTCTCGCAATCGGCCCTTATGCCGGGGCTTGCCGTCCCCCGTAGTTTTACGAGCTGAAAATTGGCGGTCAGGCGCTGATTGAGGGTAACGACCTAACCGGCATTGGATATAGATTTGCATTCCAATGCCAAGTTTGCTCGGTCACCAAACCCAAAATATCGAAAACAGGGCGAAACCGGCGAGCGGCGGCCTAAGGCTGTCGACCCGGCTGGCGCTCGCAATGGTTTCGTTGGTCGTGGTGACGACGGTGGTCCTGAGCTTCTTCACGTATCGCTCCGTGACCGAAGCGGCGATTCCGAGAGCTCTTGATCGGTTGGCTACCAAAGCCGGGTTGAGCGCGTCAAAGCTGGAGACGGCGCTCAACAGCGCCCGCCAGGACATGTTGATGGTTCAAGGCGGGATCGGTGTGGCGCAACTGAGTGCCGTCCGGGCCGCCGTGCCGTTCGTGCAGGAGACCGAGACCCGGATACGGGAAAGTATTGCGGCACGGTTTTTGGCCATTCTGTCGGCGAAACCGGAATATGCACAGCTGCGCATTGTCGGCATCGCCGATGATGGCCGCGAACTGGTGCGCGTCGACCGCAGGGGTCCAGACGGCGCAATCCGCGTTGTGCCCGACGTTGAGCTGATGCAAGTGGGCCAGCAGGATTATTTCAGGCGCGCGCTCGGCCAGTCAGGAACTGACGTTTATGCGTCGCCTGTTGCGTTTCAGAGAGATGGCGGTTCCGACGGACCCGCGGTCCCCATGCTCCATCTCGCAATACCTCTGCGGACGCCCAACGGACAATCATTTGGGGTCAGCGTGCTCGATTTCGACCTGGGACCGAAGTTCGATCTCTTTCGTGCCGGCACGGCTCACGGGAATCTTGTCTTTATCGCAAACGGAGCCGGTGAGTATCTGCTCCATCCTGAACCCAGCCGCGAATTCGCGTTTGAGGCCGGGGCCAAGATTCAGGACGATTTTCCACAGTTTGATGAGGCGCTGGCGGGCGCAGGCGGCGGCAGCGGCAGCGGCATATGGACAGATCGAAGCGGTGTGCAATTTGGGGTGGGTTGGGAAGTGGTGCGCCTCGCGGGCGGGCCCGGAATAACGATGCTGATTGCCGCCAAATACTCGGACCTCAATCTTGGCCGTCTGACCGCCGTCAGCAGTTCGGCGCTGGCAGGGGGCGCGGTTGCGGTCCTATTGGCAATTCTGCTCGCGGTCGCGTTTGCAAGATCGCTATCCAGGCCGCTGGTGCAAATAACCCGCGCGGTTGAAGGTTTGTCGCGCGGCGAATTAATGGCGGTGCCTGTCGACGGCGGCCGGGAGATCGGGGTTCTCTCCGCGGCATTCGCCGAGATGGCGACACAGCTCAAAACGAAGCAGGCGCTGCTCGAGAAAACCATCGCCAGTATCAGCGACCTGGTCCTTGTAGCCGATGAACGCGGACAAATCGTTGTTGCCAATGCCGCCGCCCAACGCCTGCTCGGGATAGTCCCCGGCGCCGGCGCGACCAAGGGGACAAGAAAGTTCCGCTTTTTCTATCCGGACGGTGTGACGCGCATGCCGGTTTCAAGTTCGGCGCTGGCCCGGGCGCTGCGCGGCGAAAGCGTTGACGATCTGGAATTCATCGTCGAGCCGGAAGATCTCGGCGTTCCGGTTTTCATGGTCGCGAACGCACGGCCGCTGAAGGACGAATTCGGCAACCTGCGCGGGGCGGTCACGGTTCTTCGCAACATTACCGAACAGAAGCGGGCGCACCAGTTTCTGGTCGATAGCGAGCAAATGGCGCAGGCCATCATCGATACCGCAATTGACGCCTTCATCCAGACGGATGAAGCGGGCACCATCCTCGACTGGAGCCCGCACGCGGAATTGATGCTGGGATGGACCCGGTCGGAGGCCGTCGGCCAGAGCGTGGGCGACTTGATCGTGCCGGAGTCGCAGCGCACTGCGAACAAGAAGAGGGTCAGTCAATTCCTGCGCGAGGTCACTGGCAGCACGGCGGCCGGCTTGCGGTTCGAAATGCCCTCGCTGCACAAGGACGGCAGCGAGATTTTCACCGAAGTGTCTCTCACGGCGCTTCGTAGCGGCGACGGGTACATCGTCAATGGGTTTGTCAGGGATATCACCCAGAAGCGCGCGGCCGAGGAACACCTCATACAGGTCCAGAAGATGGAGTCGGTGGGCCAGTTGACCGGCGGCATCGCTCATGACTTCAACAACATGCTTACGGTTATCACGGGCACGATCGAAATTCTCGCTGAAGCTGTCCGGGATCAGCCGCATCTTGCGCGGATAGCTTCATTGATCAGCGAAGCGGCCGATCGCGCATCTCAGCTCACGGCAAACCTGCTTGCCTTTGCCAGAAAGCAGCCCCTGCGGCCGCTCGATATCGACGTCAATGCGCTGGTCAAGCAGATCGTCGAATTGCTGTCGCCGGCGTTGGGAAAGCAGATCAAAATCCAGACCACCCTGAGTGATCACGTGTGGCCGGCACTGGTCGATCCCGGACAGCTAAGTTCCGCGCTCGTCAACCTCGCGATCAATGCCCGCGATGCCATGCCAACCGGCGGGACGCTGACGTTTGCGACGGACAATATTAGCTTGAGCAGGCAGGAGGCGGCGGCAAAAGGGGTCGAGGCGGGCGACTATGTCGTCGTCGAGGTTTCCGATACCGGCACCGGCATTCCCGAAGCCATCCGCGACAAGATTTTTGACCCGTTCTTTTCGACCAAACAACTCGGCGCGGGCACCGGGCTCGGACTCAGTATGGTGTTCGGCTTTGCAAAGCAGTCCGGCGGCACCATCGATGTTCGCAGCGAGGAAGGAAGCGGAGCCAGTTTCCGGATCTTTCTTCCAAAGGCCGCCGTCGAACCCCTGCAGGTATCGCCGGCGACCGCTGGGGAAGTGCGCGGCGGATCCGAAACCATCTTGTGCGTCGAGGACGATAACGAGGTGCGGGCCTACGTCACGGGCCAGCTCGAAAGTCTCGGTTACAAAGTGATATCGGCTTCGGGCGCGGCCGAAGCGCTTGCGGTCGTTGGAGCCGGCACCGCATTCGATCTTCTGTTCACCGATATCGTCATGCCCGGAAACCTGAATGGCAGGCAATTGGCCGACAAAATTGCCGCACAACGGCCGTTGCTCAGGGTCCTGTTCACCTCCGGAAACACCGATGGAGCGATCCCCTTGCAAGACCGCGTAGGGAATAGCATCCCGCTCCTGACCAAACCCTATCGGAAGGCGGAGCTTGCGCGCATGTTGCGCCATTGCCTCGATCAGGCGCTCGACTCCGCGGGCGATCCCATACCGCTCCCATATTCTGTGCTGCCGGACCTCGAACGCTTCCTGCGGGAGAATCCGCCGCGGCCGTTCAATTCGCGACAGGAGCGAGAGTGAGGAGGCTCTGGCGCGAACGTCACCAAAGTGCGCCACTGCAATGTGAAAGGCGCCCCGTCGGGGGCGCCTTTTGCATTTTCAGACCTACTTACGCGCTGACGCGCGTCAGATCACCCCGAATAGTACATGTCGAATTCGACCGGATGCGGGCTCATTTCGAAGCGCTCGACCTCGGTCATCTTCAACTCGATGAAGCTGTCGATAAAATCGTCGTCGAACACGCCGCCGTGCTTGAGGAAGGCGCGATCCTTGTCGAGATTCTCCAGCGCCTCGCGCAGCGAACCGCATACCGTCGGGATCGACTTCAATTCTTCCTTCGGCAGATCGTAGAGGTCCTTGTCCATCGCCGGGCCCGGATCGAGCTTGTTCTTGATGCCGTCAAGACCGGCCATAAGCATCGCGGCGAAGCCGAGATAGGGATTGGCCAGCGGGTCTGGGAAACGCACCTCGACCCGCTTGGCCTTCGGATTGGAGGTGTAGGGAATGCGGCAGGAAGCCGAGCGGTTGCGCGCGGAGTAGGCGAGCAGCACCGGGGCTTCATAGCCCGGAACCAGCCGCTTGTAGGAGTTGGTGGAGGGGTTGGTGAAGGCGTTGATCGCCTTGGCGTGCTTGATGATGCCGGCGATGTAGGACAGGCAGGTCTCGGAGAGGTCGGCATATTTGTTGCCGGCGAAGACCGGCTTGCCGTCCTTCCAGATCGACTGGTGGCAGTGCATGCCCGAGCCGTTGTCGCCATAGACGGGCTTCGGCATGAAGGTGGCGGTCTTGCCGTAGATGTGCGCGACCTGATGGATGCAGTATTTGTAGATCTGCATCTGGTCGGCCATCAGCGTCAGGGTGTCGAACTTCATGCCGAGCTCGTGCTGGGCTGAGGCCACTTCGTGGTGATGCTTCTCGACCTTGACGCCCATCTTGGCCATCGCGCCGAGCATTTCCGAGCGCATGTCCTGCACCGAATCCTGCGGCGGGACCGGGAAGTAGCCGGCCTTGGTGCGGATGCGGTGGCCGAGATTGCCGCCCTCATATTCGGTGTCCGAGTTGGTCGGCAGTTCCACCGAATCCAGCTTGAAGCCGGTGTTATAGGGCGTGGTTTGATAGCGGACGTCGTCGAATACGAAGAACTCGGCTTCGGGTCCGAAGAACACGGTGTCGCCGACGCCCATCGACTTGACCATGGCCTCGGCCTTCTTGGCCATGCCGCGGGGGTCGCGGTTATAGGCTTCGCCGGTGGTCGGCTCCAGCACGTCGCAGGTGAGGATCATGGTGGTCTCGGCGAAGAACGGATCGATCGTCGCGGTGACCGGATCGGGCATCAGGCACATGTCGGATTCGTTGATCGCCTTCCAGCCGGCAATCGAGGAGCCGTCGAACATCAGGCCCTCGGCGAAGGTGTCCTCCTCGATCATGCCGACGTCGAAAGTCACATGCTGCCACTTGCCGCGCGGATCGGTGAAACGCAGGTCGACGTATTTCACGTCGTTGTCCTTGATTGATTTCAGGACGTCTTTGGCGGTCTTCATGAATACCCCTTTTTGGCTTACAGGTCGTCGTGATCTGGCCGCGGGCAGCGACCGTCGGTAAAGGTCAATACAATCGGGGGAAGCTCAATACAATATCAGACTGCCGCCAAGTGGGGCTCAGATGGCATCCAGCCCGGATTCTCCCGTCCTGATCCGAATGGCTTCCTCAATGTTGGAGACGAAGATCTTGCCGTCGCCGATGCGCCCGGTCTGGGCCGCGCGCCTGATCGCGTCGATCGCCCGTTCGACCAGATCATCGCCGATTACGATCTCGATTTTTACCTTGGGTAGAAAGTCCACAATATACTCCGCACCGCGATAGAGTTCGGCATGCCCCTTCTGCCGCCCGAAACCCTTGGCCTCGGTGACGGTGATACCTTGCAGTCCCACTTCCTGGAGCGCCTCTTTCACCTCGTCGAGCTTGAATGGCTTGATGATGGCTTCGATTTTTTTCACTGATCGCCTCCCGGGGACTTCCATATTTGAGACTGCAGGTTTGTTGCACGTTGCAGGCGTTGCGCAAATTGTCCGATCGTCAGTCCTGGCGAGCGGTCGAACACCCATTCATTGCCGGTGCGCAAGACGGTCCAGAGCCTGCTTCCTCAAAAGCAGGGTCTATGCCAAGTTGTTAACGTGCGTGATTTTCGAAATGTTATCAGACTTTTAACGGGTAATGGCCTGAAGGTGGACGGGGAGGTGCACAATACCCAAGCCTATGAAATAGGCAAACAGATCATTCCGTATGCAGTCATCGGGGGCTGGACTCCGCATGAGAGGCAAATGCCTTAGGAAAAGGCGCTATGTCAGGGGATTTGGCATGGAAGTACTTACCACGGCTGAAATGGAACGCGCGGACCGGCTCACCATCGCCGCGGGCACGCCGGGCTTCGCGCTGATGCTGAGTGCGGGCCAGGCGGTTGCCGAGGCCGCGATGGACCTTGTGGAGGATGGACCAATCCTGGTCGTCGCCGGGCCCGGCAACAATGGCGGCGATGGATTCGTGGCGGCGGCGGAGCTGGCGGCCCGCGGCCGCGAGGTCTCCGTCATCCTGCTGTGCGAGCGCGATAGCCTGAAGGGCGATGCGGCCTCGGCGGCGCGCGGATGGAAATATCCGGTATTGCCGTTCAATCCCCAGGCGATCGGCAAGCCGTCGCTGATCATCGATGCGCTGTTCGGCGCCGGCCTCGACCGGCCGGTGAAGGACGAACCACACGACGTGATCGAGGCAATCAACGCCAATGGCGCGCCGGTTCTCGCGGTCGACCTGCCGAGCGGCATCAACGGCACTACCGCAGCCCTCATGGGCGTCGCGGTCCGCGCCACCGAAACCGTGACGTTCTTCCGCCGCAAGCCGGCGCATCTTTTGTTGCCGGGCCGGATCTATTGTGGCCGCGTGCGGGTTGCCGATATCGGGATCGACGCGGCCGTGCTGGCGGAAATTCAGCCCCGGACTTTCGAGAATATTCCGCAAGCCTGGCGCAAATCGTTTCCGGTGCCGCAGATCGACGGCCATAAATACGCCCGCGGCCACGCCATCGTCGTCTCCGGCGACATCGCAGCGACCGGTGCGGCGCGGATGGCGGCGCGTGGTGCGCTTCGCGCCGGCGCCGGCCTGGTCACGCTGGCCTCGCCCCGGGATGCGCTCGCCGTCAATGCGGCGGCGCTGACCGCCGTGATGGTTCGGTCCATCGATACCGTGGTCGAGTTTGCGGCGCTGTTGACCGACAAGCGCCTCAACACCTGCGTCATCGGACCGGGCGCCGGTGTTGGCGACCGCACCCGCGATTTTGTCCTCAACGCGCTGTCCGCGAAACGAAACCTGGTGCTCGATGCGGACGCGCTGACGAGTTTTGCGGAAGCGCCCGATCATCTGTTCGAAGCGATCAAGGCATCGGGCGGTCCCGAGGTGGTGCTCACGCCGCATGAAGGCGAGTTTCCGCGGCTGTTCAGCGACATCAGCAACAAGCATCCGCTTCGTTCGAAACTCGAACGGGTGCGGGCAGCCGCCGAGCGCGCGGGCGCCGTTGTGCTGCTCAAGGGGCCGGATACGGTGGTGGCGTCGCCGGATGGGCGCGCCACCATCGCCGCCAACGCGCCGCCCTGGCTTGCCACCGCCGGCGCCGGCGACGTGCTGGCAGGAATCATCGCTGGCCTGCTGGCGCAGGGCGTGCCGGCGTTCGAGGCCGCCAGCATGGGCGTCTGGATGCATGGCGAGGCCGCGCGCGAGGCGGGGCCAGGGTTAATCGCGGAAGATCTTTCGGAGGTGCTGCCCGCGGTGTTCCGGCATCTCTATGACGAGTTCGGCATCGAGTACTGACCAGCTCACACCAGATATTTCGCAACCGCGGTTTCGTCCCAGGAAAGGCCAAGGCCATGTCCGCGGGCGGTGACGGCACCATCGACGACTTCAATGGGTTCGGCGAGAATGGCGCGCGCAAGGTCGAGAACCTCCAGCCAGTGCGCGGTCGGCGTCACCGCCAGCATGTGAGAACTGGCCTCCGCAAACAGATGGCTCGACATCGGGATCGAGGCGGCTTCCGCCTGGCCGGCGACGCGGAGCCAGCCGGTAACGCCGCCGACCTTCATCAAGTCGGGCATGATGAAGTCGCTCGCACGGGCGGCGATCGCTTCGGCAAAACCGCGCGGAAACCACCAGTTCTCGCCGGACTGAATCGAGATCGGCGATGTCGCGCGCACCTTGGCGTGGCCCCGAAGATTTTCCGCCGCCACCGGCTCCTCGATCCAGTGCAGGTCGTAGGGCGCAAGGCGATCAATGCGGCGGCTGGCTTCGTCGGTATCGAGCGATTGGTTGAAATCCAGCATCAGCGCGATGTCGGGGCCGATCAGGCCGCGCACCGCCTTGACGACCCGCTCGTCATTGGCGAGATCGCCGTCACCGCCCTTGATCTTGATGCCGCGAAAACCCCGATCGAGCGAGCGGCGCAGATCCTTCTCGTCGGCGACGGGGTCGATTGCGCCGTAGCTGTCATAGGCCCGGATCGGCCGCGGCGAGCCGCCGAGCAATGTCGCCAGCGGTTGGCCCGCCGCCTGGCCCAGCGCGTCCCAGTACGCCATGTCGAGGCCCGATACCGCCATGCCGACAAGGCCCTGCCAGCCGAGCAGCCTGAATTTAGAGTCCATCTGCGCCATCAGGTCGAACGGCGCGATGGCTTTGCCGGTCAACTCAGCGCCGATCTCGCCGATCAGCATGACCAGCGGTTTGAGCGTCAGCCTGGTGTAGGCGAAGATATAGGCGCGACCTGCAAGCCCCCGATCGGTTGCGACATCGATCAGCACCAATGGCGCCGAGCGGATGATGCCGAAGGCGTTTTTTACCGGCCGCGAGATCGGCACGTCGACGGCCCGGGCGGTGATGCTGCGGATGGTGGGCGCGCTTGAGCTCATGTTCGTTTCCTCACTCGACACTGTACCACCGCACCAGCCGCGGCGCCGCCCAGTCGGTTGCCATCGATTCCAAAAGCCAGCGGCCGGCATATTCGGCGGCAAAAGCGACGCGCTGGGTCTGTCCGGGCTCGATCGCCAGCGTATCCAGCCAGAATGGCTTCCAGCCATCGTCGAGCCGGTCGAGCAGCCTGAAGTGATGTCCGTGGAGGTGGAAGACGATGGCGAGCTCCGCACGATTGGTCAGCGCCATTACCACGGTGCGACCGGCCTTGGCGCGGAAGGCGGGCGGCGAGGAGCCAGCGAAGTTCGCCGGCATCACCCATTCGGCCTTGGGTCCGCCGAGCGTCAGATCGAAGCGCAGGGCGTTCCTGAGATCGAGATGATCGGGCAGGCCATTGGATGGCAACGGAGCGGCGGCGGGCAGCGGCGCGGCCCTGATCGGCGGCTCACTGGAAGCTACCAGCCGGGCGATCGGGCGCGCCTCCCTGCCATCATGCAGCAGGATCGACGATATCGAACCTGCAGGCGCGGTTGCGTCGACGAGCACGTCGGCCCGGCCTCCTGGCGCCAGCACCAGCGCGCCGCCGCGCGCCGGGAACGGCTCGGATGGCTGGCCATCGAGGGCCATCACCCGGACTTCATATCCCTCAATTTTTAGTGCAATGACAGTTCGTTGGCATCCATTGATAAAGCGGAATCTCAGGCGTTCACGAATCCGCGCCGGAATATCCAGCGTCGTCCGTCCGTTGATCGTATAGATCGGCACCGTGTCGCTGGGATCGGTGCCCGGCGCGATCGCGCCCCCGTCCGGATGAAGCCGCCAGTCTTCGATGAGAAACGCCTCGTCGCCATCGATGGCGAGGGGATCGCTCTCGCCGACGATCAGGGGCAATCCCCGGGTTGGCCGCGCCGCGCCGTCCCCGAGAAGGGCGAGGTCGCACAGGAAGGTGCCGGCGTGACGCAATGGAATTATCAGGGTTTCCCTGGCGCCTGCGGCAAGCGGCGTCCGGGCCGTCAGCGGATCAACCGCCGGAACCCCATCGAGCCCGTGCCAGTTGATCGCCGTTGGGATCGGCAAGTCGTTCTGAAGCATGATTTCGAGCTCATCGCCGCGCCTGAAGCGCAAACCGGGGTCCGGCGGGGAGTTCTGGAGCGACCATATCGGGGTATTCGGTTGTCCTGGACGCAGGGCGATGACGCTGTCCCCGGCCTGCAGCGTCAGACGCCAGCGCACTTGGGCGGCGGCAAACTCGGGTAAGGCCGGGCTGAGGGCCGCGGCGCCCATTCCGGCCAAAAGCTCGCGCCGGTCCGGCCGGAAAATTCGATCTGCCATGGCTCGATGCGGACCATTTTCCGCTGGATATGTCCAGTTGCCGCGGGTACTTCCGAGAGGCTCTGAAATGGCCATTTTTTTGCTGCGGAGAGGTGGGCTCATGTTATAAGCCCGCCGCACCGATCAGGTTTATGATTTGTATGAGGGCATCCAAATCATAAACCTAATCGATTCCATCAACTTGGAGCATGGTTGGCCGCCCGAAAACCGCTTCACACTTTTCGGCAATCATGCTCGGGGATTGCGGCCGGACATGATGCTATCGGCGGGCGTGGCGGAACTGGTAGACGCGCTGGATTTAGGTTCCAGTGACGAAAGTTGTGGGGGTTCGAGTTCCCTCCGCCCGCACCAAGCGCTGACAGCGTTTGCATGACGATTGCCGGAGGACCTGTTTTTCCAAGGGGCAACTTGCCCGGAGATATGGTCCGCCGAACCACCGGCGCAGGCTTTTTCAGCCGCGCGTCGACCAGATTGACAACATCCGCGCCTTCCAGGCCGGACGAAAGCGGAAGAAGATTGACGCCATGCAGGTCACAGAAACCCTCGTCGAGGGATTGAAGCACGAATTCCAGATCAGCGTCCCCGCATCGGATCTCGATGCCAAGGCGGACGCGCGCCTCGTGGACCTCAAGGGCAAAGTCCGTCTCAACGGCTTTCGCCCGGGCAAGGTGCCGGTCAGCCACCTCAAAAAGGTGTATGGCCGCTCGGTGATGGCGGAGACCATCGATCAGACCATCCGCGACACCAATTCGCAGATTTTCACCGAGCGCGGCTTCCGCCTGGCGACCGAGCCAAAGATCACCATGCCGACCGAGCAGAAGGCCGTCGAGGACATCCTCACCGGCAAATCCGATCTCACCTACACCGTTGCGATCGAGGTCGTGCCCGTCATCCAGCTTGCCGATTTCAAGAACTTTACGGTCGAGAAGCCGGTCGCCGAGGTGACCGACGCCGATGTCGACGAAGCCATCAAGCGGATCGCCGACCAGAACCGTGCCTTTGCCCCCAAGGGCGAGGGCGCCAAGGCCGAAAGCGGCGATCGGGTCACGATTTCATTCAAAGGCACCATCGATGGTACGCCGTTCGACGGCGGCACCGGCGAAAACATCCAGGTGACGATCGGCTCCAACACCTTCATTCCCGGCTTCGAGGAGCAGTTACTCGGGGTCGCCGCGGGCGAGACCCGTACTTTGAAGGTTTCGTTCCCGAAGAATTATACGAACGAGAAGCTGGCCGGTCAGCCCGCCGAGTTCGAGACTACTGCAACCTTGATCGAGGCGCCGCAGGCGACCGAGATCAACGACGAGTTTGCCAAGACGCTCGGCCTGGAATCGCTCGACAAGCTCAAGCAGGCCGCGCGCGAGCGGTTGACGGCCGAATTCGCCGGCGCCACCCGCCAGCGGGTCAAGCGCGTGCTGCTGGATCGTCTCGACGAGAGCCACCGCTTCGAGGCGCCGCCCTCGCTGATCGAGGAAGAATTCAATCTGATGTGGAATTCGATCAAGGCCGAAATGGAATCCAGCGGCAAGACCTTTGCCGATGAGGACACCACCGAAGCGGCGGCAAAAGACGAGTACCGCAAGATCGCCGATCGCCGGGTCCGGCTCGGCCTCGTGCTGTCGGAGATCGGCGAGAAGAACAAGATCACGGTCACCGACGACGAGGTCAGCCGCGCGGTGATCGAGCGCGCGCGCCAGATGCCCGGCCGCGAGAAGGAGGTCTGGGATTACTATCGCAACAACGCCAATGCGCTGGCCCAGCTTCGTGCGCCGATCTATGAGGACAAGGTCGTCGATTTCATCCTCGAACTCGCCAACGTAACCGAGAAAAAGGTGACGCGCGAGGATCTCTACAAGGACGAAGAGGAAAAGAGCGCGGCTTGACCGATCGTATCAGCCGGGCGTTAAGGTTGAGGGCCGAAAGCGGCATGGCGGCGGCTTGCGTCGCTATGTCCGGCCCCGCGAATCAGCTTCAACTGCGGCCAATCAACCCCGCTATTTGACCGGTCTTGTTACCGGGGAATTGGCCCATATCTGTGAGGCTGTGTTTTAAGTCCTGAACCACGGGACGTTCGTCCGCGTCCGGCAAAATTCCCTTCGCCTTGCCGACGGGTGTTCGTCTCGGCCAACCTGTCCACTAACCCTCTACCAACCCTTGGGTGACTAATGCGCGATCCGGTCGAAACCTACATGCAACTCGTGCCGATGGTGGTCGAACAGACCAATCGCGGTGAACGCGCTTACGACATTTTTTCGCGGCTGTTGAAAGAGCGCATCATCTTCGTCACCGGTCCGGTCGAGGACGGCATGTCGACGCTGGTCGTCGCGCAGCTATTGTTTCTGGAAGCCGACAATCCGAAGAAGGAAATCTCGATGTACATCAACTCGCCCGGCGGCGTGGTGACATCGGGCCTGGCGATCTACGACACCATGCAGTTCATCCGTCCGGCGGTGTCGACGCTCTGCACCGGGCAGGCGGCCTCGATGGGTTCGCTGCTGCTGGCCGCCGGCCATAAGGACATGCGCTTCTCGCTGCCGAATTCGCGCATCATGGTGCACCAGCCTTCCGGCGGCTTCCAGGGCCAGGCTACCGACATCATGCTGCACGCCCAGGAAATCCTGAACCTCAAAAAGCGGCTCAACGAGATCTACGTCAAGCACACCGGTCAGACCTTCAAGGCGATCGAGGATGCGCTGGAGCGCGACAAGTTCCTTACCGCCGAGATGGCCCGCGACTTCGGTATTGTCGACAAGGTGATCGACAAGCGCGCCGAAGACCCGACGGCAAAGACCCCGTAACGGCACGGGGCCGAAAGCCTTACCTTGGCGTTAACGACCGTCGGAATCCCAAATTCCGGCCATTAGGTGCCCGTTTACCCTGGCATCGGCGGAAAGTTCCGCTTTCGTGCTGGTTTGGCAGCGTGGCAATCGCGCAACGCTTGGCCGATTTCGGCAGCTTCTCCTCGTGCGAACGCCGCAAATCACGGTATTGTCACGGGTATCGGCCGTTCCGGCGATTAGCGAATTCTTGATAGTCGGGTGCGACCATGGTTGGCTAGGTCAGATGGTCTATGGTTTCAGGAGATTCGAGTTGGCCGCGATTCGTGCGGCATCTGAAGCAAAGGGTCTTTTTTGGTACGGATTTTGCTCTATCTAAATTCCTGTGCCGGTAGCGCCGGAACAGGGCGATCGAGCGGACGGGATCGAACGGCGGACGGAGATAAGAATGAGTAAGGTCGGCACGAGCGACTCCAAGAACACGCTGTATTGCTCGTTCTGCGGCAAGAGCCAGCACGAAGTCCGCAAATTGATCGCGGGTCCAACGGTATTCATCTGCGACGAATGCGTCGAGTTGTGCATGGATATCATCCGCGAGGAGAACAAGTCCTCGCTGGTGAAGTCGCGCGACGGCATCCCGACCCCGAAGGAAATCTGCAAGGTGCTCGACGACTACGTCATTGGGCAGAGCCACGCCAAGAAGGTGCTCTCGGTCGCCGTCCACAATCACTACAAGCGCCTCAATCACCAGACCAAGCACAACGACGTCGAACTTGCGAAGTCGAACATCCTGCTGATCGGTCCGACCGGCTCGGGCAAGACGCTGCTGGCGCAGACGCTGGCGCGGATCCTCGACGTGCCGTTCACGATGGCGGATGCGACGACGCTGACCGAAGCCGGCTATGTCGGCGAGGACGTCGAGAACATCATCCTGAAGCTATTGCAGTCGGCCGACTACAATGTCGAGCGGGCGCAGCGCGGCATCGTCTATATCGACGAAATCGACAAGATCAGCCGCAAATCCGACAATCCGTCGATCACCCGCGACGTCTCGGGCGAGGGCGTGCAGCAGGCGTTGCTGAAGATCATGGAGGGCACGGTTGCCTCGGTTCCCCCGCAGGGCGGCCGCAAGCATCCGCAACAGGAATTCCTGCAGGTCGACACCACGAACATTCTCTTCATCTGCGGCGGCGCGTTCTCGGGGCTTGAGAAGATCATCTCGGCGCGCGGACGCTCGACCTCGATCGGTTTTGCCGCCCAGGTGCTGGCGCCGGAAGATCGCCGCACCGGCGAAATCTTCCGCCATGTCGAGCCCGAGGATCTCCTGAAGTACGGCCTGATTCCGGAATTCGTCGGTCGCCTGCCGGTGGTGGCGACGCTGGAAGATCTCGACGAAGCTTCGCTGAAGAAGATTTTGACCGATCCGAAGAATGCGCTGGTGAAGCAATACCAGCGGCTGTTCGAGATGGAGAACATCGAGTTGACCTTCGCCGACGAAGCCCTTGGTGCGGTCGCCCGCAGGGCGATCGAGCGCAAGACCGGCGCGCGGGGTTTGCGTTCGATTCTCGAGAGCATCCTGCTCGAGACCATGTTCGATCTTCCGGGCCTGGAAGGTGTCGAAGAGGTCGTGATCTCGCGCGAAGTGGTCGAAGGAACGGCGCGCCCGCTCTATATCTACGCCGATCGCTCCGACCGCGCCATCGAGAGCAGCGCCAGCGCCTGATCCGATCGGCTGCCGGCGGCCCGATTGTTCAAGTAAGGCGGCTGCGGAGCTCGTTTCCGCAGCCGGGTCAGCGTAGGCGTTGCACCGCGTTCAGCCGCGAATGGCGGGCCTTTCCGGCGACTTGACACCCCCATGGTCGATAGCCACCTTATGCTATCGGTGACGAAAACGATCCATCAGATTCGTCGCACCAAACGATCCGGAGAAGTCGACCCAAGATACGGTCATGCGATCCCGGAACATCTCGGCACCTTGTGGCGGTCGCGCAAACTGGCGGGCTGCGTGCAAGGGGGCACAACAAAAGGAATAGGCCATGACCACCCAAAAACCCCGGCCATCTATCGTTCACGGCGAAAGCCACTCCTATCCGGTGCTGCCGCTGCGCGACATCGTCGTCTTCCCGCACATGATCGTGCCGCTGTTCGTCGGCCGCGAAAAATCGATCCGCGCGCTTGAAGAGGTCATGAAGAACGACGCGCTGATCTTGCTCGCGACGCAGAAGAATGCCTCCGACGACGATCCGACCCCGGATTCGATCTATGAGACCGGTACGCTCGCCAGCGTACTGCAGCTGCTCAAATTGCCCGACGGCACCGTGAAGGTGCTGGTAGAAGGACTCGAGCGCGCGCGCGTGCAGAAATATTCCGATCGCTCGGAATATTATGAGGCGACCGCGGTCGCGCTCGCCGATACTGACGCCACTTCCGTCGAGGCGGAAGCCCTGGCGCGCTCGGTCGTGTCGGATTTCGAGAGCTACGTGAAGCTGAACAAGAAGATCTCCGCCGAAGTCGTCGGCGTGGTTCAGGCGATCACGGATTTCGCCAAGCTCGGCGACACCGTTGCCTCGCATCTCGCCGTCAAGATCGCCGACCGCCAGGGGATCCTGGAGACGCTGTCGGTGACCTCGCGCCTCGAGAAGGTGCTCGGGTTGATGGAGAGCGAAATCTCGGTGCTGCAGGTCGAGAAGCGGATCCGCTCGCGGGTCAAGCGCCAGATGGAGAAGACCCAGCGCGAATATTATCTCAACGAGCAGATGAAGGCGATTCAGAAGGAGCTCGGCGACGACGAGGGCCGTGACGAGCTGGCCGATCTGGAGGAGAAGATCGCCAAGACCAAGCTTTCCAAGGAAGCCCGCGAGAAGGCTCAGCACGAACTGAAGAAGCTGCGCCAGATGTCGCCGATGTCCGCGGAGGCAACGGTGGTGCGCAACTATCTCGACTGGCTGTTGTCGATCCCGTGGAACAAGAAGTCCAAGGTCAAGAAGGATCTGGTGGCCGCCCAAACCACGCTCGACAACGACCATTACGGCCTGGAGAAGGTCAAGGACCGCATCGTCGAGTATCTCGCGGTACAGTCGCGCGCCAACAAGCTGACCGGGCCGATCCTGTGCCTGGTCGGACCTCCCGGCGTCGGCAAGACCTCGCTCGGCAAGTCGATCGCGAAAGCGACCGGGCGCGAGTTCGTGCGCGTGTCGCTCGGCGGCGTGCGGGATGAAGCCGAAATCCGCGGTCACCGCCGCACCTATATCGGCTCGATGCCCGGCAAGATCATCCAGTCGATGCGCAAGGCCAAGACCTCCAATCCGCTGTTCCTGCTGGACGAAATCGACAAGATGGGCGCCGACTTCCGCGGCGATCCGTCATCGGCGCTGCTTGAGGTGCTCGACCCCGAGCAGAACTCGACCTTCAACGATCACTATCTCGAGGTCGACTACGATCTCTCCAACGTGATGTTCATCACCACGGCGAATACCCTGAATATTCCGGGGCCGCTGATGGACCGCATGGAGATCATCCGGATCGCCGGCTACACCGAGAACGAGAAGGTCGAGATCGCGCGCAAGCATCTGATCCCGAACGCGATCGCAAAGCATGGCCTGGATTCCAAGGAATGGTCGATCGACGACGACGCACTGCTGCTGATGATCCGGCGTTACACCCGCGAGGCGGGCGTGCGTAACCTCGAGCGTGAGCTATCAACACTCGCCCGCAAGGCGGTGAAGGAGCTGATGATCTCCAAGAAGAAGTCGGTGAAGGTGACCGAGAAGTCGCTCGAGGAGTTCCTCGGCGTGCCGAAATATCGCTACGGCGAGATCGAGAGCGACGACCAGGTCGGCATTGTCACCGGCCTTGCATGGACCGATGTCGGCGGTGAACTGCTCACCATCGAAGGCGTCATGATGCCCGGCAAGGGCAAGATGACGGTCACGGGCAATCTGCGCGACGTGATGAAGGAGTTGATTTCGGCGGCGGCATCCTATGTCCGCTCGCGCGCGGTCGGCTTCGGCATCGAGCCGCCGCTGTTCGACCGGCGCGATATCCACGTCCACGTTCCCGAGGGGGCGACCCCGAAGGACGGACCGTCGGCGGGCGTGGCAATGGCGACCGCGATCGTATCCGTGATGACCGGGATCCCGGTCCGGCACGATGTCGCCATGACCGGCGAGATCACGCTGAGGGGACGCGTGCTGCCGATCGGCGGCTTGAAGGAGAAGCTGCTGGCCGCGGCCCGCGGCGGCATCAAGACGGTGCTGATCCCCGAGGACAACGCCAAGGATCTCACGGAGATTTCCGATGCGATCAAGGGCGGGATGGACATCATCCCGGTGGCGCGGCTCGACGATGTCGTCTCCAAGGCGCTGGTGCGGCCGCCGGTGCCGATCATTTGGGAAGAGGACACCAAGCTGCCGGTCCAGCCCGACGCCGGCGATGAAGCCGCCGGTGGCCTGACCGCGCACTAAACGTTGCAATGTGACAAGAGCGGCGTCCCAAGGGCGCCGCTTTTTTGCGGGACGGTGCACGGCTTGCGCCCGATGGTGTTGCGGCGCTAAACAGAAGGCGAGGGCGGCTAGCTCAGCTGGTTAGAGCATCTCGTTTACACCGAGAGGGTCGGGAGTTCGAATCTCTCGCCGCCTACCAATCATCCCCGGGGAGCACGCGCATGAGAATTTTCCTCGCCGCAGCCGTTATGCGTTACTGCGGGTTACTGGCCGGGCCTGCTTGCGCCCAGGGTCAGGCCATCGTCCCCAAATACGGGGAGGAAGACAAGGCAAAGACACCGCAGCAGATCGAGGCCGACAAGGAAGCCGAGAGGGCCTACAAGCGATCGCTCGGCAACATTCCCGACCGGGGTGCTACCGATCCCTGGGGCAATGTGCGCAGCGACGGCGCCCCGAAGCCGGTTGCGAAGGCCGCTCCGGCGAAGCGGACCAAAGCCGGCAACGTCGCGAATTAGCGCATGATGGAAACGCCGACAGGCCACGATCTCAACGCGGACCAGATTGCGTATTGGAACGGACCGGGCGGCCAGCGCTGGGCCGACCGGCAGCAGTCGCAGGACATTCTGCTGGCGCCGATCGCTGATATCCTGATCGACCGCGCCAGGCCCGCCGCGGGCGAACGGATCGTCGATGTCGGTTGCGGCAGCGGCGCCACGTCCATTGCGTTCGCGCAAAAGGTCGTCCCAACCGGACACGTGCTGGGCATCGACATTTCGGGGCCGATGCTGGTCCGCGCCCGCCAGGTCGCGCCGGCGGGTCTGCCGGTTGAATTCGTGCAGGCGGATGCGACCGTTTATCCGTTCGCGCCTGCAAGTTTCGATCTTCTGGTCTCCCGCTTCGGCGTGATGTTTTTTGCCGAACCGGCGCGCTCCTTCGCCAATCTGCGGCGGGCACTGAAGCCGTCGGGACGGCTGGCCTTCGCCTGCTGGCGGGAGCCGCGCGAAAATCCGTTCTTCATGGCGCCGCTGCACGCTGTCTATAAGCACGTTCCGAAACTGCCGCAGGTCGGACCCGAAGAGCCAGGTCCGTTCGCTTTCGCATCCGAAGCGCGCGTGCATCGCATCCTGAGCGAGGCCGGCTTCACCGCGATCGCCATGGAGCCGTGCAATCTCGCGCTCGACGTCGCGGTCGGGGGCGGTCTCGAGGCTGCGGTCAGAGGCGCGCTGGAGATCGGACCGGCCGCCCGCGCGCTCGCCGAGCAGCCGCCGGAGATGGTCGCCGCCGCCACCAACTCGATCCGCGACGCACTGACGCCGTTTGTCAGGGGACAGTCGGTGCCGCTTCCCGCATCGATCTGGATCGTGACGGCGCAGGCCTCGTGAGACGCAAGAGTTTGAATTCAGCTGCGCTGAATTAGACCCCAGAGCAGACAAGAGTTTCGTTCGCACGGTTCAATCCCCCCGACATTCGCGCGCGAAAAGCGCGTTGCGCTGAGGAATTTAGTCCGGCAACCGCGGCGGGCTCTTGGACTAACCGGCGGTGACCTGGACTGGCGGGCGCTCAGGTCGGAAATCTCACGCCCGCTCTTCCCAGATCATCGCGAGATGGACGATGGTCTGCACGGCTTTTTCCATGTCCTGCCGGCTTACCCATTCCAGCCGCGAATGGAAGGCGTGCTCGCCGGCGAAGATGTTGGGGCAGGGCAGCCCCATGAATGACAGCCGCGAGCCGTCGGTGCCGCCGCGGATGCTGGACTTCAGCGGCGTGAGGCCGGCGCGGCGGATCGCCTCCATCGCGTTGTCGACGATCTCGGGGTGAGCGTCGATCACCTGCTTCATGTTGCGATACTGCGGTTTGATCTCGAGCCGGTAGGTCGACCGCGGATAGTCCTTCATCACCTCCTGGACGATGCCTTCCAGCAGGGCTTCCTTTTCTTTCAATCCGTCGTCGGTGAAATCGCGCACGATAAAACCGAGCGTGGCCTTCTCCAGCGCGCCGGATATGCCGATCGGATGCAGGAATCCTTCTTTGCCTTCGGTGGTTTCCGGCGAGCAGGTGTCCTTGGGCAGGCGGTCGACGATGGCGGCGGCAATCTTGATCGCGTGCTCCATCTTGCCCTTGGCAAAACCTGGATGGGTGCTGACGCCTTCGATGGTGATGGTGGCGCCGTCAGCCGAGAAAGTCTCGTCCTCGATATTGCCCGCGGTTTCGCCATCGATCGTATAGGCGAAATCAGCGCCCAGCTTCTTCAGGTCGGCCTTGTCGACGCCGCGGCCGATCTCTTCATCGGGTGTGAACAGGATCTTGATGGCGCCGTGCCTGATATCCGCGTTGTTGATCAGGAACTGCGCCGCATCCATGATTTCGGCGAGGCCGGCCTTGTTGTCGGCACCTAACAGCGTGGTGCCGTCCGTGGTGATGATGTCGTTGCCGATCTGATCCTTGAGCGCAGGATGTTCCGCGGCGCGGATCACCTGGGTGGGGTCGGCTGCAAGCGCGATGTCGCCGCCGCGATAGTTTCGCACCATCTGCGGCTTGACGTCCTTGCCGGTGCAGTCGGGCGAAGTATCCATATGCGAGCAGAAGCAGACGACCGGGACGTGTTTGTCCGTATTCGCCGGAATCGTCGCGTAGACGTAGCCGTATTCGTCGAGATGGGCGTCGCGCAGGCCCATCGCCTGCAGTTCGGCGGCGAGCAGGCGGCCCAAATCTTTTTGCTTTTCGGTGGATGGACAGGTGGGAGAGGTTGGGTCGGACTGGGTGTCGATCACCACATAGCGCAGGAAGCGCTCGGTCACGGTGTGCGTAAACCTGAGGGGTGAACTCACAATCAAAACCGCGCGTAGAGACAGGACAACTGGACGGCAGAGGACGCGTCATCCCGGCAGGCCGCGTACACCGCACCGAGATGACGCAAAGTCAAAAACGAGAAGCGTCTTATCAGACGGCTTCCTTCAGCTCCTTGGCTGCGCGGAAGGCAACCTTCTTGCTGGCCTTGATGTGGATCGCCTCGCCGGTGGCGGGGTTGCGGCCCATGCGGGCGGCGCGCTTGCGCACCTGCAGGATGCCGAGACCGACGATACGGATGCGCTCGCCCTTCTTCAGGTGCTTGGTGACCCGGCTGACCAGATCGTTGAGAATGGCTTCAGCCTGCTTCTTGGACAACTCCTGCTCATCGGCGATTGCCGCCGCGAGATGCTTGAGCGTGACGGTGGTCGGGGTCGCTGCTTTCTTCGCCATATTTGGCCCTCCTCGTTGTTGATTGGCTTAGGAACCTAAGACGTATCAGGCCTTAAACGATTCGGGGGGCGCCTGACTACGCTGTTTTGCCGATAAACAGCCTATTATTTGCATCGCCATCCCGAAAAGGCCCAACTGACGGGTGGATTCGCAACAACCTTGACTTGGATAGGTGGCCCCTTTAAGTCCCACCTCTCGCGGGTTTCGCAATCACGCGGGAGTAGCTCAGTTGGTTAGAGCGCCGGCCTGTCACGCCGGAGGTCGCGGGTTCGAGCCCCGTCTCTCGCGCCATTGAATCAATGACTTAGCACCGGTTTTCGACGGTATCGCGAAAAGCAAAAGGCCGCCCGGAGGCGGCCATATTTCATACTGTTGAACGATTTTTCTAACGGACCATCGACGCGTCGGAACTGGTCACCGCCATTGCCTTGCCGGCTTTGATGACATGAGCGCTCTGGGCGTAGTCGGAATTGGTGCGGGCGGAGATACCGAAACCAGCCACCGCGATACCGGCAACCAGCGCCATCACCACGATTTTCAGGTGCGTACTGCGATCCGCCGAATGAATTGAGTGGTTCATCTGAGCCTCCTGACGGTCCTTGCTGCCGTCTGTTGGCGCGAGAAGTACCCCTGCTTTGTTTCAGGGTGGTTTCGTGGGTTCCCCAAAATGGTTTCGTCGGGCCAGAAGCAGCTGGAATCAGGGGCGCCGGAGAAGTGCACCGGTCTGCTGACGTGAAAGGCGTCACGCCGCCCGCTTGATATCCCCGCGGATCGACCCTGCCGCCCGTACGAACAACAAGGCGCCAAGTGTGGTCGTGACGGCGGCTGACAGCAGCGAATAGCGCACCGCATTGGCGCCGTAGTCGTTCTTCAGGGCGTCGTTGATCATGCCGACGGCGAGCGGGCCGACGCCCTGGCCAAAGCAGGTCGCGGTCAACAGAATGATGGCGGAGGCGAGTGCGCGCATGCTGGGGCGCGCCACTGTCTGCGCGATCGCAAAGATCGGCCCGAGGTGAAAGCCAACCAGAAACGAGGTGGCCGCCAAAGCCGCAACCATTGTTGCAAAGTCCGGTGTCAGCATGCACACCGCAAATACGGGGCCGGCAAGGCCCGAAGTAATCGCCGGTGCCCATAGCTTCCAGCGATCGTCGCGGCGGCTGATCTGCGCCACCACCAGGCCGCCGACGAGTGTGCCCGCCATTCCGAACAGGCCCTTGAAGGTGCCGGCATAGGTGCCGATTTCGGCGCTCGTCAGATGATGCACCCGCGCCAGGAACGGCGGGATCCAGGCGGCGGTGGCGTAATTGGTGTAGGTGGTCAGGCAAAATCCGATCAGCACGATGACGAAGGTCCTTTGCGAGACGAGAAAGCCCAGCGTCGGCCCGATCGGCTCGGGCGCAAAGGTTTCCGCCATGGCGCCGCGCTTCGGCTCGGAAATCGTCAGCCACAGCACGGCGGCGAGCGCGATGCCGGGCAGGCCGGCCGAGAAAAACGCCATGCGCCAGCCGTAGTGCTGGTTGACATAGCCGCCGAGGAAATAGCCGAGGAACACCCCGAGATAGGTGCCGATGGCGTAGACGCCGAGCGCGCGCGGGCGTTCGTTCTTGTCGAAGAGATCGGCGACCATCGATTGCGACGCCGGGGTGCCGGCGGATTCGCCGATGCCGACGCCTATTCTGGCGAGCGCCAAAGTGGCCACGCTCGAGGCCATGCCGCACAGGAACGTCATCGCGCTCCAGAACGCGAAAGCGATCGCCACGATGTTGCGGCGGTTGAGCCGGTCGGCGACGCGCGCGATGGGGATCCCGAGCAGCGAATAAAACAACACGAAACCAAAGCCCGCGAGCAGGCCCATGGTGGTGTCGCTGAGGGTGAATTCCTTCTTGATCGGCTCGATCAGGACGTTGAAGATCGTGCGGTCGAGAAAATTCAGCGCGTAGACGACGGTCAAGAGCCCCAGCACATAGTATCGCCGCGTGGACGGCGTTGCCGCTGTGGCGGCTGGCGCGGCCGCCTGCGGCGCGAAATCGACCATGGTTTCCCCCTGAGCATTGTCGTTGGAAGACGCGCGGCGGTCTTACGCCTCGCGCATGAAATTCCCCGCCTCGAACTCGACCGGCGGCGCCTTGTGATCGAACGAGATGCCGATAGGATCGGCTCCAGCGGCGATCGCCTCGAGCTGATCGCTCAGCATCCGGCGGATCATCAGGATGCCGCGGTCGCTCTGGCCGAAATGCTCTTCCGAATGCAGCGTCACCGGCCCCTGGCCGACCTGCGCCTCGTAATCGCCGGGGAATTGCTGGTGTTCCGCTTCCGTCATGTCCCACCAGAACTTGCCGTTGAACTTGGAGCGCATCCGGCCGATATCGCCGCGCTGTTTGACCCGGCCGGCGACATAGATGCGGAACGAGGTGTCGTCGATCGGCAGCGTCCAGCCGATCAACTCCACCCGGGCGAATTGGGTGACCCGCGGATTGGGCACCACGCGCAGCGTAGGCAGCGCCGCCTCGGTCACCCGATAGAAGACCTTGCCGTCGTCCTGATTGCGGATCGAGCGCACGGTGACACCGCGCGGCGACATCTCGAACTTCACCTCGGGCATCGAGGCCATCATGTTGGTGAACTGGGGTCCGCTGAAGGAGCCGTGCAGCACCGGGACGTGGTAGGGGTCGACCACATTCTCGAAATGCTGCAGCCAGTTGCAGGGAATGATGGTCGGGCCGCCGCCGCCGATTGAACTGTCGTCGGCCTCGACAAACTCGCCGTCGTCCATCTTTTCCAGGCATTCGTAGCGCGGCAGGACCGGCCTCTTCTCGGCCGGTCCCATATAGGCGAAAACCAGCCCGTAGCGCTCGGCAACCGGGTACCAGGGCTGGCGCACTTTGTCCTTGAACTGGCCGCCGTCGGGTTCGCAGGGCTGTTCGAGGCAGCGGCCTTCGGTGTCGAACTTCCAGCCGTGATAGCAGCAGCGGATGCCGTCATCTTCGACCTTGCCGTAATAGAGGGTGGTGCCGCGGTGGCAGCAGCGGGCGTGGAGCAGCCCGACCCGGCCATGCCGGTCGCGGAACAGGATGAGATCTTCAGCCAGCGCGCGGATCTTTCGGGGAACGTCGGTGGCGTCTGCCGCAAGGCCGATCGGGTGCCAATAGCGCCGGAGTAGTTCGCCCATCGGCGTGCCGCGGCCGACCTCGGTCAGTTCCTTCCGGCTGGCAGGCGGCTTTAGGGCATAGGCGGTGCCGAGATCGCTATCCCGCTGGCTGAAATTCATCGCCGCTTCCTCCGGTCCGCGGCCTTTTTCGGCCGCTGTTTTGATCTCGATCAAATTGGACTCCAGTCCAGTAGCGGTCAATGCCGGAAGAAATCCGGGGGCGGGCCGAGCCGTCAAAATAGCTTGTCTTGCGCCCCTTGTTGCGCTGCGCTAAGCCTCAGAATAATTCCAACGAACCGAATCTGCGGCCGTCAGATGCCGCAGGAAAAGGCACCGCCGATGAACGGCATCCTGCAAAATTATCTTCCCCTTGTCGTGTTTATTGGGGTCGCAAGCCTGATCGGTTTGGCGCTCTTGATCGCTCCCTTCCTCGTCGCCTTCCAGCAGCCCGATCCGGAAAAGCTGTCCGCCTACGAGTGCGGATTCAATGCTTTTGACGACGCCCGCATGAAATTCGACGTCCGGTTCTACCTGGTGGCCATCCTCTTTATTATCTTCGACCTGGAAGTGGCGTTCCTGTTCCCGTGGGCAGTGGCGTTCGGCAAGCTCGGCGCAACCGGCTTCTGGTCGATGGTGGTTTTTCTCGCCGTCCTCACCGTCGGCTTTGCCTATGAATGGAAGAAAGGCGCGCTCGAATGGGATTGAGCCCCGCTGTTTCACCCACCGCGACCGGTATTCTCGATCCCGTCCACCGGCAAGCCGGTCGGCGCCAATGACCCGTACTTTCTCGAGGTCAATCACGAACTGTCCGACAAGGGCTTCTTCATCACCGCCACCGACGACCTGATCACCTGGGCGCGCACGGGATCGCTGATGTGGATGACGTTCGGTCTCGCCTGCTGCGCGGTCGAGATGATGCAAGTGTCGATGCCGCGCTATGACGTCGAGCGCTTCGGCTTTGCGCCTCGCGCCTCGCCGCGACAGTCCGACGTGATGATTGTGGCGGGCACGCTGACCAACAAGATGGCGCCGGCGCTGCGCAAGGTCTACGACCAGATGCCGGAGCCGCGCTACGTGATCTCGATGGGATCGTGCGCCAACGGCGGTGGCTACTATCATTATTCCTATTCGGTGGTGCGCGGCTGCGACCGCATCGTGCCGGTCGACATCTATGTGCCCGGCTGCCCGCCGACGGCGGAAGCGCTGCTGTATGGTGTGCTTTTGCTGCAGAAGAAGATCCGGCGTACCGGAACCATCGAACGCTAAGGGTTGTGTAATGGACGACGGCAGGCTCGACGCCCTGGGGCAGACGATTGTTAGCGCGCTTCCGGGTGCCACGACCGGGCATTCGATCGCGTTCGGGCAGCTCACCGTAACCGTCCAGGCTGGCAAGATCGTCGAGGTCGTAAAATTCCTGCGCGACGATCCTTCGCTCCGCTTCATCAGCTTCACCGATATCACCGCGGTTGACTATCCCGGCCGCGAGAAGCGCTTCGATGTGACCTATCACCTTCTCTCTCCGACGCTGAACGCGCGCATCCGCCTGCGCGTGGCGGCCGACGAAACCACCCAGATGCCGTCGATCATCGAGGTGTTTCCGGGCGCCGACTGGTTCGAGCGCGAAACCTACGATCTCTACGGCGTGATCTTCACCGGCCATCCCGACATGCGGCGGCTGCTGACCGACTACGGTTTCGACGGCCATCCGCTGCGCAAGGATTTCCCGACCACTGGTTTCGTCGAGGTCCGCTACGACGACCAGGAGAAGCGGGTGCTCTACGAGCCCGTCCGCCTCAGTCAGGAATTCCGCAAATTCGATTTTCTCTCGCCGTGGGAGGGCGCGGATTATCCGGTGCTGCCGGGCGATGAGAAGGCGGGGCCGAAAGTCTGATCATGAACGAAGCACCAGCTCTCCGTAACTTCACTATCAATTTTGGTCCCCAGCATCCGGCCGCGCATGGTGTTCTGCGCCTGGTGCTGGAGCTCGACGGCGAAGTCGTGGCCCGCGTCGATCCGCATATCGGGCTACTTCATCGCGGTACCGAAAAGCTGATCGAGACAAAGACCTACCTGCAGGCGATTCCATATTTCGATCGGCTCGACTATGTCGCGCCGATGAACCAGGAGCACGCGTTCTGCCTGGCGGCGGAAAAACTGCTCGGCATCGAGGTGCCGCGGCGCGGGCAATTGATCCGGGTATTGTACTGCGAGATTGGCCGCATCCTGTCGCATCTGCTCAACGTCACCACGCAGGCGATGGACGTTGGCGCGCTGACCCCGCCGCTGTGGGGTTTTGAAGAGCGCGAAAAACTGATGGTGTTCTACGAGCGCGCCTCCGGGTCGCGGATGCATGCGGCCTATTTCCGAATCGGCGGCGTACACCAGGACCTGCCGCCGAAGCTGATCGACGATATCGAGGCGTGGTGCGATCCGTTCCTGGGGGTGGTCGCCGATCTCGAACGGCTGCTCACCGGCAACCGCATCTTCAAGCAGCGCAACGTCGATATCGGTGTCGTCTCGCTCAAGCAAGCCTGGGAATGGGGTTTTTCGGGCGTGATGGTGCGCGGCTCCGGCGCCGCCTGGGATTTGCGCAAAGCGCAGCCCTACGAATGTTACGCCGAGATGGATTTCGACATTCCGATCGGCAAGAACGGCGATTGCTACGATCGCTACTGCATCCGCATGGAAGAGATGCGCCAGTCCGTGCGCATCATGAGGCAGTGCATCGCGAAACTGCGTGCTCCCGACGGGCAGGGGCCTGTGGTGGTGGACGATCACAAGATTTCGCCGCCGCGCCGGGGCGAGATGAAGCGCTCGATGGAGGCCCTGATCCATCACTTCAAGCTCTACACCGAGGGCTTCCACGTCCCGGAAGGCGAGGTCTATGCCGCGGTCGAGGCGCCGAAGGGCGAGTTCGGCGTCTATCTGGTCGCCGACGGCAGCAACAAGCCCTACAAATGCAAGATCCGCGCGCCCGGTTTCGCGCATCTGCAAGCGATGGATTTCATCTGCAGGGGCCATTTGCTGGCCGACGTCTCGGCCATCCTCGGTTCGCTCGATATCGTGTTCGGAGAGGTCGACCGGTGATCGCGTTGCCGCCCATCCAGTTTGACCGGAGTACCGGCGTGCTCGAGGGCGCAAATGCGTGGGAGCGTCTGGCGGCGCTGGCTCTGTCGTCGGGCTCGAAGGTGGCCTCGACGTTTTCGCACCGCGGCTATAACCACTGCGCCAATCTGCTGCGCAAGACGCTGCCGGAGCGCAACATCTCGATCAAACTCAATCCCGATGCGACTTTCGAATTCCCCTATGGCGACGGCTACTGGAGCAAGCTGCTCAACCGCTCGTTCTCCTACGAAGACGAACTCGAATTGCTGTTTCGGGATGCCGTCGGCGTCGACTACACCTTCATCGATTGCGGCGCCAATTTTGGCTACTGGTCGGTGCTGATTTCAAGCGCGCCTTACGGCTCCCACAAGGTGATCGCGATCGAACCGTCGTCGCAGAATTTCGCCAAGCTTGCGAATAACGCCGAAATCAACGGCAACCGCTTCGAGGTCATGAAATGCGCCATCGGCGCGAACCGGGGCACCGCGCGTCTGTCCGGCACCAAGCATGAGGCCTTCAGCATCGCCGGCAACGCCGACTGGCCGCGGCGAGGACGTGCCGGTCATCGCGCTCGACAATCTGCTCGACGACGGCAGGATTTCCCCGGATGGAAAGTACCTGATCAAACTCGATGTCGAGGGTGTCGAGATCGAGGCCATCAAGGGCGGCACGCGGCTGTTGCAGGCCGACAGCGTGTTGTTGTGCGAGGAACACGGCAACGATCCCGCTCATACCGTGTCGCGCTTTATCCTCGAACAGACGCCGCTGAAATTGATCGTCTACGATCCGCGCTCAAATCGCCTGGAAACCGTGACCGAGCTTTCGATCCTCGACCGCATCAAGGTTTCTTCCCACGTCGGCTATAACGTGTTCGGCACCGCAAGCGCGTTCTGGCAAGACCGCATCAACGCCCTGAACGCGAGCGCCACCCGCCGCATGCAATGAGAGACTGAACGACAATGTCCGTCCGCCGCCTCGCGCCCAAGGAACTGCAGCCCGCGAACTTCGCTTTCACAGCGGAAAACCTCGCCTGGGCGAAGGGAGAGATCGCCAAATATCCGCCCGGCCGGCAGGCCTCGGCGGCGATCGCGATCCTGTGGCGGGTCCAGGAGCAGCATGAGGGATGGATTTCCGAAGCCGCGATCCGCGCGGTCGCCGATCTGCTTGATATGCCCTACATCCGGATGCTGGAGATTGCGACCTTCTATACGATGTTCCAGCTGCAGCCGGTCGGCAAAAAGGCCCATGTCCAGGTCTGCGGCACCACGCCGTGCCGGTTGCGCGGCGCCGGCGATATCATCGAGGTGTGCCAGAGCCGTATTCATCACGACCCCTTCCATCTGTCCAAGGATGGCAATTTCAGCTGGGAAGAGGTCGAGTGTCTCGGCGCCTGCGTCAACGCGCCGATGGTGCTGATCTGGAAGGATACCTACGAAGACCTGACCAAGGAGAGTTTTGGCAAGGTGCTGGACGGCTTTGCCTCCGGCAATCCTGTAAAGCCGGGACCGCAAATCGACCGTCAGTTCTCGGCGCCTGTGGGTGGACCGACCACGTTGAAGGAAACCACATGAAGCGTGACCGCACATCGCTGGCGGCAGGATCGGGGAGTGTCGGTGCAATGAAGAACTGGCGCTATATCGCTCTCCACACCGTGGCGGCCGCTGCATTCATTTTCCTGCTGCAGCGCTACCTGCTGGGCGCGTCGCTCGAATCCTGCCTGTTGTGGGCCCTGACCTTCGGCGGATGCGCCGCGGGCCTCGCCTACATGCAGTCCAACCGCTGAATCCTTAAGGGAAGCTTCACGTCATGCTCGATGACAAGGATCGCATCTTCAAGAACCTCTACGGCCTCCAGGACTGGGGCCTCGAAGGTGCGCGCCGCCGCGGCGCCTGGGACGGCACCAAGGCGATCATCGACAAGGGCCGCGACTGGATCATCGCCGAGATGAAAGCATCGGGCCTGCGCGGGCGTGGCGGGGCGGGGTTTCCGACCGGGCTGAAATGGTCGTTCATGCCAAAGGAATCGACCGACGGCCGGCCGAGCTATCTGGTGGTCAATGCCGACGAATCCGAGCCCGGCACCTGCAAGGACCGCGAGATCATGCGGCACGATCCGCATCTGTTGGTCGAGGGCTGCCTGCTCGCGAGCTTCGCGATGGGCGCGCACGCCTGTTATATCTACGTGCGCGGCGAATTCATCCGGGAACGCGAGCATCTGCAGGCCGCGGTCGATCAGGCCTATGAAGCGAAACTGATCGGCAAGGACAACGTCAACGGCTGGCCGTTCGACCTCTATATCGCACATGGCGCGGGCGCCTATATCTGCGGCGAAGAAACGGCGCTGCTGGAAAGCTTGGAGGGCAAGAAGGGCCAGCCGCGGCTGAAGCCGCCATTTCCGGCCAATGTCGGTCTCTATGGCTGCCCGACCACGGTCAACAACGTCGAGTCGATCGCGGTTGCACCGGACATCCTGCGCCGCGGCGCGGCGTGGTTCGCTGCGATCGGCCGGCCCAACAATGTCGGCACCAAGCTGTTTTGCGTCTCCGGTCATGTCGAGCGTCCCTGCAACGTCGAAGAGGCGATGGGGATTCCGTTCCGCGAATTGATCGAGCGCCATTGCGGCGGCATCCGCGGCGGCTGGGACAATCTAAAGGCGGTGATCCCCGGCGGTTCCTCGGTGCGCATGGTGCCGGCCGACCAGATCATCGACACCCCGATGGATTTCGACAGTCTCGGCAAACTGCGCTCCGGTCTCGGCACCGCGGCCGTCATCGTCATGGACAAGTCGACCGACCTGATCCGCGCGATCGCCCGCATCTCCTATTTCTACAAGCATGAGAGCTGCGGCCAGTGCACGCCATGCCGCGAGGGCACCGGCTGGATGTGGCGGGTCCTGACCCGGATGGCCGACGGCCGTGCCCACAAGCGCGAGATCGATATGCTGCTGGAGGTAACAAAACAGGTCGAAGGTCACACCATCTGCGCGCTCGGCGATGCCGCGGCGTGGCCGATCCAGGGCCTGATCGCGCATTTCCGTCACGAGATCGAGCAACGCATCGACGAATATTCGCGCAAGGCCGATGTCGACGACATCGGGATTCTCGATCCCGCGCATATGGTCGCGGCGGAGTAGGGGGCGGCGATGGCAGACGAACCGGACGACATCGTGCTCGCGATTTTGCGCAAGATCGATCAGCGCACCGAGCGGATGGCGGAAGATCTTCAAGACCTGAAGGTACGGGTGACGTCCGTCGAAGAGGGGCTGGCCGGGGTCAACCGAAGATTGGATCGTCTAGAACACCGTGTCGAACGAATCGAGAAGCGGCTCGAATTGTCAGACGCATCGCATTGAGATTGTGAGACCGATGTCGCAACCGAGCATTTTCTGGTGGCAGAAATACGGGACGCTGGCGCAGACGGCGCAGGCGGCCGTGGCGCTGCTGGGCTTTGTTGCGATCCTGTTTCAGATCAACGAAATCCGCTCCAGTAACCGTGCCGTCAGCGCGCGGCAGGCGTTTCTGGGCTATACCGATCTGGCGTTCAGGAATCCGAAATTCTCGGCGCCGGAATACGATGCGATCAAGGCCGGCGGCCGCGACCTGCAGGTTCAATATGAAAGCTTCGTCTCCTATTTCCTCTATGCCTGCGAGGAGGCGACCGCCGCATTCGCCGACCGGCGCGAATGGGTGGCTTCCTGCGACTACGACCTGAAGCCGCATCTGCCGTTCCTGTGCGAGAAATACAAGGCGGAACCGGCCTATCTCGAAACCTACTCTGCCGACACCCAGCAATGGGTGAAGGCTGCCATGAAGACCGCCAGCGTCACACCACCGGACTGCAAGCTCGGAAAGACTTGAGAGCGCTATGACCAAACTCATCGTCGATGGCAAAGAGGTCGATGTTCCCGCGGAGTTCACGCTGCTGCAGGCGTGCGAAGCCGCGGGCGCGGAAATTCCGCGCTTCTGCTACCACGAGCGGCTGTCGATCGCCGGCAATTGCCGGATGTGCCTGGTCGAGATCAAGGGCGGCCCGAAGCCGGTCGCAAGCTGCGCCTGGGCCGTCCGCGATTGCCGTCCCGGTCCCAAGGGCGAGCCGCCGGAAATTTCCACCCGCTCGCCGATGGTGAAGAAGGCGCGGGAGGGCGTGATGGAGTTCCTCTTGATCAACCATCCGCTGGACTGCCCGATCTGCGATCAGGGCGGCGAATGCGACCTGCAGGATCAGGCGATGGGCTACGGCGTCGATACCTCGCGCTTCGCCGAGAACAAGCGCGCGGTCGAGGACAAATATCTGGGCGCGCTGGTCAAGACCTCGATGAACCGCTGCATCCAGTGCACTCGCTGCGTCCGCTTCTCCGCCGAAGTCTGCGGCGCGCCGGAAATGGGCGCGACCGGCCGCGGCGAGGACATGGAGATCACCACCTATCTGGAGTCGGCGCTGACCTCGGAGCTGCAGGGCAACCTGGTCGATATCTGCCCGGTCGGCGCGCTGACCTCGAAACCCTACGCCTTCGCGGCGCGGCCCTGGGAACTCGGCAAGACCCAGTCGGTCGACGTCATGGACGGCGTCGGCTCGGCGATCCGGGTCGATACCCGCGGTCGCGAGGTGATGCGGATCCTGCCGCGCGTCAACGAGGCGGTGAACGAGGAGTGGATTTCCGACAAGACCCGCCATGTCGTGGACGGACTGCGCACGCAGCGGCTCGACCGTCCCTACATCAGGAAGGACGGCCAGCTCCGCCCCGCGTCGTGGCCCGAGGCGTTCGAGGCGATCGTCGCGAAGGCCGGCCGCATCGATGGCAAGCGGATCGGCGCGATCGCCGGCGACCTCGCCGCGGTGGAAGAGATGTTCGCGCTCAAGGAGCTGCTGGCTAAATGCGGCTCAACCAATCTCGCGGTGCAGGGCGGCGACGCCTTCGATCCCCGGATCGGTCGCGCCTCCTACATTTTCAACCCGACCATTGCCGGCATCGATCAGGCGGACGCGCTCTTGATCGTGGGCGCAAACCCGCGCAAGGAAGCCGCCGTTCTCAACGCGCGGATCCGCAAGCGCTGGCGCTCGGGCCAGCTCAAGATCGGCGTGATCGGCGCCAAGGCCGACCTCACCTACACTTACGACTATCTCGGCGCGGGCACGGACTCCCTCAATGAACTCGCCGCCGGCAAGCATTCATTCGCCGATGTGCTGAAAGGCGCGAAAAACCCGATTGTGCTGGTTGGGGCCGGCGTAGCCGCGCGGCATGACGGGGCGGCAGTGCTCGCGGCCGCCGCAAAGCTCGCGCTCGATGTCGGCGCGCTCAAGGACGGCTGGAACGGTTTTGCTGTCCTGCACGACACGGCATCGCGCGTCGGCGCGCTCGATATCGGCTTTGCAGGCGGCGGCCTCAGCGCGGCACAGATGACGACCTTCGGCACGCTTGACGTGTTGTTCCTGCTCGGCGCCGACGATACCAAGGTGCCGGACGGCACCTTCGTGGTCTATATCGGCACCCATGGCGACCGCGGCGCGCATCGCGCCGACGTCATCCTGCCAGGCGCGGCCTATACCGAAAAATCCGGCATCTACGTCAACACCGAAGGCCGGGTGCAAATGGCCAACCGCGCGGCGTTTCCGCCCGGAGAGGCGCGCGAGGACTGGGCGATTGTCCGTGCGCTCTCGGAAGTGATGAGCAAGCGACTGCCTTACGATTCGCTTGCCGCCTTGCGACAGGCCATGTTCAAAGCCGTGCCGCATCTGATGCGTGTCGATCGGATTGAGGCCGGTAATGCCGGCGACATCAAGACGCTTGCGGGCAAGGGTGGCAACCTGGAGAAGGCGCCGTTCAAGACGTCCGTTGAAGATTTCTACCTGACCAACCCGATCGCGCGCGCATCAGAGGTGATGGCGGAATGTTCCAGGCTTGCCTCCGGGCAAATGCTGACGGCAGCGGAGTAAGCGTGACTTGATGGCTGAATTTTTCGCAAGCTCGTTCTGGACCGGCTTTCTGTGGCCGCTGATCATCATGCTGGCGGAGAGCGTGTTGGTGCTCGTGGTGCTGCTGGTGGCGATCGCCTACATCCTCTTGGCCGACCGCAAGATCTGGGCGGCGGTGCAGATCCGGCGTGGGCCCAACGTCGTTGGCCCGTGGGGCCTGTTCCAGTCCTTTGCCGACCTGCTGAAGTTCGTGCTCAAGGAACCGATCATTCCCTCCGGCGCCAACAAGGGCGTGTTCCTGCTGGCGCCGCTGGTGAGCTGCGTGCTGGCGCTGGCGGCCTGGGCGGTGATTCCAATGGATCTCGGCTGGGTGGTCTCCGACATCAATGTCGGCGTGCTTTATATCTTCGCCATCTCCTCGCTGTCGATCTACGGCATCATCATGGCCGGGTGGTCGTCGAACTCGAAATATCCGTTCCTGGCCGCGCTCCGTTCGGCGGCGCAGATGGTGAGTTACGAAGTCTCGATCGGTTTTGTCATTATCACGGTCCTGCTTTGCGCGGGTTCGCTCAATCTGTCGACCGTGGTCGAAGCCCAGAACAAGCACGGTCTGGCGAGCTTGATCGGATTGCCGTGGCTGACGGTGCTGAACTGGTACTTCCTGCCGCTGTTCCCGATGTTCGTGATCTTCTACGTCTCGGCGCTGGCCGAGACCAACCGTCCGCCGTTCGATCTGGTGGAAGCCGAATCAGAACTGGTCGCGGGCTTCATGGTCGAATACGGCTCGACGCCGTATCTGTTGTTCATGCTCGGCGAATATGTCGCGATCACCACGATGTGCGCGATGGCCACGATCCTGTTCCTGGGCGGCTGGCTGCCGCCGATCGCGGTGGCGCCGTTCACCTGGGTGCCCGGCGTGATCTGGTTCACGCTCAAGGTATTTTTCATGTTCTTCCTGTTTGCGATGGCGAAGGCGATCGTGCCGCGCTACCGCTACGACCAGTTGATGCGGCTCGGCTGGAAGGTGTTCCTGCCGTTGTCGCTGGCGATGGTGGTTGTCGTCGCCGGCGTGCTGCATTTCGCTGACATCGCGCCGAAATGAGGTCGCCATGAGTGTCAATATCAACGCCACGGCCCGCTCGCTTCTGCTGTCCGAATTCGTGTCGGCGTTCTTTCTCGCCATGCGCTATTTCTTCCAGCCGAAGCCGACGCTGAATTACCCGTTCGAGAAGGGGCCGATCTCGCCGCGCTTCCGCGGCGAGCATGCGCTGCGCCGCTATCCCAACGGCGAGGAGCGCTGCATCGCCTGCAAGCTGTGCGAGGCGATCTGCCCGGCGCAGGCAATCACCATCGAGGCCGGCCCGCGCCGCAACGACGGCACCCGCCGTACCGTGCGCTACGACATCGACATGGTGAAATGCATCTATTGCGGACTGTGCCAGGAGGCCTGTCCGGTCGATGCCATCGTCGAGGGACCGAATTTCGAATTCGCCACCGAGACCCGCGAGGAACTGTATTATGACAAGGCGAAACTTCTCGCCAATGGCGACCGCTGGGAGCGCGAGATTGCGAAAGCAATCGAACTCGACGCGCCGTACCGGTGAGGTGAGGGCATGATCCTTCCCGCGCTGTTCTTCTATCTGTTCGCAGGCATCTGCGTTGCCTCGGCGGTGATGGTGATTGTGTCGCGCAATCCCGTGCACTCGGTGCTGTTTCTGATCCTCGCCTTCGTCAACGCCTCCGGCCTGTTCGTTCTGATGGGGGCTGAATTCCTGGCGATGATCCTGGTCGTGGTCTATGTCGGCGCGGTCGCTGTGCTGTTCCTGTTCGTGATTATGATGCTGGACGTCGACTTCACCGAGCTGCGCGAGGGTTTTCTGGAATATTTGCCGATCGGGCTCGTGATCGGCGGGTTGTTCTTTGTCGAATTGGTCCTCGTCGTCGGCTCTTGGGTCATCAACCCGGGCGTCGCCAAATCCATCACCGCGGCGATCCCCAGCAACGTCAGCAACACCGAGGCGCTCGGGCTGGTGCTCTATACCAAATACATCCATTACTTCCAGATCGCCGGCATCGTGCTGTTGGTTGCGATGATCGGCGCCATCGTGCTCACGCTTCGCCACAAGGCCAGCGTCAAGCGGCAGGACATCAATGTGCAGAACGCGCGCACGCCCGAACTTGCGATGAGCGTGCGCAAGGTGGCCTCGGGCCAGGGCCTGCTGGAAGCCGACGCGCCGGAGTGGGTGCAATGACAATCGGTCTCGGACATTATCTCGCGGTCGGCGCCATCCTGTTCACGACGGGGATCCTCGGCATCTTCCTCAACCGCAAGAACATCATCGTCATCCTGATGTCGATCGAACTGATTCTATTGGCGGTCAACATCAACCTGGTGGCGTTCTCGACCTTTCTCGGCGACATCGTCGGCCAGGTGTTCGCGCTGCTGGTGCTGACGGTGGCGGCGGCTGAAGCCGCGATCGGTCTTGCGGTCCTGGTGGTGTACTTCCGCAACCGCGGTTCGATCGCGGTTGAAGACGTCAATCTGATGAAGGGTTAAAGCATGATCCGGAAAAGTACGAAGCGGTTCATGCGCAACGAGGCGCGCCGATGATCCAGGCAATCGTCTTCCTGCCGCTGATCGGCGCGATACTCGCCGGCCTGATCTCTATCTTCGGTGCGCATGCGCGCAACCCGAGCGGCGACACAGTCGAGCATCATGACGATGCGCATGGCGCCGATGCCCATGCCTCGGATGCCCATGACGATCATGCCGGAGATCACGGCCACGACGACCATGCGGTCGAGCCGCCGGCGGCTGGCTCACGCGCCGCCGAATTGATCACCACCGGGCTGCTGCTGGTTTCGGCGGGGCTTTCCTGGCTGGCGCTGGTCGATGTCGGCTTCATGCATCACGACGCGCGGATCGCGCTGTTTCCCTGGATCACATCAGGCGATCTGCAGGTCGCGTGGTCGCTGCGGGTCGATACGCTGACCGCCGTGATGCTGGTGGTGGTCAACACCATTTCGTCGCTCGTGCATCTCTATTCGATCGGCTACATGGACGAGGATCCGTACCGGCCGCGCTTCTTCAGCTATCTGTCGCTGTTCACCTTTGCGATGCTGATGCTGGTGACCGCCGACAACCTGGTGCAGCTGTTCTTCGGCTGGGAAGGCGTGGGCCTCATGAGCTACCTGCTGATCGGCTTCTGGTACCAGAAGCCGTCGGCGAATGCGGCGGCGATCAAGGCCTTCATAGTGAATTGCGTCGGCGATTTCGGCTTTGCGCTGGGTATCTTCGCGATCTTCATGCTGATCGGCTCAACCGACTTCGATACCATCTTTGCGGGCGCGCCGGCCCTGACCGGCAAGACCATTAATTTCTTCGGCTGGCACCCCGATGCGCTGACGCTGACCTGCCTGCTGTTGTTCATGGGCGCGATGGGCAAATCCGCCCAGTTCCTGCTGCACACCTGGTTGCCGGACGCCATGGAAGGCCCGACACCGGTCTCGGCCCTGATCCATGCCGCGACCATGGTCACCGCCGGCGTGTTCATGGTGGCGCGGCTGTCGCCGCTGTTCGAACTGGCGCCGAATGCGCAGGCCGTGGTGATGTTCTTCGGTGCCACCACCGCGTTCTTCGCCGCGACCGTCGGCCTGGTGCAGAACGACATCAAGCGGATCGTCGCCTATTCGACCTGTTCGCAGCTCGGCTACATGTTCGTGGCGATGGGGGCGGGGGCTTACTCGGTCGGCATGTTCCATCTTTTCACCCACGCCTTCTTCAAGGCGCTGCTGTTCTTGGGCTCCGGTTCGGTGATCTATGCGATGCATCACGAGCAAGACATCCGCAACATGGGCGGGCTGAAAGACAAAATCCCCTACACCTACATCGTGATGGTGATCGGCACGCTGGCGCTGACCGGCTTCCCGCTCACTGCCGGCTATTTCTCCAAGGATGCCATCATCGAATCCGCCTATGCCTCGTCCAATCCGCTGGCGCTCTACGGCTTCCTGATGACGGTGGTGGCGGCGGGCCTGACCTCGTTCTACTCCTGGCGCCTGATCTTCAAGACCTTCCACGGCGAGCCGCACGATCAGGAACATTATGAAGCGGCCCATGAGAGCCCGCTGTGGATGCTGGTTCCCATCGGCATTCTCGCCGCCGGATCGCTGCTGGCCGGCTTCCCGTTCAAGGAGCTGTTCGCCGGCCACGGCGTGGAGGAATTCTTCCGCGAGTCGGTGAAGATGAACCCGCACATCATCGAGGAGATGCACCACATCCCCGAGACCATTGCGTTGCTGCCGACGGTCATGATGGCGGTGGGCTTTTTGGTGTCGTGGCTGTTCTATATCCGCAGGCCGTATCTGCCGGTCGAACTCGCCCGCCAGCAGCCGCTGCTCTACCAGTTTCTGCTCAACAAATGGTATTTCGACGAGCTCTACGAATTGATCTTCGTGCGCCCGGCGAAGTGGATCGGACGCTTCCTGTGGAAGGTCGGCGACGGCTACATCATCGACGGCTTCGGTCCCGATGGCGTGTCGGCGCGGGTGCTTGACGTCACCCGCAACGTCGTGAAGCTGCAGACCGGCTACCTCTATCACTACGCCTTTGCGATGCTGATCGGGGTTGCCGGACTGATCACCTGGTTCATGTTCGGCGCGGGAGGCCAGTGATGACAACCTGGCCCATTCTCTCCGTCGTCACCTTCCTGCCCGTGGTCGGCGCGCTGATCATCTATATCAGCCGCGGCGACGACGAAGCCGCCAGGGGCAATGCGCGCTGGATCGCGCTGTGGACCACGCTGATCACCTTTGCGGTGTCGCTGCTCCTGGTCTGGCGCTTCGACGCATCGCAACCGGACTTCCAGTTCGTCGAGAAGATATCCTGGCTCGCCAGCGGCATCACCTATCACATGGGCGTCGACGGCATCTCGCTGCCGTTCGTCATCCTGACCACCGCGTTGATGCCGTTCTGCATCCTGGCGAGCTGGAAATCCATCACCTCACGCGTGCGCGAATACATGATGGCGTTCCTGCTCCTGGAAACGCTGATGGTCGGCACCTTCTCCGCGCTCGACCTCGTGCTGTTCTACCTGTTCTTCGAAGGCGGCCTGATCCCGATGTTCCTGATCATCGGGGTGTGGGGCGGTCCGCGACGGGTCTATGCCTCCTTCAAGTTCTTCCTCTACACGCTGCTCGGCTCGGTCCTGATGCTGCTGGCGATCATGGCGCTGTACTGGAATGCCGGCACCACGGACATTCCGGCCCTGATGCACACTGCCGTGCCGCGGTCCTTGCAGACCTGGGCGTGGCTGGCCTTCTTCGCGTCCTTTGCAGTGAAGATGCCGATGTGGCCGGTCCACACCTGGCTGCCGGACGCGCATGTCGAGGCGCCGACGGCGGGCTCGGTGATCCTGGCCGCGATCCTGCTGAAGATGGGCGGCTACGGCTTTCTGCGCTTCTCGCTGCCGATGTTTCCGGTGGCCTCGCATGATTTTGCGCCGCTGATCTTCTCGCTCTCGGTGATCGCCATCATCTACACCTCGCTGGTGGCGCTGATGCAGGAAGACATCAAGAAGCTGATCGCCTATTCGTCGGTAGCCCATATGGGCTTCGTCACCATGGGGATATTCGCCGGCACCACCCAAGGCGTCGCCGGCGGCGTGTTCCAGATGGTTTCGCATGGCATCGTGTCGGGCGCGCTGTTCCTCTGCGTCGGCATCGTCTACGATCGCCTGCATACCCGCGAAATCACCGCCTATGGTGGCCTGGTCAACCGGATGCCGCTCTATGCGCTGGTGTTCATGGTGTTCACCATGGCCAATGTCGGCCTGCCCGGCACCTCCGGCTTCGTCGGCGAATTCATGACGCTGATCGGCACCTTCAAGGTCTCGATCCCGACCGCCACCTTCGCCACCACAGGGGTGATCCTGTCGGCCGCGTACGCGTTGTGGCTCTATCGCAAGGTCGTGTTCGGCGCGCTGACAAAGCCATCGCTGGCGAGCATCAAGGACCTCACGTTCCGCGAGAGCCTCATCATGATGCCGCTGGTGGCTCTCACGCTTCTGTTCGGGTTCTATCCGAAGCCGGTGCTCGACATGTCGGCGGCATCCGTGCAGCAACTCGTCAACAACTACGCGACCGCCGTGACTGCCGTGAAGGCAGCCGCGCTGATGCAGTGAAGGCATTATGATGAGCTTTGAGAGTGCAGGTTATCAGCTGCTGCCCGTGCTGCCGGAATTGGTGCTGGCCGCGGGTGCCATGGCGCTTCTGATGCTGGGGGCCTATCGGGGCCAGCAGACGACGAGCCTCGTCACCGGTCTTGCGGTCTGCCTTTTGGTGCTTGTCGGCGTGCTGGAGCTTTGGCTGCCGGCGGGGAAACTCACGACCTTCGGCGGTAGCTTCATCGTCGACGACTTCGCCCGGTTCCTGAAAATCCTGGCGCTGATCGGATCGGCGGCGACGCTTATTCTCTCGGTGGAGTTTCTGGGCGATCCGTCCCGGCGCATCTTCGAATATTCCATCCTGGTACTGCTCTCGACCTTGGGCATGATGGTGCTGATCTCGGCCGGCGACCTGATCATGCTCTATCTCGGCCTGGAGCTGATGTCGCTCGCGCTCTACGTGGTCGCGGCCAGCAATCGCGACAACGCGAAATCGACCGAAGCCGGCCTCAAATATTTTGTGCTGGGCGCGCTGTCGTCGGGCATGCTCTTGTATGGCGCTTCCTTGATCTACGGCTTCACCGGCACGGTGAGCTTTGCCGGCATCGCGGCGGCGGTGAAGACCGGCAGCGTCGGTATCGTGTTCGGCATCGTGTTCCTGCTCGCCGGGCTTTGCTTCAAGATTTCGGCGGTCCCGTTCCACATGTGGACGCCCGACGTCTATGAGGGCGCACCGACGCCGGTGACCGCATTCTTCGCCTCAGCGCCGAAGGTCGCGGCGCTTGCCGTGTTCACCCGCGTGGCGCTCACGGCATTTCCGGGCATCGTCACGCAATGGCAGCAGATCGTGGTGTTCGTGTCGATCGCCTCGATGGCGCTGGGAGCGTTCGCCGCCATCGGGCAGAAGAACATCAAGCGGCTGATGGCCTATTCGTCGATCGGCCATATGGGTTTTGCCCTTGTCGGACTGGCCGCGGGCACCGCGGAGGGCGCCCAGGGCGTCCTGATCTATATCTCGATCTATGTGGCGATGACGCTCGGCAGCTTCGCGGTGATCCTGACAATGAAGCGCAATGGTCAGCATGTCGAAAACATCAGCGACTTCGCAGGGTTGTCGCGCACCAACCCGCTGCTGGCATTCTTTTTCGCGATGCTGTTGTTTTCGCTGGCCGGCATTCCGCCGCTCGCGGGCTTCTTCGCCAAATGGTATGTGTTCGTGGCGGCGATCAAGGCCGGTTTGTTCACGCTCGCCGTGATTGGCGTGCTGACCAGCGTGGTGGGCGCCTATTACTATCTCTCGATCATCAAGGTGATGTATTTCGAGGAGCCGCTCACCAGGCTGGATTCGATGCGCATGGAATTGCGCACGGTGCTGGCGGTCGCGGGCCTCTTCAACATCTTCTTCTTCGTCTATCCGGGGCCGCTGGTCAGCATGGCAACGGCTGCGGCGAAGTCATTGTTCTAGGCATGATCCCGAAAAGTGGTTCCCGGTTTTCGGAGGAGATCATGCCCAAACAAAAGCATCGGCGCCCAGACAGATCTAGCAAAGCCGGATCAGCCTGAGATGGCGTTCACGCTCGGTCCGCGAGCCAGTTCGGCGGGTTATCGGCTCGCGGCCTTTGACAGCATCGGCTCGACCAACGCGGAAGCCATGGCGCGCGCCCGCGACGGCGAGCGCGGGCCGATCTGGTTTGTGACCTCGGAACAGACAGCGGGACGCGGACGGCGGCACCGTCCCTGGATTGCGCCGCGTGGTAACCTCGCCGGCAGCATCCTGGAGGTGATCGATGTTTCGCCGGCGGTCGCGGCGACGCTGGGTTTTGCCGCGGGGCTTGCGCTGGAGGCGGCGCTGCGAAAAGTAAGCGTTGAGGCGGAGCCGAGGTCGGCGGGATCGGATCATATGAAGTTTTCGCTGAAATGGCCCAACGACGTGCTGGCGGGGCGGCAAAAGCTCGCCGGCATCCTGCTGGAAGCCGAAGCCGTGGCGGACGGTCGGCTCGCCGTTGTGGTCGGCATCGGCACCAATGTGGTCGCTGCACCGGAAGGTACGCCGACGCCCGCGACTTCGCTGGCCGCGCTGGGCGTGAATATCGGCGCGGAGGAGCTGTTCGCCGAGCTGTCGGATGCCTGGGCGGAGTTCCGGGGCATCTGGGACAATGGCCGTGGCTTCGGCGAAATCCGCGGGCTTTGGCTGGAGCGCGCGGCGGGACTCGGACAGCCGGTCGCTGTCCATAGCGGCGCCTCGCCGGTGGAAGGGACATTCGACACCATTGACGACACCGGCTGCCTGATCGTCAGGACATCCGACGGCGAGCGGGTCCCGATATCGGCGGGCGACGTCTATTTCAGCTCCGCCGCCTCGGCAGGGGCAGCCTGATGGCGCGACCGGACGAACTGACTTTTGCGCCGCTCGGCGGCGTCGGCGAGATCGGCATGAACCTGTCGATTTATGGCCTCGGCAACCGCCATCAGCGCTCGTGGCTCGCGGTCGATCTCGGCGTGTCCTTTGGCGACGAGGAGCATCTGCCGGGCATCGACCTGATCATGCCCGATATCCGTTTTCTCGAGAAAGAGCGCAAAAATCTCATTGGCCTGGTGCTGACGCATGCCCACGAAGACCATTTCGGCGCCATCATTGACCTCTGGCCCAAACTGAAATGCCCGATCTACGCCACCCAATTCAGCGCCGCGCTGTTCGAGGCCAAATGCGCGTCCGAGCGCAATCCCCCGAAAATCCCGGTCACGGTGGTTAAATCCGGCGGCCGCATCGATCTCGGCCCGTTCAATGTCGAGTTCATTCCGGTGGCGCATTCGATACCGGAATCCCATGCGCTGGCGATCCATACCTCTGCCGGTACCGTGCTGCATACCGGCGACTGGAAGATCGATCCGACCCCGATCATCGGAGTGCCGACCGACGAGCGGCGGTTGCGCGAACTCGGCGATGCCGGCGTACTGGCGCTGATCGGCGATTCCACCAATGCGGTGCGGGAAGGGCGCTCGCCGTCGGAGGCCGAAGTCGCCAGGACCATCACCGAATTGGTGAAGGCGGCCAAGGGCCGGGTCGCCGTGACCACTTTTGCCTCGAACGTCGCGCGGCTGCGCGCGGTCGCGGATGCGGCACGTGCTGCGGGCCGCGAAGTGGTGGTGGTTGGCCGCGCCATGGAGCGCGTGGTGCAGGTGGCGCGCGAAACCGGCTATCTCGACGGCGTGCAGAATTTCCGCGGCGCCGACCTCTACGGCCATTTTCCCCCCGACAAGGTGCTGGCGCTGTGCACGGGAAGCCAGGGCGAGCCGCGCGCGGCGCTGTCGCGCATCGCCAACGACGATCATCCCGAGGTGACGCTCAACAAGGGCGACTGCGTAATCTTTTCCTCGCGCACCATTCCCGGCAACGAGAAGGCGGTGGGTGCCATCATCAACGGCCTGGTGACGCAGGGCGTCGAGGTCATCACCGACCGCACCCACCTCGTCCATGTCTCGGGCCATCCCCGCCGCGACGAACTGCGCGACATGATTTCGTGGGTGCGCCCGCAGCTCCTGATCCCCGTTCACGGCGAGGCGCTGCACCTGTCCGAGCACGCGAAACTGGCGCGGGCCGCCGGCGTGCCAAAGGTTCTGATTTGCCGCAACGGCGATCTGGTCAGGCTCGGGCCGGGCGACCCCGGTATCATCGAGGAACTGCCGTCGGGCCGGCTCTACAAGGACGGCTCGATTCTGGAGGATTCCAAGTCGCGCGCCGTGGTCGAGCGGCGCCGGCTGGCGTTTGCCGGTTGCGCCTTCGTGGCGATCGCCGTGACCGAAAAGGGCGAACTGGCCGACGATCCCGAGGTTGATCTGGTCGGCATCCCCGACAAGAATACGGCGGGCGAGGTCATCGACGAGATCGTGTTCGAGGTCGTGGTGTCGACGGTGGAAGGCCTGCCGCGGGCGCGGCGACGCGATCCCGACGCGATGGCGGAATCGGTGCGCCGGGCGGTACGCGCCACGATCAACGAGCATTGGGGCAAGAAGCCCTTGTGCTACGTTCACGTTCTGACAGTCTGATCTTAGTTTCGTGGGAGGAGTAGCATGCTGGGCCGGCTCAATCATGTCGCGATCGCGGTCAAGGACGCCGAGAAGGCCGCCAAGATCTACGGCGCAGCTTTCGGCGCCGACATCTCGCACGCCGTGCCGCTGCCCGAGCACGGCGTCATCACGGTGTTCGTGACGCTGCCCAATACCAAGATCGAGTTCATCCAGCCGCTCGGCGAGGCTTCGCCGATCGCCAAGTTTCTCGAACGCAATGCCGATGGCGGCATCCATCACATCTGCTATGACGTGCCCGACATCATCGCGGCGCGCGACACCCTGGTCAGGGAGGGCGCACGCGTGCTCGGCGACGGTAATCCCAGGATCGGCGCCCACGGCAAGCCGGTGCTGTTCCTTCACCCCAAGGATTTTTCCGGCGCGCTCGTCGAAATCGAACAAGCCTGAGGCCGACGATGGCCTACACCATCTCAACCGCGTTCGCGATCTACTTCGTCATGTGGTGGATCGTGCTGTTCCTGACGCTGCCGTTCGGCGTGCGCAGCCAGCACGAGGACGGCGGCGGGGCGCCGGGCACCGATCCCGGTGCGCCCGTTGTGACCGGGATGGGCCGCAAGCTGATCTGGACCACGGTCATATCGGCGATCATTTTTGCCGCGGCGTGGCTTGCCTATAATGCGGGCCTTCTGAATATCGAACGGCTGTCGAAGCTGATGGGAATTCCGCTCTGATCGGCCGGTTGGCGTGACGATAGCGCGTCAAAGCAAAAAGACTTGGGGGGAAAGCAAATGACTTTTCAAAGAACTGTCGTCGGGCTTTTGATCCTGGTGATCGCCGGCCTCGCCGGAGCCTTCTACGTCGACTGGAAACTGGCAACCCAGCTCCGCACCGTGAAAGCCTTCGTCGAGGGCTATGTTTTCGCCGAAGCGGTCGCAGCGTGCGAAAAGGCGCCGAGTTCAACCCCGTTCAAATGGAACACCGGCACCCGTACCTCGGTAATCGGATTGAACTCGGTCAAGCTCGACAAGTACACGGTCAGCGCGAGCTATACGCTGGTCGCCGACGGCGTGTTTTGCGATTACGATCCGGTCAAGAAGAAGGCCGACATCGGCTCGAATTTCCTCGAGCGGGAGTAAAGCCGCAACTTCCGCTCAAGCGCCGGATGCAACATGCAATGACTTCACCGCCGCAACCATTGAATGCCTCTCGGCAGCCCGAATATCGAATTCTGCGGGACGCGGACCTGCGAGACTACCTTGCGGAGCTGCCCGCAGTCACAGCCCTGCTCGGAGGATCGCCAACGGATTGGTCGATCAGCGAGGTTGGCGACGGTAACCTCAACCTCGTGTTCATCGTCAAAGGGACGAAGCGCGGAATTGCCGTCAAGCAGGCGCTACCCTATGTGCGCCTGGTCGGCGAGAGCTGGCCGCTGCCGCTCTCGCGCTCGCACTACGAACATCGGGCGCTCAAGCATCAGGCTCGGCTGGCGCCTGGTCTGGTGCCGGCCGTGCTTCACCACGATGAGGCACTCGCGCTGATCGCCATGGAGTTGCTCGAGCCGCACATCATTATGCGCAAGGGACTTATTTCCGGAACCCGTTATCCGCGCTTCGTCGAAGATATCACGACCTTTCTGGCGCGGACCTTGTTCCTCAGTTCCGACCTGGCGGTTCCGGCCGCGCAGAAGAAGGAGGATATCGCCGCGTTCGCCGGCAATCACGCGCTATGCAAGATCACCGAGGATCTCATTTTTACCGATCCCTACTTCGAGGCCGAACAGAACCGCTGGACGTCGCCCTGGCTCGACGAGACCGCCGTCAGCTTCCGCGAAGACCTCGACCTGCACGTCGCGATCTCCCGGCTCAAGCTCAAGTTCATGGCACGTCCGGAAGCGCTGATCCACGGCGACCTTCACACCGGATCGATCATGGTCACGGAAAACGAGACCCGGGTGATCGATCCGGAGTTCGCGTTCTACGGACCGATGGGATTCGATGTCGGCGCCGTGCTCGGCAATCTCATCATGAGCTATCTGGCCTCAGCCGGCCACGAGCGCTCGCCCGGCGAACGGCGATCGTTCGAGGCATGGATGCTGGAAACGATCGAAAACGTGTGGGCGGAGTTTTCCCGCCAATTCGTCGAGCTCTGGCGCAGCGAGGCCAATGGCGACGCCTATCCCGCACCGCTTTTCTCTGGCCAGGCCGGCGCGGCGCGGCTTGAGGCCGAGCGGCGGGCTTATATGGAGCGGCTGTTCCGCGACACCGTCGGGTTCTCCGCAGCCAAGATCACCCGCCGCATCCTTGGTCTTGCGCACAATATCGACTTCGAGTTGATCGAGGATCCGCGGCTTCGGGCGACCTGCGAGGCGCGAAGTCTGCGTCTCGCCCGCGCCATGATGCTGGACACGCCGTCATTCCCTACGATCGGTGCCGTGACCAAGGCGGCGCGAGAACTGCGCGAGTGGCAGCCGGATTTCGGCGGGTGAGGGCGGCGCCCAGCTAGTCGACGGCCCTGGCCCGCAACCTTTGCGCATAGACGTTGATCACGAGTGCCGCCAACAGAATGACACCGCGGATCAATATCTTCAGGAAGCTGTCGATATTGACGTGATCGAGCCCATTGTTGAGGACGCCGAGCACGAACAGGCCGACAATGGTATTGCCGATGCCGCCGCGGCCGCCGAACAGGCTTGTACCGCCAACCACCACGGCGGCGATCGAGTCGAGCAGGTAGGTGTCGAACTCGTTCTGTTGCGCGCTGCCGAAATGAGCGACGCCCAGCATGCCGCCGATGCCCGAGCAGATCGCCGAGATCACCATGACGCTGCCCAGGATCAGATTGACGTTGAGACCCGGAATATTCCGCCGCCTCGCGGTTGCCGCCGACCATGTAAACGTAGCGGCCGAAGCGGGTGTAGGTGAGCACCAGGTGGCCGGCGAGCAGCATCAAGGCCGCAACGATCACGATCCAGGGAACGCCGCCGATCGAGGACGATCCGAGCGTTGTGACGAGGTCGGGCACCTTGTAGGCAATCTGCCCCCGCACCAGCAACGCCGATATGCCGGCCGCGATCTGCATCATCGCAAGCGTCATGATGAAGGAGGGGATGCCGATCACCGTGAGCCCGAGCGCGTTGACGAGACCGAGCATGGCGCAAAGCGCGAGCGCCAGCAAGATCGCGGCCCACCCGGCCATCGGCAGGTTGGCGATGTTCACATAGGATTCCTGCTGGGTGAAATAGGCGACCGCTATGCCGGTGACGTTGGCGATGCTGGCGATCGACAGGTCGATTTCGGCGCAGAGGATCACGAAGGTGAGGCCGACGGCGATGATTCCAGTGACGGAAATCTGGGTCAGAATGTTGCCGACATTGTCGAGCGTCGCAAAAGAGGGGCTCGCGGCGGCGAAGAAGCCGCTGAGGCAGATCAGCGTCAGGAATGGCGCGATGTTGCGCATCTGGGAACGCAACATCGCCGCGATCTTGTGCGGTCGCTTCCGATCCGCCGCGGAGACTGTCACGCCTTCACCGGTTGCCATATACCCCTCCTCACGCCGCTTCCAGCAGGCGGTCCTTGCTGATGGCCTCATCAGCGAATTCGCGCACCACGGCGCCGCGCTTCAGGACGATGATGCGGTCGGCGAGCGATAGAACCGTCTCCGGCTCGGTCGAGAGCACGATGATCGCCAGTCCCCGCGCGCGCAGATCGCGGATGATGCCGATGACGTCGCTCTTCGCGCCCACGTCCATGCCGCGCGTCGGCTCGCACAGCACCAAAAGACGCGGCGGAAAACTTAGCCACTTCGCGAGAGCAACTTTCTGTTGATTGCCGCCGGACAGCATGCCGAGGTCGATATCGACGGTGGCCGGCCTGATCTGCAACTGCTCCACCTGGCCCATGGCGATCGAGCGTTCGCGTGACGGCTTCAGAAACAGCTGCGAAACGCGACCGAGGATGCTGATGGAGATGTTCTTATAGACCGGTTCCTGGTGGAAGAGCATGGAGCGGCGGCTCTCGGGAACGAAGGCGATGCCGGCCCGCCGCGCATCGGCCGTGCTGCCGAAGGCCTTTTGGCCGCCAGCCACGGCCAGCGTACCGCGGTCGGGCCTGAGCTTGCCAAACAGAATCCGCGCCAGCTCAAGCTGCCCGCAGCCCATGAAGCCGTAAATGCCAAGGACTTCGCCGGACCGCACCTCGAACGAGACGTCATTGAGGCTGCGGGCCAGCGAGAGCCCGCTTGCCTCCAGCACCACCGGCCCAACGCCCGGCGGCGGAAGCGCGATATCCTCCGTATAGCTCTCTTCGAGCGCCTCGCGGCCCTTGCCGATCATCGCTTCGATCAGGGCGGCCTTGCTGGTCGCGGCCGCTTGCGCCTCCGCCACCTTCCTGCCGTTGCGGAAGACCGTCACCGTGTCCGAGACGCGCAGGATATCCTCGATGAAATGCGAAATGAAAACGATGCCGGTGCCTTCGTCCCGCAGCCGTCGCAAGGTCGCGAACAGGCGCTCCACCTCCGGCGGCGACAGCGCCGAGGTTGGCTCGTCGAGGATGATAATCCGCGCCCCGGAGAACAGGACGCGGGCGATCTCGATCAACTGCTGCAGGCCGATCGGCAGATCGCCGAGCCGTGTAAGCGGATCGACGTCGATACCGAATCTGGCGAGTTGTTCACCCGCTTCGCGCGCCATGCGCCGCCACTGCACAACGCCGAAGCGATTGGTCGGCTGCGCGCCGAGAAACACGTTCTCGGCCACCGACAGGTCGGGCGCAACGCTGAGTTCCTGGTGGACCATGGCGATACCGGCCGCACGCGCGTCGCGTACCGATCGAAAATGCCTCTCCCGCCCATCCAGCACGAAACGGCCCGAGAATTCCGGGTGCACGCCGGCGATGATCTTCATCAGCGTGCTCTTTCCCGCGCCGTTTTCGCCGACGAGACCATGGATCTCGCCGGCGGAAAGCGCGAAGTCCACCCCACGGAGCGCCTCGACACCGCCGAAGGCCTTCGTGATCTGGTGCAGTTCGAGGATGGGTGAGCGGCCTTGCGGCATAACGGCTCAGATCAGGAAATGATCCTCCATCCACTGCATGCCTGCCGCGTTGGCCTTGGTTACGACCGGCCCGTCCGTGACGACACTCTTCGGGATGCCCTGTCCGCTCTTTTCTCCCGCGGTTACCGCGGCGACGCCGGCGACAACAGCGCCGCCATGGATGCGGCACGAGGGATTGCGGACGGTGGCGAACATTCGGCCTTCGCTCACGGCCTGGATCGCCGGCGGCATGGCATCGACCCCGCCGATCAGGATGCTGGTACGGTTGTGCGCCTTCATGATGTTGTAGGCGGCAAGCGCCATGTCGTCATTGTGGAAGAAGGCCGCGTCGATCTGCGGGTATTTGGTGAGGTAGGTCTCCCACAGCCGCGCCGCCTTCGATACGTCCCAGTCCGCAGGCTGGGTATCGAGCACCTCGATGTTTGGATACTGCTTGACGACCGAGTTGAAACCCTTGGCGCGGCCTTGCGCGCCGGTGTGGCCGAGCGCGCCCTGGGTCATGATCACCTTGCCCTTGCCACCGATGGCGGTGACCAGCGCCTGCGTCACCGAGGCACCCATGAATTCGTTGTCGGGCGCGAGAAACGAGTGGACGTTGATCTGGTCGAGCGGCGCTATCAGCGTGTCCATGTCGATGACCGGCGTTCCGGCGTCGATCATCTTCTGCACGGGCTGGGTCAGCGTGCCGATGCCGAACGCCTGGATGGCGACGAAGTCCCATTTCTGCGAGGCCATATTGTCGATGGCCGCGCGCTGCTTGACGGCGTCGAGCTGACCGTCAAACCAGGTGACCTCGACGTTGAACAGCTTGCCCCACCATTCGGCCGCCTGCTTGCCTTGGGCGCACCAGGTTGCCTGCAGGCCAGCGTTGGAGAACGCCGCCTTCAGCGGCTTCTCCGAACGTCCCACTTCCGCCGCCAGTGCTGGGCTGACGCGCAACCCGCCAAGCAGGGCCGTCGCCGCGCCCGCGGTCGCGGCCGCCTGAAGAATATCGCGCCTGGTCTTTGAGGATTTGTCGGTCCCGGACATCGATTGCTCCCTTTGTTTGAGTTTTTGTTACCCGACGGCGTCGTTTCAATTGCGCCACGGGAGAGGGCAGTGTCTCACAATCTCGGCGTTCACGCCACCCGCACGATGATCTGGTCGATCTCGCCGAGCAGCTTTCGCCACGCATCCTCGATTTCCGGCGACCAGTCGGTGCCGAGCAGGTCGCGCATCGTGCCCTCGATCACGCCGAAGAATTTTCCGAACAATTCGCGGGGTGTGCCGTAGGCATCGTGCGACTGTACCTCGCATTCGATCATGCGGAAATGTCCGGTACGGTCGCCGGCAAAATCCATGATGGCATCGATGGTCAGCGCCAGCATCGAGCCCTTGACGAGCTCGCCGCCTTCGCGCCGGAACATCGCTTCCGCTTCCGGGTGTTCGTGAAACAGCCGGCGATAGACCAGCGGCGTCAGGTCCGCGCAACGCTCGGCGGCCAGTTCAAAACTGTGCTGGATCGGATTGGTTGGTACCATCGCGTCGACTGCGTCGTGACCTGGACGTGTGAGTGAGTTGTTTCCAGGCATCTCGAAAATCAAGCATCTCGAAAAATAGAGCAGGGCGAGAAGCCCTGCTCTAGACAAAAAAAGAGCAGGGCAAGAAGCCCTGCTCGAAACATTGTGTCGACCCTTATTTCCCCGAATATTGGATTTGATCTTGATTGCCGGGTTGACGCTGCTTGTGCGCGCCAGGGCTCCTCCCGAGACTTGGACCACCAGACTTGAACCTTCCGGCCAGCCTGAGCCCGCACTGGTAGACCATCTTTTTCGTCTTGTCACCAATTTCGGCAACGAATGTTCAAAATTCGAGCAATTTGCGGAATGATTGGGAATTCGCCACTCGGGGTTGCACCGGGCCGTCGAAATCAGCCTTTTGGATAGGAGTGGAAGCAGAACAGAGCAGGAAAATGCAGGTCGCCCGCAGCGCGGCCAGCCGCCCGCAATTTCGTCATGCCGGAATAAGCTTGTTCTCAAAATGTAATTATCGTGCGGAACGTCGGCCTCTGCAGGCGCCGACCTCGACACCCCATTTCCGACATGATTAGTTGGGGGCCTCGAAGAGGTGGTTGAATTGATGCACTGGCGGTTGCGGAAATTTCTTCCGATCGTCGTGGTTGCCATGGCGGTGCAGATCCTTGCGCCGATCGCCGCGTGCTGGGCGGCCAGCATCGCCGCCTCCGATCCGCTGCATGCGGGCGTTATCTGTCACGATGCGGCCGCGACCCAGGGTCTAGGCGAGAACCAAAGCGATCAGACCGGTCAGCCCCGCGCGCACGATGGCTGCTGTTCGGTTTGCAACGTCATCCATACCGGCGCGCCGGTCGATGCGCCGCAGACAGTAGTCCCGGCGCGCTATCGCCAATCGCTGCGCGTGGTCTGGCTCGACCGCGCGCCCGACCTGTTCAGCTCCCGAACCGGTTCCCACGCCCAGGCGCGCGCGCCTCCGCAGTTGACGTGAACTTCGCGGCCCAACGGCCGTTGATTCGATCACACGCCAATACATGCGGAGATTTTCATGTCTATCCGTCATGCGTGCGCGGGCCTGTCAGGGCTCGCCATCGCGCTTGTTCCGCTAAGCGAAAGCCTGGCGCACGAAATCGTCGGCAATCGCTTTTTTCCGGCAACGCTCACCATCGATGATCCCGGCGTCAACGATGAGCTGTCGCTTCCGACCGTAGCCAATTTCAACACTGGCGACGATCCATCATTTAGGCAGCGCGACTTTTCCGGTGAATTTTCCAAGCGCATCACCGAGGCCTTCGCGGTGTCGATCGGCTCGACCTACAGCTTTCTCCACCCGCCGGGGGGGCCGACCGGGATCGGAGCGAACGGATTTCAGAATATCGAGACCACGTTCAAGTACCGCGTCTTCCGGGATCCTGTTCATGAGTTTGTGATGTCGGTCGGCCTTAGCGTCGAATGGGGTGGCAGCGGCTCGCAAAACGTCGGCGCGGATCCCTTCAATACCTACACGCCGACGATCTATTTCGGCAAAGGTTTCGGCGATCTCCCGGACACGCTGTCCTGGATCCGGCCTGTCGCGATCACCGGCCAGATCGGCTACGCGATCCCGGGCCGGAACTCGACCACCACCTTTGGAATCGATCCCGATACCGGCGATCCGACGTTCGACACCGAATTCCATCCGCGGGTCTTGAACTGGGGTGGGACACTTCAATACAGCATGCCCTATTTGAAATCCGCAGTGATCGATCTTGGTCTGCCGGATTTCGTCAATCATCTGATCCCGATCGTTGAAGCAACGTTACAGACGCCGGTCTCGAATACCTTCACTTCCGGGACCCTGACCACCGGCACCATCAATCCGGGTTTTCTCTGGGTCGGAAACACGTTTCAGGTGGGCATCGAAGCCCTCATCCCGATCAACCGGCAGAGTGGAACGAACGTCGGGGTGATTGGGCAGCTGCACTTCTACCTCGACGATATTGACCCGCGCGGCATCGGGAGGCCGATCTTCGGCAGCGCCCCGCCACCCGCAAGCCCCTTTCCAAGGAATTGATCATGCGCCGCTCATCTCTTGTCGGAATAATCCCGCTGCTGCTTCTGCTCCCGGCGAATGACGCTACTGCGCATGCGTTTCTCGACCATGCCGAACCGCGCGTCGGCAACACCGTCGCAACAGCGCCGCGCGAAGTGACGCTGTGGTTCACGCAAAAGCTGGAGCCTGCCTTTAGCACCATCACCGTGACCAACTCTGCCGGTCAGCGCGTCGATACCGGCAAAATCCGCGTCAGCGGCAGCCAGATCTCGGTTTCGCTGCGTCCGGGAGGGACAGGAACCTACCACGTGACATGGCGTGTCCTTTCGGTAGACACGCATACGACCGACGGTAGCTTCAGCTTTCAAGTCGGTCAGTAGACGTTAGGACCAAGCCATGGACTGGTTCGGTGCGGGGGGTAACGGGCCCTTGATCGCGGTTCGCGCGATCCACTTCGCTGCGACCGCGATAGCAACGGGAACCTTGGCCTTCGGGGCGGTGGTGGCGAAGCCCGCTTTACGTTCTGAGGAAGCCGTAGCCAAACAGTTCCGGACGCAAACCCTGCGGATCGCCTGGATCGCTCTCGCCATCACGCTTCTGTCCGGGGTGGTCTGGCTGTTGCTGCAGGCGGTCTCGATGAGCGGACTGCCGTTTGGCGAGGCCATGACTTCGCGGGTGCTGTCAAAGGTATTGAACCAGACGCAATTTGGAGAGGTCACGGAAATTCGCCTCGTGCTGGCGATCATTCTGGCGATTTGTCTGGCCAATAACCGTTTTCCGTTGGCGGATTGGCTGGCGCTCGCGGCGGCGCTCGGCCTGACCGCCGCCATCGCCGGGACCGGCCACGCCGGCTCAACGTCCGGTGAAATGGGAAGCCTGCATCTCGCCGCCGACGCGCTGCATCTGCTTGCCGCGGCGGCCTGGACCGGAGGGCTTGTGTCGCTGGTCATTCTGCTCGCGGTGGTTCGACGCCATCAGGCTGTTGCATCGGCCTCGCTCGCCCGGAACGCGGTGAGGAGGTTTTCGACACTGGGCATCATCGCTGTGGCGACCCTGTTGCTGACCGGCACCGTCAACGCGTGGATTCTCGTCGGCTCGTTTCACGCACTGGTGATCACTGAATATGGTCGGCTGCTGATGCTAAAGATGATTGCTTTTGCCGTGATGCTGGCGTTCGCTGGAGTCAACCGGTTCTGGTTGACGCCACGGCTTGCCCTAGCATCGGGGAATGAACCGCGGCTCGAAGTGCTCCGTCAACTCACGCGCAACAGCGTCATCGAGATCGCCCTGGGATTCACAATCTTTGCAATTGTCGGGATGCTCGGCACGCTGCATCCCGCGATCCATTTTATCAATGGCTGACGCCATAGCGTTGCAAAAGGACAAGAAGATGCAAATCAAGACACAGCCGTTGATACCGATGACGCGCGCAATCCTGTGCGCCACCATGCTCCTGTTTCTCGCCACCCCCGCGCGCGCCGAGGAGGTCAGGGCCGGCGATCTCGTGATCACGCAGGCCTGGAGCCGCGCCACGCCGGGCGGCGCCAAGGTCGGCGGCGGCTATCTCACCATCGAGAACAAGGGCACGTCGCCGGACCGGCTGATCGGCGGCTCGGCCGATATCTCGGACAAAATCGAGGTGCACGAAATGGCCATGAATAACGGCGTGATGACGATGCGTCCGCTCGACAAAGGCTTGACGATCGAACCCGGCAAAACGGTAAAGCTGGCGCCGGGCGGCTACCACCTGATGCTGCTCGATCTCAAGAGCCCGCTCAAGCAGGGCGACAAGTTGCCGCTAACGCTGGAATTCGAAAAGGCCGGCAAGGTGAAGCTCTCGCTCGATGTGCAGGGTGTGGGTGCGCAAGGCCCCGAAGGTGAGGGCAGTCCGGACGGTCAGATGCACATGAGAAAGATGCCCGATCGGTCCGGCATGAAGATGTGAGGCCGATAATGTGGAAGGCCGGCCGTTTGTTGCTTGTCGCCGCCGTCGTCACGCTCGCCAGCTTCCGGCTGGCGGCGGCCACACCGCTGGCGATCCATATCCATTCCGAGCGCGCGATGTTCCAGGTTCTGGTTTCGCCGGGCACGGTCGGCACCGACAGCTTCGTGCTGCAGCTGATGTCCGGCGATGGGAATCTGCTGCGGGTGAAGGAGGCGACAATGTTCCTGAGCCTGCCCGAACGCGGCATCGCGCCCCTGGAACGCAAGGCCAGCCTCGGCGCCGATGGCTATTGGCATGTCGGCGGCGTTCCAATCCCCCATCCCGGCCACTGGCACCTGCGGATCGACGCGCTGACCGACTTCCAAAAGATCACGCTCGAAGATGAATTCGACATCCCGCCGCGCTAGGAGAGGTGTTTGAGGTTTTCTCAGCTATCCCGCCGGCCTGTTCGCGCCATAATCGCGGGGTCAAACCCACCGGCAAAACGGCAGGAAATCCGTTGGCTTAGCGGCTTTTCTTAACCCCGCCCTTGTGTTTTCGGAGCCGATCCGGTTTCACTGCTCGTTCCCCGTGCCCGACCGATTCTCCGAGTGGTCCCATGCGATTATCGCGGTTCTTTCTGCCCATCCTGAAGGAGAATCCGAAAGAGGCCGAGATCGTGTCGCATCGACTGATGCTGCGCGCGGGCATGATCCGGCAGGAAGCGGCGGGCATCTATGCCTGGCTGCCGCTCGGTCTGCGCGTCTTGAAGAAGATCGAGCAGATCGTTCGCGAGGAACAGAACCGCGCCGGCGCGCTGGAACTCCTGATGCCGACGCTGCAGCTCGCCGAGCTCTGGCGCGAAAGCGGGCGCTACGATGCCTACGGCCCGGAAATGCTGCGCATCACCGACCGGCACAAGCGCGAGCTGCTGTATGGGCCGACCAATGAGGAAATGATCACCGAGATTTTTCGCAGCTATGTAAAATCCTACAAAAGCCTGCCGCTCAATCTCTATCACATCCAGTGGAAATTCCGCGACGAGCAGCGCCCGCGTTTCGGCGTGATGCGCGGCCGCGAATTCCTGATGAAGGATGCGTATTCCTTCGACATCGACGAGGCGGCGGCGCGGCGCGCCTACAACCGGATGTTCGTCGCTTACCTCCGGACGTTCGCGCGGATGGGGCTGAAGGCGATCCCGATGCGCGCCGAGACCGGCCCGATCGGCGGCGATCTCAGCCACGAATTCATCGTGCTGGCGGAGACCGGCGAGTCCGCGGTCTATTGCGACAGCGATGTGCTCGATCTGCCGGTGCCGGGCGAGGAGGTCGACTATGACGGCGACCTCACCCCCATCATCAAGCAATGGACCTCGGTCTATGCCGCGACCGAGGATGTCCATGATGCCGCGCGTTTCGATCGCGAAGTGCCCGCCGAAAAGAAGCTGCACACCAGGGGCATCGAGGTCGGCCAGATCTTCTACTTCGGCACCAAATATTCCGACTCCATGAAAGCGCTGGTCGCCGGCGCCGATGGTGCCGAGGTCGCGATCCATGGCGGCTCCTATGGCGTCGGCGTTTCCCGCCTGGTCGGCGCCATCATCGAAGCCTGCCATGACGACGCCGGCATCAAATGGCCGGAAGCGGTCGCCCCGTTCAAGGCCGCGATCCTGAATCTGAAGCAGGGCGCCGAAGATACCGATGCCGCGTGCGAGCGGCTTTATCGCGAGCTCTCGGCCAGGGGTGTCGAGGTCCTGTACGACGACACCGATCAGCGCGCCGGCGCCAAGTTTGCCGCCGCCGACCTGATCGGCATTCCCTGGCAGATTCTGGTTGGGCCGAAGGGCCTTGCCGAAGGCAAGCTCGAGCTGAAGCGGCGCAGCGACGGCGCGCGCGACAACCTAAGCCCCGAGGATGTCGTGGCGCGGCTGACCGCGTGACGAATTATCCACCGCAGGTGGCGGAACCCAAGAGGTCAAGGCCACAATTGTCCCGAATCGTGTGAAAATCGGACTATGGATGAATCCATGAGCGAGCCCATTCGAACCCCACCTTTCGCGCCATTCGAATGGCTGCTGTCGGGACGCTATTTGCGGGCACGTCGCAAGGAAGGTTTCATCTCCGTCATCGCCGGCTTCTCGTTTCTCGGCATCATGCTCGGCGTCGCCACGCTGATCATCGTGATGGCCGTGATGAACGGGTTCCGCAAGGAATTGCTCGACAAGATTCTCGGCCTCAACGGCCATCTTCTGGTGCAGCCGCTGGAATCGCCGCTGACCGACTGGAAGGACGTCGCCGACCGCATCTCGCAGGTCTCGGGTATCCGCGTCGCCGCACCTGTGGTGGATGGCCAGGCGCTGGCGTCCTCGCCGTTCAACGCCGCCGGCGTATTGGTTCGCGGCATTCGCGCCAACGATCTCAACAACCTCACCTCGATCGCCAAGAACATCAAGCAGGGCACGCTGGAGGGCTTTGACGCGGGCCAGGGCGTCGCCATCGGCCGCAGGCTCGCCGATCAACTGTCTTTGCATGCCGGCGACAGCATCACGCTGGTGGCGCCGAAAGGCGCGGTGACCCCGATGGGCACGACGCCGCGGATCAAGCCGTACAAGATCACGGCGGTGTTCGAGATCGGGATGACGGAATACGATTCGATCTTCGTGTTCATGCCGCTTGCGGAGGCGCAGGCCTATTTCAACCGCGCCAATGACGTCACCGCGATCGAGGTTTTCACCACCAATCCCGACAGGATCGACGTCTACCGCAAGACCGTGACCGAGGCGGCGGGGCGGCCGGTGTTCCTGGTCGACTGGCGGCAGCGCAACTCGACCTTCTTCAATGCGCTTCAGGTCGAGCGCAATGTGATGTTCCTGATCCTCACCATGATCGTGCTGGTCGCGGCGCTCAATATCGTCTCGGGCCTGATCATGCTGGTGAAGGACAAGGGCAGCGATATCGCGATCCTGCGCACCATGGGAGCTTCGCAGGGCTCGATCATGCGGGTGTTCCTGATCACGGGGGCCTCGATCGGGGTGGTCGGCACTTTTACCGGACTTTTCGTCGGCATGCTGATTTGCCTGAATATCGAGTTGATCCGGCAGTTCTTGTCCTGGCTCACCAGCACCGAATTGTTTTCGCCGGAGCTCTATTTTCTCTCCAAGCTGCCGGCCGAGATCGATTTCGGCGAAACCTCAGCGGTCGTGATCATGGCGCTGACGCTGTCCTTCCTTGCCACGCTGTATCCGTCCTGGCGTGCCGCGCGCCTCGATCCCGTCGAAGCGCTCCGGTACGAGTGAGGGAAAGATGGAGCAGGGGGCGGAAGACGTACCGGTCGTCTATCTCCACGAGATAAAGCGTCAGTACACGCAGGGGGAAACGGTGCTGACCATCCTCAACGGCGCCAAGCTCGCGCTGTGGGCGGGACAGTCGGTCGCGCTGGTGGCGCCGTCCGGCGCCGGCAAATCGACGCTCCTGCATATCGCCGGCCTGTTGGAGAGCCCCGACGACGGCGAGGTCTATATCGGCGGCGCACCGACCTCGGGACTGTCGGATATCGAGCGGACCCAGATCCGCCGCACCGATATCGGCTTCGTCTACCAGTCGCACCGGCTGCTGCCGGAATTCTCCGCGCTCGAGAACGTCATGCTGCCGCAGATGATCCGCGGCCTCAAGCGCTCCGAGACCATCAAGCGCGCCACCGAAATCCTCACCTATCTCGGCCTCGGCGATCGCATCAATCACCGGCCGGCGGAACTGTCGGGCGGCGAGCAGCAGCGGGTGGCGATCGCGCGCGCGGTCGCCAATGCCCCGCGGGCGCTGCTGGCCGACGAGCCGACCGGAAATCTCGACCCGCATACCGCCGATCACGTGTTCGGCGCGCTGATGCAACTGGTCAGGGCAACCCGGGTGGCGATGCTGATCGCGACCCACAACATGGAACTGGCGGGCAGGATGGACCGCCGGGTGTCGCTGGTCGACGGCCAGGTCGTCGAGCTGGATTAAGATCGCAATAACCCACCCGCGGCCTGTTCGGTGCCGGCTGGGCCGACGAGGCCAGACGGGGCGGACTGGGCGAGTTAACCACAGCGGATATTCCTCAAACTGATCCACCTATCCCCCTTGACTTCTGAGAACAAAATGGGAACTATGTTCTTCATATGTTCCCATCAGGAGGCGGGTATGTTGAAGATATTCGTGGAAGAAGCAGCTGCACTGGCGTCGATTACGCTGTTCGTCGGGATGATTGCGGTCTGGGCGCAGCTGATCCCTCAGCTCTAGGTGTTCTGCGACATCGCCAGCCGTTCGGGGACATAGCCGACACCCGTTCGGGGACATCGCGGACACCCCCTGGGGAAAAGCCGGACGGCGGGCTGGAATGCCGCCTTCCGCGTGGACACATCTGGCCTGAGGCATCACCATTGCGGCGCGAGTCGGCCTCTAAAGGAGCGGCCTACGTCCCCTCAAGCCCCGATGATTGCTCACGTCCATGACCGCAAAGCCTTCGGCAGCCATGTCCAATGCCGGATTTGTCCATCTTCACGTCCATTCGGCCTATTCGCTGCTGAAGGGCTCGATCAAGATCGCCAAGCTCGGCGAACTGGCGAAAGCCGACCGCCAGCCGGCGCTGGCGCTGACCGACACCGACAACATGTTCGGGGCGCTGGAGTTTTCCGACAAGATGGCCGGGTACGGCATCCAGCCGATCATCGGCTGCGAGCTTGCGGTCGATTTCGGCGACCAGGACCCCAGCGCGCGCAACGCGCTGGCCGCCGCGCCGTCGCGGATCGTGCTGCTGGCGTCGCGCGAGCGCGGCTATCGCAGCCTGATGCGGCTGAACTCCCGCGCCTTCCTCGAAACCCCGGTTCATCAGGCACCCCATATCAAGTTCGAATGGCTGGAAGGCGATGCCGAGGATCTGATCGCGCTGACCGGCGGCCCCGACGGGCCGATCTCGCTCGCGATCGCTGCCGATCACGCAGCGCTGGCGGCAACGCGCTGCGACCGGCTGGCGAGCCTGTTCGGCGACCGGCTCTATGTCGAATTGCAGCGCCACGGCGTCGAAAAGGAGCGCCGCGTCGAGTCCGCCCTGATCGATCTCGCCTATACCAAGGGCTTTCCGCTGGTCGCGACCAACGAGCCGTATTTCGCGACTACCGATGATTACGAAGCCCATGACGCGCTGCTTTGCATCGCCGGCGGCCGGCTGATCGCCGAGACCGACCGCGAGCAGCTCACCCCCGATCACCGCTTCAAGACTCGCGCCGAGATGGCGGTGCTGTTCGCCGACGTGCCGGAGGCGCTGGCCTCCACGATCGAGATTGCCGAGCGCTGCTCGTTCCGGCCCGTCACCCGCAAGCCGATCCTGCCGCGCTTTACGGTCGGCGCCGGTACCAACGCCGCGGATGCGGAAAGCGACGAGGCTGCGGAGTTGCGCCGCCAGGCCGAGGAGGGGCTCGCCAACCGCATCAGGGTTCACGGCCTGTCGCAGGGCACCTCCGAGGAAGACTATCGCGCGCGGCTCGCGTTTGAACTCGATGTCATCACCCGCATGAATTATGCGGGCTACTTCCTGATCGTTGCGGACTTCATCAAATGGGCGAAGGCCGAGGGTATTCCGGTCGGTCCCGGCCGCGGTTCCGGCGCGGGCTCGCTGGTGGCCTATGCGCTGACCATCACCGATCTCGATCCGATCCAGTTCGGCTTGCTGTTCGAGCGCTTTCTCAATCCCGAGCGCGTGTCGATGCCGGACTTCGACATCGACTTCTGCCAAGACGGCCGCGACCAGGTGATCCGCTATGTGCAGGCGCGCTATGGCCGCGACCAGGTCGCCCAGATCATCACCTTCGGCACGCTGCAGGCGCGCGGCGTGCTGCGCGACGTCGGCCGCGTGCTGCAGATGCCCTATGGGCAGGTCGATAAGCTGACAAAACTGGTGCCGCAAAATCCGGCGGCGCCGGTGACACTTGCGGCGGCAATTGCCAGCGAACCGAAGCTGCAGGCGTTTCGCGACGAGGATCCGGTGGTCGCCCGCGCCTTCGACATCGCGCAGCGTTTGGAGGGCCTGACCCGGCACGCCTCCACCCACGCCGCCGGCATCGTGATATCGGACCGGCCATTGAGCGAGCTGGTTCCGCTCTATCGCGATCCGAAATCCGACATGCCGGTGACCCAGTTCAACATGAAGTGGGTCGAGCCCGCGGGACTCGTCAAATTCGACTTTCTCGGCCTGAAGACGCTGACGGTGCTCGACCTCGCGGTAAAACTTCTCAAACGCCGCGGCGTCGATCTCGATCTGGCGCGGCTGCCGCTCGACGATGCGCCGAGCTACGCCATGCTGGCGAAGGGCGATGTGGTCGGCGTGTTCCAGGTGGAAAGCCAGGGCATGCGGCGCGCGCTGGTCGACATGCGGCCCGACCGCTTCGAGGACATCATCGCGCTGGTGGCGCTGTATCGACCGGGTCCGATGGCGAACATCCCGACCTATTGCGCCCGCAAGCACGGCGACGAGGAGCCGGAATATCTGCATCCCATGCTCGAGCCGATCCTGAAGGAGACTTTCGGGGTCATCATCTACCAGGAACAGGTGATGCAGATCGCGCAGGTGATGGCAGGCTATTCGCTCGGCGAGGCCGATCTGTTGCGCCGGGCGATGGGCAAGAAGATTCGCAAGGAGATGGAGCAGCAGCGCGAGCGGTTTGTCTCCGGCGCGATCGAGCGCGGCATCCAGCGCGGCCAGGCGGACACGATCTTCGAATTGCTCGCCAAGTTTGCCGACTACGGCTTCAACAAGAGCCATGCAGCGGCCTACGCGCTGTTGTCCTACCAGACCGCCTACATGAAGGCGCATTATCCCGTCGAATTCCTGGCGGCGTCGATGACGCTCGACCTCAACAATACCGACAAGCTCAGCGAGTTTCGCGCCGAGGCGCAGAGGCTCGGCATCAAGGTCGAGGCACCCTCGGTCAATCGCTCCGGCGCCACCTTCGAGGTCAGCGACGGCATCATTTATTACGCGCTGGCCGCGCTGAAGGGCGTCGGCCACCAGGCGGTCGAGCTGATCGTGGAGGCGCGCAAGAACGGCCTGTTCACCTCCCTGGCCGATTTCGCGGCGCGGGTTAATCCGCGCGCGATCAACAAGCGGGTGATCGAAAGCCTGGCGGCGGCCGGTGCGTTCGATACGCTGGATTCCAACCGCGCGCGGGTGTTCGCCGGCGCGGAAACGATGCTGGCGGCGTGCCAGCGCAGCCACGAGGCCGCGACCATCGGGCAGAACGACATGTTCGGTGGCGCCTCCGACGCGCCGACCATCATGCTGCCGCAGGTCGAGCCGTGGCTGCCGGCCGAGCGGCTGCGCCGCGAATACGACGCCATCGGGTTTTTTCTGTCCGGCCATCCGCTCGACGATTACGCCGCCGTCTTGAAGCGCCTGCGGGTGCAGACATGGGCGGAATTTTCGCGTGCGGTGAAAACCGGCGCGACCGCGGGCAAGGTTGCCGCCACCGTGGTGTCGCGGATGGAGCGGCGGACCAAGACCGGCAACAAGATGGGCATCATGGGCCTGTCCGACCCGACCGGCCATTTCGAGGCCGTGCTGTTCTCCGAAGGGCTCGCGCAATATCGCGAGGTGCTGGAGCCGGGGGCCGCGGTGCTGTTGCAGTTGGGCGCCGAATTGCAGGGCGAGGACGTCCGCGCCCGGGTGTTGCACGCCGAACCGCTGGACGACGCCGCGGCGAAGACCCAAAAAGGGCTGCGAATTTTCGTGAAGGACACTAAGTCGCTGGATTCGATTGCTAAACGGCTTTTGCCTCCGGCGGGTAATGCAACCGGCGGCGGCGACGTCGCCGTCGTGCTGCGGCTCGACCTACAGACCGAGGTGGAATTCAAGCTGCAAGGTCGTTTCCAGGTATCGCCGCAGATCGCAGGCGCCATCAAAGCAGTGGCGGGTGTGGAACTGGTCGAAACGCTCTGAAGGGCGATTGCGGAGCCTAGCCAGACTGTTAGTCATCGCGAGGAGCGCTTGCGACCAAACAATCCAGTTTTTGACTTGGTGGGAGCTGACGATGGATGCCAAGCAGGTGTTCGAGGAGTTAAGCGAGCCGGGGAGTCTGCCGATCGAGGCAATCCGCGCCGCCCAGGCCAATCGCGCCACGATAGCTCCCATCCTCCTGCGGTGCATCGATGAATTCGTATCACCGGACGGTGAACTGGCCTCGCCGGCAGCGCTGTTTTTCGCGTTTCATCTGCTCGGTGAGTGGCGCGAAAAATCGGCATATCGGCCACTGGCAAATCTCTTGCGATCGCCCAGCGATGTGCTCGACCCGATTCTCGGCGATTCCATCACCGAGACATCCCATCGCGTAATGGCGGCGCTGTTCGACGGCGATCCTGATCCGCTCTATGAGATCATCCGTGACGAGGAGGCGGACGAATTCGTTCGCTCCCGGATGTGCCAAACGATCGCCATGCTGACGCGACGCGGCGACCTGCCGCGTGCAGCGACAGCGGAATTCCTGCGCGATTGCTACTCACGACTCGAACCAAAGGAGGACTGCTATGTTTGGCGGGGTTGGGTCGATGCCGTCGCCTGGCTTGGGTTAACCGAGTTGAAGCCGCTCGTCCAACAGGCCTTTTCTCGGGGTTCGATCGACCCAACATGGCTCAGCTTCGAGGACTTCGAAAAGGACTTGCACCATGGGGTCGAGCATCCTGAAGCTCTGCCGCTCAACCCCGACGGCGACCTCACATTGTTCGGCGATACGATTGCGGAGATGTCCGGCTGGGATTGTTTCAGGCCAAAGACGCAGGGCGCCGACAAGTCTGGACGGGACCGACTGGTTTCGCTCGGGGTGCCTCATCGCGATCCCTTCCGCAACATTGGACGCAACGATCCCTGTCCATGCGGCAGCGGGAAGAAATTCAAGAAGTGCTGCTTGAATGACGTTTCTGACGACTTTTCCGCCGATTATCCTCCGTGGGAGTCTGTCGAACCGCGCGTGCGGGACCGTTAGACCCGTTCGCAGGCGACAGGTAAGCAAAGCAGACGCTTCACTAGGGGAGAAGGAGCTTGGTATGTGCGAGACGGATTGCCGGCATTCGCTGCGTCAACCCTCGCGGCGCAGCCTTGTGCTTGGCGCTGCCGCGTCAATTGCGCTGTTGCCGTGGAGAGCAGCGGCCGCCAAGGAAAACAAGAAGCCGCCGAAACCACAGAACGTGCTGTCGCCGGACGCTGCACTCGAACGCCTGCTGAAAGGCAATGCGCGATATGTCGAAGGCGTGTCGCTGCGCCACGATTTCAGGCATGAGCGAGAGGCATTGGCCGGAGGCCAAAACCCCTACGCCGCGGTCTTAAGCTGCGCCGACTCGCGTATTGCGCCCGAATACGCCTTCGATAGCGGCCGGGGCGATCTTTTCGTCTGCCGCGTCGCCGGCAACTTCGCCAATAACGATACGATCGCCAGTCTGGAATATGCGGTCGCGGTGCTCGGCGTGCCCCTGATTCTGGTGCTGGGCCATGATAGCTGCGGCGCCGTCGATGCAACCATCAAATCCCTGCGGGACGACAAGCCGCTGCCCGGACACATGCCCTCGCTGGTTGACGCCATCGCGCCATCGGTAAAGGCGGTGTCGCAACAAGGCGGCGATACGCTCGGCAAGGCGATCCGGCAGAACGTGATCGACAACACAGCCAAGCTGAAGTCCGCGACGCCGATCCTGAGCGCGGCGGCGGAGCAGCACAAGCTCCGCGTGGTCGGCGGCATCTACCGGCTGAAGGACGGCAGGGTCGATATGGTCGTTTGAGGATCGGCCCGATCGCTGCATCGGAGCGGACAAGAAGCCCCGCCACGGCGCATAGAGAGATGTCCGGCTCCCCGGTTTCGCGGGCAGGGGCCCAGGCTATTCGCCTTGGGACCGGTAAAACCGGCCCAATTTCCTTGCTTCCCGTGAAAATACCGCTATATAGCGGCCCATCTCACACGGAAACATGGCTCAAAAGGCCGTCCGGTGGCAGCCGGGCCATAAGGCTCGTCTGCTCACACGTTTCCGGAGGAACCAACCGGAGAACTTGAACTATGGCGCTACCCGATTTCTCTATGCGTCAGCTATTGGAAGCTGGCGTCCACTTCGGCCATCAATCGCACCGCTGGAATCCGAAAATGGCGGATTACATTTTCGGTGCCCGCAACAACATCCACATCATCGACCTCGCCCAGACCGTGCCGCTATTGCATCGCGCGCTGCAGGCGGTCAGCGATACCGTCGCCAAGGGCGGCCGTATCCTGTTCGTCGGCACCAAGCGGCAGGCACAGGACGGCGTCGCCGAAGCCGCCAAGCGCTCGGCGCAGTATTTCGTCAATTCGCGCTGGCTCGGCGGCACGCTGACCAACTGGAAGACCATTTCCGGGTCGATCAAGCGGCTGCGGCACCTCGATGAAGTGCTCAATTCCGGCGATGCCAATGCCTACACCAAGAAAGAGCGGCTGACGCTGCAGCGCGAGCGCGACAAGCTCGATCGTTCGCTCGGCGGCATCAAGGACATGGGCGGCCTGCCCGACATGATCTTCGTGATCGACACCAACAAGGAAGACATCGCGATCCAGGAAGCCCAGCGGCTCAACATTCCCGTTGCCGCGATCGTCGATACCAATTCCGACCCCAAGGGCATCACCTATGTGGTGCCCGGCAATGACGACGCCGGCCGCGCCATCTCGCTGTATTGCGATCTGGTGGCGCGTGCGGTCATCGACGGCATTTCGCGCGCGCAAGGCAACTCCGGCATCGATGTCGGTGCGTCCGCCCATCCCGTGCGCGAGGAAATCCCGACTGCGCCGCAGCCCGCGGGCTTCCAGGGTCTCGCCGGACCGCGCGGTGCGGCCGACGATCTCAAGAAGCTCACCGGCGTGTCCGGCGCGATCGAGAAGAAGTTCAACGATCTCGGCATCTTCCACTACTGGCAGCTCGCCGAACTCGATCACGACACCGCCCACAAGATCGGCGAAGAGGTCGGTCTCCCGTCACGAGCCGATGGCTGGGTAGCCCAGGCCAAGGCGATGACCGCGGAAGCGGAATAACGCGAACGCCTTGGCCGGAGCCCTCCGGCCATTAGCTTCCAATTCAAGTATTTCCTGGTGGCGGATGGCGGCGAGGTGGCAACAGCCGCGCCGCGGTCGCCCTGACAGGCAAGGGATTGCAACAATGGCAACAATCACTGCGGCGATGGTCAAGGACCTGCGCAAGTCGACCGGCGTCGGCATGATGGACTGCAAGCAGGCGCTGGCCGAGAACGACGGCGACATGCAGGCGGCGATCGACTGGCTGCGCAAGAAGGGCCTGTCGAAGGCCGCGAAGAAGGCCGGCCGCGTCGCCGCCGAGGGCCTGATCGGCGCCCTGACATCGGGCGCCAAGGGCGTCGTGGTCGAGGTCAATTCCGAGACCGACTTTGTCGCGCGCAACGAACAGTTCCAGGGCCTGGTCAAGATGATCGCGCAGGTCGCGCTTGCCGTCGGCCCCGACCTCGAGAAGATCAAGGCCGCCAAGGTCGGCGCGGTGACGGTGGAGACCGCGATTGCCGACGCGATCGCCACCATCGGCGAAAACATGACGCTGCGCCGCGCGGCTTCGCTCGAAGTCGGCAAGGGTGTGGTGTCGAGCTATGTGCATAACGCCGTGATCGAAGGCGCCGGCAAGATGGGCGTGATCGTGGCGCTCGAATCCGCAGGGAAGACCGATGAGCTTGCAAGCCTCGGCAGGCAGCTCGCGATGCATGTGGCTGCGACCAATCCGCAGGCGCTGGATCCGGCGGGGCTCGATCCCGCCGCGGTGAAGCGCGAGAAGGACGTGCTCGCGGACAAATACCGCCAGCAGGGCAAGCCCGAGAACGTGATCGAGAAGATCGTCGAGTCGGGCCTTAAGACCTACTACAAGGAAGTCTGCCTGCTCGAGCAGGCCTCGGTACATGCCGATCATAACGGCAAGTCGGTCGCCCAGGTGCTGAAGGAAGTTGAGGGCAAGGTCGGTGCGCCGGTGAAGATCACCGGATTTGTGCGCTATGCTCTGGGCGAGGGAATCGATCGGCAGGAATCCGATTTCGCGGCCGAAGTCGCAGCGGCCAGCGGCAAAAAATAGCCGCGGAGAAAGCGCTTCCGGCCTGTTTTACGTCGGGAGCAACCTGCGCGGGCGAGAGCATGATCCGGAAAAGTGGAAGCCGGTTTTCCGAAAAGATCATGCTCAAACAAAAGGATACGTTGGAGCCTGATTCAACTCCGTTGAAACGGGCTCTAAGGAAAGCGTCTAGCAATGGCTGAGCCGGTCTATCGTCGCGTGGTGATCAAGCTCTCCGGCGAATATTTTGCCGGCGCCCATTCCTCGGGTATGGACCAGCCGACCATCGACCGGGTCGCCGGCGACCTCATCGCCGCCAGGCAACTCGGCGTCGAAATCGCCGTTGTAGTCGGCGGCGGCAATTTGGTCCGCGGAGTGGAAGTCTCCTCGCGCGGCGTGTCCCGTCCGACCGGCGACACCATGGGCATGCTCGCCACGGTGATGAACTGCCTCGCGCTCGAGGCTGCGATCGAGCGGCGCGGCGCGCCGGCGCGTGCGCTGTCAGCCTTCGTGATGCCGCAGATCTGCGAGCTGTATACAAGGGGTGCGGTGCACAAATATCTCGCCGATGGCCGGATCGTGCTGCTCGGCGGCGGAACCGGCAATCCTTACTTCACCACCGATACCACGGCGGTGTTGCGGGCCGCCGAAATCGGTGCGCAGGCGGTGCTGAAAGCCACCAATGTCGACGGCGTCTACAGCGCCGACCCCAAAAAGGACCCTTCCGCCAAGCGGTTTGACCGCCTCACCCATTCGCAGGCGATCGAAGGCGGCTACAAGGTCATGGACGCGACCGCATTCGCGCTTGCCCGCGAGACATCGCTGCCTATCATCGTGTTCTCGATCGCCGATCCCGGTTCGATCGGCGCGATTCTGCGCGGCACCGGCCACGGTACCATCGTCGCCGGCTGATGGGCCGCCGGATGCGTGCCGGCCGACGGCCTCGGAGAGTTATCAGGAGGGGAGAGCGCTATGCCCACGGATAAGTTCGACATCAACGAATTGAAACGCCGCATGCAAGGCGCAACGCAAGCTCTCAAGCATGAACTGGGCGGCTTGCGAACCGGCCGCGCCGCGGCCTCGATGCTGGAGCCGGTGCAGGTCGACGCCTACGGCACCCATATGCCGCTTAACCAGCTTGCGACCATCAGCGTGCCCGAGCCGCGGCTGCTCTCGGTGCAGGTGTGGGACAAGTCGATGGTCAAGGCCGTGGAAAAGGCGATCGTCGATTCCAATCTGGGTTTGAGTCCGGCGACCGAGGGCCAGGTGCTTCGCCTGCGAATTCCGGAACTCAACGAGGACCGACGCAAGGAGCTCGTGAAGGTCGCTCACAAATACGCGGAAGCGGCAAAGGTCGCAGTCCGGCACGTTCGCCGCGACGGTCTGGATACGGTCAAGAAACTGGAGAAGAATCACGAGATTTCCGAAGACGATCAGGTACGGCTGGCCGCCGATGTGCAGAAGGCGACCGACGGGATGATTTCGGAGATCGATCAGTTGCTTGCAGCCAAGGAAAAAGAGATCCTCACCGTCTAGGATTGACCGATGTCGAACGCTGCCGCCGCAACTGAAGGATCGGATCGAACCGGCGCTCCCTTGCATGTGGCGATCATTATGGACGGCAACGGGCGCTGGGCGGCGGCCCGCGGTCTGCCGCGCGCGGAAGGCCATCGCCGCGGGGTCGAGGCGTTGCGCCGCGTGGTTCGCGCCGCCCACGAGCTCGGCATTCTCTATTTGACCATCTTCTCCTTCAGTTCGGAAAACTGGTCGCGTCCCGCGACCGAAATCGGCGATCTGTTCGGCCTGCTCAGGCGCTTCATCCGCAACGACCTTGCGACACTGCATCGCGACGGCGTCAGGGTGCGCGTGATCGGCGAACGCGACGGTCTGGAGCCGGACATCTGTGCGCTCCTGAACGAAGCGGAAGAACTGACCAGGGAAAATACCAGGCTCAATCTCGTGGTCGCGTTCAACTACGGATCGCGGCAGGAAATCGCGCATGCGGCGCAGCGGCTCGCGCGCGAGGTTGCCGAGGGCAAGCGTGACCCTGCCTCGATCGACGCCGACACGCTCGGCCAATACCTTGATGCGCCCGACATTCCCGATCCCGACCTGATCATTCGCACCAGCGGCGAGCAGCGGTTGTCCAATTTCCTGATGTGGCAGGCGGCCTACAGCGAACTCGTGTTCGTTCCGATCCACTGGCCGGATTTCGACAAGGCCGCGCTCGAGGAAGCGATTGCCGAATATGCCAGACGGGAACGCCGTTTCGGCGGTCTGGCCGCGAAAACCGGCTCGTGACCGAGAACCAAGCCGCGCCGGCGGCGGTTGCCGAGCAGGGTTCGCGTAATCTTGTGACGCGCGTCGTTGTCGCATTGGTGCTCGCGCCGCTGGCGATTGCGATCGCTTACGCCGGCGGATGGCCATGGACCATCCTGGTGGCGCTGGCTGCGATCGGCCTCTATGTCGAATGGCTGATGATCGTCGGCGCAGCGCGCGAGAGGCGCGTGGTTGCATCAGGTATCGCGGCACTTGCGATTGCTGGATTGTGTCTTGCAACGGGACGGATTGATGCCGCGCTCGTCACATTGGCGCTTGGCCTCGCCGCTGTCGCACTGTTCTCGCCGCAACGGCGCGGCTGGAATGCGGCGGGATTTTTCTATGCCGCCGCGGCCGAGGTCGCATCGGTGCTGGTGCGCCTCGATCAAAGCGATGGATTTGTCGCGTTGATCCTGATCCTGCTCGTGGTGTGGGTGACCGACATCGGCGGCTATTTCGCCGGCCGCGGCATCGGTGGACCGAAACTCTGGCCGCGGGTCAGCCCCAAGAAGACCTGGGCCGGCGCCATCGGCGGCTTTGCCGCAAGCCTTGCCGTCGCTGGCGCCTTTGCAGCGTTCGGCCTCGCCAAAACCGGGCCCATTCTGCTATTGGGCGCGGTTCTGTCGGTTGCCTCGCAACTTGGCGATCTCTTTGAATCCGCGGTGAAACGTCGCTTCGGCGTCAAGGATTCCAGTCACCTCATTCCTGGCCATGGCGGGCTGATGGATCGTCTCGACGGATTTGTTGCCGCTGTCGTGATGGCTGCGATTTTCGGGCTTTTGCGGGACGGCGTGGATGGCGTCGGCCGCGGTCTTATGGTTTGGTGAAAACATGAGCGCTGTTCCGTTGCGTAACAACAAGGCCGCGGCGTCAACCGTCCGCACCGTGACCGTTCTCGGTGCCACCGGTTCGATCGGCGACAGCACGATGGATTTGCTGCGGGCCTCGCCCGACCGCTACCGGGTCGAGGCTTTGACCGCGCATACCAATGTGCAGGCGCTGGCGAAACTCGCCCGCGAATTCGGCGCGCGATTTGCGGCGATCGCCGATCCCGCTCGTCTCAACGATCTGAGAGAGGCTCTCGCCGGTACACGTACCGAATGCGGCGCCGGCGAGAACGCGATCATCGAGGCCGCGGCGCGGCCGTCGGATTGGGTGATGGCCGCCGTCAGCGGTGCTGCCGGATTGAAGCCTGCGCTCGCGGCCGTGGATCGCGGCGCAACCGTTGCGCTTGCGAACAAGGAATGCCTCGTCTGCGCCGGCGATTTCTTCATGCAGCGGGCGGCGAAGGCCGGCGCCTGCATCCTGCCCGCGGATTCCGAACATAATGCGCTGTTTCAGGCGCTCGGCTCCGGCAACCGGGAAGAGCTGATTCGCGTCATCATCACAGCGTCGGGCGGACCGTTCCGGACCTGGGCCGCCGCCGATATCGAGCAGGCGACGCTGGCGCAGGCCTTGAAGCATCCGAACTGGAGCATGGGCCAGAAGATCACCATCGATTCGGCCTCGATGATGAACAAGGGGCTCGAGGTGATCGAAGCCTCCTATCTGTTTGCGCTGACGCCGGATGAGATCGACGTTCTCGTGCATCCGCAGTCCATCATCCACGGCATGGTCGAATTTTCGGATTGTTCGGTGGTGGCGCAATTGGGGGCGCCCGACATGCGCACGCCGATCGCGCATTGCCTCGGATGGCCCGATCGAATCGTCGGGCCGGCCGCCAAGCTCGATCTCGCCCAGATCGGGCAGCTGACCTTCGAGGCGCCTGATTTCGGTCGGTTCCCGGCGCTGCGGCTCGCCTACGACGCGTTGCGGACCGGCCGGGGCGCGACCACGGTCTATAACGCAGCCAACGAGGTGGCCGTCGCCGCCTTTATCGGCGGCAAGATCAAATTTGGCGCGATTGCCCGCCTGGTCGAGGCCACGATGAACGATTGGGTCCGTTCCGGCAATCTGGCGCCACTGGCGTCCGCGGACGATGCCATTGCCGTTGACCATACCGCCCGAAATAAAGCTGTCACCCTATTGCCTCAAATTGCCTTAAAGGCATCCTAGAGGGTTGGGGGACAGGGCTCCTGGCTCTGCTTGAGGGGAATCGGATGTCCGAGTTTTTACTTAATAGTTTCAATACGTTAAGTCATGGCTTCGTCGGCTACATCATCCCCTTTTTGTTTGTCCTGACAATTGTTGTTTTCTTCCATGAGCTTGGCCACTTCCTGGTCGCCCGCTGGGCGGGGGTGAAGGTTCTGACGTTCTCGCTCGGCTTCGGGCCGGAACTCGCCGGCTTCAACGACCGCCATGGAACCCGATGGAAGATTTCGGCCGTGCCGCTCGGTGGCTACGTCAAGTTCTTCGGCGACGACAGCGAAGCTTCGACGCCGTCCTCGGAAGCCCTCGCCAGCATGACCGAGGAAGAACGCGCGGGCAGTTTCCACCACAAGAAAGTCGGACCGCGTGCGGCGATCGTGGCCGCCGGTCCGATCGCCAATTTCCTTCTGGCGATCGTGATCTTCACCTTCCTGTTCACGTTCTTCGGCAAGCCGAGCACGACAGCGCGCGTCGATCAGGTCGAGGTGGGCAGTGCGGCGGCGGCAGCCGGCTTCCAGGCTGGCGACGTCGTCACGGCGATCGACGACAAGCCGATCGGAAGTTTCTCCGATATGCAGCGGATCGTCGGCACGCGCGCCGGCGAGCAGCTCACCTTCACGATCAAGCGCGGCGATTCCATCCTGCAATTGCATGGCACGCCGGAACTCAAGGAAGTCAAAGACCCGTTCGGTAATGCGCACAAGCTCGGCGTGCTCGGCATTACCCGCAAGACCTCGGCCGGCGAAGTCACGACCGAGCGCGTCGATCCCGCCACCGCATTCTGGCTCGGGATCAAGGAAACCTGGTTCGTGATCGACCAGACGCTTTCCTATATCGGGAACATCTTCACCGGTCGCGCCAGTGCCGACCAGATCGGCGGTCCGATTCGGATCGCCCAGATTTCCGGTCAGGTCGCGACATTGGGAATCACCCCGCTGCTTCACCTGGCCGCGGTACTGTCGATTTCGATCGGGTTGCTGAATCTGTTCCCGGTACCGCTGCTCGATGGCGGGCACCTTTTGTTCTATGCTGCGGAAGTCGTGCGCGGGCGTCCCTTGTCGGACAGGTCCCAGGAATACGGATTCCGATTCGGCCTCGTCCTGGTCCTCATGTTGATGGTGTTCGCTTTCTACAACGACGTGCATCAGGTCCCCTGGCTGAAAAGCCTGTTCGGATGACGCTAAGAGGTTCCTGCTTTAATGGCGTGGCCGATGGGCAACGTCTTGGAATGAAATTGAAATTGCACTGCGATAGGACGTTTGCCGTCCCGGCAAAATTGGCTACAAGCAGGGCAACAAATGGGAATCTGCCGGCTCGCGGGGGTGCGGTCCGGCATCGGAATGACAAGGGCGCTTTGCGCATGAATGTTGGAATGCGGGTGCGGGGAGGCTTGTTTGCCGCCCTCGTCATGTTTGCCATCCCGGTCACCGCTACGCTGGCTGCGATGCTGGTGGCGTCGCCGGCCGTCGCCCAGGGTGTGGCCTCGATCCAGGTCGAGGGTAACCGGCGGGTCGAAGTTGAGACGATTCGTTCCTATTTCAAGCCAGGCCCCGGCGGGCGTCTGGACCAGGCGCAAATCGACGACGGCCTGAAGGCCCTGATCGAGACCGGCCTGTTCCAGGACGTAAGGATCAACCAGGCGGGCGGCCGGCTGATCGTGACCGTCGTCGAAAACCCGGTGATCGGCCGCGTCGCCTTCGAGGGCAACAAGAAGGTCAAGGACGAGCAGCTCTCGGCGGAAGTGCAGTCCAAGCCGCGCGGCACGCTGTCGCGCCCGATGGTGCAGTCCGACGCCCAGCGCATCGTCGAAATCTATCGCCATTCCGGCCGCTATGACGTGCGCGTCACGCCCGAGATCATCGAACAGCCGAACAACCGCGTCGATCTCATTTTTACGATAACCGAAGGCAGTAAAACCGGCGTCAAGTCGATCGAATTCGTCGGCAATAACGCCTATTCGTCGTACCGCCTCAAGGACATCATCAAGACCCACGAATCGAACCTGTTGAGCTTCCTCGGCGGCAACGACGTCTACGATCCGGACCGGGTCGAAGCCGATCGCGATCTGATTCGCCGCTTCTATTTGAAGCACGGCTTCGCCGACGTGCAGGTGGTGGCCGCGCTGACGGAATACGATCCGGAACGCAAGGGCTTCCTGGTGACCTTCAAGATCGAGGAAGGCCAGCAATATCGGGTGGCAACGGTCAATTTCGCCTCCAGCATCGCGACCCTTGACGGCAACGCGCTTCGCAGCTTTTCCCGTGTCAGCGTCGGGTCGCTCTATAACGCCGAAGCGCTCGAGAAGTCGGTCGAGGAAATGCAGATCGAGGCGTCGCGGCGCGGCTATGCGTTTGCGATCGTGCGTCCGCGCGGCGATCGCAATTTCGAGAGCCATACGGTCAGCATCACCTTTGCGATCGACGAGGGTCCGCGGACCTACATCGAGCGCATCAATGTGCGCGGCAATACCCGGACCCGGGAATATGTGATCCGCCGCGAATTCGATATCTCCGAAGGCGACGCCTACAACCGAGCGCTGGTCGATCGCGCCGAGCGCCGCCTGAAGAACCTCGATTTCTTCAAGAGCGTGAAAATCACGACCGAGCCGGGATCCTCCAGCGATCGCGTGGTTCTGGTTGTCGAGCTCGAGGAGAAATCCACTGGCGACTTCTCGGTCTCGGGCGGCTATTCGACCACCGATGGCGCGCTCGCCGAGGTCAGCGTTTCCGAGCGTAACTTCCTCGGCCGCGGCCTGTTTGCCAAGGCGTCGGTAACCTACGGCCAATATGCGCGCGGCTACTCGCTGTCGTTTGTCGAGCCCTATCTTCTGGATTACCGGGTGGCGCTCGGTCTCGACCTGTTCCAGCGCCAGCAGCTCGCCAACAATTACATTTCCTACGGCACCTCGACGCTGGGCTTCAGCCCGCGGCTCGGATTTGCGCTTCGCGAAGACCTTTCCCTGCAGCTTCGCTATTCGATCTATCAGCAGAAAATCTCGCTGCCGTATTATCTGGCGAATTGTAACAACAATCCGGCGAACTCGTTGCTCGCCTTTAATCCGTCTCCGGCATATGTAAACCTGGTTGGCACCGGCGCTCCGGCGACCGACGCCTCGGGTGTCGGTCTGTGGTGCTACAGCGACGGCGAAGCATCGCTGCCGGTGCGCAAGGAACTCGCCGGCGGCAAGACGCTGACGTCATCGCTTGGTTATTCGCTGAACTACAATACGCTGGACAATAACCGGAACCCGACCGACGGCCTGCTGATCGACTGGAGGCAGGACTTCGCCGGCGTCGGCGGCGACGTCACCTATCTGAAGAGCGTGGTCGATGGGAAATACTACATGCCGCTGGTCGCCGATATCGTAGGCCTGGTCCACGTTCAGGGCGGCATTCTCAACCACATCGGCAACAACGAACTTCGCATGCTCGATCAGTTCCAGATGGGCCCGAACCTTGTCCGCGGCTTTGCCCCGAACGGCATCGGTCCGCGCGACATCAACCCTTACGGTACGATGGACGCGCTCGGCGGCACCAAATATTGGGGCGCGTCATACGAACTGCAGATGCCGTTCTGGTTCATGCCGAAGGAAGTCGGATTGAAGGGCGCGCTCTATGCCGACGCCGGCGGCCTGTATGACTATCAGGGTCCGACGTCCTGGACGGCCACCGGCGAGGTCAACACGCCCGGCTGTATTCGTCCGACCAACAATCCGCCGTCGCCTGGAACCTGCCTGGGGTTGCAATATGACGGCACCAATACCGTCCGTACTTCCGTCGGTGTCGGTCTGATCTGGGCGTCACCGTTCGGTCCGCTGCGCTTCGATTATGCGGTTCCGCTTACCAAAGGTCCGTTTGACCGGGTGCAACAGTTCAAGTTCGGCGGCGGAACATCGTTCTAAAGCATGATCCGGAAAAGTGGAAATCGGTTTTCCCTCGCGACAAACGCGAAGCGTTTGCGCGGAGATCATGCTCAAACAAAAAGATAACGCCAGAGCCTGATTCAACTCAGTTGAAACGGGCTCTGGAGTGTTTTCCGGCAAAGTAGTTACTGGCTCGCATGAAGAGAACGCGTCAAAGCAGGGAGACAGTTCGGTTCTGATCGATCGGAACCGAAGTTCTGGTTCAATCATCGGCCGAACCGCGACGGGTGGAATGGCGCAGCCGACATTCTTCGAAAAGCCGCCTTCGTCGACGCTGGCCGAGCTCGCCGTGCTGGCCAACGCGCATTTGGTCGATGCATCCCGAAGCGGCCAACAAGTCACGGGACTGGCTTCGCTTGACGAAGCCGGCCCGATGCATCTGACGTTCTTTCGACAATCTCAGATACGCCGACCAGCTCGCCTCGACCAGGGCCGGCGCCTGCCTGGTGAGCCAGCGATTCGAGGCCAGTGTCCCCGCCCATGTCGCGGTTTTGCGCGCGGCCCAGCCGTTCCGCGAATTCGTGAAGATTGCCCGTAAGCTTCACCACGACGCGCTCCGCCCGCAATCCTGGTTCGGCAGCGCCGGCATCGCGCCGTCCGCCATCATCGATCCCAGCGCGCATCTGGAAGATGACGTGATCGTCGATCCGCTTGCCGTGATCGGCCCCAACGTCGAAATCGGCGCCGGCACGGTGATCGGTGCCGGGGCTGTGATCGGCGCCAATGTCAGGATCGGGCGGGATTGCAACGTCGGCGCGCGGACCGCCATTCAGTTTGCGCTGATCGGCGACAATGTCCTGATCCATCCCGGCTGCAGCATCGGCCAGGATGGCTATGGCTTCGTGTTCTTTGGACCGGATGGCCATTTGAAAGTCCCGCAAACCGGCCGGGTCCTGATCCAGAACGACGTCGAGATCGGCGCCGGCACCACCATCGATCGCGGTAGCCTGCGCGACACCGTGATCGGCGAAGGCACGAAAATCGACAATCAGGTCCAGATCGGCCACAATGTGACGATCGGCAGGCATTGCCTGCTCGCGGCCCAGATAGGACTGGCGGGCAGCGTGACGATTGGCGACAATGTGGCGCTGGGGGCCAAGGTTGGGATCAACAATCACCTTCGCATCGGCGACGGAGCCCAGGTCACCGGGATGAGCGGCGTCAAGGACGACATTCCGGCAGGCGGGCGCTGGGGTGGCTTCTTTGCCAAGCCGACCAGGCAGTGGTTCCGGGAGATCGTGGCGCTTGAGCGCCTGGTGCGCGATGGCTCGGCCGATCCGAAGGGCGAGGGGCGGGATTGATGGAGGCACCGGTCAAATTCGAGCTCATCGACATCAATGAGATCCTCAAAACGCTTCCGCATCGTTTTCCGATGCTGCTGATCGATCGGGTCATCAAGATCCGCACCGATTACAGCGGGATCGGCGTCAAGAACGTTACCTTCAACGAGATTCCCTTCCTCGGGCATTTTCCGGAGCGTCCGGTCTATCCGGGGGTAATGATGATCGAAGCCATGGCGCAGACTGCCGGCGTGATCGGCATCAAATCGGTCGAAGGCACCGAGAAGCCGCGCGCGGTTTATTTTCTCACCATCGACAAGTGCAAATTCCGCAAGCCGGTGATGCCCGGCGACACCATCGAATACCACATGAGCAGCATTGGCCGCCGCAAGACCATGTGGTGGTTTCACGGCGACGCCAAAGTCAACGGCGCCACCGTCGCCGAGGCCGACGTCGGCGCCATGCTGACCGACTGATGAGGGTCGCAGGCCCAAGGCTATTTCTGTTCGCGGGAGTGCTTTCGCTCGTGCTGGGTCTTGCCGGCGCCGCGCAAGCTCAGATCGTTGCGCTGGGGGCCAGTAACGTCGCCGGCCGCGGCGTCGGCAGCGCAGAGGCCTTTCCGGCGCAACTGGAGCGGATGCTCTCCGCGAAGGGTTACAATCTCCATGTCGCGAACGCCGGCATTAATGGCGACACCAATGCGGGAATGTTGGGCCGGCTGGACCAGGCCGTTCCGGATGGGACCAGGATTGTGCTGCTTGGCGTGCTCGGCGGCACATTCAATGCGCGCAGACTGGGCCAGGGAGACCAGAAGGCGGAGTTGGCCGCGATCGTCGCGCGGCTTCGCAGCCGGGGCATCAAGATCATTTTGGTAACCGGACGCGGTATCGGACGAAAATATCTGCAGGCCGACGGCATTCATCTGACTGCCGAGGGGCATGCGCTTCTGGCAGCCCAACTGCTCCCATCCGTCGTCCATGCTCTTCACCGTTAGCTCGGTGGCTGCACCGCGAAAGGCTCGCCGGGCGCCCGGCGGACCGCAACACGCCGTAACCATACGTCACTGGACAGCCCTCGCATGCCGCGCTAACCACCGGAAAACCCAACAGATTAACGCTTGGCGTCTTTCGCTGACTGGACCCCTTCGATGAGTACGATCGATCCCACCGCGCGGGTGGAGGATGGCGCTGTGATCGGCGAGGGCACCACGATCGGTCCCTATTGCACCATCGGTCCCCATGCCGTGATCGGCGCCGACTGCAAACTGATCGCGCATGTCCACGTCACCGCGCAGACCACGATCGGTGACGGCTGCACCATCTACCCCTTCGTCTCATTGGGTACCCCGCCGCAATCCCTGAGCTATCGCGGCGAACTCACCAGGCTCCAGATCGGCCAGGGCTGCACCATCCGGGAGCAGGTGACCATGAACGCGGGCACGGTGGCGGGCGGCGGCGTTACCCGCGTCGGTGATCGCGGTTATTTCATGAACTGCAGCCATGTCGGTCACGACTGCCAGGTCGGCAACGACGTCATCTTTGCGACCTCGGCCACGCTCGGCGGCCATGCCGAGATCGGCGATTTTGTTTTCATCGGCGGCCTGTCCGCGGTGCACCAGTTCACGCGGGTCGGGGCGCAGGTGATGGTCGGCGGCGTTTGCGGCGTACGCAGCGACGTGATTCCGTTCGGCCTCGTCAACGGCCAGTACGCCAGCCTCGAAGGCCTCAATATCATCGGCATGAGGCGCCGCAAGTTCACCCGCGAGCGGCTTGCCACGGTGCGGTCGTTCTATCAAAAGCTGTTCCATGGACCCGGGATTTTTGCCGAAAGGCTGAGCGCGGTGCAGCCTCTGGCAGCCGAGGACCCTGCGATCGCCGAAATCCTGACCTTTATCGGCGATGGCAAGCATCGCGCCTTGTGCCTTCCCGCGGACGACGGCAGGCGACATTGATGACGGGGCCGCCGGAGCCATGACATCAGGGGCTTTGCAAATTTCATCGCCCATCGGCTTGATCGCGGGAGGCGGCGTGATGCCGTTCGCGGTCGCGGACTCCCTTGCCGCACGCGGCGTCAATTCCATTCTGTTCGCGCTGAAAGGCGCCTGCGATCCCGTGGCGGTAACGCGCTTTCGCCATCACTGGATTTCGGTCGGCCAACTCGGCAGGGCCGAGAAGCTGTTTCGGACGGAAAACTGCCGCGATCTGGTTTTCATCGGCACCCTGGTGCGGCCGGCGCTGTCGGAGATCAGGCTCGATTGGGGCACGCTTCGCGTCATCGCGCGGGTATGGGCGGCGTTCCGGGGCGGCGACGATCATCTGCTTTCCGGCATCGGCCGCATTCTCGAACAGGATGGCTTCCGGATGGTGGGGATCAAGGATGTCGCCCCGGATCTGCTGATGCCGCAGGGATGTCTGACCAGGGCGGCGCCTGATGAAAAAGCCGCGGCCGATATCGCCAGGGGACGCGAGGTGCTGCGCGCGCTCAGTCCGTTCGACATCGGTCAGGCCGCGGTCGTGATCGACGGTCACGTGGTCGGGGTGGAAGACATCGAAGGCACCGACGGTCTGCTGGCGCGCGTAGCGCGGCTGCGCGGGGAGGGACGCATTCGCGCCAAGGCCAGGCGCGGCGTGCTGGTGAAGGCGCCAAAAAGCGGTCAGGATTTGCGTTTCGATCTGCCGACGATCGGGCCTCGAACCATCGAGGGCGCGGCCGCAGCCGGGCTTGCCGGGATCGCGATCGTCGCCGGTAACACCATTGTGGTCGAGCCGCAGGTCATGATCGGGAAAGCCGACGCGGCCGGCCTCTTCGTGACCGGTCTGCCCGCATGATGGCGGCGCGCGCATCCTTCATCGTCGCGCGAAAGATATTCCTGATCGCGACGGAGGAGTCCGGCGATCGGCTTGGCGCCAACCTGATGAAGGTGTTGCGTCAGCGCCTTGGCGATGCGGTGTGGTTCGAAGGCATCGGCGGCCAGTCGATGGCGCGCGAAGGCCTGGTGTCGCTGTTTCCGATCGAGGAGCTGTCGATCATAGGACTGGCCGCGGTGGTGAAGCAGTTGCCGAAGATCCTGCGATTGATCCGGGCGACCGCCAGTGCCGTGACGGATGCCGCCCCCGATATCCTGGTCATCATCGACAGTCCCGATTTTACCCACCGGGTGGCGCGGCGCGTCCGGGCCCGCGATCCCGCGATCCCGATCGTCGACTACGTATCTCCCTCGGTCTGGGCGTGGCGTCCCGGCCGGGCGCGCGCCATGAGCGGCTACGTCGACCATGTCCTGGCCTTGCTGCCGTTCGAACCGGAGGAATACCGCAGGCTGCGCGGCCCGCCTTGCAGCTATGTCGGTCACCCCCTGACCGAGCAGCTGGCGAGCCTGCGGCCCAATGTCGACGAGCAAAAGCGCCGTGACCAGCGACCCGCCGGTTCTGCTGGTGCTGCCCGGAAGCCGCCGCAGCGAAATCAGCCACCATATGAGGGTGTTCGGCGAAACGCTGGGACAGCTCGCGGCCGAGGGCGTTTCATTCGAACTGATCCTGCCGACCATGCCGCATCTGCTTGAGGCGGTCGCCGACGGCGTGAAGCGCTGGAAGGTCGCTCCAAAGGTCGTGGTCGGCGAGCCGGAGAAGCGGGCGGCGTTCCGGATGGCGCACGCCGCGCTCGCCAAGTCGGGCACGGTGACGCTCGAGCTCGCGATCGCCGGCGTGCCGATGGTCGCGGCCTACAGGGTGGGTGCCGTCGAGGCATGGATCATGCGACGCGCGATCAAGGTGAATTCGGTCATCCTGGCCAACCTCGTGGTCGGCGAGAATGTCGTTCCGGAATACCTGCAGGAGGATTGCACGCCGCAGAAATTGTCGCAGGCATTGCACGAGGTGCTTGAGGACTCTCCCCTTCGCCGCCGGCAGCTCGAGGCCTTCGCGAAGATCGACAAGATCATGTCGACCGGCAACCTGCCGCCGAGCGTTCGGGCGGCCGACATCGTGCTGGCGACGATGCGGAAGGCGCGGCGGTCGAATTAGCTCCGGATGACTTTGGGTTGAGTATGCTCGTTAATCCGTCATCCTGAGGTGCGAGCCTTGCGGTGCGCTTGCACCGCAGGGCGAGCCTCGAAGGATGAACGGCCCCGGGGCCCCGTCGTCCTTCGAGACGGCCGCTTCGCGGCCTCCTCAGGATGACGGGGGTCGGTTGGTCGTGAAGCCTCGAAAACTACTTGCGCTTGTCGATGTCGACGTAGTCGCGGCGCGTGACGCCGGTATAGAGCTGGCGCGGACGGCCGATCTTCTGATGCGGATCCTCGATCATCTCGCTCCACTGGCTGATCCAGCCGACGGTGCGGGCGACCGCGAACAGCACCGTGAACATCGAGGTCGGGAAGCCCATCGCCTTCAGCGTGATGCCCGAATAGAAGTCCACGTTCGGATAAAGCTTGCGGTCGATGAAATACGGATCGTGCAGCGCGATCTTTTCCAGTTCCAGGGCGACCTTCAGCATCGGATCGTCGCCGTGGCCGGTCTCGGCCAGCACCGCGTGACACATCTTCTGCATGATCTTGGCGCGGGGATCGTAGTTCTTGTAGACCCGATGCCCAAAACCCATCAGGCGCACTTCGCTGTTCTTGTCCTTCACCCGCTTGATGAAATCCGGAATCTTGTCGACCGAGCCGATGCCCGACAGCATCGCCAGCGCCGCTTCATTGGCGCCGCCATGCGCTGGGCCCCACAGGCAGGCGATGCCGGCGGCAATGCAGGCAAATGGATTGGCGCCGGAGGAGCCGGCGATCCGCACCGTCGAGGTCGAGGCGTTCTGTTCGTGGTCGGCGTGCAGGATGAAGATCTTGTCGAGCGCGTCGGCCAGAACCGGATTGATCTTGTACTCTTCGCAGGGCACCGCGAAGCACATGTTCAGGAAATTCTGGGCGAAGGAGAGCGAGTTCTTCGGATAAACGAAGGGCTGGCCGATGGTGTATTTGAACGCCATGGCCGCCAAAGTGGGGATCTTCGCGATCATGCGCATCGAGGCGATCATGCGCTGGGTCGGATCGTTGATGTCGGTGGAGTCGTGATAGAACGCCGCCAGCGCGCCGACGGAAGCCACCATCACCGCCATCGGATGGGCGTCGCGGCGGAAGCCCTGGAAGAAGCGGGCCATCTGCTCGTGAACCATGGTGTGATGGATCACGCGGTTGTCGAAATCGGCCTTCTGCGCCTTGGTCGGCAGTTCGCCGTAAAGCAAGAGGTAGCAGGTTTCGAGGAAATCGCCGTTTTCCGCCAGTTGCTCGATCGGATAGCCGCGGTACTCCAGAACGCCGGCGTCGCCATCGATATAGGTGATCTTGGACTGGCAGCTGCCGGTGGAGGTGAAGCCGGGGTCGTAGGTAAACATCCCGGACTGGGCGTAAAGCTTGGCGATGTCGATGACGTCAGGCCCAACGGTACCGCTCAGAATCGGGAAATCGTAGGTCTTGTTGCCGACTGTCAGTGTTGCGGTTTTGCTGTTGGATGTTGCGTCCATCGTGAGTTCCCCGATGAGATCGTTGCGAAGCCGGCGGCCGCGTCCGCCATGAATGGATCGATGGCGTGGGAAGCCGGGTATTCTGGAAGCACCTTTTAAATGGGTATCGTATTGCTGTGTGCACTGCAAGATGGGCACACCTGACCCGCAATACCACCTTATGAGGGGGCCTGATCGCCCAGCCGGGCGAGGCATTCCTGCCGTCCCAGCACCGCCAGCACGTCGAAGATACCCGGCGAGGTGGTCCGCCCGGTCAAAGCCGCGCGCAGCGGCTGGGCCACCGCGCCAAGCTTGAGGCTGTTGGCATCCGCGAAGGCGCGCATGGCCGCTTCGGTGGATCCCGCCGTCCATGGCGCGACAGTTTCCAGCGCGAGACGGAGCTGGCCGATCAGCTCTCGGTTTTCCGGCGTCAGCAGCAAAGCCGCCTTCGGCTCGATCTCGAGCGGCCGGTCGGCAAAGATGAAGTAGGAGCCGTCGATCAGCTCGATCAGGGTCTTGGCGCGCTCCTTCAGGCTCGGCATCGCCTGCAGCAATTGCGCGCGCGTGGTGTCGTTGAGCTTGGCCTTGAGGTCCGAACCGCCGGGGACGTAATCCAGCACACCCTCGAACATGGTCAGCAGCGATCGATCGTCGGAGTGACGGATATAGTGGCCGTTGAGGTTTTCCAGCTTGGCGAAATCGAACCGTGCGGCCGAGCGGCCGATCGCAGGCAGGTCGAACGCGGCGATCATTTCTTCCGTGGAAAATATCTCCTGGTCGCCATGGCTCCATCCGAGCCTGACCAGGTAATTGCGCAGTGCCGCCGGCAAATATCCCATGGAGCGATAGGCATCGACGCCCAATGCACCATGGCGTTTCGAGAGTTTTGAGCCGTCGGGCCCGTGGATCAGCGGAATGTGGGACATGTTGGGGAGGTCCCACCCAAGCGCATCGTAGATCTGCTTCTGGCGTGCGGCATTGATCAGGTGGTCATCGCCGCGGATGATGTGGGTGACGCCCATGTCGTGATCGTCGACCACCACCGCGAGCATGTAGGTCGGATTGCCGTCGCCGCGCAACAGCACGAGGTCGTCGAGGTTCTCGTTCTGCCAGACCACGCGGCCCTGGACCTGATCCTCGATCACGGTCTCGCCGGTCTGCGGTGCCCGGAGCCGGATCGTTGGCTTCATGCCTTCCGGCGCCTCCGAGGGGTCGCGGTCGCGCCATAGCCCGTCATAGAGGCGGGTGCGGCCCTCGGCGCGCGCCTTTTCGCGCATCGCTGTCAGCTCCTCGGCGGTGGCGTAGCAGCGATAGGCCTTGTCGCTCGCCAATAATTGTTCGGCGACCTCGCGGTGCCGCGCGGCCCGGCTGTACTGGTAGATGACCTCGCCGTCCCAATCGAGCTCGAGCCATTTCAGGCCATCCAGGATCGCGGCAATCGCCGGTTCGGTCGATCGCTGCCGATCGGTGTCCTCGATCCGCAGCAGCATCTTGCCGCCGCGCTTCTTGGCGTAAAGCCAGTTGAACAGCGCGGTGCGAGCCCCTCCGATGTGGAGAAAGCCGGTAGGCGAGGGGGCAAAGCGCGTGACGACGGATTCAGTCATTACAGGAGCGGGTCGCGGGCAAGGAGGGCATGCGGAAAGCGCGGTGGTGTATAGCAGGAACCGTGCATAACTAAAGCCTTCCTTGGGAGGTGCGGATTTGGCAGAACCTCCGTTGATTCCCGAGCAGGAAACAGGAATGACCATAGAACCGGTGACGGCAGAGACGGGACGCGATTTCATTCGCGACATCGTCCAGGCCGACCTCGATGCCAGGAAGCACAGCCTGATCGTAACGCGCTTCCCGCCGGAGCCGAACGGCTACCTGCACATCGGCCATGCCAAGTCGATCGCGCTCAATTTCGGCATCGCGGAGGAGTTCGCCGGGCGCTGCCACCTGCGGTTCGACGATACCAACCCGACCAAGGAAGAACAGGAATACATCGATTCGATCCAGGCCGACGTGCACTGGCTCGGCTACGACTGGGGCAATGACCTGTTCTATGCCTCGGATTATTTCGAACAACTCTACGAATGGGCGGAGGGCCTGATCCGCTCAGGCCTTGCCTATGTCGACGACCAGTCGCAGGAGCAGATCCGGCTCACCCGCGGCACCCTGACCGAGCCGGGCAAGAACAGTCCGTTCCGCGACCGTTCGGTTGCGGAAAACCTCGACCTGTTTCGCCGCATGAAAGCCGGCGAGTTTCCGAACGGGGCGCGGGTGCTGCGCGCCAGGATCGATATGTCGTCGGGCAACATCAACCTGCGCGACCCCGTGCTTTATCGCATCCTGCACGCCACCCATCCGCGCACCGGCGACAAATGGTCGATCTATCCGAGCTACGACTACGCCCACGGCCAGTCGGACGCGATCGAGGGCATTACGCATTCGATCTGCACGCTGGAATTCGAGGACCACCGTCCGCTCTATGACTGGCTGCTCGACAAATTGCCGGTGCCGTCGAAGCCGCACCAGTACGAGTTCGCGCGGCTCAATCTGACCTACACATTGCTGTCCAAGCGGGTGCTGACGGAGCTCGTCCGCGGCGGCCACGTCGCCGGCTGGGACGATCCGCGGATGCCGACCATTGCCGGGCTGAAACGGCGCGGGGTGCCGCCGGCGGCGATCCGCGAATTCGTCAAGCGTATCGGGGTGGCGAAAGCCAACAGCGTCGTCGACGTCGGCATGCTGGAATTCTGCATCCGCGAGATCCTCAACAAGACGGCGCCGCGGCGCATGGCGGTGCTGCGGCCGCTGAAAGTGGTGATCGAGAATTACCCTGAAGGTGCCAGCGAAGAAATCGAGGCCGTCAATCATCCGGACGATCCCACCATGGGTACCCGCCGCATCGCGTTCGGCCGCGAGCTTTACATCGAGCGCGACGATTTCATGGAAAATCCGCCGAAGAAATTTTTCCGGCTTTCGCCGGGCACCGAGGTGCGGCTGCGCTACGCCTTTTTTGTCACTTGCCGTGAAGTCATCAAGAACGCGGCCGGCGAGGTGATCGAGCTGCGCTGCACTTACGATCCCGCGACCAAGGGCGGCAATGCGCCCGACGGCCGCAAGGTCAAGGCCACCATGCACTGGCTGCCGGCAAGGCAGTCGATCCGTGCCGAAATTCGCGTCTACAACCAGCTGTTCTCAAAACCCACGCCGGATGCCGCCAATTTTGCCGCCGACCTCAACCCGCAGTCGCTGGAGATTCTTAAGGACTCCCGCATCGAGCCCGCAATCGCGGAAGCCAATTCGACCGAGGTCATGCAGTTCGAGCGGCAGGGCTATTTCGTGCGCGACAAGAATTCGACGCCCGACCGTCCGGTGTTCAACCGGACCATCGGCCTGCGCGACACCTTCGCAAAGGAAGTCGGCGCCAAGGGCTGAGTCAGGTAGCAGCCCGCTGGCGGACGGCGAGTTTGGGCTCGGACCACCAGTTTTCTATCAGCGTCAGGCGACCGTTGCAGGGGCCTGCCGGGTCGCCCGCTCTGTGCTTGGCGGGAATGGAGACCTCAAGCCGCTCGATCGCTCTGGCGCCGCTGCGGGCGTCGTCTTCCCCGCTGAAGCGATGGATTTCGAAGCCGCGGTAATTTGGCATCATATGCTGAAAGCCGTGATGCGCGAGCCAGGTCAGTTGAACCAATTCGTCTACCGATAGCTCGACAAGAATCTTGCCGTCGCGCGGCGCCATTGTTCGCTTGCCGGAGCGGAAACCCTTGTTCCAGCACGCGCTGCCGATCGCGTCGCCGAATATCCACAGTTGCGCGTAGCGAACGGTCAGTTGCTTTTGGTGCGAGACGCGTCCGGTCGCACTCTTCAATGTCTCCAGCGCTTTCGAAACGCCGGCGGGCAGCTGCTGGCCCTCGGTTTCAAAATGCGAATTGACGCCGCGAATGATCTCGGTCGCGGCATCCTGCATGCCCCGAAAACGTCCGCGGACGAAACTGGACTTCAACAAAGACCCAACCGAGATCGCCAGCAGCAACATCAAGGTGGTGAGAACAGTCAGAATTTCCATTGCGCATCCCCCCGCACGGAAGTCACCCCGCGAGCAGAGTAGATGCAACCCGTTAAGGAGTTGGTAATTACGTTGAAATTTACGCGCCTTTCACCAACTCGCCATTTGGTTGAAGCGCATTTGCGCTTCTTGCCGTACTATCCGGCGATTGAATTAAAGTTGAAGAGAAGCCGGAAGCCATGTCGAGCCAACAGCCTTCGAGTTTGCAGATCGATCACGAGCACTGTCGCGCCATCTGCGACGAGATCGGCGAGAGGCTTCGCCTGATCCTCAAGCCGGAAGCGGCCGAACTTCCGGAACGCCTGTCGCGGCTGCTGCAGCGACTGGCCGAGATGGAGCATGAACCGGCGCCTTCGATCGTTCCTTCGATGGGCGATATGGTCTCCTGGCCAACAGCCAACGCAGCCCAATAAGGGTCGCCGCGTTTCGTCCGTCTGTCCGCGCTGACGCCGAGAGCGAGCGCCCCGTCTAGGCCAGAATTCGAAAGTTCGGCTTGCCGAAGCCGGAGTTTGCGCTTTTCGCCCGGGACTGTTCTCGCAGGCGGTTGTGCTCAACCTCCATCAGTTGCAGATGGCGCCGCAACTCGGCCGCATACTGGTCGATCTGGTTGCGCGCCTCGCGCCGCTCGAATGGCGTCAGCAGCGGGTTTGCGAGGTCCTCCCAGGCAACCCTCAGCAACTCCTTCAGCCCATGGATGTTGCGGGCCAGTAAATCCAGTTCGGTCATCTCCGGTTCGCCTTCGCAGTAACGAAGCAGCGCCGTGACGATAAACCTGATTCTGCCTGTTGCGACAGCCGAATGATGGAAGCCCGCGAATCGACCGGGCGGGTCGTGCGCGCGGCAGGACGGTGGTTAACCGAACGACCTCGCGATTTGATAAAGCATGCCCGTCGCCCCCTGGGTATAGCGGGCGTCGTTAAAATGCTCATCCGCAAAATTGAGTATGAGGAGAGCAACTATGGTGGCCATTGCGACTCTCATGACCGTATCGGTATGGCCAATAATTTAACGAGTTATTAATGCGAACGCCGAAGGTCCAGCCTGGGACGGCGCTATTGCGGCGCGGCAACCACGCTGGCACTTTCCAGACATTGGGTAATATGCGCGGTGCGGTCTCTCGGCAGCACCTTGGCCGCATCGGCCTTGTGGGCACATTCGAGCTGCCTGATTTGCTCGGCGCGCCGCTTCACCGCGGCTTCGCGATATTCGGGCGCGACCGCATTCGGGTCGACCAGCTTTTGCGCGAAGCTCGTCTGGAAGCCCGCTGCCTGGAAGCAAAGTAACAGAACCGCAATCAGCGATAATTGCCCAACCAACCTCATGGTACGCTCCACGCGTTGACTGCGACGACATTAGCCCAGCCGTCGGCGGGCATCTGTGAACTGTCCCACACACATGGCCGGAAAGAAACCCGGTTCTTCCGGCCGGACAAAAAAGACCGCCCGAAGGCGGTCACGGTGCTCGCGATGGCGGCCGGGTTATGGCCACCCAGCCTATTCGCAGTAGCCGTAGAGGCCGCAGACATAGGGCAGGCGGACGAAATAGGGAGTATAGGGCCCCCCGTAATAGGGACCGGGGTAATAGTAGGACCACGACGAGCCATAATAATAGCCGCCGCGGTTCCACAGCGGATTTGGCAGCAGGTTGTACCAGATAATGGGCGCCGTATATTCGCGCGACCGAACCGCCGTGACACGAACCTCGGCGGGCTCCGCAAAGATCGCCCCGAGCCGGCTCTGTGGGGCGAGATCGGCGGCGTTCGCGGCCATCGCACTGACGACGCTGGCGAGCATGGACAGCATGATCCTGCGCAGCATGGCGAGGTCCCCGATTGATTCGGGCAAGCCTAGCGCAATGCCGTTAGTAAAAGTTAACGGGCATTCTGCATCCGTTCCCTATTCGCGCCGTGACAGCTTCCGCTAGCCTTGCGATCGGAGATCGCGTGCAAGGTGTACCGGGATGGCCGAGGGGCGCAGGGGCCGGACGCAAGGGGTTGCCGGAACCTGGCCGCCGCGCGAAGCGGCGCGGGCAGGCCGCATCGCGCCGTCGGATTTCACCACATGGCGATCGCTGGTCGAGAAGCTGCGGACCTGGATCCGTGCCGAGGCCGGCGCCGGCCGGTTGCTGCCCTGGGTGCCCATCGCCTTCGGCACCGGCATCGCGTTCTATTTCGCCGCGGATCGTGAACCGGTGCTGCCGGTTGCCGCCGCCGCGGCGATGGCGCTCTGCGGCGCGGCGTTTCTGCTGCGGCGGCAACGGGTATTTCCGCCGCTGGTCATGCTTGCCGCCATCGCCGCGGGCTTTGCAGTCGCAACCTGGAAAACCGCACGGGTCGGGCATGGCGTGCTGGCACGGCCGATGTTTGCGGTGTCGCTGTCGGGCTTCGTCGAGACCCGCGACATCCGCGAGCGCACCGACCGCTTCGTGCTGCGCGTCACCCAAATGGAAAGCCCGCGCTCGCAGATGAAACTGGAACGGGTTCGGCTGTCGGTGCGAAAAGGCACCGCGCCCACAGTCGGCAGCTTTGTCGAGTTGAAGGCGCGGCTGCAGCCGCCGCTCGCGCCCTTGCGGCCCGGCAGCTACGATTTCGGCCGCGACATGTATTTTCAGGGCATCGGCGCCTCCGGCTTTGTCACCGGCGCCATCAAGACCGCCGAGCCGCCGGCCAGCGGCGGCTGGTCGCTGCGCTATGCCGCCTTCATGCAGGGCCTGCGCGATGCGATCGATGCGCGGATTCGGACCACGCTCGACGGCGACCGCCGCGCCATCGCCACCGCGCTGTTGACCGGCCGCCGCGACGCGATCACCACGCCGGTCAACGATGCGATGTTCATCTCCGGCCTCGGCCACGTGCTGTCGATATCCGGATAGCATGTAGAGCTTTGCGTCAGCACGGTTCAGGAAGCATCACCATCCACAATTTTCGCTGAAGATTTAGATGTTTCCACGTGACAAATCAGATCGTGAAGGATCAGGCTTGTTCACTGCTGTGCTTACCGAGTGCTTCCCACCGAGATTTTGAGGTGCTTCCCATGCCAGCCGCATTGCCTGCCCAAGTAATCCGAATTCCTCAACCACGCTTGTCAGACGCCTCTATCCGTCGATTACAGCTCCCGGCTGGCAAGACCGACCATATCTACTGGGATCCGGAAATGCCCGGCTTCGGCATAAGGGTTCGGCCGGCCAAATCCGCCTACATCGTTCAATATCGGTTCCACAGGGCGACCCAGCGAGAGAGCCTTGGCGATGTCAGAAAGCTCACGCTCGAGGAAGCCCGGAAGGTTGCCCGGCAATATTTCGCCAAGATCGAACTCGGCACCGATCCGCGCGAGGAGAAGAGGAAGGCGGAGGAGGCCGCGGCCGCCGCAAAGCTGACCTTCAAGGGCGTTGCCGAGCTCTACCTGAAGGCCAAGGGGCCCCAACATGCGGCCGAGCACCTACAAGGCCGCCGACGTCTATTTCAACGTAAAATGGGCACCCCTTCACCGTAAGCCGATCGCAACGATCGACCGCAAGACGGTCGCCGAGCAGCTCCGCCGGATCGTCGACGAACACGGCGCTACCTCCGCTGCTCGGGCGAGGTCGAACCTGTCGTCCTTGTTCACCTGGGCGATGAAGGAAGGAATGGTCGACAACAACCCGGTGGCAGGAACGAATAACCCGATCGAGGGAAAGCAGGGCCGGGACCGAGTGCTCACCGATGCCGAGATCAGGACGGTATGGCGGCACTGCCCGGAGGACGACTTCGGTCGCATCGTCCGGCTCCTGCTTTTGACGGCCTGCCGGCGGGACGAAATTGGCGGGCTGCGCTGGCTAGAGGTAGAGTTGGAGGCTGGAAGGCTCCTGCTACCCGCTGAGCGCACGAAACCGGGAAGGGCGCTGGAACTGCCCCTCACGCCGACCGCCCGAGCTATCTTGGAGACTGCTCCAAGGCGTCTCGGTCGCGATTTTGTCTTCGGAACCCGGGGTGGCGGATTCGGCGCATGGTCGTGGTGCACCATGGCGCTGCACGGGCGGATAACGGCCGCAGAAGGGCAGGCCCTGCCGCATTGGACCCTGCATGATCTCCGGCGGACCGTGCGAACGGGCATGTCTAAGTTGGGCGTAAAACCGCATGTAGCCGAGCTGGTGCTAAACCACGTTGCTCATCGGTCAGGGGTTGTCGGCATCTATGATCATCACGATTACCAGCCGGAAATCGCCGAGGCGCTGGCGAAGTGGGAGCAGCATCTTCTCGCGATCGTCGGGCAATGAAGCCGAAGAACCCCGCGATAGGCTCGCGTGCTCGCAAGGTTCTCATTCCTGAGAGCCATTCGCGGCATGTAGATTTATTGTTCTTCAACAGGCGGTGGCCTGAAATCCGGGCAGCCATTCCTAAAGAGCTTTCGGCTGAGCAGGAAGAATGCTTGCGCCAGTCGATCTGTGACTGCTGCAACCAATTCATCGGTCGCGTACGTCTGCTTGAGGAGGGGGCCGCTACGGCAGCGGCTATCCGAAAGGGCGGCGGCAAACAAGCCTCACCGTTAGAGCGGCTGATCAAGAGCCTGAAAACCGCGGCGACGGCCTGGGCCGAAATCCGAACGATGCATGATGACCGCCGTGGTGTTCTCAGTGATTACGGCGATCGGTTGGCCGCTATGGCGGCCGACGCCGAGCGGCGTCTTAACGCGATACAGGATCTGGGCTCCGCTAAACCGATGGCTGTGAAGCCAGGGCTGGTGCGGGCCATAGTCGCGTGCTGTCGAAGGGTTGGCCTTAATCCTACTGCAACCGGCCGCGTCTCCGAAGGGGCAGAGCCGACGTGGTTTCAGAAATTCATCGTGGTGCTAAATAACCAAATCCTCGGCGCCAACGGATGGGGGCTGGCGGAGAGCGACCACAAGGCAAGGGCTGTCCACGCCGATATTGCCAAAGCCTTGAGCGGTTACGACGAAGTCGGGGAATTCCCGCAAATAAAGAACCGGACGCTGATATCGGGTCAGTCTACCTCTTTGCGCATCAATAACGCGCAACGGAGGTCACTGTGGACGACGATCGAGTGATGTCGTTTGACGATTGGTGCAATCTGAACGGTTTTTCCCGGAGCACCGGTCAGCGGATTGTCGCAAGCGGCAACGGGCCGCGGTTCATCAAGCTGTCTGAAAAGCGGAAGGGTGTCACGATCGGCGAAAACCGCCGGTGGCAGCAATCTCGCGTCATCGAGACCGCCGCATAAGCAGAAAGGCCGCCTGCCCCGGCCAGGGCAGAGCGGCTTGGTTTGTTTTTCAGATCAGAGATCAAGGACGATGGACATAAGCCAGAATTGCCCCGGCGGCAAGCCTGCGCCAGCGCAGCGCGAGCGCCTGCCGAACCGCCGAGCCGCCGTCACCGCTGCTTTCGAGCGCGACAATCTCCGATATAACATGACGATCGGGCTGTACCCGGACGGCCGGATAGGTGAAATATTTCTCAGCGCCGAGCACTCCAATTCGTTGCTCGACGCGCTGGCGCACGATGCAGCGATCATCGCATGCTCGCCCTGCAATTCGGCTGCCCGCTCGACGTCATAGCCCACGCATTGAAGCGCGACGGGGAAGGCATCGCGGCAAGCCCAATCGGCCAGGCGTTGGATTTAGTCAGCATGAGCCAGAAACCCGCACCGCTCGCCAAGCCGATCGAAATCGGCAAGTTCTGGAAAAACCGAAGGCGTGACACCGCCATCGTGGTTTCGCTCAGTCCCACGAAGGCCACAACCTCGTCAATGTCCGGGAGCATTTCGTTGGCGAACGATGGCTGCATGAGGCCCACCACGAAAGGCCTCGCAATGGTTGTCCGCCGCCTGCCTGAATTTTCCAGGGTCCTTCGGCTGGCGCTTGAGCGAGCCCGCGCGCTCGATTTGTTGCCCGATGAGGGCGCCGAATGAGCACCGCGGCATTGGCAGCGCCGGCGGCCGAACGCTCGTTGCGGTTTCTCGCGCGAGAGGTGGCGCTTTCGGCGCCCGGCGATCAGCTTGACGTCTTGCGCAAAGGCGCGCTGGCGCTGCAGCCTTTCGTCAAGAGCCGCGCGCTCAGTGCTGGCGACGTCATAGAAAGGATTTTCGAAATTGCGATCGCAAACGGCCTTGGCGGCACGCCGGGAAGCGACGCCGAAGCAGAGATCATGCAGATTGCACGCGCTGCGACCGAACAGGAAAGCGCGCAGGACGTCGCGACACGCATCGTGAACGCCAGGGCGATCGCCAGTGATTTTCCCGGCGACCGTCCACCGCCAGAGTTTGTCGAGACGATCATCGCGGAGCCCGACGGTCCAGAAGCGTATGGCCTGCCGATCGACGGCGACCGCGACCAGGCGCCTGCACCGGCTGCACCTTTGCCCACCGTTTGCCCGCCGGCATGGCGCGACCTGCCGCTTGAGCCCATGCGATGGCTCGCCACCCACCGGATTCCCGCAAGGGAGCCGACTATCCTTGGCGGGGACGGCGGCGGAGGCAAGACCACCGTCGCGTTGCAGCTCGCCGTTGCGGTAGAGCGCGGGCTTGGCGATTGGCTCGGCACCACCTGCGAACTCTGGCCCGGTCATCTTTTTCAGCGCGGAAGAACCGGAGGCCGAAATGCGCCGGCGCCTCGAACGCGTGGCACGCAAGCGCCGGGCTCGAGCCCGCCGACATCGAGAACCTGCATTTTTATTTCGCCGATCCCGACCGCTGCTTGCTCGGCTTGTCTAGGCGGGATGGCCCCGTGGCGCCGACGCCGCTATTCGAATCCCTTTACGCTGCCGCGGTGGAGATCCGCCCGGTGCTGGTCATTGTCGACAGCATCGCCGCGACGTTCGGCGGCAACCAGAACGACCGCGTGCACGCCCGAACTTTTGTCAGCATATTCCGCAGGCTCGCCCGCGACGCCGATTGCGCGGTGCTCTTGCTCGACCACCCCAGCCTGTCCGGCATGACCAACGGCACCGGCCGCGCTGGCAGCATGGACTGGCAACAACGCCGTCCGCGCGCGTCTGCACCTGCGGCCGCAAGAGAACGAGGAGGGTGGTGGCCGTGAGCTCGAAGTTATGAAATCGAACTACGGCCCCGCCGGCGAGAAGGTAAAACTTCGCTGGGAGGATGGCTGTTTCGTTACTGGAAGCCAGCGCCAGCGCACCGCACCAGGCCGCCGCGCACCAGAGTGCCGATCACCGCTACCTCGAATGTCTCGACGCGTGTACCGCCCAAGGTCGCAACGTCTACGCAATGCCGGGCAAGGGATACGCGCCGAAAGCCTTTGCCGAGATGCTTCAGGCGACTGGCACCACATGGCAGCGCCTTCCGCGCCGCCCAGGAGCGGCTCTTCCACACCAGCAAGATCGAGAACGTGCCGTTCGGCTCGCCATCCCGCGGCCTCAAAAGGATCGCGCGCAGAGAGCCCGTCCAATCGACCACCGGCGGCGCGTCATGATCACCGCGAAGGGCCTACTACCCCCCTACTACCCACTTACTACCCGGGTGCGATCCCCCTACCGATCCCCCTGCGATCCCCCTGCTACCCAGCTGCTTTGCGGCTACTTTTGATCCCCTCATACCCCCCTGCGGGTCGTAGCCCCGCTTTCGGCCTTGACGGCCTCGCTTGGCTGGACCCGCAAGAGAGGGAAGGGAAAAATTCAAAGGCCGGAAATCACCCGCAGCAAGGAAGAGAAGGGCGGAATTCGACCTCGTCACGCCCTCATGCGTGTTGATACTCAACGATCCGGCAGTTTGCACCGATCTCCGGCACGCCAACCCCTGCCAAGCCTCGTTGCCAAGTCCAGGGATTCGCTGGCGCGATCAGACGCAGCCGAACAGCGGCGCAGGGCGCCGACGCACCAGCGGACTCGCCAGCGAGCTTGCAGCGTCCGCTATACCCATGTGCTTCCCGTCAGGACGACGCGCACCGATGTGTGCCATCAACCCGTTGAGCAACCGGCGAAAGGCGCGAACGCGCCATCTGTTCACCGATCAGATGGATGCGTCGGAAGGGATTTACGCGCACGCGCTCTCTCAAGACCTTCAGCACTCTTGGAAGGAAAGACGCGCGCGCGGGCCAGGCAACGGGACGAGCAGGCGAAACGTGGGAAATCGCGAGATCCATGGAAAGGTCCAGCCAAACATAGGGGGGTATGGCGGGGGGTGGGGGGACTAATCCAGGCTCCGCCAATATATCGACCTCGTCTGCCAACACAGCGCGGCCTCCTCCAAAATTTTGGGCGGACTTTTTCCCCAAAATCTGGTCTGTCCCCATGACTGATCGTCTAATCCGGTCATCGGCTGACATGGTGGCGATCTTCCGGGCGCGCATCGATCAGCTCGAGCTGACACACCGGGAGGTCGACGCGATCGCGGGACTGCCGGAAGGCTACTGCAGCAAGATCCTTAATTCGAAGAAGAAGCCGGGCGCGGTGACGATCGAGCGCATGTGCGGCGCGCTGGCGGTTGCGTTTGTGCCGATCGTCGACACCGAGCGCGAAGCGATCGTGCGCCCGCAATGGGTGAAAAAACGCCGATGATGCACTTGAGTGCGTTGCTGCGTCCAACAGCGCAGTGCAATTTCCGATCAAGAGGAGGTAGCCATGCAGAAACCCGTTCGTGATTCACAAGTTACGCTTAGGCTCTCGCGGAAACTTCGCGACGCGCTTGAACGGCAGGCGGCCGACGCTGGCGGCTGCGGCCTGAGCGCGATAATTCGCCAGATTCTGACCGACGTCACCGCCCGCCGCATTACCGAGCAAGGCTCGGCGCGCGAGCACTCCGCTGGTTTTCAAAATCATGAAGGCTTGATCCGATGGGCGCAGAAAAAACCGTTCCTGTCGCACCGCCGCGCCACCGCGGCGGCCGTGAGGAATACCGGCAGGCCCTCGCTCAATCGCTGGATGACCTGAAAGCCACCATTCCGGCGCTTGCCTTGGCTGCATCGCGGCGGGTGCCAGGCGCACAGGATGAGTTGGCGGCGCTGCGGGTCAAAATTGACAATCTCGAGTTTGAGATCGAGTATAACGCGGCGGCGTATCGCCTGGCGAACAGCAGGATCGCGCGGCCTTTGCTGCTTGGCGGGCGGCGCTGCAGCAGCTGGACCCCGCGCAGTTGATCGAGGGCATCAACAAGGAGGAGTGCTGCCGCCGCTGTCTGCGCGGCATTCCCGGGCGGCTGCGTCCTTCCCGGCGGGGATGCTTTTGCCGCTCGACCTGCTTTCACCCGGTCATCGAGAAAAACCTGTTCTGCCGGAAACGATTCCAGTGGAAAGCGGCACGTTTCCCTACTCAGCCACAACCCGCGAGCGCCGGCAGTGTTTGGTGCCGCCTGCAACAAATTGAAGGTGAGAAAGGAATTTTCGGCATGACCGAGCAACTCGGAACACCGCCGGCACGCCCGCCAACGCCACCGAGGCCCGCGCCGTTCTGGATGCGCGCATCGCGGACAAGTCATCGTCCGGCGAGCTGATGAACGGCGAGATGGCTGCACGTAAGGAATTCGACAAGCTAACCGCCAAAATCGCGGCCGGCGGCGAAGATACCGTGGCTGTAGCCATGGCCGGGAACCCGGTGCACATGCCCACCACCGAGATGCACCAGATGGCGCACACCGCCGAAATGTTCCGCTCGCTCGGCATTCGCGACGAGGTAACGAACCAATTTTTGCGCGGCGAAAAAGTGTCGCCTCGAGTATGAGCTCGTGAAGGCCTGGAAAACGACGCGATGGGTTCTCTTGATTTCGTCAAACGGTATCTGTCCGGTGACATCAAGGCCGCGCAGCAGATGACGCTGGCGAACTCCGTCCTCGTCAACGGCGTGAAAGAGGCGAAGTCCGCGTGACGCAGAAGCTGCCCCAGGACCCGCACCAGCCGCAAGCGCCGTGAATTCGCCCCGCTGGAGCCTATCGACGCCAAGGACGGGCCCGCGATGCTCGCCTTGCCGACCGACCGGCACCGCGCTTTCGTGCGCGCGCTCTACACGGTGCGGCCCGGCCACGGCGCCAGGGTGAAGGCCGCCAAGATTGCCGGTTTCGGCTGCGACCATTCGACGCCGCAGACCATGGCGACGATCGCAGCCGGCTCAATCATGACGAGCGCGTGCTTGCCGCGATTGCCGAGGAAGATCAGAAATTCATTCGCGGCAGCGCGCCGCGCGCCATGGGTGCACTTTCCCGACTGATCGAGAATCCCCGGCACAAAGATCACGCCCGCGGAATCGCGATGGTGCTTGACCGCACCATGCCGCTCGAAACGGTTTCCACGCTCAACGTCAAGCACGATGTCACGCCGGAATTCAAAGAGACCGCGCAGGTACTCGCTCGAATTGCCGAGCTGGCCGCGAAGTACAGCGTCAGCTTGCCGGCGCCGGTCGTCATCGACGCGCGCGCCAACGAGGCCAATCATGCCGGAAACTAACGAGGAGATCGAAAGGTTCTTGGTCGAAACCTGCTGCCCGATCGGGCATCGGTACACGCTCGTCATGATTTCGATCACCAAGCGTTGGCTGGCGATGGAACTCCCGGCATTTTACCGGCTGAAGTTTCTCGAGCATCTGGACAAGATGACGACCGGCGATGGCGCATGGCTCACGGCGGAAATGATCGCGGCGATCGAACCTGTCTGCGACAAGGGTCATGAGATGGTTTGCGAAGCGAACAAGCTTGGCGACAAGGCGCTCGACGCCTACGCCAAGTTCTTTTCCACCTTTGCCGTGCTCAATCCTTCGCTGATCGCAGCCCTAAAAAACTCACCACGATATGCGCCGCAATATGCTGCGCGGAATGCCGCGTCCAACGCAATAATCCACGAAGGAAGGACTTCCTGACATGATTAATCTCGCTCCGAATACGCCGCCGCCGGATAACGCCGACTTTGGCCGGCTCATGATGCTGCTGGACCCAGGCTTTCAGCAAGGGCGATGTTTTTCGGATCCTCGCAAGATTGAATCCCAGCCTCTTGGCTGCGCTCAGACTTTGCGCGCTCTACGGCGTGCCCGAAAGGCCGCGCAATAGCACTGCGGAGCTTTGCCAATAACCTATGGAGCGATCTAAAAATGAGTATCATCAAATCTGAAAACAAAATCCACACGGCGACCTGTGCCCTCAGCGAGGCAACGCGACAGGGCGACGTCGCCGCTGCAATCGTAGCCAACGGCGGAAGTGCGACGGTAGCGGCAGCGGTCCGGACTGCGGAGGTGGCCCACTATCGCCGCATTGTCGCATCGGCGCTCGCCAACGGCCTGCCCACTCAGGAATTTACCCGCGCGCTGCTCGACCTTGGAACGGGCGGAGTATGAACGCCTTTGCAATCGACGTGGTTTTGATGTACAAAGCAATCGCGCGTTTCGATCCCCTGCAAGGGGCAAGGTCGAATGACGATAGTAGCGGATTCCCTCAGGGACAAGTCCGATCTAGGCGCCCCGGCGAGCAGCCGACAAGGCAAACCCCAGGCAATCTACGCACCGTCGCGAGCCATCCGGCTTTCGGCGTTATTCGTGTTTCCGGATGGCCGATTGAAACGGAGCGACCAACATGATTTCCTTGAACGAGACACAGCCTTCGACCGATCCGTTTTCTTTGGCGCTCGTGCAGGTGATCGAAAAAGCAATCGACCTTGGCAATGCCGATCGCGCGGCGCGGCTTGAAGGGATGCTTTCAGAGGCGATTGCCATGATGGACCGCGCGGCGAAAGCGCCTGCAGCCGACCTTGTGGGCGAATTGGTTCAATGCCAGCGCGGCTTGGAAAGCTTGCGCGTTGAAGCGAAGGCAAATTGCGAGAAGTCAGAGGCAGCCAAGGGTAGGCTCACAATAATGCTCGATAAGCTTAAGAACCTCTGAGGTTAAGAGCGTCAGGGCGGCGCGTCGCGTTTTTGTTTGTTGAGTTCAGCGTTTTAGTAATGGCGGCCTTTCGCGGCCGATGAGTTTGGACGGCGCCTAGCCAACGCAGTCGGGATAATTCCGATTTCCGAAGGGCAGCGCCATGTCGACAAAAACATCACTGCAAATCCGCCTGTATGCCGCGGGCATCTGGCTTTTCGCCACCATCGCGCCGGCCTTCGCGCAAGATATCACGCTCGCACTCCGCACACCGGTGGATAGCTCTCAGCAACGCTTCGGCAACGGCTCGCGCATCGGCTTTCGCGCGCTACCGCCGCCGGAAAATCGGGAAACGCTCGATTCCTGCGCCGAAGAAGAGGCAACCGCGGCCTGAATGCTGCGAAAGAAATCGCCCCATCCCGCGGGCTGGTCTGACCGGGATGAGGCGAAGTCTGGAAGTCCTGTACTGCCGCATGCGCGGCAACGACGAACGTAACGAGCGATTGTGATTCGGGCAACTTAAGAGCGAGACGAATGCAACGTCCCCGATCGATCTTAGCGGTGCTGGCCGATGTCCGCTGTTGGGCGCATAACGGACTCTAGTCGGACATTGCGCCATGTCCGGAAAGTGCCATGAAGAGACATGGGCACTAGTGCGCGCCTGGGCCAACTTGCTTTTGACCTAGACGCACGGTGCCAGCGTTACCTCAGCGAACCAATTCGACCTCGCTCGGTCGCCAAGCTTAAGAACAGCTTTAGAAAACTCGCACCGCGGTAGTAAGACGTAAGCTCGGCGCAGAACGCAGGCCGATAAATGTCAACGTTCAGACCGATTCAGTCCGGCTTGGCGTGCCCAGTGGCTGCCTTTTCGGGGCAAGCGCCAAATCAATTGCGCGCTTGGCGGCAGTGACAGCATCATCTCGCCTAACAGCATGCCCCGAATGTTTCCCAGCAGTCTCTAACAGAACTGACCACTTCCAGTCGCCAGGTCTGATACCCTGCAGGATCCGATACTCGACGCCGCGATGCTCCATAGAGCCGACCCCCGAGGACGACTAGAAAGTCGCGAACCGTAAGTTTCCGCTAGGGCTTCCCTAGGAAGTTAGATCGCAACCTATCGGCAAACCAGATCGCAAAAATCGCAGCGAACGAGAGAAGAAATAATTCGCAGGTAAAAATAAAAGCTTGCATCGCTGTTGACATAGATCCCTCCCTTGTTCGTTTTGTTCAACCTGCGGCCGGCCTGCAGCCACGATTGGCATCTGACACATTACATGATAAGAGATGTATAATCCATGCTATTTAATGCAACATAACCTCAAATTTAGGGGTGCTATTGGCACGGCGGTTGAAGGTGAAGGGAAATGACGCAGAGCACACGCCTTCCCTATCGAGCATGGACAGCTGAGGAAGATGCTCGACTGCGATCGATGGCTCTATCGGGAACTAGGCCGCATGAGATTGCCGCTTCTCTCGGCCGGAGCAGAGCGGCGGTTAAATCGAGGGCCGACAAACTTGGAATATCACTAAAGCTGGTGACCTGGCGCCGCAGTGAGCTTGGGCCGAAAGCGAAAACAAAATGAAGCGTGGCCATCCCGTAGCCTGCCGATAGGTGCAGCGGTTTTCGACCGGGATCACGCGCGTATGGCAATCTTAACCAGCTTACCTTTCACCGTCGTTGTTCGAAGTTCGAATGTGAAAAGCGTCGATAACGTCCAATTATCGAAAGTCAGGATCGCGACTACTCTGGCCAATGTCCGCTTATGAAGCGCAATCCGGACTCAAGTCAGACATAGCGCCATGTCCGAAAAGTACTGCCAAAAGCGGACGTGGCGCCTGGCAGCGAAAACCGGCGATCAATGGTTTGGACAGCTTCAAAAAGCCGATGCTCTCGAGCGGCTCGATCAGCGACTTCGCCGAGAACGGCTTGGTGAGATAGGCGAGGCACCCGGATTGAAGCGCAGCCTCGCGAACCGCAGGGCTGTCTTTTCCAGTCATGTAGATGACCGGCAAGGAAATGTTCGCTGCTTTGAGACGATACCTTAGATCGATGCCTGAACCATCGCCCAAGTTGATATCGAGGAGAACGCAAACCGCGCTGTCGAAATCGCCGTGATTTGCGAAGGCTTCCGCCGAGCGAAACAGCAAGCTGTCGTAGCCGATTTGCGGCAACAGCCGCTCTAGCGCCCGGAGCATTCCGGGGTCATCATCGACGACAAAGACGAGGTTCCGGTGCGGCACGGATAACCCTTGTCTGTCACGTAACTGTCACAACCCTCGCTCGCGCTACGCCTCACATGGCGCATTTGCTATTGTCCCATGGGACAATAGAGGCTCAAAGCGACTGATTGATTGGCTAGGCCGACTGTTCGTTAACCAACCGCGTCCGCTGACGTGACTTCGAACCTTCAATCACTAGTTTGATGCGGTGTGTTGTGTGAAGCCATAGCGCGGTCGCTGGTGCGTGCGTGCGTCCGCCAGCCATGCGCATGGGGCGGGGATTCTGGGCTATTGGCTTGGACCGATCAGGAAGTCTGCAAATGGCTTTGAGAGATTTCGGGCTCTGCGGTATCAAGTTCCTGTGTGCTCTCGTCGAGCCACACATGAATCCTGTTTGATGGAATGAGTTGCCTCGGCAAGTGAGGATTGATGGTGCCAGCGAAGACCCGTAGTCCTTCGTCGACTCTCGTTCGTGCGAAGTCCTTGGCTTCTGCTTCACTTTCGAATGTCTTGGTCACCCGAGGGCTTGGCCTTCGCCCTTTGGGCAATATCCCCCGTTTCTGAACCTCAAAAGTAACGAACCAACTCGTCATCCATCGTCCGAACCAGTCTAATCTATAACTTGCGCTACGCCTCGCACGGAGCCTTTGCTATTGTCCCATGGGACAATAGAGGCTCAAAGCTAGTGATTGATTGGCTAGGCCGACTGTTCGTTAACTGACACACCGCCCAAGACGCCAACCCGCTCGGCAAGGGAAACGAGTTCGGCCAGGGATTGAACTTGCATTTTCTCCATCACCTGTTGGCGGTGGGCCTTGATGGTACGCTCGGTGCAGCCTAACGCGTAGCCGATCTGCTTGTTGATCTTGCCGCGCACGATCAAATCGAACACCTGTCGTTCGCGCGGCGTCAATGTTCCGATACGGGCGCGAACGACGTCCAGTTTATTCTGCAGGTCGCGCGATGTTTGGTGACGTACGAAGGCCCGTTCAATTGCGCGAAGAAGGTCGTCGGACGTTACCGGTTTGGTCAAAAAATCCTCGGCACCGGCCTTGATCGTCCGCACCGTCGTCGCGGTATCGGCATGTCCGGTGAGGAAGACGATTGGCAGCCTCGAACCGAGTTCGACGAGGCGGCCTTGCAGTTCGGGACCGCTCAATCCCGGTATCCGCACGTCGAGGAGAATGCAGCCCGGCACGTTTTCGTTCGGTAAGCGATCCAGCAAATGCTGGGCAGATGGATAGGTCGCGACTTCATAGCCAGCTATCTTCAGATGACGTTCGATCGCCGTACGAAACGCAGCATCGTCATCGACGACATGCACAAGCCCCCGCAAGAGTTCTCTCCACACCACTTCACATTGGCCAGATTCAAATTATCAAGCTTGGAATACTGCGTTTTGATTAGAATCAAATACGAACGCCCCAAGTCGCTTGGGTCAAAAACGGTCTTGGCGGTCCTGAAATGAGACTTCCGCGATACCCCCGAAAAGCAAACATCAGCTAGCTGGCCCCTCGGGAAAAAATCAATTCAAACCACCGTGACATTGGGACGCATGTCAGGCCAGTTTGATGCGGTGTGTTGTGTGAGGCCACAGCGCGGCTTGCTGGCAGCCGCTAGTACAGAAGCTACCCAAGTGGCTGCCGGGTCCAATGAATTGAGGGGTAACCGCGGAAAACGACGCCTTCTTCAAAGCAGCGCTGATAGGCAGCGGATTACTGGGCCATCCCCCGAAAGTGACTGCTACAGGTGCGCTGCTTTGTCGTGCGCAATTCTCAGCAGCTGTTCGATTTCAGCGAGCCGGCTGCCAAAGGTGATCGAGACAGCCGTCGGTTCGAGCATGGAAGCAATCCGGCGTAATCTCGTCGCGCAAACCTCGAGCACTAGAACCACGTTCCTGATGTCGGCTTTTGCGTAGTCCTGAAGCAGGGTTGCGTCTTCGAGCACGCCTTCGACCCGCGCAATGCTGGTGATCGATAGCGAGTTTTTTCCCGCAGGGCGGCCCAGCCTCCGGGCTGCCTGGGCAAAGTCAATCGTGCCAGACATTGCTGTTCGACCCCTCCAGTGACATTCCATTGTCGCTGTTTCCATTTAGCAAATCGTTAACGAGAGGCTAACGCCACCGCGCTCAAAGCTACCTAGTTCTACTGAGAAATTTATCGATCTCTTAGAATTTCGACGTACTTTGATCTTATGGTCGAAACTCGGATCGCACCTCGCCACCGCGTCTCTAAAGCCGGAACGATTGAGTTTGTCGGCAGCCGACCTGTCGATTGCGTGGTGCGCAACCTTTCACTGACCGGCGCGGCCCTAGAGATATCCAGCCCGGTGAGGATTCCCGAGAATTTCACGTTAGTCGTGCCGGAGGACGGTTTGCACCTGACCTGCCGTAGCGTGTGGCGCAAAGAATACCGGATCGGCGTCGCGTTCGATTAAGATGTAAGGTTGGAATCATCCAGACGCGATAGCCATTTGCCCGCGGAGGCGCATTCTTCGGAGGCTCCAATTTAGTTGCTGGCCAGTCCGGGTTTTATCGATCGCTAAGAAATTCGACGTATCAAAGTGTCATGGAAAGGCGCGCGATCTCTCGCAAACCTGTATTGATGTCTGGAGCGATTAAGTTCGCTAGCGGCACGATTAACTGCTTAGTTCGCGACATGACCATTTCGGGTGCGGCGCTCGATGTCAGCAATCCCAACGACATCCCCGAGCATTTCAACCTTGTCTTTAAGGCGGACAGCACGCAGATTCCCTGTCACGTCATCTGGCGTCAAGAGGGGCGGATCGGCGTGGCCTTCGACTAATCGCAGACGTTTGCGCATTTTCGCCAACGGTGGCTCGCTTCACTTGCTGGCGGAACCCTGACCTACAGATCCAAATCAAATTCCAATTTAAGACGTTCAGCCTCGGCCCGAACTCGCTCGATGCATTCCCTGTCCATCACCGGATTTGGAGAGTGGCACACGGCCTTCCAACCGTTGGCATCCGGCCAAATCGAGACGACAGCGTTCTTCGGCCACAACATGATTTCACTGACGCCTGCTTTGATAATTGTCTCAAGCTGCAAGGCGGTCTTTTTTGGCTTGGTCATAAATTGGCTGCCCGAATCGCGGCGATCATTCCGCAACCTGTGGTCGAAAGCAAGTTGCAAGACATGTTATTTTCCGGCTGAGCAGTATCAGCGCGGGCGGCCTTTTCCGAATCCTGTGAACATTAACCGGGAAAACCAGCACTACGGCGGTGCAGGAGCGTAGCCTTAATCTCAGAGAGGGAGATTCGCGGATGAGCAACAAAGAGGACCGCGACGTGGAAGATATCTTGTCAGACTTTGTTCGCCGCATCGACGCACAAATGGGCCACGACATAGACCGCATTGAGGCCGACTATGAAGCGTTCGAACGTCTTGCCGCCCTGTTCGCATGGGTCCATGGACGCCTACCGAGCAGCGACATTGAAGCGTTTCATTGGGGGGCACAAAACACAGATGCCAACTTGATCGCGCTCGGATTTGAGAACCGCGCCGGCTTCCAATATAACTACGACATTTGCCTGATAGTAGAACAGCGCGGACGCACCAAAGATAAGCTGAATTGACGTTCCGGTCGCGCCCACGCTGGCCGTGCGCCGCAGCGGGCGGGGCGCAGCCTCCCCAGAGACGGCAAACGGCTATCCAACTATCCGGGGCGGCAGCGATAACCCCGCATTAACCGGGTGGGCATACCAAAGCCCAGTCCGGTGATCCCCCACAGATAGCCGGGAAGTGCTAGAGAGCCGTCGCTGACGTCAAGTCCAGCGGCGGCTTTTCCATAGGGTGGGGGCCCGATGAATTATCCGCTGCCGTTCGAGTGACTGGGATTTTGCCCACAACGATCGCGCCACACGGCAGCCCATGTTTAAAAACTTCTCGCCCGCAAGGCCTCTTAGCCGACAGCGTGCCTGCGTATTCCGGCCAAAGAACTCCTGAGGAACCCGCGGTAAATCGAGTTGAGGATGAATAGCAGCATGACCGAACCTCGTTGTTTGGTCGAGTCTCGAGGCTAGCGGGATCTTCGTGTCAGGCCGACTTCGTCACCCAGGAAAATGGCTTCATCCGGTCCCCAAAAGCATTTCGTCGGGAACCCCGGGAAATTAAATGGCCCCAGCGCGGGGAGCGCTAGGTTATTCGAGACGCGATTAGCTGCAACACAGGCCCTTGCCGCCCTCTTGGATAGGCGGGCATGGAACCGATCCGTAGGAACAGAACACGCAGCAGTCGCCAGCGAGGGGTTTGAGCCGTTTGCAGTTGATGGTTGATGCTCAAAATATCGCCTTGTGGAAACCTGATCGCCGGGCTTTGATTTTTTTGTGGGTCCTTGGCGCGACACCTAGGTGTAACCTCCCTAGCCTCGAACCATCCATCTGCAAAGAGCCCCTGTCGTCCCCCCCGGACTGGCGGGGGTTTTGCTTTGTCTATTTCTTTACACCGCCCGGGTAGATCTCAAGCCCGCCGACTCAGCCCGGCGGGTTTTCCTTTTGGCTTTGGCGGCCGCGCCGGGCTGTTGATCCTGCTTTCCATGCTCGCTCTTTTGGGACGAGGGTCCTGGCGCCGGCCGCGCAAATCTGGCGGCCCACCGCTGTTCGCACCTTCTTTGAACGTCCAGGGGGATGATACTCATAACAACTCCGGTGATTTGACGCGCTCAGTCACCAAACAGCTTCCCGGAGCCGTGCGAAGGACGATGGGCGCGAGTGTGTTCCGAATGAGGATAGAACTGATTTTCCGCCGGTGTTGGAATCTGATCACACCGTGGCCGGTCTGCAGGGCACGCGGATTCGTTGGCGCAAGCCGCCGGCACTGACGGCCCCGCAGAAGCCGGACTCACCAGCGGCCTTCCTAGAGTCATGACGAGGCCATCCATTTCGGCAACTCGGCCTCAGGAAGTCCCGTGGATTCACGAGGCTTACTTCCAACGGCTTCCCCATTTGGTTCCAGCGGCGAAAATTTGGGAAGCAAATGCACACTAAGACACTGTTTCGGCGTGCAGAATTTACTGCTTGACCGATATCCGGATATCACATGGCGGTCGTCGCCGGCGTGGTGTTCTTTGCGGTCCGCGCGCTGCTGGCGCTGATCCCCGCGCTTGCCACGGGCTTTCCGATCAAGAAATGGTCGGCGGCGGCGGCGCTCGCCGCCGCGCTGTTCTATCTGTTGCTGTCGGGGGCCGAAGTCGCCACCCAACGCTCGTTCTTCATGACGGCGGTGGTGTTGATCGCGGTCATGGTCGACCGCCGCGCCGTGACCTTCCGGACGCTGGCGGTGGCCGCAATGATCGTGCTTTCGATCGCGCCCGAAGCGCTGGTGCATCCGAGCTTCCAGATGTCGTTTGCGGCGACGCTCGGGCCTGGTGGCGCTGGTGCAGATCGGCATGCCCCGGCTGTTTGCCTCGCCCGACAACTCGGCGACCGCCCGCGCCGCGCTCTGGGGCGGCCGCGAGATCGCGATGCTGGCGCTGGCGTCGCTGGTCGCAGGGCTCGCGACCACGCCCTATGCCGCCTTCCATTTCCATCGCGTCACGCCCTATGGCGTGCTCGCCAATCTGGCGGCGATGCCGGTGGTTTCGGCGGTGGTGATGCCGGCGGGCCTGCTGGGCCTGGTCGCAATGCCGTTCGGCTTCGACGGCGTGTTCTGGTGGATCATGGGCGCCGGCATCGACTGGATGATCGCGGTGACGCAATGGGTCGCGGGCTTGCCCGGCGCGATCGGCCGCATGGCGGCGTTCGGGATCGGCCCGGTGATCGCAGCGAGCGCAGGCATCATCCTGCTCGGGCTGTTGCGGACGCCGCTGCGCTGGTCGGGTGCCGTGGTGCTGCTGCTCGCGATAATTTGGGCCGTGGCGGTGCCGCAGCCGGATGTCCTGATCTCCGCCGACGGCCGCAATGTCGGCGTCCGCGGCAAAGACGGCCGGCTGCATCTGCTGAGGGCCGCGAAGGATTCTTTTCTGCTGAAGGAATGGCTGGCCGCCGATGCCGACCCCCGGATCCCCACGGATCCCTCGCTCGCCGAGGGCGTCTCATGCGACGAGGCCGGCTGCATGGCCGGGATGGCGGACGGCGCCCTGGTCGCACTGGCGCTCAAGCCTGAGGCGCTGAGCGACGATTGCGAGCGCGCGGCGCTCCTGGTGACGGCGCGACAGGCGCCGCCTTCCTGTCCATCCGTTGTGATGTCGGCGGACCGCCTGCGCAGCCAGGGTGCGATGGCGCTAAGGCGTAGAGTTGCCGGATTTGCCGTCGTCGCGGTCAGGCCGAGGGGTGTGGATCGGCCGTGGTCGCCGGCGGTCGGGGCAGACGCCGAGGCAGAGGCAACCCTCACGCCGCGCGCGTCGGTCCCGCGCACCGTCGATGCAACGCCGTCGGAGGCCGACCTGCAGGCGGAGGAGTGAGCCGGTATCCGGATTTCTACCGCAGTTCAAACGCACCCAGATGGAATTCCTCTGCGGCTTCGCCGCGAGATTCCTCCCCGGCGTTCGCGGTCTTGACCAGCGTAAACGCCGCATCCGGGAATTGCCGCCAGATCGCAAGATCCTGCGCCGTAACCGTGAGCCACCCGAAGGTGAACATGTAGCGGCCCGGTTCGGTCACGCGCCCGGCTTGCTGCCATGCGATCTTGTTGACCACTGATCGTGCTCTTCCTTCTGCAGCCCGTAAGCAGCATTGGGCGGCGACGAACGTATTCGTCCACGCGTTCGCAATTCGAACGCGTCGAGCTGCAGGGCGAACGTCGCCAGCGCCAGTTTCAGATTATTGAGTTCTTTGGCCCGCGCCTCGTCGCGGCGATTCCCCTGAATTGCCTGCGGTTCGCTGCGGCTCACACCACTCGACTTTTCGCGGGGCCCGCCGGCCTGAGCCGGCGGGGATTTCGAGGCGACCATTTCAACCAACCGGGATCGATGTTCCTGCATTTGTAAAGGCGACGGGTTTGGCGTGCTCGGTCGCCACCTGACGGGCCACCGGCAATTGCAGCACGGTCACGCGCTGGCCTTCGGAGAGTTGCGTCACCAGCACATTGCTTCCATCCGGAAACTCGATCGCGTCATGGTGACGATGCGGAATATCCGGGTCGATCGCGCCGAATTTGCCCACCCGGGAATTGATTTCCTTGGTCCAGATCCACCGGTTGTCGTATTTGACATTCTCGGCGAATGCCAGCTCGGTGCCGGGAAGCATGCAGACGGCTACGCCGAGATCGCTTTCTGACGCGAAGCCGCGGGTAGAAGTTCCGCGGAAAGTCGTGGTGATCAGCGTCTCGCCAACCACGGCCGGACGCGTCGTTACGGCGTGCAGACTATAGTCACACATCGGATTGCTCCTCGTTTGAGATAGCCAACCCGCGCCGCTGAGAGGCGCAGGCCTCTATCAGAGTGACAGTAGGCCCCGAGCGTTTGCCTCCTTGTGGGCAATTCTGCGGCCCCGCCCGACGCGCCTGATCACAAATTCGTATGGGGATTTGAGCGCTCAAAAAAGCGGCCGTCAGTGCCGCAGGCACGCGCAGTTTCCCGATGTGCAATTGCACATCCGAACTTCGTGTCGGAGCCCGTCATCGGGCCGCGCATTGCGCGGCCCCGCTGGCCGCGCCCGGGAATGGCGCCGTCAAACCTCGATCAATACTTCCGGTAAAGCCCGATCAGCTTGCCCTAAATCTTGACCCGGTTCGGCGGCAGGATGCGGACCTCATAGGAGGTGTTGGCCGGTTCCAGCGCGATCGACGCGCCGCGGCGGCGGAACCGTTTCAGGGTGGCTTCCTCCTCGTCGATCAGCGCCACCACGATATCGCCGGTCTCGGCGGTCTCGTTGCGCTGGATCAGCGCCATGTCGCCGTCGAGGATGCCGGCGTCCACCATGGAATCGCCGCGCACCTCGAGCGCGTAATGTTCGCCGGAACCGAGCATGTCCGGCGGCACGCTGATGGTGTGGCTGCGGGTCTGCAGCGCCTCGATCGGCGTGCCGGCGGCGATGCGGCCCATCACCGGCACGGCGACCGGACGGCTGCCGTCGTCCTCGGAGCCGGAGGAGCGGACCTTGCCGAGCGTGCCCTCGATGACGCTGGGCGTGAAGCCGCGGCGGCCGTTGCCGCTGCCGGCCGAAGAAGCTCCGGCAGCTTGATCACCTCGATGGCGCGGGCGCGATTGGGCAGGCGGCGAATGAAGCCGCGCTCTTCCAGCGCGGTGATGAGGCGGTGGATACCGGACTTCGAGCGCAGATCCAGCGCGTCCTTCATCTCGTCGAAGGAGGGCGGAACGCCTGATTCCTTCAGGCGTTCGCTGATAAATCGCAGGAGTTCATATTGTTTGCGCGTGAGCATCTCGAGCGATCCCCAGTTTGCGTTCTCAAGCCTTGATAGGTGCTGTTTGATTCCGAATTGGTCAGAGCCGGAAGATTCCTGAGCCGGAAGATTCCTCAACTCAAAGATTCCTAAACTCAAAGATTCCTTCAGTCAGGAAACTCCCGCTTGTGGACACCACCGTTCGAAACAAATCATGAACGGACACTATATGTTCCATATGTGTTCCGCAACCACTTAATTTCTCGTCAACAGAGCCAGGTTTGTCCTGGATGGCCGTGCAAGAGGGTCAGGCCGGCAGTCGCAGGATGTCGCAGGCCGAGCCGGCGGCTGCCATCGGTGCAAACGGCGGACGGATCACAAGCGCCCGTGCCGCAGCGAGATTTCCCAGCAGCGAGGAATCCTGATGGTCGACCGGCGTGGCGATCAGGACGCCGTCGCCGCGCACCTCGAGGCGGGCGCGCAGATAGTCTTCGCGCAGGTCGTTGGCGGCGACGTCGCGCCCGAGCAGCGCCGTCTCGCTGACGTGGTGGACGTCTGTTCGACCCGACAGCGTGCGAATCAGCGGCACCAGGAACAGGAAGCCGCAGACATAGGACGACACGGGATTGCCGGGCAGGCCGATCACCCGCATCGCGCCGAGCCGTCCGTGCATCATCGGCTTGCCCGGCCGCATCGCGATCTGCCAGAACGCCATGGCGACGCCTTCGGCCTCCAGCGACTGCTTGACCAGGTCGTGGTCGCCGACCGAGGCGCCGCCGGTCGTGACCAGGATGTCGGCGCCGCAATCGCGGGCGCGGCGGATGCCCTCCTTGGTGGCCTCGACGGTATCGGCGGCGATGCCGAGATCGATGGTCTCGGCGCCTTCGGCGCGGGCCAGTGCCCGCAGCGCATAGCCGTTGGAATAGACGATCTGTCCGGGGCCGGGGGTCGAGCCCGGCATCACCAGTTCGTCGCCGGTGGCGAGCAGCGCGACCTTCGGCCGGCGGCGCACCGGAAGCTCGGGATAGTTCATGCCGGCGGCCAGCGAGAGATCGCGGTCGGTGAGGCGCGTTCCCCGTGCCAGCAGGACGTCGCCCTTGCGAAAGTCGACGCCGGCGGGGCGGATATGCCGTCCCGGACGCGCGGCTTCGGTGATGGTGACGTGACATCCGTCCACCACGGTATCTTCCTGGATGATGACGGCGTCGGCGCCTTCGGGGATCACGCCGCCGGTAAAAATCCGTACCGCCTCGCCGGCCTGAACCGCTTGTTCGAACGGCCGGCCGGCCGCGACCTCGCCGATCACCTTGAGCCGCGGCGCCTGCGGCGGAGGCGTCGGCCGCGCGCACCGCATAGCCGTCCATCGCCGACATCGCCTGCGGCGGCTGGGTGCGCAACGCCGCGACGTCGTGCGCCAGCACCCGGTGGTGGGCCGCATCGAGCGCGACCATTTCTTCGGGCAGCGGCTCGGCGCCCGCGAGGATCGCGGAAAGGGCGTCGGCAACCGGCATCAATGCCACGATAGAACTCCCAGGGGTCTGAATCGAACCAAAGTCGCTAGATCCTTCTTGTCGTCATTGCTGAGGAACCAACGGGTCGCAATGACGGTCTCAAACATCTTCGCCGTAACCTAAATCCCGAGCGCGGCCAGCGCGTCCGCCACGTCATCGGCGATGTCACGTGAACGGCGGTCAGGCCCCGCGCGCGGGCGCCTTCGATGTTCTCGGCGAGGTCGTCGAAGAACACGATGCGTTCTGCGGGAACGCCGATCGCCTTCACCACATGATCATAGGCCGCGGCGTCCGGTTTCCGAAGCCCGATCGTCGACGACAGAAACATTTCGCGGAAATGGCCGAGCACGTCGGCATAGGCGACCGAGAAATGTTCGACATGGGCGCTGTTGGTGTTGGAGAAGGCGTAGAGCGGCAGGCGTCTTGCGGCGCGCGCGAGCAGCGGGGCGATGCCCGGCATTTCGCCGGCGAAGATCGCGTTCCATCCTTCCAGGAACTGCGCATCGGAGAGCTCGATGCCCATCGAGTCGCGCAGGCCTGCAAAAAATTCGGCGTCGCTGATCTCTCCGGTCTCGTGGCGATGTGAGCTTCGCCGCGCGAAAGTCGCCCGACGAGATGTGCGGGCTCGCAGCCGGCGTGACCGGCCCAGCAGGCGATCGCCTTGCTGAAGTCGATATCGAGCACGACGCGGCCGAGGTCGAACAACAGCGCGTCGGCGGCGCCGGGGGAGAGGGCAGGGGCTGGGTCATGGGTGTCGTTTACGAAAATACGGTGCCGCACGGCGGGCAACCATGGCGCCGCTGTGACCCGATTGAACATCCTGACAATCAACATTGCCGGACCCGTGACAGTCACGATCATGCGCGACCAACGCCCGTTCACCGGCAACGACCAGCCCTGCACCGATAACGCCACGTTGTCGAACATGCTCTCGACCAGGAAGCAGTGATGCGCAATCGGCTTCCGGGAACCGCACAGCGCAGCACCATTCGCGCTGCGATATTACCGCGCACGCGACCGTTCGATAATGCTGGGTTCTGGCGATCCTGTCTGATCACGCCAGCCGGAGTGCGACGTTTAATGTCGTGAAAATAGTCAAGGTGCCGAATGCTTGAGGAAGTACCCCGATTTTTGGCCCACAGCCAGGCAGAATATGCGAGGTGGACGATTTCACACAGTTGGTGGTCGCCGTGGCTGCCGTGAGCGCAACACTCGGGATCAGCGCTGCATCTGCTGCGGATTTGCCCAGGAAGGCGCCGGCGATGGTTGCGGTTGCGACGGTTGACACGTGGACCGGCTGGTATGTCGGTGTGAACGGTGGCGGAGTTTGGGGCACACGGATACGGGGGTTTCGATCAATCGCCCCAACAACTTCTTCAATCCGCGAAATGAAGCGACGGCGCGGCGGTTGGTTCAAATCGCATCAACAACTCCGGCGGCTTGGCTGGTGGACAGGTTGGTTACCGCTGGCAAGCGGGCCGGGCCGTGTTTGGTCGGAGGCCGCATTGATTGGATGAACGCGAAGGGCTCCATTGCAACGGCTGGAGTCCATCCGCAGAACGCGCCGGTTACGATCGGTTTCGACGAAAGCGCGGCCCTGATTGGCTGTTCATGTTCCTGCGGCGCATGCCTGATCGCCGCCGGATGGATGCCTGACGTGACGAGGCGGCCTGCAGTCAGACCGGCGGTTTCGGCCGCCGAACACCAACCGGTGAACACGATCAGGCCGGCGCCGGCGAGAAACAGCTTTCGCAGTTCAAAGCGCGGCGCGATGAAGCCGATGATCAAGGTCACGCCGCGGTTCCCAAGAGCGACGCTGGCGACTGATGCCGATCGCGAATGCCGACCGCCGAGAGGTAGACCGCCAGGATGATGATCGCAAAGCCGTCGCCGAACCCGCGCAGCGCGCGTGCCGCATACAGGCAGATGATATCAGGAGGTGTCATCGTCGCCCGCAACCGCTGCCGATCAAGAGCACGGGCGGGCGCGGCTCATGCCGGCGAATGGCTTCGGCGCCGGTGGATCGCATCTCGTCGACGTGCAGTGGTGTTGCCGCAGGACATGTCTCACCTCCAAACCGGAGCGAGACAACGCTTGGCTGCGAGCAGCTGACCGGGCGGTTGCCGATGGCCCGGTTACGTCTTGACGTAGCACGGGAGGGCATGCGCGTTCAAGCGATGGCAGGCCAGAGAAGCGATGCAGTCGTGTTCCGGACGCGGCGCAGCGCAGTACGCCGCAAGTGCGGCGCGCTGCGATGTCATCCGAGCCGAGACGTCGACGGTCGTTTACGACGAAGCGGTCAGCCGGTCCGGCGCTCTTCGGCTTGACTCGCCTCGGGCTGCCGGTCCACTGCACGTTGGCCTTTAGCAGGTGTTGCTGACAGGCCTTGGCTTCCTCCGCATACAACTCCATCGCGCCTGTGAACCAGGCCTGATATTCCCGCAGCATATCGAAATGTGTTGCGGCATCGCCCATGCGTTGGGCCGGTTTCAAGCGCCGCCTGCGTGCCCTTGTGACGGCGGGCGTACCAGCCGTCGGTAAATTGCCGAAAGGCTTCGAACGCGGTTTGCTGATTTTCCCAGTACCTGACACCGAGCGGCGCATAGGCCTTCAACGACAGACCGGCTGCAAGATGTTCGGAAACAATGATGTCACGTTATCGCTCATGACGATCCTCCGTCTGCGGTTCCTGCCACGGGCACAGAAATAGTCGCTCGGGTTTGGACTCGATGTTCAATATCGCACAGTCGCAAAAAGGTTACCGCGGCGCGGCCTCGGTTCCGGTGTGACGAAACGATGGCAACGCGCCCTTCGTCAATACCGATACGGCTCGATCTCCAGCAGCGGAAACGCGCTGAAGACATGGGGCAGGTTGGTCGGCGTCGCCGCGTGCAGATAGGATTTGTCGAGCTCGGCGAATGATGTGACGCCGAGCAGCCCGAGGCAGCGGATCACTTCGTCCTCGAGCAGTTCCAGCATCCGCACGCACGCCGGCTTCGCCCGTCGCCGCCAGCGCCCAGCATTGCAGGCGGCCGATGCCGACGAGATCGGCGCCCATCGCGATCGCCTTGACGATATCGGTGCCGCGGCAGAACGAGCCGTCGACCATGATCTTGGCGCGGCCGGCGACCGCGCCGACGATTTCCGGCAGCACCTGCATGGCGCCGCGGCCGTGGTCGAGCTGGCGGCCGCCGTGGTTCGACACGTAGATCCAGTCGACGCCGTGATCGAGCGCGATCTGCGCATCCTCCGCGGTGGCGATGCCCTTGATGACCAGCGGTATCTTGAACTTGTCCTTGATCAGCTTCACGGTGCGCCATTCCAGCCCCTTCTGGAAATCGCCGCCGGTGGCGCGGACGCGGCTGGCGCGGACATAACGCTTGGCGATATCGCGCTCGCGCCGGCTGTAATGCGCGGTGTCGACGGTCAGGCAGAACGCGGCATAGCCGTTGTGCGATCGCGCGGCTGACGCGGTCCTCGACAAAGGCGTCGTCGCCGCGGACATAGAGCTGATAGATGCGCAACGCATCGGGCGCGGCCTCGGCGATCTTCTCCAGGCCGGGCTCGGTCACCGAGCTCAGCATATGGGCGGCGCCGAACCTGCCGGCCCCGCGCGCGACGCTGGCGCCGGCGCCGGGATCGAACAATTCGAGCGCGCCGACCGGCGCCAGCATCACCGGCAGGCGCAATTTGCGGCCGAACAGCTCGACCGACGCGTCGACCTTGGCGACGTTGCGCAGCACGCGCGGCCGGAACGCGATCTCGTCGAGCGCCATGCGGTTGCGGCGCAGCGTGGTCTCGGTCTCGGCGGCGCCGACGATGTAGTCCCAGGCATTCTGGTTGAGGTTGGCGCGCGCCTTGCGCACGAACTCGTGCAGGTTCTGGAATTCCTCGCCGCTGGCGCCGAGTTCGACGTTGCCGGCGGCTGGGATGCGGGTCGCCTCGTTCATCGTGTCCTCCCGGAAGCGTGACTGCGTTTTGTCCTTCGCGTATCGCGTCCTGAGCTTCCGCGCCATCCCGAAAATTGCTATGGCTGGTATCGGCGGGAAGAAGAACAGAAATTCCGGCTCATCGCGGGGAGGAATGGCCATGACCAAGCTGGCGGTTTGGATGGCGGCGCTTGGCCTCGAGCCTGTCCGGCGCGGGCGCGGCGAACGCGCAAAGCCATGACCTTGACCAGCGCCGAGATCAAGGAGGGCGCCACCATCGCCAACGAGCAGGTGTTCAAGGGCTTCGGCTGCAGCGGCGGCAATCGTCTCGCCGGCCCTGAGCTGGAGCGGCGCGCCCGCCGCCACCAAGAGCTTCGCCGTCAGCATCTACGATCCGGACGCGCCGACCGGCAGCGGCTGGTGGCACTGGGTGGTGTTCAATATTCCGGCCCGCCACGACATCGCTGCCCAAGGGCGCCGGCGACGTGAAGAAGAAGCTGATGCCCAAGGGCGCGATCCAGAGCCGGACCGATTTCGGCAGCGGACGGCTATGGCGGCCCGTGTCCGCCGGCCGGCGACAAGCCGCATCATTACCAGATCACGGTGTTCGCGGTCGACGTCGACAAGCTGCCGGACGCCAAGAACGATGCGGCGTCCGCGGCGCTGGTCGGCTTCGATCTGCACTTTCATACCCTGGCGAAGGCGACGTTGACCGGTCTCTACGGCCGCTGAGGGTTCGACCCGTTGGCGCAAGCGGGTGACGCTGCTTGCGCGCCCGGCTGCGATCGTCACGGGCGTAAGCGCGGGAGGTGAGGGCGCGGCAGCGTCGGGTCTGGAGCTATTTGGTGATCAGATGCCTGGTCGGCGTGACCGTCCTCGGCGCGGCCTCCGAGATCGAGAACGTCAGCCAGGTGTTCCAGCCCGAGGGCCGGTTGGCGGCGTCGAATTCGCCATAGCCCTTCACGCCGAGAAATGCCTGGTTGTCCCCAATCGGGAAAATATATCCAAGTTGCGGGCCGATGCCGAGAACCCGCGAGCGGAAGCCACCGAGCACCGCCGGTTGCGCCGAAGTCGTCGGTGATCTGCTGGTAGGCGTAGCCGACGAAGCCGACGAACACCTGCTTCGACAGGAAGTGCGATACGCCCCAGTCGAAATGGAAATCAATTCCGCTCTGGTATTGCGTGCTCCGATTCTTGAAGTTGTAGGTGAAGCCGCCGACGCCCGAGAATTCGGTGCCTGTCGCGTGGGGTTCAGATAGGTGTAACCGCCGCCGAGGTCGATGGCGCCATGCGGAGGGCACCACATGAAATGCGTGAACGTCATCTTGTCGCGCGTGATGTCGATGACGATGAAGCCGTTCATTCTGCCGTCAGACCGAGCACCCCCCTGAACCCGCGTCACAAATGGCGGGTTCCATTTGCCGGTGTAAATCAGGTTGAACAAGGCGTTGCGAACCAGATTTTCATCGACGTCGGATATCATCGATTCGGGCGGCGCCTCGATCGTCACGGACATGTGGCCGCCCAGGCTTTGCTGAAAAAAACCACCGTGTCGCGCGCGAGCCGGTCGATATCGGTAGGCCGCCTTTCGGACCGGGTCAACTGGCTGAGCCGCAGCACGCGTTGAACATATTCGCGGCACCGCTCGCCCGCGCTCCGCACCTCGCCCAAGAGCTCTCTCACGCGCGACGGATTGCCGATTTCGCGTTCGGCCAGTTCCGCCAGATTGACCACGCCGACCAGCGGATTGTTGAGCTGATGGGCGATCTCGGTGACCATCTGGCCCATGGCGGAAAGCTTCTCGATCTATATCAAGCGCGCATGCGCGCTCGCTGAGCGTTGAAAATCGTGACCTGATTTCGCGCCGGCCGCGATAAACCGCCAGAAACAGGCTGTAAAGTGCAGCATACATCGCAAGCCCGCCGATCCCGAAAAGCGTCAACAAAAGAAGGACGCCTTGCCTGATCGCAGCATCAATAGGACCGGCGGACCTGTAGAGGGACACAACACCGGCAACCGCCGAGCTTCCGCCCAGGTGAAAGGGTATGTAGAATTCGATCAGAATTCTCGAAGTCCGGCACGGGCAACGCGGGATTGAACGCGCTAGGCAGGTCTTCCTGGAGGGCGCGCGCTACCGCCTGCGGGTTGTGCGTCTGAGCGGTCCCGATAAGCCCGGCGTCGTCCGACCACGCAATGTTGTGATCGGGACCGAACGACCTTGATTCTGAAAAAGCCCGGCAGCCTCGTCAAAGATCTGAAGCTTGTCGCCAAATTGGCGCTCGCAGCGCGCTCGCCGTAGTTCGCCAGATACGAGGCCGAGAGATAGCCTTCAGCCTCTTCCTCGCGAGTGATGATGCTGATCATCTCCTGCATCACCTCCGTCTCGCGATCGGTCATGGCCTGGCGGTAAAACGCGGGTGCGGCAATGCCCGTTGCGATCATCACGGTTGCCACTATGATGACGCTCACCAGCGTAAATCTTTGCGGATCGCTAAGCTGCATGCAGTTGTCCGCCCGTAAGCAGGAAAATCGATCTTCCTGCGTCACGCTATCCGGTATCTTGCATATGAAGCAATATCCCGGCAGATATCTCCAGATGGAAACGAAAGTCATGCGCGGCAGTGTTGTTCTGGCGGGTGCAATCGCAACGGGCTTGGTCTCGATGGCAAGGGCCGAGGAGCCCGACGTAACGGCGCTGCAGATGAAAGCCTGCACCCTGGTCAGCGACGATGCGGCACGGGTGCGCTGCTACGATCAGGCGATGTCTCGTCCCGCATCCGAACCGCGGCTTGTGACAATTCCCCCATCGTCTGGCTCGGGATACGAGGCGCCACTCGTCGCCGTTCCGCAACAAACCATAACCCCTAGACCCGAGGCTGCCGCGGAAACCGCGGCTGTCGCGCCGGCTGAATCACCAGCGCCCGGCAAACCTGAGGCGCCGAGCGGCGTGGACGCGCGCGCGATCCTTCAGAGCATCATGCCGTCAGGAGCTTCCAACCCATCGTCAACGACGAAGGCCGGCAACTGGCAAGTTGGAGCCGATAAATCCGCGCTGCCGGAAGCCTCTCGGCTGGTTGCCACGTTGAAATCTCCCGATGAGAAGGCATCGTTAGTCCTGCAGTGCAAGGATAGAAACACGGAGGCTTACATATCGACGCAATATTTCCTGGGATGGGAAAGCATGCGCGTGGTTTATCGCCTCAACGACAATCCGGCGGTCGAAGACCGCTGGGCCGCCGCGGCCGATGGCAGGGGCGCGGTTGCCGGCAACGCGGTCGCGTTCATCAATTCGCTCGCCGACGGCGCGACGCTTGCGGTGCGCGTAACCGATTACAACGGAACAGACCACGATCTCAGCTTCGGCCTCGGCGGCGTGGCAAATCTGCGTTCGCAGATTGCCCTGGTTTGCCGATGGCCTGGCGCGGTGCCTGAGGAAAAACTTGCGGTCACGCAAGCACCAGCAACCAAGCGTGGCGCCAAGTCAAAGCCTGCGCCCGCGGCCCCGACCGGCGCGCCACTCAAGCTGCATTGAGCCATCTCAAGCGCCCGCAAAATAAAGTAGCTAGCGTCCGCTCACCTCTATAAGGCTGAGCCAGCGAGCCCTGAGCTCGTTCGGCGCGCCGCGCCACCTGACGTGGCCGCGAACGTGGAGTCCCTATCGCGATGTTCTGGATCTTTGTTGCGGGTATGACCGCTGCTGCAGTTCTGGCGGTGTTGTGGCCGCTGGCCCGGCGGACAAAGGACGCGCGATCGGGGAACGACGTCGACGTCTATCGCGACCAGCTCGACGAAATCGACCGCGACTTGAAATTCGGCCTGATCGGTGCGGTGGAGGCGGAGGCCGCGCGTGTCGAGGTTTCACGCCGGCTGATCGCGGCGGCAGAGATGGCCGGCACGATAATGATCGCGGAGGACGACGCGGCGATGCGCCGCCGTGGCCGCCGCAAGAAGCCATCGCGCCGTCGCGTCGAGGAGAAGAAGCCATCGCGCCGCCTCCGCTTCGTTGTGGGAGTGGCGGCGGTGATGCTGATCTCCGTCGGAACATTTTCCGTCTATCTCAAACTCGGTTCACCCAATCTCCCCGGTCAGCCCATCGCTGCACGCGTCTCGACCGCCCAGCGGAAAGACCCGTCGATCGCGCAATTGGCCGCGCTGGAGGCGCGAACCTCACAAGCTCCCGACGACGGCAAGGCCTGGGAAGCAATCGCACCGCTCTACGCACAACTCGGAAGGTATGGTGACGCGGTGACGGCGCGCCGAAACGCACTTCGTCTGCTCGACAAGACGGCCGAGCGCGAGGCGGACCTTGGCGAAGCCCTGGTTGCGGCGGCGAACGGCATTGTCACGGACGAGGCGAACGCGGCATTCGACCGCGCCTTCCGCCTCGATGGCGCGAACGTATCGGCAAGGTTTTACCTTGGCCTCGCCGCCGAGCAGGACGGCCGCAAGGATGACGCCGCGCGTGTCTGGCGCAAACTGCTGGCGGACTCTCCGCCCCGGGCTCCGTGGCGGCCGCTGGTGCAAACCGCGCTGGCGCGGGTTGAACCGGCGACAAGCCTGGTTCGCAAGCCGGGATCAAGTGATCCGGCAGGCGCAGTTGCCAACGCCGCGCCGGAGCAACGGCAAAAAATGATCCGCGGCATGGTGGATCGTCTCGCCGCGCGCCTGCGCCAGGATGGCTCCGACGTGGACGGCTGGATACAATTGCTGCGCTCTTACGTCGTGCTGGACGACGGCGAAAATGCGCGCGCTACCATCGCTGACGCCCGCCGCACGCTCGCCGGCGAGCCGGATAAGCTCAAGCGCCTCGACGAGGAGGCAAAGCGCCTCGGAGTAAATGAGTAGTCATCCGCGACACCCCTGTCGGGCGGAAAAGGTTACAAAGATCTTGCGCGCAGGGCTGAATTGGTTGAAGCGGATCAATAGATCTGCCCGACGGGCAAATCAGTGACTTGCCTGTGATTTGGCTGTCCAGCCCCCTTTGCAAAAATATTTCGCTTTGCTCGTCGGGCAAATCAACGCCATAATCCCGCCGTCCCGTCCCACACAGAGGGGCGCTCGCGATCGTCACGGACGTTGGAGCGGGATGCGGTGGACGCGGCGGTGCTTGACGAGAGCGCTGTCGGGCGCGGACGGCGAAGCCGTGTGGTCCTGACGCCCCGACGCTGGCGTCAAGTCTGCGACAAGAAGCGCAGGCGACGGTGGCAAAAGAGCCCGGTCACCGGGGAGCAACTGTGCTGATTTGGACCAGTGATCGGCCGGCCTCAAGGCTGGCGCGGCGCGCGCCACCGCCTCCGGCGGCTACGGCCTTGACCCCGTCCGCTCACCGGTCCTTTTTGCTTTGCAAGCGCTCGGTCGAAGACCGAGCGCAGGGTCGGCGCTCGATCAGCTCAATGCATACCGACTGGCATCCCACTTTTGGCGCCGTTCGATCATGATGTTGAGAATGCTGATCAGCTTGCGCATGCAGGCGACCAGCGCCACCTTCTTTTCTTTCCCCTTGGCAACCAGGCGGTCGTAAAAGGCCTTCAGGACTGGATTGTGCTGGGTCGCCGCCCCCAGACAGGCCATATAAAACACGTTGCGAGTCCGGCGGCGTCCACCCTTGATGTGCCGCTCGCCGCGACGTCGGCCACTGTCGTCATCGTAGGGGGCGACACCCAGCAAGGCCGCAACGATCTTGTTGTTGGCTTGCCCCAGTTCCGGCATGGCGGCAATGAGCGCGGCAGAGGTGGTGCGGCCGATTCCCGGAACGCTTTCGATGATCTCGGCGAGTTCGGTAAAATGCGGCGTGGCCTGGATCATGGCCGAGATCGCGGCCTCGATCTTGACCAGTTCGAGGTCGATCGTCTTCAAGATCCGGGCCTGCATCCGCTGAACCGCGGCCGGCACCGCATGCTCGCCCTGGGTTTCCAGCTTGGCCTGCATCTCCTTCAGGGCCTGACGCGCATTCACCATCTGGTGAAGCTGCTCGCGGGTCGCATCGTAGGCCTGGCCCCGAGCCTCGTCGAAGGTCTCGGCGAACCAGGCAATCATCTCAGCATCGATCGTGTCATTCTTGGCGAGCCGTCCGGCCGATTGAGCGAAGCTGCGAACCCGCTTCGGATCGACGATCCGAACCTCGATCCTGGCGTCACGCAGCGCCTTGGCCCACTCGCGCTCGTAGCCGCCGCTCGCCTCCATCACCGCCTTGCCGACCTTCTGCCGGCGCAGCCACGAGGCCAGCTCGCGCCGACCTTCCGCCGTGCTGGCGAACGTGCGCCGCAACGACAGCGAACGAATGCAAACATCCACCTTGTCCTTGGCGACATCGATCCCCGCGACAACGAGATCCTTTTGTGCCATCATCCAGCTCCCTTCCTTGCTCGGTTCGGGCTCCAAGCCCATGCAACTGTTCGGGTTGAGGAAGACACCGGATCTGTCCCACGCTCCCCGACAGGCTCTTGCGGCCTTCGAGCTCGAACGGGCTCAGATCCAGCGACGGGCGGTTGGTGAGAACCGCCCGTTCGCACATTCTGGCAGATTTTGCGGACACAAGAGCTCGGAGTAAACCGTTAAAACCATTGCGCGCGGGAATGCCGGGTGATTCCGGTGGACCTGTGGTGACTACGCTCGTGTGCTTTATCTTTTTCGCACGCGAGGCTGCGGGTGCATTGGGCGCCCGGCATTCCCCACGCCCTCCGGGGCGGATGGTTC
>CAVZWE010000020.1:0-298048 GCA_963778925.1 uncultured Alphaproteobacteria bacterium | reverse complement strand
AGACCTATCGCACCTTGCTTAGACGCGCAGCGATACGGGTTTGCCAGCCCGGACCCGTCGCTTTCCAGCGTTCGATGACCATCTGCTGGTGCGCTACCGGCCAAACGGCTGATTCCGTAGTCAGAGCATAACGCGTTGAATATGAAGGAGGGCATTGCGCTCCGCAAGGGCGCTTGACGACACTAATCCATTGGATTACTCTGGTTCCGGCTTTGGCATGGTCGCGGAGACACCCGAGTTCTCCCGGCGTGCTGCGCGCCTGCTTTCGCACGTTGAGCAGGAGGCGCTCATCCTGGCGCTGGCCATGAATCCCTTGGCTGGCGACTTGATTCGGGGAACGGGTGGGGTGCGAAAGTTGCGTTGGGCCCGCGGTGGGCGCGGGAAGAGCGGCGGCGTGCGTATCATTTACTATTTCCACAGCGCCAATGCGCCGCTCCATCTTTTGACTATCTACGGCAAGGGCGAGAAGGCCGATCTCACGGAAGACGAGCGGAACAAACTCGCAGGATTCACGGCAATCCTGAAACGACGAATTGAAGGTCAGCAATGAATAGAGCATTTGCCAGCATCAAGCGGGGCCTCGAGCAGGCGATCGCGCACCACGAAGGGCGGCCGGTGAAGATCCGCGTTCACCATATTCCCGACATCGACGTCAAGGCTGTCCGCGAAAAGACGGGCCTGACGCAGCTCGAATTCGCCGCCAAATTCGCGATCAGCCCGGGCACGTTGCGGCACTGGGAGCGCGGCGACCGCAGACCGCGCGGCACGTCTCGCGTGCTGCTCCACATCATCGATCGAGAGCCGAAGACGGTTTTGCGCGCGCTCGCGCGGAACGGAATCCGGGCCGGAGGTGAAGGACGGCGCATTCCTCCTGGATCCGTGCAGCACGTTCGATTTCGTGCGCGACTAAACCGCGTCCGACCGGCCGCTCACGCGGCGAACACTTCGCGCGGTAACGGCGTAATGCCCGCGAGGCGCGGCGGATCTTGCGCAATGCGCCACAGGTCCAGCGCTTCCTGCATTCGAATCCAGCTTTCGGGCGTGTGTCGCAAGAGCCTGGCGATGCGCGCAGCGAGTTCCACCGACAAATCGCGCCGTTCCTGGAGAAGTGTGTTCACGGTTACCCGGGAGACTCCGAGCCGGGCGGCGAACTCCTGCTGCGACATGCGCAACGCCGGCAATACGTCCTCGCGGAGAACGGCTCCCGGGTGGGTAGGGGCCCGGCGGCGATCGCGCAGCGATTTCATCAATGGTAGTCCTCGAGGTCGACGTCGATGGCATGCTCGCCTTCGAAGGCGAATGTCAGGCGCCAATTGCGGGAAACCTCAACCGCCCACCGATCCTTCTGATCGCCGCGTAATGAATGAAGGCGCCATCCCGGGACGCCCATGTCCTGAGGCCGGACGGCGGCATCCAGGCGGTCGAGCATGCGTTCAATTCGCGACCGCCAGGCGGCGGGCACGCGTTTGGCCGAACTGGTTGTGAAGAGCGATTCCAACCCCTTGTGCCGAAAGGAACGAATCACGCGTGAACCGATGACGTAAGAAGTGTAAAGTAATGCAATACAATATGTCAAGTAATGCGTTACATACGCATGCGTTGCCCCACGAAAGTGCACTCAATATTCCTGGCAATCACGCAATCAGCTTGCCCGGTGCTGCGCCATTCGTCTCTGACGAAGCAGGGAGCAGCGTGTCTGAGCCTACCTTCTAGATACCGCTCTGGCCGCCACGCGTGGTGGGATTCGTCGGCCGCGACGGGAACCAGCAACTCGTTTCAGCGAGACACCCAGGGCGCGACCCACCGCACTCGCGGCCTTGATCAGCGTGTCGAGTTGCACCGCCGTGTAGGTCGGATCGAGCACCCGATCGAGTTGCGATCGGCTTGTCCCCATGCGTCTTGCCACCTCGACTTTCGAAAGATTGCCTTCCTTCATCGCTTCCTCGACGGCCTCGGCGAGCGCGCGCTTGAGCGCCGTCGCCTGTACGTCATCGAAGATTGCCTCGCCGCGCAGGAAATCGTCGAAATCGGAACCACGATGCTTATTACCCTTGCGCATCCTGCCACTCCTTCCAGCGTGTTTCGGCCAGCTCAATATCGTCGTTCGCCGTCTTCTGCGTCTTCTTGATGAACCCGTGCAGCAAAACGAGCTCGTCGCCGTCTACGACGAATAGCACGCGCGCGATCCGACCCCGGAGCGTCGTTCGAATCTCCCAAATCGGCCCGCGCAGACGATCGACACGCGGCTTTCCGATCGGCCACTTGAACTGCACGTACGCGATGTCGGTCCCGATCCGCTTGCGCTCGTCCGAATTCAGCGATTTCAGCCATTCGCGCACAGGCTCCCGGCCATTGCCGGTCGAAAAGAAGCTCGCGCGCAACTTGGGAGGCATCAAGCCAATCCAGAGTGTACCACAAGAGGTACATATTACCAGTGTCCAATTCCGCCACTTCAATTCTGTTGGGGTCACCTCTTTGTTGGTATCGGCCAGATGGCCAGGGTCGGCCGCGCGCGGCGTCGCGGACGTCAAGACCAAGGCGCCGGGGTGTGGAATCGTCCGTAGCGCCGGTGGAAGGGTCCGTGGCAGGCACTCGCCCGCTCGCGCTCTCGGTGCGGCATGATGGAGCATGGTCGTTCACCTCATCGACGGCACTTACGAGCTCTTCCGGCACTTCTATGGCCTGCGTCGCTTCAACAAGGGAAAGGACCGGCCTTTCGGCGCCGTGATCGGCGTTCTGCAGACCGTGCTGCAGATGATCGAGAAGGAGGCGACGCACCTGGGTGTGGCGAGCGATCACGTCATCGAGTCGTTTCGCAACGACCTGTGGCCCGACTACAAGACCGGCGAGGGGATCGAGCCCGCGCTGCGCGCGCAGTTCGTGCCGATGGAAGAGGCGCTCGTGGCCATGGGAGTCGCCGTGTGGCCGATGATCGAACTCGAGGCAGACGACGCGCTGGCGTCTGCCGCGCGGATCGCCGCGACGGATCGGCGCGTCGAGAAGATCTGCCTTTGGACGGTCGACAAGGACCTCGCGCAATGCGTCCGCGACGACCGGATCGTGCAGGTGGATCGCAGGGCGCGGAAGATTTTCGATGCCGACGGCGTGCGCCGGAAGTTCGGCGTCGCACCCGCGCTGATTCCCGACTTCCTGGCGCTGGTCGGCGACGCGGCGGACGGTTACCCCGGCGTCCCCGGAATCGGAGCGGTCACCGCCGCACGTCTCCTCAATCGCCATGGCGCAATCGAAACCTTCCCGCCGGAAGTGCTCGGCGCGAATCGCGAGCGCGCGCTGCTGTTCAAGAAGCTGGCGACGCTGCGGACGGACGCGCCGTTGTTCGACACGGTCGACGAGCTCCGCTGGCGCGGACCCACGCGCGAATTCGCCGCGTGGACAGAACGGATGGAAGCGCCGCGCCTGCTCGCACGCGCCGAGAAGGCGAGCAAGATTGCGGAGTCGCTCGATTGATGCAGGGTCCGGCGGCGACCTTTCCATCGATGTCGGGACCGCCGCGGGTCTCGGGTAAAATGCCGCGCACGGAGAGGTGGCCGAGCGGTTTAAGGCACACGCTTGGAAAGCGTGCGAAGGTTAATAGCCTTCCGCGGGTTCGAATCCCGCCCTCCCGCCATTCCGTTCGATACCTGGGAACGCGCTCCTCAGCCTTACTCTTCGCAGGCTCGCGATCCGTACATAGTGCTAATACGTCTCCTCTCAGCGCTCCTAGATTTGAAGTCGCCGATCACCGCAAGAGCCGCGAGCGAACGCCAGCATCCCCGCCAGCCGACCCGGCGATCCGTTGCTCATTGGTCTCATGCGGTCTAGATATCGTGCCCAAGCTCAAGAATGACGTATCACCCTTGCTGGAGCGCGCGATCGCGTCTCTCACGCTGGCAATTGAAGTATTTAATCGCCCCTCCGAGATCGCGCGTACGCACGGCGTTATATTGCTGCTTCACCATGCCTTTGAGCTGCTATTGAAGGCGATCTTGCTCCAGAGAGGGGTTTCAGTATTTGATACGAGCTCACGTTACACGATCGCGTTCGACAGGTGTCTCGAACTCGCGACAAGTCAGATCAAAGTGCTGACAAGAGACGAACGCAGCGCACTTTCCATTCTCGACGCCCAACGAGATCAAGCTCAACACTTCTATTCGGAGCTTTCGGAAGACATACTCTACCTACACGCTCAGTCGGCAGTAACTCTCTTCGACAACCTTCTCAACGCGAACTTCCACTTCGCGTTATCGAGTCGAATCCCCACGCGTATTCTTCCCGTGTCGACGAAGCCTCCTACTGACCTTACGGTGCTATTTGATCAAGAATTGAGCGAAATCGACGGCCTACTGGCAAAGGGAACGCGTAAGAGTGCAAAGGCCGCTGCGCGTTTGAGGGCGGTGCTGGCATTCGCGACAGGTGCGCGCGCAATCCCTGAACGGGTTTCTCAAAAGGAGCTGGCCCGTATCGTGCGCCAGCGCAAGAACGGACAGGACTGGGCCATTGTCCTTCCTGAGATAGCACAACTTAGACTGTCCACTAAAGGTAGTGGTATCCCGATAAATTTGAAAATCGTGAAGAATGCTAGCGTCGCAGTACGGATTGCTGCTGATGGAGAGGCGGTCGTCGGTACTATTATCAAGCAAGAAGTAAACGTATGGGACAAGTTCAATCTTTCGCTCAGTGACCTCGCCGAGAAATTGGAATTGTCGAGTCCGCGGACGTTGGCGTTAGTGTATGAGTTGCGGCTACAAGACGACCCGAAGTGTTTTCATAGACTTTCAAAAGGCAGCGTTTCATTGAAGGGATATAGCAAAACGGCCCTTGGATGCATTGCGCCGCGGGATTGTGGAAGGCAAAGTCGAGGAGGCATGGCGAAAATTCGGACCACAACTTAGTGGGCGGCGCAAACAACGCGCCCGCCCAGACCAAATGTAGTTTTTTGCAGTGGGTCGCGCGCGTTCGGTCGATTCACGAAAGCATGATCCCGACGTTTGTCCGGAGCTCGTGAGTTTGTCGGCGCAACGTTTAACCGCTCTCCTTGCCAGCGGTGTCGAGACGAGCGGTCGCACGCGTCTAGGTCATCACGGCGGTCGAATAATTTTCCTGGGGGCTAAGTGGGCGGCGATTACAACAACCAGTACCACGAGAAATTGCCTGCAGAGGCCGGAGAAGATGGCGATGGGCCATTTGAGCCTAACGACGAGTGGCTAAGAGCAGCAGAACCGGAACTGCAAACGGAAGCCATGCGTCGTTGGTTCCTTGCACGTTACGAAGATCCGGCAAACGCCACCCCCTACTCGGAGGGGCGATATTGGTTCATGCACGGAGGACCGCACGATCCAAGCGACCTGCTGCAGGAACGTTTCAGTGGTGTGGTCGATCATGAGGTCGTCGAAGACCTGGTAAAGGAGCTTTGGCTCGACGTGGGCGATGAGTGGGCGCCAATTGACCACGAGGACAGGTACTACACAGAGGCTCTATCAATCGGACCACTGCGACGCGATGATCCATATCAAATATTGGTAGGGAAGCTCGATCGCACAGAAAAGCTAGTCGCAAACCATGGTCAAGCCGACCCCGAGGACGCAGATCTTGTAATACAGCTTGCGTTCGGAGCCGTTATCGCGGCGATGGAAACATATCTCTGGGACACAACGTCTTACTGGGCGATGGAGGATGACGCGACGCTACGCCATCTAGTGGCCACCAACCATGATTTCGAAAAACGACAGCTAAAGCTTTCGGGAATCTTTGCCCGTATAGACGGCATTAAGGAGGAGGTGAACAAATATCTGCAGGACCTGATGTGGCATCGCCTCGATAAGATCAAGCCAATGATGGAGCAGGGCCTAAACATAGCCCTGCAGCCGATCGATGACTTAATGCGCCACGTCCTTGTCCGGCACGACATCATTCATCGTGGCGGGCGCACGAAGGATGGGGAGGCTGTCATTGTTCAAGCAGTCGACGTTCGAACCGCCGCCCAAGGTGTCCGCGAATTCGCGCATGCAATGGAACAGGAGTTAAAGCGGCGATATCCGCCGCCGAAGTAGCCCCAACAAGAAGCGGTGGCGGGCTGACGGCTACGAAATACTTAAACGGATATGGTCGAACCGTACCGGCCTGGCTTCATCGTCCGTCTCGGCCTTCAGCCGCTACTTCAACGATAGGAGTTAAGAGACGCAAGCGTGTTGCGGTGATCTGCAGAATCCATTAGCGCCGGGTTCGCGCGTGCGCGTCGAGCATCCCCTCTGCAATAGTCCCCATGAATTGGATAGCGGCTCGCCCCTCCGTGTCCGTGATGTTTGGTAGCCAGGGACGACCGTGACCCGTACCAAGCTTGTTGCGCATCGCATTGATGGCACAGGCCAGGCTAAACATCGCGCGTTCGGTCTTGCTTTCGTAAGCTTCCCCTTTCTGGCGACACTTCATAATTAGAGCTTTCCGGCCTCTTTGCCAGGAGGCAGTGATGAAGAAGTCGCGCTTTACGGAGACACAGATCGTGGCGATCCTCAAGCAAGCGGACGCCGGGATGGCAGTGAAGGAGCTGTGCCGGAAGGCCGGAATCAGTGAGCCCACCTATTACAAGTGGAAGTCGAAATACGGTGGCATGGAGCCGTCCGACCTGAAGCGCACCAAGGAGCTCGAGGCGGAAGTTTCGCAGCTCAAGCGCATGTACGCGGACTTGGCGCTCGAGAACCGGGCGATGAAGGACCTGATCGCAAAAAAGTTATAGCGCCGGACGCCAAGAGAGCGGCGGCCGGCTACTTGATCGAGGAGCACCAGATGCCGGTCCTCCGAGCCTGCGAGTGCGTCGATCTGGGTCGATCGGCGTACTACCGACATCCGACGCATTGGACGGTTCGCGACGCTGAGGTGATTGCGGCGCTGGCGAAGTTGGTGGAAGGGCATCCGAACCGCGGCTTCTGGAAGTGTCGGAAACAGCTTCGGCGACAGGGCAGGTCTTGGAACCACAAGCGGATCTATAGGGTGTACAAGCTCATGCGGCTGAATCTTCGTCGCGCCGCCAAGCGAAGGCTGCCCAAACGGGAACGCGTTGCGCTCTACGTGCCACGACACCCGAACACGGTCTGGTCGGCCGACTTTATGAGCGACGCGCTGAACTGCGGGCGGCGATTTCGTCTCTTCAACGTCGTCGATGATTTCAACCGCGAGGCGCTGCACATCGAAGTCGACACCTCCATTACCTCCGAGCGGCTGGTTCGGATCTTCGAGCGGCTACGGAGCCAGCGCGAACTCCCGCAAGTGCTACGGACCGACAATGGGCCAGAATTTCTCGGCGAAGCCTTCACGCAATGGGCGAAACTGGCCGGCATGGCGATCCAATACATCCAGCCGGGAAAGCCGAACCAGAACGCCTACATTGAACGCTTCAATCGAACCTTCCGCGATGAATTGCTCGACCAGCATCTGTTTGCCCGCCTGGAGGACGTCCGGGAGGCCGCTTACTGGTGGATGCTCGAATACAACGAAGACCGACCCCACGACTCGCTCGGCGATCTCACGCCGTCCGAATATGCTCAAACCGCCGGAAACTCTACTTTAGAACTGTCGCCTTGACGGGGAAGCTTACGCCATCGAGTGGCGCCAAGGTGATGGGAAATAGGTCCGGTGCCCCGCGGATCAGGCGTGCAACGCGGGCGGCCTCATCGGATCGATGGGCTCGGCGCCACAAGGAAGCCGCAAGCATGGCGATGACCCCCTGCGTGACCTGCTTTTCGCGGGAGACCTTCGCGAGCGCTTGTTCCGCTTCCTGCGCTGCCTGGGTGTACAAGCGGCGCGCCATCGCTTCATCGCCTTGACGTAGCGACGACTTGGCGGCCGACGCCAGCTTCTTGCTTCGGTGATGATGGTCAAACCAGGTCATGGGGGCTTTTCCTGCAACGAATCAATCGGATGATACCGGAGTGCGCGCACACCTTCACGTGCGATCTTGTGTCATCTCGAGCGAAGCATCGCCGATCCCGAGCGAGGCATCCGCGCCGAATGTTGCAGCTTTACGACAATACGCGACCAAGAGTTGCGATAACGCAACGAATCATTGACGCTTCTGTAGCGCTCTTCTAGCATCGATTTGTGCATCGCAATAAAGCATCCAAGGCCCAGCAGGCAACGGAACCGACGCTGCCTCCCGTGGGGGATCCGAATCAGCCTCCGCCGCCCCGGGCGACTGCATCAGTCGGCGATCCCAGTCTTGACGTGCCGGTCATCGCGTCGCCCGAGGAGGTCTCTCAGGCTCGGGAATTACGGGAACAGATCAAGAAGAAATACTTGAATCGCCCAGAGCATGACTGCTCCGTGTGGTGTGTTGCGGCTGACTAAGCCCGCCGTCGTCGGCGCCGTTGTCGTTCTCTTTGTCTGGGGAGTTATCGCCAAGCGGCGCGCTTAGGACAATCCGTGCAACGGATGGAATCCGACGCCGATTCGCATCATCGAGTGACAACCCTCGAGCTGATCGGAGACACCGGTGCGGTCGTGTTTTCCCGCTGGCACATCGCTGCGACGCTTGCTCCCAGCAGGATGACGACGGACGCCGCCAGGCTGGCGTTGAGCGAGTGCGCGGCGTCGGCGATCCATCCGGTGAGTACCGGCCCGATCGACTGGCCGATCGCGAACACGACCGTGAACACCGCCATCGCAGGCCCCCATGCGGTCTTCGGCAGCGATATCTTGATCAGATCGGTGATGCTGGTGGGAACCGAGAACATCGCCGTCCCGAAGAAGAACGCGGAAAGGATCATCGCGGGCAGCGCCGTGCTGTAGAGCGGTATCGCTGCGCCGATGCTGATCACTACACCCACCGCGGCGAGCACTTTCGCAGCCGACCACCGTGAGCGCGGCACGCGCCAGACGATCGGAGCAAGCATCGTGGCAACACCGAGCGTGCCCCAAGTGAGCGCGACGCTCACGGCCGAGGCGCCGCGCGAGACCATCCATGCGACCACGAACGTCATGTAGGCGATGTAGCCCAGCCCGAAAAGGGAATAGCTCGTGAGCACGCCCTGGAATGCGCTCATCGACCACGGCTCGGCCGTAGCGCCTGCCGCCGGCTCCGTGATCCGGCGTGACGCCCAGATGCTCGCGATCGCGAAGGCCACCGAAACGCCGCCGATTGCTAGCCACGCGCTGCGCCACGCGGCATCACCGAGCGTCGCGAGCAGCCAAGGGACGCCCACACCCGACATGACGATCCCGGCACCGGCTCCGCCGAAGTAGATAGCAATCGCGCTCTTCGAGACCTCCGGACGATCGGGATAGAGATTGCTTACAAGAACGGCGCCGGAGATATAGACCATCGCGGAGCTCATGCCTGCGACCGCGCGGAGGGTCATCTGCCCGCCAAAGCCTTCGGCGAGGCCTGCGCCGAGGAGGGCCAGAACGGTCACCACCAATCCGAACGAGAACAGCCGCCGATTGCCCAGGCGCGGAACGTAGTGCGTGCAAAGCAGCGCTCCGACGAGGTAGCCGAGCGCGTTGGCGGTGTTGAGCGAGCCCGCCTGCGAGTAGCTGAGATCGAGCTCGGCGCGCATCGCGGGCAGGACCAGCGCATAGGCGAAACGCGCGAACGACGTGGCAACAGCGGGCCCGAGGGAAAGCGCCGCAAGCACCCAGAAGCGGCGGCCGAAATTCGTCATGGCGGAAGGTTGGCGTGGCATGAAGACTGCAACCGGCGCGAAGGCGGAGTTGACTTTGTGAGTCTAGGGCGCACGTGCAGCAGGACGATTTCATCGATAGGCCGGTATTGTTTCGTTTGTTCCGCTGCCGCGCGCGATTGCGGAAGTTGAAGTGCTTGCGCGATGCGAAACTGGTGAAGCGTGCGCGCAAGGATGTCAGTGCCCGTGGTGCTCGCCTGAGCGAACAATCGATGCTCTCGGTGCGTGTCTGCGCCAGGTAAAAGCGCGCGATCTTCCCGCCGGCGTAGGGCTCCGTCTCGCGAAAATCGTGTCCCCACGAAAACACGAGATCGGTGAGCCCTGTTTCCTCGCGCGCCTCGCGAAGGGCCGCGTCCAGCGGGTCTTCTCCCACCTCGATGCGTCCCCTGGGAAAGTCCCAGTTACGAAACGCGCGGAGGAGGAGCAATCGCGAACCCTCCGGGACGCGTCGCAGCACGACGATCCCGGCGGAGCGTTTGCGGTTCGGGCTGGCGTTCGTCAATCGCGTTCCTCGGAAGATGCGATAGCGAATGTCCGCGTGGCTAACCGGCGGCCCGCTCATTGTATGAGGCTTCAGCGTCGCGGCAGTGTCTTGCGATCGCGTCGACGATCCGCGGCATCAGTGCAGGTGGCAGGTCATGCCCCATCCCCTCGATCTCAAGCAGGCGGGCGCCCGGAATATGCCTGGCGGTGTCGCGGCCGGCGGTGATGGGCATCAGCGGATCGCTTGTACCGTGAATGACCAACGTCGGCACGCGGAGCCGCGCGAGCTCCGGACGACGGTCGCCGCTGGCAAGGATTGCGAGCAATTGCCGCGCGGTGCCAGCCGGGTAATAGCCGCCGCGGGCCACGCGCTCGCACATGTCGCGTAGAAGCGCTGGATCCGTCACGAAACCAGGACTGCCGATTACGCCGAACAGACGGATGAGGTGCGCGACGACGGCATCGGTGTCGCGGGGGTCCGGTCGGCGCAGGACCGCGCGCACCGCACCCGGTCTGCCGAGCGAGACGCGAGGGTTGCCGCTCGAGGCCATGATCGACGTGAGGCTCGTCACCCGATCTGGAAAGCGGGCGGCCATCACTTGGCCGATCATGCCGCCCATCGACACGCCGACAACATGGGCGCTCGAGATGCCCAGAGTGTCGAGGAGGCCGATGACATCCTTCGCCATGTCGGTGAGCGTGTACGGCGCGCGCACCTTGAGCCGCAACAGGGCCCGGCCGATGGCGAGCGGCAGATTGGGAAGTCGCCCGCGGGGGAGCTTCTCCGAATGTCCGCAGTCGCGGTTGTCCAAGCGCACGACGCGGAAGCCACTGTTCACAAGCCCGTCGACGAACCCGTCGGGCCAGAAGACGAGGGGCATGCCCAGCCCCATGATCAGCACCAGGGGCGATGCGGCGAGATCGCCACGCACGTCGTAGGCGAGCACCAGGCCGTTGGCGACGGCGGTCGGCATGAACGCTAGAACCAACCGGATCGCTTCGGGTCGCGATACAGCCAGGCCCGACCGCCGCTGCGGTCGAAGCGCCGCCATTTCCCCTCGGGTTGCGCCAGACGGTCGGCGATCGCATACCACGCGAGCGGGTTGAAGCCGAGTCCGAGGTGGCTCGCTTCGACTTCGATGTTCTCGTGCAGCGGTCCTTCCTTCTCGACGCTGCATTGCCACGCCACGACGCCATCGCTGCGGCTGAAGATCGAGGTCACGGGCACGGGCGGTGGAACGCGCAGCGGCGCATGAACCTCGGGGGCACCGATCTTGTCGCCCGTGACCAGCTCGTAGAGCCGCCACGCGTTCGACGCTTTCGGATGTCCGGTGAACGGCGTGCCGAGTGTGATCACCAAGCGCACGTGGCGGGGCAGTTCTTTCGCGAACTCGCGCGCGTAGATGCCGCCCAGGCTCCAGCCGAGCAACGAGATCCGGCGCTTGTGGCGCTTGCGGATTTCCGCGAGCCGTGCGCGACACGCCTCGAGCACGCCGGCACGCGGCCCCAGGTTCGTCTTCAGGCCCCAGCCATACGCGACGTAGCCGCGGCTCTCGAGGAAGCTGCGCAGTGGCGCCGTCGTGATGTCGGACGCCATCAGTCCCGGGTACACGAGGATGGGGTGACCGTCACCCGCCGGCGCGAGATTGAGCAGCGGACGCAGCGCAACCGCCGCGCCGAGCTCCCAGGGTGCGCGCCATTCGAGCGCGAGCCGTACCAGACCGGGCGCGCGCACGAGTCCGTACTCGTACCAGTGCTGCGCGTTGTGCATGTCCTTCGATGCCATGGGCATGCCTCAGCCCCGGGTCCGCGCGCGCCGCTTCGCTGGCCGTGGCGGGGTCTCGGCACGCGGCGCACGCGCGACAGAACGCGGTCCAGTCGCTTTCAGTTCATCGTGGGCCGCGTGCAACGCGCGGACCAGCGGTTTCATGTCGGGCACGGCCCGGCGTGCGGCGATCAAGCCGAAGTCGAGCGAGCCGCAGTAGCTTTGTACCGTAATGTTGAGTCCGAGACCGTGCATGACAATCGACACGGGCCAAAACGTGAGCATTCGGGCGCCGGCCAGGTAGAGCGGCGACTGCGGTCCCCACACGTTCGAGATCACGACATTGGCGAGCGGTGGAAACGACGCCAAGCTCTGCGCGCGGCGATACACGCTCGAGATCGCGCCAAGAAGCCACGGCGCACCGAGCGACGGGAAGTCCGTCGGAATGACCGACCGCGCTCGCGAGGTGAGAGCCTTCCCGGTGCCGGCCGACGCGTGAATCGCGGTGAGGCGGGCGACCGGATCGGCGAGATCGGTCGCGAGGCTCGCGAGCACCATCGTCGCACGCGTCGAGTAGGCGTCGTCGCCCGCTTCACGCAACGAGACCGGCATCGCTGCGACGAGCGGCCGCGTCGGCGCGCCGCCGTGACGCGCGAGATAACGGCGCAGTGCGCCGCTCGCGAGGGCCAGCACCACGTCGTTGACCGTCGCCTCGTGGCGCTCCGCGATCGCCTTCACCTCGGCGAGCGGAATGGAGGCGGTCGCGAAGCTGCGTTCCGAAGTGATGGCGACATTGAAGAGCGTCCGCGGGCTGAGCGTACGGGGACGCCGCGCGCCGGCCGGGTCGCTGTCCGCCGTTGCGCCGGGTCCTGCGCCGGCGAAGCCGCCGACTACCCGCGCGAGTTCGGGCAAGTGGCGCAGCAACTTCGCATACTGACCGACGTTGTTGCGCAACGCGGCGCCGACGAGTCTGCCCGGGCTGGGTGTCGCTTCCAGCGGACGGCCACGCGGTGGTGCGATCCTGCGCGGCTCCGGCGTCGGATCGAGCAGCGCATTGGTCAGGTGCACGCCCGCAGCGCCGTCGAGCGAGGCGTGATGCACCTTCGAATACCAGGCGACCTGTCCTGACGCGAGGCCCTCGATCAGATAGAACATCCAAAGCGGACGTCCCCGGTCGAGCAATTCGCTGTGCAGCGCTGCCACCCGGGCCTCGAGCGTGGCCAGCGTGCCGGGCTTCGGCAGGACGATGCGCCGGAGGTGGTAGTCGAGATCGACAGGCTGGTCTTCGACCCACATCGGGCCCGCCAGCTCGAACGGCAGGGTCGCGAGCCGGCGCCGAAAGACGGGCGTCAGATGCAGCCGGCCCTCGAGGTGGCGCCGCGCGCGCTCGAAGAAGTCCGTGCGCTGCCCACGCGGCACTTCGTAGAGATGCACCGATCCGACGTGCATCGGCGTCTCGGGCGTCTCGAGGTAGAGGAACGCGGCATCCAAGCCGGAAAGGGGCGTCATCGGGGAGGGAATGTCGCCTCGTGTTTCAGGCCTGAACCGTGCGCCACCGTACCCCGTCTTCGCGGTGTTACAGAACCTGCGTATCACCGACTTGCGTTGACTGGGGTAGTCTGCACTTGCGGCCTTGAAGTCTCCGCGGATTATATGCCCAGGACCTTGATCCCCAGGTTCATCACGATTCGCCGCGACTACCACACGGCGCAATGTCACGGCACCTCTGAGACCTCGCATGACGGACGTCAGATATTGACGTATGTGAAGCTATCCTGACGCGATCGAGGCTTTTCCTGCCACGCGGCTGCATCGTTCGTGAGGAGCCAGATCGCGCACCGCCGAACAAGGGGCCGGATGGCGAATGGGTTCAATAGCGGGACGCGGCTTGTGTCGGCCTCGTCCAGACTTTGGCACACCGCTTGCGGGTAGCTTCCTTAGGCAGCGGTTTACTACGGTGTGAACTGCCCCAGCTGGCGCCGCTCGTCACAAAGCGACGTCGGTGCGCTCACGGACCACAAGCCTATTGAGAAAAGAAACGTCTCGGGGTGCATCGAAGATAAACACGGTGTTTTCAAAGGAGACGCAAAGTGAAGTCCCTGATCCTTGTACTACTCATAGCATTCTCTGCGTCGGCGACGGCGGGCAAGCCCACCAAGGACCAAGTCGCACCGCCCGCACCAGCGGAGGGCAATACTATCAAGCTGTGTGGCAGCGGTGATCCTCTGAAGGGTTTGAACGTGGACATGCACAAAGGCCCCAATCCTAAGAGCGGCCCGTTGTGTGCTGATGGCGGGGATCGCAAAGGCACGCCGGACGTGAATCCGCCCACGGCCGACGCACCGGCCGGTAAGCCGCAGAAGCAGCAACAACAGTAATTGATGTGCCCGACGTCCTCGATCACGCATAAGGCTCAGGGTATTTCGCCGCTGACGGCCGGCGTCGGCACCAACTCGCCAGCCGCCATGCGCAGGCCTGAAAGAAACAGCTCGCGGTGTTCGGGGTTGCGGAAATGCGCGGAACTAGGCATCACCACTTTCGTGATGGCGAGCAGCCGCCGAACCGCCTCTCGCGCTTCTTCGAATCGCCCCATATGCGCGTAGCAGGACGCGAGAAAACGGTGGGTTGCCGAAGAGGTCGGACGCTCTTGCAGCCCCCGGAGCAACATCGCTTTGGCGTCCTCGAATCGTCGAGCAAAAAAATGCGCCATTCCGATCCCCACGAAAGGCGCTGCCCTGTCGGCACGCGGGTTGAGTCGCAAGTACGTCTCGAAGTGGTTGATCGCGGCGTCGGGCTGCCCGGCATACAGTCTGACGAAGCCGCTGTCCCTCCAACCACGAGCGAAGCTCGGGTTGAGCGCCAGAGCACGATCGATCAATTCGGTGGCGGCATCGATATCCTCGCCAAAGTGGGCCAGTACGAATGCAGCGTTGCCCAAGACAACCGGGTCGTCAGCGACGGCACCAAGCGCTCGCCTGGCGAGATCGACCCCCTCCCGGCGGTTTGATTCAGGGTCGTTGGTCCAATCGTTGGCTTCGAGGACAAATTGACACCGCGCTGCCAACGCAAGAGCGGCGCCGTCATGCGGATCGCGCTTGATCGCCTCCCCGACCAGGTCGAGCGCGAGGACGATCTCGTCCTTCTGCCAAGATTGAAGATGGGAAAGGGCGCGCAGATACAGATCGTAAGCAGTGAGATCATTGGTCGGTCGAGCCGTCGATCGGCGGATCTCCGCGGCTTGCAGCGTCGGTTCGATGATGCCAGCGACGCTGATCGCCACTTGGTTCTGAAGGTCAAAATCACTTTCCATAGGGCCGTCGAACCGGTCGGCCCAGAGATGCTCCCCGGTCGCCGCCTCGATGAGTTGCGCGCAAATGCGCATGCGTCGTCCCGCTCGGCGCACCGAGCCTTCGAGCACATAGCGGACGCCGAGCTCTCGTCCGACCCGCTTCACGTCGACGGCGTGCCCTTTGTACGTGAAGCTCGAATTGCGGGCGATGACAAAGAGCCATCGGATGCGGGAAAGCGCAGTGATGATCTCCTCAACCATGCCGTCCGCGAAATGCTCCAACTCCGGGTCGTCGCTCATGTTCTGGAACGGCAGCACGGCAATCGATGGCCTGTCGAGTAGCGCGAACGGCGGTTTTGCCGGCGTCCCCGTCAGCACCGGCTCCGAGCGGGCCGGCCCTTCGCCGAGCAGGATGCGGTGTATACGCACCGGCTGGGCGATGTTCTTGAGCTGCTGCTCTCCAGCGTCCTCGAACATTACGTCGAGTTTGCCGTGTGTGTCCTCGTGGACGCGGCCGGACACGCAGATCCCGCCAGGCTCGGCAAGCTCCTGCAGGCGCGCCGCCACGTTGACACCGTCGCCGAAGATGTCACCGTTCTCGATGATGATCTCGCCCACGTTGATGCCGATACGAAAGTCGATGCGCTGGTCGTGGGGTATGCCGGAGTTGCGCTCAGCCATGCCACGCTGCACGTTCACCGCGCAGCGCACCGCGTCGACGACACTGGGGAATTCCAGTAGCAGGCCATCCCCCGTGGTCTTGACGATCCGGCCGCCGTATTCGGCGATCTTCGGGTCAATCAGCTCCCGCCGATGGGCGTTCAATCCCGCCAGGGTCGCGCTGTCGTCGCGGCCCATGAGCAGGGAATAACCCACCACATCGGCCGATACGATCGCCGCCAGTCGTCGTTGGTCATGCGTCATCCGGAGATGACCCTGCAGGTCCATCCTGTGAGGCCTTGCTGTCCGTCGCTCGACGACGAAAGCTTCGGTGAATGGACAGAGGCTCAGGATGAATCGTAGCGCGCAAGCTATTCTTCATAGCAATCTCCACGCCGCTAACTGCTGGGCAAATGATTCACCGCACGATGAGGGTAACGCCGTCCTTCGCGACACCGTTGAACGAATAGCCGGTGACGACGATGCTGTAACTACATCCCGGTTGGAGGGCGTCAGGCGGGGGCGCATAGGAGCCTGACGGGCTGTTCGCCTGCCACATTCCCGAAGTCTGACCAAGACCGCAACGGGGGTCCTCGGTGCTCCACGAGGAGAAGACTCCGACAACATTCTCGGTGTTCCAGGCGTAATGCAGTTGTTCGCCTGGCTCGACTTCGGCGCGCGCGCGTCCGTTGATCGCGAGCGACACGGTGGGCGTTCCCAGCAGCGCGGACATCTGACGCACGTCGCTCACCGCAGTGTGCAGGTGTACGTGCCCTACGACTTCGTTGGCAAACGCGACGCACTCGATGGGGATCGGAGTCGTCGGCATGTCTGGCCAGGCCTTCTTGAACAGACGCTGCCAGTCGACTACGTAGCGCTGTCCAGGGCCCTCTTGAAGCACGGAGACTCCGACAGCCCATGGGGCAAACACCGCAACCCTGGCGCCCGGGAAGTACCACGAGTCGAGATAAGGCCATTTCCAGTCGCTGGTCACGCCGTTATCCTCGGGCACTTCAAGGCTGCCGCGGCCATCTCCATCCACTCCGAAGAGGTCGACGAAGACCATATGGCGAGTTCCTCCCCACGTCGCGACCGCGTATACATAGTGCCGGGCATATACGAACCCTTCGTCATTCGCGTATCCAATCAGCCGGGAGCTGAAAGCCGTCACCGTTCCTTCGGCGTTGAGGTACCCGATCGGCGTCGAGTTGCCGCGACCCCAGTAGGCGCCAAACCCAACAAACGGCGCTGCGACGCGCCGCAGGGGTTCGGAAAATCCCTCTGGTTGACGTCGAGGTGGACAACGTTCCCGGTCAGCGCCTGAAAACACGCCGATACCAGCAAGCCCCGCGCCCGGAGCGCTGATCGGTATCGATTGATCCGGAGGGCCGCCCTCTTGACAACGTTCGACGAACGATTTGTCGTTATTGACGGTAAGCATCCAATACGACGCCAGAGGGTGGCCGGACCGATTCGTGTAGCTGTTCGATTCGCGAAACACCGTATTGATATCTGCGCACAGGGCAGGGTTGACCGAGGCTTCGCAATCAACCAGTAGCGGCCGCGCTGACGTCCCTGCGCGCGGATCGTCGAACTCGGTGCGCAGGACACCGGATTGAATGCTTGGGTCATCGATGCCCCACGGACCGGGTGCCGCAGTGGAACCGGCCACTGCCGAGACAGCGACACCAAATTGGAACAACAGGCCGAGAAGAAGCCGGGTCCCAACATTCATCTGCTGCAAGCGCGTCGTCATATTCCGTCCCTCCCTTGTGTTCGCTAAACTCTTGGTGGCTGGCTGACGGTCATTCCGTCGATGTCACAATAGGTGTGTCCGCGAAGCGGATCGCCACTCGAATGGGTGAGAAAAGGCGCCGGCAGGCGCTCGGAGATGAAGGCATGGCGCGCGTCCGCGACGTTTCGCTTATCCGAAAGTTGTGCACTCTCGGACTTCCGCCGCAGATGCTTGCGCAGTGTCTGTTGCCGGAACTGCGCAAACTGATCCCGTCACATTCCGGGGCCGTGTTTTGGGTCGACCAGCAAGGAGAAATGACGAGTCTCTATGCCGAGCGCCTGCTGCCGCCGGACGCGATGGCGGCGTATTACGAGAGGCACTACGCGGTCAAAGCGAATAGCTTTTCTGACGCGTTCCGACGTCGGGCGCAGAGCGCCGATCCGATTTCGTTCCACTCATTCAGCCAAGCCGAGCAGAGCACGCAATATTTCCGCGATGTCATGCAGCGGCTCGATGCGTACCACGTCATCTACGGCATCCTGAAGGAAGGCACGCGACCATTCGCGCAGATCAGTTTCTATCGAGGCCGCGCCGATAAACCGTTCGACAAGGGAAGCGCAGATACGCTACGTTCCGTACTCCGATATCTGGCAACCGGCCTTGGTGCAGACGCTTCCAACACGGCTGCGGACGATGCAGCGGTGGTGGTGGAAGAAGACCTGGGGATCGTGAGTCGCGCTGGCATGGTGATTAACGGCCCCGAGACGTGGCACCGATTGTTGCGTCTCGCGTCGCTTGCCGAGGTTTCTCCACGCCACGCGCTAAAGGAGCACGAGGCCACGGAATTGTTTGTGCAACGTCTGTGCGAGGAGCTCCTATCCGAGCAAGGCAACGCGCCACCTCGGCATGAGGCTATTCGCGACACCGCCCGGGGGCGGTTCGTGATCCGCGCGTTCCCTCTGTCCGATCCGCAAGGGCGCACGGCGGAGCAGATCGCACTCCTTGTTCGTCGCGAGGAGCCGCGCTCGCTTTCGCTGGTTCGCGGAACCGGAATCGCAGAGCTATCGCCGCAGCAGCGCGAGGTGGCGCTGTTGATTGCAGCGGGCAAGAGCAACCGGGAAATCGCCGAAGACCTCGGATTGAGCTTCAACACGGCCAGCTCCCATGTGAAGCAGGTCTACGCGCGGCTGGAGGTCAACGAGCGATCCGCCGTTGCGAAGAAGCTGCTGCACTTGGCTCAATCGGTTCTGGCGCACTAGCGTGTTCGCGGAGTATTCTGCGAGAACCTGACCCGTCGGGCGCCGTCTCCACGGCCGGGAATCGCGCGTAGCTTTGGGCGCAATCAGCGGGCTATAATTCGAGCGCGTCGGTATTCGAATTCGCACACCGTAATCGGTGCGGGCCGTCACGCCACACTTCGCTGGCACTGAAAGAAGTGCGGACCGGGGAGCGTCCGTGGAACAATCGAGCAACATCCATCGCCGCCTGGCTGCGATCCTGGCTGCCGACATAGCAGGCTATTCTCGCTTGATGTGCGAGGACGAGGCCGGGACGGTTCGTGCGCTCAAGGATCATCAAGCAGTGGTATTGCCCCTCATTGAGCAATACCACGGGAGGGTAATCGACACGGCCGGCGACGGAATCCTGGCAGAGTTCGCGAGCGTGATCGACGCGGTCGAATGCGGCGTCGAAGTGCAGCAAATTATGGCTCGGCGCAACGCGGATGTCCGGAACAATCGGCGCATGCTGTTCCGCATGGGTATCAATCTCGGCGATGTGATCTATGATCAAATTCGCATCTACGGCGACGGGATCAATGTCGCCGCGCGGCTGCAAGCGATTTCAGTGGCTGGCGGCCTTTGCGTCTCCTCGAAGGTGCGCGACGAGGTTCTGGACCGGCTGAAACTCGAGTTCGTCGACCTCGGAGACCAGAACCTCAAGAACATCGCGAGGCCAGTTCGCGTCTACGAGATACGCCTTCCGAAGGAGTCAACGCTCGATCCTGGCGAGCCGGCTGCCGTTTCAGTCAGCCCAAGCGTTGCGATCGCTCAAAACCCCAGCGACCGGCGTTTGCCCACCGACCTTCTGGGTCGCGATGCCGACATCGAAGCGCTTGTTGCAGACGTCGGCGCCGTTCCGTTGGTAACCATCGTCGGAACCGGCGGAGTCGGCAAGACTTCCTTGGCTAAGGCCGTAATCGCGCGGTGCGAGAGCGCGCGGCGGTCGAAAGTATGCTGGATCGATCTGGCGCCATTGCGCGAAGAGCATCAGTTCATTGCCCTCGTTGCGAAGTCGCTCGGCATGGAAGTCGACGCATCGGCGCGCGCGCTCGAGGAGCTTGTTACCTGGCTGTCCCGATTCGACGCCATGGTCACCGTCGACAACTGCGAGCACATGCTCGCCGCAGTTCGTCGTTTCATCGGTCAAGCGGTGCAAGGGGCGCCTGGCATTCGCTGGTTCGCGACGTCGCAAGAACCGTTGCATGTTGCCGGTGAAGTCGTCTATCGGCTGGCTCCTCTGGGCGTACCGGCGCCCGATGTATCGATTTCGGACGCGATGTCCTACGGCTCGGTCGCATTGCTCTGCAAGCGGGCCGCTGCTGGGGACCGGCATTTTCGAGTCGACGCCTCCACGATCGGGACGGCGGTAGAGGTGTGCCGCCAACTCGATGGCTTGCCCCTCGCGATCGAGATCGCCGCAGCGCGCGTGGCAACTCTCGGCCTGCAGCTGGTGCACGAGCAATTGGGACAGCGTTTGCGGCTGTCGTCGGGACCACGTGACGGGCTTGTGCGACACCACAGTCTCAAGGATACGTTCGACTGGAGCTACGGGCTGCTCTCGCCACCCGAGCAATGGATGTTTCGGCGTCTAGGAGTCTTTCTTGGCGGGTTTCGGTCCACGATGGCGCAGGACATTACGCGCGATGACGATCGGGGCGCACCTGGCGACGACTACCCACCCGCTCTCGAGACTCTCGGTGCTCTCGTGGACAAGTCACTGGTCCATCGAGCACCGGACGCGTCGGACAGATTCTATCTGCTGGAGAGTGCTCGCGATTATGCCTGTGATCGACTATCGGAGAAGGGGGAAATCATTCAGATACAACGCGCTCATGCTTCCGTAGTCGCGCGTTGGTTTGAAGCGGCTCATGTCGATTATGTGCGGTTGGCCGACAGGCAGTGGAACGCTCGCTATCTCGCTGAGTACCACAATGTGCGCGCGGCGCTCGCATCGGCATGCGAGATGAGGGAGCCCGATCTGCTGGCCAGCCTTGTCGCCGCCCTCGCACAGATTGACTCATTCAATCACAGGCAAGCTGAAGTCGTTCAATTCGACGTTCCTCTGGACGTCCTTGATGAAGCAACGCCTGCTTTGCGAGCTGCCGCATTCCTGGAATTGAGCTGGTCCCATTATTCGGACGGTAGCCGGAAGACTGGAACAGATCTCGCGCTGCGCGCTCTCGAGAGCTTCAAGACCATTGGGGACGTGCCGGGAACGTATCGTGCGCTGGCGCAGCTCGTGCGTTTGTATGAATCGCGTCCGGGCATGCAGGACGAGGCGGACCGCGCGCAGGAGTTGCTGCTGCAGATCGACGCGCGAAGCTTGCCTTTGCGAACGCGGCTCTTCTGCTCGATCATCGCCGGGTCCCAGTATGGCCAAACGATCGCGCGACTCAAGGAGCTGGAGGAGATCGCACATCACGGGGGCTTTGAGGCTCTCGCCGCGGCTTGCCGTACCCATATCACCGACGAGCTGCTGATCGAAGGCCGCTTTTCAGAGGCCGTCGAGGCGGTTCAGCGCTTTCGAGACGCGGGCGAAATCCGGCCACGCGACAAGGCGCTACTGCTCAACAACCAGGCGCTCGCGCTTGTGCAGCTCGGTCGAGTACACGACGCCTACGAGCCGTCGCGAGCAGCGCTGCGCGCGCTGCCGACCTGCGCTCACATCGTCGTCGATACATTCGCGCTGGCGGCCGCTCGCGAAGGCCGATTTGTCGATGCGTCGCTGATGTTCGGATACGGAGCGGGGATACGACGCGAGCGCCAAAAGCGATCCGGCCCTGCCGAAGCCGCCGTGATCGCCGAAACGGCATCGCGACTGAAGGAAGCGTTGGGTGAAGCACGGCTGGAGGAGCTCATGCACGTCGGGTCGGCGATGAAAGCGGCCGACGTGCTCGCGATCGCGATGCCGGAGCGGGCTGATCGAGCCATGGACGACGCTTCATCAGGCTCACCAGGTCGATCGTCTTGACACGATTCTGCTTGAGCCAGGCGAGAAACGCGTCGACGCGCTCGGCGCTCATTCCTGTTTCGAGGGCGGCCCCTAGCGTGCGCTGCACGGTTCGATCGCCGAACCACAAGGACCGAAGCGCCGAAATGATCTGCTTCGCCTGGGCGTGCGAGATGCGAAGCCGATTGCTGGTGTTTTCGAGCGCATACCTGACGTTGACCAGCGCTTCGGTCAGCGGAATATAGGGCTCACCCGGCCAGTGGAGCAAGCACAGTTCGTCATCTGTGAAGTCCTCGAACCGCGCGAACTGCTTGTACACGTAGCCGAATCCGAGCATCCCCTCCGTGCGCATTTCGAATGCGCGGATCGCGCCGATGCTCGACACGCCCCACACCGCCCAGCCGCCATCCAGCGCACGGCAAAGCTCGGCGTGCGAAACCGCGGGCTCCGACTCGAAAACGCCGTCGCAAATGATCACGATACCCGGATCACGTGCGCCCTCTATCAACGCGTCTACATCATGGCGTCGAACAGGAGGAAGCACGCGGATGCCGTGCCGGCGGAAGAATTCCTTTGGAACGCCGTGCGCAGACGGCCCCGCGTACAAGGTGACACTAGGCATTGCCGATCACCCGGGCGAGCAGACGCGGTCCTATCCTGGGTTTGCGTGGTTCGTAGAGCTCACACTTGGGCACGATGACTTTGACGACGTGTAGGCAGCCGAGATCCACGGCAAACTCGTACCGTAGGACCGTTTCAAATCCGCACTGCGAGAGGCGCTCCAAGAGGTCCCGAAGGATGGACCGAGCGGAGCCGTCGTCGTAATGATAGTTCGGCACGTCGCAGTACCTCGCACGACGATTCGTGTCGAACATGTCCTTCACGACTCGCTCTTCGATCTCGCCAAGCACCGAGCTGTCCCACTTCACGAACTTGGAATAGAACTTTGTGATATCGTCGCGGCCGCCATGGATGTGACTCAGGCGCGATTGAGCCGCCTCGCATATTGCTCGTGTCAACGCGATATCTCTGCAGACGTGCATTCCAGAACCACCTGCGAGATTCACCGTCATATCATGGGCTTCATGAAGGCTTGCCTCGAAGCAAGGCAGGCCGAATTCGTTCGGAACATAGCGCACCGCAAGTCGCACACCTAGCTCCTGCCATTGGGCAGCGAGTGCTGCAAAGTGTGACGGCAGATCTCGGGGGTCGACCGATTCCGACCTGTCGCGAGCCTTGTTCATTGAAATTGCGTCGCGCTCCATGACTTCGAGCAATCCATGTATGGTCGCCTCTTCGAGCGAATTGCCGGATGCCAGGCCGTTTGTCGACCATCCGAAGAACGATCGAGCACCATCGCGTTCATAAGGCACGAAAACAAGCTCGGCGGGTATGGCGAGCTTCCGTTGTCGGAACAAATCGCGGCATGGAACCGTCTCGAGGATGTCGTTCGAATCTGGTCGCGCACCGAACTTCGGGGCGAAATCCATCCACGTTAGGTCCCCCTCGAATTGCCGCACGAGGTCGGCCACCGTGAGCAGTCGCGTCTTCGGTCGGCTAAGCTGCGGTTCGGCCGCCGCGTATTCGATCGCCTCCATCAGCGCGCCGACCTGGGCTTCCAACGGGAGAGTGCCCTTGCCCGCGTGCACACGCAACGTTCTTCCGCGCGGCCGGACACTCGCGTACACAGGCACGCCGAGACGGTCCATGCGGGTAATGTCGGTCACGCGCGAGATGCCGAGCTTCGGCATCAAAGACCGGGCGCGCGCGAGCGTCTCCTCTGGCGGCTGCCAGCGGAAGCTGGATGCCAACCGTTGGAGCGGTTTGTTCGGCATACCAGGCATTGTCAGGCGCCGCCCGTACATTGCTTGGATGCTCGCGCATGTCGTCGGGTGCCTACTGACTCACGGCGACTGCGATCAGGGCGCTTAATGTCTTTCCGAAATTGCAATCACGTCAATCCCGATCGAATCTAGGAAGTCCCGCAGCTGTTCCCGTTGAGTGGCCGTTAGATCATCGGGATTGATGAACAGCGCCACGGTCACGCCCTTTTTCGTTTTCCGCTTCTTTCCCGGCGTCTTTTTCTTTGCCGACGTCTTCTTACCTGCAGATCTTGTGGCCATCACTCTCTCCGGTGATTGATAGGGATCCTTTCATGCCCAGAGGCGCTCTCCCCGAGCCCGGTCAGTGTGCCAGAAAGGAACGCGCAAGGAAATGCGGGTGTGACGGGGACAAGCAACGATTGAGCGGCGCGCGAGAGACGGATGAGACCGTGTACGTCGATCGCGCGCAAAAGAGGCGCATGGCCAAAGCTGTACACAAAGATTCTCCAAAGCTTACTAAGCACGTAAAACGAGTCTTACCCACAACCCACTCAAATGTCGCCAAGCTGACGTCGCCTGGCGTCAGTGCGTACACGGTAAAGGATCAGTTGAACGGCAGCACGAAGTCCAGCTCGACTCGGCCGCAATGATGCGGCCCGGAAAGAGCGCACGACCCGAGGAGAGTGCCACCGATGCTCTTGAACGGCCCCAGAGAGTGACCGCAGATCGGGAAGTCGACTCCGGCACCGGCCACGGTCACACCGCTTGTCCCGGACTGGTAGCTGTAGGCGACGTTCGCGAACACATGGTGGTCAGCGGCAAAGTCGTGCTGGTAATAAAGCTTACCCGTGGTCGCGTAGTTGCTGACACCTTCCCGCACGTTGTTGATGTGGTCGAGCCGCACAGTGAGCTCGGTCCGGTCGGCGACGAGCCGATGGCCCCACAGGAACTTCAGCGTTTGCCCGGCGGTGCCCCCACTGACATCACTGCCGGAAGGCACCGTGACGGCAGCCGACACCGAAATCGAGTCGAAATTCGTATCACACTCCTTTGTGCTGCAATACAGCCGACGCACAACCTCCACCGACGGATCGCCCACGCCGGAAACGTTCGCGTTCGGCGCTCGGCCCCAGTCGTAGGCGTCGATGGCGATCAGGACGTTCGTGTCGATGTTGTTGAAGTCGATCTCGAAGGCCTGCGGCAAGCTGGTCGTGCTCACGCCGCCGCCGGCGTCGCTGTAGCCAACGCCGGTGGTGAGTTGGATCTCTATGGGCGTTTTCTCTACGAGCCGCTCGGCGAACAGGTTGCGGTTGACGGTTCGCCGGTCACGAAAGTTGTCACGCAGGGCGAACCCCGACAACACGTCCTTCGAGTTGATCTGTTGCGAGACGGCGGGTGCTACGAGACCAAGCGCCAAGACCAATGCGAGCAATTTACGCATGACAGTCTCCGTTGAGAGTCCTCTCATCGTCTCTGCAAACGTAGGCAACCCGCCAGCTCTCAGAGGGGCGCATGGACGGCGTCCCATCGACCCTGCTACCTAGGAAACTCTCCCCTGAGGACAACTAATAACCGTTGCGTACGATCGTGGCCCCACGAAAATACGAGATCGGTCAGTCCGGTTTCCTGCGCCCTGGGAGAAGAAGCACTGTTCAGGGCCGCGGAAACCGCATGACCAGCTCGTACCTCGCGGCATAGCCGATCGACGGCGCCGCGTCGGGGTCGCTTATCCGGGTGGAGGCTTCTCCCGTGCTCATGTTGACGCCGAGGAACCAGTTGTTGACGGTTTGGACGGTATAGGTGCAGTCGCCCCGGTCCACGACCCTGAATTTTTCCCAGGCCTTGATCCACGTCGCATCCGCGTGCAGGTTGTCCCCGTGAGCGATGCCTCCTCCGCCGACGGCCGTTATGTAGGTGACCTTGGTGCGCGTCAGCTGGTACTCAAACGCGTACGTGCCGTCATCCTGCCGGATGAGCCTGTATCCCGTCGGATAGTCTCCCCAATGCGTGGTCGTTCGCCCTTCGCCAAGGTTGCGCGTGAAGAGCCAACGCTCCTTGGCCTGGTCAGGGGAACCGGTCCCTGCGGGCCTGAAGCTGTACACATATCCCGTTCCCAGGTCGCCGCATTTCAGCACCCAGAAAAACTCCCATTCCTTCGTGTGCAGGGCATCGGTATGAAAGGCGGCTGTCGACTGGCCGCCGCCGCCGACTGCGGTCAGAAAGTACGGGCTGGCGGTCTGGATGGTGAAGTAACCCATCCAGGGCATGACGATGTTGGTATGGCCGGCCTGGCGGTAGGGATTGACCAATTTGAAGTGGGCCGTGCCGAGGTCTGACATCGTGTACGTCTGCAGCGCTCTGCGCGGATCGCCGTTGCCGGGACGAATGTTGCCGCTGGCGCTCAGATAGTGTCCGCCCGCCGTCTGGAACATGACGTCGTTGGGCGGAGTGAGCGTCAGCCTGAACCTCTCGTTGGGCCCGACCGACGTCGCGGTGGTGACGACGGCGTCGAGAGCATCGGCGCGGTCGGTGTCATGCGCAGTCCAGAACGTATTCTTGAGGTAGGTCCGCACAATGAATTCGCCGGGCAGAAGTTCGGCTGCCTCGGAGCAGGTGACAAGTGCGATCAGGCAGGCGGCCGTGACGCACAACGGCAGTGAGTGGCGTCGCATGCTGCACCTCCTCCAAACGTCGACGTGATCTTCCCGCTCGAGATAGAAGACCATAACCCTTTAGCTGACAACAACGCAAACCGTTTGCGGCCAGTTCTCTCGCGAACCGCTCAGTTCCCTCAGTGCCGCGTTCCGTCCTTTCCGGGGGGTTTTCCTTTGGTGGGCACGGCTTCGACCGTCAGCGTGAAACGGCGCTGCTCGTTCGCGGTGATCGCACCGACGCCGATCAGCTTGTGCGCGATCTCGACGCCAAGATCGTCGCGGATGGACACGACCACGGTGTACTCCCACGGCTCCGCGTCGGGAGGGTGCCGGATGTTGCCTTCGATCAACAGCGGCGTGAGCGCCGGCGCCGGTGGAGCATCGGTGCTCGCGCCGTAGCGCAAGTGATGCCGGCACGCCGGGCAGACCATCGCGCTTTCGAGGATGGTCTCCCGGCAGTGCGGACACGCGCGGGTCGCTCCCGGGTCGCCCGGGCGCACGGGGTTCATTGGCTGCCGGGGCGCCCCACGATGCCGGTGCTCGTGCCTGCTTTGGGGCTCTTCTCGTCGCCCCAGCCGAATTCGGCGTGACCGCGCATGCGCGCGCCGGATACGACGGTCAGCGTGTCACCCTTCACGTCGCCGACCACCACCGCGCTCTGCGTCAATTCGACGCGCGCGGCCTCGATGACGTTGCCTTCCAGCTCGCCGGCGATCGTGACGTTGTCGGCACGAACGCTGCCAGTCAGCTTGGCACCGGGCTCGATGGCGAGATCACCCTGGACGTTGACATCGCCCTTGAAGTTGCCGGCGATGCGTACACTGCCGCCGCCTTCGATCTTGCCTTCGATGGTGATATCGGCCGCGATCAACGATTCCTTCCGCTGCGCGGCAGGCTCGGCGCGCTTCGCGGGTGTTGGCGGAGCGGCGGCGGGACTGTTGACCGCCTCGGGCTTCGGCGGTGCGTCGTACCGGGCCGGTTCCTTGGCTTCGGGGAAGGGCGGGAGGGGGGTCGGCCGCGCGGGGGCCGTATTCTCTTTCCAGAGGGCCATGGTCAGTCCCATCGTGAGGAAGGGCTTTAAAGACTAGCCCTAAATGCCTGTGGGCGCAATGCTATTGTCATAGAATGCCGCGCGGCGGCAGGAGCACGGGGCATTGCCACTACGTTCTGTGGGCGCGGAACGCCTCTCTAGGGCCGGGGCGATCGTAGCCGAAGGCGAACGCGGGCCCGCGCGCGCTCAACGCATCACCGCAGATTCCGCCCAATCGACGATGAACCGCAGTCGCGGCGCGAGGAGCTCGCGCGCCTCGTCGAAGCTCGTCCACCGCCCCTCGTGGTGCTCGGCTCGGCCGAGCTCGGGGTTCACCGGCAATTCGATGCTTTCGGTGAGTGTCTGCGCGAGGTAAAAGCGCGCGATCTTCCCGCCGGCGTAGGGCTCGGTCTCGCGAAAATCTTCGTCCCACGAAAACACGAGATCGGTGAGCCCCGTTTCCTCGCGCGTCTCGCGCAGCGCCGCCGCGAGCGGCTGCTCGCCCGTCTCGATGCGCCCCTTGGGAAAGTCCCAGTTGCGAAACGCGCGCAGCAGCAGCAATCGCCAACCTTCCGGGACGCGTCGCAGCACGACGATCCCGGCGGAGCGTTTGCGGTTCGGTTCGGACTTCGTCAATCGTGGTTCCTCGACGATCCAGTAGGGCGTCGATCCCTGTGGTCCTCGCCTGTGCGAGAGCTTCGCGGATGAGACGCTGGAATCGTAATCCGATACGTGCCCTCGTTACCTGCGTCATCCAGCCAGCCAATTTCGCGCGACCTCGATGCCCTCCATGTTACGCAAATGCAGGGGCTGCGCGCCTGTCTTGCACGCGTGATCGATTTTGCCGCCGCGTTGCATCTCGCCAGCAGTGCAGCCGCCGAGCGCTTCGTCCTGTTCGACGCGCGATTGGTGAAGCGTGCGCGCGAGGACTCGCCGGTCCCCGTCGTACCCGCCTGAGGTTGCGAAGCGCTCGGCGCCACGTGACCACTTTTCCGCCAGGTCTACCTTTGGTGGGCACGTCTTCGGCCGACAGCGTGAAGGCGCGTATGCGTTCGCAGCAATCGCGCCGACGAGCGTGTGAACACGATGTTGCACACGCGCAACACTGGAGGTGCGGCCGACGGCCTCGATCATTGCCGCATTGCAAGCTTCGGCGGGTGCCGTCAATCTATCCGAACCTCACCGTTCAACAGGGAGAGATCATGAACGATTCGACCTGCGTGAATGTTCCGGCAGACCCGCCGCGCGGGCCTCCCGCGGCGAGGCCGAGGTGGCGAGTGTGGGCGCAGCTGGCTTCGGCGGCCGGCATCGCTCTTGCCTTTCCGCTCCTCGTTTACGCCAACGGATTCCGTGTCCCGCCACAGTCGGCGACCGGCCTTGCGGAGGCACACGCCGTGGTTGCCGATTGGGCCGAAGAGGGTGCGACACCCTACAATCCCGCGATCCTTGCGCTCCACAGCGGAACCCAGGGGAGCACCGGGGTCGTCGGCATCAACTCGGGTAACTCGGTGACCAACGCCGTAGGCACCAGCGACAGCGACACATCGAATCCGTCGATCCTGCTCAACGGCTTCTTCGAATCGGGAATTACGGGCAATTGGCGCTGGGGCGTCGCGTTCGATACACCCTTCGGTCAACAGACCAACTGGCCAGCCGGAAGTTTTCCGGCCTTCGCGGGACCCATCGCGGGACTTGCGCCGACGCTCAGCAAGATCAAGCTGGTCAGGGCGACGCCGATGATCGGCGCGAAAATCGGAACCACAACCGGAATAGGCGTCGGCGTCGACTACTACCGCGTCCTCGAAACGAATTTCGACAGCCAGGCGCTGGGGCTCAGTGGAAACGGCGATGGATTCGGCTGGAGCGTCGGACTGCTTCACTCGGCGTCACCGTGGAGTTTCGGCATCGCATACCGTTCTGCGGCGAACGTTCGGATCGACGGGAGCGTTTCGACACCCGTTGCGTCGGCGCCCGCGAGTGCAAAACTGAATCTGCCGGCCATCCTGCAGGGCGGGGTTCGCCTGGATGTCTCGCCCGAGATCGCAATCGAAATCGATCTCGACTGGACGCAGTGGTCGCGATTCGACGTGCTGACCATCAATCACTCGAATCCCAGCGCGCCCAGTCCGATAGTGAGCACGAATAATTGGCGCAACACCGTTGCGACCCACGTGGGGATGAGCTACCGGTTGGGGGACGATACGACGCTGCGTTTGGGCTACACCTATGATCCGTCCGCGGTTCCCGATGCGCATTTCAGCGCGCGGACTCCGGATCCGATGAACAACAGCTTCAGCGCCGGCATCGGGCAGCGCGTCGGCGATTGGGAGATCGACGCGGGATACCTGTACGTTCGATATTCGCAGCGAACGTTTGCCACGAACGTGCCTTTCGGAACATATGGCCTGGATCCCAACGGAACCGCCGTATTCAACGGGACCTACAACTCGAAGGCACAGCTTTTCGCGCTGAACCTTACAAAGCGCTTCTAACGCGCGGCGCTACGGCGCCGAGCGCGCGATTCAGTGTGTGAGCTGTCGCGGTCTGCAGGGCGATCACCTGCGCGACATAAGCGCGATCGGCCGGGGCCAGAGCGCCGCTGGTCATGCCCGTCGTAAACACGCGGCCCAATTCCGCACGAAGTCGACCATCGGCTTCCGCGTTGGGGACCCCTCCCACTGCCGGGGCGGCGCCTGCTGCCGAGGCGGACGCGTCGGATGACGGGCGGCCCACGCGCAGCAAGCGATCGACGATCACGACCGAAGGTGAGGTAGCGGCTCCCCCGGGCCACTGAGCGCCGCTGGCACTGCGCGCCGTTCGCAGCGGCGGGCGATTGCATGGCAGCAGGTCCGCCCGCGGCGCCGGCGCCGAGCGCTGCCTTCGCGCCCGCGCCGGCAAGGGAGCTCGAGGCGGAGGTCAGGAGCGCGGCGGTCACCACCGTGGCGACGGCCCACGCCAGGAACCCATGAGCCGTATCGCGGAATGCGGCGGGCATCGCCGCCGTAATGCCTAAGGAGGCTAATGCGGCTTGACGTCGACGTAGGGCAGCACCGAATACAGGAACGGGTGCGTCTTGTGTCCGAGCACCCACGGCTGCATGACGACGATGCGACTTTGGTACACCCCAAGCACCCATGCCGTATCCGCCTCCGACTGCCGAGTCATCGCGAGGAAAAGGCGGTTGCGCTCCGCTCCGTCCGGCAGCGCCTCGGCCTGCCGGTAGAGACGGTCGTACGCTTCGGACTGGTAGCAGCCGGCATTGCTTTCATGGCTGTTCGGTCCGAACAAGAGCTGCATGAAATTCTCGCCGTCGGGGTAGTCGGCAAACCAGTTCCAGCCGAACAGCATCGTCGTGCAGGTCGTCGATCGCTTGGCGTTTTCGGCGCCGGTCAGCACGTCCGTGCGGATGCGCAATCCGATCCGCTCCATCGACTTCTGCCAGATCAGGTCTTCGTCGCGCGCGGTTCCGCCCGTGTACGAGTTGCGCACGAGCTCGAGCGGCCCGCCATTCGGCAGCGTGCGAAAGCCGTCCTTGCCGCGCTTGTATCCGAAACGGTCGAGGAGGCGGTTCGCGAGCTCGGGATCGTAGGCATTGCCGCTGCGATACGTCGGGTCGTAGCCGATGACGCCGGGCGGTATCGGCATCTGCGCGCGCGTCGCGGTGCCGCGGTACACGACGTTCACGAGATCGTCTCCGTTGTAGGCGAGCGCGATCGCACGCCGCAGTGCGGCTTTCTCCGGCGCGAAGCCCCCGACGACCGGATCGCTAAAGTTGAACGCCGTGAAACCGACGGCGGGCGGCGGCGCGCGGTAGATCGAGAGTCCCTTGGCCGCAAGGTCGGGCGAAAGCTTGCCGCCGGTCAAGGCCGTCCCTTGGAATCGCGGCAGCAGGTTCACCACATCGAGGTCGCCGCTAAGGAAGGTGAGCCAATACGTCGTGTCCTCCTCGATGACCGCCAGCTCGATATGTCCGATCTGCGGCATGTGCTTGCCGCGCATCTGCGCGACGATTTCCTTGTCGCGCGGATCGGTTCCCGGTGCGAAGTCCCAGACGAAGCCGCGATAACCCGGGTTGGCGTCGAGCACTGCCCGGGTGCCCGGGATCCAGCGCGTGAGCACATAAGGACCGGTGCCGACCGGATGCCGGCCAACATCGCTGCCGTACGCATCGACGACTTCGCGCGCGACGATGCCGGTGGCCGTATGGGCGAGCAGGTATCCGAACCGATAGTCGGGCGCGACCAGTCGAAACCGCACCGTATAGCGATCGAGCGCTTCGACGCCCGGAATGGGCGCATCGTAGTCGAGCTTGCCGTTTTTCGCCGCGCGAGCCAGGTCGTCGAGACCGACAATCTTGTTGCGCATCATGAACTGATACGGCGAGCGCTGCGTCGGATCCATGAGGCGCTTGAATGTATAGACGACATCCTGCGCGGTCAGCTCGCGCGCCACCCCCTTGAATGCCGGGTCGGACGCGAACGAGACGCCCTCGCGCAGCTTGACCGTCCACGTCTTTCCCTCGTCCGCAACGACAGGCATCGATTCCGCGACCATCGGAACGAGCTTCGCGGGTCGCGCGAGATAATCGTAGGTGAGCAGGCGTTCGAAGATCAGCTCGACGACGGATGCCGCAGAGGTATTGGTCGGGCCGGCGGGATCGAATCCCGGCGCGTCCTCCGACAGGATGCCGTGCCATTGCTTGGCGGGATCCGCGGCATGAGCGAGCGTGGCGACGATCAACACCGCGGCAAGCGTCAGTCCTCTCATCAGGCGCGACATGGCGGTCGTTTCGGAACGAGTCATAGGAGAGTCATTGCAACCTCGACGCGAAGTATTTGGGGCCGGTGAGGGCAAGTCAATCGGCGCCGCATGAGATCATCGAGGCAAGGCGTCCGCCGCCGCACTGTTCCACGCGCCAATGGCCGCATACCCACCGTGTGACCGCGCAATCGCCGGCTCGATCGCGCCGCCCGCGGAGGCGAGGCCGGACCACGCGCGGTGGATTCTCACCACCACGATCCTCGCGTCCAGCCTGGCGTTTATCGACGGATCGGTCGTCAACGTCGCGTTGCCGGCGATGGGCCGCAGCCTCGATGAAAGCGGTGGCGCGCTCGCTTGGGTCGTGAATGCCTACCTGCTGCCATTGAGCGCGCTGCTTCTGATCGGCGGCGCCGCCGGCGATCTCTACGGCAGGCGTCGGCTCCTCGTTGTCGGAACGGCTTTCTTTGCGCTCGCGTCTTTGGGCTGTGCGCTCGCGCCGAACATGGTCTGGCTTTTCGCCGGCCGCGTACTCCAGGGGATCGGCGCCGCCTTTCTCTTGCCGAACAGCCTGGCGATTCTCGGCGCGACATTCGGCGGCGAGGCGCGTGGCCGAGCCATCGGCATATGGGCCGCGGTCGGCGCCGCCGCGGGCGCCGCCGGGCCCGTCGTGGGCGGCATACTGATCGACACCTTCGGATGGCGCGCCATTTTCCTCATCAATCTCCCGCTTGCGCTCGGCGCAATCGTCCTGGCGCTTCGCTACGTGCCAAACGAGCGTGACGCCGGGCACGGGCCGCTCGACTTCGCCGGCGGAGCGCTGGCCACGCTGGGTCTTGCAGCACTCACATTGGGACTCACCGTGCTCACCGCCTCAGACCGCGCTTCGCCGGCGACGATGATCGCCGTTGGCGCGGGCGTTGCCTGCCTCGTGCTGTTTGTCGTCGTCGAGCGCCGTCTCGATGATCGCGCGATGGTGCCCACGACGCTCTTTGGGTCTTCCAACTTCATCGGGCTGACGCTGCTCACGCTGCTGCTTTACGGCGCGTTGAGCGCCATGCTCGTCCTCGTTCCCTATGTGCTGATCGAGTCGGGCAGCTATTCGGCAACCGAAGCCGGTGCGGCGCTGCTGCCCTTGCCGCTCGTCATCGCGTTGGGCTCATCGACGATGGGTGGGCTGGCCGCGAGGATTGGCCCGCGGTTGCCGCTGACCGTCGGCCCGATGATCGCGGCGATCGGATGCGCGATGACGATCAGGATCACGGGCGATGGAAGCTATTGGACGATGGCGTTCCCGTCCTTGCTGGTCATGTCTCTTGGCATGGCGATAGCCGTTGCGCCGCTCACCACCGCGGTGCTTTCTTCGGTGGACCCGCAGCACACCGGCGTCGCGTCCGGATTCAACAGTGCGATCGCCAGGGTTGGGGGTCTCATCGCGACGGCGCTGCTCGGCGGCGCGCTCGCCGCGCACGGCGCGGCCCTTGCCGTTCCCTTCCGCGCGGCGGCATTGGCCGCAGCGGCTGCGGCGCTGGCGGCCGGGGCCTGCGCCTATGCGTGGGTCCGTCGAAAACAGGAATCCGGCAATGGCGGTGTAGCATAGCCCCCTCGAATCGCGAGGAAGCCGACATGAACTCCTTGCTCTTGCGACTTGCAGTCAGCGCGTGCGCGATCGCGATTTTCGCGGGCCCGGCGACCGCGCAATCGGCACCGCCTGTCCGCGTTGGCTCGAAGATCGATACCGAAGGATCGCTGCTCGGGAACATGATCATTGAGGTGCTGCAAGCCAATGGCATCAAGACCGAGAACAAGGTGCAGCTGGGGACGACCAAGATCGTGCGCGGCGCGATCACCGCCGGCGAGATCGACATCTATCCCGAATACACGGGAAACGGCGCGTTCTTCTTCGCCGACGACAAGAATCCGGCATGGAAGAACGCGAAAGCAGGTTACGAAAGAGTCAAGGCGCTCGACTTCGAGAAGAACAGGATCGTCTGGCTGGAGCCGGCGCCGGCCAACAACACGTGGGCCATTGCCGTGCGCAAGGACGTCGCCACGGCGAATCAATTGAAGTCGCTTGCCGATCTCGGCAAGTGGGTTTCTTCGGGGGGGCGGTTCAAGCTTGCCGCCTCCGCCGAATTCGTCGAGCGCTCCGATGCGCTGCCGGCGTTCCAGGCGGCGTACGGATTCAAGCTGGGCCAGGACCAGATCCTGACGCTTGCGGGCGGCGACACGGCGGTGACCATCAAGGCGGCCGCCGAAGGAACGTCGGGCGTCAACGGCGCGATGGCCTACGGCACCGACGGCGCGCTCGCGGCGCTGGGCCTCGTGATCATGGAGGATCCCAAAGGTATCCAGCCGATCTACGCGCCGGCCCCCATCGTTCGTGCCGATGTGCTCAATCGTTATCCCAAGATCAAGGACACGCTGGCCCCGGTATTCGCCTCGCTCGATACGCCGACGCTGCAGACGCTCAACGCGAAGATCGCCATCGAAGGGCAGGACGCGAAACAGGTGGCCGCCACCTATCTGAGGGCCAAGGGCTTCATCAAGTGACGCGCGGCTAGGCGCTCGCGCGATGAACCGCGTTCTTCTCGTCCTCGCGGTCGGCGCGCTCGCCGCAGTCTGGGGCCTCGCGTTCCTGACCGTGGCCCCCAACCGGCTGGTAACCCGCACCGCGATTTCCCCTCGCGCAGATTGCCGGCGCCTGTGGCTCCCTGCTGCTGCCTGCCGGCGACGGTTCTGGTCGTGGGAATCTTCCTGCCACAACGGCAGCGCACGCACGCGGCGGTTGCCATCGCCGCGACGCTGTTGCTGTTCGGTCTCACGTGGCTTGCCGGCGTCCACGCGGCGCGCCTCGCCGAAACCGCGCCGGCGACCAGCCGGACTTCGTTCGGTGGCGGCTTCTGGCTGCTCGCGCTCATCGTGTGGCTCGCCGCGGTCGACGCCATCGAGCGGCTTCGCCTTGGCCCGGTCGTCGCCGTGCTCGCGCATCTGACCGTGCTGCTGCCCATCGTCGCGCTGCTGCTCGCCGGCGAGCTTGACCAGCTCTCGGTCTTGAGAGAGTACGCGACCCGCAAAGACGTCTTTCACGTGGCACTCGGCCGGCACATCGAAATCGTCGTCGCCGCGCTGCTGCCGACGCTCTTCGTCGGCATTCCGCTCGGCATCGCGCTCTATCGCCGCGCGCAATCGCAGGTGCCCGTCTTCGCCGTGCTCAATGTCATTCAGACAATCCCGTCGATTGCATTGTTCGGTCTCCTCATGGTGCCGCTTGCACTCGTTGCCTCCACGGTGCCGGGTTTGCGTCGACTCGGAATCAGCGGCATCGGGATGGCGCCGGCGGTCGTCGCGCTCATCCTCTATTCGTTGTTGCCGGTCGTCCGGAGCACCGTGGCCGGCCTCGGGCAGGTGCCACGACCCGTCGTCGAAGCCGCCACGGGGATGGGACTGAGCCGAGGCCAGATCTTCCGCAAGGTCGAGCTGCCGATCGCGCTGCCGGTATTCCTTTCCGGATTGCGAATTGCTGCCGTGCAGGCAGTGGGCCTCGCGGTCGTCGCGGCGTTGATCGGGGCCGGCGGTATGGGCGCGCTCGTGTTCCAGGGCCTCGCGAGTGGCGCGCTCGACCTCGTCCTGCTCGGCGTCATACCCGTCGTTGCGCTGGCGGTCGTCGTCGATGCGGCCTTCCAGATCCTCGCGAGCTACCGAGTCGCGCCCGCCGGATGATCGCGTTCGAGCACGTCGGCAAGTCGTTCGACGGTCGTGTCGCCATCGACGACCTTTCGCTGACGATCGAAGAGGGCGAATTCGTCGTCGTGATCGGCCGCTCCGGTTCGGGCAAGTCCACGACGCTCAAGATGGTCAACCGGCTGGTCGAGCACGATCGCGGTCGCATCCTGTTTGCCGGCGAGGAGATCCGGCGCTTCGAACCGGAAGCGTTGCGCCGGCGCATGGGATACGCGATCCAGTCGATCGGCCTGTTCCCGCACTGGACCGTCGAACAGAACATCGCGACGGTGCCGGACTTGCTGGGCTGGCCGCGCGCGCGGATCCGCGACCGCGTCACCGAGCTCCTGGAGCTTCTGCATCTCGCACCGCAAACGTTTCGCCGCCGTTATCCGCACCAGCTGTCGGGCGGCCAGCAGCAGCGGGTCGGCGTGGCGCGGGCGTTGGCAGGCGACCCGGCGGTGCTGCTCATGGACGAACCGTTCGGGTCGCTCGATCCCGTCACGCGGGACGCGCTGCAACAGGAGATCGCCCGCATTCACAAGGCGTCGGGCAAGACGATTCTTCTCGTCACGCATGACATCGACGAGGCGCTGCGCCTCGCCACGCGCATCGTTGTCCTCGACCAGGGCCGCCTCGTCCAGGTCGGCACGGCACGCGAGATCCTGTCGCATCCCGCCACCGATTTCGTCTCCGATTTCGTCGTCCGCAGCGACATCGGCATCAAGCTGCTCGGCCTCGACACGGTGGCCGCGTTCGTCCGTCCGGCGAAACCGCTGTCGGCGAGCCGATCGCGATCTCCGCCAGCCTGCGCGAAGCGCTGCGACGCTGATCGCACGCCGGGTCGACCGGCTCCCGGTCGCCGACGGGGAGGGGCGCACTGTCGGCGCGATCGTCCTCACGGATCTCGTGCAGCCGCGGCCATGAGCGTTAAGGAACTTGCGCGAGCTCCGTTGCTCTGGTTCACGGTGCTGCACGCGCTCCTCCGCGACCTTGCGGTCGTGGATGTCGGTGCGCGTGCCGTACCAGCGCACGATGTGACCGTGCTCGTCGCGCTGCGGGTTCATGCGGATGAGGAACCAGCGGTACTCGCCGTCGGCGCCGAGGAGCCGACCCTCCACTTGCATCGGCAGGCCCCGCGAGAGCGCTCGACCTCCTTCCTCCCGGAGGTACAGCAGATCGTCCGGGTGATGGAGGGCGCGATCGCGGTGTTCGAGGTCGCTCGCGAACAGGGCGTCCTTCAGCGCGGCGCCGTGGTAGTCGAGGATCGGGCCGTTGGCGTACTCCATGCTCAGGTCGGCGCGCAGCATGAAGATCTGCTGCGGCACGACGTCGATCAGAGTCCGTAGCTCGTGCTCGTGCTGGTGGATCGTCGTAGACGCGCGTTCTCCAGCGAGATCGCGGCCTGCGAGGCCAGCAGCTCCAGCACCGCGATCCGGGCCGGCGTGAAGACGTGCGACGCCAGGCTGTTCTCGAGATAGAGCACGCCGATCAGCTTGGCCTGCTTGACCAGCGGCAGGCAGAGGATCGAGCGGCATCGCGCTGCGCCGGATGTAGGGGTCGGCCGAGAACGGGTTGCTGCGCCGCGGCGTCGTCGAGGATCACGCTCTCGCGGGTCCGCACGACGTAGCGGAGGACCGATTCGGGCAGCTGCCGCGGCGTCACACGGCGCCTCGCGCGAGCGCGACCTCGACCGCGTCGCCGGCGGTCGTGGCTTCCGCCTCGATGCGCAGCTCGTCGCCGTGGCGAGCAGAATCAGCAGGCCGCGCGCGGCGCCGGCATGCTCGAGCGCGATGCGCATGAGCGTGTCGATCAGCTTGTCGAGGACGATCTCGCCCGACACGGCCTGCGACACCTTGAGCACGGTCGCGAGGTCGAGCTGCTCGACCGGTGCGCCGATCGTGCTCGGTCGGCTCGAGCAGCGCCGGCTCGTCGCGCAGATGCGGGTGGAGCTGCTCGAGCTGCCGCACCTTGCCGTCGGCGCCCCAGCGCAGGTAGCAGTGGCGGGCGTTGCGCAGATAGGCGTGGGCGATCGTCTCGAAGCCGCGCGCCGCGTAGAAGCGCGCGGCGAGCTCGTTGGCGAGCGCCTCGTTCTGGACGAAGCCGTCTCGCGCGCGCCGAGCGAATGGCCTCTTCGTAGAGGCGCTCGGCGTCGAGCTCGCGGCCTTCGAGGCGCGCGATCTCCGCGCCGACCAGCGCCGCGCGGTTCGCGAAATTCTCCGGGCAGTTCTCGGCCCACACCGCGAGCTGCCGGTGGTGGGCCTGCAGCGCCTCGAGATGCCGCGGCCGCTCCGCCGCCGCGAGCGCATCGCAGTGCCGCGGCGCGCGCCAGCGCGGCGTAGAAATGATACTCGGCCAGCTCGAAGAGCGACAGCGACGTCCAGAGCAGCGCGCTCCGCCTTCGCGGCGGCCTCGAGGGCGGCCGCGTAGTCGCCGGCGAAGAAGCGCGCCTGCAGCTTGCGGATCCAGTAGCGGCACGCGGCGATCGCCAGGTGCGGGCTCGCGTCGAGGTGGCGCTCGAACGGCAGCCGCTCGAACTCGGCGTCGTCGAAGGAGCCGAAGTCCGGCGTCAGGCCGCGCAGCGTGCGGATGAGCGCGAGCTGCCCGGTGATGATGTCGGCGATGAGGCCGAAGCCGCGACTTCTGCGCGAACGCGAGCGCGTCCTCGGCCTCGCGCTCGACCTCGCCGAGCGGGGCGCCGGCGGCGAGAAGGTTCGTGATCGAGGTGTTGCGCGCGTAGGCGGCGAAGGTGAGGTCGCCGGTCTCCTGCGCGGCCTCGAAGGCGCGCCGCAGCACACGCGAGGCCGCGCGGACAGGCTGCGTCCAGGGCGTGACGACGTTCGCGAAGCTCAGGATAGACCCGGGCCTGGAAGCGATCGAAGCCGCGCGTCTCGACCAGATCGAAGCCGAGCTGGCCGAAGCGGGCCGCCGCCTGGTAGTCGCCGAAGCGCGGCCCAGGATCATGCCGAGCGAGACATAGGCGAAGCAGGAGCCGTCGCTGTTGCCGTGCTCGAGGCTGAGGTTCGCCATCCGCAGACGACCAGGCGGAGCAGGTTCGCGTCGGTGAACAGCGCCGGCGGCTGCGAGCGCGGTCAGAACATCCATCGTCGCGCGCGCGACCGGATCGGTCATCAGCGGCAGATCGAGCAGCTCCTCGATCGAGCGGCTCGCCGAGCTGGCGCCAGATGCCGCTCGTACTCCGCGCGCACCTCCTCCTCCGTCGGATGCGGCGACCAGTCGATGCCGACCTGCCGGAGATAGTCGAGACCGACCGCGATCGGCGCGGTCGCTCTGATCGAGGGTCGTGTACAGAGTCGATGCGCAGCGCAGGTGACGGCGGCGCGATCGACCAGCGTTCGCGGCGCGCTGCCGACAGCGCCGCCAGGCGCTCCTCCGCTGCCGCCAGCTCGCCGGTCAGGAACTCGCATTCGGCGCGGTTGCAGCTCGAGCGCGAAGGCGAGCTCGTAGCCGGCGCTCCCAGCAGTCGTCCGGCAGCAGCGCCGCGCCGGCGGCGAGATACGTCGAGCGCCGAGGCGTAGGCGGTCGACGCCTTGGCGCGCTTGCCGGCGATCAGATTGAGCTCGGCGAGCTGCTCGCGCTCCGCCGGCGACGGTGATCAGCGCCGCGCCGCGATTGAGCTGATTGACGATCTCGAAGATCGCTCTCCTCGCGCTTCCTCGGCGGCGTGTGCGCCGCGAGCAGCCGGCCGATGCGCAGATGGGCCGCGGCGCGCTGCTCCTCCGGGATCAGCGAGTAGGCGGCCTCCTGCACGCGGTCGTGCAGGAATCGGTAGGCGCCGTCCTGGCGCTGCGACGAGCTCCGGCCGCACGGCCTCCCACAGAGCGCGCGTGGATCTCGCTCCGCGGACGTCCCGAGGACGAGCGCCAAGCGTCGTCGATCTCGGCGCTGTTGCCCAGGCAGGCGAGCTGCTGCAGCGCCTCCTGGGTCTCGGCGCGGCAGGCGGCTCAGCTTCCCGACCATGAGGTCGACGACGTTGTCGGTGAAGCCCTTGGCGTGAATGCGGTCGAGGTCCCAGGGCCAGCGCGCCGCGTCGTGGTCGAAGGCGAGCAGGCCCTCGTCGGCCAGCGCGCGCGAGGAACTGGATCGCGAAGAACGGATTGCCGCCGGTCTTCTCGTGCACCAGCTGCGCCAGCGGCGCGGCGCGCTCCGGCTCGCAGTGCAGAGCGTCCGCCGAGCAGCTGGCCGACGATCGTCGCGGCCGAGCGGCGCGAGCACGATCTCCTGCGACCGCGCGCGCCGGCCTGCGGATCGCGTCGAGCTTGCGCGCGCAGCGGGTGCGACGGCGTCGACCTCGTTGTCGCGGTAGGCGCCGATCAGCAGCAGGTGCCGCAGACCTCGGGCTGGGTCAACAGGTCGCTCGAGCAGGTCGAGCGTCGCCGCGTCGAGCCACTGCAGATCGTCGAGGAAGAGCGCGAGCGGATGCTCCGGCCGGGCGAAGACGCCGAGGAAGCGCCGGAACACCAGCTGGAAGCGGCTCTGCGCGTCCTGCGGCGGCAGCTCGGGGACCGGCGGCTGCTCGCCGATGATGAGCTCCAGCTCCGGGACGAGGTCGACGATGAGCTGGCCGTTCGGCCCCAGCGCCTCGCGAAGCGCGTCGCGCCACGCGGCCAGCTCGGCCTCGCTCTTGCCGAGGAGCGGCCGGATCAGGCTCTGGAACGCCTGCGCCAGCGTCGCGTACGGGATGTCGCGCTTGTACTGGTCGAACTTGCCGGAGGCGAACAGGCCGCGCGGCGGAACGAGCGCCTTGTGCAGCTCGTTGCACCACCGACGGACTTGCCGATGCCGGAATAGCCGGAGACCAGCACCAGCTCCGGCCGGCCGCTGCGCGACGACGCGATCGAAGGCGGCGAGCAGCGTGTCGATCTCGCGCTCGCGGCCGTACAGCTTCTCCGGGATCAGCAGCCGATCCGGCGCGTCGTGCGCGCCGAGCGCGAAGGCGTCGATGCGGCCCGCGCGACTCCCACTGCGGCCAGGCAGCGCCGGAGATCGGCCTCGACGCCGGCGGCGGTCTGGTAGCGCTCCTCGGCGGTCTTGGCGAGCAGCTTCATGACGATCGCCGAGAGCGGCGCGGGACAGCCGCGACGCGCTCGCCCGGCGGCATCGGGCTGGCGCGCGATGTGGCAGTGCACCCATTCCATCGGATCGGCGGCGGTGAAGGGCAGCGCGCCGGTCAGCATCTCGTAGAACGTGACGCCGAGCGAGTAGAGATCGCTGCGCGAATCGATCGAGCGGTTCATGCGTCCGGTCTGCTCGGGCGCCATGTAGGCGAGCGTGCCGGCGATCAACTCGGGCGGCTCGGGCGCCTGGCGCTCGCGCGGCAGGCGCGAGGCGATGCCGAAGCCGGTGAGCCGGACGGCGCCGGTCGCGGGTTCACCAGCAGGTTGGCCGGCTTGATGTCCTTGTGGATGAGGCCGCGCGCGTGCAGCCGCGCCAGCGCCGTCGCCAGGCCGATCGCCACGCGGAGGAAGGACGTCACCTCCCACGGCTCGCCGACGAGCCGGGAGAGCAGCGTGCCGTCCGGGTGCTCGAGCACCAGCAGCGGACGTCCTTGCTGCTCGAGCAGCGCCAGCGGCCGCGTCGCCCAGCTCGACTCGAGGATGTCGCGCAGCGCCCAGGTGCGCTCGAGCCGCGTGCGGCTTGCCGGCCCGAGCTGCTCGAGCTCGGATCCGATCGTGAGCAGCGGCGGACGCCCGTCGCCGGCGCGCGGCACGCGCCGCGCGATGGTCAGCTCGCCGTCCTGCCATAGCGTCTCGAGCTCGTACGCGGCGAGATCGGCGGCGGCGAACTCCGCGCCGCGGCTCGCGCCCGAGCGCGCACGTGCTGCGTCCGGCGCGTGCGCGCCGTGACGGATCGCCGCGGCGAACCGCGACTGCGCGCCAGCCGGCGCTTCGGTCGGGCTACGAGACTTCTGCGCCGCGCGGCTCACGTCCGCTGGTTCCACCCGTTCCCTCTCGGGTTGCCGGCCAAAGACCGTGGTTGGCATGGCCCTACCCGCACCCGAGCGATCCCGGCAGGCGCTGGCGCGGGTGTACCTGCCGAGCTCCGAGCATGGCGAAGGCCAGCTCTCGTCGTTGGGATTTCTTCGCGAACACGGCGCTTTGGACGCACACTATGCGCGATCCCGAAGCTGAAGCTCGTGAAACTTCGAAAATTTTCGAATGCTCGAAAAGCGAGCAGGCCGGAGCGAGGTCGAACCCCACTCAGGTCCCGTGCGCCGTCTCCTGGCACGGATACCGCTGACCGGGCATGCACCATCTTCGCGGACCGGATCGGCCTTCATGTTGAGGATCCAGCGCTGGACGGAAGCCAGCCGGGTCGGGTTCGCCCTGAGCGGGCGCGTCGAGGCAAGCCACGTTGCGGACCTCGCAGCACTGATCGAAGGCGAGCAGCCGATCGAAGGCGCAGGGCGAGCAGCCGAGCCGCGTGGTGCTCGACCTCGCCGGGGTCACCCTGGTCGCGCCGGAGGTGGTGCCGTTTCTCGCCCAGTGCGAGGCCTCGGGCATCGAGCTCAAGGATTGTCCGACCTACATCCGCGTCTGGATCACGCAGCAGGGCTAGGAGTCCGACTCGAGAACGGATCCGCGCGCAGCGCGGCCGAGCGAAGCGAGCGGGGTGAGGAAGCTTCGCGCGGCTTCGCCGCGTGAAGGAGCGGGGCAGTGCCCCGCTCGGCGACAACCGTGTGGCCCCGTCGGGCTTTGCCGATGGGGCGAGGAGACGGGTCTCGTCGTGGAACTACGCCAGCGCGGCCGCGACCGCGCGGCGCGGCAGGGCGTAGCCCGTGAACGGATCGCGCACCGAGTAGGCGTCGCCCGCGAACGGCAGCCAGAGGAGCCGCGTCTGCGGCGCTTCGATCGCCAGGCTCGGGACGCCCTTGGCGAGCCCCACTCCGCGCCGGACGCCGGCATCGTCGATCAGCATCCGTAGTGCGACCAGGCGCGCCATCGTCAGCGCGTCCTGGCGATCGAGCGCGCAGCCGACGAGCGGCACGGCGTTGCTCGGCGCGGCCTCCGGTCGCGGCGCACGGCGCGCGAGGCGAGCGCCGAGGTCGCAGAGATTCTTGAGCGCACGCCAGCGAAAGGCCGGCGCGAACAAGCGCTGCGGGAGAGCTGCGCAGCGCCGGTCGGCGGTCACGCTGCCGTCGACCTGCCATACCGGCAGATACGGCACCGCACCGTCGCATCCGACGAGCGCGCCGCCGTCGCAGCCGACGACGTCGCTGGAGATCGACTCGAGATCCTCGCCGACCAGCTCCCACGTGCGCTCGCACGACGCGCAGTGGAACACGACGTCGAGTGCGCGCACGGGCAGGTCCCAGCCGCAGTTCGGGCAGCACAGCGGCCGGAAGCCGAGCACGCGCTCCGCCGGCTCGCCCGCGCCCGCGAGCGCCGCGAGCGGCGCCGGATCGGCGTCGCGCGCGACGATTGCGCCGCTGACGCCGTCGACGACGGTCACCCGCGGCGCCGCGGTGGTGCCGGTCGCGACGATCCACAGCGGAAAGTAGACCAGCGCCAGGACGCTGCGCAGCACCTCGCGATGGATCACATCGAGGTCGGCGATGGGCTCGAGAGCGCGCGCGAGCGCAGCGTCCGCCGCCAGGGTCGGACGCAGCACGACGCCCTGCTGCTCGAGGTGCGCGCGCTGCAGAGCTGCAGGTGCAGCACGCCCGGACGGACGCCGAGCGACCAGCTGGCGAGCGCGGCCCAGGTCACAGGCGAGGAAGTTGCGCTCGATGGTGCGGTTCGCGAGCGCGATCGTACGCTCGTGCTCGAGCGCGCACGGCGGACCAGCGACGAGGCGCGCGAGCTCGTCGCCGAGATCGCCCGGCTGCAGGTCGAGCGGCTGGCGCGCAGGCACACGCTGCTCGCGGTGCCAGAAGACCTCCTCGGCGCTCAGCCGGTAGTCAGGGAACGTACGTCAAGCGCGGCTCGGCGACGCGGATCGGGGTCGCGCCCGCGGCGTGCGTGAAGCCGGCGAGCGTACGCGCCTCGGAGGGTGTGACCCGCGCGTCGATCACGTAGCTCAGCACGCACCGTCGCCCGGTCACCAGCAGCATCGACGCACAGTGTGTGCAGCGCACGGCGTTGCTGCCCTCGGCAAAGTCCAGCGGCGCGCCGCAGCGCGGACAGCTCGAGGCGACGACGAAGCCCGCGGCGGCGGCGACGCTTCCTGGCGTCGCGACCGCCGACACCGGCGTCAAGGAGCGGGCGGCGGCGCTTGACCGGGCACCGCGACCTTCTCGCCGCACTGGAAGCAGTAGCGCGTGCCCGGCGGCAACGGCGTGGCGCAGCTCGCACAGGCCAGCTTGCTGCTCAGGTCGACGCCGCACGACGGACAGAAGTTGGCCAGCGCCGTGACGTTCTTCGCACACTGCGGGCACTTGCGCGCCACCACCATCTGATGACCGCAGCGCGCGCAGAAGCGGCCGTCGGGCGCGACCGCGGCGTGGCACTCGGGGCAGTGCAGACCTTCCCGCTCGAGCATCGCCGGCGAGGTGATCGGGTCGCCGCGCAGCGAGCGCAGCACCATGCCCGGCAGCAGCATGCCGAGCCCCGCGCCGAGCCCGACCTCCATCGCGTTGCCGGCGCCGCCACCGCCGCCGTTGCCCGGCGCGGGGCCGGCGCCACCAGCGTTGCCGCCGCCGTTGCCGCCATCGCCGAGCGCGTTTGCGGCGCGGAACTTGAGATAGGCGTCGAGGTCGCCGACCGCGGCCATGCCGGCGCGGCCGTCGATCATCTTCTGCACCTCCTCGGGCGGTGTGATGCGGCCGATCAGGAAGTCGACCAGCTCGATGCCGTACTTGCCGAAGTCGTCGGCGAGACGCTTGCGTACGGCCGCACCCATCTCGTCGTAACGCTGCGGCAGCTCGAGCACGGTGTCGACGTTCTCGCCCAGGTAGTCGTTGAAGCGCGAGACGACGACCTCGCGCAGATAGCCGTCGATGTCGGCGGTCGCGAAGACGCCCTGCGTTCCGACCAGGCTGTTCACGAACAGCAGCGGCTGGACGATCCTCATCGTGAACGCGCCGAAGGCGCGCAGCCGCACCAGCCCGAGCTCGCGGTCCTTGAACGCGACCGGGTCCTTGGTGCCCCAGCGCAGGTTGGTGAAGACCTTGAGATTGACGAAGTAGACCTCGGCGCGGAACGGGCTGGTGAAGCCCCAGGGCAGCGACAGGACCTTGGTCAGGATCGGCAGGTTGAGCGTCGACAGGGTGTGCCGGCCCGGTCCGAAGACGTCCAGACCGCGTCCGCCCTGGAAGAAGATCGCCGCCTGGCTGTCGCGCACGACGAGCTGCGCACCGAGCTTGGTCTCACCGGAGCCGTCCTCGGGGACGCGGTGCACGATCTCGGTCCCGGTCTCATCGAGCCACTCGATGACCTCGAGAAATTGCGACATGCCGGTTCCTCCCCGCCACGCGGTACACGCAGCTGCTGTTGGTATCGACCCGCCGGCGCGTCCGCTTGATCTCGTTTGCGTCCGGCGCGCCGATCCGCGACAGCTAACGCGCAACGGCAATGCCTATGGAGTCCACGCCCGTCCTGTCGGGACGCTTCCTGCGCCTCACCGCCGCGAACTTCTGCTTCTTCATGACGTTCGCCACCTTCTTCCTGCTGCCGCTGCACGTGCGCGCGCTCGGCGGCTCGGACCGCACCGTCGGCTTCGTCATGGGCTCGCTCGGCATCCTGAGCCTGGTCGGCGTGTTCGTGGTCGGCCTGCTGATCGACCGGGTCGGCTGCCGCGTCTTCCTGCGCATCGGACTGCTCGGCATGGCGCTGGTGTCGCTCGGCTTCGCCTTCGTGAACGAGATCGTGCCGTGGCTGTTCATCCTGCGCGGGCTGCAGGGGCTGTTCTTCGCGGCCGGCTTCAACGCCGCCTCGACGCTCGCCGCAGCGTTCGCCCCGCCCGATCGCCGCGCGACCGCGCTCGGCTTCTTCGGCGTCTCGACGCTCACCACGCACGCGCTGGCGCCGACGATCGGCGAGCAGATCCTGCATCACGCGAGCTTCCAGGTGCTGTTCGGCGTCGCGTCGGCCTTCTCGCTGCTCGGCCTCGCGCTCGCGTGGACCTTGCCCGAGCCGCCGCGACAGCTCGCGGCGCCGAGCACGCGCTTCACGATCTCGCGCGTGCTCGGCGTGAGCCTCGCCGCGACCGGCTGCTGCGGCATCGCGTTCGGCTCGGTGATGACCTTCGTGCCGACCTTCGCGCTGGACGCGCAGCTCGGCTCGGTCTCGATCTTCTATCTCTCCTACACGTCGATGGCGATCCTGACCCGTCTGTGGGCGGGCCGCATGGCCGACGACTTCGGCCTGCGCCGCATGATCCTGCCCGGCATGGTGCTGCTGGCGCTGTCGATCGCCGGGCTCGCGGCCGTGCACTCCGTGCTCGCGTTCCTCGCCGCCGGTCTCACCTTCGGCCTCGGCCAGGGTGTCGTCTATCCGACCCTCAACGCGTTCAGCGTCGACCTCGCCGAGGCCGGTCAGCTCGGTCGCGTGCAGGCGTTCTTCAACGGCACCTTCAACCTCGGCGTCACCTCGGGGGCGTTCGTGCTCGGCCCGGTGGTGCACGAGTTCGGACACCGCGCGGCATTCGTCGGCGCCGGGGGCTGTGCGCTGCTGGCGTTCGCGATCTTCCTCGGCGGCACGCGCGCGCCCGCGCTCGCGGTCGTCTCCGGAGCACGCTGATCGCGCTGCTGCGCCGCCTGCTGCGCGAGGTCTTCGGCCTCGTCCCGGCGCTCGACCTGCACGGCCTCGGCGTGCGCGACGCGCTCGCCGAGAGCGAGCGCTTCCTGCACGAGATGGCGGCGCGCGGCGAGCGCGAGGTGCGCATCGTGTACGGCAAGGGGCGCGGCTCGCCGGGCGGCGTCGGGGTGCTGCGTCAAGCAATCCCGGCGTGGCTCGAGCAGCACGGGGCCGGGCTGGTCGAGCGCTTCGCGCGCGAGATCGATCGCGACGGCAACGACGGCGCCATGCGCGTGTGGCTCGTGTCGGCGGTCGGCGAAGAGTCTGGTTGACCGCCGTACACGCACGCTGCGAGGCTCCGCGCCGCCAAGGAGGGGCGATGCTCGAAGCGAATCGTCGCTCACGATCTTCTGCTCGCGGGCATGCTGCTCGCGCTCTGTACCGGTGGGGCCGCGCACGCGGCCGTCTTCAACGTCGCTTCCGGTGACGTCGCGGGCCTCGTCGCTGCGATCAATGCAGCGAACGGCACGCCCGAGGCCGACACGATCAATCTCGCCGCGGGCACGTACAGCGTCACCACCGCGGCAGCAGGCACGGTCGCCTTTCCCCCGATCACCTCCGACGTGACCATCGTCGGTGCGGGGCCGGCGTCGACGATCATCGAGCGGGCCAGCGTCGACGGCTTCCGCCTGCTGCAGTTCGCGCCCGAGCACGCATCGCGCATCGAGGGCGTCACCTTGCGCGGCGGCAAGGTCGCGTTTCAGCAGACCGGCGCGGCGATCCTGCTGAATGGCACCTTGACGGTCGCGAACTGCGTCCTGAGCGGCGGCGACGGCGGCGCGATCAACGCGCGCGGGCTCGGATCCGCCAATGGCGGCGCGCTGGTGGTCGAGGACACGACGATCTCGAACAACTCCGCCACCGCGCCGGGCACGGCGATCCAGAAGGACGGCGGCTCGCTCACGATCCGCAACTCGCACATCACCGGCAACACCGGCTCGTTCGGCCACTACCCCGCCGATCGCGCTGCAGTACGGCGGCTTCGCCCGGGTCGAGGATTCGCTCATCCAGGGCAACGCGGGCGGCGGCATGTCCGTCGACGAGTTCGGCGACCCTGCGATCGTCGAGATCGTCCGGACGACGATCGACGGCAACTCGGCCAACATCGGCGGCGGGCTGCTCCTCGACGGCTCGCGCGCGTTCATCACCGACTCGACGATCTCGAACAACGTCGGGTCGCTGGGCAAGGCAGGCGGTATCTTCGTCGGCGACGCCGAGCTGACGCTGACGCGCAGCACGATCAGCGGCAACGTCGGCCAACGGCGGCACGTTCGGACCCGGCAACGGCGCCGGCATCTACGTCGAAGGGGCCACCAAGGCGCCCGGCGGGCTGAGCAACGTGCTCGTCGAATCGAGCACGATCAGCGGCAACACGGCCCAGGGCTCGGGCGGCGGCATCTACCTCGCGGGCGGGCTGCGCCTCGGTCGCACCATCCGCCTGCAGCGCTCGACCGTCACCGCCAACGTCGCCGACTCCGACGCCAACGGAACCGGCGACGGCGGCGGCATCGCCACGCCGACCCCCGTCGTCTCGCTCGAGAACACGATCCTCGCCGGCAACTACCGATCAGGGCGGCGAGTCTCCCGACTGCGTCGGGCCGGTCTCCTCGAGCGGCCACAACCTGATCGGCAGCAGCAGCGGATGCGGCGTCAACGTCGGCGGTACGGATCGCTCCGGTGCGCCGCTCCTCGGGCCGCTCGCCGCCAACGGCGGTCCCGACCGCGACCCATCTGCCGCTCGGCGGAAGCCCGGCGCTCGATGCGGCGGCACCCGCCAGCTGTGGCTTCCCCGACCAGCGCGGCTTCGCCCGTCCGGTCGACGGCAACGGCGACACCGTCGCGGCCTGCGACATCGGTGCCGGCGAGAGCGGGGCGGCGACGTCCGTCACCTTCCTCTCCGATCCGTTCCTCTGCTACGGCGCCAAGACCTCGCACGGCACGACGGCGCTGCCGGTGGTGACCGCGCTCGGCCTCGCCGACGACTTCGAGAGCAAGGACTTCGACGTCAAGAAGTCCGATGCGCTGTGCACGCCGGCCGGTGCCAACGGCGCCGACATCGTGGACCCGGACACGCACCTGCAAGGCCGCGACATCAAGGAGAGCGCGGGCCAGCCGCACCACACGCGCCAGCTCGGCGTCAAGATCCTGAGCCCGCTCGGCGTGTTCACCGTCGACACCGTCAAGGTCGATCGCCTGCTCGTTCCCGCATCGAAGGGTCTGCTCGGCCCGCTGCCGCCACCCGCTCCGGCGAACGACGTCGACCGCTTCAAGTGCTACAAGGCCCGCGCCAGCTCTCGGATCAGCGCCTCTGCCGCGCGGTGCCGGCGCGCTGAGCGTCGCGCTCGAGAACCAGTTCTCGCAGGCGCGCGTCTTCGCGCTCGACCAGATCTCCCGTGTCTGCACCTCGGCGGACGAGGAAGGACAAGGGCCGCAAGAACCCGGCCGCGCTCCTGCTCTGCTTCAAGTCGCAGCCGAAGAAGCCGCTGCGCATCGGCGACGTCGAGGCGACGATCGCGAACCTGTTCGCGACCAGCGAGTTCGGCACCGAGCAGCTCGACGCCCTGCGACGCTACGACGTCTGCCTGCCCGCGCTCAGGCTGCCCTGAGCGGAAGGACGGTCGACCGCCACGCCCTGCCACGCTCCCGCCGCCCGCGGGGGCGTGGCGCGCGCGTCCGCGTCGAGCGTCGCGGCGATCGCGGCGCGCACGACGCCCGGCTCGGAACGCCGCATGTAGTCCGCCGACTGGTCGATCCAGCGCACGATACCGGCGCCATCGACCAGGATGGTGGTCGGCACCGGCAGCGGGATGATCACGCCGGGTCGCGGCGCGAAGTTGCGTGGATTGCGCAGCCCGTAGAGGTCGGTGACGGCGAGCTGCGGGTCGGCCAGCAGCACCGCGTCCAGTCCGTGCTTGACGCGATGCTTGCGGATCTCGTCGACGGTGTCGGCGCACAGCGCGACGATCGTGATGCCGCGCGCGGCGAGCTCGGGCGTGAGCTCGCGCCAGCGCCTGAGCTCGGCGACGCAGTATGGACACCAGTGGCCGCGGAAGAACTTGAGCAGGAACGGTCGGCCTGCGAGGCTCGACAGCGTGAACGAGCCGCCGTCGGCGTCGCGCGCCGTGAAGTCGAGCACGCGATCGCCGACCGCGATCGCCGCGCCGCGCCGTTGGCCGCTCGCCGCGTAGAGCGCGAGGAAGGCGGTCCCGGCCAGGGCCGCGAGCGCCGCGACCGCACCGCCCAGCACGCCTGCGCCGCGCAGCAGCGCCGCGACGCCGAGCAGCGCGCCGAGCGCGCTCGACGCGAGATAGAGCGTCGCGTCGCGCGGGGTGCGCCCTGCCTGCATGAGGGCGAGCCAGCGCAGCCCCGCCGTGCTCATCACCACCGCGGCGACGATGGTCAGCAGCGCGCCGCTCATGGCCGCCTCGCCGCGCCGCGCGGCGCGAAAGCGCCGGCCGAAAGGATCCTGTTGATCGATCTGGTCATCGTGCCTCCGTTTAGGTACACTGTACGTAAACCGGCTGCGGAGCCAGCGCAAGCGGTGACCGAGGATCGAATGGGACGACCGGCGAAGCTCTCACGGCAGCAGCTGCAGGCGGCGGCGCTGGCACTGGTCGATGCGCACGGCCTGGCCGGGCTGTCGATGCGCACGCTCGCGAGCGCGCTGGGCACCGGTCCGATGAGCCTCTACAACCACGTCGCGGATCGCGCCGACCTCGAGGTGCTGGTGATCGAGGCGGTGTTCGCGAAGGCCGACTGGCCGCGCGCGCCGAGCGCCGACTGGCGCGCCGACGCGGCCGCGATCACGACCGCGCTGTGGCGCGCGGTGCGCACCCATCCGAACGCGGTGCCGCTGATCCTCACGCGGCGCAGCCGCTCGCCCGCGCTCATCGAGGCCTCCGAGGCCCTGCTCGACGCGCTCGCGCGCAGCGGGCGTTCCGGGCGCGACCTCCTGATCGCGTTCCGCACCGTGACCGGCTTCGTCATGGGGCTCGCGCAGGTCGAGCTCGCCGGGCCGCTGTCGGCCGCAGCGGGCGAACCAGCGGCGGAGGTCATCGCGCGCTTCCGCGCGCTGCCGAGCTTTCGCTATCCGCGCCTGATCGAGATCGCGAACGCCGCCGCGACCAGCGACGCCGAGAGCGAGTTCCTGGCCGGCCTCGAGCTCGTCATCGCCGGCCTCGGCGGCAAGCGGTAGCCGCCGGCGCGCGTCAGCGTTGCACGTTCGGCCCAGCTCGCGCTGCCGTCGAGCTGCTCGGTCAGGAACTCCGTCAAGCCGGGCGTGTCCGCCAGCGGCGCGACCACCGTCGCACCGTGCCGATCGCCCGGGTAGTAGAGCTCGCGCTGCACGCTCGGCGCGACCTCGCCCTGGTAGCTCGCGATCCAGTCGGACAGGTCGTGCAGCCCGTCTTCGAGCGACGACGTGCCACCGTTGAGCAGCGCGTAGAGCCCGAACACCACCACGTCGGCGTCGGCGCAGATCAGCGAGCTGCGCAGCCCGGGATGGAGCTCCGCCAGGGTCCGGTAGATCGCGTGGAAGCCCTCGGTCTGGCAGGCCGGGCAGTACGGCGGTGTTGTCCTCGAGCCCCCACCCTGCGCGCAGCACGTCCTGCGCGTGCTGCGAGAGGAACGGCTGGCGCAGGGTCGGACCGGCGTCGTTGATCAGGATCGGCGGCGGCTGGCCGACCGATTCGAACGCGGTCGCGAACTGGTGGTAGTTGAAGGTGACGCCGATGCCGCCCGCGCTGTAGCCGGCGAAGACCACCTGGGTCGCGTCGCGGAAGGTCGGCACGATGCGCTGGATCGCCGCGGTCACGTTCGCGTAGCCGACCTGGTGCACGGGCGCGAGCGGCGGATAGGTCGAGATCTTGTTGGCGCTGTGACCGTCGCCGGTGCAGTGCGGCAGCACGACGAAGTTGCTCTTGCGCAGCGGGTTGGTCGGATCGTTGCGATCGAAGATGCCGACGTTCTCGCCGCCCAGGCTCTTGCCGAACAGGAACACCAGCGGATCGTCGCCAAGGCCGTGCAGCAGCGGCTGATCGATCGTGCAGGTCGCGAGGTCGTAGCAGACACCGCCACCGAGCAGATAGACGACGAGGTCGCGGCTCTGCTCGGTGAAGTTCACCGCGAAGCCACCCTCGGAGTCGTCGGCGCAGCGCATCTCGGGCACGCTGATCCAGACCCACTTCTCGTAGTCCGCGTGGTCGACGACGATCGGCGGACCGAACGTCCCGCCGCCGGCGGTGAAGTCGCCGCCGTCCGAGCAGCCGCGGCGAGCGCGGCCACGAGACAGAGGCCGATGAGGTTCCAGCTTCGCATGAGGAGTCGTTCCTTGTCGGATTTCGCGTCGACTTCAATAGCCGATCGCGCAGCCGTCCTTGCGCCGGTCGGAGCCGCCCCAGTACGCCCCGGTCGCGGGTCGATCATGATGCCCTGCCCGCCGCCGAAGCCGCCGCGCAGCAGCGCCATCAGCGGACTCCTCGACCGACGTGCCCGAGCGCGCCAGACGTCGCTTGACGTCGTCCGGGAAGTCGTCCTCGAGCGCGACCTCGCGGCCGCCGAGATAGTGGAAGCGCGGCTGGTCGAGCGCCTCCTGGATGTTGCAGCCGTGGTCGACGCAGGTTCGACACCACCTGCAGATGTCCCTGCGCCTGCACGTCGCCGCCCATGACGCCGAACGACGACGCGCGGCCCGTCGCCGTCGCACAGCAGCGCCGGGGATCAGGGTGTGGAACGGGCGCTTGCCGGGCGCGATGCAGTTCGGGTGCGCCGGATCGAGGACGAAGCCGCGGCCGCGGTTCTGCAGCGCGATGCCGGTGCGTCCGGCGACCAGGCCCGAGCCGAACGCGACGAACAGGCTGTTGATCAGCGAGACCACGTTGCCGTCGCGATCGGCGACCGTCAAGTAGACCGGTCTCGCTCGCCAGCGGCTCGCCGTGCTGCGGCGCGCGCGACGACGCGTCCGGGATCGATCAGCGCCGCGCGGCCGCCGCGCGTAGGCCTTGTCGAGCAAGCGCGTGCGATCGGCACGTGCGCGTGCTCGGGATCGGCGATGAAGCGGTCGCGGTCGGCGAACGCGAGCTTCATCGCCTCGATGCGCAGGTGCAGCGTCTCCGGGCTGCCCGGCGCCGAGCGCCGGACACGTCGAAGCACTCGAGGATGTTGAGCGCGAGCAGCGCCGCCACGCCCTGGCGTGCTCGGCGGCATCTCGTGCAGGCGGAAGCCGCGGTACTCGGTCGCGATCGGCTCGACCCACGTCGAGCGGTGCGCGGCCAGGTCCGCGCGCGTCGACGCAGCCCGTCCGTCGGCGCGCGCAGAAGCGCGCCAGCGCTCGGCGATCTCGCCGCGGTAGAAGACGTCGCGACCGCCGTCGGCGAGCAGCGCGCAGCGTGCCGGGCGAGCTCCGGCAGCCGAACGATCGCGCCGAGGCGCGGCGCCGGCGCCGTCCGGCGCGAAGCAGCGCCGCGCGGCGTCGTTGCCGAGCATGCCGGCGCGCGCGCGCGACGCGCCACTCGCGCGCGATCACCTCGCTCACCGGGAAGCCGTCCTCGGCGTAGTCGATCGCCGGCGCCAGCACCTCGCCGAGCGTAGCGCGAGCCGAAGCGCTCGAGGATCGTCGCACCAGGCGTCGACGGCGCCCGGCACGGTGACCGTCAAGCATGCCCTGCAGCGGCATCTCGCGCGCGCCGCGCCGCGCGTACTCGGCGAGGGTCGCCGCGCGCCGGCGCGCGGCCGGTGCCGTTCAGGCCGACCAGCGCTGCTCGCGCGCGCTCCACGTCAGCATCAAGCAGTCGCCGCCGATGCCGGTGTTGTAGGGCTCGACGACGCCCTGCACCGCGACCGCGGCGATCGCCGCGTCGAAGGCATTGCCGCCGGCGCGCAGCGTCGCGAGCGCCGGCCGAGCGACGCGAGCGGCTGGCTGGTGCAGACCATGCCGTGCCGCGCCAGCGCCATCGAGCGCGCGCTCGCCTGCGCGCCACCGCGCGTCCGCTGGCTCGAGAACATGCCGCCTCCTACCGCATCCCGCCCCCGCGTGACCACCGGATCCGCGCAGGCGAGGGAGTCACGCAAGGTGGCGGGTCGGTTGCCAGCCCGCAGCGAATGCCGCAGGCGCGTAGACTCGACGAAGCTTTGCTTCGTCGAGGCGGAGCTTTGCTTCGTCGAGGCGGAGCTGAGCGGCGGTGTGGCAACCGACCCGACACCGGGCACGGACCCACTTGCAGTGCGCGCCGATCGGAGCGAGCAATGGTGGCCATGAGCGAGGACGCGCCACGAATCACCGATTGGGTCATCGACTGCGACACGCACGTGACCGAGCCGGGCGACGTGTGGACGGCCCGCGTCGCGCGCAAGTGGGGCGATCGCGTACCGCAGCTGGTGCGCGACGACAACGGCGTCGACCACTGGCGCTTCGGGCGCACCGAGCGCATCGTGCCGGTCGGCCACACCGCGGTCGCGGGCTGGCGCGACCCGTTCCCGGCCGCGCCGCGCAACATGGACGAGGTGCCGCCGGCGGCCTACGACGCGAGAGCGCGCCTCGCCTATCTCGACAGCATCGGCATCTGGGCGTGCGCGCTCTACCCGAACATCGGCGGCTTCGGCAACGAGAGCTTCCTCGGCCTCGACGATCGCGAGCTGATGCTGGACTGCGTGCGCGCCTACAACGACTGGCTGATCGAGTGGTGCGCGGCCGACGCGCGGCGCTTCATCCCGATCATGGCGACGCCGTTCTGGGACGTGGACGCTCGCCGCGGCGGAGGTGCTGCGCTGCGCCGCGCTCGGCCACAAGGGCATCCTGTTCACCGGCGAGCCGCAGGCGTTCGGCCTGCCCTACTTCGGCGACCGGCACTGGGATCCGCTGTGGTCGGTCGCGGCCGAGACCGGCCTGCCGATCAACCTCCACCTCGGCTCGGCCAACTTCACCGAGGAGTTCGCGATGGAGCGCATCGCGGCACACGGCATCGGTCCGACCGTGGTGCGCTCGACCACCACGCTGTTCTTCAAGAACGCGATGCACCTGACGGACCTGTTGATGTCGGGCGTGCTGCCGCGCCATCCCGACGTGCGCTTCGTGTCGGTCGAGAGCGGCATGGGCTGGGTACCGTTCATGCTCGAGTCGCTCGACCACGTCTTCGGCTACTCGCAGGTCGCGCGCGAGCGACCGGAGTACGAGCAGCTGCCGAGCGCGTACTTCCACCGCCAGGTCTCGGTGTGCGCGTTCTTCGAGGAGATCGCGCCGCAGCGCATGCTCGACGTGGTGGGCGCCGACAACGTGCTGTTCGAGACCGACTATCCGCACCCGGTCTGCCTGTACGGCAACGTGCGCGAGAAGATCGATGCCGCCTACGGCGCGCTGCCGCGCGCCGCGCAGCGCAAGGTGCTGTGGGAGAACGCCGCCGCGCTGTACGGCGTGGGCGCGCCCGACCGGCGGTGCCCGCTCGAGGCGCCGCGGAGCTGAGCCGAGCGGCGCACCGGGCCTGCGTCAAGCACGCAGCACGCGCGCGATGACGTCGACCGCGCGCGCCACGGCATCCTCGCTGCCGGGCTGCGTCGGCAAGGTCAGCAGGCGCGCCGCCACGTCGCGCGCGTGCGCGCTCGGCAGGCCGTACTCCTCCCAGCTGTTGGGCCCCTTGATCAGCCGCCCGGCCGCGAGCGCGGCGCGCACCGCGCGCGCGTCGTCGACGGCGGCGAAGGTCACCGGCAGGCGCAGCGCGACGCCGGCGGCGATCGCCGCCGCAGCCGGCACCGTCAAGCCGGCCATGTCGGCGAGCCGCGCGCGCGTGCGCAGCGCGTTCGCCCGACGCTGCTCGACGACGCGGCGGTGCCGTTCGGCGGCGACCGCGAGATAGGCGTCGACCGGCCACGCCGGCGGCGGCAGCGCGCGCGGACGAGCGGTGTCGAGCGGCGCGTGGTCCGGGATCGGCAGCAAGCGCCACACCGACGGGTGGAGCGCGGTCCGCTGCAGCTGCGCGAGCGCCAGGTTGAGCACGCTCGCGACGACGTTGCCGCGCTTGCGCTCCGCCGCACGCGCGGCCAGCCAGCGCTGCTCGGTCGCACCGCGCGGCTCGACGAGCCCGCCCCAGCCCAGCGGCAGGCTCTTGCCGCGGCCGAAGCTGTACACCGTCATGCGTGCGCCCGACACGCGCGCACGCAGCTCGCTCAAGCCGTAGGCTTGCGCCAGATCCTCGATCACGAAGGCGCGCTCCACCGTGCTGCGCAGGCGCTCGGGGGCGTCGAGCGCGCCGGCGGCGGGCAGACCGAAGTAGGACACCGCCAGGACGACGCTGGCGCCGGCATCGAGCGCGTCCTCGAGCGCACCGGGCGCGTAGCTCCACGTCGCCGGATCGACGGCGGCGAAGGTGACCAGGAGGCCCGCGTCCTCGACCGCGCGCGGCACGCTCGCGCAGATGAAATCAGGCACCACCACGCGCGCCGTCAAGCCGAGCTGGCGCTCCTCGCGTGCGAAGCTGAGCGCGAGGCGAAGCGCCTCCTCGCCGGAGCTGGTGAACAGTCCCGTCGGATGAGCGCGCCGCCGCGTGACGAGGGCGCGCGCACAGCTCGTGAGGTCGACGGGATAGCGTACCGGTGCCGACGGATAGGGATACCGCGCGACGCTGTGCTCCGACGTCATCGCCGTCGCGCTCAGTAGTCCGGCAGGTAGGCGCACAGCCACGGGCCGACGCGGTCGACGACCGCCGCGGGCAGCTTGCGCCACAGCCGCTGCGCAGTCGCATACTTGTCGTACACGCCGGCCGGGCTCGACGAGAGCAGCGCGATGCGCACGTCGGTAGCACCCCACTGCTGCTTGAAGCGGTGCGTGCTGCCGCCGTACGGCGAGCGACCGAAGTCGAACAGGGCCTTGCCCGCGGCCAGCGCCTCCTCGATCGCGGTCCAGTAGACGATGTGGTTGGGACAGCTCGCGAACGACGCCGGATCGGCGGCCGCCCACGGCACCCAGACGAGGTCGTGGTCGGTGATCGCGACGATCGCCGCGACCGGCGCCCCGCCGCCATAGGCGACGTGGAAGCGGCACGCGAAGTCGCGCGCCAGGTGCTGCAGCAGCACGCGCGGCAGGACCGGCGCACCGTGCCGGTGCAGGGTGCGCGCGAGCAGTGCGTGGAAGTCGTCGACCAGATCCGGCGTCGCGCCGGAACGCACCACCAGCTGCGAGCGCTGCGCCTTGCGCACCTGGTTGCGGCACTTGCCGTCGAGGCCGCGCATCCACAGCGACTCGTGGTCGTGCCCGGCGAGCACGAGCCGCATGGTGACCGCGTCGCCCGGCGCGGCCGGCGTCTGCCAGTCGAGCGCGCGCACCAGATACGGCCGCGTGCCGCAGCGCCGCGCGAGCTCGTGCGCCGCGTCGATGTCGAGGTCGCTGTAGTTGAGCAGCGGCAGATAGGAGAGCGTCGTGCCGCCGAGCAGGCCGCGCACGCGCACGCAGCCCTGCTCTTCGCGCACGCGAAAGGTGCGCTGGACGAGCGCGCGCCAGGCCGCGACGAACTCGTGCGAGTGCAGCGTGCGCAGCGCCGCGGACGCCGGCGCGGCGGGCTCGATGCGATCCTGCGGCACGCGACCAAGGTAGCCCGGCGACGCGGAACTGCGCCAGCGCGACCTCCCCTCCAGCCGCCGCCTGCCGGAACCGGAGCGCCCACGCGGCCCGCGGCGCGGCAGCGCATTTTTGATTGAACGGCGCGGGGTACGTGGATACATCGGGGCTCGACCCCTGATGTTCGGAAGCCTGTATCCGCTCAGCCGCGTGCCGCGCTCGCTCGACGAGGTGACGACGGTACGGCCGCGCACGGAGATCGATCCGCAGCGGCTCGGCCTCGACCGAGCCGCGGTCGACGCCATCTGGGAAGCCGTGCGCAACCTCTACTCGAGCGGCACCCATCCGGCGATCGCACTGTGCGTGCGCCACGACGGTCACGTCATGCTCGATCGCGCGATCGGCTACGCGCGCGGCAACTCGCCCGGCGACCCGCACGACGCACCGAAGACGCTCGCCACGCCCGACACCCCGTTCTGCCTGCTGTCGGCGTCGAAGCCGGTCACGGCGATGGTCATGCACCTGCTCGACGAGCGCAACCTGATCCGTCTCGACGACCCGGTCGCGGAGTACATCCCCGAGTTCGCGCGGCACGGCAAGGAGGCGATCTCGCTGCGCCACATCCTCGCGCACCGCGCCGGCGTACCGAACCCGCCCGAGGAGACCATGGACCCCGATCTGCTCGAGCAGCCCGAGAAGATCGTCGAGCTGCTGTGCGACCAGAAGCCGCTGTGGCGTCCGGGCACGCGCCTCGCCTACCACGCCGTGACGACGGGCTTCCTGCTCGGCGAGATCGTGCGCCGCGTGACCGGCAGCGACATCCGCAGCTTTCTGCGCGAGAACGTGCTGGCGCCGCTCGGCTTCCGCTGGATGAACTACGGCGTCGAGCGCGAGCACATCGGTCAAGTCGCGGTCAACGCGTTCACCGGTCCGCCGCCCCTGCCGCCGGTGTCGACGCTCTTCAACCGCGCGCTCGGCCTGCCGATCCGCCAGATCGTCGAGCTCAGCAACGACCCGCGCTTCCTGCGCAGCATCTTCCCGTCGGGCAACGTCGTCGCGACCGCGGGCGAGGCGTCACGCTTCTTCGAGCTGCTGCGCCGCGGCGGCGAGATGGACGGCGTGCGCATCTTCGCGCGCCGCACCGTGCAGCGCGCGGTCGCCGAGCAGTCCTACCTCGAGCCCGACTTCACGCTGGTGCTGCCGTTCCGCTACAGCCTCGGCTTCATGCTCGGCGCGGAGTGGTTCAGCCTCTACGGGCCGGGCACCGCGCACGCCTTCGGGCACATCGGCTTCACCAACGTCATCTGCTGGGCCGATCCGCGAGCGCGACGTCTCGGCGGCCCTGCTCACCAGCGGCAAGCCGCTCATCTACCCGGAGATCTACTACCTCCTCGAGGTCCTGCGCCGGATCGGGCTGGCCTTCCCGCCGCGCCACGGCTGAGCGAGATCGCCGGGCGCCGCGCGGACGTTACCGAAAGTTTACCGTTCGCTTCGGACTGGGGGCGGCGACCGCGCTAAGCATCTCCTCGTCGTGGGCGGCCGATTGCGGGCTCGCTCCCGACCAGAAGGAGGCCTGCGATGTCGACGACTCGTGCTCGTGTGGGACTGCTGCTCGTGCTGGTCACGAGCGCTGCGATCGGGTTGCCGGCGACGGCGCGCCGCGCCCGTGCCGCCTGCGAGGTCGGGCTGCCGGGCGACACGGCCGAGCCCGAGGACCAGATGTGCGGCGCGGTCAACCCGCCACAGAACGTCGGTCCGTCCGGCAGCCCCGGGCACATCGTGCTGTGGACCGGCGGCTACGACATCAACCCCGTCGGCGGCATGCGCGGCGGCATCTACATCGCCCGCATCGACGGCACCCACCGCCGCAAGATCGTGACCTTCAGCAACCCGAAGCGCGACTTCGAGGAGCACGGCCTCAACCTGCCCGACGACCACCCGTCGTTCTCGCCCGACAATCGCAAGATCGTGTTCACCTCGAACCGCCTGAACGAGAACGACTGGGACATCTTCGTCATGGACGTGAACGGCGCGCAATCCGCACCGCATCAGCGCGGCCGCCGGCCTCGACAGCGAGCCCTCGTTCTCGCCCGACGGCACGCGCATCGTGTTCGCCACGGAGCGCTTCAACGGCAGCCTCGACATCGCCACCATGAAGACCGACGGCAGCGACGTGCACCGCCTCACCACCTCGGCCTTCGACGACATCGAGCCGGCGTGGCGTCCCGACGGTCAGGAGATCGTGTTCGCGCGCGTGACCGGCGACGACCAGAAGGACGTCTACGTCATCAAGCCGGACGGCACCGGGCTCCGCCAGGTGACGTTCACCGCCCGCCAGGACCACGACGCGACCTACTCGCCCGACGGAACGCGCATCGTGATCACCAGCGAGCGGCCGCCGTTCGACCCGCCCTACGGCAACATCCACGTCATCCGGGTCGCCGACGGCGCCGATCTCGCGGACCTCACCGCGGACCTGCGCTTCGGCGCCGGCGATCCGTTCTGGTCGCACGACGGCTCGCTGATCGCCTTCTTCCACTCGCTGACGCGCTTCCTGCACAGCCCGCAGCGGCTGTTCGTGATGTCGGCGAGCGGTGCGGGCAAGTTCCACATCCCGGGCGAGAACACGGTCAACGTGCACCCCGCGATCGGCCTCGCCGTCGACGACGACGGCAACGGCACGCCGAACTACCTCGAGTCGGGCTCGGTCGGCGTGGCCACGGTGTCCGGCGGGTGACGTCGCACGCCGGACGCTGGGAGACGATCAGCTTCACCTGGCAGCACCCCGAGGCGTGGCGGCTGATCGATCGTCTCGGCATCCGCTTCGCGGACAAGCGCGACCTGCTGGGCGCGATCTACCACCAGGTCGAGGACGAGAGCTTCAGCGTGTTCGACGGTGCCAGCGAGGAGTCGACGCCGGCGCCGTCTGCTCGGCACGCGGCATCGTCGCGTACGCCGTTCCTGTCGCTCGATCTCGACCGCACGCGGATCGTCAACGTCGACACGCAGACGCTGCAGCTCGATCTGGTGGTGCGCTTCTCGCCGCAGCTCGGCGGCAAGGATCTGCGCGTGCGCGTCGAGGCCGACGATGCCGACGGCAACGCGCAGGACGAGGAGCTCGCCCGGCTGACGGTCCTCGCGCCCTCGCTGGACGACGATCCACGACCGATCATCGCCGCCGGGCGGCCGCGTCCTGCCGCACGCGATCGCGACGGGAGGACGGGTCGCGCTGCCGGAATGACCGGTCACGCTGCCGGCACGGACGGACGGGGGAATCCTCGCCCGGGACGCGGAAGCGGCCTTGAGCGCCGCGGCCGAAGTGGCCCATAGTCGCGGCGATGCACGACCGCAGCACGAGCCGTCTCCTCGCCTCGATTCTCCTCGGCGCCGCGCTCGCGCTGCCGGCCGCGCGCCGGTGCCGCCTGCCGGGCGGGCGCGACCGCGCTCGCCGACGAGCGCGCGCTCGCTCCGGTGCGCGCGGCGCTCGACGCTGACTGCCCGTGCGACTCGTTCGACGGCAGCACGGCATAACCGGCGCGACTTCAACAGCCTGCGCCGCCGGCAGTGATCGCAGCGGCCGCAGACCAGCGGCGATCTCAGCGCCGAGTGCGTCGCCAGCGGCGAAGGACATCGTCGCCGGCTCCGTCTGCGGCACCAAGGCGGCGTCGCCTGCGCGACGCGTGAGCGGCAGGTCGGCGCCGCGCGTCAGCTGCAAGGTGACGAGCGCGTCGTCGTGCCGCGCATGCAGCGCGCGCAGCCCGCGGCTGCCGTTCGGCGACTTCGCCGGCCTCGGCCGTACGCCGCCGCGTCAGCCCGTTCGGCTCCGGCCGGCTTCGCGCCGCCAGGCGCTGCAGCGACGAGTCGTTCTGCGCCGACGTCGTCGAGTGGACCGCCGGCACCTGCATCGACACGCGCGCCGACGGTCCCGTACGCGGCCGGCTTCCGCGACGTGCGCCTGCGTCAAGCAGTCGGCCGTCGATCCGACGCAGAAGCGCGTGCTCGACACGGTGATCTGGTACCCGACGACGCCGGGCGCGGGTCCGATCGAGACCGGCTCGCGCGCGGTGCTCGACGCGCCGCTCGACCTCGGCGGCGGCCCCTACCCGGTCCTCATGTTCTCGCACGGCTCGTGCGGCTTCGCGCGCAGAGCCTTTCTTGACGCCGTGGCTGGCGACGCACGGCTTCATCGTCGTGGCGCCGCCGCATCCGGGCAACACGCTGTTCGAGTTCCCGACCTGCGGCACGCGGCCGGCGCAGGTCGCGTCGGCGGTAGAGCGCCCGCACGACATCATCTTCGTGCTCGACCACATCCTCGCCGCCAACGACGATCCCTCTCGCCGTTCTTCGGCGCCATCGACGCGGACCGCATCGGCATGTCGGGACACTCGTTCGGTGGCCTCACCACCTACCTCGACGACCGCGATCGACGACCGCTTCAAGGTCGCGATGCCGATGGCACCGGCGTCCGGACCGACGCCGCCGCTCACCATCCCGTCGCTGACGATGCTCGGCGAGATCGACACCGTGGTCGAGCATTCCCGGCCATCCGTCGCCGCCTACGACCGCTCGAGCGCGCCCAAGCATCTGGTCGAGATCGAGAACGCCGGCCACTACGCGTTCTCCGACGGCTGCTTCCCGGCGCCGGACTGCAACCCGCCGATGACGCTGACGCAGGACGAGGCGCACGAGCGCGTGCGGCGCTGGGTGCTGCCGTTCCTGAAGGTCTACCTCGCCGGCGACCCGAGCTTCGCCCGTTCCTCACCACCGCGCCGCCACCGGGCGTGCAGGTGTCGAGCAAGTAGGGGCTCGACACCGCCATCCCGATCGGCTGCCGCTTTTCCACCGTCCGGCGGAACAAACCGTCTTGTCCGACCGGAGGGTCGCAGTCATGATCCGCGACGGCACGCTACCGCCAGCTGGCCGTCGGCGACCGCACGATCCTCCGCGCAGGCTCGTGACGATCGGCCGCGGTACCGGTGTCCGAGGGGGATCATGGTCGATTGGAGCGTCGAGAACGTCCTGCACCTGCTGTCGCGCGCCGGCTTCGGCGCCAAGTTCGGCGAGGCCACCACCTGGGTGCGACGCGGCCAGGCGCTGAGCGTCGAGATCCTGGTCATCCAGAAGGGTCAGACCGCCAAGGGCCCGGGCGGCCCGGACACCGACCCCGCGGACACCGCCAAGCTGCAGACCTGGTGGGTCAAGCGCATGGCGACCCAGAACCAGCGCCGCCTGCAGGAGAAGATGGTCCTGTTCTGGCACGACCACTTCGCGAGCCAGCTGTCGGTGGTCAAGAACAACCGGCAGATGTCGTACCAGAACCGGACCTTCCGGCTGTACGGCCTCGGCTCGTTCAAGACGCTGGTCTTCCAGGTGACGCGCGACGCGGCGATGCTCGACTTCCTCGACGGCAAGCTCAACAGCAAGAACAACCGCAACGAGAACTACGGCCGCGAGCTGATGGAGCTGTTCGTGCTCGGCGTCACCGACCTGAACGGCAACGCGAACTACACGCAGACCGACGTCGAGCAGATGGCGCGCTGCTGCACCGGCTACCAGATCGACCCCAGCAAGGACCTCGGCTCTTCAACCCGGCGCGCTTCGACACGAGCGCGAAGTCGCTGTTCCTGAACAAGAGCTTCGCGGCGACCGGCAACATCGGCTTCGAGGACGCCACCGGCGCACTGCTGCCGCCCGACCACAACGTGGTCGACATCCTGTTCAGCCACCGCGACTCGGACGGCGAGCTCACCGTGCCGCGCTTCCTCGGCAAGAAGCTGTGGGAGTACTTCGCCTACCCGAACCCGTCCAAGGCGTTGATCGACGAGATCGTGGCGCCGTTCATCGCCGGCGGCTTCGTGATCGCCGACCTGCTGCGCGCGATCTTCCTGCACGACGAGTTCTACTCCGACCAGGCCAAGAGCAGCTCGGTGAAGAACCCGGTCGAGTTCGCGCTCAGCACGATGCGCGCTTGCAAGGTGAGCACCAACTACAGCCAGATCCCGCTGCAGCTCGAGCAGATGGGCATGGAGCTGTTCAACCCGCCGAGCGTCGCCGGCTGGAGCAACGGCCTGGCCTGGCTCTCGACCGGCCAGATGCTGAACCGCTTCGACTTCGCGCAGATCTTCGCCGCCGGACGCGACACCAAGGTGATCAAGCTCAACCCGAAGCTGCTGTACGACAGCAAGGCGACCAGCGCCGATCAGGTGGTCGACGATCTGCTCGCTGTGTTCGGCACGCTCGCGGCGCGCATCCCCGCCGACGCGCGCCAGGCGTTGATCGACTACGTCAACACGCCGACGCCGCCGCTGAGCTTCGCCGATCCGGCCGTGATCGAGAAGAAGGTCCGCGGCGTGATCGGGCTCATCCTGCAGCTGCCCGAGTTCCACATCCACTGAGCGGAGAGACGACGATGCCCATCTCGAGACGACAGTTCTTGACGCGTGGCGCGCTCACCGCGGCGGCGCTCGGCGTCCCCCATCCGTTCCAGCGCGCGCTGCTCGGCGCGTCGAGCGCCTGGGCGGCGCCAGCGAATCCGATCTTCGTCCTGGTGCAGCTCGAGGGCGGCAACGACGGCCTGAACACCGTCATCCCGATCGACGACGCGCCGTCGGTGGCGCAGCGCTCGCTGTACGACAACGCCCGGCCGACGATCGGCGTCGCGGTGTCGGACCTGCTCGACACCGAGATCGCCGCCGACCCGGTGAAGGGCAACCGCCTCGCGCTGCATCCGTCGCTGGCGCCGCTGCACGACCTCTACACCGCCGGCAACGTCGCGGTGCTGAACGGCGTCGCGTACCCGAACCAGAACCTGTCGCACTTCCGCTCGCAGGACATCTGGTTCAGCGCCAATCCGACCGGGGCCTACGTCGACGGCTGGTTCGGACGCTACCTCGACGCATCCGTCCCGCCGAGCGATCTGGTCACGGTCGACATCGACAACACGCTCTCGCCGGCCCTCATCAGCGAGCTCTCGAACGTGCTCGCGGTGTCGAGCCTGGCCGAGTTCACCCTGAGCGACGATCCGCTCTACCCCGACCTCGCCGCCAAGAAGGCCGCGCTGCAGGCCGCCTACGGGGTGGAAGCCGATCCGCTGGTGACCAGCGGGCTGCAGCAGCGCGTCGGCAACTCGGGCGACGTCCTGATGGAGACCCTCGACTCCTACGAGGCGGTCGACACCACCTGGCCGTCGAACCTCAACGGCAAGCCGGGCAAGTTCGCCAAGCGTCTCAAGGACCTGTCCTCGATCCTGCGCAACGACGTCCAGAGCGCGACGCCGGTCGGAGCGCGCTTCTTCCACGTCCGCCTCGGCGGCTTCGACACGCACAGCAACCAGAGCTCACGTCAGTCCGATCTGTTCGACGAGCTCAGCGTCGGCCTGAAGGCGTTCTACCAGGACGCGGTCACGCTCGGCATCGCCGACCGGCTGCTGGTGCTGACCTTCTCCGAGTTCGGACGCCGCGTCGCGGAGAACGGCGGCAACGGCACCGACCACGGCGAAGCGTCGGTCCTGTTCGCGATCGGCGACTCGGTCGTGGGCGGCGTCTACGGCACGATGCCCGCGCTGAACGACCTCAACAACAACGGCAATCTCAAGGTTCAGATCGACTTCCGGCAGGTCTACGCGACGGTGATCGACAAGTGGCTGGCGTCGCCGGGCGCGCACGTACCGCTGCTGCCGGGCGCGCCGTTCACGACGCTCGGGTTCCTGACCTAGGAGTCCGACTCGAGACTCGAATCCGCGCGCAGCGCGGCCGAGCGCAGCGAGCAGAGGAGTGGGGCCCCGTCGGGCTTTGCCCGATGGGGCGAGGAGACGGGTCTCCTCGTTGAACTAGACGTAGGATCGCGCCGGCCACGCATGCCCGGGGCCGCATCGCCGCTGGCGGTGGGCGCGCGCTGCTTCCTCTGGTAGCTGCACGGTCATGCTCGCCTCGAGGCGCGGCGGGATCGTCCTCCCGGCGGCGATCGCCGTCGTGCTCGGGATGACGTTCTGCCTCTGGAGCTACGGCACGACCATCCTCGACGGCACGTCGATCGACTGGCTCATGATCAGCGATCGCGCGCAGAGCTTCCTCGGCTGGCACTTCTACCGGGCCGAGCCCGAGAGCTTTCCGCTCGGCAGGATCCGCTCGCTGCTCTACCCGGTCGGGGCGTCGCTGGCGTACACCGACTCCTTCCCCTGGTTCTCGGTCGCGCTCAAGCCGCTCGCAGCGATCCTTCCGCCGACGTTCCAGATTGCCGGCTGGTGGCTGGTGCTGAGTCACGGCCTGCTGGCGGGGTTCGCTTTTCTGGTCTTGCGCACGATCCTCGACGACTGGCTGGTCAGCCTCGTGGCGAGCGTGCTGGTGGTGGCGAGCCCGGCGCTCGCACGCCGCGGCGGCCACATCAGCCTGTGTGCGCAGTGGCTCATCCTGGCCGCGTTCTACCTCGTCCTGGTGTCGCGCCACGACCGGCGTCTCTGGAGATTCGTCCTGCCGTGGTCGGTGCTGCTCTGCTTCGCCGCCGGCACGCACCCCTACCTCGCCGCGATGACCCTGGTGATCGCGCTCGCGGCCTGCGCCAACGGCACGCCGCTGTGCGAGCTTCGCCTGCACGACGCGAGCGCCACGCCGGCAGCTCGACCATGGCCCGCCGTGGTCGCGCTGCGCGCCGTCTTCGTGCTGCTCGTGACCGCGGCCGCGCTGTACTCGTTCGGCTACGTCGGCGCGACGTCGACCACCGCCGGCGGCTTCGGTGAGCACTCCGCGAACCTCCTCACGCTCCTCGATCCCGATGGCGGGTCGAGGATTCTTCCCACGCTGCCCAGCGTGCCTGGCCAGTACGAAGGAACCGCATTCCTCGGCACCGGCACCCTGGCGCTGCTCGTGGTTGCCGCGCTCGCGCGCATCTTCGCCGGCGCGCGATCGTCCACCGCAGCGGCCGCGCGGATCCGCGTGCGCACGCGTGACCTCCGCCTGCTCACCCTCGCGCTGCTCGCGATGGCGCTGTTCGCGCTGAGCTCGATCATCATGCTCGGCACCGTCCAGGTCGCGAGCGCCCGCCGTCTCTACGCGCACCTCGAGCCGCTGCCATCGACGTTCCGCGCCTCCGGCCGGTTCATCTGGCCACTGCACTACGCCCTGATTCTCTGTGCGATCGTCTGGCTCGCGACCTCGCTGCGGCGGCGCGGCGCGACCATCGCGATCCTGCTCGCCGCGCTCGCCCTGCAGCTGTGGGATCAGGGCGAGCTGTATGCGGGCAACGATGCGCGCGCCCAAGCCGCGGCAACCCACTGGCGGGCGCTGCGTTCGCCGCTGTGGGACGTCGCCGGGGACGACTACCGCGAGATCCGTCTCGTGCCGCCCTACCTGCACGACGCGGAGTGCCCGCAGAGCTCCTATCCCGCCTTCTTCTACGTTCCCTTCGCCTACGCGGCCGGGCTGCAGGGCATGCGCATCAACAGCGGACACCTGTCGCGGCAGCCGGAGGAGCAGCTCGCTGCCCTGTGTCGGGACTCGGCCGCGGAGGTCGCGAGCGGGCGCGTCGATCCGGACGTGATCTACGTCGTCAGCGACGACGCGCTGCCGGGCTTCGCCGCAGCGAAGCGCGGCGTCGCCCGCTGCGGGCTGCTCGACGGCTTCAACGTCTGCGTCAGCGCGCAGCGCGCGACGCCCTTTGCCACGATGTTGCCCGCCGGCCCGGGCGCGTGAGTCGTACCGACGTGCGCTCGCGCGTCGCCGGCGCGGTCAAGACAAGAGCAGGTGCAGCACCGCCAGCAGCAGCCCGATCAGGCCACCGACCACCGCGCCGTTCAGCCGCACGAACTGCAGATCGCCGCCCACGCGATCCTCGATCTGCTGCACCAGCTTGCCGGTCTCGAGCGCCTCGAGGTTCTCGCGCACGGTGAGGCCGATCTGGTCGTGGTGCCGCTCGAGCAGGTCGGTCGCGGTCGAGCGCACCCAGGCGTCGAGGGTCTCGCGCCGTGCCGGGTCGGACAGCACGCGGACGATGCCGTCGCGCATCTGGCGGTCGAGGAACGTCGACAGCGCGCCGTGCGGGTCGGCGAGCTCCTCGTCGAGCTGGCCGCGCAGCCGGGTCAGCGCCTCGCCGACGATCGGCCTGAGCTCCATGCTCTCGAGCAGGGCGGCGCGCACGCGCGCCACCTGCAGCCTGGCCTCCGGATCGCCCGCGGCGAGGTTGTCGGCGAAGCGTCCCAGCGTCGCGAGCGCGGCGCGACGCAGCGGGTGGGCCGGATCACGCGCCGCGAGCCGCAGCTCGGACGACGCGTAGGCGCAGGCCGCGTCGACGATCTTGCGCTGCACGACGGGACGGCGCAGGAAGAACGGCACCACCCGCTTGCCGCCCTCGCGCAGCTTCTCGGCCGAGCGCTGGATCCACCACTGCAGCTCCTCCGCCGTCGCCGGACGATCGGCGAGGTTGGCGAGCGAGAGCGCGACCGACTGCACCGCCGCACCGGCGCTCTCGCTCTTGACGGCGCGCGCCAGCAGGCGGGCGATGGTCTGGTCCGAGGGCAGGTCCTCGAGCTGGTGGCGGATGGTGCGCTCGACGAAGTCGCGCACCTCGCCCTCGCCGAGCGTCCGCGCCAGCGCGCGCAGCAGGTCGCGCACCGGGCTGCCGAGCCGCGCCACGTGCGCGGGGTCCTCGAGCCACTCGAGCAGCAGCGCGCTGGGCGCGATCCGCGTCAGACGCGCGCCGATCACGTCGGGCGACAGCCACTCGTTCTGCACCATCGAGACGATGCTCTCGATGATCTTCTCGCGCCGGTGCGGGATGATCGCGGTGTGCGGGATCGGGATGCCGAGCGGGTGGCGGAACAGCGCCGTGACCGCGAACCAGTCGGCGAGGCCGCCGACCAGCGCCGCCTCGAAGCCCGCGGCGACGATCGACAGCCACGTCGCTCCGGCGAAGGGCCCGATCGCGAGCCCCACGCGGGACAGCACCGCACCCAGCACCGCGACCGCGAGGGAGATCGAGCCGATCCGGTTGCGTCGCGCCACGAAAGCAAACTGTAGCCGATGATCCCCGCGGGGGAACCCTTCCCTGGATTCGACAGTCGAGCGCAGCCCGGTATAGGACGGGGCCATGCCGTCACGACTCTGCCGGGGCGCTCTCGTGATCGCCCTGCCGCTGCTCGCAGGCTTCCCGACCACCCGCGCGCGCGCCGACGAAGCGCCGCGGCCGCCCGCGATCGTGGTCAACGGCCAGGCCGTCGTGCAGGCGACGCCGGACCGCGCCTTCGTCACCGTCAGCGTCGAATCGCGCGACAAGGATCCGGCGGCGGCGCAGAAGAGCACCGCCACGACGATGGACGCCGTGCGCAAGAAGCTCGGCGCGACCGGCGTCGCCGACGAGCAGATCCGCACCGTCGCCTACGAGCTGCAGCTCGAGTTCGACTTCGACAAGGGCCGGCAGATCCCGCGCGGCTATCTTGCGCGCGACGCGATCGAGGTGCGGCTCGACGACGTCACCAAGGTCGGTCCGCTGATCGACGCGGCGGTCGGCGCCGGCGCGACCTCGATCGGCGGCGTGCGCTTCGACCTGAAGGAGCGCGACGTGCTCGAGCGCCTGGCGCTCACCCGCGCGGTCGCCGACGGACGCGCGCGCGCCGATGCCGCCGCGGCCGGCGCCGGCGTCACGGTGGCGTCGGTGCTGCGCGTCGAGGAGCAGCGCGTCTTCGCCACGCCGCAGCCGATGCCGATGCTGATGAAGGCGGCCGCCGCCGACAGCGCGCCGCCGACCACGATCAGCGCCGGCCAGATCGAGCTGCGCGCCGAGGTGACCTTGACCGCCGCGATCAAGTAGCTCTCCGGTCCGCGCCGACCGGGCCGCTGCCGCCGCACGGCTGAGCGGGCGAAAGCAGCGCGCGTACGGGCCGATCCGCGGCGCGCGCGAACGTATCTGGATTGTCCCACCGCGCGATGCTGTGGCACGATCGAAGGGGTCCGCGACTCGAGTCCGCGCGCAGCGCGGCCGAGCGAAGCGAGCGGGCAGCGGCACGATCCGTGCACGTGAGCCGAAGGCGAGCGCCGAGCGAAGCGAGCAGAGGAGTGGGGCCCCGTCGGGCTCCGCCCGATGGGGCGAGGGGACGGGTTCCCTCGTTGAAAATGGAGTACGAGATGCGTCGAGACGCCAGCATTGTCTTCTTGGCCTGGGCCACCCGGACCGTTTTCGCGGCGGTCCTCGCCCTGTCGCTGGCGAGCAACGCGCACGCGCAGGCGTCGGGCAGCCAGCAGACGCCCGACTCTGCGCGCTACCTGATCAGCAAGGACGTCGGCGCCGAGCGCTGGGCGATCTCGTACAACCTGAACGACGGCACCGTGACCGGCAACGTCTTCAAGACCGACGGGAGCCCGCCGTCCTTCATCTGGTGCAAGATCACCGGCGAGGTCCCGGCCGCGAACCCGCCCGACAACCAGTACACGCTCGACTGCTACGGCTCGGACGCCTGCGCCGCGGCGCCCTGCACGCCCGGCGCCTGGAACCTGATCGTCTCGGGCCTGCAGATCGGCGGCGACTTCCTGCTGCCGCCGCAGACTGCCTCGACGTACAGCGGCAACGTCCAGCCGATCTTCACGCAGAGCTGTGCGACCAGTCTCGCCTGCCACGTCGCCGGCGGCGCCGCTCCCGTCGACCTGGCCGCCGGTGAGAGCTACACCAAGATCTTCAAGATCCTGTCGACCGAGGCGCCGTCGCAGTTCTACATCGCGCCGTTCGACAACGTGGGCAGCTACCTGCTCAACAAGGTCGACGGCACCGCCACCCCGCGCATGCCGCTCACCGGTGGTCCGCTGCCGGAGGAGCAGATCGACGCCATCCGCACCTGGATCCTCGAGGGCGCGGCCAACAACTGACGCGCTGGCGCGCCGGGGACGAGGGTCGCCGGCGCGCCGCCGCGCGGGCACGTGCGAGCAGCACCGGGCCGTGTTAGCCGACGTCGATTGGACCCGTGCCGATGACGACGCTGGAACGAGTGAGCAAGGTCGTGGCCGAGGTGATGCGTGTACCGGCCGACACGCTGGACCCGGCTGCCCGCATCGAGGACCTCGGCGAGACCGACTCGCTGACGCTCGCCGAGATCGCGACCGCGCTCGACGCCGAGTTCGTCGTCCGCGTGCCGAGCGACGATCTCGCCGACGCGCGCTCCGTCGCCGATCTGGTCGCGCTGGTCGATCGGCTCAGCGCGCAGTCGGAAGCGACGCCGGCCAGCTGAGCACCGCGTTGCGCCGGAGCTGGTCGGAGGTCCGGTACCGCTGGCTGCTGCCGCTCGCGCGGCGAAGCCGGACGAACGGCCGCGCCTACGCCCGCCTGGTCGCAGGCGTCGAGTACGCCGCCGACGCCGAGCGCGCGCGCGTCGCGGCGCGGCGCATCGCCGGCGCGCTCGGCACGCCGGCCGGCGAGGCCGCACGCATCTACCGTCGCTGCCTCGCCTCGGAGGCGCTCGAGGAGGCCGACACGGTCTTCTTCATGGCCACGCAGCGCGAGGCGATCGAGCGCAGCGTGTTCCGCTTCGCTGCGCTGCCCGAGCGCGCTGCCGGGTCGAGCGGAACGGTCTACGCGACGCTGCACTTCGGCAGCCCGGTGTTCGGCTATCTGGCGCTCGGCAGCGCGCGCGACGAGGTCGTGAGCATCGTCGGCCGCCCGCTCGACGACGCCAACCCGATGCCGGGCGCCAAGCGCGACTACGCGCGCGGCAAGGTCGCCTGGGTCGAGCGCGTCACCGGCCGGCCGTTCCTCGGCACCGACGCGCTGGCGATGGCGCGCGCGCGCGAGGAGCTGCTCGCCGGACGCTCGCTGTACACACCGGTCGACGTGCCCGGCAGCGTCGCCGGCCGCTCGGCTACCGTGCGGCCGTTCGGCGAGCCGATCCGGCTCGCGGCGGGCCTGATGGCCCTGGCGCGCGTCACCGGCGCCGACGTCGTTCCGGTGATCACGCGGAGCACGCCGGCGGGCTTCACGATCGAGTTCGGCCCGCGCCTCGCGGCGTCGCTCGGCGACGCGCTGCTCGAGGAGACGATCGCCGCGCTGGCGCGCTTCGTACGCGCCCACCCGGACGAGTGGTGGATGTGGCCCTACCTGGAGAGCGCCGCTTGACGAACGGACGTGCGCGATGTCGCGCGGGGCTGGCGACGGTCCGCACACGCGCTAACGTGGGCCGCAGGCGACCATGACCACCTACGCCGAGAAGCCCTTCGCGGCCTTCCGCGTCGGCGACCACGCCGAGCTGACGCGCGTGTTCACGCAGCAGGACGTCGAGCTGTTCGCGCAGCTGAGCGGCGACCACCACCCGGCGCACCTCGACGAGGCGTACGCGCGCGGCACGCGCTTCGGCGCCCGCGTCGTGCACGGCATGCTGACCGCGAGCCTGCTGTCGGCGGCGAACGCGCTGCTGCTCGGCACGCCGGGCGCGATCTCGGTCGAGCAGAGCTTGCGCTTCCTGCGCCCGGTGCTGGTCGGCGACGCGCTCACCGCACGCTCCGAGGTGGTGGCGATCCTGCCCGCGCAGCGCCGCCTGCGCTGCCGGACGACGTGCGTCAACCAACGCGGCGAGCTGGTCCTCGCCGGCGAGGCGATCGAGCAGAAGGATTGAGACGCTCTAGCGTGGCGTGCAGCGCACGTCGATGAGCGCGGTCGGCTGCGCCCGCGCATACGTGCAGAGCTGGCCGACGTCGTCGCCGAACGGGACGACCGTACCGTCGAACCCGAGCGCGGCGAACTCGTAGCCGACCGCGCGCAGCAGGCCGAGGTAGTCCTCGCCCGTCATCGCCGAGTTGCGCGCCAGCTGGCCGAGGCAGAGCTCGCTGAAGATCGCCGGCCGGTCGCGTTCGATGAGCTGCTGCGCGCCGCGCAGGACGCGTCCCTCGCATCCCTCGACGTCGATCTGCAGCACGGCGATCGGCGGCAGCAGCGCGAGCAGGTCGTCGAGGCGGATGCTCTGCAGCAACGTGCTCGCCGCGATGTTCGCGTGGTCGCCGCTCGCGTCGAGCGGCTCGACGTAGCCGTTGGTCCCCTGCGCCGCGACGTAGCGATGCAGCGCGTGGCGGTCGGAGACGGCCAGGGGCAGCACCATCACGTTGTGCAGCTGGTTGAGCGCGGCGTTGCGCGCCACCAGCTGCGCGTTGCCGGGATGGGCCTCGAAGGCGAAGACGCGTCCGGCCGGGCCGACCCGCTGCGCCGCGCGCACGACGTGATAGCCGACGTTCGCGCCGACCGCGCAGACCGCCATTCCCGGAGCGAGCCGCTCGTCGAGTGCGCGCGTCAGGTGCGCCTCGTAGACGCCGTCGCGCAGCAGGCTCTGGTTCGAGAGATCGTGCGCGGACACCAGCAGGTGGAGGCCGTCGCCGATGTCGATGCTCGCGAGATCCTCGTGCTCGCGGCGCGACACCGCGTCGTGCAGCACCGTGCCGCGAAACTCCTCGGACGACAGCAGCGCGCCGACGAGGTTCGCGACGTGCGCCGTTCCGATCATCGCGCCAAAGGTGTGCAAGCCGTCCGGGTCGGGCTCGCGCCCGAGCAGCAGCCGGTAGGCCGCGCGCACGTCCGCCTCGGTGACGAACCATGGATCGACCGGTGGCGGCTCGGGCTCCGGCGCTGGCACCAGACGGCGGTAGACACGCCGCACGAGCGATCTCAGGCGCGACTCCGCGATGGCGCTCCGATCCTCCATGTCAGAGTCCTCGACCATTCAGCGCGCCGGCAGCAGCCGCGGCGGATCGCGGTGCACGTCGAGCGCCGGATCCGCCGCTCCGGCGCGCAGCGATTCGAGATCGCGCTGCGCGCGCACTCGCAACGCGTCCAGCCCGACACCCAGCGCATCGCCGGCGAACGGCGCCACCTTCGCGAGGCCGATCTCGAGCATGCGCGGCGCGCCGTCGAAGCCGCTCGCCAGCTTGTGGTAGCCGACGGCGATCTGGATCAGGCCGAGGAACAGCGGCCACCAGTCGTCGGGCACGTCGTCGAGGCTCTCCTCGAGCGCCTCGTGCGCCTCGAAGTAGCGTCCGGCGTTGAACTCGCGCGCGGCGTCGAGGATCACCCGCTGCAGCCGTTCTTGCTCCGCTCCCATCGCCAGCCCTCAGTGGAACAGGAAGGCCTTCTGGGCGAGGTCGATGCGCGCGTAGAAGAGCAGGCTCACGGCACACAGCAGCCAGGCGAGCAGCAGCGCCCGTCCGGCGACACGCGGCCGCGCGAGCAGCGCGGACGCGCCGAGCACCACCAGCGCCGGGTACGCCGGCAGGAAGTAGCGATTGTCGGGCAGCGTCAAGAGCAGCGGGACGAACACCAGCACGATCCACCACAGGGCGAAGGCCTCTTCGAGGGTGCGCCGCCACAGCGCGGCCAGCGCGCCGCAGATCACCCACGGCACGAGGTAGACGCCCAGCGCCGCCGGCGCCTTGCTGACGATGGCGTCGTAGGCCCAGCGCGGGTTGCGCGTCGCCACACCCGCGAGGTGGCCGAGCCGGCGCTGCTGCGCGCCGAGGACGCCGATCGCATAGGCCTGGTCGAGCCAGACGAGCAGGAACGCGAGCGCCACCGCCAGCACGACCGGCGCGTGGCGCCGCGCGAGCGGCAGCCGACCGAGCTGCCACGCCAACGCGACCAGCACCGGGAAGACGAGCAGCATCGTGTACTTGACGAGCAGCCCGAGCCCGATCACCGTGCCCAGCAGCACCGCGACCCCGTCGCGCTCGCTGCGCTCGAGGTGCAGCGCCACCAGCAGCGCCGCGACGAAGAGGAACATCAGCGGCATGTCGTTGGTCGCCGCCGAGGCGATCCGCACGAACAGCGGCGACGCGAGCAGCAGCAGCGCCGCGACCAGCGCGCGACGCCGGTCGTAGAGGCGCTCGAGGACGAGGAACGCCAGCACCACCGTGCCGCAGCCGAACAGCAGATTGACGACCCGCAGCAGCTTGAGGTGGACGCCGAACGCGTACGAGACCGCGCCGTAGAGCAGCGGCACCAGCGGCGGGTGCTGCGGACCGAGCCACGCGTTCTCGTTGTAGTGCGCGAACAGCCCGTGCACGCCCTCGCTCGCGACGAGTTCGGCCGTCTGCAGCACCGCGCGCTCGTCCCAGCTGAACACCTGCTGCGTCACGACGCCGAGGCCGCCGACCACGAGCGTCGCCAGCAGCAAGACCGCGACGGCGCGCGGCCGCGACGCCGCCGCGTGCGTCAGCCACGCCAGCAGGCGGTCGCCGGGCTGCCACGGGGCGAAGGCGACGGCGCCAGCTGCGGTGACGGTCAGGGCCAGGGTCAGCGCCAGCAGCGCGTGCGCCGCCGCACCGTACGGACGCGCCCGCACGACGAGGAAGGCGACCTCGAGCGCGGCCATCCCGGCGAGCTGCAGCCGAAGCCGCGCGGTCTCTGTGAGCCAGCCCATCACGTTCGCGGCCGCGCAACGGGCGCGCGGTCGGGCGATTCTGTGCGCCCACGCGCCCGGGCGCAAACCCTTCTCCGCCCGCAGCGCGGCGCAGGGTGCCTCACAGATTGAGCAGCGCGACCCCGACCACGACCACCACCGACGCGATCACCCGCCGGCGCCCGAACGGCTCGCCGAGCGAGATCGCGCCGAACAGCGTCGCCATGATCACGCTGGTCTCGCGCAGGGCCGCGACCGGCGCCAGGCTCACCCGGCTGTACGCCCAGAGGACGATGCCGTAGGCCACGGTCGCCATCACGCCGCCCGCCACGCCGCCGAGGACGCCGCGCCAGCCGTTGACCGCGAGGAAGGGCGTGATGCGGTCGCGGCGGCGGAGCGCGACGAAGACGCAAAGTGGCACCGCCTCGAACGCCTGCATCCACAGGATGAACGCCAGCGGCGAGCCGGCGCGCCGGATGCCGATGCCGTCGACCAGCGTGAACGCCGCGATCAGCAGCCCCGTTGCGAGCGCGTACGCGATCGCGCGCCGTTCGCCGCTCGCACGGCGCGCGCTCGCCAGGCTGGCGATGCCGAGCGTCACCAGCAGCACGCCGAGCAGAGCGTGCAGCGCCAGCCGCTCGCCGGCGAGCGGCACCGCGAGCAGGGCGACCACCAGCGGCGAGGTGCCGCGGGCGATCGGATAGACCTGGCTCAGATCGCCGTACGCGTAGGCGCGCAGCAGGAAGAAGAAGTACAGCGTGTGCACCACGACGCTGGCCAAGAGGAACGGCCAGCTCGCCGGCGCCGGCAGCGGCGACCACGGTAGCAGCAGCGCACACAGCAGCGAGCCCGTGCCGACGATCGTCGCCTGGACCAGCAGGCGATCGCCGCCGACCTTGACCAGCACGTTCCAGCTTGCGTGCAGGACCGCCGCGAGCAGGACCAGCGCCGCGACGTCGAGCGGCAGGACCATGACCGCGTGGTCTTGAAGCCGATGCCCGGAGCACGGTCAAGCGAATCGTCCGCCTTTTGTAACGATGTCCGCCGGGCGTGGAGGAATTGACGTGCCCGCGGGCGGCGCCAGCGTGGTGGACGCGGCCCATCCACCGCCGTTCCTGAGCTCCCGCGGCAGCGCGCGCTTGGCGAGCCGATTGCAAACAGCCGACGCCGAACGCGTAACCCGTCGATCGACGGAGCGGAGGGCAACGACATGAAGCATCTCGAACGTCTCACCAACGAGCGCGGTCGTGCGGGCTACATCCTGATGTGGCTGCTGGGCGTACCGCTGCCGGTCCTGTTCGGCGTCTACGTGCTGCGCGGCTGCAACTGACCATGGCACGCGCGCTGGCAGCTTCGGTCGGCTCGGTTCGCCGCGTGCGCGGCCTCCTGCTGGCAACGATGGTGGCGGTGCTCGCCGGGTGCGCCGTCAACACCAGCCGTGAGGTCGCGCCCCCGCCGCCTCCGGAGCCCAGGCTCCGGGAGTTCGACGCGACGGCATACTCGATCGAGGGCAAGACCGCGAGCGGCGGCCAAACCCACGAAGGCATCTGCGCGGCCGACCCGAGCGTGCTGCCCCTCGGCTCGCGCATCCGCGTGCACGAGGCCGGTCCGTACTCGGGCGAGTACGTCGTCACCGACACCGGCCGCAAGATCAAAGGACAGGAGATCGACATCTACCTCGCCAACGACGCCGAGGCGAAGCGCTTCGGACGCAAGAAGGTCCGGGTCGAGGTCCTGAGCTCCGCGAAGTGAACGAGCCGGGCGCGCCAAACAAGCGCGCCGGGAAGGACGCACAGCTGCCGATGAACCGTGCCAAGGCCGCGAAGAAGAAGACGACCACCAGGACGACGACGCCGTCCGCAACGGCGCGCGGCGGCCGGCGCGGCGCCGGCGGCGAGATCCACCAGGACGCGGCGCGCAACGGCGTCGCCATGACGACGACGCTCGGCACGCCGATCGCGGACAATCAGAACTCGCTGCGCATCGGCGCGCGCGGTCCGACGCTGCTCGAGGACTTCATCCTTCGCGAGAAGATCACGCACTTCGACCACGAGCGCATCCCCGAGCGCATCGTGCACGCGCGCGGCTCGGCCGCGCACGGCTACTTCCAGGCCGTACCGCGTCGCACGCCGGCGCTGACGCGCGGCGGCGTTCCTGCAGAACCCGAAGACGCAGGACGCCGGTGTTCGTGCGCTTCTCGACCGTCGCCGGCGGCGCCGGGCTCGGTCGATACTGCCGCGCGACGTGCGCGGCTTCGCCGTCAAGTTCTACACCGAGGAGGGCAACTTCGATCTGGTCGGCAACAACATCCCGGTGTTCTTCATCCAGGACGCGATCAAGTTTCCCGACCTCGATCCACGCCGTGAAGATGGAGCCGGATCGCGGCTTCCCGCAGGCGGCGTCGGCGCACGACACGTTCTGGGACTTCGTCTCGCTCACGCCCGAGAGCATGCACATGATCATGTGGGCGATGTCCGACCGCGCGATCCCGCGCTCGCTGCGCATGATGGAAGGCTTCGGCGTCCACACCTTCCGCCTGGTCAACGCCGACGGGCGAGTCGACGTTCGTCAAGTTCCACTGGCGGCCCGAAGCTCGGCATCGCAGTCGATGCTGTGGGACGAGGCGGTGAAGATCGCCGGCGCCGATCCCGACTTCCACCGCCGCGACCTGTGGGAGGCGATCGACGACGGGCGACTTCCCCGAGTGGGAACTCGGCGTGCAGGTCGTTCGACGAGGCAGACGGCCGACGCGCTCGCCGTTCGACGTCCTCGATCGCGACCAAGCTCATCCCCGAGGAGCTGGTGCCGCTGCAGCCGGTCGGCAAGATGGTGCTCGACCGCAATCCCGACAACTTCTTCGCCGAGACCGAGCAGGTCGCGTTCTGTCCCGGCGCACGTCGTGCCGGGCATCGACTTCAGCGAACGATCCGCTGCTGCAGGGGCGCCTGTTCTCGTACCTCGACACGCAGCTGATCGCGCCTCGGCGGCGCCGAACTTCCACCAGATTCCGATCAACCGCGCCGAAGTGCCCGATGCACAACCTCCAGCGCGACGGCCACATGCGCGCATGGAGGTCGCCAAGGGGCGCGTCGCCTACGAGCCGAACAGCCTCGACCCGGCCGGTCCGCGCGAGAATCCGGCGCGCGGCTTCACGCTCGTTCGCGGCGCTCGAGGAGAATGGCGCCAAGGAGCGCATCCGCGCCGAGCAGCTTCGCCGACCACTACAGCCAGGCGCGCCTGTTCTGGCGCTCGATGACCGCGCCGGAGCAGCGCCACATCGTCAGCGCGCTTCGCGTTCGAGCTCGGCAAGGTCGAGACGGTCGCGATCCGGCGCCGCATGCTGGGCCATCTCGCGATCGTCGACGAGGATCTCGGCGACGCGGGTCGCAGCCGCCCTCGGCATGGAAGGTCAAGCGGAGGCGATCGCGCCGGCGCTCGAGGTCGAACATCGAGGTCGAGCCCTCCCCGGCGCTGAGCCTGATCGCGAAGGCGCCGAAGTCGATCGCCGGACGCAAGGTCGCCGTGCTCGTCAGCGACGGCACCGACGACAAGCTGCTCGCGAGCCTGCGCGCAGCGCATGAAAGCGGAAGGCGCGCGCCTGGTGGTGGTCGCGCGCAAGATCGGCGGCGTCACCACGCGCGGCGGCAAGAAGGTCGCTGCCGACCAGGCGCTGTCCGGTGCGCCGTCGGCGCTGTTCGACGCGGTCGTGGTCGCGCCATCGGCAGACGGCGTCGCGACGCTGCTCGACGAGGCGGCAGCGATCGACTGGATCCGCGACGCCTTCGGACACCTCAAGGTCATCGGCCGCAGCGCGGCGGCCGCGCCGTTGTTCGCGAAGGCCGGCGTCGCGCTCGACGCGGACGAAGGTGTCGTCGGCATCGAAGGCAAGGGCCTCGACGCCTTCGTCAAGGCGGCGCGCCAGCACCGCATCTGGGCGCGCGAGCCGCAGATCCGCACGCCGGGCTGAGCAAGAGCGACCTGCCCGACGCCGGCCCGTGCCTCGCCTACGGCACGTCGCTGGCCGCCGGCGCTTCCGGCGCGAGCGGCGTCGGACCGGGCGCCATCAGGCGTCCGCCGCGCGGCGGGCTCTCGGCGCCGAGCAGCACCGCGACCGGGATCCGCTGCTGCGCGTGCGCGCGCAGCCCGAGATCCTTGCTGGTGTCGTGGTAGAGGTGGCAGAGCACGCAGGTGGTGCCCGCCGACTTGACGCTGTCGGCGGCGTGGCACTGCGCGCACAGCTCCTTCGCCGGCAGGTTCACGTCGCTCGTGAGCGAGCTCTGCCGCACCGCCGCGTGACAGTCCTCGCAGCGCACCATCTCGTGCTTGCGGTGACCGAACTGCGCGTGCGTCAGCCAGCGCAGCGGGAGCGCCGTCTTCTTGATCACCGGCAGCTCGCCGCCCGGCACGTAGGGCTTCTCCGCGACGTGGCACAGGAAGCAGTTCTTGTTGTTCTCGAGCAGCGGCGCCTGGTCGTGGAAGGGCTCGTAGAGCGCGGTCTCGAGCTTGGTGATCCAGGTGCGCTGGTACGCCTCGAGCGTGCGCGACTCGTCGATCGGGCCGCGGTCGCGCACGCCGGGCAGCGAGGTCTCGCGCGACGAGAAGATCTCGTTCGCCCGGCCGACGCCGAGCGCCAGCAGCTTCGCCGCGAGCTCGCGACGGATCACGTCGGGCGCGCGGTGCGGCGCCTCGATCGAGCCGAGCGGTCCCTGGACCTCCTGCGCGTGGCAGCAGCGGCAGTCGCGATCGAAGCTGACCGGACGCATCAGCTTGCCGCTCGCCTCGACCTGGTGACACGACGGGCAGTCGAGCGCCCGGTACGGCGCGCACTGCTCGCTCTCGGGCGCGGCCTGCCGGACCTTGTCCGAGGTCAGGTGGAGATTGTGGTTGAAGCGGATCGCGGCCTGGTCGGCCGCGCCCGGGCGCAGCACCGCGAACTGCGGGTGCGCGGCGAAGCTGGTGATGTCCTTCGCCAGCGCGGGCGCGTCGGGCTTGGCGTGCAGATCGCCGTGGCAGCCCACGCAGGCCCGGTTGCTGACGTCGAGCAAGCCCTTGGCGCCGAGGTGCTCGACGTGGCAATCGCGGCAGTTGGCCTCCTCGACCACGAACTCCGAGTGCGCGCGCGCCGGGTGGCAGCTCAGGCAGGCCTCGTTGCGGATGCTGCGGAACGGCTCGTGGCAGCTCTCGCAGCGCTCGCCGAAGGTGGCGTGGTTCTGCGTCACCGGGCCGGGCATGTACGTCAGCGCGCCGCCGCGCGCGCCGAGGAAGAGCCACAGCCCGAGCCCCGCCGCCGCGACCACCGAGCCGACGAGGAAGTAGCGGCGGCGAAAGAAGTCCAGCCGCGGAAAGCGGTCGAAGCGCAGCCGGGAGGCCAGGTCTTTGCTCGATCGCACCTGCTACCCGCCCGGCTTGTAGGAGAGTGCAAGCCACGTTGCGCGCGCAGCGGTTGATCTAGATTATCTCGCCCCACCCGCTGCTCAGTTCCCTCCCCCCTTGTGGGGGAGGGTTAGGGAGGGGGGTGGCCGCGAGTTCGGTGCTTGTGGTTTACCCCCCACCCCAACCCTCCCCCACAAGGGGGGAGGGAGCCGAGTAGAGTTCGCCGCGCGAACGGGCCTACGACGAACGACGTGCTCACCGCGCCCGGGTTAGCGCCAGCCAGATGCCGCCGCCGATCATGAAGCCGCCGGAAATGCGCGACAACAGCCGCGTCCGCCGCGCCGAGAAGAATTTTCGCGCGCGGCCGGCCAGCAGCGCATAGACCGAATCGGTGATGGCGCCGGTGATCATGAAGGTGACGCCGAGCAGCGCGACTTGCGAGAAATGATCCCGGCTCATGTCCATGAACTGCGGAATGAACGCGCCGAAAAACACCAGCACCTTGGGATTGGAAAGCAGCACCACAAATCCCTGCAGGAAAAACCCGCCGCGCGGCGGCGGCGGCGGCGCATCGGCGTCGACGCCCATGACCGGCGAACGAATGAGCTTGATGCCGAGCCAGACCAGATAGGCCGCACCGGCAAAGCGCACCCAGTCGAACCAGTATCCCATGGTCGCCATCAGCGAGGTCAGCCCGATCGCGACGATGCCGATCACGATCGCCAGCCCCGCCTGGACGCCCAGGATGTTGGTCAGCGCCGCGCGGGTGCCATGCCGCAGGCCATTGGCGATCACCAGCGTCACCACCGGACCCGGCAGCAGCGCCAGCGCGATGCAGGCGGCGACAAAGGCGAGATAGACCTGGAGCGACATGAGGGGACTCGTGATTTAGCCGAAAAAGATTCCTCGATTATGCATGGTAGCGGCGTCGTAGGAAGTCGCGCTCTTCTCCCTCGCCCGGCCCTTGCGGGGAGAGGGTCGGGGTGAGGGGCTCTCTCCACGAACTCAGGTCGCGAGAGTCCCCCTCACCCGCGCTACGCGCCGACCTCTCCCCGCAAGCGGGGCGAGGTAAGTAAGTCAACGTCCCTCCATCGCCGACATCATCCAGCGCGCCATGTCGCCCGAGGCGAGAAACTCCAGCGCCACGCGCTGAACCGCCGACGCCGGGCCCCGGCCCTGCGCCACCGCTACCAGGAGGTCGCAGCGGCGCGACACCGCGATGCCGACGGCTGAATGCCGTGAGCCGTCGGCCATGGTGAGATCATATGTCCTGATGCGCCCGGGCATATCGGCAATCCGGATCGCCCTGCCCGGCTCCCGCGGGGCAAAACGCGCGCTGATCAAATCGAGATCGGCGACGCGATCGACTTCGTCGTCGTCGGCAACGCCGGTGTCGCAATTGCAGAAGCCGATTTTCGGCCGCAGATAGACTTCGACCTCGCCGCCGCAGAACTCGCTGGCGCAACGGAACGCGCGTCCGGCGGGCCAACCGTCGCGCGGAAACGGCCAGGCGATTTCGTGCCAGTCCTCATTGGGGATGCGGTCGACTTGCGGGTGCATCTTTGATACGCCGCAACGCCCGACAATGTGCCGAATCGCCAGCGCCGCAATCAGGATGCCAAGCAGCGGCGCATGACGCAAACCCTCTAAGGCAGGCCGGCGACCGTGCGCGCATCGCCGGTCAGTTCCAGGATATGCAGGCCGGTATTGGCGCGATCGACGATATAGATATAGCCGCGCTCGTCGGTTTCGACATTGTTGGTCTGGATCGCGACCTTGCAGCGGTCCTTGCCCTCGCTGGTGACGCAGCGCTTGTCGGTCGCAGCCGTGATCGAGGGAATGAAATAGCCGACCTCCCGGGGATGATAGGGATCGCGGATGTCGAGCGCGCGGACGCCGGCATTGAAGAAGGCGATGAACGCCATTTTCTTGTAGAAGACCTTTGCCATGCTCTCGTTGGAGGAGTGCGAGCCGAACCGCCCCCCGCGCTCGCAGAACGAGCCGCTCGCCTCCGGCACGGTGAAGCTCGAAATCATCATCGGGCGGTTCTCGACGGTGACATCGGCGAACCACACCATCTGCCGCGGCTCGTTGCATTCATTGAGGATCGCCTCGTCGACGATCATCACGATGTCGCGGCTCTGGCCGTCCTTGTCATGGGCGAACTCGGCGATCGGCATGCCCTTCATCGGAAATACCGTGTGGGCGCCGTTGAAGGCGGACATCGCCAGCCGCGAGATTTCCGGGAAACGAAGATTGTCCGCGATCGGCTCTTTCGGGCCGTTGAGCAGCTTGTCGCGGTCGACGATCTGCAGGAAGCCGCCCTTGTTGGTGCCGTAGCCGAAATAGACGCGGTTGCCTTCGGGGCCGGTCGAGATCGGCCCGTGCAGTTCGGTCGGCACCGCGCCGGTCGCGCCCGGCTCCTGACCGGGCAGCCCGAAATCTCGAATTTTCACGGGATGCGCGGGATCGCTGAGGTCGTAGACCTGCGTCATGCGGCGGGTGCGCCAGTCCGGCGCGCCCGACACCAGGAACGCAATGCCGGTGTCGCATTCCCACCAGCTCTTGTGGGTATCCTTCAGGCCGCCGAGCCGCGTGACCAGAACGGGATTGGCGGGATCGGCGACGTTCCAGATTTCATGCGCTTCGCCGCCGAAGGTGCGCAGCATGTAGACCGCATTGCGATCGCCCTTGGGCAAAGCCTTGCCGTCGCAGACGCGCACCATCTGCGCGCCGCCGGCTTCATACTTTCCCGGCTGCCCGGGAATGTGGCGCAGATATTTCGGGTTGGCGGGATCGGTGACGTCGACGATCGAGGTGCCGTTCGGCTCGGCCTTTCCGGTCAGCGGATTGACCGGTGCCGGGATCTCGTCGGTGCCGCCGTGATGGCCGATATAGGCGATCCAGCGGTCGCCCTGATGATGGATGGTCGGCTGATAGGCGCTGCGCGCCTGCAGGTCGCTGGTTCCGACCAGCTGCATGTTGGAGGCTTCAGGCGGCGCCCCGATCACCTGCTGCTGTGCGTAGGCGCCGCTGCACGCAGCGAAAAATATCGAGAGAACTGTGGCGAGTTTGACCTGACCGCTCATGTCTTCTCCCCGGACCGTAGACTATGCAAGCCGCATTTGACCGCTCATCTGAGAAAGGAGTCAATTAAGGAAGTGACTGCAGTACAGGTACAATAGGACATTTTGTCCAGTCCATCTTGCGAACAGGGGCTCTTTCCGTCCGCGAATCCTGAACGCGCGTCGAGTGCAGTACCCCCTCACCCGCCGCGCCATGCGCGCGGCGACCTCTCCCCGCAAGCGGGGAGAGGTTAAGAAGCCACCGGCGCCACGATCCGCCGGTAGAGATGCCATGTCGCATGGCCGAGCACCGGCAGCGTCACCAGGAGGCCGAGGAAGTAGGGCAGCGACGACACGATCAGCAACACCACGATGATCGCCGCCCAGCCGATCATCGGCACCGGGCTCGTCACCACCGCACGGACGCTGGTGATCATCGCGGTGACGAAATCGACGTCGCGGTCGAGCAGCAGCGGGAACGACACCACCGTCAGCGAGAACAGGATCAGCGACAGCGCCGCGCCGACGGCGTTGCCGATGGCGAGGAACCATAATCCCTCATTGGTGGTCAGCACCACCGTGATGAATTCCTTCAGACTCGAGAACGAGGCGTTGAGCCCGATCAGCAGCGCGATCAACAGCCGCACCTGGTACATCCAGATCACGAACACGAACAGGGTGACAAAGGCCATCCAGCCGATTTCGCCGCGCGACTTCACCGTCAACCAGATCGCCGGCAATCGAGATCGGCTTACCGGCCTCGCGCCGGCGGCTGACTTCATAGAGGCCGATCGCCACGAAAGGACCGATCAGCGCAAAGCCGGCGGCGAGCGGATAGGCCAGATAGACCATGCCGAACGCGGTCAGGCAGAGCAGGATCACGATGCCGCCCGCGGCATAGAGCGCGCCGAACAACAGCCCATACAGCGGCACCGCCTGGAAATCGCGCAGTCCCTGCCCCAGCGCCTCGGCGATATCGGCGGCTTTGATCTTCTGCACCACCGGATCGATCTTGCCGGAGATGGATGTCATCGGCGCATCCTCCATTTATTTTCGCATATTGGCGCAGGCCGGCGAGCAGCGCGTATTGATCTGCGTCAATTTTATACGGGAGCGCACAATTCCCTCCGCAAGCGCGGTGGGCTCCCGCGGCCTCATCTCTAGCGTCGTCCCGGCGAACGCCGGGACCCATAACCACAGGCGTCTGTTGATGTAACCGGATGGGCTCCAGCTTTCGCAAACCACACACTTGTGGTTATGGGTCCCGGCTCGCGCGGAGCCTGTCATCGGGCGCGCATTCGCGCGACCCGCTGGCTTGGCCGGGACGACGACACTGATTTCACCCCAGCGTCCGCAATTCCCGCCGCAGTACCTTTCCCGTGGCGGTCATCGGCAGGGTGTCGGTGAATTGCACGAAGCGCGGATATTCGTGGGCGGCGAGCTGCACTTTCACGAAATCCTGGATCTCGCGCGCCAGCGCGTCGCTGGGCGCAAAACCCGGCCGCAGCACGATCCACGCCTTGATTGCCTCGGTGCGGATCGGATCGGGAATCCCGACCACCGCCGACAGCGCCACCGCGGGATGCTTCAACAGCGTGTGCTCGATCTCGGACGGACCGATGCGATAGCCGGCCGACGTGATCACGTCGTCCTCGCGGCTGACATACCAGAAATAGCCGTCGGCATCCCGCACCCCGAGATCGCCGGTCAGCAGAAACTCACCGGCATATTTCTTCGCGGTCGCCTCCGGATTTTTCCAGTACTCGATCATGGTGCACGGATTGGGCTGGCGCACGCCGATGATGCCGCGCTCGCCGGTGGGCTGTTCCTCGCCGCGCGCATTGACGATGCGGACGTCGAAGCCCGGCGTGGCGCGTCCCATCGAACCCGGGCGGATCGGAAACAGTCTTGAATTGTTGCCGACCACGAGATTGCATTCGGTCTGGCCGTAGACCTCATGGGCATCGATGCCGAAGGTCGCGCGCACCCAGTCCAGAAGCTCCGCGCCGAGCAATTCGCCGCCGGTCAGCATGCTGCGCAGCCTGACGCCCTGGTGTTTGACCTCCGCCTGCCGCATCAGTTTCAGCGCGGTCGGCGGCAGGAACACGTTGCGCACGGCGTGATCGGCCATTAGTTGCATCGCCGCCTGCGGCTCGAATTTTTTGGCGCGATGCCCCACCACGGGCACGCCATGATACCAGGCCGGAAACAGCGCATCGAACAAGCCACCGATCCAGGCCCAATCGGCCGGCGTCCACATCACGTCGGCAGGCTTTGGCATGAAATCATGTACCATCTCGACATTGGGCAGGTGCCCGAGCAGCACGCGATGGGCATGCAGCGCGCCTTTCGGATTTCCCGTGGTGCCGGAGGTGTAGATGATGATGGCGGGATCGTCGGCGGAGGTGTCGACGGTTGCGAATTCTTCCGACGCGGCTTTGACGGATGCCCAGAACGATTTGGTGCCGGAGGGGACGGCGCCGCCCGTGACGTAGATATTCCGCAAGTCAGGCAGCCGGTCGCGGATTTTCGACAGCTTCTCCCAGCCGCTTTCGTCGGTGACGACGGCGCTGGCGCCGGAATTGGCAAGGCGAAATTCCAGCGCATCCTCGCCGAACAGCGTGAACAGCGGCACCGACACCAGGCCGGAACGAAATGCGGCGAGATGGGTGATCGGCAATTCCAGCGATTGCGACAGGAACGCCGCGACGCGATCGCCGCGCTTGAGCCCGCCGGCCGCCAGCACATTGGCAAAGCGGCAGGACAGCGCGCGCATCTCGTCGAACGAGGTGCGGGTCACGCCGCCGTCCTCGTCGACATAGATCAGCGCCAGCCGGCCCGTGCCGTCGGCATGACGATCGCAGCAGGCGGTCGCGATGTTGAACCGCGCAGGGATGTTCCAGCGGAAGTCGCGGCAGAGCGTGGCGTAATCGGAAGTTTCGGTGAGCATGGAGCGCGGCTTTCTCGTCTTCTTCACCTCTCCCCGTTCTTCACGGGGAGAGGTCGCAAGCGTAGCGAGCGGCGTGAGGGGCTGTCACCACGAACACCGCAATCGCGGTGAGTTCCCCTCACCCGAAGCCTTCGGCTTATGACCTCTCCCCGCAAGCGGGGCGAGGTTACGGAAAGCACCGCCCGCTCCATCGCAAGCTCGGCCTCGAGGCTTGCGAGATCGCGATAGATCGAGGCGACCGCGAGCACGCGTCCCCCGCTCTTGTATCGCAGCAGGCAATCCTTCGCGGCGATATCGCCGTCGACCGCGATTTCGTCCCACTTCTCGGCGTGGCCGACATAATTGATCGGCACATCGTAATGCTGGCTCCAGAAGAACGGCACGGCATCGAAGGCTTCGCGCTGCCCCAGCATGTTGCGCGCGGCGGTCTGGCCCTGGCGTTCCGCCACCACCCAGTGTTCGACGCGAATGTTCTCGCGGGAATGCGGATCGGGCCAGCGCGCGATGTCGCCCGCGGCATAGATGCCGGGAACGCTGGTTTCGAGATAGGCATTCACGATGACGCCGCGATCGATCGCAAGCCCGGCCTTTTCGGCCAATGCGAGACGCGGCCGCACGCCGACGCCGACCACCACGACATCGGCCTCGATCACGCCGCCGCTCTTGAGCGTCGCGCGCTTGCCGTCGATCGCGGTGACGGTATCGCCGAGGTGAAAGATCACGCCGTGCTCCTCGTGCAGGCTGCGGACGAAATCGCCCATCGCGGGTCCGAGCACGCGTTCCATCGGCCGCTGCTCCAGCCCGACGACGTGGACCTCGATATTCCTGGCGCGCAGCGCCGCCGCGGCCTCCAGCCCGATAAAGCTTGCGCCGATCACGATGGCGCGGCGGGCGCCGTCAACAGAGGCAATGATCGCGCGGCAATCGGCAAGCGAGCGCAGCACGTGGACATGAGGCTGGTCCGCGCCCGGATATCGGCAGGCGCACCGGCTCCGCGCCGGTCGCCAGCAGCAGACGGTCATAGGCAATGGCTTCGCCGCCGGCGAGAACCACGGCTCTCGCCTTGGTATCGATCGATGCGACCTCGGTATTGAGCCGCAGATCGATGGCGGCATCGGCGTAAAATCCCTCGGGCCGCAGCGGCAGCCAGTCCTCCGGCGCGCTGCCGGCGAGATAATCCTTCGACAAATTGGGCCGGTCCACCGGCGCTGCCGCCTCGCTGCTGAGCATCACGATGCTGCCGCGATAATCCTGCCGGCGCAGCATCTCGGCGGCGGCAAACCCCGCCGCACCGCCGCCGACAATGACGATCCGGCCGGGCGCATCGACAACACCTTTGACGCGCGGTTTCGGCTGCTCGCGTTTTTGCCGGACGAAAATGCGGTCGCCTTCGTGCTCGACCTTCCAGACCGAAAGCGGATTCAACGCCGGCGCACGCACGGCTTCCCCGGTGCGCAGATCGAAACAAGCATGGTGCCAGGGACAGCGGATGCTCTCGCCATCGACGAGGCCTTCGGCGAGCGGCCCATGATAATGGCTGCAATGGGCATCGATGGCGAAAATCTCCGCGCCCGACCGCACCAGCAACACATCTTCATCGCCGACGTGGCCGAGTAGCGTCGCGCCGGAGAATTCGGATAACGCAATCCCCTGGGACAGATCGGGACCGGCGGGTGGGGCTTGTTGATCAGCCATGTCTTACCTCCGCTGGGTTCGAAAACTATCCCGTCAGCGCGGCCTTCACCAGGCCGCTGGCCTTGCCGAAATCCATCTGGCCGGCGTATTTCGTCTTCAGCACGCCAATCACCTTGCCCATGTCCTTCATGCCGGCCGCATTGGTCTCGGCGATGGCGGCGGTGATCGCCGCCTTGACGTCGGCTTCCGACATCTGCTTCGGCAAATACGCCGAGATGATCGCGATCTCCTCGCGCTCCTGCGCGGCCAACTCGGCGCGGCCGCCCTTGTCGTAGAGCTCGACCGATTCCTGGCGCTGTTTGATCATCTTCTGGAACACGCCGAGGAGATCGGCGTCGGTGAGCGGCGGCTTGCCCTGCCCGCGCGCGGCGATGTCGGCGTTCTTGATGGTCGAATTGACCATGCGCAGCGTCGACAGCTTGCGCTCGTCCTTGGCCCGCATCGCATCCTTGACCGCGTTGTTGATATCGTCGCGCAGCATCGTCATTGTCCTCTCGCGGGCCTCTTGGGCCGCTTCGCCACAAGCCTCTGATCTAGGCGGTTCGCGGCATTGAGACAACTCGGTTCGGCAACCATTCCGGCCGGCCCCCGGCCTCGCGACGGAGCCTTCGGCCAAATATGCGTATTTTGCATGTGAATCCGCGACTTACGCCTTTGACGCCAGCGCAGGCGACGACTATGTAATGCGCTCATGACACAATCTGAAAACGCCTCAGCCTGGCCGGATCATGTTCCGACCGCGCTGCTCGTGCTTGCCGATGGCACCGTGCTGGAAGGTTTCGGCCTCGGCGCGGAAGGTCACGCCGTCGGCGAAGTCTGTTTCAACACCGCGATGACCGGTTACGAGGAGATCCTCACCGATCCCTCCTATGCCGGGCAGCTCATCACCTTCACCTTTCCGCATATCGGCAATGTCGGCACCAACGACGAAGACATCGAGACCGTGAACATGGCGGCGACGCCGGGCGCGCGCGGGGTGATCCTGCGCGCAGGGATCACCGATCCCTCGAACTACCGTGCCTCCCGCCATCTCGATTCCTGGCTGAAGGCGCGCGGCATCATCGGACTTTCCGGCATCGATACCCGCGCGCTGACCGCGCTGATCCGCTCTAACGGCATGCCCAACGCCGTGATCGCCCACGCCAAGGACGGCCAGTTCGACCTCCATGGCTTGAAGGAAGAAGCGCGCGAATGGCCCGGCCTCGAGGGCATGGACCTGGTGCCGATGGTCACGTCTGCCCAGCGCTTCACCTGGGACGAAACACCGTGGGCGTGGGAAAAAGGTTTTGGCCGGCAGACGGCGCCGGAGTTCAATGTCGTCGCCATCGATTACGGCATCAAGCGCAACATCCTGCGGCTACTCGCAGGCGTTGGCTGCAAGGTCACGGTGGTGCCGGCGACCACATCGGCCGAAGACATCCTGGCGATGAAGCCCGACGGCGTGTTTCTCTCCAACGGCCCCGGCGATCCCGCCGCGACCGGCGAATATGCGGTGCCCGTGATCCAGAAAGTGATCAATTCGGGCACGCCGACCTTTGGAATTTGCCTCGGCCATCAGATGCTGGGCCTCGCCGTCGGCGCCAGGACCATGAAGATGCATCAGGGCCATCACGGCGCCAATCATCCGGTCAAGGACGAGACCACCGGCAAGGTGGAAATCACCTCGATGAATCACGGTTTCGCGGTGGATCAGGCGACCTTGCCCAAGGGCGCGACGCAGACCCATGTCTCGCTGTTCGACGGCTCCAATTGCGGCATCCAGCTCGAGGGCAGACCGGTATTCTCGGTGCAGTACCACCCCGAGGCCTCCCCCGGCCCGCGCGACTCGCATTATCTGTTCAAGCGGTTCGCCGACCTGATGCGGGCAAACAAGGGCGCGTAGACGGCAGCGGCGGAGGTCGTCATCCTGAGGTGCTCGCCGTCGTCGGCGAGCCTCGAAGGATGGGAAGCTTATACCCGTGGCCCATCCTTCGAGGCGCGCAAGAGCGCGCACCTCAGGATGACGGCGTCGTGCTCGGATACGGCACCGAACATGCTGTTTATTTTCAAAGCATTTAGTATGATACCCATCATCATACTGCTCCAGCGGAAGCCGCCCCATGACCGACCAGCCCGCCCGCAAGACCGAATACGGCGTAACCCCGGCCGAGGTCATGGCCTCGATGCCGGGCCTCGATTTCGTCCGCGCCATCTTCAGCGGCAAATTGCGGGAGCCGCCGATCATGCAGACCGTCGAACCGTTCGACTGCACCGCCGAGCCGGGCGTGGTCGTGATCAACAGCATCCCCGGCGTCCGACACTACAACCCGATCGGCTCGGTGCATGGCGGCTATGCCGCGACCTTGCTGGATTCGGCGATGGGGCTTGCGGTCCACAGCATGCTGCCGCGGGGGACCGGCTACACCACGCTCGAATTCAAGATCTCCTTCATCAGGGGCATGACCAAGGATACCGGCCCGGTGCGATCGGAAGGCCGCACGCTGAGTGTCGGCCGCCGTGCCGCGACCGCCGAAGCGCGCATCACCGACGCCAAGGGGCGCCTCTTGGCGCACGCCACCACCACCTGCCTGGTGTTCGAGCTTCCGGCCACCTCCCCGATCGGCAGTTAGACTTTCGCGCGGGAAGGGAACGCCAGCCGCTGACATCGGTTGTTTCGGCGCATAACCTTGAGCGCAGGAGCATTACCATGTCGGTCGTCAGCGAACACCTAAAGCCGCTCACCTTCATCTTCGAAGACGACGGTCTCGTCCCGAACAACCGGATGCCGTTCCTGGTCTACAAGGGCGCGATCGACGTCGAAAACGACCACCCCGAAAAAACCATCGAGGGATTGTTCGGCGCCAATGGCTGGGGCGATATGTGGCGCAACGGCGTCTACGATTACCTGCACTACCATGCGACCGTGCACGAAGCGCTCGGCGTGGCGCGCGGCCGTGCGCGGGTCCGCTTCGGCGGCAACAGCGGCAAGGAGATCGAGATCGCGGCCGGCGATGTCGCCATTCTCCCGGCCGGCACCGGGCATCAATGCCTTTCCGCGAGCCAGGATTTTTCCGTGATCGGCGCCTATCCGCCCGGGCCGAAAATGCACGTCACGCTGCCGACGCCCGAAAATCACGCCAAGGCGCTGAAGACGATTCCGCAGGTGGCGATGCCCAAGACCGACCCCGTGCTGGGCGCGGATGGGCCGCTGGTGAGGTTGTGGCGACGGTGATCCGCGCCAACCTTTCCGCCATTTGATCCGCGCAAGGGATCAGAATTTGGGGCCGACGTACCTGAGGCGGTTTATGTCGGATTGTCCCTGCTCGGGGAATTCGAGCGTCGGCGTGACATGGCCGACGAGTATGCCGGGTGTCACCGCTGTCTTGATGTACTTCGTCTCGCCCGCTGCCAATTGGAACGTAACCGCATTTTCGACCTCGGTTGCCGTTGTTACGGCGTATTTCCCCGGGGGTCGGTCGACATAAGAGAACCCGCCGGGCACAGATCTGCCGACGACTTCATTGTTCATCCGAATCTCGGGCTGAATAGCCGACCCCGCAAATTCGCCCGGCCGGGTGAAATAGACACGGCCGTAACCCGGCTTCAATGCCGGGATCTGCAAGGGCGGTTCATCGAGGCCGCGTGGACTCGCGCAACTCGCCAGCAAAAATCCGACAAGCAAAAGGGGCAGCGCCCCGATTTTCGACCTCATATGCCCCGCCTCAATATTGGAAAGCGCCCAGTTCCAAATCGACGGCAAACAACGAACGACTGGCAATTGCCTCGCTGTTTCCTCGCCCCAAGGGCTCAATTAGGCATACGCGCGTTGATTGTGCAACCGTCTTTCGCTCGCGCGATCTCCGCGGCCGCGCGCGCGAGCAAATCGCCCTCGATGTCGATGGAGCCCGAGGTCATCTTCTCCCCTTGTGGGAGAAGGTGGCTCGCATCGACAGATGCGAGCCGGATGAGAGGTCTGTCACCGCGGATAGAGACCCCTCACCCGCCTTCGCTTCCGCGCAGGCACCCTCTCCCACAGGGGGGAACGCGCCTAACCCGGAATTAACCAGGCCGTTCGGGCCAATCGTCTCGCGCCGGGCTCGCCCGGACCGCAGCGACGGATGCTGGTGACGGCGGCATCGCGAAACAGAGCTGGACGTAGAAGTGCATCGCCTCTTCGCGGCGCCCTTCGAATATCCGGAAGGTTTGGCACGCCAACAACGCCGACACGCGCTAACGCACCGTAAGGCTGTCTCCCGATGTCAGCAGCTCTCATTTGCAGATCGCGCTTGTCAGGAAACCTGACCGCTTCGTAAAAAGGCGGCGGCGGCCGTTCTAGTACCCGGAATCATAAGTCACTAAGACGGCGTCCTTTGACGCGGCGCTGGTGGACTTTGGATTTTGTCCAGACGAAGGGCTCCGCATCTTTGTTGTAGGCTTTGATGAACGCATTGATGTGCTGCTTGAGTTGTTCGACGGAGGTGAACGATGCGCCGGTCAGCGACTGGCCCTGCAAGATCGAGAACCAACCCTCGACCTGATTGAGCCACGAGGCGCGTGTCGGCGTAAAGTGGAAAGTTACAAGCGGGTGGCGTTTGAGCCATTCGTCGTTCTTCTGGTGCGTATTCAGATTGTCGAGGATGACCTTGAGCCGTGCCTTTGGATAGACGGCGACGACTTCATCCATGAAATCGAGAAATTCCTTGCGGCGACGGCGTTTCTTGTGTGCAGCACGGACCTTGCCGGTGGCAACCTCAAAAGCGGCAAACAGGGTTGTCGTGCCATGCCGCTTGTAGTCGTGGCTTTGCCCGGTCAGGGCGCGTCCGTTCGGCAGCTTCAAGTAACCCTGCGCCCGTTCAAGTGCCTGGATCGACGGTTTCTCATCGACGCACAGGACAATCGCGTTCTTCGGCGGCGCCAGATAGAGACCGACCACATCGGCGGCCTTTGCCGCAAAATCCGGGTCGTTGCTCTCGCACCAGCTCTTGCGTCCGGCCAGAGGGGCAACGCGCTCCCAATCCAGAAAATCGATCTGGTCGAAGGCCCGAGGCGGCTGATCGAGGAACAACACGAGCCGCAGGCCATCGGTCAAATAGGGATCGTCCGTGAGATTTACTCGTGGATCGGGCATGGACGATGCGCCCACGCCACGTACAAGGCCGAAGCGTGAAACAGCCCCGGACATAATCAAGTCCTGCATCAGATAGAAGCGATCCTGATCCACTTCCGGGCTAATACGATGGGTCGTCAGATACCAGGATTGCGTGGTCAGCTTGATGCCGATGTCGCGGCTGATCTGGCCAACCCATACCTGAAGCCCGTCGATCGTGAACGGTGCCAGCCACAGCCTCAGGTGATTGCGCAGGCTGACGGTGGCGCGCGCTTTCTGCAGTGCGACGTCCTGCTGGCGCCCGAAAACATAGAGCGGGCTGACCGGTGCATTGAGATATTCGCTGCCAAACAAGAAGGCCCGTATTGTCCGGTAAATGCTGTGGATATCGAATGGCTCGTCAAGCCTCCAGCCCCGTTCGATGAAGGCAAACAGCGCGTCAATGCCGCGCCCAACGACCACGATATTGAGCGGATCACCGTCGGTATTACCGGCCTTGTTGGTTGTGCAACAGCGCAACTGCGCCAGCTTTTCGCGTAGTGTCGCGAGATCGACGGCTTCGACTGTACCGGGCGGATAAATGCTTCCAAAGTCGACTTTTTCAATCGCGTATGAGGAGCCACCGACCGGCAGTACGAACCTGAACCGAAGCATCTGCCTGTCGGTCTCGAACCCGACCTCAAACAGCTTCAAACCGCCTTCACGGTGCGTGAAGACGAACCCGGCAGCGGTTCGCTTTTGCGGGATCACATCCGGCATCGGAGCTTGCGCGACTACCGATGCAATCGATGCATTGGTACTGCCGCGCCACCAAGCGCGAAGTAACCGTTCGATTTCCGGGGCCGAGAAATAATTCGGGTCCGTGACAATCGGCAGAAAGCGTAGCCGCAAATCGCTGGCGTTATCCACGCCAAGCCAGACGACCTGGATGCCATGGTCAGCCAGTGATGCGCCGAAATATCGTTCACTTTCGTCGTCGGTCAGCACCGCAGCGCGAACGGTCACCGCGTCCTGCTGGCGAACCTCGGCGCGGGACATAAAGGGCTGCTCCGCCGTCAGGTCGGGACCAGCGTCGCTGGATCGACTGAATGCTGCGAGAAGTGAAAGCAGCACCACAGTTATGAACGGCCCGCGCCAGTTCTTCATGACATGCCAATCCGATCCGGCTCATTTAGGCTAACATAGGCTCGGAATATCGCGTGTGCTCGATTGATCCAGGTCAACGTGGTCGCGCTTAATGCCCTGCTCCAGGTCGTAAACGGAATGTCGTCAAACCTCCGCCTTACGTCCGTGGGTCAGAATGGAAATACTCTGCCCAAGCAGATGCTTTCTCCTTCGTCTCCTATGTCGGACACCGAACTCGCAATGACGTCAGGACAATGCTGACGGGCGCGCATTCGCGCGACCCGTTGGCTTGGCCGGGACGACGTGGATAAAATTCGTCGCATCCAGCGCGGGCTTCCTACGCCGCGTTGCTGCCTTCCTGGCGGCTGGCTTCGAACAGGAACCAGGTGCGGCGCTCGGTTTCGTCGATGAAGGTTTCCAGCAATCCGGCGGTGCCGGAATCCTCGTGCTCATCGCAGAGCTTGTGGGCTTTGCGCATGGCGGCGGCCATGTGCTTGTTGTCTTCCATCAACTCGCGCAGCATCTCGCGCGGCGGCACGTAGCTCTCATTATTGTCCTTGATGGTCTGCAATTTCGCGATCTGCCCGATCGAGCGCATCGTGGTGCCGCCGAGCTTGCGCACCCGCTCGGCCAGCTGGTCGGTGGTGGCGAAAATCGCATCGGATTGCTCGTCGAGCATCAGATGATAGTCGCGGAAATGCCGGCCGCTGATGTGCCAGTGAAAATTCTTGGTCTTCACATAGAGCGCAAACGCATCAGCCAGCAGCGTGTTGAGCGACGCCGAGATGTTTTCCACCGCGGCTTGCGGCAGATCGGTCGGCGTATCGAGATCGGGGGAGACTTTGTCGGACTTGGCTTTGCTCACGATGGACCTTCCTGTTAGGAACCGGATGTTGACGGCAATGGACACTGGTCGCCGGACCATTTAACGCAATCATATATGCTCCGGTTCCGCGAACGGAACCCTGTTTTACCGGACCCCCTCGATCATGGACGACTGGATCGATTATTACGATTCCACGCATACAATTTATGCAAGCAGGCGGCATCGCGACCTGCATTTTCAACTGATCGCCAGGGATATCATCGGCTACATCTCAACGCCGGACGCGGTGGTACTGGACTATGCCTGCGGCGAGGCGCTGTCCGCAGCCAAGGTGGCCGACGCCTGCGGCAAGCTTTATCTGGCGGAGCCGGCGCCGGGGGTGCGCGGCCGGCTGATCGCCCGTTTTGCCCCGAACACCAAAATCAGGGTGCGCTCGCTCGATGACTTGCGGAAAATGGACGAGAAGTCGGTCGATCTCGCGGTCATGAATTCGGTCGCCCAGTATATGACGCCGGCCGAACTCGATGCCGCTCTCGGGGTGATCCGGCGACTGTTGAAGCCGGGCGGGCGCCTGATCCTGGGCGATATTTTACGCCCGGAGGTCGGCATGCCCAGGGACGTGATCGCGCTGCTGCGCTTCGCTTCCAGCCACGGCTTCCTGAGGGATGCCCTGATCGGGCTGGTCTCGACGGCGCTGTCCGACTACCGGCAATTGCGCTCGCGCGTCGGGCTGCAGCGCTACGGCGAAGCCGAGATGATCGCCAAGCTCGCTGCCTCAGGCTTTACCGCCTCGCGGGCGCATTTCAATATCGGGCACAATCCGTGGCGGATGACGTTCGTGGCGCGGCATGCCCTGAGCCTGGCGCCCGCGGGTTAGGGTTACCGGACGGTAGGCGTGGCTCACCGCGGCGTGATCGGCGATGATCGGATCGGCCCGGTGGCGGAAAGCGTCGACGCGAGAGCAGTGCATCGCTCTTTATCCTGGTTCGAATCCAGGTCGGGCCTCCAGCCTTCGCCGCTGCCGCAGCTTCGGCTCGGCAAGCCAGCCCCGACGGCGGGCTTGCCGCGCCGTAGCTCAAAGAGCGAAGGCGGGAGCTCGTTAGAGCGAAGGCGGGCCAAAATGCCGGTTGATGGGGCCCCTAAAACCCTTTCGCGGTTGCGGAATTTGGTCTAAAGACCACCCGCGCGCGAGGGCAACCTGGCGCCGGGGGTCAAGGGACGCGCGGCAGGCGCGCCCTTTTTTTGTGCCCAATTCCCTGTTGCCGCGAGACTTGATGCCCAAAAGAACCGACATCTCGACCATCCTGATCATCGGCGCCGGGCCCATCGTGATCGGCCAGGCCTGCGAATTCGATTATTCCGGCACCCAGGCGGTGAAAACCCTGAAGGAAGAGGGCTACCGGATCGTGCTGGTCAATTCCAATCCGGCCACGATCATGACCGATCCGGAACTGGCGGATGCCACCTATATCGAGCCGATCACGCCTGAAATCGTCGCCAAGATCATCGAAAAGGAACGCCACATCGTTCCCGGCGGTTTTGCCCTCTTGCCCACCATGGGCGGACAGACTGCCTTGAACTGCGCGCTGAGCCTGCGCCGGCAGGGGACACTGGCAAAATTCGACATCGAGATGATCGGCGCCACCGCCGACGCCATCGACAAGGCCGAGGACCGCGGCCGTTTCCGCGAGGCCATGACCCGGATCGGGCTGGAGACGCCGCGCTCGCGGCAGATCAAGAATTTGCCGGACGCGCTGCGGGCGCTCGACGACATCGGCCTGCCCGCGATCATCCGGCCATCCTTCACCATGGGCGGCACCGGCGGCGGCATCGCCTACACCAAGGCCGAGTTCATCGAGATCGTCGAGCGCGGCATCGATGCCTCGCCCACCGACGAAGTGCTGATCGAGGAATCGGTGCTGGGGTGGAAAGAATTCGAGATGGAGGTGGTGCGCGACAAGAAGGATAATTGCATCATCATCTGCTCGATCGAGAACCTCGATCCGATGGGCGTGCACACCGGCGATTCCATCACGGTGGCGCCGGCGCTGACCCTGACCGACAAGGAATACCAGATCATGCGCGACGCCTCGCTGGCGGTGCTGCGCGAAATCGGGGTCGAGACCGGAGGCTCCAACGTGCAGTTCGGCGTCAATCCGGCCGACGGCCGCATGGTGGTGATCGAGATGAATCCGCGGGTGTCGCGGTCCTCCGCGCTGGCCTCGAAGGCCACCGGCTTTCCAATCGCCAAAGTCGCCGCCAAGCTTGCGGTCGGCTACACGCTGGACGAGATCGCCAACGACATCACCGGCGGCGCGACGCCGGCCTCGTTCGAGCCGACCATCGACTATGTCGTCACCAAGATACCCCGTTTTGCGTTCGAGAAATTTCCCGGCGCCTCCACCACGCTGACCACCTCGATGAAGTCGGTCGGCGAAGTGATGGCGATCGGCCGCACCTTCCAGGAGAGCCTGCAAAAGGCGCTGCGCGGGCTGGAAACCGGGCTGACCGGGCTCGACGAAATCGAGATCGAGGGGCTCGGCCGCAGCGACGACAAGAACGCGATCCGCGCGGCATTGGGCACGCCGACACCGGACCGGCTGTTGCAGGTGGCGCAGGCGATGCGGCTCGGCTGGACCAATGAGGAGATCTTCACCTCCTGCAAGATCGATCCGTGGTTCCTTGGAGAAATGCGCGGCATCGTCGAGATGGAAAGCAAGATCAGCAAAAACGGCCTGCCGCAAAATGCCTTCGGCATGCGGACCCTGAAGGCGATGGGCTTTTCCGACGCGCGGCTGGCGGTACTGTCTCATACCACCGAGGCCGAAGTGACGGCAAAACGCCACGCGCTCGGGGTTCGTCCGGCCTTCAAGCGGATCGACACCTGCGCGGCCGAATTCGCTTCCCCCACCGCCTATATGTATTCGACCTACGAGGCGCCGTTCGCAGGCAAGCTCGCCGACGAAAGTGCCCCCTCGGACAAGAAGAAGGTCATCATCCTCGGCGGCGGACCCAACCGGATCGGCCAGGGCATCGAATTCGACTATTGCTGCTGCCATGCCTGCTTTGCGCTGCACGATGCCGGCTATGAAACGATCATGATCAACTGCAATCCGGAAACGGTGTCGACCGATTACGACACCGCCGACCGTTTGTATTTCGAACCGCTGACCGCGGAGGACGTGCTCGAAATCATCTCGACCGAACGGCAGAACGGCTCGCTGCACGGCGTGATCGTGCAGTTCGGCGGCCAGACGCCCCTAAAACTCGCGCATGCGCTGGAAGCGGCCAATGTGCCGATCCTCGGCACTTCGCCCGACGCCATCGACCTTGCCGAAGACCGCGACCGCTTCAAGCGCGTGCTCGACAAATTGCACCTGAAGCAGCCGAAAAACGGCATCGCCTATTCGGTCGAGCAGGCACGGCTGGTGGCGGCCGATCTCGGGCTGCCGCTGGTGGTGCGTCCGTCCTACGTGCTCGGCGGCCGCGCGATGCAGATTATCCGCGAGGAAAATCAGCTCGGCGATTACCTGCTCGGCACTCTGCCGGAACTGGTGCCCGGCGATGTCAAGGCGCGCTACCCCAACGACAAGACCGGGCAGATCAATACCGTGCTCGGCACCAATCCGCTGTTGTTCGACCGCTATCTGTCGGATGCCATCGAGATCGATGTCGATTGCCTCTGCGACGGCAAGGACACCTTCATCGTCGGCATCATGGAGCATATCGAGGAAGCCGGCATTCACTCCGGCGATTCCGCCTGCTCGCTGCCGCCACATTCGCTTGATGCCGCGATGATCGGCGAACTGGAACGGCAGACGCGTGAACTGGCGCTCGGGCTCGACGTGGTCGGACTGATGAACGTGCAATACGCCATTAAGGACGGCGACATCTACGTTCTCGAGGTCAATCCGCGGGCCTCGCGCACGGTGCCGTTCGTGGCGAAAGTGATCGGCATGCCGGTGGCGAAGATCGCAGCCCGGCTGATGGCCGGCGAGAAGCTTGCGGACTTCAATCTCAGGAAGCGCAAGCTCTGCCATGTCGGCGTCAAGGAATCGGTATTCCCCTTCGCGCGCTTCCCCGGCGTCGATACCGTGCTGGGTCCGGAGATGCGCTCGACCGGCGAGGTGATGGGCATCGACCGCTCGTTCGAAATAGCCTTCGCCAAGAGCCAGCTCGGCGGCGGCACCCGCGTGCCGCGCAAGGGCACGGTGTTCGTCTCGGTCCGCGACATCGACAAGGTCAGGATCGCGGAGGCGGTGCGGCTACTGTCCTCGGTCGGCTTCAAGGTGATGGCGACCTCGGGGACGCAGCGTTTCCTGACCGATTCCGGGGTGCCGACCGAAAAGGTAAACAAGGTGCTGGAGGGACGGCCGCATATCGTCGACGCCATCATGAACGGCGATATCCAGCTGGTCTTCAACACCACGGAAGGGCCGCAGGCGCTGGCCGACAGCCGGTCGTTGCGACGCGCTGCCCTCTTGCATAAAGTGCCATATTACACCACTCTTTCGGGTGCCGTGGCGGCCGCGCAGGGCATCCGCGCCTATCTGGGCGGGGACCTTGAGGTCCGCACGCTGCAGAGTTATTTTTCCGAAACCTGATCTTTGGGCCGGGCGCGCTCCGTCCGGCAATTGATCGGCAATGAAGCCGGCATGGCTGGAACTCACCAGTCATGGGGGTGTTCTGTTTCGGCGTTTGTGCGTGGCCCGCGGATTGGTCCGCATGATGTTGAAGGACGACAGAGATGATGGAAAAGGTTCCGATGACCGCCGGCGGCTATGCCGCCCTCGAGGTCGAATTGAAGCAGCGCCAGTCGGTGGAGCGTCCGCGCATCATCGAGCATATCGCGGAAGCGCGCTCGCATGGCGACCTTTCGGAGAACGCGGAATATCATGCCGCGAAGGAAGAGCAGTCCCACAATGAAGGCCGCATCGCCGAACTGGAGGACAAGCTGGCGCGGGCCGACGTGATCGACATCTCCAAGCTCTCCGGCGATACCATCAAGTTCGGCGCGACCGTCACGCTGGTCGACGAGGACACCGACAAGAAAGCGGTGTGGCAGATCGTCGGCGAGCCGGAGGCCGACGCCAAGAAGGGCCGCATCTCCATCACCTCGCCGCTGGCGCGCGCGCTGATCGGCAAGAAGAAGGGCGCTTCCGTGGAAGTGATGGCGCCCGGCGGCGCCAAGGCCTACGAGATCACCAAGGTCGAGTGGCGCTAGCAACGGCCGCGTGGAAACGGCGAGGAGGAGACCGCCGACCGAGCGATAGCAAGGGTGGGCTGCCATGGCGGCCGACCAACGCATCGATCCGGAGACCGTGTCATGGCGAAAAAAATGATCCGTCCAATTCGCACCGAAACCGAATATGATGAGGTCCTCGAAGAGATCGAGCGGTACTTCGAAAACGAACCAAGACCGGGCACCCCAGAAGCGGATCGCTTCGATCTTCTCACGTTGGTCGTCGAGGACTATGAACGCAAGCGCTGGCCGATCGAGCCGCCCGAGACGGTTGAGGCGATCCGTTACCGCATGGAAACGGGCGGCTATACCCAGGCCGATCTTGGCCGCCTGCTCGGCTCGCGCCAGCGCGCATCCGACATCCTGACCAAAAAGCGTCCCCTCACGATGAGAATGGCCTGGAAACTGCACCGCGAGTGGAGCATTCCGGCAGAAGCGCTGATCGCGCCGCCGCGGACGCGTGGACGAAGGTCAGCGGCGTAGTCGTCTGGTCCAGAACGGCGTTCTTGAATTTTGCGGAAAAGGGCCGGGACACTCTCCCGGCCTTTTTGTTTGTTGACGCTGATCGACGGCGCCGCGACGAGGGCGTCGGCATTATCATGCATGGTCGCGCGCAAACACTTTGCCCGCCGCATTATTCCTTTGCTGCTCTGCGAAACGCCGCCCATTTTTGTTATCGCGACGTGGTTTCCCTGAGCGCCGCGACACGATACGAATCGAAGGCGTCAAACCATCAGGGGGAAACGATCATGTATGAAACACTGAATGCATGGGCGCCGCGCGCCTTGAGCGTGTTGCGCATTTATGCCGGGCTGCTGTTGTTCGCCCACGGCACCGCAAAAATTCTCGGCTTTCCTGCCGTGCAGAGTTTCGCCAACATTCATATCAATTCGCTGGTCGGAGCCAGTGGGCTCATCGAACTGATCGGGGGCGCATTCTTCATTGTCGGCTGGTTCACGCGGCCGGTTGCCTTCATTCTTTCCGGCTTTGCGGCCGTCGCCTATTTCATGGTGAGCGCGCCGAAGGGATTCCATCCGATCCTGAACAACGGCGAACTCGCCTCGCTCTTCAGTTTCGTGTTTATCTATTTCTTTTTTTCCGGTCCGGGCCCGTGGAGCCTTGATGCGACGATGGGACGCAAATGATCGGTTGGGGAAAAGTCACCGGATCTGTCCCGCACCAGTACTTCCCGCGCAGGAAATCCTTGGCGCGCATCCATCGGCGCCGGCCCGGGCAGGCGCACCCAAGCGAGCGGGCGCGCGTCACGGCGTGCCGACAACATTGTGAGTTGGCACCGTTCGCGCCACGTAATACGCGCATTCGCAAGATGGTTGTACGTTATAACCAATGGGACCCGAGCCATGAATTCGGAAAGACTGTCCACCGCCTGGGCGCCGGGCGCCCCTGGCCTCCTCAGTGTTCTCCGTATCTTTGCAGGGCTGGATTTGCTTCAGCACGGCACCGGCAAGATTCTCGGCTTTCCCGTCGTTTCCTCCTTTGCACACGTTCAGATCGGCTCGCTGTCGGGAGTGGCTGGGCTGATTGAACTGATCGGGGGCATCCTGTTCACGATCGGCCTGTTTACGCGACCGGTCGCCTTCATTCTTTCCGGCTTCACGGCGGCTGCCTATTTCATGGCCCACGCCAGCAAGGGGTTCTATCCGATACTCAATGGCGGCGAGCTTGCGGCGCTCTTCAGCTTCGTTTTCCTGTTTTTCGCGTTTGCAGGCGCCGGCCCATGGAGCCTGGATGCCATGAGACAGCGTAGGTGACCGTTCGAAGGGGATTTTAAGAACAGAGGCGAAAGCGCAGTCGTGCTATGCTGCGTCTCTCTCGACGACGCCTCGGCGAGCCGTCGGCACTCGCGCCTGGATGCGCGGTTGCTGGTGGCTAAGCCATGATCCGTGAACCAATCGTTGGTACGTTGACGTTTTTTATCGGAGGACACCATGAGCCTGGATCGGATTGGCGCAGCCTACCAACCCTACCTCCTCAGCCTTTTCAGATTCATCACCGGCCTTTCACTGTTCCAGTTCGGGGTCGCGAAACTTTTCAAGTTTCCGCCCGTCCCCATGTTCGAGGAGGTCACGCCGCTGTCGCTGTTCGGCGTCGCGGGCATGATCGAGCTGGTTCTCGGCGGGATGCTGATGCTGGGTCTGTTGACCCGGCTCGCTGCCTTCATCCTGTCGGGCGAGATGGCGTTCGCCTATTTCATAGAACACTTTCCGGCGAGCTTCTTCCCGCTGCTCAACGAGGGAACGCTCGCCATCATGCTGTGTTTCGCTTGTCTCTATCTGGCAGCGGCCGGCGGCGGACCGCTCAGCCTCGACGCTGTCCTGCGCGTCGGCACGCCGCCTCAACCGGACCTAAGGCGGACTTAAAGCGTTTTCGAGCGAAGTGGATACCGGTTCGCGTGAAGAAACGCGTCAAAAAAGAATCTAGAGCGCGAGGCTGTCTGGCTCATGGCCGCAGCAAGGACAATCGACGTCAAAACTCCTTGCCGATCAGCCGATCGATCGAATAGCGGCCACCGCCCTTGAAGAAGATGGCAATGCATAGCAGCAGCCACAGCAAGGCGTACTCGTATCCGCGGGCTGTCCAGAAGTAGCCGAACTGCCATTGGAACAGGAAAACAATGATCAGCATTTCAATCCCGATCACGGCCGCCGCGATCCGGGTGAACAACCCGATGGCGAGGCACAGAGCCGCGACCGATTCGGCAAAATAGGTCAGATAGGCCAGCGCTTCCGCAAACGGCAGCCCCTTGGCGGCGATGTTCGGCGCAAATTTGGCAATCGGAACATTCAACACCTTCTGTATTCCGTGCGGCAACAGAACCGCCCCGGTAGCGAAGCGCATGAAGGCGTAGGAGAAGGGGGAAAAGCGCTGGTAGAAGGCGGCAAGGCCCGGGAAGATGAGTTTCGCTTCATCGCGTTCGGCCATTGTATCCTCCCATTGCTGCCCAGACGTTGCGAGGCGCGCTTCCATGGCGCCTAACACTATCGTGACCCAGCTATTCCATGTTGTTTGCGCGTTACTCGAACGATGACGGCACGTTGTGCGGTGCTTCCTTCGAGGCGTACGGGCGCCCTCAGCCCGGCACTTTCACCTCAAGCGGCACCGCGGCTTCGAATTTGGAATTGTGCAGCACCAGCGATGTCCTGACATTGCGCACATGGGGTGCCGCGGTCAGGTGGGTGACGAAATCCTGAAACGTCCCCATGTCGGGCGCCACGCATTTGAGGATGAAATCGACCTCGCCCGACAGCATCCAGCATTCCCGCACCAGGGGCTCGGCGCGAACGAAATCCTCGAACGCGCGCAAGTCCGCGTCGGCCTGGCTGGACAGATGCACGGAAGCGAACACGGTAACGTCGAAGCCGAGCCGGCGCGGATCCAGCAGGCCGCGATACCCCTGGATGTAGCCCTCCTCCTCTAGCGTCCGCACCCGGCGCAGGCAGGGCGGCGGCGAGATACCGACGCGTTTGGCCAGCTCAACGTTGGTGATTCGGCCGTCGGCCTGAATCTCGCTGAGGATTTTGAGGTCGATTTCGTCAAGATTCTTCGACACGCGGTTCCGGATCCTCGGCTGAAAAAGCTTGCTGGTTTTACCGGCAATAGTCTTAGCGCAGCTGGCGCCGTTGGCGCAATTTTATTGCGCGTGCACCGCGCCAATTATCGGCACCCCCGGGAAATTTCGCCGATATGGATTGCAATTCTTGCATAGCTTGCCAGATGCCCTATCTTGGATTTGACACTTTCGGCGCCGTCGCGATGCCTTTCAGGCCCCTTCCGCTCAAGCGCTGACCAAATTCCCTTACCAGTGGGATCTACCCTATGCCCGCCCCGATCCATGCCAAGGTGGTCATCATCGGCTCCGGCCCGGCCGGTTACGCCGCCGCGATCTACGCCGCGCGCGCGATGCTGGAGCCGGTGCTGATCCAGGGCATCCAACCCGGCGGCCAGCTCACCATCACCACCGACGTCGAAAACTATCCGGGGTTCGCCGACGTCATCCAGGGCCCGTGGCTGATGGAGCAGATGGAGAAGCAGGCCGCCCATGTCGGCACCAGGATGGTCACCGATCTCGTCACCAAGCTCGAACTCGGCCAGCGTCCGTTTCGCCTGAGTTGCGACAGCGGTGACGTCTATCTCGCCGAAACCGTAATTCTCGCCACCGGCGCCCAGGCGCGCTGGCTCGGCACGCCGTCGGAAGAGAAATTCAAGGGTTTTGGCGTCTCGGCCTGCGCGACCTGCGACGGATTTTTCTATCGCGGCAAGCAAGTGGTCGTGGTCGGCGGCGGCAATACTGCGGTCGAGGAAGCGCTGTTTCTCACCAACTTCGCGTCGCAGGTCACCATCGTGCATCGCCGCGATCACTTCCGCGCCGAGCGCATCCTGCAGGAGCGGCTGTTCAAGCACCCAAAGATCAGGGTGATATGGGACAGTGCGATCGACGAAATCTGCGGCGCCGAGAACCCGGCCAAGGTCACCCATGTCAGGCTGAAGAATGTCAAATCCGGCACCTTGACCGAACTGGCGGCCGACGGCGTCTTCATCGCGATCGGGCACGCACCCGCCACCGAACTGATCCAGGGCCAGATCAAGCTGAAGCCATCGGGATATGTCGAGGTGGCGCCGAATTCGACCGCGACCTCGGTGCCCGGCGTATTCGCCGCCGGCGACGTCGCCGATGAAATCTACCGGCAGGCAGTCACGGCCGCAGGGCTGGGCTGCATGGCGGCCCTGGAAGCCGAACGTTTTCTCGCATTGCGCGCCAGCGATCGCGCGGCGGCGGAATAATCATGGCTCGAACCCGCGATGGATTTACCGATATGGACTGGGACAAGCTGAAGGTGTTTCACGCAGCGGCTGAAGCAGGCAGCTTCACGCATGCCGGCGAACAGCTCGGCCTGTCGCAGTCGGCCGTCTCCAGACAGGTCAGCGCGCTGGAGCAGGAGCTCTCGGTGTCGCTGTTCCACCGCCATGCCCGCGGCCTCATTCTCACCGAGCAGGGCGACCTGTTGTTCCGCACCGCGCATGACGTGTTCATGCAGCTGCAGGCGGCGCGCGCGAAACTCACCGACAGCCGCGAGCGGCCGAGCGGCGATCTCAAGATCACGACGCCGCCGGCGCTCGGCATCAACTGGCTGATTCCGCGGCTGCACGAGTTCACCGCGCTCTATCCGGAAATCCGGATCTCGATGATCGTGACCGACGAGCAGCTCGATCTCTCGATGCGCGAGGCCGACGTCGCGATCCTGACCCGCAAGCCGACCCAGCCCGACCTGATCCAGCGCAAGCTGTTCTCGATCGGCTTCCATGCCTATTGCTCGCCGGAATACATCAAGCGTTTCGGCACGCCGCGCACGCTCGACGACCTCGACGCGCACCGCATCATCATGCTCGGCGACGCGCAGGTACAACCCCATCTGCAGAACCGGAGCTGGCTGATCGATGCCGGCCGCAACGGCTCGGGTCCGCGCGAGGCCTATTTCAAGGTCAACAACATTCTGGGCCTGGTCCGCGCCTGTCAGCAGGGCCTCGGCATCGCCGCACTGCCGGACTATCTGGTCGAGGAGAATAACCGCCTGGTGCAGTTGTTCGGCGAGACCGACTCGATCCAGGTCGATACCTATTTCGTTTATCCCGAAGAGTTGAAGTCAGTCGCGCGGGTGCAGGTGTTTCGCGACTTCGTGGTGAGCAAGGCGCAGCGCTGGCCGTCGTAACCTTTTGTTACTGATCCGGTGGCGGGAGAGAATTTCTCAACCGCGCATCACCGGATTGCTAGATTCGTCTTCCCTTGTTTGCATCCGACGGCGGCGGGATGGGATCTGTAACATAGCCCCCGGTCTCCGCATGACTGACATGCGGCCCAAGTGGTTGCTGCAGGCCGCTCGCAAGGACCATAATGTTTCTACGCTGAGCATTCGCGTTGCGCATTTGTCCCCCTCCTCCAGTGGCGCGAGCGTTCAGTAATCCCTCTTGGAAGGTGATTGTGTCGGCCTCACGTGGCCAATACCTTAAGCCGGGCTCTTTCGAGCCCGGCTTTTTTTTGGTTTCGGACTTTCTGCATCCGGCTGCACCTGTTCCGCCCCGTTGACAGGCGCAGTGGCGCCAACCATCATCCATCCATGATCACGAATTCGTGCTTGGCAGTGCTGTCGAAAAAAGCTCCCCATCCGGGGGCTTCGGATCGACGCGCGCGATAAGACTTCTCGCCCGAACCGATCCTTAAAACCCCGCCGTCTGGACGGGGTTTTTTATTGTCCCGTCTCCGGCTCAAAAACCGCAGGAGATGGAGCCATGACTGACCCTCGATTTTCCGATCTTCGAAATAGCGATCTTCAAAATGGACTGCATGGCCTCTGGTTGCCGCTGGTCACGCCGTTCCGCCATGGCGAACTCGACGAGACCTCGCTGCGGCGGCTGGTGCGGCATTACGCGGCGCTTCCTGTCGATGGATTGGTGCTCGCAGCCACCACAGGCGAAAGCCTCACGCTTGCGCCCGAGGAAACCGAACGGCTTGTGTTCGCGGTCCGCGACGAGATCGGACCCAAGCGTTTGCCGGTCTGCCTCGGCCTGTCCGGCAGCAACACCCGCGCATTGCTGGGCACGCTCGACGGAACGGCGGGCTGGCCGATCGACGGATATCTGATTTCCTGCCCGTATTATTCGCGGCCGTCGCAGCGCGGGATGGAGCTGCACTTTGGCGCGCTCGCGGATCGGGCCCGGCATCCTGTGATGCTCTACAACATTCCCTACCGGACCGGCGTCAATCTCGGCAACGAGGGGATGCTGCGATTGGCCGACCATCCCAACATCATCGGCTTGAAGGATTGCTCCGCCGACCGCAGCCAGTCGCTCGATCTCCTGCGCCGGCGCCCGCAAGGCTTCGCCGTGCTGACCGGCGAGGACGCGCAATATTTCGAAGCACTCTGCGATGGCGCCGACGGCGGCATCCTGGCATCGGCGCATATCGAAACCAAAACCTTCGCCCAGGCGTGGACGCTGCTGGCAGCCAGCCAGCGCGACGCCGCGCTGGCGCTTTGGCGGTCGGTTGCCGAGCTCACGCGCTTATTGTTTTCCGAGCCGAGCCCGGCGCCGATCAAGTACTGGCTGTGGCGCACGGGGTTGATCGACAGCGCCGAGCTGCGGCTGCCGATGACGGAAGTGAGCCCGGAGCTCGCCGCGCGGCTTGATCTTGAAATCGCGCGGCGCACTTGCCGTGATCGCGAGGAGCGAAGCCATCAAGCACTGGAAGGGTCTGCCGAACGGGGAAGACAGCAAGTCATCCGCGCATCGTAGGCGAACCCGACCGTCTGCACGCCGATGCTTCCGGTATTGAGCATTTAGCCGGCAGTCGCGAGGCCTGGCTTGTCCCGGACCGATCCACGCTGTCGGCGCCGCCCAAAGACGCGGCCCGCTATCACCCCCGAAAGCACCCGCCGCACACATATTTTTGTCGTGACAGGCCGCGATTTATGACAGAATTTCTACAATCGGATGTCAGTTCGATTAAATGTGGAGCGGTCGATGAGTTTGGAATGGCGGGCGCGGTCAACTTCCCTGGCCTGGTCAAATCCCCTGGCCTGGTGGTGGGGTCTGTTGACGCTGGTCAGCGGCGTCAACATCGCGGTCTGGTTCGTGCTGTACCGCCAGCTCCATGAACAGCCGGTTGGCAGTTCCGGCGGCACACCCGGCATCGGGCTCATGCTTCTCCTCTGTGCGGCCTATGTTTTCGGCTGCGCATTCAGGTCGTTCCTTCCGCGCGCGGATGTTCAGCGGATCTGCCTGTTCGACACCTGGCTGTCGAGCGTCGTCGTCGGCCGGTCGGTGGCAACCGTGGCCGAGGTCTGCTTCGCGGCGCAGTGGGCGATCATCCTGTACCAGCTCGGTACGATGACGGGAGCGGACACCACCTTGAACGCCGCGTGGGTGATCGTGCCGCTGATCCTGATCGCGGAATGCTTCTCATGGTACGCGGTGCTGACCACCCACTATCTGGGCAACGCCATCGAAAATTCGATATGGGCGGTTGCCTTCTTCATCGTCGGGGCCGGCCTTTGCCGGCTGCTGCCGGAGTTCGATGGTGAGGTTCGCGTGATCCTCGTCGTCACGATCATCGGGATTACGGGCTATCTGGCGTTTCTCATGACCGTCGATGTCCCGATGTATCTGAGCCGATGGCGGGCCGAGACCGGCGACGGCGGCAAGCTTCTCGGACCTCTCGAGGGTCTCCGTGACGTGTGCACGCGCTGGATCGTGACGCACGACCTTGCGGAGTGGAAGGATGAGATTGCCTGGATGTCGCTTTATTTCAGTGCCGCGGTCTGGGCCAGCCTCGCGCTCTGCGTCTGCTACTCGCTCGAGGATCATCTCCCGCGCTATCGTACCGAAGCGACGATCGCAAGCTGGTCCCCGGACGCGTTGCAGTCGTTTGCAAGCAGCATCCGGTAATGGCGCGCTGCAGCGTTTAGAGCGTTTTCGAGCGAAAGCCTGCCCCGGACTTGATCCGGGGTGGATACCGGTTCGCGTGAAGAAAACACGTCAAAAAAGAAGCTAGAGCTTCAATTCTGATTCAATCAGAACCGATCATGCTCGCCTGCTAGAACTGCGTTCTCACAACTGCGAAGCTTTTGTTCGTAAGCTTCGCGCATGTTGGATTCCGAACGGATCTTCGCGGCGCGCGAGCCTGCGATAGGTGGTCAGGTCATCTTGCTGCAGCGCCGGTCCGTCGCCTCGTCGCATGTCGGAGCCCGTGTTCGCTCCAAGCGGCAGAGTAGTGCCGAGACCTGCATAAAGATATCGGTCACCGAAAGCTTTCTTCAACGCTGCGAACATTGGCTCGCCGGTGCAGTGGCCCGGAGCAATGCTCTCGACCTTGAACGTATCTTTCAGAGCCGCCACTGCCTTCGCGACAACATCGTCAGAAGCGACGACGAGGTGGAAGCCGCCTGCAATCAAATGAATTTTGGGATTGATGGCTGCCGCTGCCTCGGCAATCTTTTCAATCCCTGGATGCGAGCAGCCGACCACCAATACCATGCCCTCAGAGGTGTTGACGGCAAGAGATAGCTCCTTGAGCTCCCTGGTGCCGGCGGCATCAGACACCAGCGCTATCAGGGTCATGCCCGGAGCGATTTCGGTGGTCTTGTCGATCAATTCGAAGTTGGCCCCACGCCACGCCGCGCCGAATTTCATGACTTGAGGTGGTGCGCCTCCGTAGTAGCGCATCTCCGGCGGCAACGTCTCATCTTTCCGGTAGAAGCTCGACGGCAGCGACGACCCGTAGATGCCGAATCCTTCTTTGGGCGCGTAAATCTTCACCGTCGGATTGACGCTCAAAACATAATTCAAGCCTGCCATGTGGTCCGAATGCCGGTGTGACAGGACAACGAAATCAAGCGTTTTGAGGTCAACACCCTTCGCCTTCACATTGGCTGCAAATATGTCGGCGTCATTCCCGGTGTCAAACAAGATTCGTTTTCCGGCGATCTCCACCAGGGCGGAGAAGCCCCAGTCCTTGGTCGTCGAAGGATCGGTTCCGAATGCATCGTAGAGGATAGTGATCTGGCTTTTGGACTCGGGCGCAGCGGCTCTGGCCGGGGCGGCTATCGAAATGAGGACTGAAAGTCCTGCTGCGATAAGGAACGTCGCGCGAAGCTTCATGAGAGTTCCTCCTTACGAACATAAAGTCATTGAAATTGCTTTTCGTCGGACAGAGCCGTCAGTTCAATATTCGAAGCACCACCTGACCGAGATCAGCGAGAAAATCTTGAACCAGCAAGGAACTCTTTTTGTCTTTGATTGAGGCATCAAGGCCGGACAGTGCAACCTTATGCCCTGTCTTCGGAACTTGCCATGAGCGATGGCGGTCCCAGACGGCGTTCTTCATGTCAGAACCCCTGACGTATCGCGATGGGGTGTGGTGCCCACTAAATCGTTCAAACGGCGTCAAACGTGACGGCTTTTTTTTAGTCTGCTCTTGGCATCAAGCGGATATGGCGCGATGTCCGGCTTGAGTTCGGAATGCCCGCCGAAACGGACGTCCGCAGCGGCTCTACGCCCTAATCCAGCCGCGTGCGCGCCAGCCGCAGCGCATTGCCGATCACGCTGACCGATGACAGCGCCATCGCGGCGGCGCCCACCATCGGCGACAGCAGGATACCGAACACGGGATAGAGCACGCCGGCGGCGTAGGGCGCGCCGACCGATAATTCGCCCCGACCACTGCCCTGGTTAACGCGCCGTAGCGGGCGCCGTTCGAATCCGAACGATGCGGCGACCGTATCTTTAGAATTTGCCGCTTATTCAACTCCCCCAGCGACAACCCAAGGGGAAAACAGTGACCACTCCAACCATACAAAATGCCGCCTATTCGATCGCCGCACGATCCCAGGGAATGCAGGATGTTCTTCTGGTGTCGTCGTTCGGCCTGTGGGCGATGCTGCTCGGCCTGGCGCCGGTTCTGGCCTTCCACCTGCTGGGAAGCTGAGGAAATCACGAGGTGTTGCCGTGGTTAATCGACGGTAGCACCAGCGGTCAAATACGAGCGAAATCGCGACCGGCTTTTTTAAAATTCAACGCGTAACAAAGTCCCCACAACAACAAAAACGCGGGGGCGTCGTGAATACGGATACTCAGAACCATCGGTTCCCTGAGCAACAGGGTTTTACGACCGAAGACATCCTTTGGGCGCTCGGCATCTGGTCGGTGATCCTGTGTCTGTCGCCGGTGATCGTGTTCTACATGCTGATGGTGGCGTGAGCCGAAAGGCCGTTTATCCTTGCCCATGAGGGGGAAGGTTGCCCACACAACGAAAAAACGCGCGGCACCCCGCGCGTTTTTTTGTCGACCGCGAAAGCCGCGGCCGCCCGGAGCGTCTTCAAGCGGAGTGGAGACCGGCTCGCGTCAGGAAAACGCGCCAAACCAGGAATCTAGTGCCCCGTTTCGATTCGATCGAAACGGAAATGGCTCTAGGCCGCTTGCTTATGCATGGTGCCGCTCGCCGACGCCTGACCGCGGATCGCCTTCACCGACCGCTCGATCGCAGCCCATAGCCGGCCGATTTCCGCCGCCGCGCGCCCTTCCGCGAAATATTCGCGCGCGCCCTCACCCTTGCCGAGCGCCATCAACAGATCGGCCCGGTTGGTGATCTGGCCGCCCCAGACCGGCGCCCGGAACTTGGCCAGCGCTTCGCGCGCGATACTGACGATGCGGCTTTCCGCGTCGTCCCTGCGGGCCGGCGCACCGTTGATCACGACCGCATACGGCTTGCGCGCGGCGCGGCAGGACTGAATCGTATCCTGCACGGCATTGACGTCGAATACCCCGGGCCGCGCCGGAATGATCACCATCGTGGCGTTCCTGATGGCATCTTCCACGACTGCCGACGTATTCGGCGGCGTATCGATGAATACCCATTCCATGCCGTCGCGCTTCGCGGCAGCGACGATCGCGCTGACGGAATTGACGGCAGTCTTGATCGGCGGCTCGTTGGTGCCGCGCAGCCTGTGCCAAAGCGTCAACGACCCCTGCGGGTCGGCATCGATAAGCAGACACGGCTTCGTAGCCTTATGCACATGCGCAGCGAGATGGGCGGCCAGGGTACTCTTCCCCGAGCCGCCTTTACGCGATGCGAAAACAATGACGTTCATACCTTCGCCTCCAGATTGACCCCAGATGACGAAAATGAATCAGCGCGCTGATTCGTGAAAGAAAAATTTACAACTAATTGTGACGAAGCCACTGATTAATCGATTCGGCTGGCTTTTGAGTCACACCCGGCGCCGCCGGAGAGGCAAAAATCGAATCAAAACAGCATCTGCGGAAGTCATTGCCGGGCTTTTTGGGTGCCGGCGCCCGATCCATTCCGTATTCTACCTTTCCGTGCATCGGTGCCGCCGCCTTTTTCCGGGAAAAAGCGGTGCGCGGGAACAAAACGAGTCCGGGGGCGGCGCAAAGCGCCGACCCGTCGGGGTCGCCCCGAAATGACGCCAGACTGGCGCCTCCTTACTTCACGTCATCCCAGCTCGCGCCGTTGAAACGCTGCAGCTGCATGTAGGTGACCACGCGATAATCGGTCGGGCTGGTATTGATGCGGCTAGCCGGCAGCAGCAGGCCAAGGCGGAAATCCCGCAGGTTCGCGGCCTGCTTCATGATGTTTTCCCGGGTAAGATTGTCGCCGCATTGTCTCAGCACCTGTTCCAGCGTCTGCGCGACGCTGTAGGCGGCAGCCGTAAGGCTGTCATTGACGTCGGCGCCGGGCATGTTCTCCTTCATCCAGGCGTGCCAGGTCTTGACGTCGGGATCGTCGGCCCATTTGGGGTCGGTGACGTCCTTCATGAAACCCGCGCTCATGATGCCGGTGGACTTGTCGAGGCCGGCCGGCTTGAAGGTAGCGCCGACCGAGGCGGCGCCGAGATGCAGATAGGTTTCCGGCTTCCATTTCAGGTCGGACATTTTCGTGATCGCCTGCGCCGCCTGCTTGGCATAGGTGAACAGGAACAGCGCGTCGGCCCCGGAATTCTGCAGGATCACCATCTGGCTGTCGATGGTCGGATCGGTCGACTGGAAGTTCTGCGCGCTGACGATCATCTTGTCGGCGTCTTCGCCCAGGCCCTCCTTGAGTCCGTTCAGCAGATCCTTGCCGAAATCGTCGTTCTGGTAGAGCACGCCGACTTTTGGCTTCGAATTATGCGCCAGCAGGTTCTCTGGCGTAGAACTTTGCCTCGTCGCGCAGATTGGGCTGCCAGCCCATGCTCCAGGGGAAATGCGCGGGGTCGTTCAGCGCCGAGGTGCCGGCGGCGACGAACAGTTGCGGCACGCCCTGTTTGTTCAGATACGGCCGGATCGCCATGTTCAGGGGCGTGCCGAGCACGCCGAAGATCAGCGCGACCTCGTCGCCTTCCACCAGGCTGCGCACATTCTCCACCGCTTTCGGCGGCGAATAGGCGTCGTCGCGGCTGATGAAGGTGATCTTGCGGCCGTTGATGCCGCCCTTGCTGTCGTTGAGCCATTTGAAATAGGCGGCTTCGACCTTGCCGAGCGTGCCATAGGCCGAGGCCGGCCCGCTATAGGCGATGGTCTGCCCGACCTTGATCTCGGTATCGCTGGTGCCGGGCCCATACTGCTTCTGGGCCAGCGCCGGCTGCGCCGACAGCACCGCAAGTGCCGCGCCTGTCAGCGCGAGCTTTTTGACGAACATCGGTTTCCTCCATCTTTTTGTTATGGAGGAAGTGTCGGTGAAGCGAATGGGCTTGGCAAGGATGCACGGCTCGCCGACCAGGCAGGTCAGCAATGCAACCGGGCGCCGGCGATCATTCGTCGTCGTCGGCCTTCGATTTCCGGGACTTGCTCGGCTTTTGCGCGGCTGACGGCTTGATGCTGAGCGGCCTGCCCGGCGTGCCCGCAAGCTCGGGCGCAGGCCGGAAGAACACCTGGCAAGGGGGGCTGAGCTGCGATTTGTTCCTGACCATGCACGCCGTGATGCGGTCGACATCGGGAATATCGGCGCCGCAAAGGCGCATCGCATCGCCGCTGCACGCCTGCTCCTGTTCGGGAGTGTAGGCCCGGCCCGGCGCAGGCCACATCGAGATCGAAAGCGCGATTGCCAGCATCAAGCCGAGCTGGAACTTCCTGGACCAGACCACAGACATTTATCCCCCCGAAGCGTGTGATTCCGGATAGTGAGTGAATGGCAGGGGAATGGCAAGCAGCGAGCGACGGAACAAAATCCAGTGGCCGTAATGTGTTACGGAACGGCCGCACTTATGTAGTTACATAATACTTGCTTGCGGGCGGATTATGTAGTTACATAAATATCAATGAAGACAACCTTCGATTCCGCCAAGCGCGATTGGACCCTGGCGCATCGGGGGCTCGATTTCGCCGTTGACGCCGAGAAGGTTTTTTCCGGCGACACGGTGACGATGATCGACGACCGATTTGACTACGGCGAGGTTCGCCGGATCAGCGCCGGCTTCCTCGATGGCTGAATGGTCGTAATGGTATGGACTCAACGCGGCGCGAGCCGCCACGTCATTTCGATGAGGTACTGCCATGACAAAGAAGAAAAACGCTGGCGCAAAATACTTCGGCAAACCGCTGACCGATGATCCCGATGACGCACCTGAACTGTTGAGCGATTTCTTTCGCCACGGCGAGTTGCGCCATGGCGGCAGGCTGGTCCGGCGCGGCCGGCCGCCATTGTCCGGCAAGCCGAAGACCGCGATCACGCTCAGGCTCGACGAAGATGTCGTGAAGGCCTATCGCGAGACCGGCGAAGGTTGGCAAACGCGGATCAACGCCGACCTGAGGCGTGCGCGCAAGCTCAACGTCAGGGCTGCGACAGCGCCACACCGCGCAAAGCGCGCGTCTGTCAGCACTCGAAGCAAGGCCAGCCAGACCAAACAGTAGGGCTGGCGGGTATTGCGCTTGCGCGGATCCCTCTAGGCATCCTGGATGCGGCCGATTTGTTTCCTGCGATGAAAAATCGATGTGGGTGGAAATCGCCGCTGAATGAGGTTTATTCGCTCCCAACCCGGATGATCGGGAATGCCAGTTTCGTTGGGACGGACTTCGCACGAGGGCTGGTGACCTTGCCGTCGGTCGCAACAAGGTAATGCGTTCGGAACGACTTCAATTGTCTCCTTACATGGTGCTTGCGGCCGGATAGCCGAATGGTCGTGATCGTATGGACTCAACGGATCGCGGTGGCGAGCCGGTGCTGGCCGAACGCGGGTTGGTTTCTATAGACTTGGGTGGACCGCCAGTGAGTGCTATGGCTAGCGCAAGGCAGGAGAAAAGGCCTATGCCTGTTGGGCTGTTTCGTGACGACGAAGGGTGGGTGCAGGTCGATTACGGGACCGGCACCACCATCCCGGTCCCGCGCTCAAAGTACGAGGCAAATGGGTATAAGCCGGATTTCGATAAACTGCCGTCAGAAGCGGAGTATTGGGCCGCAGAGAAGAAGAAGGACGACGATGCCAGGGGGTCCTGAAGGCGAGAAGCGTCCCGTTGACGTGATCAAATGAAACCCACCGCACGTCCTCGCGACTGGCGACGGCTCCACCACTCGCCGATATTCTGGATCGGAATCGCGCTGTGTTTGGCCGCGATCCTGATTTACGTGCTGTCGGACGATCTCGCGTGGCGTCCGGCGCCATCGGGACGATGATTCGATGAAGTTGCCATCCTGCGACGGGGCCGGCCCTTACTTCGATGCCTGGCTGATCTTGTGCTCCAAATGACCGGTCTCGTGATCGCGCCGGAGTTGGCTAAGGGAGGTCTCGTTGAGCTGAAGCAGCACCTCGCTCAGCTTTGCGGTTTCAGGATAGCCTGCTGCAAATCCTTGCCCATACATTTTGCGAAGCGTGCGGACGAGGGTGTTGCCGTGCTTGCCGCCGATTTCGCCATCCTTGTTGCGGTGACGTCCGTCGAGACCTGGTTTGCTCATGCTGCTCTCCTGTTACCGCAGCGCCAATCGGACAGACAGAGTGTGCCTCGGTGGTCGCGACAGCAATAGACAACGCACTGCAACATTCGGCGATCCTGACGGGAAGCGAAGGCCGCCCGTGAGGCTTGGCGTCGCCTAATCAGGATCTAGGCGGCCTTTCAACCCAAGCTCGATGGGACCACGCCAAGCGCGCCGCGCAGTTCTGACGACAATACCTGTGTCGAACTAGCCAGAATTATAGGGCTTAACTACTCAAAGTATCTCGACACGGACCTACAGCGCGCCGTCCAGAAGGCTGACCTGTGTTCGGAGAACTATTCTTCGGCGTCAACATCTCAGCAAGCTCAGCTTCAAGCGTCTTACAAAATTTTCTCCGGAAGCGCTTCGGCGTCAGCTGCTGAGGTCCAGCAATCACAGAGCAAATACTGCGAAAATCACTTTGGGGAGTATTGGAGAAGTCAGATAAGGTCCGGTGAAGCGCGCACCGTGTCCAGTGAGGGCGCTGAGGTAATAGGTACCTGCCTCGCAATGACGAGCGATTCGCTGTACCCAAACATTGCGATAGCGAATGGAGGGCAGGAGATAGTAATGCAGATGCAGTTCAAACCCGGCCTCCCTAGTTCTGAGATAACGATTAAACAATTTGGGCCTTTAGACCTAAAGGAAAACACCTGCTTTGTAACAAAGGGAATCACAACAATCAATGTTTCCCAGCCGAGTGACGTCGTGCAAACGCTGAAACAATATGAAAGTATTTCACTTAGATGCACGAGGAAGTTAGACAGCACGCGAATCAATGGTGTCGATTATGCATGTACCAAAGAAGTGATTTTAAATATCGTGACATCAGGTCCGGCCAAACTGTTAAAAATTCCGAAAGTGTGTTCAACAGCGATAGCGGAAAGCCGCGCCGATAGTTTGGAGAGAGGAATACAACAAGTGGAAAAACAGATTAATGCTTTCCAGTCCAAGCTGCCAAGCGCGTCAGACTTTTTTCCAGTCGACATTCCATCAGCAGCCCAAGACACCGGCTTCGATAGCTGTCCGTCCGGAAGCGTACTTGTCTCTGCAGCATGCACAAATAGTGACGGTGGCCAGGCTGCGGTCGGGCCGACGTTCGACTCGAACGGTCGCGCTGCGCGATGCCAGCGATTTGGCGCCGGAACGAGTGTCGAAGGCGCGCTGATTTGCATGAAAATCAAAGAGTAAGAGTGATTTGGGTGCCCATAAAGGACTCCCGCATCGAAGCATCGAAGCCGTGTTTGTTGAGTTATCGCGATAGTCCTTGGCAACCATATTGTGCCCCCCGATCAGGATAGTGGTTGTAGCTGGGGGTCTGTGACGATGCATCGTGGAATAATCGTGGAAAGACGCGGAGACTTGTACTTAATGCACGAGGCCCCTTTTATCCCGTCACTGCATCGCGGTGGACGATGCGAAAGTCGTCTGCGCGCGCAAGCCATCCGGTGTCAGCACTACGAACAATGTGCTGGTCGCAGTGGCGGGTCCCACATACGTCGCGACGTCCTGCGCTGCGACGCCCGGCAAGTTGCCCCTGTATTGCACTACTTTCCCGGACACGTTTTTCAATAGCAGCGGACCGTCTGCGTCCATAAACATGCCTTCACCGTTCATCGTTGCTATTGTCACCGGCACACCGAGCACCGGATCGCCGGTCGTCATGCTGGAGGTCCCGCGCCCTGACGAAACGGGACATCCTTCAAACCATCCTCTTTGCGCGGTCCAACATCTTCGCGTGCAGCGATGACCAGATGGTCGAGACCGAGTTGGATTGCCTTTCCGGCAGCAGCGCGATCACTGTCCCCCTTTGCCCGGTTGAACATTCCAAATGCCTGCTGGATTTCGTCCATCGCAGCAATAGTCGCCGGACTGCCATAAACCCGTATCCGATTGGCAGCCCGCACAAATGGGACCGAAAACTCGCGTTCTATAGCGCCAACATACTTGGGATCACCGCTCCGCCATCCCAGGTCCGTCAGCAGGTCAATTGCTGTTTGATAGTTCTCTTGACGTTCGCTGCGCCGTTTCAGTTGAACTTCATCATTCTTTTGGGCTATCTCGATATTCGCCACGTGAATGGTGGTAAGAGTCGTTGCTCCCGCAACGGCTATAGCGACGACACCTGAAATCGCGGCGGTTGAAAGCACATTGAAATCCGACATGATATGAACCTCCGTTGAAGACGTTAGTCGATCTGTCTGGTGTGTGCTTCTTCGGGGACCTTATACCGGAATGCGAAGACTTGACTCGTTGCGCGTTCGACGACTCAATCAAGCCGTCGCAAGAAGGCAAGAATATTCAACAGCATGCCGCCGCTTCAGTTGGGCCAAGCAACGGCCTAGATGAGTCAAGGCTTCGGAAGTTTGGTATTATTTGTTGCGAATGCAGCCGTAGTTGGTCTTCGTATCTACTCGGATGCCGCCATACGGATAGTAGTCGAGCGCTTCCACCGGAGTGGTCACTGCTTCGACAGGTGACGACAATCCGGCCGTAGATTTTAGTTTGCAGAGAGAGGGCCGCACTGGATCTAGTATGGACTTCCTCTCGAAATCGTCGGCGAGGTGCATATAAGTTCATTGTACCGCCGATCCCGTTGCACCGAGTGAAACCGTCGATGCATGCGGTTCGTCATATTCAACAGGCTCTACCTAGTCGAAGCACTCGACCTTCGCCGCCCTGTAACCACATTGCCCTCCATCTCCGCCTGGCCCGGCTGTAATGCGGCAACGGGGCCCTACACCAACGCTGCAAGTTTGTTGACAAACCCAGATTGGATTGAACCCTGCATTCCCGCCAGAGCCGCAAGCAATGTGCCTTACGTTTGGGCCGCTCCACACCCCGGGGCATTGGCCTGGGCGTTCTGCCCAGCAAACCAAGTCGGTCTTAGTCTGCGCCAAGGATTGACCACCACACATTGTAAGCCAAACAGCAACGGCTGTAAGTGGTAAGCAGGTACGCGATAGCATGATTGTCCCTCCTGTAGTAACTTGTAGTTGTCCTTCGAATGAGTCAATGGTGCGTCAATGTGGCGGTGTCGGCGATATCGATATGGCGCACCGACAATTTCTAAATCTGCGGGAGCGCACAGAATCTATCCTACCTTTGACAGGGGAGAATTAGGCACATGTCTTGGTGGTTGATTGCAATGGCGCTCTTGGCGTTGGTCTGCTCGCTTGCCGCCTGGTGGTGGCTCCCAAAATGGCAGGTTAAACGGCTTCGACCGGAGGTCTCAGACCCGAAGGCGAGGGCCGACGTCGAGGACAATTTCCGGAAGTCCGTCGGCCAACTTATTGGAGGCGCAGCCGTGATTCTCGGCGCCGGTCTGGCTTACTACCAGACGCAGCAGACGCTGCAGGCGCAAAGCCAACAGTCGGCGAATACACTGCAGTCGCAGCAAGAACAGTCGAACCGGACCATCGTAAGTCAGCAGGTCTCGAAGGGGTTTGAGTTACTAAGCGAGGAAAACAACGCTGTAAAGCGACTCGGTGGTATCTATGCGCTGGAGGGAGTGATGAACACCTCCGAGCAATACCACGTGTCGGTGTTAGATACGCTGGGCGCGTTTGTGCGTGTCAGTACCGAAAAGGACACGAATGAGGGACCGCCAGCTACCGACGTTCAAGCTGCACTCACGGTGATCAAAAGACGCACAGCAGGTCCGGGAAGAGTTGTTTTGGCCCGGGCGCATATTCCGAAGGCCGTTCTGAACGACGCCGACCTGATCGGCGCCGACCTCAACGGCATTAACCTGAACCAGGCAAAACTGCTCGGCATCAATGTGAGCGGTGCCAACCTTGTCAATGCTGACCTGAATGCCGCCGAACTGTTCGGCGGCAATTTGAGCGGAGCTAACCTGAACAGCGCCAACCTGAACGGCACCCAACTAATCAGCGTCAACCTGAGCATGGCCACCCTGTTCAACGCCACCTTGTCCAATGCCAACTTGAACGGTGCCAATCTGAGCGGCGCCAATTTGCACGGCGCCAATCTCGATAATGCTGACTTAAGCGATTGTCTCAACCTTAAGCAGGGCCAATTAGATGAAGCATGCGGCACTAAGACAAAACTGCCGTCCGGTCTGACAATAAAGCCGTGCCGCTAAGGTCATTAGCTGCACGGAACGCCCGGCTCACGCATTGAACGCAGAGCATTCCTCTACAATAAGTTAATCTGCCTGGGCGAGGTAACACGTTATCTTTTCCAGACGTATCCTCGATACGCGAGCGAGAGTTACAAAGCAGCGCAGATGACGAACAATATTCGACGCGACATGCCGAGCAATTCAACAGTATGGACGTCTATACGCCGGAAGCGGACAATCAGCTCGCGATGCTTTTGGCCCGGAGCGGAACCTTTAGATGCGCCGACTACTCAGTCGATCGTACGTTTGGAATCCTTCGCCCTCGCGCCAATCCGTACCGCAGTTGTCGCCGGGAGTTGCTGGATGAGCTTGTCTTCCCAGCCTTCGAACTTCTTCAGAATTCTCGCGCGCCCATCTGCACCGGGACACGGCTCGCGAACAAGTCCGACCTGAACTTCGGCGTGGAGCTGCTGGAGAGTTGCGAGCGCTTGCGAAACACGGAGCAGTTCTTCCCGCGGTCCGTAGAACGCCGCGACAGCCGCGACGGCGGTGCCGAGAGCCGGAAAGACTACGGCAAGGATTCTCACCGTCCGCGCCCAACCGCCGAGCGCTTGATCGTCACTCCGGAGTCCGGCGCAGATGGTTGTTCCTAACCCAATTAGGATGCCGGCTATTGTAGCCCATTCCAGAATGGTGAACGTGCTGCCAACTTCGTTAGCGAGGACAACCCTGCCATCAAACAACGTATTTGCGGTCTGGCTTAGATGGCTGAAAACAGGATCAGCCGGATCGGTGCTTCGAGCAACTCCGTCCGCCTCAATTTTCGCTAGACCGCAGTCAACGGCCCATCTTCGTATCACGAGACTCGTCTCGCGCGCAGCTCTTGCCTCGTCCTCACCCGCTTGACGTTGCAGGCTCTTTGCCCAAGCCACCGTACCGCTAAATTCCGTCCCCGCGACAACCTGCGAGTCCGGAATGATAAAACGAATCACAGCCGCCGAGCCGAGGGCGAGCAGAGCTAACGCCCCTATCACGGCCAGCAAGGCGATGATCGCAGCACAGACGCCGAGCAGCAAGCGAGAGAAGGCGAGCATTCGATTAACTCTTTAGGACTGCGCTCGCAGCAAAACGCGCGCGTTGGCGATGCGCACTGATCTAGATCAAATGCTAAGACAAAGTCACTGCGACCGGACCAACGAACTAGCTTGGAAAGACCTCAGAAGGACAGGAGGCCTCGCCAACGCGTCTTGGCGAAGCAAGAGCAGTTGGATGTCTCTCCTTGGCCCTCACCCGCCATGTCTTCCCTATTCCGCAGCAGCTCGACCCCAGCGACAGACCAACGAACCAGCAATTTCGCCAGTCAAACATAGGCAACTATTCCTCGCGCCGTGATTTGGCTTGTTACGCGAAGTGTTCTGTCTCTTTTCAAGTTCCTCGGGGCGTTGACTGTGTCCGTGCTAAGCTTTTTAGGAACTAACCCGGTTCTCCTCTAAATGCTCAAGTCTCGTGCAAACTCGAAATTCAAGAAAAGCCAAAGTGCAACAAAATAAAAAAACCGCAACACCAATAATCGCCCCTGCAATTGACGCTGTAAGATATCGCTTACCCGTAGAATATCGCAGGCTACAGACGTAAATCGCTGCGAGTGCAACACACACAACCAGTTCTGGCACGAATGTCGAAGAAAAATACATTTCTGCTATGATGCGTTCAGCTAGCTCACTGAATATTGCTGCCCGGCGCTTCACCCATTGCAGCGACGTTGCGCATGCCAATTCTTCGCACGTCACGAAGTTTTCCTCTTTGTCAGCCGGGGCCGACAAAGGCGTGGTATGGAAAGTAGAAAATTTGAACTGCGCCGCTCCAATCGGCTCTACAACGGCATTATCGCGTGCGGAGAGCCAGAAAAGAGCCAAAAATTTCGGAAGCCCGGCTAAGTGATTGAAAAGTGGTACAGTTGGGTGGGCTCGAACCACCGACCTCCTGTTCCACAGACAGGCGCTCTAACCAACTGAGCTACAACTGCATCCTGTATCGGCCCCCAAAAAGGGGTCGCCGAACCGGGCGGAAACTAGGTGCAACGCCGGTCTTTGGCAAGGCCGGGATCGCGGCTTCAATGTCGTCCCCGCGCATGCAGGACGATGCCATTTTTGGCCTTGCCGCGTGCCGCCAAACAAAAAGCCCGAGCGGAAAGCCCGGGCTTTTTTTGGACGGAGCCGCGGGCTCGATCAGGCGGCGGTCTTGAACAGTTTCGACGCGTTGGCCTTGATCGGCTCGACGGTTTCGGTCGCGACCCTCTGGGTCAATTCGGCGAGTTCCTTGGCCTGGGCGGTGACGGCCTCGAACTGCTTCTTGGCGTGCGAGGTCCACAGCTCGATCGCCTCCGAGGGCGATTTGATGCCGAGCAGTTCCTGCGCGAAGTCCAGCGTCGCGGTGCTGTTGGCCTTCATCATTTCCATCAGCTTGGCCGAGAATTCGCTGGCGCCCTTGCTGGCGGTCGTGAACACAGCTTCGATCGTGCCGTTGTTGCTCTCGGCGACATCCTTGAACTTGGCGTAGCTGTCGCGGGCCTGCGAGACGCCCTTTTCGGCGAACGCACGCATCTGCTCGGGAACCTCGAACGGGATGACGGATGAGGAGAAAGGATCTGAACTTGCCATGGCATGCTTCCTTCGCAATGGGGTGAGATTGGGATGGTGTGACCCCTTGCGCGCCCGGCAGCCCCCGGGAACGTCGTCTTGGATCACGTTGCGGAATACCCTTCGTCGGGCGTCGACTTACAACGCCTATATAGTGTCAAAATTGTGCAATGCAATACGGCACCGTGCAATTTAAGGTGCAATGCCGCATGGCAGGCTTGGACTGGATGCATGATCCGGCCCGGAAACCCCAGGTAGAGTTCCAGAACTCAGTTTTTCGGCTTGGCGGCGTCCATCGCCGCCCGGCTGACGATCTGGCCCATCTCGCTGGCCTGCTCGGCCAGCGAACGCATCTGCGCCTGCACATATTCGCTGTGCAGCCGCATGATCTCGGTCAGGTCCTTGGCCTGCAGCAGCGATTGCGCATAGTCCAGCGAGGCTTGGACATTCTTCTCGGCATAGGCGATCGCCTTGGCGCCGACGTCCTTGGCGCCGGCGCGAACGGTCTCGCTACGCTCCTCGATCGAGCCCGCGGTCGCCTGCGCGCCGGCAAGGAATTTCTCGAAGGCCTTGCGGGCTTGATCGAAGCTCGCCTCCGCCATCGCCCGCATTTCCTTTGGAATCTCGAAACGCCCTTCTTCGCTCATGGTCCCACTCCTGTTGCGTTTTAAAGGGCCATCCACAGCCCCGCTTCCCCGCTCGTCCAGAATCAGCCTACCGGCAAAAGACTTCGCCGGGATGACGCGGCGCCCAGTGGTTCCCCATCGTGAACCTTCGATCGCCGTTTGCAACACCCCAACGTGGCAGGCCGCACAAGGTTCTGCCGGATTAAGGTTATCTCGCCTTTCGACACTGCCCCCGCCGTCAGGGCGTGGACCTGCCACCCCCCGCAAGCGATAGTAACGCTCCGCCAAGGCTGTCATTGTTGGCCGCCGATATCTGTCGCCGTCATCGAGCAAGCTTCCAAACTGCCCAGTCATGTCACCACGATGAATCCTGCGGAATTCCAGTTGAGAGGCGTCGGCGATCCGCGACTGGCGGGGTATGCAACGAGCGCGCTGCCGGCATGGCTCTGGTCGGCCGACGGCACCCGGGTGCTGTGGGCCAATCCGGTCGGCGCCAGGATATTCGGCGCCGCCAACGGCACGGCGCTGGCCAGGAAGATCTTCGGTCCCGCCGATGCGCATCGCCGCCAGGTGGTGCAGCTCGCAGGCAGACTGCCGCCCGACGGCGCGATCCGGCTGCAGCGGCTGCGCGGCTTCGGCGCCTCGCTCGGCATGCTCGTGACCTGCGGCTGCGCGCGGCTTGAGTTTGCCGAGGGCGGCCACGGCATTCTGATCGCGGCCGCCGAACCCTCCGGGCGGGCGATGCCGCTGTTCGAGCGGCTGCAGCGCCTGGTCGAAGGCATCGACACGCCGGCCGCAGCTTTTGCGCGCGACGGCATGCTGGTCGGTGCCAGCGAAGCCGCGCGATCGCTGTTCGGGTTTCGCGATCTCGCCGAGGCCGGCCTCGATCACGCAGGCAACGACGCGCTGAAAGCGGGCCGCGCCGAGACCACGATCGACATCGGCCACGTGGTGCTGCAGCGTGTCGGCAGCGGTGCCGATATCGGCCTCGTTGCGCTGATCGCGCCGGTGGTGGATCAACCGCAGCCTAACTATGAACAAGCGGCGATATCAGGCGAAGCCCCGTCCGGGTTTGCATTGATCGATGAATTCGCCGAATTGCCGCCCGACGAGACTCCGGTGGCGCAGCCGGTGCCGACAGCGGTCGCGCCGATGGCGGAGTGGCCGACGCCCGACTACGAGCAGTCGGCGATATCGGGCGAAGCGCCGGCCGAGTTCGCCTTGATCGATGAATTCGCGGAAATGCCTGCAGAGCCAGCCCTCGAGCATGGCGTCCCGGAAGAAGTACCGCCGGCGCCCGAATTGCCGACGGCGTTGCCGAGCGACACGCCGTACGTCGAAGCCTCACCCGCGCAAGCGGCGGCGGTGCCGGCCGCATCCGATATCGAAATTGATCGCAACGAAGCCTCGCCTGAACCTTCGCCTTATGTCGAAGCCGTCGCCGATGAGCCGGCGCCTCCAAGCGAAGGCGAAGCTCCGGCAGCGGTCGAAACCTTCGGCTCACCGGTGGCCTCCTCCTCGCGCGCCGCAGCGCCGGCATGGCTCGACGAGCCCGCGCCGGAGCCGCACCGGCACCCCCTGCGCTTCATGTGGCAGATGGACGCAGCAAGCCGCTTCTGGCTCGGCTCCGCGGAATTCATCCGCCTGATCGGCCCGGCCAGCGCGGCGGGCTTCGGCCGGCCGTGGAGCGAAATCAATGCGGCGTTCGGGCTCGATCCCGACGGCCGCGTCCTCACGGCGTTCGCCACCCGCGATACCTGGAGCGGCATCGCGCTGAACTGGCCGGCCGATGGCGGCGACCGGCTACCGGTGGAATTGTCGGGTTTGCCGATCTTCGATCGCAGCCGGAATTTTGCCGGCTACCGTGGTTTTGGGGTGTGCCGCGATCTCGACGGTCTGACCCGGCTTGCGGCGTTGCGCCGCCTGGAATGGGTGAACCGTCCGCCGGCACGGCGGGCGCTTTCGGCCGATATCGTAGAGCCGGATTCGGAGTTCCCCGCCACGGAACTGCCCGCAATGCCCGGCACCATATTTTCCGGTGCCCCTGAAAAACCCGATCCGATTGCTGTTGAGACTTCACACCAAACCGATTTGGAAGCAGCCGTGGAAACTCCCGTTGAGACGCCGAACGAAATGCTGAAGAACGTCCTGCCGTTTCGGCCGATCGGCGAAACCAGGTCGCCGACCCTCACTCCGGTGGAAAACAGCGCCTTCGACGAGCTCGCCCGTCAATTGGCGGCGCGGCTTGAGGGCGAAAAAGCCGACTCCGCCGCCGCGACGCCGGCATCTGAGGAGCCCGAAATGGTCATCGAGCTTCCGGCCGTGCCGGCCGTGCCTGCGGTCACCGAGCAACCCAATTGGCTGGCGCAGCCCGAGCCGCCCGCGCGCGGCGAGGCCAGGCGCGACCGGACGCTGCTCGATCTGCTCCCCGCCGGCGTCCTGATTTACCGGCTCGACCGGCTGCTCTATGCCAACCCCGCATTTCTCAGGCAGATCGGCTATCCGAGCCTTCACGCCCTGGAAGAGGCCGGCGGTCTCGACGCGCTTTATGTCGAACCCGGCGTCTCGACCGCCAGCAGCACGTCCGACACCGGCACGCCGGTGACGATTTCCGCAGCACCTGCTTCGCCGGAACGGGCGCCGCCGCAGCCGACCGACGCGCGGCTCTACACGATTTCATGGGACGATGATTCCGCACTGGCGCTGATTTTCTCGGGCGCCGGCACGCATGGAGCCGCTATCGCCGCCGCGATGCCGGAGCCGATCCCCGCGCCGCAGCCCTCGCCGATCGGGCAGGCCAATGCCGAGGAACTCGGCGCCATCCTCGATACCACGGCCGATGGCATCGTGATGTTCGACACCGACGGCAAACTCAGTTCGTGCAACCGCAGCGCCGAAGCGCTGTTCGGCTATGACGGCGATGAACTGGTGCGGCGCAATCTCACCGAATTGTTCGCGCCGGAAAACCAGCGCGTGGTGCGGGATTATCTGGACCGCATCAGAAGCGACGGCGCCGCCAGCCTCGAACATGGCCGCGACGTGCTCGGCTGCGTCCGCGAGGGCGGGCTGATACCGCTGTCGATGACGGTGGGACGGACCCGGCCCGACGGTCCGAATTTCTTCGCGGTGTTTCGCGATCTCTCGCAGACCAGGAAAAACGAGAACGAATTGCTGCAGGCACGACGGCTGGTCGATCGCGCAGCGACCACCAAGGCGGACATGCTGGCGCGGATCAGCCATGAGGTCCGCACCCCGCTCAACGCCATCATCGGCTTCGCCGAGGTGATGATCGCCGAACGCTTCGGCACGCTCGGCAACGAGCGTTACGTCGAATATATGAAGGACATCCGCGCCTGCGGCGAACGCGTGGTCACCATCATCAGCGACCTGCTCGATATCAGCCGGATCGAGACCGGCAAGCTGGAGTTTGCCTTCGCCAACCAGAACCTCAACGACATCGTCGAGAGTTGCGTCACGGTGATGCAGCCGCAGGCCAATCGCGAGCGCATCATCATCCGCACCTCGCTCGCCCACATGCTGCCGCCGGTCGTCGCCGACGCCCGCGCGCTGCGCCAGATTACGCTGAACCTGATCGGCAACTCGATCCATCTCGCCAATGCCGGCGGCCAGGTCATCGTCTCCACCGCGCTGTCGGATTTCGGCGAGGTGATCCTGAGGGTCCGCGATACCGGCCACGGGCTCAACGACAACGAGGTCGCCGCCGCCATGGAGCCGTTCCGTACCCGGCCGCCGGCGGATCAGGCTCCCGACAGTTCCGGCGTCAACCTGTCGCTGACCAAGGCGCTGGCCGAGGCCAATCGCGCGCAATTCCACATCAAGACGGGCCCGCAATCGGGCACCCTGGTCGAAGTGGTGTTCCTGCGCGCGATGTCGAGGGCGTAGCGCATCTTCCAGAGCGCGGCTTCATCCTTCGAGACGCCCGCAAATGCGCGCTCCTCACGATGAGGTCTTAGACCCTCATGGTGAGGAGCGCGACAACGCCGCGCGTCTCGAACCACGAGGCCATGATGGGTGGGCTTCAGGTTCCCAACTGACGTGCTTTTTCACGCGAACCCGGCGTCTGACCCCGGATCAAGTCCGGCGCAGTCTTTCGCTCGAAAAATACTTTGAAACTCGCGCTCAAGCAGAACGTGGCTGCGGGAATTTGTCGCGTCCAAATCGGCGCGGCACGGCACAATCTTTGCTCCATTTTGGCGGATTGGATACAGGTGCCTGCGCGGCGCCTAATCCTTGAGCATCTGGATCGATTTGATATGCGCTGCCTGGTCGTTGCCGATTTGCACTACTCACTGCCGCAATTCGATTGGCTGCTCAGCGCCGCGCCGCACTTCGATCTCGTGATCTTCGCCGGAGACGCGCTCGACATCGGATCCTCGGTGGATTTTCGCGCCCAGATCGTGGTCGTGAAGAAATATCTGTCGCTGCTTGCCGGCATCACCCGGGTCATTCTTTGCTCCGGAAATCATGACCTCGACGAACGCAATCCGGAAGGCGAGAAGATTTCACGATGGATTGCCGACGTCCGCGAACTCGGCATCGCCTGCGACGGCGACGGTCTCACGATCGGCGACACCTTATTCACGGTTTGTCCGTGGTGGGATGGACCGCTGGTCAAGCAGCGGATCGAGGATCAGCTTCGGGACGCCGCCGCGGTACGGCCGGAAAAATGGATCTGGGTCCACCATGCGCCGCCGGCGAATTCCCCTACGAGCTGGGGCGGCAAGCGCTTCTTCGGCGATGTCGAACTCATGCAGTGGATCCAGAGCTATCAGCCGTCGATGGTGATCTCCGGTCATGTGCATCAATCGCCGTTCATCCCCGACGGCTCGTGGTATGACCGGCTCGGCGACACCTGGGTCTTCAATACCGGCCTGCAGTCCGGGCGCCCGCCCGTTTATATCGTGCTCGACACCGATGACGGCACGGCGTTCTGGCTGGCGATCGGCGACGCGCAATATATCGACCTCAACGCGCCGTTGCGGCGGCCGGCCGCGGCGATCGTCCATCCGCCGGCGTGGCTGACATCCCTGGATCGGATTGCCGATCCGAACCTGGCGAGACCCTTGTCGGCGGCAGGCTGATGATGCGCTGCAGGATCTCGCCGAAGTGATCGAGGACAGACCGGACTCCGAATTGACATCGCACGATCGGCGCGAATGACCCGGAGGGGACTTCCCTCCTCGGCCCTACTGGACACGGCGAATCTTTTTGCTCAAGGGATTCAGTCGATGAAGCCGCTGCGGCGAAGCTCGTCGACGACCAAGCGATAATACAGAGGTGACGGGTGAATCACGCTCCTGAAGAGCGACGGGTTGCTGTGCATATTGCGGTGGTCGATCACGGCAATATCCGGGACAAGAGCAAGCGCGCGGCTGAATATCTGATTGACGACGCTATCGTGCCGATCTGTTTCATAGACCGGCGGCACCATGAATACTACTTTGATGCCATGGCGGGCTCCAACAGCGTTTATGGCCCGCATTTGGCTGGCAATTTCACGTTCATCGCCGGCGCGCAAACCACGCTCGGCTTCTCTGAGCGGGTCTTCATTCGGAACGACGAACGCTTCATCAGGCTGCAAGAATTCAGCATTCGAACCATCTCGGCGGAATGCATAGGCCCACAGCCGCCGCAGACAGAATAAACGAGATCTTGCGGACCCTCCGATCCGCATCAACAGCTTGTCTGGCAGGCGGCTCAGCCATGCGGAGGTCTCATCATGGCACGTCGACGGGCTGACGGTGCGGTCCGCATAATTTCCGCTCTGAGCTATGCTCAATATGAAAGTGTCGTAATTCAACACTTCATGCAGCCAGTTGTCGGCAAGCTCCCACGCCGCGGCGCCGATCGGCAGAGGGTTCATCGAAAGTTTGTCTCGTCCAAAGCCGCTCAGGAGTACGCTCGGTGGCAACTCATTGCCGAAATCTATGATGAAACGACCATTGTCTGCGTTTGGCGGCGTGATTTGCACCAGGATCAATTTCTTCGGCAGATGGCCGGTTTGCTCAACACGAAGCAGATAGCGATGGATTTCTGGCAGTGACAGGTTTGCATAGAAGTAGTTGAAGAAATATTCTGCGTCTTCCGGACGCCCGAACGCGTCTGCACCAAAGAACGCGACGATGTGATTGCCATAAAGCCCGATCTCCGGTCCTGGATAGGCTTCCGCGAAACCAAGCTTCACCGACCCTTCCTGGCGTCGGGTCAGGCCATATACGTTGAAGATCTCGCCCGGTTTCATGGCATAGAAGTTGAACGCGGGATCCCGAAAACTCGGGATCCACAGGTTCAACCAAATTGCAACTCCAACCAGTATCGCTAGGGTAGCCCCGAACACCGTGACCCAGTGGCGTTGATCTTGTTCGGCCACTGCCATCTTCAAAACCGGAAGTAGATGAAGGTGCTGCTCCACGACAGGAACAACAACCCGCCGAACATCAGAAAGGCCAAAACTATCGGCGAATCCGTAATGTTGCGACCACCTGCCTCGCTATAAAGCCAATTCCGCTCGCGTAGGCCGAAGGTCACGATCCCGATCGCGGCAAGATACAGCCAGTCGGTCGGACGATAAACCGCCATGTGCCAGGGTGCCGTCGCAAGATGGCCGAGAAACAGGGCATACTTTTCCAAGCTGAGGAAAAAGAGCGGCCAGCCGAAGCTCACCAGGATGAAGGTCAACGCAATGGCGATCGGTTGCGGCAAGCGGTCCCACGCCGATGCGGTGAAGTGGTACACGATGACCAGAATCGCGTGATAGATACCCCAAACCACAAAATTCCAGCCCGCCCCGTGCCACAAGCCGACGAGCGCAAACACCATCAGAATGTTTCGGACGTACGCGTCGCGGCCACCCATCCGGATATACACGTAATCGCGCAGCCAATATGACAGGGTAACGTGCCAACGCTGCCAGAATTCACGGGGGTTCCTGGAGAGATAGGGTTGGCGGAAATTGACTGGCAGTTCGATACAGAACAGCCGACCGAGGCCAATGGCCATCACCGAATATGCCCAGAAATCGTAATAGATCTGTGAGGCCCAGAATTGTATTTGCGTGAGCTGATCAATCGCCGTTAGTCGCTCAAGCGGGATGTTCGTCGCCTTCGCAACCTTCATTCCGCTGATGTCCGCGACAAAGATTTTGAAGAACAGACCAATCGACAGCAATTTCAGGCCGGAAACGACCTTCGGTTTGAGAATCTGCGTGGATTGAAGGATCTGTAACTGTTGCCGCATATCCGCATAGCGCATGATCGGTCCGGCGATCAGATGCGGGAAAAACGAAGTGAAGCTGGCGAAACGCAGCAGGTCGCGGTCAGGCTCGATCTTTCCGTCGGCGACATCGAGCGAATAGGACACGATCTCAAACGTATAAAAGCTGATACCGGCCGGCAACAAGATGCTTAAGAAGAACCAGAAATGGTCCCGCACCTGCGGCCCGGCATGAATATTATCCATGATGAACGTCAGATATTTAAACATGATCAGGATCATGGCCGGCAGCGAGATCGCGACAATGATCGTCGACGGTCTTTGCCATTTTACGAGCAAAAAGGCCGTGCAGTAGCCCCAAATTATCGCGATCAGGAAGGCGAGGAGGACTTCAAGTCCCGAAATCCCGTAGAAGACCAGTGAGGCGGCGACTAGAACCCAGAGTCGCAGTCGCATAGGCACGGCATAGAATGCCACAAACGTTATGGGCAAAAAAAGGACCAGGAATTCCAGCGAATTGAAATTCAAGAGCTCACGCTCCTAACACCGATCACCTGATAGCGCGCGATGAGCGGCTGTATTTGATAACCGACAGTATTGTCCTGTGCCGATGAAACGAGCGTCCCGAACGGCTCATGTTTCCCCATGACGTTTTGAGATCCCGCTGACCGGAACAGCAACACAAAATAACTCGCATTTGTTTGTTTTATAACCAAAATGTCGCCCTTCCGGCACGAAACGCACTTGCCCGCGAGTTTCGCTTGGTCCGCCGTTGAGGGAAGACCGTAAGTAAGCTTCGCACCTTTGGGATGACGTGATTGATCCGATCGCGGACGTTAGCCGCCTTCAGACAAACAGCGCTGGAAGTCAGTTTCATGAAATTCGTTGGGACGTTTTCGACCAGGGGCGGGAGGGTTAAAGTCCTGGAGCGCCAACCCGGTGAGCAGCCGAAGGTGGCGTTCGAGTTTCCTTCGATCGAAGCCATCCACGCATTCTGGAATTTGCCGGAAAATATGTCCCGATGACGATGTTTCGACAGGGTGCCGACGATCAATGTCTGGGCTGTTGCGGGATCTGAGCCAAGTCGCTCTCAGAGGAAGGGCTCCGCCCTTCCCCAGTGGACAGTCGTCGACACCGCGCGTTTTAAACTTCCAGCGATGTTCGTTCTTCGGTAGCCATTGGAGAAAACCTGACGTGGTGCGGACGTCGCGTTTCTGTGGCGATTGACCCTCAGTAGTCGTGACCGCTACCCGCGCAGCACCGGCTCCGGACAAATTCACGATTTGTTAAGTAATGACAGGTGCGGACCGATTCACTCAATCTTTTGTTGATGGCTTGCACCTAAAGAACCGTTGCTGAAATCCGGCGTGCTGGCGGTACCTGCAACGATCACAAGCGGACAAGATGATGAAGCGGTTGAGCCTGACCATCCTGTATTGCCTTTTGCTCTCAGGTTGCATCTTCGATCCGGTTTTCGACACATCGAGCTGGGATGCCTATCAAAGGAGCCTGGCTGCCATAAAAGCAAAGCTGAGCAACGATGACCTGCGCCGTCTGCAGATTGCGCTGGGGTATCTATTGATCGAAAGCACGCCCAGAATTGAACTCGACGGACAACAGCTCGGCAACATGACCGCCAAGGGGTTTGCAAATCCATACACAATCCTCAGCCGGCTTGGGCCAAGGATCAATGGCAGCAGCGCCTCCGCTATCATACAGAACCTCTCCATCAAACTGGACGCCGAAATTTCGGAGACCGAGGCAAGGCTGCAGAATGTCGGAAACGTATTGGGGTCTGTCGAAGTTACTTCTCCAAGATATTACTGGCGGAGAAGCGGCTATCTCGAACAACCTGTTATCGAGTTTGAGGTTCGCAATAGCGGCAAGCTCCCTATCTCGCGCATTTACTTCTCAAGCGTTCTGACGACACCGAACCGGACTATTCCCTGGGCCAAGCAGGAATTCGTTCAGACCTTCAAGGGCGGCCTGGAGCCGCGCGAGAAGCAGCAACTGACCCTTCAGCCACGTTATGGCGACTGGAACGACCCGCAACTGAAGTACCTGCCCAACGCGGAACTCAAGGTGGTCGTGACCAATTTCGAGGATGCGAATGACGAAAGGGTGGTTGCCGTCGATAGCAATAGCCTCGACCTCAAGCGCAAGGTGCGGGCGGCGTTGCGATGACAACCCGCTGCGTTTGAATAGGGCAATCGGCAAGAATTTATTTTATTTTTGTCGCGGCCGCGATCAGCTCTTTACCCTCTGCGGTCCTGATCGTCAGCTGTACCTGTTCGCCGCTGCCGCCGGCAGGAATCGTCGCGGAAATACCATTTCCGTTTTTCGGGTCGGCTTTCACGGCGTCGTCGAACAATACCGCGTCGCCGCGTTTCAACGTTACGCGCAACGGCGTGGCCGGTTCGATACTGAAGAACTGAAGTTTGACGCCGGACGTATCGGCCGAGAGATTGATCAGGATGTTCTCGTTCGCATGCGTCACGTTGCTGATGCCGACGGTCGGGCTGTAGGTTTCCGGAATCGACACTTCGCCCAGTGCGGAAAACCTGGCGCTGTGGAAAAACTGGTCCGACACGCCTGCCCATAATTCGATGTAAGGTCGTTGTTCGTTCGGGTCTTTGCGTGCGTCGGTTTCGTTCGTAAACGACGGAAATCCCCACGTCCACATTTTCAGGCCCGGCGTGACGGTATTGTCGGCGATGCGGATGATCCCCTCTTCGTTGTCATGGTTGATTACGCCCCAGAAATTCCCGCCCTGCATGTCCGGCGCGGCATATGCGATGCCCATCGTCGGCCAGTTCTTGAAATAGCGCAGTCTTTCGAAGCGGCTCGTGCCCATGCCTAAACTGTTGTCGCCGTCGGACAGATTGGCCGACCAGTCGGCCGTTCGGTAGGCCCGGATCGGCGCGATGATTTCGGCCCCGCCGGTCGTTTTGGGATTTTTCGGGTCCGATCCCGGAGCCAGCGTCGTGCAGGTCCAGTACTCGTAGTCGATCGTCTTGTCTTGCGGATTTTTCAGCACTACGCGCACATCGAGCGCGGCGCGATCGGCTTTCAGCGTCACGTAGGTCGTCGCTTCGATGCCCGTCGAGCCCGGCCTGAATTTCCTCGGCGCCCCCGCATATGCGAAATCGTCTTTCAGCGACATCGACACCGTCACTTCGCCGGCGCTCTCCTTCACCACCCTGAAATCCCACGGCTTCAGCCAGGTCTTGCCGTGCTCGGCATCCGGGAATGTCGGGAAGATGCCGCCATACACCATCAGCCAGTCGTAATAGAAATTGCCGCCCTCGATCCCGTAAGGCACGCCTACTTCCGTGCGATAAAGTTGTTCGTGGCCGGTCGGCTTGTAAATGATGGAAAGAATTCGCCCGCCGAATTCGGGCACGAGCGTTACCTTCAGATAACGATTCTCGAGCACGCGGGTGCTGAATGTGCGATCGACGATGGTCTTCTTGTCGAGCGACCCGCTGACGAATCCGTTCTCCGCATCGGTCGCGTATTTGACGGTGCTCCACGTAATCGCCGACACGCTGAGAGACACTCCGTCGGGCACCGGCGACGCCGCCTGCACGACGGCATGAAAAGCACAGGCCGACGAAAGCAATGCAACCGCGAAATGGACAGGGGTCCGCAAGCGAGCATGAATTGCCATTTACGTCGCCTTCGAATGAGCGGGGCGATCCGATCGCAGATATCAATTGCCGGAGGATCCGGCGAAGAATTTAGTCGTCATTGTGAAGGACGGGAAGAAGTTTAGGAATACGCTGTCGAAGCAGCGCGACGCGGTCGGGCTGCGCGAGCCATGCTCGCAGGCGGCAGGTTCCCGTTCAGACCGAAGCCATATATCGGCACAGCTTTGGCACGTTTGTAACATGTTGGAGAAACCCGAGAATGTCCGCTTTTCGGGTGCCGGCTCAACCGGTCCCCAACACGGCACGAATGACCCGAACCGGTCACGCACAAGCTTGCCAACGACTGATCGGTTGCGCGGTCCCCGATGCTTGCTGACTGCTTCCTGCCGATATGATAAGCTAAAGTGGAGAACGGCTTCCATGCCCCCCAATTGCTTCCCAATTGCGGGGGCGAGACCGCAAATCAATGAGATAGGCGGCTAGGCCAAACGATGGGAGGAGGCTATGTCCATCGAAAGCATTCTGAGGCGGAAGGGCACCGACGTCACAACAATAGCTCCGGAAGCCAGCATCAAGAGAGCGGCGGACTGGCTCCGCGCAAAGAATATTGGCGCTCTCGTGGTGACGAGCGGGGACGAAATTCTTGGTCTCATTTCCGAACGTGAAATCGTCCATGCATTTTCTCGCTATGGCGAGACAGCCGGGTCGATGACTGTGAAGGAGGTCATGCAATACGGTGTGACCACCGTGTCCCCGGACGAGAGTGTCAATCGCGTGATGAACCTGATGACGCACCATCGCGTGCGCCACATGCCGGTACTGCGCGGCGGCAAGCTGGCCGGTATCGTCAGCATCGGCGATGTAGTCAAGCATCGACTGAAGGATCTGGAGCTTGAGACCAACGTCCTGCGTGATGTCTACAACGCCGCGCGTTGACGGCGCGGGCGTCGTCGCATAGGCGTGCCCGTGTTTCCCGATCTTGTTCCAATTTGAACGACGGCCAACTCGCTTGGGCTTGCCCTGCATGCTCGTGTGCAGCGGCGAAATGCGCAGCTCATTTCCAGGATCTCCCACGACTTTTCCACGAAGGTGCCGGGGCCGGGAAGCGCCTGGCGTTGTGTTCTTTTGATCCAGATCAATCTGGACCGGCAATGGTTGCCCAAGCCTCGGGCGGTCCGGAAATCCATTCGGATACTGCGAGAGAGGGTGGCGGGGGCAATCCCTCGGCACCCGACATCCCGGTTTGGGGCTGCAATGGTTCAAATGGCCGTTGAAACAAACAAGGCCTCTCCGCACCATTCAGGGCACAGCCTCTCTGCGCTGAGTTTGGCCGCCCTTGGCGTAGTTTATGGCGATATTGGCACAAGCCCGCTCTACACGCTCAAGGTCGTGCTTGGTGCCACGGGCAAGCATCCCGCGCCGGAGGCCGTCCTCGGCTCGCTGTCGCTGATTGTGTGGACGCTCATCATCATCACGACGGTAAAGTACATCATCCTGGCGCTACGGGTGGACAATGAAGGCGAAGGTGGCGTTCTCGCATTGATGGCGCTGCTGAGCCGGAAGCCGGGACGGCGCCCCGTCTTGTTCATCGGCATGTTCGGCGCGGCGCTGGTGTACGGCGACTGCGCCCTCACGCCGGCGATCTCGGTGCTGTCGGCATTGGAGGGGTTGGACGTCATAGCATCTGAGCTCGACCGCTTCGTACTGCCGGGGACCGTGGCGATTCTCGCCGCTTTGTTCGCCGTGCAGCAACGTGGGACGGCTGTGCTCGGTCGATTCCTGGGGCCGGTCATGGCGGCCTGGTTCGCGGTGCTCGCCCTGCTCGGCCTGTGGGGGATCGCACAGTATCCGGCCGTGTTATGGGCCATCAATCCGGCACCGGGGCTGCACTTCCTGTTTTCCGGTGGTGGCAACGTCATGCTGGTGCTCGGCGGCGTGTTCCTTTGTGTCACCGGGGCGGAGGCGCTCTATGCCGACCTCGGCCATTTTGGCCGGGCGCCAATCCGGTTGGGCTGGTGCGTGGTTTTCCCGGCGCTGGTTCTGAATTATGCGGGGCAGGCGGCGCTCGTGCTGGCCGGTGGGGCGGTCGAGGGAAGTCTGTTCTTTCGTCTCTGCCCCGCGCCGGTGTTGCTGCTGCCGCTGGTCATCCTCGCCACGATTGCAACCGCCGTCGCCAGCCAGGCGGTCATCACGGGCGCCTTCTCGATGACACGCCAGGCGATCCAGCTCGGCTGCCTGCCGCGGATGCGAATCGTCCAGACCTCGGCCGAGGGATTTGGCCAGATCTACGTGCCCGCGGTGAACTGGCTGCTCATGACTGCAACGCTCGCGCTTGCCATCAGCTTTCGAAGCTCGGAGAACCTGGCCGCCGCCTATGGAATAGCTGTGTCGGCGGACATGGTGCTGACGACCTTCCTTCTTTCGATCGCGCTACGCGAGATCTGGGGTTTGCCGCTGCCGGCGGTGATCGCAATTGGCGTCGGGTTTGCCACGGTGGAGGGAGCCTTCCTGTCCGCCAACATGTTGAAGTTTGCCGACGGCGGATGGGTGCCCGTGCTGTTTGCCATCGCTGTCTTCACGTTGATGCGGATCTGGCAAGTGGGCCGCACCGCGGTGCACGCATTGGCGGATGAACCTCAGATTCCGATCGGCGATATCGTGGCGCAGATCGACAGCGGCGAGATTCGGCGCGTGCCGGGCACCGCTGTGTTCGTGGCACGCGTCACGCGCGAGATTCCGCCGCTCGTGGTCTGGCACCTCCGGCACACTCACGCGCTGCACGATTCAGTCGGGATCCTCAATGTTGTCACCGAGATGATCCCCTACGTCGCAGAGGAGGACCGGCTGGACGTGCGCCAGATCGGCCCGCAAGTGTGGCGAAACCAGGCTCATTACGGTTTCATGGAGCAGCCCGACCTCCCGGCCTTGCTGGAACGTGCACGCGCGGAGGGCTACCCGGTCGATGGCTCAGTGACCTATTACATCGGGCGCGAGACGGTCGTCAGGCGCAAGGACGGCAAGGGACTGCCGTGGCTGGTAGAGGTCGTGTTTTCGTTCATGTTACGCAATTCGAGCGAGGCGATCGACTACTTCAAGCTGCCGAGGGACGAGGTTGTCGAGATTGGACGACAATTTGCGATTTGAACCCGGCGCGACGCCGAGTTCCCAATACCGTGTATGCGAGTAGACCACTCGAAAACCCGCAGCTTCATCCCGGCTGGCCTCCAGCACGCCGACCTGAACACCCTCTCGTACTTGATGGAAGTTGAGTTCCCGGAGGCGACGAAGATGAGAACGACTGAACCGCAGAATGCTGCCGGGCATCTGAGGTCTTGGGCTCCGGCCTTATTCGTCGCCGTTCTCCTGTTCGGTTTTGCGTTCATCGCACAGGAGGTGACCGAAGGAGAGCCTATCGCGTTCGACCGCTGGTTGATGGTCGCCTTTCGCCAAGCGTCCGACTTGTCGCGACCAATCGGGCCGCCATGGTTGCTCGACGTTGTGCGAGACATCACCGCACTGGGCAGTACCGCGGTACTTGCACTGCTGGTCACAATCGTAACCACGTTCCTTTTTACCGCAGGCAAACGTCGAGCCGCTTTGTTCGTCCTGACGACGGTCCTGAGCGGCACATTTCTCAACACCCTTCTCAAGCTTGCCTTTGCGCGAGTGCGCCCCGATCTCGTCACTCCACTCACTCAGGTCTCTACGCCGAGCTTTCCGAGCGGGCACGCAGCGATTTCGTCTGTCTGCTATCTGACGCTCGGCTTGATGCTGGCTCAGACGCAAGCTTCCCGCTCAGTTCGCATCCATCTTATAATGACCGCCGCGATCCTGGCCCTGTTGGTCGGAGTCAGCCGGATATATCTTGGAGTTCATTATCCGAGCGATGTGCTGGCGGGCTGGTGCTTCGGCATTTCGTGGGCGCTGATTTGCCAGATGCTTATGTCGCATTTTCAGCGCACCGGAAGGATCGAGCAGCCGAGCGACTAGTCCGCGCTGCGCCGCTCAATTGATCTTCTGATCGATGATTCAGGAGCCGAAGTGGATAATAACCGGTCATCCGAGTTTTTCGACGATCCTAGGCAACTCACGCCTGAATGCCTCGAATTTGCCGAAGACGTTCTCTCTCGGCATGAGATTCGGCACCACCTGCATCGCTTCAAGGCGGTCGATTTGGTTTTGGGGAAGGCCAACCAGAAGGACGCACAGGTTCGCGGCCTCGAGGTCGACCAGGACGTCCTGCAGGGCATAAATTCCCGACTGGTCCATATAGGAGACCCGTTCCATCCTCAGCACGAGCATCCTTCCATCCGCCACTTGGGCCGAAACCTTGCGAAGGGCTTGGGCGAAGCCAAAGAATAGCGGGCCATCCACGTGCTTGATTAGCAAACGATTCCTCAATTCTTCGGGAATTTCGATTTCATCCGCCCATGGCTCGTCTTCCATCAGCGTGAGCTTCGTCCTCTGTTCCATGATCCCGGCAATGGACGCCATGAAGATCAAGGAGGCGACGACCATGCCAATGCCGACGGCTGTGATCAGATCGGTGAAAATCGTCAACACGACCACGAGCAGCATGAGGATGATGTCGGCGCGTGGGGCGCTCGAGAGATGGGAGAGACTGCGATAATCGATGATGCTCAACCCCGCGCTGATCAGAATTCCTGCCAGGACGGCATGGGGGATGTACCGCACCACGCCGGATAGGCCGAGCAAAACGGCGAGCAGGAATAGACCATGAATGATACCGGAAGAACGATGCCGTCCGCCCGCCCTGATATTGACGGCCGTCCGCATGAACGCACCGGCGCCAGGAATTCCACCGAAAAGGGCAGCAGCCACGTTGCCCACACCTTGCCCGACAAGTTCCCGATTGCTGTCGTGATGCGTTCTGGTGATGCTGTCTGCGACCAGCGATGTCGTGAGGGTGTCTATCGACCCAAGAAAGGCAAGTTGAAACGCAGCGGTGATGATGAGTTTGGGATCGGCAAAATCCAAACTGGGGATGATGAAGTGCGGCAGGCCGCCGGCTATATCGCCAATGGTCGGAGCCGAAATCCCAAAGACAGCGGCGATAATCGTGAGCACGACGAGAGCGACGAGAGACGGCGGAACGAAAGAAACGATACGGGGCAGCAGGAAAGCAAGCGCGACCGTGGTCGCCGCGAGCAATACCGCGCCCGGACGGACACCGTGCTGCAGGGCTCCAAGGGACTGCAGAATCGCGACAGGATTCGAGGACGGCGAGTCCAAACCCGCTACTGGGAAGATTTGCTGAATAATGATGATGATGCCGATCCCCGTCATCAGGCCGGAGATCACCGGATAGGGCAGGAAGCGAACATATCGCCCGAGCCTTGCGATCCCGAACAAGGCCTGCAACGCGCCAGCAAGAACGAAGACGCCGAAGACATTGGAGAGATTCACCTTCCCTGTCGGAAGCGTGTTCACTGCGACGACGCCCGCCAGGATCAACGTCATCGGCGCCGTCGGACCGGACACCTGAACCGCAGTGCCGCCCAGAAGCGAGGCCACAATGCCCAATATGATGCCGCCATACAGGCCGGAGGCAGCGCCCAATCCGGAGGCGACACCGAACGCAAGACAAAGAGGCAAGGCCACAACGCCGGCGGTCAAGCCACCGAAAATATCGCCGCGGGTGATCGCGAACTGTGACATTTGGAAATCCTCCCGCAGGTCTTGCCTTTAGTTGCTCGTCGGCGCTCGTTCTGTCACCATTGCCGCACCGAGACCAGTCTGATCAATTCGTCGGAGAGTGGGCAAAGCGGACGTCCGACCACTGCGAATTCTTGAGTTCAGGCCCTGGTATACAAATTAGCGGGTACGATTTGGATGGACCGAGCGGCCAATTATTCGCAGCAAACCAGATCCACCTGCCGCTGCTCACGCAATACTGCCAACTTTGTGCCGATGAACCAAAGAAACGCGGTTGATCGGTGGTAGCTAGCGGTCGTAGCATTGCACAGCAAGCAAGGCGATTTGCGCCCGTTTATCGGTGTTTCTTGAGACGCTTGCCGTATCTCTCGGGAGTGCCAGCAGTCTCACCTTCAAGGCGCAAATGACAAGACCGATCACCCGACGCGACGCGCTATTGCGGACAGCGGCTCTTGCATCCGCAAGCGTGATTCCGGCCGCACCTTCGACTGGCATCGCCGCGCCTCTCAACAAGCCGGCCCATAGGGAGGAGATCGACAGAGCATTGCAGGCAAGGGTCAGCGCCAGGGAAATACCCGGCGTTATAGCGATGGCCGCAAACGAACAGTCGGTGGTCTATGAAGGCGCGTTCGGCTTCCGCGACATGACCGCGGCGTCACGCATGTCGTTCGACACGATCTTCCGAATCGCCTCGATGGTCAAACTGCTGACGTCGGTCGCCGCGCTGCAACTGGTGGAGCGCGGCAAGCTGAATCTGGACGAGCCGGCCGGCAATATCGATCCGACCCTCGGGTCGGCCCAGGTTCTCGCCGGTTTCGATGCGAAAGGGGTTCCGCAACTGCACCCGGCGCAAAAACCCATAACGCTGCGCAACCTGCTGACGCACACGTCCGGGTTCAGCTATCCGCTTTGGGATCCGAATGTCGTTCGCTATCTCAAGGTTGCTCACCATAACCCCGCCTTGCCGCGCGTGCCGCTGATGTTCGAGCCTGGTTCCAGGTGGGCCTATGGCGGCAGTCTGGACCGGGTCGGCCGGATGGTGGAAATCGCCGGCGGGCAGAGTCTCGATCGCTATTTCGGCGATCACATCACGGGACCGCTCGGAATGAACGACACCAGCTTCTCGCTCACGGGGAAACAGCGCGCGCGTCAGGCCCGTCTGCATGTGAGGGACCCGAATGGAAAACTTCTTCCGCAGCCCCCGGAAAAGCCAAATGTTCGGCAAGTGTTTTCCGGAGGAGGCGGCATCTATTCCACGGCGCCGGATTATCTGACCCTGCTGCAGGCGCTGTTGAATGGCGGAAGCCTCCGCAAGACAAGTATCCTTCGGCCGGAGACCGTTGCCTTGATGTCCGAAAACCAGATCGGTAACCTCGAAGCGGGGATCCTCAAGACGACAAACCCGGCGCTATCGAACGACGTGGATTTTTTTCCGGGCGTTCAGCTGCGATGGGGGCTTGGACACATGATCAATATCGATCCCGTCCCCGACGGGCGCAAGGCAGGCAGCCTCACATGGGCCGGTCTGTTCAATACATATTACTGGATCGACCCGACGACGCGGATCGCCGGCGTGATCATGATGCAGATCCTCCCCTTCGCCGACCGACAAGCTCTCAAGGCCTATCGGCAATTCGAGCGCGGGATTTGTCGCGCGCTATCGTCCTAGTGCGTCTCGCCCATATCGTGTCGCGCGCCGGACGTGATCGCCCTACGGTCAAATCGGCGCGAATTGGTAGAGTTGAGATGTGGCGCGGTGGCTTTAGGTAGAACATATCTGTTGCCGCCTCTTTCGTCTGGCGGTGCCTTACTGGTTCGGCCATGGCTCCGTTTCCACATCCCGCTCATCGAACCGGACAGGCAGATTTCCCGCATCCGGCTCTCGGACAAGACTTCACGCTTTCGCGTGCAACGCCATCTGCGGCTTCTGAACATTTATTGGAGTTGATAGGTTGCCCAATCTCCAGGTCCTTCACCACGTATTGCGTCGGTCTTGAACTGAGGTCCCTTCCCTCCACCGGAGTTACCCGGCTTCCGCGGTACTACGAACCTCTCCGCCACCCCAGGGCGCCCAGCCTGTCCCTCACGGGCTTCCGGTTGGTCATCGCTGACCACGCCTTGGGGCTTCCCGTGTTTCGTGCGCTTTCCTTGTGTACATGCCGCCGCCACTACCCCGGCGCAGCGTCTGAACGTATCGCTTCGCTCATTTCATCCAGACGTATCAGTCTTCCCCGATAGGGTTGTCGGGTCGACCTGCGCATTGTCCTTTTCGAGGATTGCTCGGCGTTCACTCGCGTTGCGGCCTGCACACTCGCGCTGTCACCAATTTGTGACACGCTAATCGAAGGCTTCAGCCACTTCGTTACCTCCATGACTGCTCCGATTGCTTCCGGCTGGAGCGGTTGCCGGGTGGGGCTTGCACCCACTGGAAAGCGCCGCCTTTGCACGGCGCACACCCATCTCAGACATTGAATGAGTGCGGGGAGACCCACTTGATAAGATGCGTGACACTGGCCTCAATTCGGCTGTTCGGCATTCAAGAATTTATGCTAAATTCTCGCCTAGGGCGTAGACAAGAGACGGCTCGCTTGGCGATGACCAGCCGGAAATTGAATTCAAGTGAGGGAGCATTTGCGGCGCGTCTTTAAAATCATTCGTGTTTTCCGTTATAGGAGGAGGAGCAGATGGCAACGAAATGGAACCTGTCTGGCGATTATTTCGAGAATTGCAACTGCAACGTGGTGTGCCCATGCCTTGTCTCGACTAGCGCCCCTTTGACGGCGCGGCCGAGTCAGGGGGTATGCGACGTTGCGCTCGTCTTCCATATCGACAAGGGCAGTTACGGCAAAATATCGCTGGACGGGCTCAACGTTGCCGTCGTTGGCCATACACCGGGCGCCATGGGAGAAGGCAACTGGACGCTAGCGGCCTATATCGATGAGCGCGCTGATGAACAACAGACCGCGGCGCTCGGTGCCATCTTCAGCGGCGCGGAGGGTGGCCCCATGGCGGCATTCGCGCCTTTGGTTGGCAATCATCTCGGCGCGAAGAAAGTGGCGATCAAATATGCCATCACGGGCAAAAGCCGCTCGGCGGAAATCCCAGGCATCATGCATATGGCAGTGGAGCCTCTGCCCACCATGCATAGCAGCGGTGAGATTTGGACGACGATTGGCCATCCGGCCGCGCCCGACAAGCTCGCGCTGGCAGTCGGCTCAAAGGGCAGCACCTTCGCCGATCACGGCATGCGTTGGGACAATTCCGGCAAGAACGGCCATTACGCGCCGATCAGCTGGTCGAACTAACAGCGCTGCGCGCGTCGCTAAGTTGACCATTTTCCAGATCGGCGGTCTGGTGCCGCGAGGGAGGCTCAAATGGACGGCACCCAGACGGGCCCGATCGCGTTTCAACGTAACGTCATCTTGGGCTTGCTGCTGGCGCTCGCAGCAGCGGCTTGGGCGGTGCTCGTCTGGCAAGCCGCAGGCACCGATATGGATATGGCGATGGACTCGCCGACCATGGGCCTGCGCGCGCCGCTGTTCCTGGCGGTCTGGGTCATCATGATGGTGGCCATGATGTTTCCGACTGCCGCGCCCATGATCCTCACCTTCCATAAAGTGCAGGCGGGCAAGCGACAGCGCGGCGAAGCGTTCGTCTCAACCTGGATATTCGCGGTGACATACCTTTTGGTGTGGGGGCTGTCGGGAGTTGCAGCCTATGCCGGCGCGCTCGCCGCCGAGGCGGTTGCTGCGCGTGCCGCGCTATCGCCGACCACCGCGGCCCGCGTCGGCGGAATAGTGCTCGTCGCGGCGGGCCTCTACCAGCTTACACCCTTGAAGGACTTGTGCCTTTCGAAGTGCCGCACGCCCATCACCTTCATCATGACATCGTGGCGCGACGGTGCTGCGGGCGCGTTGCGCATGGGATTGCTCCACGGGGGCTATTGCCTTGGCTGTTGCTGGCTCCTGTTCGTCATCCTGTTCCCACTCGGCATCATGAATATCGCTGCCATGGCGGTTATCACGCTCGTCATATTCGCGGAGAAAACATTGCCTTGGGGTCGCGTGGCGGCTCGCGCGACGGCGGCCGCTCTCGTCGTTTATGGTGTGGTGGTGATCGCGGCACCCCGATTCCTTCCCACATTCCCGAGGGGCAGCAGCATGGTTATGCCCTCGGATATGCAGATGCCGATGCCCGAAAGCGCTGTCCCACCTGCCAAGCCATGATCGGCGCTGACCAGGTTTGGTAAGCAAATCACGAGCAACGGAATGAGGTCGCTCCGGGATTTCTGATAAAGCCGTGCATGAAGGGCGATCATTGTTCCGCGAGTTGGGATGTCTGCGTTTGGCACCTTTCGGACATGCTGCCGCAGTCGCCTCATGTCTGTTGTTGGGGGACGAACGGACCTACCTCAGATACGCCCCGAGGTCTGAGTTTGACCCATTTCGGACCTCCGTAACTTCTTAGGTGAAGTCCGGTCAGACCGAGGATTACTCTTGGGTTTGATGTTGACTTACATCAAAGATAGCTTGGCGCGGCATATTAATCAGAAAAATGGGGCATGCGAGGAGATAAGCAAATGGTTACGCAAAGCAATCCCCACTTCTTTACAAATTGGGCCAAGGAGCGTCTTGATGAAATGGACGCCGCAGTGACATCGCTTGAAGGCAAGGTAGCCGAGGTGCAGGCCGATGTCCGCGACAAGGCTGAGAAGACTCTGGCTGAACTGCGCAAGCAGCGTGATGACTTCCGGGACACCATGAAGAAGCAGTCGGAAGCTAACGAGGCCGCCTGGATCCAGGCAAAGGCAAAACTAGAGGATGACTGGCGCTCGTTCGAGGCCGAGGTCAAGAAATATGTCGAGAGCTTCGGCAAGCAAATCGAGCACCAGCAGGCGACGTTCAAGCTTCAAGCCGATGCCCAATTGAAAGCGTGGCGCGAAGCGGCCGACAAGCTTGGCAGCGATGCCAAAAAATTCGCTTCTGAGCGTCGGGGCGATATCGACGCCGCCGTGAAGCGTATGAACGCCGATGCAGTCGACGCGGAGAAGAAACTCGAGAAGTTGAACCAGGCGGGGACCCAGTCATGGTCCGCACTTATGGCAGCTTTGACGGAAACGCGCGCTGCCTTCGATCGCGCCAATGAGGCGGCATGGGAAGCGTTCAAGCGAGCTGCTTGATCAAAGTACTGGTTGGACTCGGAGAGACCGCCGCGAGGCGGTCTCTCTTTGGTGCTCTACGAGGATCAAGAAATGACATTTGGCGGACTTCCGAAATTGGCACCGAACGGACATGCCGACCGTATTGAGCGACGTCCGGTTTCGGGGGAAGAGCGGAAAACATCTGCTCTTAGCGAGCCGCCACCGTCGCAAACTGGGGCGTGGTCCAGAACACTTCCGCTAGGAAGGTGCGCGGTTGATACCGGAGCTGACAGCCGACGATCCGTTTATCGAGGAAGCCTATCGGTTGTGGGCGCGCAAACAGCAGGCGGGTAAGCAAGACCCGACACCGTCCCGGTGCTGATCTTATCGACCGGCGTCAACCCATCGCGATCTCGGCACTCCGCACGCGCCGCGATCGCTTTGATCTAGATCATGGCATGCTGATGAGGCGTGGACACCATCATTGCGACGACACCGAAAGCACCGAAGCAAGCGAGGCGCGACCATCTTATCGACGATGGCGTTGGGGGCGCAGGCGGTCACTGCCGTCGCATCACAAGTGGAGCATGCCGATGTGGATCCTGATGTACGTCTTCTCCTACTCAGTCAGTCCGGCCGCTACAAACGACAGGGCGGAATGGAGGCTCCTCCCAACCGTGGTGTTTCAGGAGTTCTCGAATGAAAAGCGATGCAGGGCGGCCAAGTCGACACTTGAGGGCAGCTTAAAGGAGGCGGGAGCCAAGCTGAAAAGTGGTTTAGAAGACTTGAAGAGCCTAGGTAAAGCTGACCCAGCACAGATCATCATTGCCTTTAATGTGGAATGCCTTCCGAAATAAGGTCGGCGACCGCGACCGCGCCATCATCACCTCGATGGGACAGGCGGCAGACACCGGGCGGCAGACGGCGGCAGGCAGCGTGTCACGCCATTTGGGCGGCGGCCGGAGACAAGAGCCGGGGTCGAAGCTAAAAATGACCCGAGAAACAAATGACTTCAAAGTCTGGAGTCGGATTGCCGATCCGAACCCGGCGAGACCCTGATCGGCGGCAGGTTGATCATGCTCTGCAGGATCTCGCCGACCATCGCGAGGTGATCGCCGTGGCCGGCATATTGATGCATGATGTCGGCGAGATAGGTGGTGGCGACATTGAGCCGCTGCGCCAGAAGCCGGGCGATCAGGAGCGCCACCTCCGGCTGGTCGCGCAGGAACGATGCGGCATTGCCGAATTCGTAGATCAGGGAATCCGAGGCGGCGCGGACGGTCGCGGTATGGGGCTGGTCGAGCAGGACCGACATTTCGCCGACCACCGCGCCCGGCTCATGGATGGCGGCAACGACGGTATCGCCCTTGATGACCTCGAGCCGTCCCTCGATCAGCACAAAGAGGTGCCCTGTGGTGCCGCCCTCGTGAATGACGATCGTCCCCGCAGGGACGTTTCGCTGAATTCCTCCGCTGCAGTAGTCGAGAACCGTGCGCATCAACCCTCCTCAAGGCTTGGGTAAGACTAGGCATGCGGATGGCGATCGTCGAACGGATAATGCGCCCGGCCTGCTCAAATTGTCAGCATTGACCCCGGCGTAAATTATCCCGTCAGAGCGAGCGAGGTGCCGTCGAACGCGAGGAAGCCATCCGGGTTCCGATCCCCAGCACGCGGCGACGATTTCATCTCAGGAATCGATCCGTCCCGGGCGCAGATCCGGTCGAGATCGGCGCCGAATTCGCCCATGATGCGCTCGATGATCTCGGCGCGTCGACGGTCAACGTCGGTCAATGCGTAGCCTCTGACCGTTGCCAATCCGCCGCAGGCAATCTTTTCCGCATAGGCGTGCGTTTGCGCCTCGTTCTGCACATAGCCCTGCGGCAGCCTTCCGATGGCACCGGCGCCGAAGCCGAGCAGGACGTCGCCGGCATCGATGGTGTGGTCCTGAAAGTTGCTGGGAAGCCTTGCTTCGCGCAGCGTCAGCGCCATCTCGTCATCGGCAAGCGCAAAGCGGTCCAGCCCGATCTGCTGATATCCGGCTTCCTTCAACGCATCGGCGATCGCATGGTACTGGTCGTTGCGTTCGCAACTGTCGGGCAGCGGCGCCGCATCGATCCTGCGCCGGGGCTGCTTGAACGCCGGCACCTGCGCGTAGCTGAACAGCGAAAAGCGATCGGGGCGAATCCCGACGCAGCGGCGCACGGTGTCGAGACATGACGCGACGGTCTGGTACGGCGGTCCATAGGTCAGGTTCAAATTGATGCCGGCGATGCCGGCCCGCCGCAAGGCTATCGCCGCCGCCGCGGTCTCTTCGAAATTTTGCACCAGGCCGATGGCACGCTGGACCACGGGGTCGAAACTGTGAACGCCGAGTTTCGCACGGTTGACGCCGCCATAGGCCAGTGCGTCGATCATCCGGCGCGTCAGCCCGCGTGGGTCGATCTCGACGGCAATTTCGGCCGAGGGCGGCACGAAGAAGGCGTGGCGGACCGATCCGATCAGATCGATGAAAGACTCCGGCGCCATCATGGTCGGCGTTCCGCCGCCAAGGTGGATGCGGTCGACCTTGATGCGGCGATCGATTTGCCGCGATACCAGATCGATTTCACAGCGCAGCGCGGATTCGTAGATCGCGATCGGCTGGTCGCGGCTGGTGGCCGGGGCATCGTGACCGCAATACCGGCAGAACGGAACGTGCAGATAGAGCGACGCGCTGGCACGTGGCGGCATGGCCTTGAGCCATTCCGCATAGGTATCGGGACCGATGGCGGACGAGAAATGCGGCGCGGCCGGATAGCCGGTATTTCGGGGCAACCACTCCTGGCGGTAGCACGCCGCAAGATCTTGCTTCATCTTCAAAACCGTCCCCGGATCATTGAACTGCAACCGGGGCCTGTCAGCGCACCCCCAAGTTCCACGTTCGATAGCCCAAACGAGGGGATGCGGCCTTGCGCTGGCTCAAATGCCGGCTCAGGAAAATATGGAGAGTTTGCGCTCGCGCAAAAGGCGGCTGGTATTTTCAGGCCATGATGTCTTATCGCGCGACAGTTGGGAGCCAGGACGATGAGCTTGCACGTGCTGGAATTGGTGCTCTGGATGTCCGGAATCCGCGGTCATATCCCCCAGGACGGCGACGACTTCCGTCCCCGTCGAAACCAACCCTCCTTCGCCGCCGGCACCAACACGCTGATGCGGGCCCTGGCCATCGTCGTCGTATCGGTCGCGCTGCTGTCGCTGGCGATATGGGCGGCGGTTTGGCTCACGATCAAGTTTCTGTAAGCAGAGCGCCGGGCAGGACTGGTAACCGGGAGGTCAAGTTCGACCCTTAATTCGCCGCGGCCGCCGCCGGCAGGAAATCGCCGATCGCATCCAGGAACAGCTCGGGCGATTGCAGTTGCGGAACGTGCGCGCAGCCGGGAATGATCGCAAGACGCGCGTTCGGCAGGTGAGCGGCCAATTCGTGCGACATCGGCGGCGGCGTCGCTTCGTCATGTTCGCCGACCAGGACCAGGACCGGCACGGTGAGGCGACCAAGCTCGGGCCGGAGGTCGAGTTCCGCCAGCGCAGCGCAGGCCGCACGGAACACTTCGGGGTCGGTTCGCAAAAATGCCTCGCGCCGATCGCGCATCAGTTCGGGATGCTGGGCCTGGAACTCCGGCGCAAACAACCGCCGCATCGCGACGTCAGTGATCGCCGCCAATCCCCTGGCTTTGGAAGCCGCCGCCATGTTGCGGAAGGCCTGCCGCCCTTCTTCCGAAAACGCCGCCCCGCAATCGGCGAGGATGAGCCGGCTTGCGATACCGGGATGGCGAATGGCCATTTGCAGGGCGACGAACCCGCCATAACCGTTGCCGAGCACGATGGTCTCGCCGCCGCCGGCGCCCTCCTTCACGGCTTCCGCCATCCGGTCGGCGACCGCGGCAAGACCGCCGCTGACCGCCTTCGATCGGCCAAAGCCCGGCAGTTCCGGAACGATGACCCGGAACGACTTCGACAATCGGGGAACAATGGCGTCGAAACTTGCGCGATCCGACAGCAGCGAATGCAGCAGGAAAAGCGCCGGCACTTTGCCTGTCCCTTTGCCTGCCCCCTGGCCTGACTGCGCCGCATTGACCGTACCGTCGGCGAGAAGTCGATCCATGGCGGTGTCTCTCTCAAGGTTGGAAAACTGCAACGGGGCGGCGTTCGTCAGCGCCGGCCGATTGATAAATCAAAATTCAGGCTTTTCAAGCCTTTGTCACTTGACGTGATATTTCACGGCTGCGAAATTAAGGCCCACCTCCAAGGAAACTACGATGCTTTTGCGCGATAATGTCTACGAGAATCTGCGCGCTGATATTCTGACCTGCCGCCTCGCGCCAGGCGATGATATGCGCGAGCAGGAGCTGGCCGAACGCTATGCCGTCAGCCGCCAGCCGGTGCGCGAGGCCTTGCTGCGGCTGGAACGCGAGCATCTCGTCACCGTGCAGCCGCGCCAGGGCTATCGGGTCAATCCGATCTCGCTTTCCGATGCGCGCGACCTGTTGCGGTTTCGCTTCGCGCTGGAACCGGCCTGCGTTGCGGAGGCAATCGAGAATGCATCCGATGAAGTTCTGAACGCGCTCGACGAATACAGGCGCTTTGCCGGCAACCACGAAGACTTCATCGCCTATAACCGGGCCTTTCACTCGGCGCTCGCGCATGCCTCGGGCAACCGCCGCATGGCGGCTTCGCTGTGCGACCTGATCGGACAGGCCGATCGCCTGGTGCGCGTCAGCGTCGCCAATGTCAAGGGCCATGACCCGGCGCAACTGGTGGCCGAGCACGTCGCCTTGATCGAGGCGATGCAGCGCCGCGACGGGCGGACTGCCTCCCGCATCATCAAGGCGCATATTTCACAAACCGAAAAACGCGTGCTGCCGGCGCTCATGCGCAACGCGGTGATCGTCGAAGCATGATCCGGAAAAGTGGAGCGCGGTTTTCCGAAGAGATCATGCTCAAACAAAGAGACGAGGTCACGATCCGTTTTGGATCATGATCGAAGGAAGAGACCGATGAATATTCCTTCCAAACCATCCACCGCCGAGGTCGAAATCCACGGCAATTTCGTCGACGGCCGCGAAATCGAAGCAGGCTCGAGCGAGATGCTCGACGTCCGCAATCCCGCCACCGGCGACGTGATCGCGCAGATCCCTAATTCGACCGCCGACGACATCGACCGCGCGATGAAGGGCGCGCGCGCAGCCTTCGAAAGCCGCGCGTGGGGCGGCATGGACATTCGCGCCCGCGCCCGGCTGGTCAACCGGCTCGCGGATGCGTTCGAGGCCAATCTGGAGCAGTTGTACCGGCTGGAGACGCTCAACAATGGCCGCCCGCTCAACGAGACCCGCGCGCAGCTGTCGCGGCTGCCGGACTTTTTCCGCTATTTCGCGGGCCTGGCGCTGGCGCGGCGCGACGCGGTCATTCCGGTCGAAGGTTCGTATCTGAACTACACCCTGCGCACGCCAATCGGCATCGTCGCCAATTGCACTCCGTTCAATCATCCCCTGATGATCATGTGCAAGTCGCTGGCCGCGGTGCTGGCGAGCGGCTGCGTCACGGTCGTAAAACCGTCGGAATATACGCCGCTGACGACGCTAAAACTGGCGCAGATCTTCACCGAAGCGGGACTGCCGCCGGGCGTATTCAATGTCGTGCTCGGGCTTGGCCAGAGCGCCGGCAAAATGCTCGCCGAACACCCCGACATCAACAAGCTGGTGCTCACCGGCGGCACCGAAGCCGGCCGTATCGCAGGCGCTGCTGCCGCTAAAGTGTTCGCGCACCAGACCATGGAGCTCGGCGGCAAGACGCCGGTGATGGTGTTTGGCGATTACGATGTCGATCAGGCCGTCAACTATGCCGCGTTCGGCGCCTTCATCGGCGCGGGGCAGACCTGCGTCTGCGCCTCGCGGCATCTGGTGCAGACCTCGATCTATGACGAGTTCGTCGAGAAGCTGAAGGCGAAGACCAAAAGCATCCGCATCGGCGATCCCTTCGATCCCGCAACCCAGCTCGGCCCGGTGATCTCGGCGCGGCAGCGCGACCGCGTGCTGTCCTATTGCCAGTTTGGCCGTGACGACGGCGCGCGGCTGGTGACCGGCGGCGCCGCCGCCAAGATTCCGGGCCATGACAACGGCTATTTCGTCGAGCCCACGGTGTTTGCGGACGTGAAGTCCGACATGCGCATCTTCCAGCAGGAGGTGTTCGGACCGTTTACCTCAGTGACGCCGTTCAAGGACGAGGCCGACGCCTTGCTGCTTGCCAATGATTCTCCGTTTGGGCTGGCGGCCGCAATCCGCACCCGCGACATCGCCCGCGCGCATCGCCTCGCTGCCAGCGTCAAGGCCGGCATCGTCTGGATCAACGACCATCACCGCCTCGACCCGGCCTCGCCCTGGGGCGGCGTCGATGATTCAGGCGTCGGGCGCGAATTCGGCACCGAAAGCTTTGACGACCATTTCAACACCAAGAGCGTGATGGTCGCCACCGGTGATCAGCCGTTCGACTGGTACCGTGACACGGCGACGCAACGGCGTTTGAACTGAACCAATAAACAGCGGCCACACCGCGTCCAGAGAAGACCGGCGCCGCATTTGAAATCAAACAGGGGGGAACTTCACAATGGCTACCGCAGTAAACGCCGGCGCACGTCTCGACCGGCTGCCGATCTCGTCGTTTCACTACCGGATCTTCTGGCTGGTCGGCGCCGGCATGTTTTTCGACGGCTACGATCTCTATATCGCCGGCGGCGTGCTGGCCTCCGCAATCCAGACCAAATTCTCGACCATACCGCAAAACCTGCAATTCATCTCGCTGACCTTTGTCGGCATGACGCTGGGCGCGCTGATCACCGGATTTGTCGGCGACAGGTTCGGGCGCCGCTTCACCTATCAGATCAATCTCTTGATTTTCGGGCTGGCGTCGCTGGCGGCGGCGTTCGCGCAGGATATGACTCAGCTGATCGCCTGCCGCTTCGTGCAGGGCTTGGGCTTAGGTGCCGAAATCGTGGTCGGCTATTCGACGCTGACCGAATTCGTTCCGCCGAAGACGCGCGGGCGCTGGCTGTCGATGATGGCGTTCCTGGTGGTGGCCGGGTTCCCGGCGACCGCGCTGCTCGGCTATCTCATCATCCCGGCCTTTGGCTGGCGCCCGATGTTCGTCATCGCCGGAATCGGCTCGCTGATCGTCTGGTATCTGCGCAAGAATCTCCCGGAATCGCCGCGCTGGCTCGAATCGCAGGGCCGCACCGCGGAAGCCGAAGCGCTGATGCAGTCAATCGAAAAGGAATCCGCCGCCGGAGCGACGCTGCCGCCGGTGGTGGTGCCGGCCGCCGTGCCGCAGGTCACCGCAGCCGACATGCTGCGGCCGCCGCTCTTGCAGCGCATGATCGTCGGCTGCTGGGTGCTGATCACGATCAACACCCTGATCTTCGGCTTCGTGCTGTTCCTGCCGCAATTCTTCCTGCGCCAGGGGCTGACCATCGCCAATTCGCTGGCCTACACGCTGGTGCTGTCGATCGCCTCGCTGGTCGGCTGCGCGCTCGGCGCCTGGTCGTCCGACGCGATCGGTCGGCGCGCCAGCATCATCGGCGCGTCGGTCGTCACCATCATCTCGGGCTACATCTATGCCCGCTTCAACGCGGCGTCGGATCCGGCGATCGTGCTAAGCGTCGGATTCGTGCTGATCGTGGCGATCTATGTACAGACCGCGATCCTGTTCGGCGTCTATACGCCCGAACTGTTCCCGACAGAGATCAGGCTGCGCGCCAACGGCATCTGCAACACCTTCGGGCGCGGTGCCACCGTGATCTCGCCCTTCATCGTCGGCAGCCTGATGGCATCCTACCAATTGCCGGGGGTGCTGTGGCTGATGATCGGCCTTGTGATCATCCAGATCGTGGTGGTGTGGGCCTGGGGCATCGAGCCGCGCAACCGCGGGCTGGAAGATGTCGCTGCCGCTGCGGCGTGAGGACAGCCCGCACGAAAATAATTCGTCATGCCCGGGCTTGTCCCGGGCATCCACGTCTTAACGTGGAGCGGCAAGAAAGACGTGGATGGCCGGGACGAGCCCGGCCATGACGGTGAGTGAATCACGCGTTCTTCAGCGCGACCCTAAACTCGGCTTCGGTCTTCGACTTCACTTCATCCAGCGTGACGCCGTCGGCGAGCTCGATCAGGGCCATGCCGTCCTTGCCGTGCTTGTCGATGGTAAACACTGCAAGGTCCGTCACCACCATGTCGACCACCTTCTCGCCGGTCAGCGGCAGGTTGCAGCTCTTCAACAGCTTCGGGCCGTCCTTGGCGGAATGCTCCATCACCACAACGACGCGCTTGACGCCGGCGACCAGATCCATCGCGCCGCCCATGCCCTTGACCATCTTGCCGGGGATCATCCAGTTGGCGAGATCGCCGTTCTGCGCCACCTGCATCGCGCCCAATATCGACAGATCGATATGCCCGCCGCGCACCATGCCGAAGGAATCGGCCGAGGAAAAATAGCTGGTGGTCGGCAACTCCGTCACGGTCTGCTTGCCGGCGTTGATCAGGTCCGGGTCTTCCTCGCCCTCATAGGGAAACGGCCCCATCCCGAGCATGCCGTTCTCGCTTTGCAGCACCACGTCGACGCCATCGGGGATGTAGTTGGAGACCAGCGTCGGAATGCCGATGCCGAGATTGACGTAAAACCCGTCGCGCAGTTCCTTCGCGGCGCGCGCGGCCATTTGATCGCGGGTCCAGGCCATCAGATTTCCTCTCCGGCGGCGGCGGCCGCCTCGCGTTTGCGCGTGGTGCGCTGCTCGATGCGTTTGTTGGCGGTGCCGACCTGGATGATGCGCTTGACGAAAATGCCGGGGGTGTGGATCTGGTCGGGATCGATCTGGCCGGCCGGCAACAGATGCTCGACCTCGGCGACGGTGATCTTGGCAGCGGTCGCCATCATCGGATTGAAATTGCGCGCGGTCTTGCGGTAGACGAGATTGCCCGCGGTATCGCCCTTCCAGGCGTGGACGATGGCGAGATCGCCGAACAGCCCGCGCTCCATCAGATATTTCTCGCCGTCGAATTCCTTCACTTCCTTGCCCTCGGCGATCAATGTGCCGACGCCGGTCTTGGTGTAGAAGGCGGGGATACCGGCGCCGCCGGCGCGGATGCGCTCGGCCAGGGTGCCTTGCGGCGCGAATTCCAGTTCCAGTTCGCCGGCGAGGAACTGCTGGGCGAACAGCTTGTTCTCGCCCACGTAAGAGGAGATCATCTTCCTGATCTGCCGCGTCTCCAGAAGCCGGCTCAATCCGATGCCGTCGACGCCGGCATTGTTGGAGACCACGGTGAGGTTCTTCACGCCGGAGTCGCGGATCGCATCGGACAAGGTCTCGGCAATCCCGCAGAGACCAAAACCGCCGGACATGATCATCATGCCGTCCTTCAGGAGGCCGTCGAGGGCCGATTTGGCGTCGGGATAGACCTTGTTCATGAAATACGACCTGGATGGAGGATGAGGCGCTGACGGCAAGCCCTCGAAACAGCGATTATTAGGCGAATTCTTCGCAGTGCGTCAATGACAGGCGGCTGGCGCATTTTTCCTGTGCGGTGGCTTCATCCTTCGAGACGCCGCACAAGAGTGCGGCTCCTCAGGATGAGGTCTTAAACCCTCATGGTGAGGAGCCCGCCGTAGCCCAAAGGGCGGAGGCGCGGCGTCTCGAACCATGTGGCCGTTGTGACTACGATTCGCCCCGGTCCGAAAATTTTGGCGGTCCACCAGCCGGTGCGGAACGCCAGTACGGCCTTGAAAGCGTCAAGAAAACCGAGCAAGTTGGCGGTGTTGGCAAGGCGTCCCGGTCGGCCATTGCCGAGGGGGCAGTGTAAATTGCCGGACCAGGGTTATCCCGAGTTCGTCACGCACCCTGCCTGCTTCTTAATCGACAGCGCGACCCCACGGCATCGGGCCGATCAGGATATGTCATTGACGATGGCCCAAGGAATGAAGCGCCTGGGGACGCCGGTTGCGGCGCTGCTCGGCCTGGCGCTGGTCGGCCTGGTCGCGACCTCATGGTTTCTCAACCGGGACGCGCTGCGCGACGCGGTGGAAGCACAGATCCGCGCCGTCACCGGCCTCGACCTCCTGGTCAAGGGCCCAATCGAGGTCTCGGTGTTTCCCGCAAGCTACGTCTCGTTTCATGACGTCGGGCTGAAGGGCGGAGCGACCGCCGACCCCGCGCTCTCGGTCGACGTGATGACCGCGAATTTGCGGCTGCTGCCGCTGTTGCTGCACCGGTTCGAGATCTCCGACGTCATGATGCTGCGGCCGCATATCCGCATCGTCAGGGATGCCGATGGCGGCAGCAACTGGGCGCCGTTCATCCAGACCATCGCGCGCGCGATGAAGCCCGGCGCCGACAATCAGGTGTCGTTCTCGGAAATCCGGATCCAGGACGGCGTGCTCGCTTACGAGGACGCCGCCAGTCACGTCTCCGAAAACCTCGACGACATCGACCTGTCGCTGGCCTGGCCCTCGATCTCGCGCTCCTTTGCCGCCACGGGCCAGTTCGACTGGCGCGGCGAGCGCGTCGACGGCTCGATCTCGGCCAGCGACTTTCTTGCGGCGCTGTCCGGCGATCGCTCCGGGGTCAAGGCGCGGCTCGCCAGCGCGCCGCTAAAACTGGCGTTCGACGGCGCGGTCGCCAACCGCACCAGCGCGATGATGGAGGGCACGCTGACCATCGACAGCCCGTCCTTGCGCAACGCGCTGCGCTGGGCCGGCCAGGCGCCGCCGGGCGCCGGCGGCTTCGGCCGCTTCGCGCTGAAGGCGCGCGCCAATGTGGTCGGCCCCTCGATCGCGCTCACCAATGTCAATGTCGAGCTCGACGGCAATGTCGCCGAGGGCGTGATGACCTACGCCAATAACGGCCGCCAGACGCTGCAGGCGACGCTGGCCGCCGACGCGCTCGACTTCACCCCCTATATCTCCACCTTCCGCCTGCTCGCCAGCGGCGCGCGCGACTGGAACCGGCAGTTGTTCGACCTCAACGCGCTGTCGACCACCGACCTCGACATGCGGCTGTCGGCGGCGAAGCTGACCGTCGGCTCCTCGAAACTCGGCCGCACGGCCTTGGGCGCCAATTTGCGCGGCGGCGCGCTGGCGCTGTCCATCGGCGAGGCGCAGATCTATGGCGGCATCGCCAAGGGCTCGTTCGGCGTCGCGCGCTCGGACGCGGTCGCCGATGTGAAAGCACAGTTCCAGTTCACCGACGTCGACCTGCAGGCCTGTGCCAGCGAATTGTTCGGCGTGACCAAAGCTGTCCGGCCGCGGCAACCTCAACGTCTCGCTGGTGGCCTCCGGCTCGAGCCCGTTCGGGCTGGCATCCTCGCTCGACGGCACCGCGACCCTGACCGGCCATGACGGCGCGATTGCCGGCTTCAACGCCGAGCAGCTTCTGAAGCGGCTGGAGCGCCGGCCGCTGTCGGGCGCCGGCAATTTCCGCTCCGGCTCGACGCCCTATGACAACCTCACCATTTCGATGAAATTCGCCGACGGCATCGCCACCGCCGAGGACATCCGCGTCGAAGGCCCGGCGGCGCGCCTGACCCTGACCGGCACCGCTTCGGTGCCTGCGCGCGAATACGACATGAAGGGCATCGCCAGCCTGGTCTCGGCGCCGAACACCACGCCCGGCTTCGACCTGCCCTTCGTGGTGCAGGGCCCGTGGGACGATCCCCTGATCTTCCCCGATCCGGAAAGCCTGATCCGCCGCTCGCCGGCCTCCGCGCCTTTGCTCGACGCGGTGAAAGACCGCAAGACGCGCGACCAGTTGCGCTCGGTGCTGGAGCGGTTTACCGGCGGCGGGCAGAAGGCGGCGGCGCCGGATGCGGCGGCGCCTGCGAGTGCGCCGGCGGCGGTCGGGGACGCGAAGCCGAACTGACTTTTCCGTTACGCGTTCGTAGGGCTGGTTCGCGACAGCGTAATCCGCAGTTCATCGGCGATGGGGCGGCCTGCGCCTGGGGCTCCTTTGGCGGACGGCGGATCGTAGCGCGCGAACCAGATGGTGATCGCAAGACTTCAGATAGAGTTGTACCGGGGGACCATCAATGACGCTCATCGTCGGAGGCGGGAATGCGGAATACGTCGTTCTCGCTTCCGACACCCGGCTGAGTTGGAATGGAAAATTGGTAGACGATCGCTCCCCAAAAATAGGGAACTACCGATTCTATGACGGAAGACTTATCAGCGCATATACAGGTTTGGCGAAGTGGAATGGCTTTGAAACTAGGGAATGGCTCTTGTCTGCATTGGCCGAAATGGCTCAGCCTTGGGTCGAGACAACAGAAGTGATGAGCCTCCTCGTCCGGAAAATCACGACCGAATTCAAGGGCAACGCCGACCTCGCCAAACTTTCAGCAGATCAACGGCGGCTAACCATCGTTCTTTGTGGCTTCGTCAATAACCAGTCTAGCCTGTTTTTGCTTTCGAACTTCGAGGATCACAAGGAACTCTTTCCCAGTGTGCTCGATGAATTCATCTTGACCAAAATTGTTGGAAAGGATTCGTCTTTCAGCTGGACGGGATGTTACGGCGCTCGTTCCGGTGTGGGCGCGCGGGAAATGCCAGAGCTCAATGAACTGATTGATTCCCAGAAAGATGCGATCGCTACAAAAGGAAAATGTCATGCGATTGTGGTCCGCGCCGCTGCAAACCCAAAATCCGGTGACACGATTGGTCCAAATATTTTGACTGCAACTCTTCCTCGAGATGGCGAAGCTTCTTCCTGGTACTCGCCTGAAAATACTGGGGACCAAATCATAACATTTGATAACTTCCATTCGTATGCTGGCCGTGGGTACGCAATGGCAATCCGAGATTTGAGGATTTTAGCTCCCGGAATCGCGTCCGGTCGTCCTAAGCGGCGAGGCCGCGGCGGCAAACATGAACCATAAGAGATTTCTGATAAGGCGTCGGAATGTTGTTTAGGGCCGTAGGGCGGGGCAATAAAGAACTGGGTTACGCTCTTGGCTAAACGCCATCTACTGGGCTCAATCGAGCGATAATTGGGAAGCCCGTAGGACGAATTAGCACAGCGTAATCCGCCGCTCACCGACGAGAAACCGGCGGGTTACACCTCGGCTAACTTTGCCCCACGGGCTACCTAAAAATGAAAGCCGCTAGGCCAATATTGTTGGATTGGGTGGAGCGCGCCCGTTATCATTCGTTTCTCGTAGAATGCCGAGCCCAATTGCAGACGTGGCATACAAAAATCTCCATCGAAGGTTTATTCTAGGAAATTTGGCGTAGAAGGCGGCAACTTCTGGCGCTATTGGTTCGGGCTCGGGTTCGGTTCGGTAATTTGTAATCAGCGCACAGTGCTTAGAGATCTCCGGATGCTCGAACGAGCGGTTTGCATGGCGAGCGAACTCATTTCTAATTTTGCGGATCAAGCTGAGGTCCGTCTTTGTTTTATTACCATATAGGCCAAGGGAAAGGCCGAGGCTTATTTTGGCAGAAAATGTAGCAAATGATGCTTCTCCCCCAAACAGCGCATCCCGGTGCGTGTTGGACATTGGGAGAAGGCGATTCGCGATGCCTTCTTCCAATGTGCTTTCGAGTATGGCGGCAGCTACGATAGCTGCGGCGCGATCTGGAAAATCCTGGATTTCGTCAATTGCGATCTTGTGATCTTCGTATGTCATTCGCGCCATTGGGGCACCTATGTGAACAATAGGAAGGTATCTTACGAATACAGCTGGAGGTAAGCTTCGTAGGGCCGCAGGCCCGCTATAAAGTCGTGGTACCAGCTACGATCGATGTCCTACGTTACTTTCCCTTCCTTGATGAAGCTGGGGAACCCTCTCCATTGCGTTCACTCATAATGAACGTGCCGGCGGCTGCCTCGGAGGTGACGTCGATCGCATCGTGATCCGAATCACCCGGGCGAAGTTTTAGAAATGATTTTGTTTTTCCCGAAGCGGTCACTGTTCGGAAGCCATTATAGTCGACAGCTTCGATTTGTGTGCCATTCGAACTTAGGAAGGGGCGCCGGCAAATCAGATGCAGGGGAACGCGTTGTTTGGGATCCACCTCGACTGTTGGATCAAATTCAATGGGCGCAAGATCTCCTCGCGCGATCAACACCCGCCCTTCCGGATCAAGATCATCGTTGTCAAACTTTTCTGCCGCGCACATCAGAATTCGGGCGACGTCGCGGTCAAAGGCTGCGAGAGGTTCGAGGTTTGCTAGGGCGATCGAACTAAGTGCTTGGTATCTTATGAAACTCGTGACTCGGTTCTGCTTGTAGTCAAACAAAAACGCTACCCACTCACGATGACCAATGTCTTCCCGCCTAAGGAGACGTGGCACTGAAGAGCGTTTTCGCACACCTTCGCCCTCCTCATTTTGAGGAATGAAAACTATTCCGTGCGCCATCAGCACAACCTCAATCGCTTCTATAGTTCGAGACTGCTGGTTACGCTGATCCCGCTCAAAGTCCGCGATGGTTTTCTTTGACACGCGAGCTGCGATTTCCAGATCGTCTTGCGACCAGTTAAGCAGGGCACGAGCAGCTCGGCATTGGGCGGGCGTCATTTAATTACTCCATTATGGTAATAGTGGTCTACATCAGAATTACCTTAAAAATGGTTATGTTGGTGTTTCACAGGCATTTTCTCCCGTCTTGCACAGCTTCTCCATGCTACCGACCTTAAACACGTAACTTGCGCTTTTCACGTAACTTACGTATATTGGGGTCGCAATAGAGGACACCTGCATATGGCTGACACCATCCCGGCTTCGGAGTTCACCCGGAACTTTGGCCGCTACCGAATGCTCGCCCAGCGAGGGGCCGTGGCAGTATCGAGCCACGGATCGATCACGGGCTATTTCGTTGCGCCGGACGAGTACGAAGAATTCCGCCGTTTCAAGCAGCGTCGCCGCAGCTTTGCCACGGCCGAGTTGTCCGACGAGAGAGCCCAGGCCATCGGCACCTCACGCATGGACGAGCGGCATGCGCATCTCGATGCCCTGCTTGAGCCGAAATAACGGGCGTGCCGATCCCCACGCCCGAACCGGGCCTTGTCATATCCTATGCCTATCTATGGCACCACGAACACGAAGCGGGAGGGGAAGAAGGGCGAAAAGATCGCCCGAGCGTGATCGTGCTTGCGGTCGAGCGCCCGGCGAATGACACAACGGTCGTTGTGGTTCTGCCGATCACGCACTCTCCTACCGCCGATCCCGACGGCGCCGTCGAAATTCCCGCCGCGGTTAAGCGTCATCTCGGACTTGACGACGAGCGTTCCTGGATCGTTGTTTCAGAGGGCAACGAATTCGATTGGCCGGGCTATGATCTTCGGAAAATCGGCCGCAGTGATCGCTACGATTATGGCTTCCTGCCGCCGCGTTTCTTCGATCAGGTCATCAAGGCCTTCGCCGCATGGCATCGTACTCGCAAAGTAAAGCTGACCTCGCGCGATTTGCGAGAGGAGCGGTGAGAACCACGGCTATCGATGAGGTCAGATTCATGACCAGAAAGCTCCCGAAGCGAGGCTTGCCGCCGATGCATCCCAGCGAACTTCTGCGCGAGGAAATTTTGCCGGCGCTCGATCGGCCCAGGACGGAGATCGCCAGGCTGCTCGGCGTTTCGCGTCAGATGCTGTATGACGTCCTGAAGGAGAAGCAGCCGGTCACCCCAGGCATGGCGTTGCGGCTCGGCAAGCTGTGTGGAAACGGTCCCGATCTCTGGCTCAATCTGCAAAGGCGGTACGATCTGCATCGGGCGCAGCAGGAGCTTGGAGAGGAGATCAGGAAAATTCCGACGCTGGAAGTGGCCTGATCGGCCAACCCGCCCAACGGGCTACGCCGCCAGCACAGCCCTTCTGACAGCTTGCGGCAGCGCGATCGAACGGAAGAATGCCTTTGGATAGAGGTAGTCCTCGCCGGATTCATCGACAATCCGCAGCATATTGTGCTTCCCGGCTGCCGCATCGCGGAGCGCCACGTAGATTTTGCGTTTCTCAAGCGAGACCGCATAACCATCGTTTTCCACGCAAACGACCAGTTGTTTTGCTTGTGTTTTTGTCATGATCTCAAAACAGGTGCTTGATTTTGAATTCAACCCTGATGGCTCTTGACCATTCCCTCCATACGCCGCGCGCTGTCCTGAAGTCGCCTGCCTGCCCGCTTGAACGCATCGTTGATGGCGAATTGCAAATCCGAATGTCGCTCGTCAGCCTTCGGCGTCCGCCCGATATCGACTTCGCGACCATCCGGCAGCGCCAGTCGAATCTTGATGTCATACAGGCCGCCGGTCTTGTGACGATCGCCGGGCCCCTTGACGACGATCCGGCATGCGGTAATGCGGCCATAGAATTGCTCAAGCTTCTTCACATGGTCCGCGATCATGTCCTGAACCGCGGGACTGGCAACCATCTCCTGAAATTCTATTTCAACTGGCGTTTGCATTACTCTCTCCTCATCGAATGGAGGCAATGCCAGCCAAAAAAGCCGGCGTTTGAGATTGCTCGCCCCCATCAGCCCCGGCGTTGATGCAGGTCAAAACCGCGCGATAGTTCAAGGGGAAGGCTCTTTCATCCAGCGCACAATCCTCGGCCAATATTCTTCAAGCGTCCGTTTGCCCATGAACAGACCCAGATGATTGGACGGCGCGACCTCGCGGCGGAGATGCTCCGGCTGCGTTCCCACCAGCCGCTCCACAGCCAGCAATTGTTCCGCGGCAACCACTTCGTCGGCGCTGCCGGCAAGAAGATACATTGGAAGCCGCAGCCGCGAGAGGTCGATCTTTTGCCCCAGGGCGACGAAGCTTCCGGTGGCGAGTTCGTTGCGCTTGTACAGCTTCTCGATGACTTCGAGATAGTAGGTTCCGGGAACATCGATGGTCCAGGAATTCCAGTTCCTGTAGATGGCTTCGAGCCGGGTGAATTCCGGCGAGCCAAGCGGTTCAGGCGTCTGCAGCGATTGACGAATATTATCTGCGTCGACGGTGTCGTTGCCCCAGAGTTTTGCGACATGGCGGCCGACAAGACGACCATCGCCTGAAATAACCAGGCCCTGAAAGACGGCCAGGGGAGTTGCCGCGGCGGTAGCCGACAATTCGGATTGCCGCGCGGCAATATCGACCGGCGCGCCGGCCATCACGAGCTTGCGGACCTTGGCCGGGAATCGTGCGGCATAGAGCAGTGACAGCCAGCCTCCCTGGCAAAGCCCGACGAGATCGACCAGACCACCGACATGATCGACAAGGACGTTGAGATCGGCAAGATAGTCGTCAATTCCGCGAAATCGCATGTCGGCGCTGGCCGAGCGCCAATCGGCCATCAACAGCCGTTCAATGCCGGCGCCACGCAGGGCGGCAACGAGACTGTGCCCGGTGGCAAGATCGGCGACAGCGGCTCCGTGCAGCGCGAGCGGCGTACACAGCAGGGTCGGAACGCCACTTTTGACCACCGTAAAGTCGCGGAGCCGGACGGTATGCAGCTCGAGCGCAATCTCGCCTGGGGTGGCGCCTTCCGGCTCCTGCACGGCGCGGTCGCCGTCGGCATCAAATCCGAGGAACTGCGCCGCCAGGGACGACGCCGTTTCGACCGCAGATGCAGCAGCAAGCGCCGGCCAGAACAACGCCGCGTAGGGGAATTGACCTCCGAGATGCCGATGCATTTGATATAACAATGCCCGCTTTGTCGCAGCTTACTTGAGCCAGATCAATTTCGCCCCGGGCCGGCCGGGCCGGGTCCCCAACCGGGTTCCCCTCGGCGGCCCCACCCTCTCCATCGTACCGCCTTGCTTTGGTCAAACCGCGGTGAACCCTGCGATTAGGAAAAACGTTGATCTCGCGCCGATCCGCCGGCCGCAGCGCATGCGGCGACATTGGACCAGGTCATGGAAGCGCCAATGCAGAGCACGCCGAACCCGAAGCTGCCGGATGATCCGCACGATGTGCTGGTGATCGCGCCCGATGTGGCGCTGATGGTGCCCACGGAGGAAGAGCTTTCCAGGCTGGCGCGCAGCCTGCGCCATGCCCCGAATGCGCCGACCGGCATCGGGGCCGCGCTTGCTGCGGCCGCAGAGATTCCGCCGGTCGATACGACGTTCCGTCCCGCTGCCACTGGCGATGTTCGCGCCGCGGGCGGCCGGCGCGCGACGGGCGGTCGGGCACGCGCGTTGACGGCGGCGCTGCTGCTGGCGGCGTGCGCCGGTGGCGCTGCGGTCGCCTGGCAGACTTACGGCGATGCGGCGGAACAGACGATCGCGCAGTGGTCGCCATGGCGCGCCGTCGCTTCGCTGCTGCCGCAGCAGGAAACCGCGCCGCCCGCGCAAGCGGCCGCGCCTTCGGCTGGCGCAGACGTGGCGGCCGCTCCGCAAGCGGCAACTCCGGCCGTGAGCGCGCCGCAAGCCGCTGCACCCGTTGCACCTGCGGCCGCACCGTCGCCCGAGCCGACGGCGAACGATGTTGCAAGCATGCGGCAGGAGATCGAGCAGCTCAAGGCCACCATCGCGGAGCTCAGGGGCAGCCAGCAACCAAACTCCCGCGACACTGCCAAGGCTGCCGAAGTCAAGGCTGCCGATGTCAAGGCTACTGAGGTCAGGGCTGCCGAGGCCAAGGCTGCCGAGCAGGACCTGCGGCCGAAGCCATCGGCGCATCCGTGGCGCGCGGCCACCGTGAGGGCGCGCCGGCCGATGCCGCCGCAGCAAGCCGCAACCTATCCGGCGCTGCCGCCGGCCGCCGGGTCTTACGTGCCACCGCCCATTACGCTGCCACTGCAACCGCCGATCCAGACGCTGACCGATCCCGAACTCGCATCGGTGCCGCGGCCGCCAATGCCTGTGCGCTAACGCATTTCCAGTTCGGTGGCTTCATCCTTCGCGACGCGCGCAAGCGCGCTCCTCAGGATGAGGTCTTCGAGACGCGCGCAAGCATGCTTCTCCCAAGCAAGCGCGAATGCGCTCATCCGAGGATGAGGTCTTGGACCCTCATGGTGAGGAGCCCGCCGTAGCCCGGAGGGCGAAGGCGGGCGTCTCGAACCACGAGGCCATGGAATGCACGGTCATGATTCCATCCAAGTGGAATAATACCAACGGTCGTTGGCTTTGACCCATCCACATCGTCATGGCCGGGCTTCGCCCGCCTTCGCTGAAGCTTCGGCGGACTGACACTGGAAGCCCGGCGAAGCCTTGGCGTAGCAGGGTCCCGGCCATCCACGTCTTCGACGCGGCCCGGCTTCGAAGGCGTGGATGCCCGCAACAAGTGCGGGCATGACGAGTCGGAGACCTGGCCGTTGGTGTAAGCCCCGTTTCGTGCACCGGGTTGCGGCGAATAGCTCAACTGATTTGCCCGACAGGCAGACTGAGCGACTGGTTGATGACTTGCCCGTCGTGCCAATGTGACGCGTTGATCTCGCCCCCAAATCACAACTATATCCATCGCCGTCCCGCCCGACACAGGGGCGTTTCGCGATCGTCACAAACGTAGGTGCGGGATGCGGTGGACGCGGCAGCGTTTTTGACGAACAGCGCTGATCCCGCCTTCGCTAAAGCTTCGGCGGACGGGTACCAAGCCCGTCGAAGCCTTTGGCGTAGACGGCCGCGGACGGCGAAGCCGTGTGGTCCTGACGCCCCGACGCTGGCGTCAAGTTCGCGGAACACAATTCCGCGGACGACGGTGGCAAAAGAGCCCGGTCACCGGGGAGAGCGCGGAGTAACCGTTAAAACCACTGCGTGCGGGAATGCTGGGTAATCCTGGTGGACCTGTGGTGACTAACTCGTGTGGTTATTTTTTATCCCACGCGAGGCTATGGGTGCATTGGGCGCCCGGCATTCCCCACGCCCTCCGGGGCGGAAGGATTCAGAGCCAAACTCGGACGCATCGCGCCGCGAGATCGCGGAGACGTGTCCTGAAAATGTTTTCCCCGCCCGTCGTCCCGGCGAACCCCGGGACCCATAACCACAGGCTTCAGCAGTGGCACAAAAGCCGTCGAACAGCATCTCTCAAAACACGCGGCACGCGTATGGGTCCCGGGGTTCGCCGGGACGACGGCGATGGCGAGTTTGCCCTGCGTGCTTCAGGCCGAGAAGGAATAGTGCCCATCGACCACCACATACGCCGCCGTCATCCTGAGGTGCGCGCCTTTCGCGCGCCTCGAAGGATGGCCACAGCACGGCCACTCATCCTTCGAGGCTCGCTGCGCTCGCACCTCCAGCGACAACGGCGAAGCCGTTGCGCAGGGATGACGTCACAGCGGCGCGGCGCTCTCAGCCCGCGCGCTGGTCAGTTTCGCGGCCAGCGAGGCGACCACGATCACGACGGCGATCATGGCGATCACCAAGGTGCAGATGGCGTTGATTTCGGGCTTCACGCCCAGCCGGACCTCCGAATAGATCCGGATCGGCAATGTCGCCGAGCCGGGGCCGGTAGTAAAACTCGCGATCACGAGATCGTCGAGCGACAGCGTAAACGCCAGCATCCAGCCCGCGGCGATCGCGGGCAAGATCAGCGGCAGCGTCACCTTCAGAAATGCACCGAGCGGATCGCAGCCGAGATCCATCGCGGCTTCTTCCAGGGTCGGATCGAGCGAGCCGAGCCGCGACTGCACCACCACGGCGACGAAACACAGGGTCAGCGTGGTGTGGGCGATAGTCACGGTCCAGAACCCGCGCTCGGCGTTCAGCGCCACGAACAGCAGCAGCAGCGACAATCCGGTGATGACTTCCGGCATCACCAGCGGCGCATAGAGCATGCCGGAAAACAGCGTGCGCCCCTTGAAGCGTGCGCCGCGCGACAGCGCCACCGCGGCGAGCGTGCCGAGCAGCGTCGCGATGGTGGCGGACGCCGCCGCGACCCGAAAACTCATCCAGGCCGCCTCGATCATGGCGCGATCGTTGAAGAACTCCGTGTACCAGCGCAGCGACCAGCCGCCCCATACCGTGACCAGGCGGGAGGCGTTGAACGAATAGATCACGAGGATCACGATCGGCAGGTACAGAAACGCAAAGCCCCAGCGCCAGCGAGACGGCGTTGAATCGCGAGAGCTGGTGGGACGCGCGCATCAGCAAGCCTCGTCCGGACACGCGGGCACTCTGACGCTCCCCTCCCCCTTGCGGGGAGGGGTTGGGGGTGGGGGTCCACATCGGCAGTCCCGCCGTGGCACCCCCCTCCCTGACCCTCCCCCGCAAGGGGGGAGGGAAAAGGGCAGCGTCCACGTCTTGCCGCGCGAGGCCGTCATCGTGCGTTCTCCAGTTGGCGGCGCTGCAGGCGGTCATACAGCAGCAGCGGCACCACCAGCAGCAGCAGCAACACCACCGCGGCGGCAGACGCCACCGGCCAGTCCTTGTTGGTGAAGAATTCAAGCCACAGCGTCTGGCCGACCATCAGGGAATTGGAGCCGGCCAACAGATCGGGGATCACGAATTCGCCGACGATCGGGATGAAGCACAGCAGCACACCGGCCGCGACGCCGGGCAGCGACAGTGGAAACGTCACCAGCCAGAACGCCTGCCGCGGCGAAGAGCCGAGATCGCTTGCGGCCTCCAGCAGTGCCGGCTCCATCTTGGCCAGCACCGCATAGAGCGGCAGGATCATGAACGGCAGATAGGAGTAGACGATGCCGAGATACATCGCGCTGTCGGTCGAGAGCCACACCACCGGCGCCGAGACCACATGAAAGGCGAGCAGGATTTTGTTGAGCAGGCCGTCATGCTGCAGGATGTTGATCCAGGCATAGATGCGGATCAAGAACGACGTCCAGAACGGAACGATCACGAGCATCATCGCCACGCCCTGCCATTTCCGCGGCAGCCGCGCCATGCCGTAGGCGATGGGATAGCCGATCACCAGCAGGATCGAGGTCGAGACCGCTGCGACCACGAGGCTGCGCAGATAGGAAAGGATATAAAGATCGTCGGAGACCAGCAGCCTGAAATTGTCCAGCGACAGCGCCGCGAACGCCGCCTTGATGGCGGCAATGCCTTGCGTCAGGTCGAACACCGGCAAATAAGGCGGCTGCGCGATCGCGGTCTGCGACAGGCTGATCTTGAGCACGAAGCCGAACGGCACCAGGAAGAACAGCACCATCCACAGATAGGGCGCGATCGCGGCAAGCCGCGCCGGGCGGGTGAAGATGCCGCGGGGGCTCATTGCTCCAGCACCACGCAATCGTCGGGCGTGAACCACGCCGTCACGCGCTGGCCGGGGCTATAGGCATCCATGTCCAGCCGTGCGGTGTTGGCCATCGACGAACGCAGGACCGCGCCACTATCGAGCTTGACCTTGTAGGTGGTGACCCCGCCGAGATAGCCGACATCGGTCACCACGCCTTCCAGCCGGTTGATGGCATGCGCATTGACCGCATCCGACACCGGGCCGCGGCGCGCGAGCTTGACCTTTTCGGGGCGGATCGCGACGCAGATCGTGGTCCCGGCGACAGGCTGACGCGGTTCGGCGACGGCGATGGTTCCGCTGTCGCGGGTCGCGATCATCAGGCGGTTGGCCTCGCGGGTCTGGAGTTCGCCCTCGAAGATATTGACGTCGCCGACGAACTCGGCGACCCAGCGCGAATGCGGCGCCTCGTAGAGTTCGCGCGGGGTGGCGACCTGTTCGAGACGGCCGGCATCCATCACGCCGATCCGTCCCGCCACCGTCATCGCCTCTTCCTGATCGTGGGTGACGATGATGAAGGTCATGCCGAGCCGCCGCTGCAGCTCCATCAATTCGAGCTGGGTGCTCTCGCGCAGCTTCTTGTCGAGCGCGGCCAAGGGCTCGTCGAGCAGCAGCACCTGCGGCCGCCGCGCCAGCGATCGCGCCAGCGCCACGCGCTGCTTCTGGCCGCCGGAGAGCTGATCGGGCTTGCGCCTCTCCAGGCCCTCGAGCTTGACCAGCGCCACCATCTCGGCGACGCGGGCCTTGATCTCTGAACGCCTCATGCCGGCGCGCTTCAGGCCGAAGGCGATGTTGTCCCGCACCGAAAGATGCGGAAACAGCGCGTAGTTCTGGAACATCATGTTGACGGGGCGCTGATGCGGCGGCACCTGCGCGATGTCCTTGCCGTCGAGCAGGATCCGGCCCTGGTCCGGGGTTTCGAATCCGGCAAGCATCCGCAACAGCGTGGTCTTGCCGCAACCGCTCGGTCCAAGCAGCGCGAAGAACTCCCCGGCGCGATGTCGAGCGACAACCGATCCACCGCGCGGAAGAAGCCGAACGTCTTCACCACCGCCTCGATGCGCAGCAGCGGCATGTCTCCGGCCGCCTCCGCCTGCGGCTCGTCCTTCGCCAGTTCCTCAGCCATCTTCCCCGCCAGTCGAATCCGGTCCACGCTAATGACTGATCGAGGGTTACTCAACCTCATCCGGGCTTCCATTGCCCGGGAACAGCGGTCATCATTGACTTGAGGCCGGATAAATTGGCAGCCTGAACGCCCGGGGGAATTCATGCGGCGCAGACAATTTCTGACGATGGCTGCGGCCATGGGCGGCCTGCTGGCGCGCGCTGGACCCGCCCGCGCGCAGTCGCTTGCCGGCAAGCAGATCCGCCTGATCGTCCCGTTTCCGGCCGGCGGACCAACCGACATCGTGGCGCGACCGCTTGCGCAAATGCTCGGTGATTCGCTCAAGGCAACGGTGCTGGTCGATAACCGCGCCGGCGCGGGCGGCTCGCTCGGGGCCGACGCCGTCGCCAAGTCGGCGCCCGATGGCCAAACCCTGCTGATGGCGACGGTGGGCACGCACGCCATCAATCCCGCGCTGTACAAAAATCTGTCCTACGATGCCGAGCGCGATTTCACGCCGATCGCGCTGGTGGCAATGGCGCCGGTGGCGATCGTCGTGCATCCCTCGCAGCCGGTGCAGAAACTTGCCGATCTGGTCGATCTCGCCAAACGCATGCCCGGCAAGCTGAACTACGGCTCGGCCGGCGTCGGCACGCCCGGCCACCTCACCGCCGAAATGTTCAAGACCGCGGCCGGCATCGACATCCAGCACATCCCCTACAAGGGCAGTGCGCCCGCCGTGACCGACCTGTTGGGCGGCCAGATCCAGATCATGTTCGATCCGCTGCAATCGGTGCTGTCGAATGTGGTGGCGGGCAAGCTGCGGGCGCTGGCGATCTCAAGCAAGACACGCTCGTCGGTGCAGCCTGACGTCCCCACCATCGCCGAGTCCGGCTATGCCGGCTTTGAGACCACCGCGTGGTGGGGCGTATTCGCGCCGGCCGGGTTGCCGGACGCGCTGACGGCCACGCTTGCCGCCGACGTCGAAGGCATCGTCAACAACGAGGCGTTCCGCCGCCAGCTGGAGCCGTTGGGCGTGGTCCCGGCGGTTCTCAGCCGAAAGGCATTTGCCGAATTTCAGCACAGCGAACTGGCCAAGTGGGCCAAGGCCGTCCATGACGGCGGCGTAAGGATTGATTGATCCCGATGAAGCTCAACGACGAAGAAAAGGACATCCTGGCCGGCAAGGCCGGTCCGGTTCCGCAGCAAGCCTTGCAGCACCAGATCAAGGTCGGCGAATTCTTCGGCGCGGAAGATCTGGTTCCGGTGACGCAGGCGCACCTGATGGCCGACACCGAAAGCCTTGGCGAAGCCGGCGTGCGATGGCTGGAGGGCCTGGTCGGCGCCACATCCGGGCAGCGGCGCGTGCGCATTCCGACCATCACCGATCCGCGCGGCACCGACTTCGCCAAAGCCGATTTGCTGGGTCAGACCTCGGCGATGCTCGATCTGGAACGTCGTGCCATCTCGGCATTCGAGGCGCTCGGCGTCGCCATGACCAACACCTGCATCAATTATCAGACCATCCAGGCGCCGACCCGCAACGAGCATGTCGCCTTCGGCGACACCGGCGTCGTGATCTATTCAAACTCGATCTGCGGCGCGCGGTCCAATTTCGAGGGCGGCCCCTCGGCGCTGGCCGCCGGCATCACCGGGCGCACGCCGCGCTATGGCTTTCACCTTGCCGCAATGCGCCGGGCCACCTTGCGCATCCAGGTGGAGTTCACGCCCACTTCCCTCAACGGCTGGGGTGCACTCGGCGGCGTGATCGGGCGTATCGCGGGCAACTACTGGGCCGTCCCGGTCATCGAGGGTATCGAGGGGGCGCCGAAATCCGATCAGCTCAAGCATTTCGGCGCCTCGATGGCGAGCTTCGGCTCGATCGCCTTGTTTCATCTGGCAGGTCTGACGCCTGAAGCGGGCCAGCTCAGCGACGTGGCGGCGCCCGGCCTGCCGAACCTTCGCGTCACAAGGGCCGACGTCGACGCATTGCAGCGATCCTATCACACCGACGATGCGGTCGACGTCGTCGTGTTCTCGGCGCCGCAACTGAGCCTTTATGAATTGTCCGATCTGGCCGGACTCTGCGACGGCAGGCGGTTCACAGTGCCGCTGCTCGCGGTCACGAGCCCGCAGGTAAAACCGGACGCCGACCGCATGGGCTACACGGCGCGAATCGAAGCCGCCGGCGGCAGCGTATTATCCGGCATGTGTTTCTATCAGTCCTATGCGCGGGAAATTTCGGAAGCCAAAGGCTGGAAGCGTCTCGCAACCAACAGCGCAAAGCTGGTCAACATTTTGGGCGGCTACGGCTACCGGCCGATGCTGGCATCGATGGAGACCTGCGTCGACGCCGCGGTCAGCGGAAAATTGGCACGAACATGAGCAGCAAGATATTTCGCGCGCGGCATGCCATGGGAAGTACCGTCCGCGGGCCCGCACTGGTCGCCAATGACGGCTTTTCGGCCCGCTACGACCTCGACCGCATCAACGGCGTTTTCAGCCGTCCCGCGCACAAACTGGCCGGCCAGTCCTATGTCGGAAAGATATTGGTGCTGGACACCGCCAAGGGCGGGGTCGCTACCGCATGGATGCTGCACGAGATGAAATCGCGCGGCATTGTGCCGCTGGCGCTGGTCTTCAATTCCGTCAATCCGATTCTCGCCCAAGGTGCCGCGCTCGGCGATGTATCGATGCTGGCCGGGTTTGACGAAGACATCACCGTGGCCGTTCCCAACGGCGCCGAAGTCGAAGTGAACCCCAAGGCCGGCACGCTCTCGGTGATCGATTAGCGAACTTCGTATTCAGGATATTGCCGTCGCCATGAACGCCGCCAGCGCATCGCGACCGGTAGCCGGCATGGTCAGGCCGAGTTTCGAACGCCGCCACAAAATGTCGTCCGGAAAGCGCGCCCATTCCTTTGTCATGAGATAGCGCACTTCCGCAGCCGTCAGTTCCGGCCCGAAACGCCGGACCGAGGTCGGCGCGGTCCTTGGCGTCGCCAAGCACGGCCGCAAGGCGCGTGCCATAGGCGGAGACCAGACGCTGCGCCTCAACCTCGGCGAGAAACCGCCAGCGCTCGCGCGCCGCGTCAACCTCCGCGTCGAACCGCTGCCATGCAAAGTCGCCGCCCGGCAGCGGCGTCTTCGCCGTCCAGCACGGCGACATCGGATAGAATGGCGTCAGCCTCGAGACCGCCCGCTCCGCGCGCAGCCGGGAGGTGGTGACGTCGCCGCCGAAGATCGTCAGCAGCGGCGCCTTGCGGCGCCGCGCATCGAACGCCATCGCGCCATCCCTTCTGGCGCGCGCGGTGGGGTTCATCACCGTGTTGGCGCCGGCGACCGTCCTGACGACATCGACCGGATCGATCCGCTCGCGAAAATAGCGGTTGGCGGCGTCGCAGAGATAAGCGACATCGGCTGCCGCCATCGACACGATCGCGGGATCGCCCTTGAACGCATGACCCACGGTGCCGATCAGCGTGAAATCGCGCTCATAGGGGCTTGCGAAGATCAGACGCCGGTCGATGTTCTGCAACACATAGACACTGTCGGCATCGAACAGCCGCCTGACGACGATCTGGCTGATCTGGGCCGCACCGACGCGCGGCGGCGGCATCCGCAACACGGTTTCCGCGACCGAGGCGGTCCAGGCGCCGCTGGCATTGGCCAGCGCCCTTGCGGTGATCACCTGGCGATGGCCGCGGTCGATCACCGCCAGCCGCCAGCTGTCGAGCCGGTCGGCGCGAACGCATCGCGCGCCGGTGCGGATCACGGCGCCCCGCTCTGCGGCGTCGACGGCAAGCGCGGTCACCAGCCGCGAATCGTCGACCACGCAATCGGAATATTCGAACGCGGTGCCGATCGGCCGCTTCAGCGCGTTGCCGACCGGATGGTGGGTGACGTCGAGCGTTACGGAGCCCGGCAACCCGCTGCGCGAGGCAAGCCGGTCGTAGAGCAACAGCCACGACCGCAATACCCATGGCTGACGTTCGTCGGAATGGGCCGGGATCGCAAACCGCATCGGGCGCACCAGATGCGGGGCGATCCGCAGCCAGACGTCGCGCTCGGCGAGCGCCGTGCGCACGCGCAACAACGCCCGCCGCTCCAGCACGGCGAGGTCGCCATGGATCAGCCGCGGGGTAGCTGACGATGCGGCGGCGCCGAGGTCGCCTTGCTCGAGCAGGATCACCCGCAGGCCGCGTCCCGCGGCGTCGCGCGCAACGCTGACGCCGTTCAAGCCGCCGCCGATGATCGCCAGATCGTAGTCCGCCATGCGCAGACATCTAGAGCATGATCCGGAAAAGTGGAAACCGGTTTTCCGACATGGGGATGCTCAAACAGAAGATAAATTCGGAGACCGATTCAACACAATGGAATCGGTCTCTAGCCGGTCTTGCGCGCGGGCTCCATGTTGCCGCTGTTGCGGCCAACCAGCGCGGCGTACTGCCCGATCGGCAGCGGTTTGCCGAGGAAATAGCCCTGCACCGCGTCGCAGCCTTCATCGGCGAGGAAACCGAGCTGCTCCTGGGTTTCCACGCCCTCGGCGACGATCGACATCTCCAGGCCGTGGCCAAGGCCGATGACGGCGCGCACGATTGCGGCCGATTGCGGATTGCGTCCGAGATTGACGACGAAGGTGCGGTCGATCTTGATCTTGTCGAACGGAAACGCCTGCAGATAGGAGAGCGAGGAATAACCGCTGCCGAAGTCGTCCATGGAAATTCGCACGCCAAGCGACTTCAGCCGCCGCAGCAGCGCCAGACCGCGATCGAAATCCTCGATCAGCACGCCTTCGGTGATTTCCAGCTCCAGCCTGCCGGGCGCGAGGCCGGTTTCGAGCAGGATCGAATGCACAAGGCCGACCAGATCGCCATGCGTGAATTGCGCCGGCGACAGGTTGACCGCGATCTGCAGCGGCAGCGGCCAGGAGGCGGCCTCGCGGCAGGCTTCACGCAGGATCCATTCGCCCATCTCGACGATCAGGCCGCTTTCTTCCGCAAGCGGGATGAAATCGCTGGGCGGCACGAAGCCTCGTACCGGATGCAGCCAGCGGGCCAGCGCCTCGAAGCCGAGCACTTCGCTTGAGGCCACGGTGTGGCGCGACATCGCCTGCGGCTGGTAGTGCAGCGACAGCTCGCCGTTCTTGACCGCGAGCGAAAGATCCTGGTGCAGCACGCGGCGATCGCGAATCTGCTGGTCCATCTCGGGCTCGTAGATGCTGATCGAGCCGCGCGATTTCGCCTTGGCGCGGAACAGTGCCGCGCCGGCATTGGCAAGCAGGGACGCGGCGTCGGGGCCGTTATGCGGGAATACCGAGATGCCGGTGGTGATGCCGGTGCGGACCGACTTGCCGTCGATCTGGAATTCCTTCGCCATGGCTTCGGCGAGCTTTTCGGCCAACAGCACGCCGGCGACCGGCTGCTTGCCATCAATGATCAATCCGAACTCGTCGCCCGAGAGCCGGGCCACGACCCCGCCGCAGGCCGAGATCTGCAGGCGGCGCGCCACTTCGATCAGGAGCTTGTCGCCGACCGCATGGCCGAACACGTCGTTGACTTCCTTCAGGCCATCGAGGTCGATGGACAGCACCGCGAATTGCTCACCGGTCCCTTCGCAGGCCTCGATCATCTGCGCCAGCGCCTGCAGGAACGCCGAGCGATTCGGCAGATCCGTCAGGCCGTCATGATACGCCATATGCGCCATGCGCGATTCGGTCTGGCGGCGGTCGGTGACGTCCTCGTGGGTCTTGATCAGATATTGCGGTTGGCCTGCCTCATCCAGCACGGGCATGCGGCGGGTCAGGAACAGCCGCAAGCCGTCCTTGGTGCTGATCGGGTGTTCCTCGGTGAGCAGGCCGCGCTTCTTGATCGCCGCCTCGTCGCGCGCAGCGATCAGTTTGGCTTCGCGCGGGTTGAAAATATCGGCGGCCGTCAGCCCGGTGGCGTCTTCGCGGCGGCGGTTGAGGATGGTTTCGGCGCTGCGATTGGCGAGCAGGTATCGTCCGTCGCTGACGCGCTCGACGATCAGCGAGACCGGAATGTTATCGACGACCAGTTCGAGAAACTTCTTGGTGTTCTCCAGCTCCAGGGAAAGCGATCGGCGATCGGTGACGTCGTCGAACAGTGCGATCAGGAATTCTGGCTGGTTGTTTTCGTCGCGCGCGATGACGCGGTGGCTCGCGAGAATGTGCTTCTTTGAACCGTGCTCGACCGCCATTTCGCTGCCGAAATGACCGTCAGGAGAATTGATCGCGGCCGTGTCCGCCGCTGCCACGGTTGCCGCCGTCTCGGCTGAGTAAATGTCCTCGGAGCATTTGCCCAGAATATTCCCGCGGGCAAGGCCCGAGAAACGCTCGAACGCACGATTGGCAAAAATGTAGCGGCGGTCCTCGATGCTCTTGGCGACCACGCATACCGGCACGTTATCGAGCACCGATTCCAGGAACTGCTTGGTCGATGCCAATTGCCTCGAAAGCTTGCGCTGCTCGGTGCAATCCTCATGCGTCGCCACCGAACCGCCATTTGGCAAATCGAAATATCTGACCAGAATCGATCGTCCGTCGGGCAGCTCGGTAATGAGGCCCTCCGCGGTGCTGGCGTATTTGTAGAAATCCTCGATGCTGACGTCGAGCACCCCGCGCTTGAGCCGCAGCTCCAGCAATTCCGGCCCGGTCATCTGTTTCGGAAGATCCGAACGCACCAGGCCATAGATTTCGAGATAGCGGTTGTTGCAGTACACGATCCGCTTCTGCGGGTCGGTCATGACAACGCCCGCGCTGAGGTTGTTCAAGGCCGAACTGACAAATGCGTTTTTGCGCAACTGCGAACGCTTGACCTTGCGCAACGCCGACAGAATCCACAGCGCGATCGCTGCCAGAAAGGAGCAGACGACGATGCCGCCGATCAGCACTTCCCAAACGACATTGGGATCGACGGAGCCCACATAGCTCGCCGGCGCAAAGTTATCGGATAGACCCCAGGCGGCTCCGAACGGCGCGATGATGGCGATCAGGCACGCGACGGCCCGCGCAGGAATCAAATTCTTGCCGCCCGCCTGCCAATTCTTGCCAGCCATCACTCACCCGCGGATTTCGGGCCGGAGTGTCTGGCTTCGCGGGTTTGGATCGGGTAAACGCGTACCCTTGCAACCCCAAAATGCGACTTAAATTACGGCAATTGCCCTGACATGATTAACAGTTCTCTAAGGGGCGTCGGTTTGGAAGCCGTTCCGAAGCAAATCCAACGGGTTGCTCAAAGAAATCGTTCCCGGCAGAGCCTTGATTTTCACGTGCGATTGACGCCGGAGCGATGCCCGCTCAACCTGATGCGGTCGAGCCGAACCGCCAGCAAAACCCGGATCTGAACCGCGGATGGATAAAGTCGAGTGTGTTGTTGTCGGCGCGGGAGTGATCGGTCTGGCCGTCGCGCGGCGGCTGGCGCAGGCGGGCCGCGAGGTGATCATCCTGGAGACGGCAGAAGGCATCGGCACCGTCACCTCGTCACGTAACAGCGAGGTGATCCACGCCGGCATCTATTACAAGGCCGGCAGCCTGATGGCGCGGATGTGCGTCACCGGCAAGCGCGCGCTCTATCAATATTGCGGGGATCACGGCATCCCGCATCGCAATTGCGGCAAGCTGATTGTCGCGACGACGGCGAAAGAAGCCGACAAGCTGCAGTCGATCAGGGCCCACGCCGAAGCCAATGGCGTCAACGATCTGCAAACCCTCTCCGGCGTTGACGCCCGCGCATTGGAACCGGCGCTGAACTGCGACGCCGCGCTGCTCTCGCCTTCCACCGGCATTATCGACAGCCATGCCTTGATGCTGGCGCTGCGCGGCGACGCCGAGGATGCCGGCGCGGCCTGCGCCTTTCACACGCCGTTGCTGCGCGCCAGGGCGGCGGAGGGCCGGTTCGAACTCGACGCCGGCGGCAGCGCACCGATGGCGCTTGAATGCCGGCTTCTCGTCAATGCCGCGGGGCTAAGCGCACCGGCGGTCGCGCGCAGCATCGACGGCATGCCGATCGAGGCGATCCCGCCGGCCTATCTCGCCAAGGGAAACTATTTCAGCTGCAGCGCGCGGGCGCCGTTTTCACACCTGATCTATCCGGTGCCCGAGCCCGGCGGGCTCGGCGTGCACCTCACCCTCGATATGGCGGGACAGGCCCGGTTCGGTCCCGACGTGGAATGGGTCGATGCCATCGACTACGCCGTCGACCCGGCGCGGGCAGAACGGTTCTATCCGGCGATCCGGCGGTACTGGCCGACGCTGCCGGACGGCGCGCTGATGCCGAGCTATTCGGGAATCCGGCCAAAGATCGTGCCGCCGGCGGTGGCTACGCAGGATTTCCTGATCCAGGGGCCACGGGATCATGGCGTCGACGGGCTGATCAATTTGTTCGGGATCGAATCGCCGGGGCTGACATCGTCGCTGGCGGTCGCGGATTATGTCGGCGAACTGGCGGGGGTGTGAGCGTCTTCGCGGCGCCGACCAAATTCACGCGACGCCATAAGATCCGCCTTCAGCGAGCCCAATCGCAAGCCGGATCGTGCATCCAGTATTCTTGAAATAGTGAGAAGAATTGCGGCAACGCAAAACATCGGATAGTCCGCCCTGGCGGACTATTTCAGCAGTATTTGTGGAATCTACAGAGTGGCGAAAGCTAGTGCAGCGTTTCGCTTGCGGTATGCTTCAACCGCTCGATTTGGTCCTTAACCATCAATTTCCGGCGCTTTAACTCAACAATTTGCAGGTCGTCCGTTGAAAGGTGCACGAGAGCTTCATGCAATTCGTTCTCGAGTGTCTTGTGTTTCCGTTCCAGTTCAACGAGATGCGCCTGAATTGCCATTCGAAACCTCCTCGGTTGGATGAGACTTCAGATTCGATCCGGACAAAGGAGTGTACACGAGACGGCGAATCTGTCGATGGGTATCGAAAATTGCGCCCTCATATTTCTCCATTATCTGCAACGAATCGTGAGTAGGGAACCCGCGCCAGCTTGCGGAGCGGGCCGCCAGGGACGATATTCCTGATCGGCTTTCCACAACCTTTCGCAATCTCATCGCGTTTTTCAGCTGACGTACACCATGACCGACGAAGATGAGCGCGAACTCGAAACCGAGCTCGCACGGCTGCAGCAGGAGCACCGCGATCTCGACGCGGCGATCGACGCACTGCATCAATCTCCCGCGCCAGATTTGTTGCGGCTGCAACGGCTGAAGAAGCGCAAGCTGCAGTTGCGCGACCGCATCGCCTTCATCGAAGACCAGATCACGCCGGATATCATCGCATAAGGTTGTCATTCCGGGATACGCCGCAAGGCGCAGTTTGAAATTCACGCCCCGCCGATCAACTCCCGCAGCACGCCCGTGACCTGGGTCGGGCTGTAGGGTTTCGGCAAGAACCGTCCGCCTTCGGGCAGGTTCGTCTCGCCGACATGGAAGTGGCCGGAGGTGGCGACGATCTTGATCGGAGGCCAGCGGCCCCTGACCGCCCGGGCCAGTCTCAATCCGTCCATCGAGCCCGGCATCTGGATATCGGTGAAAACCACGGTGATGTCGCGGCGAGCTTCCAGGATTTCGATGGCTTCATCGGCATTGGCAGCCTCGACCGCCTCGAACCCGGCAGCGGCGATCATATCGACCGCATCCAGCCGCAGCAGAAATTCGTCCTCGACGATCAGCACCACGGGTCTCCTCGTCTCAGCAAGACCCATCCGTCCCACTCCCTGCCAATAGGCATCAAGCGCCGGATATTGTTTTGGTTCCCGGTCCAGACTTTGGAGCTGCATACGGTTTGGTAGGCTTGCTGCGGTCGGCCCTGCCGTGACGCGCAGGTGCAAATCCCTGACCGGTGCTCGACGGTCCGCACGAAAACCCCCTTGACTCCGTGAGAACAAAATAGGAACATTATTTTCGCCGCATCCAGCCACCCCGGGAATTTCGTTATGTCCGAAGCATCTCCACTGTCTGACCCGAACCATTACGAGCAGGCCTGCGACGAGGCGATCGCGATGTGCGACGGAAACCTCCGCAGCACCGTCAAGGCGCTGATCATGGCGAACGAATATCTGGAGAGTGAATTGCAGGAGTTGCAGACGGCACTCTCCAGCGGCTGCGCGCCGGCAAGATCGCCGCGCGCCAAGACTGACGCCGCCTGACCGATCAAACCAGGAGCGCTGCAATGGCCGATGTCACCTATTACGTCGCAATGCCATTCCTGCAGGACGACACCGGCTCGCCGGTCGCGGGCGCGGCGGAGGAATGCCAGAGTTCGTCCGGCGCGCTGAGGCGCGCCGAAGTCTTGTCGAGAGCCGCCGGCAGCATCGGTGCGGTCGCCTTCAGCCGCACCGGCGATCCCATGATCGGCGAATTCGGCGACGCCCAACTGCTCAAGAAATTCGGCAATGTGCCGGACGATCTGAGCGGGTTGTAAGGCGCAGAGCGTTTTCAAGCGAAAGCCTGCCCCGGACTTGATCCGGGGTGGTACCGGTTCGCGTCAGGAAAACGCGTCAAATCAAAAATCCAGAGCCCCGCTTCGATTCAATCGAAACGGAAAGGGCTCTAGCCTCGCAATTCCCGGAAGAAGGCGCGGACCTCATCGGCGAGCAGCTCCGGCTGTTCCAGCGCCGCGAAATGGCCGCCCTTGGGCATGATGCTCCAGCGCCTGATGTCGGTGAACACGCGCGCTGCGGCTGAGCGCGGTGGCTTGAGGATTTCGCGCGGGAATTGCGCGTAGCCGGTGGGCACCGAGATCGTACCGCCCGGCGGCAGAATCGCCGAGCCGTGAAGGCGGGCATAATAGGGCCAGAACGACGAGCCGATCGCCCCGGTAAACCAATAGAGCGATATGTCGGCGAGCATGCGGTCCCGACTGATCGCGCGCTCGACATCGCCGCCGCAGTCGGACCAGGCGCGGAATTTCTCCACGATCCACGCGGCAAGGCCCGCGGGCGAATCGGTGAGGCCGAAGGCAAGTGTCTGCGGGCGCGTGCCCTGGATCCACTGATAACCGGTCTCCTCGCGCGTCCAATGCGCGAGTTCGCCGAGATAACGCCGCTCTTCCTCGCTCGGATTGGCAAAGGACGAGGGATCGCGGCCCGCGGCCATCATCAGATTGATGTGGATGCCGATCATCCGACCGGCATGGGCATAGCCGAGCCGGCTGGTGATCGCGGCTCCCCAGTCGCCGCCTTGCGCGCCGAAACGCTTATAGCCGAGCACGTCGTGCATGAGGGCGGCGACACAATCGGCCATTTCGGGAACGCCGAACCGCTTCTGGCCGGGCTGGAAGGACAGGCCGTAGCCCGGCAACGACGGCGCCACGACGGTGAAGGCGTCGCGCGCGTCGCCGCCGAAGCGCGCCGGATCGGTGAGGCGCGGGATGATCTCGAGAAATTCGAACACCGAGCCTGGCCAGCCGTGCAGCAGGAGTAGCGGCATCGGATCGGGGCCGACGCCGGGCACCTGCAAATAGTGCAGGTCGATGCCGTCGAGTGCGACGCGGAATTGCGGAAAGGCGTTTAGCGCGGCCTCCTCCGCCCGCCAGTTGAAATCGCTGCGCCAGTATTCCGCGAGCTTTCGAAGATAAGCGACATCGGTGCCATAGGCCCATGCGTCACCGGGCGCCTGGTCGGGGAAGCGCGTGCGGGCAAGGCGGTCGCGCAGGTCGGCAATGTCTGCGTCGGGAACGTGCAGCGTGAATCGGGCGGGTTTGACGGTCATGATCCTGCTCGGCTGGGTGGCACAGACCGCGCAGTCTCTAGAAACCCTTCGCAGCCGTCCAGCGGCAGCATCAGTCTATTGAGCGATTGACCGTCACTTCTCGTGCCGCCGCTGCGCCTTGCGCACATACATCGCGCTGTCGGCTTCCTCCAGCGCGCGGCCGGCCTCGGCATGCGCGCCGAGAATGGCAACGCCTGCGGACGCGCCCGTCGTCACCGTGCGACCGCGAAAGCTGAAGCTGAGCCGATCGACGGCTTGTTCCAGCGACGCCGCTTTCGCCCTGGCGTCGGTCTCGCTGAGGTTCCACAGCAACAGCGCGAACTCGTCGCCGCCGAGCCGCCCAATCACGTCGGATGCGCGCACCTGGCGCAACAACGCCCCGACGATGGCCTTGAGCACCTGGTCGCCGGCGGCGTGGCCGAAGGCATCGTTGATCGGCTTCAAGCGATCCACGTCGAGCACGATCAGCGCACCGCTGGCATGATAGCGCTTGATGTAGGCGATCGAGCGGCTGAGTTCGCGTTCAAAACCGCGGCGGTTGGGGATGTCGAGCAAAAAGTCGGTATCGGCCGACGCCTCCAGTTCCTCGATACGCGCCTGCGCCTGCACCAACTGGGTCCTGAGCCGGCGAATGGTCACTTTGGCGTCATCGGGCGTCCCCGGCAGCCGCGTCGCAGGCGCGGCGCGCTGGGTCACGGCCTTGCGCTGCGCTGCCCCGCCCTTGCGGCGTTTCGGACCCCTGGGCGCAGTCACCCTGGTTTTCTTCTTCATCACATCCTTTAGAGGCTTGCCGCAATTCACCAAGTCAGGATAGTCCATTCCGGACCCCTTGCCACGCCTTGCCGAACTGAGGGCCGATCTTATAATCCGCCCTATGTTTTTGGATTCCCGAAAGAATTGACCGTATGCCCGCTCCCGTCGCCATCATCATGGGAAGCCAGTCGGACTGGGAGACCATGCGCCATGCCGCGGAAACCCTGACCGCGCTCGGCGTTGCCAGCGAGAAACACATCATCTCCGCGCACCGCACGCCGGAGCGGTTATTCGCCTTCGCGAGGGGCGCCAAGGCGGCCGGTTTCAAGATCATCATCGCCGGCGCCGGAGGTGCGGCGCATCTGCCGGGCATGACCGCATCGCTCACGGAACTTCCGGTATTCGGCGTTCCCATCGAATCCAAGGCGCTGGCGGGGGTCGATTCGCTCTACTCGATCGTGCAGATGCCCGCAGGCGTCCCGGTCGGGACGCTCGCGATCGGCAAGCCCGGCGCCATCAACGCGGCGCTGCTTGCGGCCAGCGTGCTCGCGCTGAACGATCCGGCGCTCTCCGGCAGGCTTGTCGCCTGGCGCAAGGCGCAGACCGATTCCGTCGGCGAGCGCCCGGAGGGATCTGCGTGACCGCCTCGCATCAGGTCAAGCTGAAGCCCGGCGACACCATCGGAATTCTCGGCGGCGGACAATTGGGCCGGATGCTGGCGATGGCGGCGGCGCGGCTCGGCCTGCGCTGCCAGGTGTTTTCGCCGGACCCGGATTCGCCGGCGTTCGATGTGGTGCTGAACGCGACCTGCGCGGAATATGCCGATGTCGAGGCGCTGGAGCTGTTCGCCAATGACGTCGATGTGATCACCTACGAATTCGAGAACGTGCCGGCCGCCGCCGCGATGATCCTCGGCGTCGCGGCGCCCGGTGCTGCCCGAGCGGAAAATCCTGGAAACCACTCAGGATCGCCTCGCCGAAAAAGACTTCGTGAAACGGCTCGGCATCGGCACCGCCGATTACGCCGACGTGTCGTCGGCCGCGACCTTGCGCGCGGCGATCGCGCGCATCGGCCTGCCGGCCGTGCTCAAGACCCGCCGCTTCGGCTATGACGGCAAGGGTCAGGCGATCATCCGCGCGGGCGATGACGTGGATCAGATCTGGGAGGATCTCGGCACCAAATCCGCGATTCTTGAAGCCTTCATTCCGTTCGAGCGCGAAGTCTCGGTAATCGCCGCGCGCTCCGCCGACGGCCATGTCGAATGCTTCGATGTCACCGAAAACGAGCATCGCGACCACATTCTGAAAATCTCGCGCGCGCCGGCGGATATTTCCGGTGCGCTGGCGGAACAGGCGCGCGCCATCGCCGAAAAGATCGCAAATGCGCTGAATTATGTCGGCGTGCTCGCGGTCGAGATGTTCGTGGTGCAAGGCGACGGCGGATCGAAGGTTCTGGTCAACGAGATCGCGCCGCGGGTGCACAATTCCGGGCACTGGACGCTCGACGGCGCCTCGATCTCGCAGTTCGAACAGCACATCCGCGCCATTGCCGGCTGGCCGCTCGGCAAGGCGGTCCGTCACGGCCCTGTCACCATGACCAACCTGATCGGAGACGAAATCAACGGCTACGAACAATGGCTGACCGTCCCGGGCGCGACCGTCCACCTCTACGGCAAGGGGCCGCCGCGGCCGGGCCGCAAAATGGGACATGTGACGCAGGTATCGCCGCCCGAAAAATAGCCGCCTCGCGCACTACGCGGGAATGCGGCCCTCGACGGTACCGTCCGGCTCGTCGCTGAGCCAACGATAGATCACACCACCCAGCACCCCGCCAATCAAGGGCGCCAGCCAGAACAGCCAGAGCTGGGCCAGCGCCCAGCCGCCGACGAACAGCGCCGGTCCGGTGCTGCGCGCCGGATTGACCGAGGTGTTGGTGACGGGAATGCTGACCAGATGGATCATCACCAGCGCCAGTCCGATGGCCAGCGGCGCGAAGCCCGCGGGCGCCTTGCCATGGGTGGCGCCCATGATGATGAACAGAAACATCATGGTCATCACCACTTCCATGAGAAAGCATGCGAGCAGACTATATTGGCCCGGCGAATGCGCCTCATAGCCGTTTGACGCAAACCCCTTGCCGACGTCGAAGCCGGCAGCGCCGCTCGCAATCACATAAAGCAGCGCCGAGGCGGCAACGGCGCCGATCACCTGCGCGATGACATAGGGCGCGATCTGTCCGGCCGGAAAACGGCCGCCCGCGGCAAGGCCCACGGTCACCGCGGGATTGAGATGGCAGCCGGACACGTGACCGATGGCATAGGCCATGGTCACGACGCTCAGCCCGAACGCCAGCGACACTCCGAGCAGTCCGATACCGACCTGCGGGAACGCCGCTGCGATCACCGCACTGCCGCAGCCCGCGAAAGTCAGCCAAAACGTCCCGATCGCCTCGGCGGCATATTTCTTTGCGTTCATGACCTTCTTCCTCCTGTTAGGGACGAAACCCTGGAAAGGGCGCGCTAGGGCGTACTGAAGGCTTGGGAATCAATTTTCAGGCGAAGTCTCTCAAGTGATTCGGGCCATTTTCGGCATAAATCCCCTTCCCGCCGGTGGACATTGACGGCTTTGTCTGATACATCCGCGCGCTCAAGGTTAGGGGCCAGGCCTTTTGCCGGCCCTTTGCTTTACCAGAATTCCAATCCGACCAATTGAAAGAGGATGCCGCGTGCAGGTTCTCGTTCGCGATAACAATGTCGATCAAGCCCTCAAGGCGCTGAAGAAGAAGATGCAGCGCGAGGGTATTTTCCGCGAGATGAAGCTCCGCGGCCATTATGAAAAGCCCTCCGAGAAGAAGGCCCGTGAAAAGGCCGAAGCCGTGCGCCGCGCGCGCAAGCTCGCCCGCAAGAAGCTGCAGCGCGAAGGCCTGCTGCCGATGAAGCCGAAGCCGGTGTTTGGCGCCGGTCCTGGCGCAGAGCGCGGTGGCCCCGGCGGCGGCCGTGGCGGTCCCGGCGCCGGACCGCGCGGGTCGCGCTGATCAAATATCCTGTAGACAAGAATTCGATAACGCGGGCCTTGGGCCCGCGTTATTTCTTTTGAGCGAGCATTTTGCGCGGCGGCGGGCTACCAATATTGCGCGAGCCGCGCGAGTGTTCTGCAGCTATGGCCAGTCCGGTTCCCCATGCTTGTCGCGGAGCTTCGCGTCGCCGACCGCGCGCGTGCGCGCCGATCGTATTGATCGCGATCGCGCTCTGCGGCTGCTCGATCAATCTGGGGTCACTGACGTCGTCGGACTCCGACAAGGCTTCACCCGCCAGCCCAACTCCGCCAGCCAGCGGCTCGCCACTGGCGCAGACCGGGTCCGGCGTAACCGAAGCGCAGACCTACAATGCCCGCGGCCAGGCGCTGGCGCGATCCGGCAACACCGAGGAGGCGCTTGCCCAATTCGACAAGGCGATCGCGCTCGATCCCAACAACGCCGACGCGCTCTACAATCGCGGCCTGCTCTATCAGGGCCAGAAGCAGCACCAACTTGCGATCGAGGATTTCACCTCCGCCAATGGCCTCACCCCGCAGCGCGCCGAACCGTTGCTGGCCCGCGCGATCAGCTATCTCGCGGTCGACAAAACCAGGGAAGCCGCCGCCGATCTCGACGAAGCGGTACAGGCCGACCCGCAGAACGGGCAGATCTGGATGACCCGGGGGCTTGCCTATGAACGCCTTGGCGACAAGACCAAGGCCGCCGGCTCATACGGCCGCGCCATCAATCTGCGCCCCAAGGACGAAGCCGCGCGAAGCGGCTTTGCGCGCGTCGGCGGCAAGCCCGGCCAGAGCTACGATACGTTTTAGCGCATCTTTCATTTCGGTGGCTTCATCCTTCGAGACGCGCGCAACTGCGCGCTCCTCGGGATGACGGGTCCTATATTAGACCCTCATGGTGAAGAGCGCGGCAACGCCGCGCGTCTCGAACCATGTGGCCATGGACGCCGAGCTATTTCGGCAATACCGCGTGAAACACCGACTTCGCTGCCGACAGCATGTCTTCGGCGACCGAGCTGTGTTCGCGCGTTGCAGGTAGTGCCGCCTCGGCGCGCAGATCGAGCGGCTGGGAGGCCGGCGCGGGCGGAATGTCGGCCGGCGGGGTCGGGCGACCTGGATCGTCGCTTCCAGCGGCGGACGGATAAGAAGGCCTTGTCGGCGACGAGCCGGAATCGAAGGTCTCGCCTGAGGGCGTGGAGACCATGATCGGCGGTGGCAGCGGGCGAACCGTCGGCGTCGCCACAACCGGCGTCGATGCTACCGGCGCTGCTACGACGCGAGCCGCATCCGGGACGCGGGCGGCTTCTTGCGCGCGCGGCGGCGAACCGTCGGCCGTGCCACGCAGGCGCTCGATCGCCGCACGGGCGAGATCGTTGGCGTCGCGGCGGTCGTCCACAGGCGTCGCCGTCTCGACTGCCGGGGCCGTTGTCGGCGCGGCGACGACGGGGGCGGAAGCCGGCGCCGCGGGCTGCAACGGGCCGGACGCTGGAGCAGACTTGGCAATCGCCTTGTCCCGTGGCGCGAACAGATGCCGCCGCGTGTCCACCGGAATGCTTGCGGTCTCGGTAGGCTTATCGGCGGATTTTTCTTGAGATTTCTCTTGGGATTTCTCTGCGGACTTTTCGACCGCAGCCGGCTTTTCGGCGGCGGCTTTTTCGAGGATCGCCTTCTCAGAGATACCCTTCGCCTTCACGCCCGGCCCGGGGATGTTGGCGACATCCGCGGAAGCCTCGGTCGGCCTGGCATCGCTTTTAACGTCGTTCTTGGCGTCGGCCTTCTTCGGATCGACCGAGGAGACCGCCGCGGTGGCGGGCGCATCCGCGGCCGGCTTGGTTACGATGTAATGATTGACGATGTAGGCTCCGATGATGGTCGCCGCCAACGACGGCAATATGTCCATCGCGAATTTCGAGAGGTATTTCTTGAGCATGCCGGCCACTCCGCGCGCCGTTTGTTGCGGTAACTTTGAGGCGCATTGAGGGATCAACTGCGACAGATCGGTGGCAATTGGGTAAACCTTGGTTAACGGCGGCTTATGGTTTCAGTTCTACTTCCAGGAATACGATTTCGCTTGACGTCTCGTTGAGTACGTCGTGCTCAACGCCGGCCTTTCGGAAATAGGATTTGCCAAGGCCGAGCTGCGCCTTGGAGCGTTCCCCATTGGGCGCCACGATCGTCATTTCGCCCGACGTCACGGGAACGATGACGTAGTCCATCTGATGGATGTGATGGCCGGTGGCGCTGCCCGGTGCCAGCCGCCATTCGGTGACGCGGACCTCTGGCGTATCAACCTGAACATCGGATTTGGCGCTGATCATTGTCGTTATTCTCCGGTCACGGCACGAACACCAGGAACAGGAATACCGCAAACACAACCACGTGAACCAGCCCGAACAGGATGTTGGTGCGGCCGGTGCCGAAGGTGAGCATGCTCAGGACGAAGGTCATAGCCAGCAGCACCATATCCTGTGTATTGAGCCCAAGCACCAACTGCTTGTCCAGCACATAGGCCGCCACCGTGACCGCGGGGATCGTCAGCCCGATGGTGGCAAGCGAGGACCCTAACGCCAGATTGATGCTCTTCTGCAGGTCGTTCCTGCGCGCCGCCGTGACGGCGGCAATGCCCTCCGGCAGCAGGATCAGGAGCGCCACCACGACCCCGGCGAAGGCCGGCGGCGCGCCGATCCGCGCGGTCGCAAAATCGACCACCAGCGAGAATTTTTTCGCAAGCAGCACCACCCCCAGCAGCGAGACCAGCAGCAATACGATGCTCAAGCCCAGCATCCGATTCGACGTGAGCGTCCCGTCATCCACCAAGCCTGAGGATTCGCTGATGAAATAACCCCGATGCCGGACGGTCTGGGTATAGAGAAACACGCCATAAAGAAGGACGGTGACGATACTGACGAAGCCGAGCTGGCCCGCCGAGTAGACCGGCCCCGGCGTGGACAGCGTATAATTGGGCATGATCAGCGTGATGGTCGCCATCACGATCAGGACGCTGAGATAGAGGCTCGATCCGGTGACCTGAACATCCTGCTCGCGATGGCGCAGGCCGCCGGCCAGGATACAGATCCCGACCAGACCGTTGCAGACGATCATCACCACCGCGAACACGGTGTCGCGCGCCAGTGTCGGCACTTCCTTGTCGCCGAGCATGATGGTCGCGATCAGCGCCACCTCGATCACGGTGACCGCGAGCGTCAACAACAGCGTGCCGTAGGGCTCGCCGATCCGCTCGGCGATCACCTCGGCATGATGAACCGCCGCGAACACGGTGCCGAACAGGATGACCAACAGCGCCGCCGCAAATACCAGGCCGGCGGCCGATGGCGTGAACGTGAAGCCGGTCGCGGTAGCCGCGGCAAAAAACAAGACAGCCAGCGCGGGAAAAATCCACGCCGATCGCGGCATTGGGGCGTGCGCGCTCATGTGACGATATCCTCTGGGCCCGGGAGCGGACTATGCGTCATCGCGCGGCAGCCGTCAGCCCTTTGCAGCATCGATGAATTTTTGTGCCGTTTCAATCGCGCCAAAATTGTCCAGATCGGTGTGGCCACCTTCGGGAAACCGCACGAATTGTTTCGGCTCATGGGCGAGCGCGAACAATCGCTCGCCAAAGCTGATCGGAATGGTGGCATCGCGTGCGCCGTGCATGATCAGGAGCGGAACTTTGACATGCGCGATGCGCTGGTCGGAGCGAAACTGATCCCGGATCAGCCAGCGGACCGGGACAATCGGGAACGCTGCGGCGGCGACGTCGGCGATCGAGGTATAGGGCGCTTCCAGGATCAGCTTGCCGATTGGCTGCTCGGCCGCCAGCGCGACCGCAACCCCGCTGCCCAGCGAAAAACCCCAGACCACGATTCGATCCGTGGCGTATCGCGCTGCCGTGAAGCCATAGGCGGCCGCCGCATCAAACAGCAGTCCCTGCTCGCTTGGCTTGCCGCTCGAGCCGGCATACCCTCGATATGACAGCGCGACCAGCCCGGTCCCGTTCGAGGTCATGTTTCGAAAGCGGCCGACGAGCCCGGCGAGATAATCGCCATTGCCGGGAAAATGAAGTATGACCGCATGGCCCGGCTTTGCCGGCACGTGCCAGATGATGATTTTTTCGCCGTCGGCCGTCGCCAGAATATGCTCTTCAGCTTCCGGAAAGCCGGCCGCTGCGGGAGACGTTCGTACGGTTTGCGGAGCCGGAAAGATGAACGCCCGTTGCGTCAGGAAAAGAACGACAAGAGCGCCGAGATAGCCGGCCGCTGCGAGAACGACGAGCCATTTCAGGACGGTCATCTCGTAAATAGCTTACATCCCCTTGACGATGTTCTCGGTCATCTTCTTGGCGTCACCGAGCAGCATCATGGTGTTGTCGCGGTAGAACAGGGGATTGTCGATGCCGGCATAGCCCGACGCCAGCGAACGCTTGATGAACATCACGGTGCCGGCCTTCCAGACCTGCAGCACCGGCATGCCGTAGATCGGCGAGGTCTTGTCTTCCTCGGCCGCGGGGTTGGTGACGTCGTTGGCGCCGATCACGAAGGCGACGTCGGCCTGGGCGAATTCCGAGTTGATGTCCTCGAGTTCGAACACCTCGTCATAGGGCACGTTGGCTTCGGCAAGCAGCACGTTCATGTGGCCGGGCATACGGCCCGCCACCGGGTGAATGGCGTACTTCACCTCGACGCCTTCCTTCTTGAGCTGGTCGGCCATTTCCCGCAGCGCGTGCTGCGCCTGCGCCACCGCCATGCCGTAGCCAGGCACGATGATGACCTTCTGCGCGTTCTTCATGATGAAGGCAGCGTCGTCAGCGGAACCGAGTTTTACAGGGCGCACTTCGCCACCCGCGCCTGCTCCCGCGGCGGCTGTCTCGCCACCAAAACCGCCGAGGATCACCGAGATGAAGGAGCGGTTCATCGCATGGCACATGATGTAGGAGAGGATCGCGCCGGAGGAGCCGACCAGCGCGCCGGTGATGATCAGCGCCGAATTGCCGAGCGTGAAGCCGATGCCGGCGGCGGCCCAGCCGGAATAGGAGTTCAGCATCGAGATCACGACCGGCATGTCGGCGCCGCCGATCGGGATGATCATGAGCACGCCGAGCGCCAGCGCAATGATCGTGATCAGCCAGAAGTCGAGCGCGCTGACGGAGATCACCATATGGACGATGAAGAACACCAGGGCCAAGCCCAGCACGATGTTGATGACGTGCCGCGCCGGCAGGATGATCGGCGCGCCGCTCATGCGGGCGGACAGTTTCAGGAACGCGATCACCGAACCGGTGAAGGTCAGCGCGCCGATGGCGACGCCGAGCGACATCTCGACCAGGCTCTGAGAATGGATTTGTCCGGGCGTGCCGATGTCGAAAGCCTCGGGCGCGTAGAATGCGCCGGCCGCGACCAGCACGGCTGCCATGCCGACCAGCGAATGGAAGGCGGCGACCAGTTCCGGCATCGAGGTCATCGGCACGCGGCGGGCAATCACGGCGCCGATGCCACCGCCGATGGCGACGCCGAGCATGACCAGAAGCCAGGCGATTCCGTCCGACGGCGGGTGGTTGGCGATCGTGGTACCGATGGCGATCGCCATGCCGGCCATGCCGAGGAAATTGCCGCGCCGGCTGGATGCCGGGCTCGACAATCCGCGCAGCGACAGGATGAACAGGACGCCTGCGACCAGATACAGGACTGCAGCGAGATTGGCGTTCATCTAGAGGCCCCCATTGTCTTCGTCACCCCAAGGTGCACGCCGCTCACTTGGCTTTCTTCTTGTACATTGCGAGCATGCGCTGGGTCACCAGAAAGCCGCCGAAGATATTCACGCAGGCGAAGGTCAGCGCGATGAAGCCGAAGCCGCGCGCCCAGCCGCTGCCGCTCGAGACCAGTCCAACGCCGACCGCGAGCAGCGCGCCGACCACGATGACCGAGGAGATTGCATTGGTCACCGACATCAGCGGCGTATGCAGCGCAGGCGTCACCGACCACACCACGAAATAACCCACGAACACCGCGAGCACGAAAATCGACAGCCGGAACACGAAGGGGTCGACGGCCTGCGCGATATGTTCCATGGCGGCTCTCCTGTTAGCCCGTCATTCCGGGACGGCGCAGCGCACTGGACCCGGAATCCCGAGATTGGTTTGCAATTTGAGATTCCGGGTTCGCCTCTTCGAGGCGCCCCGGAACGACGAAGGAATTTAGTGCGCGCATTGTCATTCACGCGCTCTTCGGCTGGAAGTTCGGATGAATGACGGCGCCGTCTTTGGTCAGGGCGGTGGCCTTGACCAGTTCGTCGTCCCATTTCACCGCCAGCGCCTTGGTCGATTTGTCGACCAGCGTCTCGATGAAGGAAAACAGGTTGCGCGCATAAAGGCTCGAGGCCGAGGCCGCGACGCGGCCGGCGACGTTGGTGTAGCCGACGATCTTGATGCCGCCGACGTCGGCGACTTCACCGGCCCTGGCGCCCTCGACATTGCCGCCGCGCTCGACCGCGAGATCGACCAGCACCGAGCCCGGCTTCATCGAGCGCACCATCTCCGAGGTGACGAGGCGCGGCGCCGGCCGGCCCGGGATCAGCGCGGTCGTGATGATGATGTCCTGCTTCTTGATATGCTCGGCGGTCAGCGTCGCCTGCTTGGCCTGATACTCTTTCGACATTTCCTTGGCGTAGCCGCCGGCGGTCTCGGCCTGTTTGAACTCCTCGTCTTCGACCGCGAGGAACTTGGCGCCGAGGCTCTCGACCTGCTCTTTCACCGCCGGCCGCACGTCGGTCGCGGTGACGACGGCCCCTAACCGGCGCGCGGTCGCGATCGCCTGCAGGCCGGCAACCCCGACGCCCATCACGAACACTTTCGCTGCCGGAATGGTGCCGGCCGCCGTCATCATCATCGGAAAGGCGCGGCCGAAGGCTTCGGCGGCTTCGATCACCGCGCGGTAGCCGGCGAGGTTGGCCTGGCTCGACAGCACGTCCATCACCTGGGCGCGGGTGATGCGCGGCATCAATTCCATCGCAAACGCCGAGATGCCGGCATCCGCCATCGCCTTCAGCGCGGCATCGTTGCCATAGGGATCCATGATGGCGACGACCAGCGTGCCGCGTTTGTAATTGGCAAGCTCGGATGCCTCCGGCCGCTTCACCTTGATGACGATGTCGGCGTCTTTCAGCGCGTCGGCACTGACGGTCGCGCCGGCCGCGGTGAACTCCGAATCCGGCAGGCCCGATTTGATGCCCGCGCCCGGCTCGACGGCGATATCGACGCCCAGCGCCTTGAACTTCTTGATCGTATCCGGCGAAGCGGCGACCCGCGGCTCGGACGGATCGATTTCCTTGGCGACGGCAATCTTCATGGGGCCTCCGGCGGCGCGGGCTGCACGCGCGCGCAAACTAGCGCTTAATTCGCAAGGATGGATACCGGTCTTGCGCGGGGAATACGTGCTATTTTTGAAATCGCGCCGCCGTGTGCGGCGCGATTTGCAGGGATCAGGTCAGGAAAATCGCCATCATGGCGAGGATAAAGACGACGGCGGCGGTGCCGTACTTCACCAGCTTGATGAAACCCTCATAGGTCTGCTCATGCGCCGGATAATCGTTGCCGTCGGCGGTTGTGTAGGCCACTTCGTTATGCTCTGCCATCAGTCTCCCCGGTCGATATTCGCAATCGTGCGTGGAATTACCGCAAACCATCCGGGAGAGCAACGCCGATGGGCGTTTTGTGCACCAACTGCGGATGCCAGCTACTTGCGGGTCCCGGGCGGCCAATTGTCCCTGATCCAGCGGGTGAGACTTTCCTCGCTGACCTCGCCGGCCGCAAGGGACAGGATGATGGACGTCGACTGCGCTGGTTCAGGGTCGAAGGCAACGCCGTTCTTGAGCAGAAAGCTCATCATGGCCATGAAGGCGATGCGCTTATTGCCATCGACGAAGGCGTGATTTTTCGCCAGCCCAAACGCATAGGCGGCAGCAAGCTCGGCTGTGTCTGACTGTTCATAACGCCACTTGTTGATCGGACGTTCAAGCGCGGACCGCAGCATGCCTTCGTCGCGCAAGCCGGGGGCTCCGCCGAATCGACGCAGTTGGCGGCTATGGATAGCTATGGCCTGCTCATAAGTGATCCAGAGCGGCTCTTTCGGCTCGCTCATTTAGCAAGCGCCGCGAGCGTATCCCGGTACTTGTCCATAATCTGGTCGGCGATCTCCATGGTCTTTTCGAAATCGGGATCGTAGGGCATAGCCTGAAACCCGCCCCCGGCAAGTTCGGTAATGTGCAGTTCCTGGCCCCGCTTGAGGTCAAGCCGCTGCATTAATTCGCGTGGCAATAGCAGGCCATCGGAATTACCGATCTTCTTGATTTCGATCTTCACGGTCGCTTCTCCTGTCACACAGCAATGCCAAAGGGCATGTTATACAGATGTATAACATGCCCTTTGGCTGTGTTCAACGTTTGTAATACGGTTTATTTAACCCATCCCTTCCAACTCGTCGATCATGCCCGCGATCACCGACAGACCGCCGTCCCAGAATTTGGGATCCCTGGCGTCCAGCCCGAACGGCTTGAGCAGTTCGGAATAATGCTTGGTGCCGCCGGCCGCCAGCATCGCCAGATATCGCCCGGCGAAACCACTTTGCGCATTTTCGTAGACCGCATAGAGCGAGTTCACCAGGCAATCGCCGAACGCATAGGCATAGACGTAGAACGGCGAATGAATGAAATGCGGGATGTACATCCAGAAATTCTCGTAGCCCGGACGAATATCGATCGCGGGTCCTAAGCTCTCGCCCTGCACGCTGAGCCATATTTCGCCGATGCGCTCGGCGGTCAGTTCGCCGTTCTTCCGCTCGGTATGAATGGCGCGCTCGAATGTATAGAACGCGATCTGGCGCACCACGGTGTTGATCATGTCCTCGACCTTGCCGGCGAGCAGCGCCTGGCGCTGTCGTGCATTCCTGGTTTGCGCCAATAATCGCTTGAAGGTCAGCATCTCGCCGAACACGCTGGCGGTCTCGGCGAGTGTCAGCGGTGTCGGCGCCATCAGCGCGCCGTTCTTCGCCGCCAGCACCTGATGCACGCCGTGGCCGAGTTCATGCGCAAGCGTCATGACGTCGCGCGGCTTGCCCTGATAGTTCATCAGCACGTAAGGGTGCGCCGACGGCGTGGTGGGATGCGAGAACGCGCCCGGCGCCTTGCCCGGCCGCACCGGCGCATCGATCCAGCGATCGGTGAAGAAACGTTCGGCGATGCGGGCCATCTCCGGCGAGAACCCGCGATAGGCGGTCAGCACCATGTTCTTGGCTTCCGGCCAGGCAATGCTGCCGGTGGCGGCAAACGGCAGCGGCGCGTTGCGATCCCAATGCGCGAGTTTCTTCCTTTTGAACCAGCCGGCCTTCAGCCGATAATAACGATGCGACAGTTTCGGGTAGGCCGCGCGCACCGAGCCGACCAGCGCATCCACGACCTCGCGCTCGACGCGGTTGTTCAGGTGCCGGGAATCCGCAACATCCTGAAAGCCGCGCCAGCGATCGGAAATCTCCTTGTCCTTGGCGAGCGTATTGGTGATCAGCGCAAAAGTCCGCTCGTTGGCCTTGAAGGTCTTGGCCAGCGCCTGCCCCGCCGCCTTGCGCTTTTCGCCCGCGCGGTCCTGCAGCAGGCTCAGCGTCGGCTCGATCGCCAGTTCGCTGCCGCCAACCTTGAAGCGCAGGCCCGAGATGGTCTGATCGAACAGCCGGTTCCAGGCGGTATAGCCGCTCTGGGATTTCTCGTGAAACAGCTGCTCGACGCGATCCTCCAGCTGGTAGGGCTTGTCCTTGCGCAGGTCCTCGATCCACGGGCGATAATGCGCCAGTTCCGGCGTCTGCATCGCGCGCTCGATTGCGGCATCCTCGACGCGGTTGAGCTCGAGCGCGAAGAACAACAGATGCACCGACGCATTGGTCAATCGCTCGGAAACGTCGCCGTAGAACTTGGAGATCGCGGGATCGACGCTGTCGCCGGCATGAACCAGACCGGCATAGGAACCAAGACGCCCGGCGAGGTCGTCGATCGCCTCGTAGCGCCGGACGGCCTCGGCGAGCCACTTGCCGCCACCCTCCCCAGCGGTTTCTGCCGCGAGCTTGCCCTTGTAGTCCGTCTCAAACGCGACGCATTCGGTGTCCATCTTCTTAAGGTCGCGCGCGATTTCCGGCGCGTCGATACCGGAATAGAGATCGGCCAGGTTCCACTCCGGCAATTTGCCAGGCCCGGACTTGGCCGCGGACTTCTTGACGTTCGGTTTGCGTTGGGCGGTCTGTTTGCGGAGAGCGGATGTGGAGCGCGAGGTCATCTTGTTCGAGCCTGTATGCGTTTCAACCTGGAGGGCTGGGCGTGCGGAGTGGCGGCGGGACGGCAACGTTTAAGCGGGCGTTAATCGGCATCAGCCAGAGTGCCCCGATTCGAGACAGATAGTTGTAGCGTGCGGGGAAAGCCATGGCTGCCAGCATTTTGATTGTCGATGACGACGCGGTCGCGCGCCGCCTGGTCGAAAACATGGTGCAGAAATGCGGCTATGAGACGATGGTAGTCGATAGCGGCGACGCCGCCATCGCCACGCTGACCGCCCCGGACGCACCCGGCATCGATGCGGTGGTGCTCGATCTGGTGATGCCCGGCCTCGACGGCATGGGGGTACTGGCCAAAATCCGCGAAGCCGGCCTCAGTCTCCCGGTCATCGTGCAGACCGCCCATGGCGGCATCGACAATGTGGTATCGGCGATGCGCGCCGGCGCCCAGGATTTCGTGGTCAAGCCGGTCGGCATCGAACGGCTGCAGGTCTCGCTGCGCAACGCGCTCAACGCCAGCGCGCTGAAGGGCGAGCTGCAGCGCATCCGTCATAGCCGCGAAGGCCGGCTGACCTTCGCCGATATCATCACCCGCAGCGAGACCATGGCGGGCGTGCTGCGCACCGCGCAAAAGGCGGCCGCCTCCACGATACCGGTGCTGGTGGAAGGCGAATCCGGCGTCGGCAAGGAATTGTTCGCGCGCGCCATCCATGGCAGCGGCGAGCGAAAGGCAAAACCGTTCGTTGCCGTCAATTGCGGCGCCATCCCGGACAATCTCGTGGAGTCGATCCTGTTCGGCCACGAGAAGGGCGCCTTCACCGGCGCCACCGAACGTCATACGGGCAAATTCGTCGAAGCCCATGGCGGCACGCTGTTTCTCGATGAAGTCTCGGAATTGCCGCTGGCCGCCCAGGTGAAACTGCTTCGCGCGCTGCAGGAAGGCGCAGTCGAGGCGGTCGGCGGGCGCAAGCCGGTGAAGGTCGACGTCCGCATCATCTCTGCCACCAACCGCAAGTTGCTCGACCGTGTCAAAAGCGGACAATTCCGCGAGGACCTGTTCTACCGCCTGCATGTATTGCCGCTGACCATTCCGCCGTTACGGACGCGCCGCGAAGACATCCCGCATCTGCTGCGGCATTTTCTGGCGCGGTTCTGCGCCGAAGAAAATCGCCCCATCACCGGGATCAGCGGCGAGGCGATGGCTCAGCTGTCGCAGCTCGACTGGCCAGGCAATATAAGGCAGCTTGAGAACGCGGTTTATCGCGCCGTGGTCATGAGCGAGGGCGATCAGCTTGGGCTGGCCGATTTTCCGCAAGCCGCGGCGCAATCGGCCAGCCTGCCGGAAGCCCACCACGAGGCCGAGCCGCTGATTGTCGGGCCGGCGTTCCATTCGACCGAACCGGCGATGATTTCCGGTAATGAAATACCTATCGCGCCGCTACCGTCAGCCGGCACGCTGGCCATGCTGACGACGTCGGGCGAAATGCGGCCGCTCGAAGAGCTGGAAAGCGAGATCATCCGGTTCGCGATCTCGCATTATCGCGGGCAGATGTCCGAGGTTGCACGCCGATTGAAAATCGGCCGCTCGACGCTCTACCGCAAACTCGACGAGACGGCCGCCGGCGATCCCGCCACCGGTAGCGCAGACGAATCGAGATGAGGCGGATTGGAGGATTGCGGCGTACCGGCGTCAGGAAAGGCTGAACAGAGCGGCATTTTCCAGAACTCTCGAACCGTTGCTTGCCGGTGACAGACAAACGGAAAAGCGCGTGGCAAAAGCGCACAATCCGTTGCAAAGGGGGTCGTTTGAAGTCAGTTTGTCGTGAGCTGCCCCGCATGGCGCTGGCTGCATCAGGGGGGCACGTACCGTCTGCGTATAAATCGTCGCGTGCAGGCGTACCAATTCCAAATTTGGACCACATTCAGACAAGAACCAGATGTTGACTGAATGCGTTTCAAAACCATGAGGCCGGCGCTTTAGCCAAAGCTGTACGGACGAGACCAGAGCTGTTCCATGCCGGGGCAGTTTCGCCCAAGGGGTTTGACGATGCCTGACTGCCTGAAAAACCGTGCCGGATTTGACCGCGTGATGATGGCTGTCGCGGCAACCTTCCTCACGGTGTCCGCGACCTCGGCATTGGCTCAGGCCGATCTGGCCCGCAACAGCGCCGCCGAACTCGCAATCGATGCTGCAATCCCCCGGCCCGAACCGGCAAACCTCCCGCCGCCGACCATCAACGATTTCAAACTGGATACGACCGCGTCTGTGCCCGATACGGCCAAGGCGGACACAGCGAAGGCCACCGAAAAGACGCCGGAAACCACGCCATCCGCTGTCGTCGCCGCGCCGGCCACCGACACCAGCAAGTCCGACACCGGCAAGAGCGACACCGCGACCACCACCCCCGCGCCGGCTCCCGCCGCGGCCACCGCAACGCCAATCACAGAACCTGCCAAGGAGCCCGTCAAGGCAGCGAGCAACGTCCCGCCGGCGGATCAGCCGGTCGCCGACAGACTGCGCGACATGCTGGGCGCAAAAACCTTGCGCTATTTCGACCGCAAGGCCGAGCGAACGGCAGTTGAGAAGTTTTACACCGCCCGCGAATTTGCGCCACTGTGGACGCAGGGCGGTAGCCTAACCGCGAGCGGCAAGGGCATCATTGCGCGTCTCAAGGATGCGGCTTCCGAAGGCCTGAATGCCTCGGATTATCCGATACCGGATTTCGCCGCCGCGACGACGCCCGACCAGCTTGCGGAAGCCGAAATGAAACTCACCGCCAGCATGCTGGATTATGCGCGCCAGGCGCAGAGCGGCCGGATGCACTGGACGCAGGTCTCAGCCGATATCTCCTATCCCGATCATCCGACCGATCCCACCGAAGTGCTGACCAATGTCACGACCGCGAAGGACGCCTCCGCCGCGCTCGACAGCTATAACCCACCGCAAAAGCTCTATCGCGAATTGAAGGCAAAACTCGCCGAATTGCGCGGTCAGGGCGAGGGCCCCGTCGTTGAGATTGCCGACGGACCGGCGCTTAAATTCATCCCGGCGCGCGGCAAGAAGCAGCCCGCGGTCGAGATGGAAGATCCACGCGTGCCGCAACTTCGTGCCAAGCTCGGCATCACGGAAAATGCCGACGACACCCATTACGATGCCAAGGTCGCTGAGGCCGTGCGCAAGTTCCAGGAGGGCGCCGAACTGAAGCCCACCGGCGTGCTGGACGACAGAACCGTCAAGGCCATCAACAGCCCGAAGCGCGACCGCCAGATCGACACCGTGATCGTCAACATGGAGCGCTGGCGCTGGCTGCCGCGGCAACTCGGCGCCCCGTCGCTCGGCAATGCCTATGTCATTCTCAACATCCCGGATTATACGCTCAAGGTGATGCATAACGGCGCGCAGGTCTGGAGCACCAAGGTCGTCACCGGGCAGCCCGGGATTCATGCGACCCCGCTTTTGACGGAGACCATGAAGTTCATCACGGTCAACCCGACCTGGAACGTGCCGCCGTCGATCATCTACAACGAATACCTGCCGGCGCTGCAGCAGGATCCGACCGTGCTGCAGCGCATGGGGCTGAAGCTCGATCGCGACCGCGACGGCAGCATCCACATTTCGCAGCCGCCGGGCGAGGCCAATGCGCTTGGGCGCATCCGCTTCAATTTCCCGAACAAGTTCCTGGTGTATCAGCACGACACCCCGGACAAGAACTTGTTCAACAAGGAAGAACGCCCGTTCAGCCATGGCTGCATGCGGGTGCAGAATCCGGATCAATACGCCGCGACCCTGCTCGGCATCACCGCGCCGAACGAGCACTACACGCCGGAAAAGATCCGCAGCATGTATGGCCATAGCGAGATCGACATCAAATTCCCCACCCCGATCCCGGTCAACATCACCTACCAGACGGCGTTCGTGGACGATGCCGGTAAGCTGCAGATCCGCAAGGACGTCTATGGCCGCGACGCCGCCATGCTGGCGCTGCTCAAGAACTCCAGGAACAGGGACCTGGAAAACGTCGTGGCGCATTCGCAGCCGAGCTACACCCGTCCGACCGGCAATCTGCCGGCCGGCGTCAGCTTTGCCAGCGACAACAGCTTTTCCGGCCCGTCATTCTTCGAACGGCTGTTCGGACCGCCTACCCCGCCGGCTCCGATCCTGGGCCGCCGGCTGCAGCAGCGGCGGGTGATCACCCGCTGATCGTCCACCTTGCCCGGCAGGCATGGTCCAGTACGTGTGATCCGGATTTCCCTGTGGAATCAGCGACCTCGCCACGCCGGCGAGTCGTCAGATGTTAACCATCCTCCACCTCGCTTTAACCAGTGGGCACTTTTTCGCCACACTCGGCGGGTTAGGTTAAGACTGACTTGGGGGGTGGGACTTAAATCTCGATTAACCCACCCAGCGTAAGGTTGCGTTAACCCTCTTTCGCCACACGGGGTAGCGGAAGGGTTCATCGATCGGTCCTCTGGGTGGGTTCATACGTGCTGACTGGTTTCGCACGCCAATTCAACTCGCTATCGTTGCCGAAAGCCGGGTACCATCTCGGCCTGACATCCTTGTTGCTCCTGATGGGAGCCGGATCGGTCCACGACGCGACCGCGCTGAACGAAACCCGCACCCTTTCCTTCCACCACACCCATTCCGACGAAGATCTCACTGTCACCTTCAAGCGCGATGGGCGTTATGACGAAGAGGCGCTGAAGCAGCTCAACCACTATCTCCGCGACTGGCGCAGCCAGGGACAGACGACGATGGACCGTCATTTGTTCGACATCCTCTGGGAAGTCTATCGCGACGTCGATGGCAAGAAGCCGATCCAGATCATCTCCTCCTACCGCTCGCCCGCCACCAACGCCATGCTCCGCCGCCGTTCCTCAGGCGTGGCGCGCTTCAGCCAGCACATGCTCGGCCACGCCATGGATTTCTTCATTCCGGACGTGCCGCTTGAACAGATCCGCTTCGCCGGGCTCCGCCTGCAGCGCGGCGGCGTCGGGTTCTATCCGACCTCGGGATCGCCTTTCGTCCACCTCGACACCGGCAGCATTCGTCATTGGCCGCGGATGACCCACGATCAGCTGGCCCGGGTCTTCCCCGACGGCCGCACCGTGCACCTCCCCTCCGACGGCACCCCGCTGAAGGGATTCGAATTGGCCCGCGCCGACATCGAAAAACGCGGCGACGGCGACGATGCTTCGACGTTAAGCAAGCCGAGCCTGTTCGCCGCCCTGTTCAAGGGTAAGTCGAACGACGACGAGGACGAGGGCGCCAGCGCTCCGGTCATCATCGAGAAGCCCGTTGCGGCAGGCCAGACGGCCGCCGCCGCTGCCGCCAAATCCGCCGACCCCAAATCTGCCGACCTGGTGCCGACGCCGCGCGCCAAACCCGCGGCAGCCGCGACGTTCCAGCTGGCCTCGGCCGACGTCCAGGTCGTCCAGCCGCCAAAGCCGAAGCAGGCCGCACCGGCGCCGAAGGCCGAAACCAAACCGCAGACGCCAGCTGACATCATCAATGCGCGCGGCTTCTGGGGCGATGCTCCCGCCACGCCGCAACAGGCGACGCCGGCACAGGTTGCCGCCATCGGCGCCCGCGAGGCGCTGGCCTCGGCCACCGACCCGCAATCGACATCCAGCATTTCCTCTGCGTTCCAGGCCCTGGCCTATGCGCCGGCAGCTTCCTCCCCGGTTAATCGCGCCAATGTCGTCGCCGCCAGCGCGCCGATCCCCCTCAGCACCCGCCCTGCATCCGCCCCGCGCAATCCGGCGGCCGCCAACACGATCGACACGGTCGTGGCCAAGGGCGCGCAGGGACAGGACAGCGTGGTCGCGACCTCGACCCGGCTCGCCGCTTCCCAGACCAACGATGTCTGGATGCGGGTGATGATGCTGGCGCCGAGCGCGAGCACGTCGATGAATGCCACCGTGCTGGGCGATACCGACATGACCGCGTTGCGCGCCTATTTCGTCAAGCCGCAGGCCGCGATCGCGATGGGTTTCTCCGATGATCCGCTGATGGGACTCAGCTGCGACCACTTCGCGGGATCGGCGACCGCGACGCTTGCGATACAGTCCTTCGTGATGCGGACAGCGTCGCTGCGCTGATCGTTGGGTCAGGCACTCAACAATTCAACAATCTCAACGTCGTCCTCTTGGAACGCGAGGACCCATAACCCAAAGCCTCTCAAGCGAGGTTCGGAGCCAGTTCTACGCAACTCTTGACAGCGGTGGTTATGGATCCCGGCTCGCGCTCGCAGAGCCCGTCATCGGGCCGGCCAAAGGCCGGACCCGTTGGCTCGCTTGGCCGGGACGACGAGAGATTGGGTCTGCGCGGCTAGTTATACCAAACTTCCGAAGCCTTAACTCATCTAGGCCGTTGCTTGGCCCAACTGAAGCGGCGGCATGCTGTTGAATATTCTTGCCTTCTTGCGACGGCTTGATTGAGTCGTCGAACGCGCCAGACGAGTCAAAGTCTTCGCATTCCGGTATTATATTACAGCCTCACAGCATCCCCAGCGCCTGCATATAGGTTTCCAGGATGGTCTCCTGCTCGGCGCGTTCGTTGGCGTCCTGCTTGCGCAGGCGGACGATGGTACGCAGCACCTTGACGTCGAAACCATTGCCCTTGGCTTCCGCGTAGACGTCGCGGATATCGTCGGAGATCGTCTTCTTTTCTTCTTCCAGCCGCTCGATGCGCTCGATGATGGCCTTGAGCTGATCTTTGGCGAATTTCGTCGCGGGCGCTTCCTGGACGGCGGCAGCGGAGGTGGCCATCGGGTACTCCTGATGAACTGATGGTTGGAGGAATGAGGCGCGCCGCACGCTTCACCGCGAGGTGCATCCTTGAGATGACCCTCAAGAGTGGCGCGCTTTCCGTCAAGGCAACATCGCGTTCATCCACAGCGCGCCCACAAGAGAAAGACTCCCTCCCTCATGGTGAGGCGCTCTTGCGCCTCTCCGGACGATGCTTCGCATCGCCGGGAGAACCATGAGGTCCGTGGCCTTCATCCTTCGAGACGCGGCCAACGGGTCCGCGCGAAGCGCGGCCCGATGATAAACTCCGATGCCGCTCCCTAAGATGAGGAGAAGGATCGGGTGATTGCCGGATAAAGCGTCAGTGCCCGCTATGGGCTTTCTTCATCGCCTCGAGCTGCTCGGCGCTGGCCTTGCCCTGATAGGTCGACTTCCATGTCTCATAGGGCATACCGTAGACGGCCTCGCGGCTCTCGTCCTTGCTCATAGCCGCGCCCTTGGCATCGGCTTCTTCCTTGAGCCAGTTGGACAGGCAGTTGCGGCAGAAGCCCGCGAGATTCATCAGATCGATGTTCTGGACATCGGTGCGGGAGCGCAGGTGCTCGACCAGGCGCCGGAAGACGGCGGCTTCGAGTTCTGTTCGTGTTTTGTCGTCAAGGGCCATGGCCGCGTGCTCGCCGTTTCCTATTGGGATATTGCCATTAGATGGGAGTTGTCACAGATTTTGCCATATCGCAGCGCAAACAGCGCCGCAATAGGCGGATTTCGGCTGCCCGTTGGCTGAAAAACCTTGCTTGACAGCTCCCGTTCGGTAACGCGAAATCTTCAATGATTTGATATAGCTTCACTGAATGATCCCTGAAGATTCCCAACCCCGTCATCCGTTCCCAATCCGCATGACCGCCGGTTTGATGCCGGCGCTGGCGCTCGTTTTGATGTGCCTGTGGAACAGTTCGGCGGCGGCGGACTTCCGCCTCTGCAACAATACCTCAAGCCGGGTCGGCATCGCCTTGGGCTACAAGGATGCGGAGGGCTGGACCACCGAAGGCTGGTGGAACGTTTCCTCGCGCGCTTGTGAGACCCTGCTGCGCGGCACGCTGGTGGCACGGTACTATTATATCTATGCACTCGATTACGACCGCGGCGGCGAGTGGTCGGGACAGGCCTTCATGTGCTCGCGCGATAAGGAATTCACCATCAAGGGCACTGAGAACTGCCTGGCGCGCGGTTTCGACCGCACCGGCTTCTTCGAGGTCGACACCGGCGAGCAGCGCGCCTGGACCGTGCAATTGACAGAATCCAACGAACAGCCCGCGCAGCGGGTGCCGGGTATCCCGGGAACGGTTGGCCCCGGCGGACCCGGGGGCCTTCCGGGCATTTCCAATTCGCCGGGCTCCACGCCCGGCCTTCCCGGCTCGCCGGGCGGGATGCCTCCGGGCGCGTCTGGTCTGCCGCCAGCCGCGGCGCCCGGAAGCAAGCCATGAGACGTCTGCGCCGCATCAAGATTCTTGCCACGCTGGGGCCCGCATCTTCCGACAGCGCGATGATCCGCCGCCTGTTCGAGGCCGGCGCCGACGTGTTCCGCATCAATATGAGTCACACTTCGCACGACAAGATGCGCGAGCTGGTCAAGACCATCCGCAATGTCGAGTCGAGCTACGGCCGTCCGATCGGCATCCTGGTCGACCTTCAGGGCCCAAAACTTCGTCTGGGTTCGTTCGCCGAAGGCTCGATCCAGCTCAACAATGGCGACAGTTTCGTACTCGATTCCGACAAGACGCCCGGCGACAAGACCCGTGTCCAGCTTCCGCATCCGGAAATCCTGGCGGCGCTGAAGCCGGGACATGCGCTGTTGCTCGACGACGGCAAGGTGCGGCTGATCGTCGAGGAAACTTCACCGGAGCGCGCCGTCACGCGCGTCGTGATCGGCGGCAGGATGTCGGACCGCAAGGGCGTCAGCCTGCCCGACACCGATCTGCCGGTTTCCGCCATGACGCCGAAGGACCGCGCCGATCTCGAAGCCGCGCTGGTGACCGGAATAGACTGGGTGGCGCTGTCATTCGTGCAACGCGCCGAGGACGTCGTCGAAGCCAAGAAAATGATCCGCGGCCGCGCTGCCGTGATGGCCAAGATCGAAAAGCCGCAGGCGATCGACCGGCTTCCCGAAATCCTGGAGGCCTCCGACGCATTGATGGTGGCGCGCGGCGATCTCGGCGTGGAACTGCCGCTGGAGCGGGTGCCGAGCCTGCAGAAGCAGATGACGCGGCTGGCGCGGCGCGCCGGCAAGCCGGTGGTGGTCGCAACGCAAATGCTGGAATCGATGATCCAGAGCCCGGTGCCGACGCGTGCGGAAGTCTCCGACGTCGCGACCGCGGTCTATGAAGGCGCCGACGCCATCATGCTGTCGGCGGAATCCGCGGCCGGCAAATTTCCGGTCGAAGCGGTCTCCACCATGAACCGCATCGGCGAGGAAGTGGAGCGCGACCCGACCTATCGCGGCGTGCTCAATGCGCAGCGCGCCGAACCGGAGCCGACGGTCGGCGACGCCATCGCCGACGCCGCGCGGCAGATCGCCGAGACGCTCGATCTGTCCGCGATCATCTGCTGGACCAGCTCCGGATCGACCGCGCTGCGGGTCGCACGCGAGCGGCCGAAGCCACCGGTGGTGGCGATCACCCCCAATCTCGCCACCGGGCGCAAGCTGTCCGTGGTCTGGGGCGTGCACTGCGTGGTTGCCGAAGACGCCAAGGATCTGGACGATATGGTCAGCCGCGCCGGCCGCATCGCGTTTCGCGACGGCTTTGCGCGGGCCGGCCAGCGCGTCATCATCGTTGCCGGCGTGCCGCTGGGTGCTCCCGGCACCACCAACATGGTGCGCATCGCCTCCGTCGGTCCCGACAGCGACGCGGACATGTGAGAGGGGCGTTGTTGCCCTGTCGTCATGTATGGACGGCCCCCTCTCGGCAAGGTTTTTTTGGTGTTTCGGCAAACGGATCGGGGAGCGGTCATGTATACGGCCTCTGAATGCGGCCTTTGACCGCGGGCCCTGATGGAGATCGCGGACCGAATTCCAATCATTCCGGCGTGCTGTGACGCGCGATGACGAAGCGGAGTGTTTCGATCCCGGTTTCCTGACCATTTTGCCATCACACCATAGTTGCCCTTCCGATCGGAGTAACGCGCGAGCGCGGCGGCTGTCGCCCCTCAACTAGGCAGCAGCCGACGCGCTCGCGCGAGCCCGGTATTGTTCTCCTTTGGCCAGCATGGCCCAGAGGATGCGCGCGGTCTTGGCAGCGAGCGCCACCATCACGACCTTGTAGGGCCGGCGCGCCAGCAGCTCCCGCAGCCACGGATCGCTGACGCCGCGTCTTTTCTGTTGCCGCAGATGAGCGCTCGCCCCATTGATCAGCAGAGCTCGCAGCATGCGGTCGCCCTGTTTGGAGATGCGCCCGGGGCGATGCTTGCCGCCGGTGCCATGATCGCGACCGGTCAGTCCGATCCAGGCCGCGAAATCCCGCCCGCTGCGGAACACCTTCGCATCAGCCACTTTGGCCAAAACCGTGCTGGCGATGATCGGGCCGACGCATGGCACTTCCATCAGCCGGCGAGCCTCGCGATCGGTGCGGGTGGCCTGCACGATCTGTCGCTCGAGCGCGCGCTCGTCGACATCGAGCGCCTGCCAGTGTTTGGCCAGCAGCAACAGCGCGCCGCGCATCATCTCCGGGATCTCCTCGTTCGGTGCTTCGAGCCTGGCCATCAGCCCGCGCAATCCCTTGATGCCCTGCGCCGCCACGATCCCGAGTTCGCTCAGCGCAGCTCGCAGCGAGTTGGCGACCATGGTGCGTTGCCGCACCAAGAGGGCGCGGGCGCTATGAACCGCCATCGTCGCCTGTTGCTCCACGCTCTTTACCGGCACAAACCGCATCGTCGGCCGGCCCATCGCCTCGCAGATCGCCTCCGCATCGCGGCCGTCGTTCTTGTTGCGCTTGACGTAAGGCTTCACATAGGCCGGCGGCATCAACCGAACCTGGTGGCCATAGCCGCCGATCACTCGCGCCCAGTGATGGGCGCTGCCACAAGCTTCCATGCCCACCGTGCACGGGGGCAGTTGCGCAAAGAACTTCTCCACTGCACTACGCCGCAACTGGCGCCGCAGCACAACGCCTCCCGATGCATCAATCCGGTGAACCTGGAACACGTTCTTCGCCAAATCCAAACCAATCATGCTAATCTCGCTCATGGACGGCTCCCTTGTCTGGTCGAATCGATATCACCAGTCTGGCACACTGATGCCGTCGGGGGCCGTCCACCCCATCATTCCGGGGCGCGCGTCAGTGCGAACCCGGAATCTCGCACCACAACTTCCGGATTCCGGGTTCGCATGTTCCATGCGCCCCGGAATGACTAATACCGGAATGCGAAGACTTTAACTCGTTGCGCGTTCGACGACTCAATCAAGCCGTAGCAAGAAGGCAAGAATATTCAACAGCATGCCGCCGCTTCAGTTGGGCCAAGCAACGGCCTAGATGAGTCAAGGCTTCGGAAGTTTGGTATAAGCCAGCAGCGTCGCGTCCAGCGTGATCTTGGTGTTCAAAACCTTCGATACCGGACATCCGGCCTTGGCCATGCCCGCGAGCTCCTCGAATTTCGCCTTGTCAGCGCCCGGGATTTTCGCATTCAGCGTCAGATGCACGGAGGTGATGGCAAAACCGTCGCCCTGTTTTTCGAGGGTGACGTCGGCCCTGGTCTCCATCTGCTCGGCAGTGAGCTTGGCCTCGCCGAGGATCAGCGACAGCGCCATGGTGAAACAGGCGGCGTGCGCGGCCCCGATCAACTCCTCGGGGTTGGAGCCCGGCTTGCCCTCGAAGCGGCTGGCGAAGCCGTAGGGGTAATCCTTCAGCGCGCCGCTCTTGGTCGAGATCGCGCCCTTGCCGTCCTTGATGCCGCCCTGCCATTTGGCCGATCCGAATGTGGTGGTCATGAAATACTCCCTGGGATGGGTTGCGAATGTAAGCTTTTCCTATTCCGCCAATACGGCAGAATATGTCCGGCCGAATACCGGCGCATGACATCCGGCGGTGAGGGATCAGGCCCCGACCAGGGTTTTCGCCGGCAGCACCGCCTGCACTACGAGGCCGCGGGCGCGGGCGTCCATCACGCCGACAGCGCGCAGCGCGAGCAGCGTCACGGTTTGGACGGCGTCGCGCAGCTTGGCGGGATCGTCCAGATTGTCCGGCGCCAATGGCCCGACCAGCAATTCATGCAATGCGCCAAGCAGCGCGGTCGCGGCCAATGCGGTGTCCTGCGCCGGCAGATGATTGGCGCGGACCGCGGCATCGATGCGCGTTGCGATCTCGCCGGCAATCTCGCGGCGGCTTGCGAGCCGCGAGGCGGTGACGTCGACATCGACCGGCTCGGCCAAAATGCCCCAGGCGAGCTTGCGCTGCGACAGCACATGCACCGCTACCGTGGTGATGGCCGCCGCCAGCGCCGAGGACGGTCCGGGGGCTGCGTCCGCCGCGCGGCGGATCGCGGCCAGTTCATCGCGCGAGACGTCGGCGATCAGTTCGGAAATCAGATCGGCCTTCGAGGGGAAGTAGCGGTAGACCGTGCCGGCGGCGACATTGGCGCGGATCGCCACCGGCGCAATCTGCACTGCGGCCATGCCGCCATCGGCCGCAGCATCGCGCGCTGCCGCCAGAATGGCGCTGCGCCGCGCCGCGAGGCGTTTTACGACTTGATGGGTCCGCCGATAGACCATGGCGCGCTTCTCATCCCCGCACGCGCCTCGGGCCATCCGGGATCGGCCGCGAAGCACGCATCTTCAGTGTTTTTGAGCGATCTTGGCAAAATCGCTTTGAAGAACTGAACAACTATTCAGGCAGTCTGACAAGCGGCAAAAGTTGGATTCAGACGCTCACAGGCGTAGGCGGTGGGGCTTTAAGCACTGGCCGCCATCAGCGAGGGCGCCGGCTCACGCCGCCACCAGGGACCGGCGCGGCGCAGGATCAGGGTCGCGACAATCAGCGTAGCGCCGAGCCCGACAGGCTCACCAAGGAATGCAAAACTCACGACCAAAGCGAGCGCGCATCCGAGTGCCGGCAATTCGTAAGCACGAAAGCCGTCTCTCAGTCCGATGCGGACCAAGAGGGCGACCGGCACCGCCAGCACCATCATGTCGTACATGAACAGATATGGCGTTGTCAGCAACGTGCCGACGGCGAGCGCTGCGGCCTTCACCGTATAGCTGACGCGGCTGCGCCACATCAGCACCAGCACTACCGCAACCGAGGCGGTGAGCACCCACTGGAAGGCCCATGCCAGCTGCTCGGTGCCGCCGAGATAACGGACCAGCGAGAACAGGCTCTGCAACTTCCACCAGGTGGCTTTGCCCTCGGTGAGGAAGGCTTGCGAGAACATCGGCATCCAGTGAAAGAAGGCCTGCCAGCTCTCGGTGCCGAATGCGAGCCAGGACGTAAAGGCCATCGCGACCGCAACGACGGCCGCCGTAAAGAACACCGTCCACTGCGATGCCGCGATCAGCACCAGCGGAAACAAGAGGCCGTATTGCGGCTTGTAGCTCAACAACCCGAGGCAGACGCCCGCGAGGATCGGCCGCGCCGGCATCAGATAGAGCATGCCGCCGATCAGGGAGGCGGTGAGAAAGCCGTTCTGCCCGACCAGAGCGTTATTGAATACCATCGGAAACGCGATGCCGAGCATCCAGCCGAACGGGCGCCCGACGATCCCGCGCATCATGGCGAGATAAGGAACAAGGCTCACCGAAACCCAGGAGATGAACGCAACCGAATACGGAAACTGCGCCAGCAACGAGGCAACGAACAGGAACGGCGGCGGGTAGTGCCAGGCGAAATAGCCGGGGAAATCCTGACGCAGCAGCGCGAGCTCGACTTGCTTCTGGATATCCCAATCATAGGCCAGCGCCGGATGGCCCTCGAGCACCAGCCGCCCGGCCGCCCAGACGTTGACGAAATCGGTCGGGATACCGAGCCCGTCCGGATCGTAAATCCACCAATGCGAGAAATAGGCCGCCGGGAAATAGCAGACGTTGATGACCAGCAGCACGAAGCACACGTTGAACAGCGGCGCGGGTATCGCGCTCTGATGGGGAATGACGGTCGGGGCGGATGTCGGCGTGGCCATGCGAAGTCCCTGCTACGCGGCCCACGGCTTGGCGGGAGCCTGCGCTTCCACCATCAATAGGGCAAACAGGCCTTAAGAAATCTTAAGCGGCAGGGTTCCGATGGCCGGATTTTCGTGGCCAAACGGCCTGATTTCGACGGAAGTGCAATCGGGCAACATCACCAAATATGCCCGCCAGCAGCGCCAGGACCTGTAAGGAGAAATTCGGCGCGAAATGCTGGTCGCTGGTGGCGGCCGAAGTCGGCAGGCTAATAGGATGATATTCTCGTCATTCCGGGGCGACGCGAAGCGGCGAACCCGGAACCTCGAGGATTCCCCGATGCGCAATTGCGCATCTGAGGTTCGCGCGAAGGTGCGCGCCCGGGAATGACAGGGTCACCTAATTCCCGGTCTGCAGCTCCCCAAATCGCTCCCAGCTCTTGCCGTTGAAGCGCATGAACTGCATCTGCTCGACCGGAACGTGATCGGTCGGCGACGTGTTGATCTTGATGCCGGGCAGCAGCATCGGCAATTCCAGATCCTTGATGGAATAGGCCTGTTTCAGAATATTCTCGGTCGACAGATCGTCGCCGCAGGCTTTCAGCACGGCCTCCAGCGCCATCGCGCTGTTGTAGGAATTGACGTAGTTGGCATCATGCAGGTCGCCGTCAGGCGCGTATTTGATCATGAACTCCCGCCATGCCTTGACGGCGGCGTCGTCCTTCCAGGCTGGATCGTCGGGGTCCTTGATATAGGCCGTAGAGAGAATGCCGACGCCGGCCTCCAGCCCCGCGGGTTCCATCACCGTATTGATCCAGACCGCGACGTTGGACAGGAACGTCATCGGCTTCCACCCGATCTCGTGGACCTTGCGGATCGATTGCGCCGCGAATTTCGGCGTCGCCGCGATCAACAGAACGTCGGCGCCGGAGGCTTTCAGCTTGACGATCTGGGAGTCGATTGTCGGGTCCTGGATTTCGTAGGTCGCGCTGGTGAGGAGAGAATCGTATTTATCGCCGAGCACATCCTTCAGTCCCAGGAGATAGTCGCGTCCGAAATCGTCGTTCTGTGAAATCACGGCGAATTTCGCATTCGGATTCTTAGCCAGCGCGTAGCGCGCATAGAGCCGCGCCTCGTAACGGAACGGCCCCTGCACGCCCAGGGTCGCCTGCGGGTACTGCGCGATGTCGGAAAATTTCGAGGCGCCGGAGCCTACGAACAATTGCGGGATATTCTTGCCCTGCAGATATTTGGCGATCGCGGTGTTCTGGGCGGTGCCGATCGAGGAGAAAATCAGCGCGACTTCATCGCTCTCGACCAACCGCCTGGTCTGCTCAACGGCTTTCGGCGGCGCGTAGCCGTCGTCCAGCGAAATCAGATTGACCTTGCGGCCATTGATGCCGCCGCGCTCGTTGAGCATCTTGAAATAGGCAACCTCGCCCTTCCCGAGCGCGCCGAACGCCGAAACCGGGCCGCTATACGGCATGGTCTGGCCGATCCTGATTTCGGTTGATGTAACGCCGCGCATTTCGGCGGCCAGCGAGGCCGCGGGCCAGCTCAGCGCGGCAACCGCGGCGACGACGGCAAATCCCTTGACGAAACGCATCGACGCCCTCCCCTTTTTTCGGCGCGTTCAAATGACCACCGCGACGGGTGCGGTTGTCCGCACTCATGTCGCCGCCGAAATCATGCCATGGCGGCAAGATGGACGCTATTCATAATCGTTTTGCGGAAGACGTAATACGAGAGTTTCCGGGGGCGGCGCGCTTCCATCCTCGAAATAGGATTTCTCCCCGAGTCCGCGTTTGAAAACTCATAACCGCTTCGCCACGACAGCGTTCGACATCAACGACCGAACGCCCGCGCGATGAAAGGGAATGATGAAGAACAAATAGATCTTCCCGAAGACATTATGCACAGTGCATATCGTTGAGACGATGACGCTCGTCGCATCGCCGTCGATCGCCTTCAGCAGTGACAGCCTGAAGTCCATGTGCTTGTTGTCACGACCCGCGACAAGTTCATTATCGCCGATAACGAAGATCGGCCAAGGGCCGATCTTTTCGCCGACGCGGTATTCGCTCCTGACGGTGGGCTTCATGATCTCCGCGACAGTCGGAGCTTCCAAACCGAACAGCCTGGCCGCTGCATTACGGGCAATCAGCAGAAGCTTCATCCACAACGGAGTATGTCCGAATAGGGCAAAGAAAATTTCCACAACACCGAGTTCCGGACGCGCCAGCGGCGCGCGGTAAGAATCGCGAAAGTGTGCGTTTCCGATCATATCCCGGCCCAGCGCGCTGCTGGACGGGACCTCGCATTCGATGACGTGCATGGCGAACCCAGTGGCAATTCGCGAGATCGTCGTACTTTCCTTGCGTGTCGCCCGAACAGTTGTAGTCACGATCGACGCACCACGGCGATGCGGCCTAATCGCGCATGGAGCGGACCACAAAAAAACGGGCGCCTGAGCGCCCGCTTTCGTTCAGAGGTTCATGCCTGCGGCTGCGGCTCCAGTCCGGGATCCGGATCGGGGCGCGGGCGCGGCTTGCCGGCCGGCGGCACCGCCGAGGCACGCGGCGTGGTCGGCTCCAGCACCAATTCGCGGTTCGGCTTCTTGCCCTTGAGCAAATCCTAAATCTCGTCGCCGGTGAGCGTCTCGTATTCAAGCAGGCCCTTGGCCAAAGCTTCGAGATCGGCGCGCTTCTCGGTCAGGATCTTGGTCGCCTGGTTATAGCCTTCTTCGACCAGGCGCCTGATCTCGCTGTCGATCTTTTGCACCGTCGCCTCCGAAGCGTTCTGCGTGCGCGAGACCGACATGCCCAGGAACACCTCGTCCTGGTTTTCGCCATAGGACACGGTGCCGAGCTCTTCCGAAAGACCCCAGCGCGTCACCATCATGCGCGCCAGCCGGGTCGCCTGCTCGATGTCGGAGGCCGCACCCGAAGTAACCTTCTCGCGGCCGAACACCAGTTCTTCCGCGACGCGGCCGCCCATCATGATGGCAAGCCGCGAGGTCATCTGCTCGAGCGACATCGACAGCTTGTCGCGCTCGGGCAGCTGCATCACCATGCCCAGCGCACGGCCGCGCGGAATGATGGTCGCCTTGTGGATCGGATCGGTCGCGATCACGTTGAGCCCGACGATGGCGTGGCCGCCTTCGTGATAGGCGGTCAGCATCTTCTCCTCTTCGGTCATCACCAGCGACTTGCGCTCTGCGCCCATCATGACCTTGTCTTTTGCCTCCTCGAACTCGGCCTGGGTCACCATGCGCTTGTTGCGGCGTGCGGCAGTCAGCGCCGCCTCGTTGACGAGGTTCATCAGGTCGGCGCCGGAGAAGCCGGGCGTGCCGCGGGCGATGGTCTTGAGGTTGATATCCGGCGCCAGCGGCACTTTGCGGACGTGAACCTTCAGAATCTGTTCGCGGCCGACGACATCCGGATTCGGCACCACCACCTGGCGGTCGAAACGGCCCGGGCGCAGCAGCGCCGGGTCGAGCACGTCGGGCCGGTTGGTGGCGGCGATCAGGATCACGCCTTCATTGGCCTCGAAGCCGTCCATCTCGACCAGCAACTGGTTCAGCGTCTGCTCGCGCTCGTCATTGCCGCCGCCGAGGCCGGCGCCGCGATGGCGGCCGACCGCGTCGATTTCGTCGATGAAGATGATGCAGGGCGCGTTCTTCTTGGCCTGCTCGAACATGTCCCTGACGCGAGAGGCGCCGACGCCGACGAACATCTCGACGAAGTCCGAGCCCGAAATCGTGAAGAAGGGAACGTTGGCCTCGCCGGCCACCGCACGCGCGATCAGCGTCTTGCCGGTGCCGGGAGGACCGACCAGCAGCACGCCGCGCGGAATCCGTCCGCCGAGCCGCTGATACTTGCCTGGGTCGCGCAGGAATTCGACGATCTCCTGCAAGTCCTGCTTGGCCTCATCGACACCGGCAACGTCCTCGAACGTCACGCGGCCGTGCGCTTCCGTCAGCATCTTGGCGCGCGACTTGCCAAAGCCCATCGCCTTGCCGGCGCCTCCCTGCATCTGCCGCGACAGGAAAATCCAGACCCCGATCAGCGCGATGAACGGCAGCCAGGAAACCAGCAGCGACACGAACCACGGCACGTTGTCGCCGGGCGGCTTCGCGGTGATCTGAACCTTGCCGTTATAGAGCCGCGACACCAGCGTCGGGTCGTTCGGCGCATAGGTCTGGAAGCTCGAGCCATTGTTGAAGGTGCCGTGAATCTCCGGCCCCTGGATGACGACGTCGCGAACGTGGTTCTGATCGACCTCGGTCAACAGCTGCGAGAACGAGATGTCCTGCGAGGACGCGCGCTGACCAGGATTCTGGAAGAGCGTGAACAGTGCCAGCAACAGCAAAACGATGATGACCCAGAGAGCAAAGTTGCGCAGATTGGCGTTCATCGATCTTCCTTCGTGGTCGCGCGGATCGCGGCCTTGTGTCCTTGGGCAGGCACCGGGGATTCCCCCTCGGTCGACTGCATTACAATCTAGGTGCCGCCCCGGTCGCTGCCAAGGGAACCACGCAGGACTATTTAGCGCATCCTAGCCCGATTCCCGCTCAAATAATGGCGGTGAAACCGGTGTTTTCGGGGGTGGTTAAGACTCCCGAATGGATTATGAACGCCACTGCCGGTGTTCTAGTCCCTGCTCGACCGGCGGGGCGGCGCCGGCTCGATGCGGATCCGGTCGCCGGTCAGGCTTACCAATGCGCCGGCGAGGGTCTGCTTCAACCTGGGGCGCCGTCCCGCGACGTTTTCGGCGACGGTCCGGTCCAATGCCGCCACCAAGACTTCCACCTTGCCAAGCTCGGCCGGTCCCTCATGACCGAACCGGTTGATCGCGCGCAGCAGTAGCCGCAGCCGGATTTCTTCCGACATCACGGCAAAGGCCTTGGCATCGAACGTCTTGGCGTCAAGGTTTTTGGCATCAAGGGTTTTGGTATCGAACCCCGGTTGCTGCGTTTGCCGATCCCTCAGCGCGAGGTAACGTTCGGCACCATCGACCAGCACCTCCACCGCCGCGTTGGCCCTGGCAAGCCGCGACGCCAGCCGCGCCAGATTGCGGCTATCGCCGCCTTCAGCGGCAAGAACCGGCATCACCGCGCGAAGACGCGAACGGGTGAACTTGGCGTCGCGGTTGGTCGGATCGTCGGCGAATGCAATCCCGGCCTTGTTGAGTGTCGCGACGAGCTGCGCTTTCGAAACATTCAGCAACGGGCGCGCCAGCCGCACGCCATCGCGCTCGGACTCGCGCGCCATCGCCGCCAGACCCGCGATGCCGCTGCCGCGCAGCATGCGCATCAACAGGGTTTCGGCCTGATCGTCGCGGGTATGGGCGGTAAGGATATGCGTCGCGCCGTCCTTTCTCGCCGCCTGCACCAGCAGGCGGTACCGTGCGTCGCGCGCCGCGGCCGGCAATCCGCTTTTCGGTTTGGCGCCGGTCCAGCGCAGCGTGCGATGCGGCAGGTCGAGGCTGTGGGCCAGGCGCTTGACTTGACGCGCCTCGGCCGCCGCCTCCTCGCGCAAGCCGTGATCGACGGTGACGGCGATCATGCGCGGACCGCGCGCCAAAGCACGGCGCCAGCGCGCCGCGAGCCACATCAGCGCGATCGAATCCGGTCCGCCGGACACCGCGAGAACGATCGCCGGCGCACTCCTCCAGTCGGCGAACAGGCGTTTCGCGTCGCTTGCCGAGATCGGGGAATTGTCATCGTCGGGCATGGCGTTCTAAGGAACCGGTTTCGGATCAGATCCGCCAGGATAGTCTAGCACTTGATCCGCTTCTGCTCGCGGTCGACGCCCGCTTTGACGCCGCTGGAGGCGCGCGGATATTTGCGGGTCACCTCGCCAAGCGCGGCGCAGGCGGCCTCCTTCTCCTTCAGCGCCGCCAGCGATTGTCCGAGCCGCAGCAAGGCGTCCGGGGCCTTCGCCGATTTGTCGAATTTGGTGGTCACCGCGAGGAAGGATTCCGCGGCGTCGCGATATTGCTGGCGCTGGAAAAAACTCTCGCCGAGCCAGTATTGCGCATCCGCCATCAGGGGATCGCTGGGATATTTCTGCGCGAAGTTGCGCATGGTCTCTTCGGCCAGCGCATAGTCCTTGCGCTGCATGTAGCCGATGCCGAGGTCGAACTCGTCCTTCGGCGTTGCCGATGGCGGCAGAGTGCTAAGGGTGCCGGCCGCGCCGGGATTGCGCGACGGCGGCGGCGGCAACGTGCCCTGTGGATTGCGCGGGCCGCCGGTGTTGGCCAGGTCGAGCGGTTCTCCCACCCCGCGTCCGCCGGGTGCGCCGACTGGCGCTTCGGCCGGGATCGGGAGCTGACCGCCGCCGAGCGCGTGCGGCGCGCCCGGGGCATTCGGGGACTGGCTGGGATCAAAGGCATCGCCGCGGCGGCGGCCTTGAGGTGAGCCTTGAGGTGCCGGCTCCTGGACGATCGGCGCCGGCGCGGCAATCTGTGGCTCATAGGCCGGCTGGGCCTGTGGTTGCCGATAGGCCGGCTGCACCGGAGGCGCCACGGCGACGCTGGACTGGCCCACAGGAGGCTGACCTAGGGCGACAGGCGGACCAAGCGCGGCAGGCTGGCCAGGGGCGGCTTGCGCGCCTCCCTGCAGCAGCCTCAGGCGCTCTTCGAGCTGCCGGTTGCGGTACTGCAGCTCCTCGTTCTGGCCGGTGAGCTGCCGCAACTGATTCTCAAGTTGCTGAATGCGCATTTCCGCGCCAGCGTCATCGGATTGCGCGAAGGCCTGTGGAGTCATTGCCGGCGACGCCAGCGCCAGCAGCGCAGCCATCGCTGCGGCGCGGGTAGTTCCATGAAATCTGGATGACATTCTGGCCTGACGACGAACCGGCGTGACATCGAAAGCGGAAACACATTGAGAGATCGAGTATGCCAAAAATGTGACTGTTGTCCCAATCCCGGCGCTCCCTCGCCCGAATGGTTTAGTGTCGCCTGAGAAACAATCAAGCGCCCCGATATCGCCGACGCTGGCCGCTCAAAACAAAACCGGCGCCCGAAGGCGCCGGCGACAAATTGGCGAAAGCGAACGCGGCTTAAGAGCTGGCGTTCAGGACGGTGACGGCCCGGCGGTTCTGCGACCAGCACGAGATATCGTTGCAGACCGCGACCGGGCGTTCCTTGCCGTAGGAGATCGTCCGCATCCTTGAGGGATCGATGCCCTTCGAGGCGAGGAAGGTACGGACCGACTGGGCGCGCCGTGCACCCAGCGCGATGTTGTATTCGCGGGTGCCGCGTTCATCCGCATGGCCTTCGATTGTGAAGGAATAGCGATTGTAGCTCTGCAGCCATTGCGCCTGCTTCTCCAGGGTCGCGATCGCCTGCGGCGTCAGATCGGTCTGGTCGCTCTCGAAGAACACGCGGTCGCCGACATTGACCACGAAATCCTGCTGGCTGCCCGGGGTCGCCGCGCTCGCCATTGCGCCGTCGGCGCCGAGGTTCTTGTTGGCGCAGGCGCCCATCGACAGCGCCACCGCGAGCACCGCGGCCAGCTTCAATCCCTGGAGGATACGCATCTGATGTTTCATTCCGGAGCCTCCACGCTCACGTTTTTCGACTGTCACCCGGTCTACAGGGCGATGGTTAAGCGAACGTTCCGTCAACCTTGATAGGGTATTGCCAGACCCGATCAAATGCCGACAAACAGCGAAAAGCACCCGCGATAGTTAATGGGTTGTAAATGTGGCGCGAGGGTGAAGGCAAGCGGGACGCGACCGGGAACCACCCGTTTTAAGGTGAATTCTGAAGCCTATTCGCCGGGCTTATGCACAAAATCAGTGCCGCTGACCGAACCTCGGACCCCGAGACAGTTTGCGTCAGGACTGCTGCGGGACGATCGAAGCACGCTCGAACGGCGACACCGGCGCATCCGATACCGGCAAGAGCCGTTCGCCGCTGCGCTGGAACAGCATCCGGCGCTCGAAGGCGCTCGAGTGAAGATAGGGATACCGTGCGAATACCTTCTCGCGCAGGGTCGGATAATGCGCCGCCATCAAGCCAACCGGCTTTAACAGCCCTGCCAGCAACCTCGGCTCGCCCCAGGAGTGCTGCAGAAACAGCCGACGGTAAAACGCCTGGTGCTCCGCACGAACGAGGGCCAGGCCGACGTCGGCATTGAAATGAACGCCTGCGACGTACCCCAGCCTCACCGTTGCGTAGGGCAGTTCAGGAAAACGCCTTGCCTTCTCGGGGTCGGCGACAAAGCGGGTTGGATCGATGAAGACCCGGCCCTTGTCGAGCTCGGGGTGAAGCAGGTCGCCAAACAGCTCGACCGATGGCGACATTCGCCATTCCGACGTCGCCACGCTGACGCGAATCGAGCTGCAGAGTTCGCCATGAAGGTAGACGCCAAAAATCCAGGCATTCGGCGCATCATCGTATCGATCGGTCACCCGCTGCGATTCGGAAGGCAGGATCGCACCCTCGCGCAGATAGGCGCGGTAGCGCAGCCGGTAGATCTCCTCCTTTTCCGCAGGCGTCTCGGCGAGGCGATAATCGACGTGATCGAGAAGGCTAGCACTTCGTCCAATTACCCCGCGCGCTGCCTCGGCCGACCTCATCTAACATTCCCTTAACGCTGACAACTTGCGGGTGAATGTAGAAAGGTTAACAGCTTCCTAACCGCGACGCAAAGGGATCGGGAATATAGGGTTAACCCCGCCGGGCAGCACAAATGGGCCGGATCGGGCTCAAACGAGACATAAATTTCCTGCCGGACGCCGGCTGGGCAAGATTATTTTCGGGCGATCGATCGCGACGGGACCGCAATGATGTTGTCGTCCGGCGAACGCCGGCCATGCGACGCATTCAGCAACTGCCGTATCCGGACCGCCGGCACCGGCCGGCTGAACAAATAGCCCTGCGCCTCGGTCACCGTGCCGTCGGCGCTGATCAGGTCGAGCTGCTCGTTGGTCTCGATGCCTTCGACCACCACCGACATTCCGAGGTCCGTGGAAAGCCGCGCCACGCCGCGCAGCAGCGTCAGCGGCCGATCGCTGTCAATACCCTCCAGGAAGGACCGATCGATCTTCACCTTCTGCAGCGGGAAATTATGCAGATAGCTCAGGCTCGAATAGCCGGTGCCGAAATCGTCCAGCGAAATTCGCACGCCGATGGTGCGCAATTGCGACAACACGTCGTGGGTCAACTGGGTGTTGCGCAGCAGCGACGATTCGGTGATCTCGATTTCGAGACGGTTCGCAGACAGCCCCGAGACCTCGAGCGCGTAACGAACCTCGCTCAACACGTCACGCTGATGGAACTGCTGCGGCGAGAAATTGACCGCGACGCTGACGCCCTCCGGCCATTTCATGCACTCCATGCACGCCCTGCGCAGGATCCAGCGGCCGAGATCGACGATCAGACCCATGTCCTCGGCGACCGGAATGATGTCGATCGGGGAAACCGTGCCGCGCACCGGATGATTCCATCGCAGCAGCGCTTCGCAGGTCGCAATTCGCCCCGACTTGAGGTTGACGAGTGGCTGGTAGAACAGCTCGAATTCCTCATTGGCCAGCGCGGTGCGCAGGTCGAGCTCCAGAATGCGCCGCGCCTCGACGGTTTGCGCCATCTCGTCACGGAAGAAGCAGAAGGTTCCGCGGCCGTCGGCCTTGGCGCGATACAGCGCCATGTCCGCGTTCTTCAACAGCGTGTCGGCGCTGATGCCGGGTGGCGACGTCATCGCGATGCCGACGCTGGCGCCGATCTCGACCAGGTGATTGTCAATTCTATAGCGCTCGCTGAGGTGATCGACAATTCGCCGGGCAAGACCGGCGGCGTCCTCGTTCGATTTGATATCCTGCTGGAACACCACGAATTCATCGCCGCCGAACCGCGCCACGAAGTCCTCGGGGCGCAGCATGGCCCGCAGCCGGTCGGCGACGGCGCACAGCAGCTGATCGCCGCAGGGATGCCCGAGCGTGTCGTTGACCTGCTTGAACTGATCGAGGTCGACGAACAGCAATGCCGACAATCGCTCGGCATCGTGAGAGATGGCGAGAAGCCGCTCGATTTCGTCGCGGAAATTGACCCGGTTGGGAAGTTCGGTGAGTTCGTCGTATCGCGCGAGATGGCTGATCCTGGCCTCGGCGTTCCGCCGTTCGGTGATGTCTTCCACCAGTACGACGCTGCCGCCGCCGAGCATCGGCTGAAATTTCCATGACAGCGACCGCGCCCTGTCGACGTCGGGATCGGCGGTGATGATATCCCTGGCCTGCGAATTCTCGATTTCCGCAAGGATCATCTTCGCGCTCGAATCCGAGATCGATCCGGCGCTGACGCAGGCGTCGACGATGGCCGTCGCGCTGGCGCCGCGATGCACGAGATCGTCCGACAGGTTCATCATCTCGCTAAAACGATGATTCATGACCGCGAGACGTCCGTCGGCGGCGAGCATGCACAGGCCATGCGGCATATTGTTCAAGGCGGTGTCGAACTGGCTTGCGAGCGCCGCTTCGCGCTCGCGGGCGACGAGCGCGCGAACGAAAATATTCTGCAGACTGGTCGTGATTTGCTTCAGTCCTACAAAGAACAGCAGGCTCAGGCACGCCATTCCGATGTAATAGCGATCGCCATGCAGCGCGAGCCCGATCGTCATCGGACCGCAGGCGAGCACGATCTGCACATGGAAGATCCACGGCCGCCCGTAGGTCCGGCCCACGCCGGCCGCCATATAGCCCGTGGTGACAGTCAGGCAAATCATGTGGGCGACGGCGTCGTCACTGGTCGTCAACGCCACGAAGCACCATATCCCAAGCGCCATCGCATAGAACATCGCCGCGATCTGATAGCGTATCTCCCAACGCGGGGCGTCATCGACGGTCAGCGTCAACTCGCGCGTCTTGAACGTGTGCATCTCAAGCGCGCGCACGGCGCCGGTGACGATGAGAAGCGCAGCGCAGGGCCAGAGCAGATCGTCGCCGGACTTGAGCGCCGTCATCACCGCCGCGATCGCGGCAAACACGGCGCCCGCGAACATCGGTGCCGGATTCTGGAAAAGCGAATAGACCAGCGCCGCGTAAATCGGCGACGACATCTTTTGATCAGGGTCTTTGGTCAGGCCAGCAAGCTGCATCGGGCGCGCGCACGTCCTTTTCAGGTCCGTAGCTTTACCCGCCGCAGATGAAGTCTTTCTGAGCGAACATCGTTACCGAGGCGTTGTCTTTGACCCCGAGATTTGAAATCCGCCCGATAAATCAGCAAGCTAGGCAAGCTTTGCCGACCGGCACGGATGCCGCGCAAGCGACGATAAGGTGTCTCAGGACAGCAGCGGCGACCACGCCGGATCGGAGGCGAATCCGGGGGTCGGTACCCGTTGTTCGTTGCGTCCGGAAATGTCGACGGTGAACAGCGAAGGTCCGCCGTTGCCGCCGGGGTCGCGGAAGAACATCAAGACGCGGCCGTTCGGCGCAAATGTCGGCCCCTCATTGTGGAATCCGGAGGTGAGGATGCGTTCGCCGGAGCCGTCGGGCATCATGATGCCGATGGAAAACTGTCCGCCGCCCTGCTTGGTGAAGGCGATGTAGTCGCCCCGCGGCGACCACACCGGGGTCGAGTAGCTGCCCTCGCCAAAGGATATGCGTTGCGCGGGTCCGCCGGCCGCAGGCATCACATAGATCTGCGGCTTGCCGCCGCGGTCGGATTCGAAACAGATGCGGGTGCCATCGGGCGCATAGGATGGCGAGGTGTCGATCGCCGGCGTATCGGTGAGGCGCGTGGTCGATTTCGAGCGCAAATCCATCACGAACAGGTTCGAATTGCCGCCCTGTTGCAGGCTCATGATCACGCGCTGGCCGTCCGGCGAAAAGCGCGGCGAGAACGACATGCCGGGAAAATTGCCGACGATCTCGCGTTCGCCGGTCTCGAATTCGGTAAAGATAGACGCGCGGATCGCCCTGGCCGAATTCCATATAGGTGATTTCCTGGGTCGACGGGGAGAACCGCGGCGTCAACACCAGATCGGCGCCCTTGGTCAGGTAGCGAACGTTGAAGCCGTCCTGATCCATCAGCGCCAGCCGCTTGACGCGCCGTTCCTTGGCTCCGCTCTCGTCGACGAATACCACGCGGCTGTCGAAATAGCCTTGGTCTCCGGTCAGGCGCTCGTAGATCTGGTCGGAAATGATGTGTGCGATCCGCCGCCAGTATTCCGGCGAGGTGACATATTGATGGCCGGTGAGCTGCTGGCCGGAGGCGACGTCCCACAGGCGGAATTCGGCCTTGAGGCGCCCGTCGTTCTGGCGGGTCATGCGGCCGGTGACCAGGGCCTGGGCGTTGATGGCCTTCCAGCTCTGGAACTGCGGCGCTTTGTCGGTGTCGGAAATCCGCTCGATAAAAGCCGCCGGATCGATCGGCGCAAACAGCCCGCTGCGCTTGAGATTGTTGGTGATGACCTGGGCGACGCCGACCCCGACCTCGCCGTCGGCCGGCGACCCCGCCACGAAATCCGGAATCGCGATCGGAAGCGGCGCGACGTTGCCTTCGGTGACCTGCAGTTTCGTCTGCGCGTTCGCCAGCGACGGCAGCAACAGGCCCGTGGCGGCTCCGGCGCCGCCGATCAGGACGTCGCGGCGGGACAGCGGCAACGGGGGAAGCGAAAACGACGTCACGGGCATTGCTGGCTCATTTTCAAAAAGCATCAACTATGAAACATCTGCTTGGGATCGAAATCGATGTCCATGTATTTCCACTGCTCGTAGGTCTCGTCTCGCAGCATTGTGTAGGGCTGCCCCTGCAGGACAGCGCGAACCGCGGCTTCCGCCGCGGCCTGATATCGCGCCGAGTTGCCGGTGGAGACGACCAGCGGCGGGGCCGCGAGGCGGCGATCCGGATTCAGCCGGATGCGGACCGTGACGTAGAGTTCCTCCGGATGTTCGACGCCCGGCTGCACGTTCCACAGGCTCGCCAGCCGTGCCCGCATGGCGTCAAGTTCGGACTGCGACAAGGTCACCGCTGTACCGCGCGTGGTCCCGAGCGCGGCCGAGGAGTTCAACGCCGCGCCGGTGATGGCCTGCCGGGTCGGATCGCGCTTGTCGAGCAGGGCCGCGATCTTCGATTGATCGAAGGTGCGTTCCTGTTTTGGCTTCGGCGGCTGCGGCGGGGCAGCCTTGGCTTCCAGCTTCGGCACCGGCTTCTTGCTATCCTCCGATTTCAAGGCTTCGGCGATCGGATCGACCTTGGGCGGATCGGGCTTCTTCTCGATCGGCTTCGGCTCGTCCTTGGGCTTGTTTTCGGCAACCGGTTTCGGCGGATCGGGCTTTTTCTCGACCGGCTTTTCCACCGGCTTCGGCGGCGGTTCCGGCGCCGACGCCGTCACGACCTCCTTCTTTTCGGTGATCTTGCCGACGGCGTCGTCATCGACCGGCTTGGCATCGGCGACCTTCTCGACCAGCGGCTTCGGCTTGTCCTTCTCGCCGGTCTTGGTGCCGGCGGTGATCTTGGAGAGCTGGTCGGCGGAAATGATGTCGACCGGCATCGACTCCGGCGGCGGCGCTTCGAGCGAGCGCGCCGAAAAGGAAACCAGTCCCCATCCGATCACGAGGACGTGGAGTGCGACCGACGCAATGAGTGTCTTGTCGACCTTCACTTTGCGATTATCCCTGATCCACTTCCGTCACCAGCGCCACGCGCCTGAAGCCGGCTTGCGAAAGCCGCCCCATCACTTTCATGACGGTACCGTAGTCGACCTTCTTGTCGCCGCGGACGAAAATGCGCTCGTCCAGCCCGCCGCGGGCTTCGGTGATGGCCTTCAATTTCGGCACCAGATCGTTGAGGGCGATTTCGCTGTCGTTGAGGAAGACCTGACCTTTCAGATTGACCGACAGCGTCAGCGGGTTCTTGTCCTGGTCGAGGCTCTTGGCCTGGGTCTGCGGCAGGTCGAGCGGCACGCCGACCGTCAACAGCGGCGCCGACACCATGAAGATGATCAAGAGCACCAGCATCACGTCCACCATCGGCGTGACGTTGATCTCCGCCATCACGGCGCGACGCCGGCCGCGGCGGCCGCCGCCGGACGAACCTGCCATGTTCATCGCCATATTCTGGTGCTCACGATGCGCTCACACTATACCGCCCTTCACGCCCGCTCGTCGATCTGGCGCGACAGGATCGCTGAAAATTCATCGGCGAAGCCTTCCAGCCGCTGGGCCTGCCGGTTCACCTCGGAGGTGAACTTGTTGTAGAAGATAGTCGCCGGAATGGCGGCGATAAGGCCGATCGCCGTGGCAAACAGCGCCTCGGCGATGCCCGGGGCCACCACCGCCAGCGAGGTGTTCTTCGAGGCGGCGATCGACTGGAAACTCGACATGATGCCCCAGACGGTACCGAACAGGCCGACGAAGGGACCCGCCGAGCCGACGGTTGCGAGCACCAGGAGCCGGCGTTCCAGCCGTTCGATTTCGCGGGCGATCGAAACGTTCATGACCTTCTCGATCCGCATCTGAAGGCCGGCGAAGGATCGCGCATGGCTTTCGAACGAGCGTTTCCATTCGCGCATCGCGGCGACGAAACACGCCGCCATCGACTGGGTCGGCTTGGCCGACAGCGCGCGATAAAGTTCCTCGATCGACTCGCCTGACCAGAACGCCTGCTCGAAGCGGTCCATCGCGCGCTTGGTGCGCGAATACAGGAACATCTTGTCGATCGCGATCGCCCAGACCCAGACGGAACAGGCGAGCAGCCCGAGCATCACCGCTTTCACAATCCAGTGAGCCTGCAGGAACAGGGCAATCAGCGATACGTCGGCGGATGCGATCGGCAGGGCTGACTGAGCCACGTCGGCCGGATTCATAAGCGATATCCTCTCAACGCAAGTGTCCCAAAATCCTCCGGGAGCAAATGGCTGCCGGTTCCACGGCCGCGCAGGGCGCGGCGTTAAGCGCCAGCGCGAGAGCCTTTTTTGTGTCGCATGGGACGCCCGTCCAAAGGCTGGGCCTGCATCCCCTGCCAACGTGTCAAAACGAGGGCTATCAGCGCGTCATTACGCCTCTAACCAGACGCTAATCATGGTTAACACGCGGTTACCAAAGGGAATTTTGGGTGGCGAAATGAGGGCGCCGCGGGTGGACGAAAGGGCCTTGCTGGGTCTGTCCGGACTAGCTCGTACCGTAGGTCAGGCTAGGGCCGGTTCGGGGCAATTAGTCAGGCGTGCAGGCACCCCGACCGCCGTGCAACCGCTCGGGACGTCGCTGGTCACGACCGCCCCCGCCCCGATCTTGGCATAGTCGCCGATGCTGACGTCACCGAGAATTGTTGCCCCGGCGCTGAGCAGGACGCCGCTGCCGATCCTCGGCGCGCGGTTCGGGGTTTCGGCTTTCCGCCCGACCGTAACGTTCTGCAGGATGGTCACCTCGTCCCCGATGGTCACGAACGAGCCGATCACAATGCCGGTGGCATGATCCAGGAACACCGATGTTCCGATCGATGAAGACGGGTGGATGCTGACCTGAAGTGAATCGGAAGACTCGCTTTGCAACAAGAGAGCGAGATCCCGCCGGTTCTGACGCCAGAGCCAGTTCGACACGCGCCAAGCCTGCAACGCCACATATCCCTTGAAATTTAGCAGCGCCGGCAGCAGCGCCGCGGATGCTGGATCATGCAGGACGATCCCCTCAAGATCGCGGCTCGCGGCATCAACGAGATCGGGTGAAGCCGCAAATGCTTCATTGGCGAAGCGCTCGAACTGATGTCGATCGCGGGTGCTTTTGCCGAGCCGCTGTCCGATCTGATGGGACACCGCGGCCCCGAGATCGGGATGATCGAGAACCGAGGCCGACAAAGAGCGGCCAAATGTCGGGTCGCGGGCCAAGGCGGTTTCTGCCTCGCGCCGGATCGAGCGCCACAGATCGCCGTGGGGTGAAATGTCGTCCGGAACCATAACCATCCGCCGAATTCCGATCGCTGGATCGACGCGTTTGCGTTGCTCCAAATATATCGCCATCCCATCACAGCGCCAGTGGCCGTGGGCGACCACGACCGAATATGGCGTCGCATTCCCGCGGCGCGATAGCGTCCGGGTCATGTGCCGATACCCTCGAAACAAGGGTGCAGGGAATGCCGGGTGCGCACTGCACCCGCGGTCTCGTGTGCAAAGTGCACAAAAGAAAGCGCACACGAGCATACAGGTTCAGCGGAGGCAATCCGACATTCCCTGCGCAATGGATTTACGGTTTATAGCGCGCTCTCCCCGGAGAATTGGGCTTTGTTGTCTCCGTCGCCTCACGGAAGCTGGCACGAAAGGCCCGGTCGGGCTTTCCGCACCTCCGCAAGACTTGACGCCAACCGCTGAGGCGTCAGGACCACACGTTTTTGCCGTACGCTTCAGCGCCGTTCGTCTGCGCGCCGTCCGATCGCTCACGGGGAAACCCGCCCTGCCATCACCTGCGCGCCCAACGCTGTCACGTCCACCGCATCCCATCCCGCGTTCGTGACGATCGCGATACGCCCCTGTTGCCGGGTGAGACGGGCGAATTTGTAAAAGTGATTTGCCCGACAGGTTAAGCGAAATTTTGCCCGTCAGGTTAATTTGTCGCAGGCGCGATGCCGTCGGCTAATAATGTTCCATTGTTACGGGACGACTGCTGCTGGCGCGAAGCGGCCATTCGGCCAAACGGCAGTGTAGGCCAAGTGCCATGGGGTCGCACCGGCGACCGCGAGGTCGCCGGATTTTTCTTTGAGGTTTCTGCGATCGGTACAGGGCACGGTACGATTACGCGGCGCGGATGAGGCCGAGTTGCTGCAAGGCCGTTACCCCATCGTCAAGACCGATTTCCTCGAGGATCTTTCCGTCCTTGAGTTTCAACACGGTCGTGCCGGTGAATTTCATCTTGCGGCCGGTGTTGGCCGGCAGCGATCCCGCCAGGAAGTCGCTGAACGCCTGCCCGGTATGCGTTCCGCCGCCTTCCCATCGACCGACGACGTAGTCGCCTTCCGCGATTAGATCCGCAGCGCCCCAGAAGTTGAGATCGGGGAACGCTTTCCGAAAGTCCGTCATGAACGCCTTGATGTCTTCACGGCCACGGCGCGGTTCGTGGAGCGAATACTGCAGGAGCATCTCGGGCGCAGCGAGTTCATCGACAATTCCGAGGTCGCAAGTCTTGCCCCAAAAATTCGTGAACCACCGGCCAACAATGACCTTGTTGTCTTCTTCCTTTGACATGATGACTTCTCCTCTTGTGTGCTTTGGTTGTTGTCCGCCATGAGGGACGTTTTCAGGTAGATCTGGATGATGGTTGTTGAACTCCGGTTGTTGTCGGTAAATCGAAACTCGCCGGCGGACGCCCGGCGGGCTTCGGTTAACGGACATCTAAATCAGGTCGCGACTTCCTTGTTGATCAGCGCCTGCTTGCGTTCGATGCCCCAGCGATAGCCCGCTATGGATCCACTGTTGCCCATGACGCGATGACAGGGGATTGCCAGGGCGATCGGATTCTCGGCGCAGGCCTGAGCGATTGCTCGCAGCGATTTGGGGCCGCTCACACGGCGGGCGAGTTGCGCGTAGGTGAGTGGTTTTCCAAACGCAATCGTGCGAAGCGCATCCCAAACACGGCGCTGGAATGGCGTGCCGCGAATGTCGAGGTCAAGGTCAAGCGGATCGCGCGGCACAGCGATGAATTGCAAAATCTTGGTCAGGTCAGCGCGAAGCCGGCGGTTGTTCGAGATAATCCGGCTGTCCGGGAAGCTTGCAGCCAGATCCTGCTCCACCTCTTCGGACGTCGAGCCAAACAAGATTGCGCAAACGCCGATTGGGTTGCGCGCGACAAGAACCTTCCCAAGGGCGCAGTCGCCGGCTACGAACTCGATTTCGTGCGCGGCGACGCTCTTGATTGATGCGGTCTCTCGGTACGCGAGATCGGTGACGTTCAAATTCATAGGTCTAACTCCGGTGGATTGTTCCGCCGATGACCCTACGAACGCGACCGCGTTAGCTCACTCCGGTTTTCGCTTTCATATTGAAGATGTCGGTTGCGTTGCGCAGAAGGTAGATTGCGAGCGCGTCAAACGGTGTCCGCAGCACTAAAGGCAGCGCGCCGCCTCGCGCGTAAGCAAAGCCTGCTTGCGCTCGACACCCCACGCGTAGCCTGAGAGCGATCCGTTGTTCCGCACCACCCGGTGACACGGGATGGCGACCGCGAGGTGGTTCGCGGCGCAGGCGCCGGCGACCGCGCGCACTGCTTGGGGAGAGCCGATCCGCCGCGCGATTTCCGCGTAGGAGACGGTCTGACCGATCGGGACTCCCTGGAGCGCCTGCCACACCCGCCGCTGGAACGCGGTGCCGCGGACGTCAAGCGGCAGATCGAGACCTAGCCGAGGGGCTTCAATGAAGCCAACAACGCGGGCCACAAGGACTTCGTAGTTCCTGTCGGCGCCGATTAGGCGGGCCTTGGGAAAGCGATCCTGCAGTTCGCGCACCAGTTCATTCGGATCGTCGCCGAGAAGAATGGAGGCTACTCCCTTCTTGCTCGACGCGACCAGGATGGCGCCGAGCGATGTCTCACCGACAGCGAAACGAATTTCCTCGTTGGCGCCACCGGCGCGATATTGGGACGGCGTCATGCCGAGCATGCCGGTGGATTTCTCGTAAAAGCGGCCGCTGGAGTTAAAGCCGGCATCGTAGATCGCCTCCGTGACGCTGTTACCACTTGCCAAGCTTTCGCGGACCTTCGCCGCCCGATGCGCAGCCGCATAGCCCTTCGGCGTTAAACCTGTGACCGCCTTGAAGCGGCGATGAAAATAGCTCGGGCTCCGGCCCACGGCTTCGGCCAGATCGGTCAACGACGGTTCCTCCTCGCTTTGCTCAATCAGGCGGCAGGCACGAGCGACGATGGCGACGTTCTCCGCATCAACTGACAGCCCGTCCGGACGGCAGCGCTTGCATGGCCGAAAGCCCGTCGCCCTGGCCTCATCGACGGTGTCATGAAGTTGGACGTTTTCTGGATTGGCGGATCGGGACGGGCAGGATGGCCGGCAGTAAACGCCGGTTGTCAAGACCGAGTACCACAGATGGCCATCAGCCGTTCGGTCGCGGGCTACAATGCGCGCCCAGCGTGGGTCACTGGCTATGACCGCGTAATTCGTGTTTTGGTGTCTCTCGTGGACCATCGTCATGTTCGTTCTCATTGCTTGGGTGATGCAGGTCATCATCAGGCCGATGCCGGCCTGCCGCACTCCTGGTTTTGTTTTCATTTTGCCGGTTGTGAGGAGCTTGGCCCACCCGATTCCTGATGTCGTCCAGACATGGTCGGTTTGGATTTGAGGGTAAGAACCGAAGTTCTCATGTCCCGTCGATCGTTATGGTCTCCCGAAACCATACTCGACTGCGGGGAACATCATGAAGCTGGTACAATTCGACGGCGGAAAGACGGGCCTGATGGTCCAGCTCGCCTCAGGTCCACACGTAATCGACGTCATTGGCAGCCTGGGTGCATTCGCGCCGGACGATCCCTTATCGCAAGGTATCCTCAACGGCATCCTGAAGGACAAAGGAAGCTGGGCCCCGTTGATCGAGCATTGGGAGCAGGCGCGAACTGGATTGCGACGACTGGCTTCGTTGGCCTTCGCGAATCCCGACAGACCGCATCTGGTCATTTGCCATGCCGACGAAGCCCGCCTGGCGCTGCCTCTGGGTAATCCGAGAGGCATCGTCACGCTTGATATCGCGGAGTCGAGCGAGGTCGCGCAAGATCCGACTGGCCGCGAGAAGATGGCGCGCCAATTTGGGGTTCCGTCACCTGCTGATACGCAAGTGACTTCAATAATTCCATTCCGGGACAAGATACGGAGTGTGGAGATATCTCTCCCGCTTCAGGGTTCATGACCGTGACGCAGCGTTTTCGGAGATCGGATCATGACGACTTTTTTGAACTTTAACGTCTTCGCGGCGGCACGTGGCGAAGGGCTTCGCCCGGAACTGCGGTTGCTTTTCGAGCGCGCGGCAACGTCTCCCTTCTCCGACGTCGCCATTGGGCACGACGGACTCCTGCAGTCAGGGCCGGATCCTGCTTCTGAAATTGTGCCGGAGCGCGTGAACGTGTCGCTCTTTCCGCAAACCTGAGTCCGGCAGACGGACGAGCCGAACCAAACTCCAGAAACACCGGTCCGACCTCTTGTTGCCTCGGGGAGATGACACCATGAGATGCACAACAGTACTTCTGTTGCTTCTGTCGGGAATGACAGCAAGCAATGCCGGAACATTAACGGAAAGGCTGCGGCTGGCGCAAAACCAAACGTTTGCGGAATGCGTCTCAAATTGTAATTCGAACAACTTTTCCTGTGCTCAGAATTGTGGGCTATCAGGAGCATGCGTTGCGCAATGTACAGCCGCGTCAGCAGCGTGCAAAAACGGATGCAACAGACTCAAATAGCTCTTCTATTCCCTAGATTGTTCGTTCCGCGCGATGGCAAAGCGAACTTCGCGTCTTAGCTAACTGTATCCCAGTGCCGCATTTGGAAATCCACAGGACTTGGACGCGGGTTGCCGACGAGCGACCGCTGTTGGCGCGAAGCGGTCATGCGGCCGAACACCGATGTCGGCCGATGCCCGAGAGAATGCGAATTGTCTGGCAGGCGCGGCGACCAGTCGGGCAAGAATAGCCTCCCAAAACAAAACCGCCCGTCTGCTCAGTGCAAACGGGCGGTGGTGTCGCCGTCAGGTTGGTGGGGGCACTGCGCCTGAGGCGTCAGCCCTGAAACTCAGCCTTGCGCCGGACCGTCAGCGGGCGGCGGTGTCGGACGCTGCTTGTGCTGCGCCATGAACTGGTCGAACTCGTCCTTGTCCTTGGCGTGACGCAGCCGATCGAGGAAATTCTTGAATTCGACCTGCTGTTCCTCGAGCCGCTGCAGGGTCTCGGTGCGGTATTCGTCGAAGGCGCGGTTACCGCTCGAGGGCGGACCGCCGAAGCCGAACCCGCGACGCTCCATGCGACCCCGCATCCGTTCCATCTTGTACTGCATCCGCTCCATCTTGTTCGACCAGCGGTCTTGATGGCTCCAGCAACCCATTTTTCTGCTCCCGAGTGTGAAAAAGAGAAGGGCAAGGCCGATCGGCCACCAGATGATGAAGCCGAGCACGGTCACGGCGATCCAGCCGGGGTGCCAGGGGGAATCAAGCATGTGCGGACGGTAGGGCTCGCTGTCGGGGCCGCGCCATCGATTGACATCTGCGGTGTAGGCCATTTCCCTCTCCATGACGGCATCACGCCGTTGTGAATGTAAATAACATTTACATACGTAAACCATCCCGGATTTTTGTCAAGCCGGGTGCAAGCGGCGCCCTTAAATTTATTTTGGGGTGCCCCAGGGGCCTGACGGCGGTACTGGCGGCGGTCCTGCGGACTTCTGTCCCGCCTGCCCGTTCTGGCCGGTCGGAAAACCGAGACCGCGCAGGTAAATCAGCACTTCCGCTTCCAGCAGATCCTCGGCCGACATCGGTAGCTTGCGGCGGGCCGCATCGCCGCGCGCGAACAACGAGGCCACGCCGTGCGACATCGACCAGATGTGCAGCGCCATCATCATCGCCGGCGGGCGCGGCGTGCCCGGCGGTGCCAATGCGGCAAGGCGCTCGGCGGCAGCGCGGATGATGCCGAAAGCGCGCTCGCTTGCGGCCAGCAATGTGGGATTAAGGTCGACGGGAAGCCCTGATTCGAACATCGCCGAATAGAACGCCGGCTCGGCGCGGGCAAAGGCGAGATAGGCCTTGCCCACCCGCTCGAACGCCGTGACGGTGTCGGGACGCCCGTCATCCCAGGCCTGCGTCAATACCGCCTCGAATTGTTCAAAACCGCGTTGCGCGATGGAGGAGAGCAGTTCGTCGCGGTCGCGAAAATGCCGGTATGGCGCAGCCGGGCTAACGCCAGCCATGCGCGCGGCATCGGCAAAGGTGAAGCCGGCCGCGCCTTTTTCCGCGATCAGCCCGAGTGCTGCCTGCAGCAGCGCCTCTTTCAGATTGCCGTGATGGTAGCCGCGCTCGGCGCGGCGCTGTTCCTTGCGCCAACTCATGTGAAAGGCTTTTACATGAGCCGGGCGCAAAGGTCACTAGGCGCGGCATTCATGTGAATGAACGCGCCCTCAACAAGCCGTTAACCGCCTGGGATCGGCAGCACAGGCATGACCTCCACGGCTTCGCCGGGAAAGATCGCAAAGTGCGGATGATTCTCGAACATCCTTGCCGCAGCTTCGTGCAATTCGGCGCGAACGACGGTAAAGGCGCCCATCTCGTTGCTGACGTCGGAAATGCCGCCCGAGCCGACCCGCTTGGTCTTGCCAAGCGGTCCGCCCATCGCGGCGAGCGCGGCCTGGTGCTTCTCCACCCACGCCTTCCAGGCGGCGATGCCATCTTTCTCCTTGGCCTTTCGCTCCGTCTCGGACAGCGCGTTCCACGCGGCCATCTTCGCGCCGGTTTTGCTGCCGACGAAGACGGCAAGATAGGTATCACTCATCGTATATCTCCCTTGGTCGCTGTCCGGATCAGTTCTTGTGGCCCTGCAGTTCCGCAAAGCCGGCCGCCGCTTCCTGAATGTCGGCGGGAAAATCCGCCATTTCCTGGACCTGGCGGATTTCGATGACCTCGTTACTGGAAGCCGGGCAGCGCCTGGCCCAGGCGATGGCTTCTTCCCGCGATTCGACGTCGATCATCCAGTAGCCCCCGATCACCTCCTTGGCTTCGGTGAAGGGGCCGTCGGTCACGACAGGTTTACCGCCGGCAAAAGAAACCCGTGCGCCCATCGACGGCGGATGCAGGCCATCGAGCGTGATCAGCACGCCGGCGTTCTTCAGCGCCTCGTTGTATTTCATCATCGCGGCGACCGCATCCACCGGGGGCATGGTACCCGGTGCCGCCGTCTCGTATCCGCCCGGGATCATCAGCATCATGAATCGCATGGTCACTCTCCGTCTCGATTTTGCTTCGGCATTGCGGCCGGCCGTTCCGATCGAACCAGCGCTCCAAAACAAGACGAGCGAGATTTTGCGGCACCGACATGGCCTTCGGAATTATTTCGCAGGTAATTGCCCGCCGCAGCGAAGCCGCCTCCGCCCACGCGTTGTGGTCATCCTTCGAGGCTCGCCGGACGATGACTATTGCTGCGCCTCCCACCTTCGCACCGGTTCCGTCGCACCCTCCGGCGTAGCTTCAAAGATCGGGGATGCCAGCACGGCGTGGAGGTGCAACGTCGCCGCGCCTGAATTGAGAAAACCATGTTTGCGTCGTGCCGGCACGATCAGCGACTGCCCTGCGGACACAATGAGGCGATGTTCATCGACCCACATTTCGGCTTCGCCCTCGCGCACGGTCAGCACCTCCTCGACCGGATGCCAATGGGTTGGCGCGCCAACCCCGGGCGCGACCCATTGTTCGAAGATGCAGAGTTGCGCCGCGCCGTTGCGGGCGGAGACCAGCATGCGGGTTTCCACCCCCGGCCGCCAATGTTCTGGCGGCATTTCCCTAATATCGTTGACCTTCATGAATCCAGGTCCTTTGTCTTGCCGGCATTGTCCGGCTAAGAAAGCAGACGCTCGGCTTCCGGGCTAGGGACAATGCACGCAACATCGGATCATCCATGACCCCTGCCCTCCAAAGAGTCGCGCTGGTAACCGGCGCCGCGCGCGGCATCGGGCTTGCGGTAGCAAAGCGGTTCCTCGCCGAAGGCTGGCGGGTCGCGCTACTGGACATCGAGGGCGAACTCTTGTGGAAGAGCGTGGAGACACTGAGCGCCGGCGGCAATACGCTCGGGCTGCATTGTGACGTCTCCGATGCAAAAGCGGTTGCGAGCGCGTTTGCCGAAATCGAACGCCGGTTTGGCCGGCTCGACGCGCTCGTCAACAATGCAGGGATAGCGGTGTTCGCGCCGCTGCTGGAGACTTCCGACGCGGACTGGAGCCGGGTGCTGGAGGTCAATTTGACCGGGCCCTTCCTCTGCACCAAGGCGGCGGTGCCGCTGATGCGCGAACATGGCGGCGGCGCGATCGTGAACATCACGTCGATTTCGGCGGTGCGCGCCTCGACGCTGCGTTCGGCCTACGGCACCAGCAAGGCCGGGCTTGCGCATTTGACCAAACAGCTCGCCGTCGAGCTGGCCTCGCTCGGCATTCGCGTCAACGGCGTCGCGCCCGGCCCGGTCGATACCGCGATGGCGAAAGCCGTCCACACTCCGGAAATCCGCGCCGATTATCACGACGCGATCCCGCTCAACCGCTACGGTCTCGAGGAGGAACTGGCGGAGGCCGTGTTCTTTCTCTGTAGCGACCGCGCCAGTTATATCACCGGCCAGATTCTCGCCGTCGACGGCGGCTTCGACGCCGCCGGCATCGGGTTGCCGACCCTGCGCGGCGAGCGACGGAACGGCTAGCATTTAGGTGACGGAACCTTGCCCCGCGACCTGCCGTTGGTTAATTGATCGGGTTATCGCGCCAAAAGGAGCCGCTCATGATGCGAACGGCGGGCATGAAAACGATCTTTCTCGCAGCCGTGCTGTACGCTCTCGCCATGCCCCCGGCGCAAGCCGAGGTCCGCATCCTCGCCAGCCCGGGCGGACAGGTCGGGCCGTTCCTCGATCTGTTCGAACGCGTGCGCGCTTCCGGCGAACGCGTGGTGATCGACGGTCCGTGCCTGTCGGCCTGCACGCTGGTGCTGAGCGTGGTGCCGGATAACCGCATCTGCGTGACGCGGCGCGCGATCCTGGGATTTCACGCCGCGCGGTCGGTCGATCGCCGCGGACGGATGTATGCCGAGCCGGAAGCCTCCGAGCTCGTGCTGGAGGCTTATCCGTCGCCGGTGCGGAACTGGATCCGCCGCCGCGGCGGATTGACGTCGCGCCTGCTTTTACTGCGCGGGCGCGAACTGGCGGCGATCTATCCGTCATGCCGATGAGATATTATTCCGCCGGGCAAAAGACCATCCAGGGAATGCCGAACTGATCGACGCACATGCCGAAGCCTTTTGAGAAGAAGGTCTTCGCAAACGCCATGTTCACGGCGCCGCCATCGGACAGTGCCTTGAACTTGCGCTCGGCGTCAGCGGGATCCTCGACCAGCAACGAAACCGAAAAGCCCTGCGGCTGGTGGAAGTGGCCCGGAGGCGCGTCGGAGGCCATGATCACCTTGCCGTCGATCGCGATCCTGGCGTGCATGATCTTCTTCTTCCATTCCGGCGGGGTCGGCATCTCTGCCGGCGCGGCCTCATGCGTCAGCATCATCTCGATCTTGCCGCCCAGCACTTTTTCGTAGAACTTGAACGCGGCTTCGCAATTGCCGTTGTAGTACAGATAGGGATTGATCTGCATCGCCTGCTCCTTGGGTGATTGATGCCTCGAACGGTGGCTTACTTCTCGGCGAGCGCCTTCAAATTGGAAAGACCGACCTCAAAATCCTTGCCGATCATGCGGTCCAGATTGACGAACACCTGCATCAGCCTGGACATGAAGGGCGCGGGGCCGTGCATCAGCCAGGTCAATTGGGTGGCATCGCCCTGCGGCAGCATTGTGAACTCGGCGGTGTTGTGGCCTTCGAAGGGTTTGAAGAAATCGAGCTTGATGACGATTTTCGAAGGCATCGAGGCGTCGAGAATCTCCATGCGCCCGGAACCGACATTGTTGTTACCGTCCCAGCCATAGACCGCGCCCTTGCCGCTGTCCGCGCCGCCATAGCTGCGCTTCATGGCCGGGTCCTTGTTCTCGTATGGCGACCAGTCTGTCCACCGATGGAAGTCGTTGATCGCGGGGAAAATCTTTTCCGGCGCTGCCTTCACCGTGGTCGCGCGCCGTACGCTGAAGGTATTCGGCTTGGTGGCGGCGAGGATCAGTACGATCGCGATCGCGAGTGCAAGGACAATGGCGATGATGGCAACGATTTCAAACATGGATGGCTCCGTCTCGGTGAAAGGTCAGCGAGATAACTCAACGCCGGAATGGTATTAACGCGCGCACGCTCGGATCGCGCAACCACAGCCCGCCCCACAGCATCAGCCCGAGATAGAATCCGAACAGCGTGTGGGTGAACAGCGGACTGCCGATCCGCAAATGCGATGCCATCGCGCCGCCGAGATAGCCGGTCAAAAAGATCGCACCCAGGATCGAGGTCGGCGGGATCGCGTACAGGACGGTGCAGGCCACGGTGATCGCCCCCACGGCCCGCGCGAGACTTTCGCTCGAACCATAGCCGATCCGGTCCATCGTTTCCGTGACGATCGGCCAGGGCACGAGCTTGATGGCACCGTCGAACAGCACGAACACGATGACAAGTCCGCTGAGAACGCGACCCAGCCAGCGCGCGGGTTTCGAAGCCGGCGCGGTCGCGGCAAGCGTGGGCATGGCTTCGCCGATGGTGTTGCTGCCCTGAATATTCATCGCACGTCTCCCTCGCTGGGATTGGTGATGCATGACACCAGGACGAACGGAACGGACGCAATTCGACAGCGGGCACCAAATTTTTTCTGCATTTCGGGATGGGACTGTGCAGCACGTGCCCTGCGCAAAAAATGGCCGATGTCCTTTGTGTTCCCATTTCGGTCGCAAATTTGCCCCCGACTCACTTCACTCTCGCGAATCGGTGGGTTGGGGGCGTGTTCGGCCACCTGAATTGGGGGATTAGTAATGGGACCCGCATATCCGCCGGATAGCAAACAACAATTCCTTGCTGAGCAAGAAGACCCCGGGGAATCGCCGCGTCGTCGTGAGCAATATACCGACGACGAGCATTCGGACGGCATTGTGTCGCTGCTTGAAGAGAATGCCAGGCTTCGAGGGCTTGTGGTCAAGCTGACAGGCCTCATCCTCAAAAACGTCGCTGATCGAGGGTGACGCCATCGCGCTGACGGTCCCGCGAGGAAAGTGGAAGCGAGCTTCTACTTTCCCGCCTTGACCCCGTGCGGCGCGCTGTCGCGCATCAGCCGGTCCAGATGCATCCGGATGTGGGCGGCTTCCGCCGAGGTATTGGCGAGCGCGATGGCGCGGTCGAACGCGATGCGGGCCTCGTCATTGCGGTTAAGCTGCATCAGGAAGGCGCCGCGCACCCCGAAGTAATGGAAATAATTGGAAAGCCGCTCGCCCAGCGGCTCGATCATTTCGAGCGCCGCCTCGGGCCCACGCACCTTGGAGACCGCGACCGCGCGGTTGAGCGTCACCACCGGCGAGGGCTGCATGATCTCGAGCGCGCCGTAGAGCAGATCGATCTGGGTCCAGTCGGTGTCCTCGGGGCTCGCGGCGCGGGCATGCAACGCCGCGATCGCCGCCTGGATCTGATAGGGCCCGCTGCGGCGATGGCGCATCGCCTTGTCGATCAGCGCCAGCCCCTCCGCGATCATCTTCTGATTCCACAGCGAACGATCCTGATCGTCGAGCAGAACGAATGCGCCCTCGGCGTCGAAGCGCGCCGCCGCGCGGGCATGCTGCAGCAGCAACAGCGCCGTCAATCCCATGATCTCGGGCTCGCTCTGGAACAGCCGCAGCAATAGCCGCGCCAGCCGGATCGCCTCCTCGCACAGCGGGCTGCGGATTTCCGCGGTGTCGCCGCTCGCCGAATAGCCCTCGTTGAAAATCAAATAGATCATCGCGGCCACCGCAGTGAGGCGCTGCGAGCGTTCCACCGCCCCCGGGGTCTCGAACGGCACATTGGCGTCCGCGACGCGTGCCTTGGCGCGGGTGATGCGTTGCTCCATGGCGGCTTCCGAGACCAGGAACGCACGCGCGATCTGTTTCACGGTCAGGCCGGAGACGACGCGCAGCGCCAGCGCAATCTGCTGGGTCGCCGGCAGCTCGGGATGGCAGCAGATAAACAGCAGCCGCAAGATGTCGTCGCGATAATGCGAGCCGTCGAGCCGTTCGGCCAGCCGCTCCTCGGCGTCGTCGAGATCGGAGATCGCCTCGTCCTCGGGCAGCGGCTCCTGCCTGCGGCTGCGCCTGATGTCGTCGATCGCGACATTGCGTCCGACCATGATCAGCCAGGCCGCCGGATCGCGCGGCGGGCCGTTCTGCGGCCAGCTCTTGAGCGCCCGCAGAGACGCGTTTTGAAATGCTTCCTCGGCGGTGTCGAGATTGCGGAAGTAGCGCAACAGCGCGCCGACCGCCTGGGGACGCGCCGAGGTCAGCGCGGCATCGATCCAGGCGGTGTCGGTCATTTGACCGCGTCCCCTGGCTGAAACAGCCCCACCGGACGAATTTCGTAAGCGCCGCCGGGATTGGCCGCGCCGAGATCGCGCGCGACATCGACTGCCTCGTCGAGGTTCTTGCAGTCGACGATGTAGAAGCCGAGCAGTTGTTCCTTGGTTTCGGCATAGGGACCGTCGAGCACGACCGGCGGATCGTCCTTGCGCAGCGTGGTCGCCGCCGTCGTCGGCAACAGCCGCGCCACCGGGCCGAGCCGGCCTTGTCTTGTCAATTTGTCCTGGACGACGGCGAGCTTCTTCATGACCACGGTGTCCTGCTCCTTGGTCCAGGAACCGACGAAGTCCTCATCGTGATAACAGAGGATGGCGTAGAGCATCGGTAAGGATTCCCGTTTGTTTCCAAGGACGAATGAGTATGCCCGCGGCCGACAGCAAACCGGAAACAATTTGCAGGGACAGACCCGGCCGATAAGGTCGCCTGCAATAGCATTTATGAGGCGAAAATCCGATGAATAAGGGCGCGCTGGCTTTGCTGATCCACGGCGGTACCGAAAACTGGTCGCCGGAAAACTGGAAGCGCCGGTTTGACGAGGTCTGCAGGAACCGCCGGGTGTTGATGTTGCCTGACGCGGCCTTCGATCCGGCCAAAATCCACTACGCCGCGGTCTGGAAGCCGGCCCAGGGCGAGCTTGCGGCGTTTCCGAACCTGCGCGTGATCTTCAATCTGGGCGCCGGCGTCGACGCGCTGATGGCCGATGTGTCCTTGCCGAAGGTCCCGCTGGTTCGCGTGGCGGTTTCCGATCTCACCATGCGGATGACGGAATATGTCGTGCTGCAGGTGCTGATGCATCACCGTCAGGAGATCTATCTGAGAGCTTGCCAGCGCGAGAAGCGCTGGGCGCCAAGGGCCCAATGGCCGGCGGGAGCGATTTCCGTCGGCATCATGGGCCTGGGCACGCTGGGAGCGAACGCCGCCGACGCGGTGCGGCAACTCGGCTTTCGCGTGTCGGGTTGGAGCCGCAGTCCGAAAGAGATCAACGGCATCACCTGCTTTCACGGCACCGCGCAGCTTGATGCGTTTCTGGGACGAACCGATATCCTGGTCTGCTTGCTGCCGCTCACGCCGGATACGCGGTACATTCTGAACCGCGCATTATTTGCAAAACTGAATCGCAACAGCCCGATGGGCGGGCCAGTCCTGATCAATGCCGGGCGCGGCGGGCTGCAGAACGAAGCCGACATTCTGGCTTGCCTCGACGACGGCACGCTCGGCGCCGCGTCGCTGGACGTCTTCGCAACTGAACCGCTGCCCGCGGACAGCCCGTTCTGGAACCACCCAAAGGTCGTGCTGACGCCGCACAACGCCGCCGATACCGATCCTGACGCGATCTCGAAATATGTGGCGCACCAGATCGATTGTTATGAGGCCGGCGGCACGCTTGAAAACCTGGTCGATCCCGCACGCGGCTATTAGCTGTGCCGACAGGGATTTGGCAGTTATCTATCGTTGCGAACGATCGCGCAAAACCTCAGGATAGATGCCCGTGGAATTATCGCTGAATCTCAGAATCAACGATGCTTCGGCACCTGGCGTTACCGCCCTGTGGGATGAGGTAAGCGCCTTCGAGGATGTGGCCTCGATGCGCGCCCTTCACTACGCGCCGCATTTCACCTTTGCGATTTATGATTCGACGCAAGTGAGCGATGCGCTGGCGCGGAGCGCGATTGAACGTGCCGCCGACGGCGAAGCGGAGCTCAGCATTACTTTCGATCGGATCGATACCTTTGCAGGACCGCCCCTCATTCTCTGGGCTGTTCCGGAGCCACAGCGGTCGCTGGTACGAATGCACGCTGCCATTCACGCCGCTATCGATCCAATGCTGTGTCGGCCCCACTACAGACCATCGTTCTGGATACCACATTGCACTTTGGGAATGCGCATCCGCAAGGAGCGGCGCGACGATGCCCTGGCCTTCGCCGAGAGCTTTCGTGGCGGGGTCCACGCAGTCTTCGATGTAGTCGACTGCGTTACATTCCCGCCGGTGCAGATTACGACGGAGAAGCGCCTGCTCCCTGCCGCGGGCTGCTCTTAGGCAGACGACGAGTTGCGACCTGCACCCGAGATTCTCCCGGTAATCTTCTCCCGGCTTTTGGCGAGCAACTCGGACGGCCTTTGACCTGAGGCGACGCAGAGGCAGGCCCAGTAATAGATCACGTCGCCGAGCTCTTCGATCAGCGCGCCGTTGTCCAATTTGCCGTCGCGCAAAAGCTTCTTGATGTGATCAGCGACTTCGCCTGACTCTGCCGACAGCCCGAGGCCGAGGTAGGAGAGCCTCTCGTTGTCGGGATTGGCGGCGATCTTTGCGACCGTAGCCGCCCATTCGGCATAGTCATCGATCGTCATCGCGCTAGCTTCCTTCCGCCGTTCCGCACATAACCTCAATCGCGCCCTTGACGATCGTCTCCAGTTCCCTGCGCGGCACGCGGGCACGGGCACGGATCGCGATGCTGTGGATGGTCGCGGACGCCAGTTGCGCCAGCACCACGGGATCGGCCGACGCCGGCAGTTCACCTTGCTCCTTGGCAAGGCGGAAGCAGGCCGCGAACGCCTTGTCGAGTTCGGAAAATCCTTCCAGCACCATGGCGCGGATTTCGGGATCGGCGACCGCTTCCGAGGCCGCCGTCATCACCGTGAAGCAGCCGCGCGGACCCGCTTCGCCGGAGAGATAAATGTCGAGCGCCACCGCAAAGATGCGCTCCAGCCGCTGCCGGATCGGCATTTCGTCCCTGAAAATGTCGAGCATCGCCGCCCGCGCATCCGCGCGATAACGCGCATAGCTCTTGATGTAGAGCTCGCGCTTGTCGCCGAAGGCGCCGTAAAGGCTCGGCCGGTTCATGCCGGTGGCGGCGCTGAGATCGTCGAGCGAGGTCGCCGCGAAACCATCTTTCCGAAACAGATCGAGCGCCTTGCCGAGCGCGATTTCGGGCTGATAGGCGCGCGGCCGGCCGCGGCGTTTTGCGTCAGCGGGCGCGCCGGCCTTGGCTCGCGGCGGCGGCTTTCTACTTTTTTGTACCATATCGCAAAAAATTCCTTGACGCGAGTTATATTATGCGGAACAGTATAAAAAACAACCAAGGAGGCACGAATGGACCTGTATTTCTCTCCTCTCGCCTGCTCGCTGGCAACCCGCATCGCGTTGTATGAGGCCGGCGCCGAGGCCAGATATTTCGAGGTCGACCCGAAGACCAAGGTGGTGCAGAACGACGGCTCGGATTTTCGTGCGGTCAACCCGCTGGGGCTGGTGCCGACGCTGCGCACCGATGACGGGCTGGTGCTCACCGAGAACGCAGCGATCCTGCAATATGTCGCCGACCGGTTTCCGCAGGCCGGCATCTCGACCGGTCCCGGCATCGAACGCAGCCGGTTGCATCAATGGCTCTGCTTCATCGGCACCGAACTGCACAAGGGATTGTTCGTGCCGGTGCTCGACAAGAACGCGCCGCCTGAAGTGAAGACCTATATTCTCGGCAAGGGCCTTTCGCGGCTCGACTATCTCGAGAATTATCTGAAGGGCCGGGAATTCCTGCTCGACCATTTCAGCGTCGCCGACGCCTACCTTGTCACCGTCATCAACTGGACCATGGCGACGCCGCCGATCGAGCTTTCGAAATGGCCTGTGGTGAAGGCCTATTACGAGCGCTTGCGCGCGCGTCCCAGCATCGCCCGGGCGGTCGCGGAGGAGTTCAAGCTGTACCAGGGCGAACTCGCGCGCCACAAGGCGGCGGCGTAAGCACCACTCGTATCCCGGACGCGGTGCAGCGCTCTTCAGCGGTGCACCGCAGAGCCGGGACCCACCGTGGTCAAGATGGCCCCGGACCAGCAGCGCACCGCAAAAGCCTGCGCTGCGTCCGGGGAACGTCAATCCGCAATCCGCTTCAAAACGGACTCTCGCCCAACCCCGGCACATCCGCAGGCCTTGGGCCCGGCGCCGGCCAGCGAAAGCGGCGGTCTTTTTCCGCAATCGCGACATCGTTGATGCTGGCTTCGCGGCGGCGCATCAGGCCTTGCTCGTCGAACTCCCACTGCTCGTTGCCGTACGAGCGATGCCACTGCCCGGCGACATCATGCCACTCGTATTGAAACCGAACGGCGATGTGGTTGCCATCGAACGCCCAGAGATCCTTGATCAGGCGATAGTCGAGCTCCTTCTCCCATTTGCGCGTCAGGAACCTGACGATCGCGGCGCGACCTTCGAAAAATTCCGAGCGGTTACGCCAGCGGCTGTCCTCGGTATAGGCCAGCGCCACGCGCTCGGGATCCCTGGAATTCCAGGCGTCTTCGGCCATGCGGGCCTTCTGGGCGGCGGTTTCCCGGGTGAACGGCGGAAGCGGCGGACGCGACATGACGGCCTCGGTGTTGGTTTGGCCTACGAGTGTATCGCCACTTTCTGACGAGTCGATGGCGCGTTGCCGATCGCCCGATCGCTAGATCACATCAGCCTTCATCAGCGTCCGCAGCGCCTTCGGGATCGGCTGCGCCCGCCCCTCGCTGATGAAGGCGACGCGTACCTCCGCCTTGACCAGGAGGTCGTGGCCGCGCCGCACCTCCTGCGCCAGCGTGATCGAGGCGCCCTTCACTGCGACCGGCCAGGTCACCACGTCGAGCACGTCATCCATGCGCGCGGGTTTTAGGTAATCGATATGCATCGAGCGTACCACGAAGGCGAAGCTAGGTGTTTCCGCCTGCGCTTCCGCGAACAGCGCGTGCTGCTCGGCCCCCATCAGCCGCAGATGATTGGTGCGGCCGCGCTCCATGAAGCGCAGGTAATTGGCGTGATAGACGATGCCGGAAAAATCCGTGTCCTCGTAATAGACGCGGATCTGCAGGTAATGGCGGCCGTCGCGGAGCGTGCCGTCGAGATGAGCGGTCATCGGCGGACCGGGATCGATCACGGCTCTTCTTCTCCGCCGAACAATCCGAACTGCGCCGGATCGCGCGCGGGCTCGGCGAGGCCGAGATGGCGGAAGGCGTGCGAGGTCAGGAGCCGCCCGCGCGGGGTGCGCTGCAGGTAGCCGCACTGGATCAAAAACGGCTCGATGATGTCCTCGATCGCATCGCGCGGCTCGGACAGCGCCGCCGCCATGGTCTCCACGCCGACCGGACCGCCGCCGTAATTCATCGCGATGGTTGAGAGATAACGCCGATCCATGGCATCCAGGCCGGCGGCGTCGACCTCGAGCGCGCTCAGCGCGTGGTCGGCGATAGTGCGGTCGATCGAGGCGGCGTCCGCGGCGGAGGCAAAATCCCGCACCCGCCGCAGCAGCCGTCCGGCGATGCGCGGCGTGCCGCGGGCGCGGCGCGCAATCTCGTTGGCACCATCAGGCGTCACGCCGATCTTGAGCACGCGGGCGCCGCGGGTGACGATCCTTTCCAGTTCCTCCTCGGTATAGAAATTCAGCCGCACCGGAATGCCAAAACGGTCGCGCAGCGGATTGGTCAGAAGGCCCGCGCGCGTGGTCGCGCCGACCAGGGTGAATTTTGCCAACTCGATCTTGACCGAGCGTGCCGCCGGTCCTTCGCCGATGATGAGGTCGAGCTGGAAATCCTCCATCGCCGGATACAGCACTTCCTCGACCGCGGGGCTCAGGCGATGGATCTCGTCGATGAACAGCACGTCGCGCTCTTCGAGATTGGTCAGGAGCGCGGCGAGATCGCCGGCCTTGGCGATGACAGGCCCGGAAGTGGCGCGAAAACCGACACCGAGTTCGCGCGCCACGATCTGCGCCAGCGTGGTCTTGCCGAGGCCCGGCGGGCCTACGAACAGCACATGGTCGAGCGCCTCGTTACGCTTGCGCGCGGCCTCGATGAAGATCGAGAGGTTGGCGCGCGCCTGCGCCTGGCCGACGAATTCCGACAATAGCTGCGGGCGCAGCGCGGTGTCCGGCGCATCATCGGTGCGGCGCTCGGGCGTGACGATCCGGGAGGGCGTGGTCACTTCGCCAGTTCCTTCAACCCGAGCCGGATCAGCTGCGCGGTCTCGGCATTCTCACCGGCGCTGCGCGAGGCCGAAGCAATCGCCGCGGCCGCCTGCGGCTGGCCGTAGCCGAGATTGACCAGCGCCGAGATCGCATCGGTGACCGGGCGCGGCGCGCGTTGATCGTCGATCGCGCCGGACAGATGCACCAGCGCCGGATCGACATTGGCAAAGTGAGGCGCCTTGTCCTTCAACTCGGTGACGATGCGTTCGGCCACTTTCGGGCCGACGCCCGGCGTCCGCGTCACCGCGGCCTTGTCGCGCAGCGCGATCGCATTCGCAAGGTCCGACGGCGGCAAGGTGCCGAGCACGGCCAGCGCCACCTTGGCGCCGACGCCCTGCACGGTCTGCAGCAGGCGAAACCATTCGCGCTCGACGTCGCTGCGGAAGCCGAACAGTTTGATCTGGTCCTCGCGGACATAGGTTTCGATCGACAGCACCGCGGCCTCGCCGGGCGACGGCAGCGCCTGCAGCGTGCGGCCCGAGCAATGCACCTGATAGCCGACGCCGCCGACGTCGAGGATCACATAGTCCTCGCCGTAGCTGTCGATCAGGCCCTTCAGCTTGCCGATCATTGATGCGACCCAGCAGTACTCGAACTCCCTCCCCCTTGCGGGGTCGAGACGAGCGAAGCTCGCTCTTAGGGGTTGGGGGTGGGGGTCCATACGGGCAGTGTAACTCGTGGCTACCCCCCTCCCCAACCCTCCCCCGCAAGGGGGGAGGGAGCGCGGTGTGCTTGTGGAACTTCATATCCCCACCACCTTCAGCCGCAGTGCTGTGCTCTGGCGATGATGGGCGTGCGTGATGGCGACCGCCAGCGCGTCGGCAGCGTCGGGGGATTGCGGTTCGGCCTTCGGCAACAAAATCTTCAGCATCACCAGAATCTGGCTCTTGTCGGCGTGACCGGCGCCGACCACGGTCTTCTTGACCTGGTTCGGGGCGTATTCCGCAACCGAAATCCCGGACATCGCCGGCGCCAGCATGGCGACCCCGCGTGCCTGCCCGAGCTTCAATGTGGCGACGCCGTCCTTGTTGACAAAGGTCTGTTCGACCGCGGCTTCCGCCGGCTTGAAATCGCCGAGCACGGCGGTAAGTCCCTCATGGATCGCCAAAAGGCGGCGCGCCAGCGGCAGGTGTTCCGGCGGTTCCACCGACCCGCAACCGACGAAAATCAGCCGGTTGCCGTCGATCTCGATGACGCCCCAGCCGGTGCGGCGCAGGCCCGGATCGATGCCAAGGATGCGGACGGGGTGGCGAATCGGCGGCGATGTCATGGGATAGTGATAACGCCGGAGCACCGCAGACGAAACAGAAACAGCCCGTCATCACCCGCGAAAGCGGGTGATCCAGTACGCCGCGGCTTCTCGATTCCATCGCAACTGCTCTGGAATACTGGTCGAGCCGGGCGACGACGGCTGAGGGTGGAGTTGCGGCGCGCAACTGAATCACCCGCTCATCTTGGCCATCAGCGCGTCGGAAACCTCGAAATTGGCGTAGACGTTCTGCACGTCGTCGTGCTCGTTCAAAAGATCGATCAGCTTCAACAGTTTTTCGCCGGCTCTCGTCGTCCACCGGTACGGTGTTGTGCGGCTTCCAGGTCAGCGCCGCCTTGCGGGGCTCGCCGAATTTCGCCTCCAGCGCCTTGGCGACGTCGCGAAAGGTTTCCTGCGAGGCATAGACCTCGTGACCGTTCTCGCTCGACGACACGTCGTCGGCGCCAGCCTCGATCGCGGCATCCAGCATCGCATCGTCGGAGGCGACCTTGGCGTCGTATTCGATAATGCCGGTACGGTCGAACATGAAGGCAACCGAGCCGGTTTCGCCGAGATTGCCGCCGGACTTGGTGAAGTAGGAGCGGATGTCGGACGCCGCGCGGTTGCGGTTGTCGGTCAGCGCCTCGACAATGACGGCGACGCCGCCCGGACCATAGCCCTCGTAACGGATCTCGTCGTAATTCTCGCTCTCGCTGCCGCTCGCCTTCTTGATCGCGCGCTCGATCGAGTCCTTCGACATGTTCTCCTGGCGGGCGGAGATGATGGCGGCGCGCAACCGCGCATTCATCGAGGGATCGGGCTGCCCCATCTTGGCCGCGACCGTGATTTCCCGCGCCAGCTTGCCGAACAGTTTTGACTTCTGGGCATCCTGCCGGCCCTTGCGGTGCATGATGTTCTTGAACTGGGAATGTCCGGCCATGCGGTCTCTCGTTAAGGATTCGTCCGGGGCGTGGGGTGGAAAGCGCGGCGTTATAGGCCGCTGACCTGCCAAAATCAAAGATTTGCGGGCATTTCCGGTATGGAGGTAGTGGCGGCTGCCTGCGTAAGAGGCAATCGTTAACCACGACTTCACCCCCGAATGCGAGCATGTCGGCCTCATTGCACGTTCCCCAAGCGAGGCCTGATGGCGTTCGGTTTGTTTCGAAGACGTCTGACGGAACCGGCTGCGCCAAAAGTCGATCCGCAGCCGGCGGCGCCGGCGATGATCCGGCACTGGGGCGGCTTCCGCACCGCGTACAAACTGTGACCGAAGCGATGACCCAAGCCATGACATCCGCACCCACCGCCACATTGGTCCCCGCGGCCGCTCCTTCCGATGCCGAACGCCTGGTCGATCAACTGGCGAACCGGATCGGCGGCCTCGGGGTTGAACTTGCGGACGTCGCCGGAAATCTGAAGGAAGTTGCCGGCCGGGTCTCCACGCAGGCCGAGCGGTTCGGGCATCTGCAAAAGACCGCCGAGACCATGGTCTCCGCCAATCGCGGAATCGCGGATGCCTCGCGCACGGTGCAGACCGCCACGTCGGCGGCGGTCGGCGATATCACCCAATCGCGCGGCGCGGTGGATGCTGCGGTCGGGCATATCGCCGAATTGATCGAGGCGGTGGGACGCATCGAACGCCGTCTCGGCGCGGTCGGCTCCGCGCTGGCGCAGGTCGCCAAGGTTTCCGGCTCGATCGAGGCGATCGCCAAACAGACCAACCTTTTGGCGCTGAACGCGACCATCGAGGCCGCGCGCGCCGGCGACGCCGGCCGAGGCTTTGCCGTGGTCGCGAGCGAAGTGAAGAACCTTGCCGAAGCCACGCGGCAAGCGACGCAGTCGATCGGCGACACCGTGCGCGATCTCGACAGCCAGGTCGGCAGCCTGATCGGCGAGAGCGGCGACGCCGCGGTCCGGGCCAAGAGCGCCGGCGAAGGCGCCCAGCAGATCCAGGGCATCATCGCCCGCGTGCAGGACGGCTTTACCGCAGTCGGCCGCGAGATCGACGGCGTCGCCAAGGCGGCCACTTCCAATCTCGCGCATTGCGACACCGTGATCGACGAACTCGGCAACCTCGCCAAGGGCGTCGACCTGTCGTCGGCCGACCTCAAGCACGCCGACGAAAGGGTCGCGAAATTGCTCGACACTTCCGAGGGGCTGATCGAGCTGATCGCCAACAGCGGGGTTGAGACCTCCGATGCGCCCCTGATCCGCACCGTCGTCGATACCGCGAAACAGATTTCGGCTGCGTTCGAGAGCGCGATCGCGCGCGGCGAGATCCGGCTCGAACAATTGATGGACGAGAACTACCGCGAAATTCCGCGCACCGATCCGAAGCAATACCTCACCGACTATGTCGAATTCACCGATCGTATTTTGCCGCCGATCCAGGACCCGATCCAGACGATCGACCCGCGCATCGTGTTCTGCGTCGCCTGGGCCAAGGGCGGCTATCTGCCGACCCACAATCCGAACTACCGCCAGCCGCAGGGCAAGGACCCGGTCTGGAACAACGCCAACTGCCGCAACCGGCGGCTGTTTGGCGATCGCGCGGTGAAGAAGGTGGCGGCGAACACAAAACCGTTCCTGCTGCAGACCTACCGGCGCGACATGGGCGGTGGCAAATTCGTGCTGATGAAGGACGTCTCCTCGCCGATCACCATCCGCGGCCGGCACTGGGGCGCGTTCCGGATGGGGTTCCGGCCGTCGTGAGCCGGTCGGACTCATGACGGTGTATCCCATGGCCTCGTGGTTCGAGACGCGCGGCGCTGCCGCGCTCCTCACCATGAGGGTCTAAGACCTCATCCTGAGGAGCCTGCCGTAGCCCGCAGGGCGAAGGCGCGGCGTCTCGAAGGATGAAGCCACCGAACCGGAAAATGCACCACCCATCAGACCGGGGCCTTCTCATTCCGATTCGATTTTCAAACAGCCGAGAAGCCAGAGGTCTCGCAATGACGTCGAAGCCAGACATGCGTCCGCGATCTCGCGGCACGATGCGCGCGGGCTATGCATGGTCGTTGCTTCTGCAGCGGCCGCATGGTTCGAGATGCCGCGCCTTCGCCCTCCGGGCTACGGCGGGCTCCTCACCATGAGGGTTTGGCAGACCCTCATCCTGAGGAGCGCGCTTTTGCGCGCGTCTCGAAGGATGAGGCCACTGTACTGGAACACACTCTAATGTAACAGTGGCCGGGACGGTGACGGAGTAGAGCATCCCATGAAGAACCTGTTCGCGGCCGGGAAGCTGTTGCTGCTCGACATGGCGTCGACGTTCTTTTTCCTCATTCTTTATCTCCTGACGCGCAACATCACCCTGTCGGTCCTGCTCGGCATGGCGCTGGGTGTCGGCCAGATCGGCTGGCAATACGCGCGCAAGCAGCCGATCGACACCATGCAGTGGATGAGCCTGTTCCTGGTGCTTGGCTCGGGCGCAGCCACGTTGATCACCCGCGACCCGCGCTTTGTGATGATCAAGCCGAGCGTGATCTACACCATCGTCGGCATCGTGATGCTGAGACCGGGATGGATGAACCGCTATCTGCCTCCCATCGCCATCGAGCTGGTGCCTGACATCGCCGTCATCTTCGGCTACGCCTGGGCGGGCCTGATGTTCTTTTCCGCCGCGCTGAACCTGGTCGTGGCGCTCAACTTCAGCGTGGTGACCTGGTCGGCCTTCATGTCGATCTATGCCATCGTCAGCAAGGCCGTGCTGTTCCTGATCGGCTACGCCACCATGCGCACGATCGCCGTGCGCCGGCGACGCGCCCAGATGATGGCGGCGGCCGCTTTGTGATGCATTCCGGTCCGCGGCGCGCCAGGGGGGCGCGTTCCGCATGGGCTTTCGGCCGTCGTGAGACGCGAGCGGTGTATCCCGTGGCCTCGTGGTTCGAGACGCGCGGCGTTGCCGCGCTCCTCATCATGAGGGTCTAAGACCTCATCCTGAGAAGCCCGCCGTAGCCCGCAGGGCGAAGGCGCGGCGTCTCGAAGGATGAAGCCACCAAACTGGAAAATGCACCACCCATCGGTCCCTCATTCCGGTTCAATTTTCATACAGCAAGAAGACAAGCGTTCGCGATCTCGCGGCGGGATGCGCCCGGGCTGTGCAGGAACGTTGGCCCTCTGAGAACAGAGGGCGCGGGGAAAGCCGGGTGCTTGCCGCACCCGCAGCCTCATGCGCGAGATAGATGAAGCGCACGAGCGTAGTCACCACAGGTTCAGCCAGATCAATCCGGACTTTCCCCGCGCAATGGTTTTAACGGCCGCTTCGTGATCTCCCCGGTGACCGGGCTTTCTTGCCACCGTCGCCTGCGCTTGTTATCGCAGACTTGACACCAGCGTCGGGGCGCCAGGACCACACGACTTCACCGTCCGCCATGAGCGTTCTCGTCCGGCGCGGAAAACTCCGCGCCTCGCGCCACAGCGTCCATTGCATCCCGCGCCCAACGTCCGCGACGACCGCGAAGCGCCCCTCTTGTGGGCACGAGACGGCGGAAGTGGTAGTGCTGATTTGCCCGACGGCCAAAGCGGAATATTTTTGTTTCGAGGGGTTGACATGATTTCTGAAAATCAGAAGTGATTTGCCCGCCGGGCCAATTGGTCGCAGGATTGATTGCGGGTCATACCGGGCAGCGATCAGGCGATGTCACCGGAAAGAATCTGGTGGTCGTAGGTCGGCAGACGGGTGTGGGCGCTGGCCACCAGAAGGGATCATCGGCGAACCTCGCGGCTTCAGCGGCGGGCCTGTCTCATGAGGCAGAGGCCTTGCGCTTCACGGCCTTGCGCAACGTCTCATCGATCCGCGACTGCCAGCCAGCCCCGGTGGATTTGAAGTGCTCGATCACCTCCGGGCTGAGGCGCAGCGATACCAGCTTTTTTGTCGGAGACTTGTTCGGGCCTCGCCCTTTTCGAATCGAGGCGGCGAGGTCGGGAAAGGCTTCCGCGAACGGTCTGGCGCGGGCGAAATCCGACTTCGTCAGTTCCGGACTATCGCTGACGTCGCGCAGATCCTTTCTGCTGTAGCCACGACCTCTCTTAGCGTTCGGCATAGAGTTTCCTTTCGTTCCGGCTCGCGGGCCGCATGCTGACATGCTGACGCCTTCGCGTCCGAGCCGGGCGAATACGACAACGATAACCCCCCGGATGTTAACGCCGATCGCAACCCAGCGCTTGCTGGTGGTAAGGGACGGAATGACCAGGGCATTGTCAAAAAACGTTTCATCGAGGTCGGCGAAATCCAGCCTGTGCTTTTCAAGGTTGGCACGGCGTTTCGGTTCGTCCCAAACGATTTTCATAACTTATTTGTAGCTACAATTTAGCTCCATTTCAAATGATTTGTGGAGCGGAAAATAACGGGCGATGCGCTGGATACGCCGCGAACATCCGCTACAAGTAAACGCCAAGGTTAAAAAGGGAGAGAACCCATGGAGGATATCGCGGCCCGGCGCGCAGCCGAAACGCTGCTCGCAGAACACAGGGCCAATCTGCGGTTCAAGCCGCTTGGTCCGCCGGACCGGCCCGCCACGATCTCGGACGCCTATGATATCCAGCAGAGGTACGTTGCACTGCTCCGGAACAAGCACGGCGAGGCGGCAGGCTACAAGGTCGGACTGACGTCGGCGACCATGCAGACATTTTGCGGGATCGACCATCCGATCGCGGGTGTCGTGCTCGCAAGCCGCGTGCATCGATCGGGAGCGACCGTGCGGCGCGCGGATTTCGGGCGGCTCGGCCTGGAATTCGAAATCGCCGTTCGCATCAAATCGGACGTCCCGGTCACCGGCCGGCCCTGCACCGCCGAGACGATCGCGCCTCACATCGACGGCGTAGGCGCTGCCATCGAAATCGTCGACGATCGCAACGCCGATTATACCAACCTCGATGTGCGCTCGCTGGTTGCGGACAATTCCTGGAACGGCGGCATTGTGCTGTCGGAATTTGCAACGAGGTGGCCCGATCTGGAGGGCGTGCTCGGGCGCGCGACGAAAGATGGCGTTGCGATCGGCGAAGGCTTTGGGCGCGACATCCTCGGCCATCCCTTCAATTCAGCCGCCTGGCTTGCGACGCAACTGGCCTCGCGGGGCGCGGGGCTGAAAGCGGGCGAGGTCGTGATGACCGGAAGCGTGATGAAGACGGTATTTCCGGAAGGTGACGCGAGCTATCGGTTTGAGCTTGAGGGGATTGGATTTGTCGAGGTGCAGGTGCGGTAGGGCCAGCGTATCGCGCCGAAGAGCAATTGAATTGGCTATCGTTATTCGGCTCTACGGGCTCTGCCGCGGTTCCATCTGCAACCGGGTTCCGTTTGAACAGCAACGTGGCCGAAGCCTCAACCTGCCTACGAACAACGCCCCTGCCCTCTTTCCGGACAGAGCTTTAAAGCGCTGGACAATGAGAACAATAGTCGCGCGCTGCGCGCCGAATTGTCGGGTGCGCGATAGCTCAGCGGGAACGCGACCCCGACATCGGCCTGCAGATCGTCCCACAGAAAGAACCGCATGCCTGCGCCGACGGAAGTGAGTGCAAGACCGTCGTTGTAGCTATAGCCGTCGTTCCATGCCGCGCCAGCGTCGACGAAGCTGTAGAGCTGATAGCCGCTCAGGTATCGAAGGTTCAGCCTCTGGTCGAAGCGCAGTTCGAACGAGCCGGCGATGCCGTTGTCGCCGCTGATCTCGGCGCTACCATAGCCACGCCCGAAGGCCAAACCACCGAGATAGAATTGCTGCGACAGGAACAGCGGCCCGGAGGCCATCTGGCCGGCCGCCGCCACCTTCACCGACCAGGTGTCAGACAGCGTCTGATACCGCGTGAGCCAGAAATCGAGAACGGAGAAATTGGCCGAGGCGCCGTCATGCGACAGCCAATCGTCGCCGAACCGCGAGGCGCCGAAAATGCCGAGACCCTGGCGGTAGGTCATCGTGACGTAGTTGTTGCCGCCGAAATTGTCCTGCAACCGGTAATCTGAGGTCAGACTGACGGTGCGGATATGATCGTTATAGATCGGGCCGAAGACATCGCTTTCCCTGGCATTGGTGAAGTCGAAGGCTGCGGTGAGCAGGAGCCACGAGCGTTGCGATTGCAGCGGCACGATACTGCCGCGGATCTCGAAAGATTCCGTTGTCGTGCTGTCGTTGAAGAGGCGCCTGTAGTCACCCGGCCGGACGTCGCTGTAGAACGCCGACGCGCCGATCCGGAATCCGTCGGTGCCGACCGGCACGTCATAGGACAGCCGGCCGAACGCGAGCTCCCTGGGATCGCCGGGCGTGGTCGAGAGATTGAGCGCGAGCGTATCGCCGGGCAGCAGGTAGGAATTGAATGCGGCTGCGGCATAGGTCTGCCACGGGCCGACCGATGACGAACCGAGATTGTCGATTCCGAACGAAGTATAGATGTGCCAGGTCTTCAGCTCGACGACGAGGCGGAAGCGGCCGGTCGGGCCGCCAATCTCCTCGATCGCGGTATCGGTGATGCGAACGCCCGGCCGCGTGTTGATCAGGAGCAATTGCCGCTCCAGCGTCGCAAGCCGCGACAGGTGTTCAGCGAGAATGGGCGCCAGCATCGGCCGGACGCCAAACCGATCGGCACCGTCGCCCTTCAGCGCCACCTCGGTGATGCCGCCTTCGATCACCTTGATCCGAACCCGGCCATCGACGATGTCCTGCGGGGGGACGATCGCGCGGCTCAGGTGAAAGCCGGCGGCGCGATAAAGGTCGCTGATCGCTGAAGCGATCGCCGCGAGGTCGGCCTGGGATACTTTCTTTCCGAGATAAGGTTGATAGGTCCCTGCCAACGCCGCGCTCGGCAGCGCCGTGGCACCGGTGATGACAACGCCGCGGAGTTCGAATTGCGGTTTGGTATCGCCGGCGGCTGAAGGCCGCGCGAACTGCGGCATCCTCAATCCAGATCGGGCTGGCTGCGTCTGCCGGGATTCCAGCTCGTCGAAACGTTTTTCGGTCTGTCTGGGATCGAAGCCCGGCTGGATCGCCTGTTGCGCAATTGCCGGCGCAGCGCCTGACAGTATCAACGCCATGACTGCGGCGGCGAGGCTAACGGTACGGCGATGCCGCCCGGTGCGCGCCGACGTCGCGATATCCCCGTAGTTCAACGGAGTATGCCCGGCGAACCCGACGAAAATTGTTATCCGCATGATTTCTCATCAGATTCTTATGGTCAATGAACGGTTAAGACGGCGGCTAAATTGGGGGTAGCGCACTAATTCTATCTTGAAACATTTTCGGTATGCCTCGGAGTTCGGCACCATTACCGGCGGAGGACACCGTGTTTCAGATTGGCGTGTTGCGGCGCATCCTGGCGATGGCGCTGGTTCTCGGAGCAGCCTCGAGCGCGCGTGCCGCCGAAGACGGCGCCTGGTCGGTCAGCAAATCCTCGGGCGAGGTCTGGATCGCCACGACGGACGCGCAGCCAGCTTCCCTCAAGCAGGAAGAGGTTTTGAAACCCGGTGACATCATCCGCACCGGGCAAAACGGCCGCGTGCTGCTGGTGCGCGGCGAGGAGACGATCCTGATCTCGCCGAATTCGGTGGTCGGCCTGCCGGCCGAAAAGAAGGAAGGACTTTCGACCACCATCATGCAGCAGGCCGGTTCGATCCTGCTTGAAGTCGAAAAGCGCAATGTCAAACATTTCGAAGTCGAAACGCCCTACCTTGCCGCAGTCGTCAAGGGAACGCAGTTCAGCGTCACCGTCAATGCCGCCAGCACCAGCGTGGAGGTGCGCAGGGGTCAGGTCGAAGTCTCGGACTTCAAGTCGGGCCAGATCGCGCAGGTCATGCCCGGTCAGGCCGTAACCGCCTTCGCGCATGGCAAGGGCGGGCTCTCCCTGAGCGGCTCGGGTACGTTCAATCCGATCGAGCAGGGTAAACCGCGCGCTTCTTCGATCGAACGCGTCCCGGTGCCCAAAACCGGCCTCTCCGCGCCGCGCCACGCCGGCAACGGCAGCTTCATCCGTGCGCTCGACCATGCCGGCGCGGTAAGGGTCGGCGCGGCGTCGGACAAGCCACAGAAAATGTCCGGCGACAGGCCGGTCGGGCAGAAGGGCATGCGGATATCGGCCGCGCTCGGCGAAGTCCGGTTGAATTTCCAGAAGGTCACGCATGGCCTTGCCCACGGCGCCGTGGCGCCCGGGTCGGGGAAGAATCCGGACACTGTATGGAGTGATGCCAAGGCCAGCGCGGGAAGCACAAACGGTCAGAGCCAGGGCAATTCCGGCAACAGCAACACGGCAGGCAGCAGCGGCGCGACGACATCGTCAGCGGTTGCCGCTGTCGCCGGACTGGCCAACCCATCCGGAACCGGCAATGGCAACGGTGCGAATGGCAACGGCAATAACGGAAACGGTAACGGCGGTGTCGGCAACGGCAAGGGCAAGGGAAATGCGAAGCATTAGCCGCTCGTCCGGCTAGCGCGCGCAAAGGGGCGCACCTCGGCAGTTACGAGGTGCGTGGGGAGAACCAACTTGAAGCATTACCGGCCGCACATTCTGGTGGTTATCGCGCTGCTGATTGTGCTGCTGTCCGGTTGGCATGGCGCGCTCCGCAACGCTCTGACCGACCTGCGGTTCGCCTGGGAACCGCGCAAGCCGAGCGGCGACATCATCGTTGTCGCAATCGATGCCCCGTCGATCGAGAAAATAGGCGTCTGGCCCTGGCCGCGACGGTTGCACGCCGAACTGCTCAGGCGGCTGGAAAAAGCCGGTACCCGCGACATCGCATTCGACGTCGATTTCAGCACGCCCTCCGATGCCGCGTCGGATCAGGACTTCGTCGATGCGCTTGCCGACGGCGGCGGATCGGTAATCCTGCCATCGTTCAAGCAACCCGGCAGCAATCCCGGCACAGTCTATATCAATCGCCCGCTGAATCCGTTCGCCGATCATTCGTGGTCGGCAATCGTCAACGTCGCGGTCGAGCCGGACGGCCTTGTCCGTCGCTACCCCTTCGGTGAAAGACTGGAAACGGAGTTTCTGCCATCGATGGGCGCCGTACTGGCGGGCCAATACACTCAAAAAGGCGCGCCATTCCTGATCGACTTCGGCATCGACGCCGCGTCGATTCCAACTGTGTCCTATGTCGACGTGCTACACGGCGATCCGGCGACGCTCGAAAAGCTAAGGGACAAGAAGATCGTCATCGGCGGCACGGCGCTGGAACTCGGCGATCGCTTCAGCGTTCCGAATGGCCAGGTCGTTTCCGGCCCGGTCCTTCAGGCGCTGGCGGCAGAATCCATCCTGCAGAACCGTGCCCTGCGCGCGACCTCGGGCGCCATCACGCTGGCCGGGCTATGCTTCGTTTTATCGATCATGGTTGCGACCTGGCGCCGCTTCGGCGCAGGCAAGAGAGTCATCCTGCTCGCGGCAATGGCCGGCGCGGCTGAAACGATCGCGATCCTGCTGCAGGCAAAAATGCCGCTCGTGCTCGATACCTCGCTGTTCCACACGGCGATCGCGGTCTATCTCGCCGCTATCGCGCTCGACGAGATCGACTTCAGGGACCTGCTGAGCCGCATTGCCGAAAGCCGATTTCAGCGCATCGCGATGTCGTTAGGCGATGGCCTAATATGCACCAACTCGAATTATCTGATTACGGTATGGAATCCCGGCGCGACCTCGATCTTCGGCTATGAACCTGCGGAAATGATCGGCCGGCCGTTCGACGCGATTTGCGCCGGCAACACCGAAGGCGATTCTCCTGCTTTTTCCATCCGCGACGCGACAAGTCCTGGAGCGCTGGCGCGCGGTGGTTCGATCACCGAATTCGAGGGACGCCGGAAGAACGGCGAGGTTTTTGCGGTCGAGGCGTGTTTCTCCGGCTGGCAAGGCACCGATGGTCTCCAGTTTGGCGCCGTGCTGCGCGACATATCGGTACGCAAACGCGAGGCCGAGCGCATCCGGTACCTGGCGGAATATGATTCGCTCACCGGACTTGCGAACCGCAATACATTTCGGGCTCAGCTCGAGGCGATGATAGACACGGCGAAGAACCAGTCGGATGCGGTGGGCTTGCTGGTGCTGGGCCTCGACGGTTTCCAGCAAATCAACGATATGCTCGGCCATGCCTATGGCGATCTCGTGCTGCGCGCCACCGCCGAACGGCTAAGCTCCGAGGCCGGAGACAACGCGATTGTCGCGCGCCTCAGCGGCGATGAATTCGCGATCGCCATTCCCTGCGCCACACCTACCGAAACAGTTGGACAAATTTGCGGACGCATCGCCCGTGCATTCGATCAGCCGCTGTCGGCCGGGACACGGCAGCACCGCGTCAAAGTCAGCATCGGGGCGGCCATCTATCCGGAAGCAGGACGAGCGGCGGATGAACTCCTTAGCAACGGCCATCTGGCCTTCTGCCGTGCCAAAGCGACCCGGCGCGGCGGCCATATCATGTTTGAAAATGCTATTCGGCAGGAACTTGAAGCGCGGCTAATGCTCGAAGCCGAGTTGGTATTAGCCGCCGAGCACGACCAGTTCGAACTGTTCTATCAGCCGCAGGTTCGCTTAACGGATGGAGCCCTCATCGGCGCGGAAGCGCTGATCCGCTGGCGGCATCCCGATCGCGGCCTCGTGGTGCCGGGCCAGTTCATGCCGGTCGTCAACACGTCCTCTCTGTCCGAGCGAATAGCCCGTTGGGTCCTCGAAACAGCCTGTAAGCAGGCGCGCGCCTGGGAGCTCGCGGGAAATGGAGTGCGCATCAGCATCAATCTTTCGCCTTCGCAACTGCAATCCGGCGATCTGGCGGCTGCGATCAGGGAGGTGCTGGACAACACGGGACTTGCACCCTCGCTGCTGGAACTCGAGGTGACCGAGGACATTCTACTGCTGGATGAGCACAAGGTGCTTGAAACCTTCCTCAGGATCCGAAATCTCGGCGTCCGTATCGTCTTCGACGATTTCGGCACCGGCTATGCGAGCCTCAGCTATCTCAAGAAATTCCCGCTCGATGGACTAAAGATCGATAGGTCATTCGTGCGCGACCTGCTTACCAACGCCGACGATGCCGCGATCGTCGGCTCGACCGTCGGTCTCAGCGGGCGTTTGAATATTTCGGTAATCGCGGAAGGCATCGAGGACCGGGCCACCGCTGACCTGCTTCTGGCCATGGGGTGCGAAGAAGGGCAAGGATATTTCTTTGGCCGGCCGATGCCGGCTCAAGCGTTTGAAGGCCAGTTCATGGTCGCGCGCGAACCCGCTGTCGAGGCCCCCGGGGCCGGGAGAGCTGCCTGATAGCGGCATGTCCGTTCTGGACAGGTACCTGCGCAATGAGCAAGCTGCGCTAGCGGTTCTTGCGGAGCCAACGAACGATTTCGTCGACACACTCCGGATGATTGTAAATTCCATGCCGAAGCTGCCAGTTTGCGGGTGGCTTCGAAGGCGGCAGCGTGAGGGCGTCCAGGGATCCCCTGGTATCCGGAGCCGAATCTGCTGCGATTTCGCAGACGAACGCCGTGGTCAGGAATTCCTTGCCGAATGCCGACTTGAACATACCCGGAAGCACGGCAGCGCCGAACCATTTTCGCTATGGTTGTGGCAAAGCACCTGACATTCCCGGCGCCCTCTTGTTTCGACGATAGTCGACAAGCAATTCAGGCAGCCATGCCGCGAGCGCGAACGCGCGCCGTCACATTGTTGGCAAGATTCGAAATGGGAAGTTGCCCACTTCCCCGGCGCCGCGGCGCCAGGATGTTTCGTTTGGCGTCGGGTGGCGGCAAGCAAATCGTGGTTGCGGACCATTGTGCCGAATCCTAGTCTTGCGGTGTTGGTCGCCAAGCGCACCACCTCTGATAGCCAATCAAAGCAAACAGCGGCCAAGGGAGGAAACCATGCGATACAGCAATCCAGACCGTCGAACCATTCTGAAAACCATGACGTCATTGGCGGCGGCATCGTCGATGGCAAAAATCACCGTTGGAGATGCGGAGGCCGCCACCTCTTCCGATCCGGCCCTGAGCCCCGCGCTTGGGGATGTCGATCAGGCGCTCCGCCAGGCCGTCAACGCGCAAACGGTGCCGGGCCTCGTCGCCATTGCGGCAAACGACAAGGGCATCGTCTACGAGGGCGCGTTCGGGCCCTCGATCACCGCGGACAGCGTGTTCTGGATCGCGTCGATGACCAAGGCGGTCACGGGTGTCGCCTGCATGCAACTGGTCGAGCAGGGCAAGCTGCAGCTCGATCAGCCGATGGGCAAGCTGCTTCCGCAACTGGAGCAGCCCATGGTACTCGAGGGGTTCGACGCCAGCGGTGCGCCGAAGCTTCGGCCGGCCAAGCGAGCGATCACGCTGCGCCACCTCCTCACTCATACTGCAGGTTTCACCTACAGTATCTGGAGCGAGCCGATGACGCAGTTCGAGAAGGTCACGGGAACGCCGTTCATCGGCGAATGCAGGAATGCCACCTTCAACGCGCCGCTGATGTTCGATCCCGGCGACCGCTGGGAATACGGCATCAATATGGACTGGGTCGGCAAGGCGGTCGAGGCCGTGAGCGACCAGTCACTGGAGGTCTATTTCAAGGAGAAGATCTTTGCGCCGCTCGGCATGACCGATACCGGCTTCCTGATCAGCTCCTCGCAAAAGGCCCGGGTCGCGCCGATGTTCAGCCGGGAAGCCGACGGCTCGCTCAAGCCGATGGATTTCGAAATGCCGCAGCGGCCGGAATTCTTCATGGGCGGCGGTGCGCTGTTCTCTACGCCGCGGAACTACATGGCGTTTCTGCAGATGCTGCTGCACGACGGCACCTTCAACGGCGCGCAGGTGCTGAAGCCCGAGACCGTGGCGTTGATGCGGCAGAACCACATCGGCGATCTCAACGTGGTGACGCTGAAGACGGTGCACCCGGAGAGCTCGAAGGACGCCAACCTGTTCCCCGGCATGACCCAGAAATGGGGACTGTCGTTCGATATCAATACCGAAGCGGGCCCAGCCGGACGCAGCGCGGGGAGCCTCGCCTGGGCCGGACTGTTCAACACCTACTTCTGGATCGATCCGAACAAGCGCGTGACCGGCACGATCATGACGCAGCTGCTGCCGTTCGCCGACGATCAGGTCCTGAAGCTTTTCGCCAAGTTCGAGAGCGGTCTCTATGCCGCCGTCGCCTGACGCATGATCCCCGCGCAAACGCTTCGCGTTTGTCGCGAGGGAAAAGCGGGCACCGCTTTTCCGTAAGAGTCATGCGCAAACAAACAAGCCAAGGCGCGATGGCGATCAAAGCCAACGCGCTTTGGCACATGATCTGCGAAAAACCCGCCCGCATGCAAAACCGTTGTTGGCGGCAGCGGATACGATGCGATCATCGCGAAATAGGCGGTCGGTAAGCCGGTGAGATGGCCTGATCTGGAGCGCGTGCTCGGGCGTGCAACCAAGGGCCTTGTTGCGATCGGCGAAGGGCACGGACGCGACATCCTCGGGCATCCCACTAAATGTGCGAACCTTTGCGAGCACAAATAGAGTCCAGAGTTTGCCTATGCGCCTATAAGCAAGACGTCACGGCCGGAAATCAGGGTTCAACGCCAGAAAAATATCCCTGACGCAGTTGTTGAATTCGCAATTGGGGTCTTTATCAGGGCCAGGTCCCCGGTAATTTAGCAACACTAGCCCCATCCGATATTCTTTCCCATCTTTTGGACTGCGGTATCGCAGATAGGCGCAATCCGTTTTGATGCTATTGAAGATCCCTAGTTTGGACCAGAGATCCAGATAACCGGAATATTGCGCCAAGAGAGACTTCAAGGACCATTCCACATAGGAGGTGATTGCACCGGCGTCCGCCACGCGGAGGAATGAGACCATTTCGTCGTTGACGTTCGGATCGAACAGCTTGCGCCTGACGAGAGCAGCAAGCAGGGCCGAAAGCGTTGCCACGTTGCCGGCCTGTGTGTCGTCGGTCGTGCGACTGTAGCGGTACCAACGGCCAAATTGGTCGAACCACGATTTGAATTCGGCCACGCCGTGTGGGGGATCTTCGTACCCTCGATAGAGTTTCATTCCACGGTTGCGCTTCGCGTCATATAGACCTGAGGCTCTCAGCAGTGCATTGATGTAGGGCAGCCCGATTTGGGTTGCACAGGTCGTGGCGGCAGCATTATCCGACCAGCGCGTGGTGAGCCACAATCGCTCAGCGAATGGACGAGCGAGAATCTCTCGCCAACGCTCGTCATTGTGTATTTCATCGTACTCCCATTTGTGAACGTCCCCAAGTTCCTTAATGTGGTTCCGGAGAACGCCGGGCTTCGTATCGTCACCAAAATTGGGAATTCCGCAGTTGCCGTGGCCGTCGAAGTCGGCGCCGCCGGCTCCCCCGAAATCAAATATATAGTCGATAAATGGGGGCGCAGACCCGCGGCGGGGAGTCTCTTTGGCTATCGCTTTCAGTTCCTGGTTGCTTGAGGCGCTCCAGAGATCAAGGAGCGCCTTGCGAATGTCGCCGGGTTTTACGCCCTTCTTTATCAGTCCGCGTACATCTTCGCGCAGTTGAAATGCTGCGTAGCAGATCATTATCTTTGCACCGCTTCCGAGTGATCCCTGGTTGTTCTCATCCTTTGCGAAGAAATAGGGTTGCCACTTCGAGGAATCCGCATCGTCTCCGACAAAGTGAGTAGCGCCGAAGCAGAGATCCGGGTACTTGCGGCACACTTTTTGAAATTCGTCATACAGCTTCCGCCAGGGATCACCGCTGGGCAATCCCTTGGGATTGAAAAGCGGAAGAGGGTCCGGCTTCTGTGGGGGCCATGTCGCGCCGATGAGCAGATCGGCCACGGCAACGGCCGTGGCGCGCGGCTGTTTGATCTCCGGTTCGTACGTATTTTCCATACGTAGGCCTCCTACGCCGGCCTTGTGAAAGCTTGCAGATGAGCTGCTGAGCGTTGTTCGATGAACGTGCGAGCGTCCTTAAGGCGATCTGCAAGGGCTTGAGAATTGAAATGAAGATCGATGCCGATTGGCGGCAGCACCGGATTTCCGGCCGGTTTACGTCCGGGTGCAACCGGTAATCGCGTGGCGTCGGCTGGGACCGAAACAGCAGGTAAAACGGCGAAGCTCACGACCTGCTGGTAGCGCTTGCCTCCAGGGTCGATAGCCACGACGGCAAGACTATTGGTGCCGGCGACGAGATGATCCCGATCCGCGCGAAATTGAATGCTGGTTCCTCGGGGTAGTTGCTGCTCCAATGCTTGTTGCTTGCCCGCCGTCATGCGTCGACCGGCCAGCACATTATTGAGCACGCTGGTCACAACCCCACTGTCCTGCACTGATTGAGCGAGCGCTGGACGCGACGAAACATGAGCAAGCCCCGAGGCCAACGGGCGTATCGATTGCGGAAGCGGCAGGTTAGTATCCTGCACGGGAGAAGTTGGCTTACCGGTGTCGGGATGCCATAGGTCGATGCGCGACGTTGCGCCTCCGACAAATTTACCAGAAGAAGGGGCAGACTCGGCAGATCCGACGCTTGACAGCTCGTTAGAGTCGAGGCCGAGGAATGGATTGTCCAGCGCCAGTGCCTGCGGCGCTATCAGAAGTCCCGTTCAGAAAAATGAGCACCCGTTGCTGTTCATCCTTGTTGAGCCCGAGATATGATGAGGGGACGTTTCCGAGGCGGATCTGCACAGTGACGTCATCGTCATAGACCAGCGACTGAACCGGATTGAGGATCGTGATTGTCTTGGGATCAGAGGTGAACTCGCCGCGAATCCGGTTCAGCCGGTTTAGGTCCGCAGTTCTCTGTGATTGCAAAGCCTGCTTTGTTGTCAGATCCAGCGATTTGCTGAACGCAGCGCCAAGATCGGCCGCGGCCTGCTCGAGCGCCGCATTATAGAACTCCGCCGCATTGATGACGTTGCGCAACAGAGTGAAGACGGTCGCAAATGGCAGTTCGAGCGTTCCCAGGCTGAAATGTTGTGAAAACCCGAACAGGCTCACGTAAAAGCCGACACTGATCCTTGGGTTTGAGCCAAACGTGTCGCGTATGCGATCTTCCATCCTGTCGATCAACAAGTCCAATAGTTGGGGACCAAGAGATTGGTTCGGGTTGAGCTCACGGATATCATCAAGCATGCTATCGAGGTCGCCGGCCACTGCTCCGATCGAATCCAACAACGGATTCAAGATAGGCGCATCAACCAAATCGTGAATGACATCGTGCAAGATGCTCGTGACAAGGTTTCTGGCCTCACGCGGCAAGCTTCTGTATAGCGGGTTGCCGGCCAGAACCCCTTTGCCGATCTGCAGAAATTCGTTCGTGAGCGCCTCTCGGATGGTCGCGCGAAAATTCTGATTCGAAAACTGGTCGACAAGGAGCTTGAGCTGCTGGATCGCTTTCGCAAAAGCCTGCTGAGCTTGTGCCATCGCTGCCTGGATGAGTTGGCCCAACTGTCGCACGTCATTCAGCAGAGAACCGATTGACTGTTCGAGCTCTGTCGCCCAGTGCAGAACCGTCTCCACGACCTGCTTGATGATGTCTTCTATTGCGTTGGCCAGCAGCGTGCCGCCGGTCTCCAGCACTCGCTCAACGAACAGTTGGAAGCGCTGCCGGGATATCGCAAGCAGTTGATCCGACAGTGCACGCACCGAATCCTCGTTCGGAATGAAGAACTGGTCAGCCAGATTCGTGAGAAAGGAGGCGCGCTCAGCCTGGGTCGGGGGAAGGGCCTCCATCACGTCGTAGAGGACCGACCGCAAGCGCTGCCGTGTGTCCTCAGGTAACGGTCCGAAGATCTCGCCGCCGATCCGCAAGGTATCTGCGAGCAATGCCTTCAGTTCAGGCGAGACTGCAACGCCGATAGCTTCGAACGGACCCTTTTGTGCATCAAGTCGGCTTGCCGCATAGGCGCAGGCCGCCTGCATGTTCGTCTGAAGGACGGCCATAAAGCCGTCTGCGACCAAAACGAGGCTGCGTCCGATCAGCATCGTCATCACGCTGCTCAGGGCTTCCGTGAAGGCTTTGCGGTCAACGGAAGTCGTTTCCCATTCGAGCACGGTCTCGAACGCCACTTCCTTGATATAGAGCAGAGTGCCGACAAGCACTTCATTGAAGTAGAGCTTGATGTTGCCGTCGCTAATTTGCCGGTTGATCGCAGGTACGAGCTCTTGCTCGATTTTCGCGGTAACGAAGGCATCAATGACGTTGAGAAGGACCCCAAGCGTCGCCTGTGGATCGAAGTCGCCGCCGCTGTTGCGAATGAACGCTTCGCGGTTTTGCAGCAGCGTTCGCAGGATCGCCCTCAGATCATCAGCTACCTTGGGATTTCGGAAGATCGAGAGATACTCATCGATGGACGGTACGAGGTCTCGCAGCGCTGCTATAATAACATCCGTTGCCAGGTAGGCGACCAGATCCGGATAGTCGATCGAATGCGACTTGTTTCTGGTCAGCACCGTATTGATGTGCTCCCTGATCCGCGGTCCTGGCTGGTTCTGCAGCGGGCCGCTGAATATAGGTTGCGGGCTCGTTGTGCGGCCGGCACCGATCGCGAAGGCATATCCCTGGGCCACGTTGATACGGCTTCGGATAGCATCGGTCAGGAGTTCTGTTGCTGAAAAGATGATCGCTGCGCCGCGCGTCAGATCGGCACCGGGTGCGGGCGGTAGCTGCGCAATCAGGTCCGTTCCCTTGCCGATGAGGTCGGACCAATAGGCGGCGTTCTCGGCGGTAGGCTGAAACGGCTCATCGGGCGTGGCGTACAGGACATTTGCCAAAGCCTGCCGCTGCGGCATGAGCTTGTCCCATAGCCCCTCTGCGAAATTAGGGACGTCATGGGTAACCAGTCGCTCGAGGCTTCGTAGCCCCGCCTGCAAGAACTGGCCACAAATGAAGCGTTGCGCTTCTTCAAGGATGATGCCGACGCAGTGATTGGAAAGATCGAGAGCGGATTGGTGATCGTGCCCCGGCTGAACGTTCGCGAGGTAATCCCCGATTTCGTAGGCCAACCGAAGCGCAGTCGTGGCCATCGGGGCAAGCGCCTTCACCCTGGGCTGGAGCGGTTTGAGCTCATCCGGCATAAGCTCGCCGATGCCATCAACTACAGCCCCTACGGCGCGATCGACCGCTCGGCCATAGAAGCGGCGAAAATTGCGAATGCCGATATCGAGGCCGCCACTAAATCCCACGCCAGCCGCAAGACCAAGCCCGGCTTCCGCCGAAATCTGAAAACCCGGATTCTTTACCACCTCGCCAGTGATCAGAATCGAGGCGTACGCCATTGCTGCAGCGGCTATGTGAGCCTCAAATTTCCCGCCGACTACCGCTTCATCGAGCAATAGTACGACAAGATCAAGCGGAAGGCCCAGCGCCTCATCGTTATTCGAAAGCAGATTAATGAAATCTCCGATCGACAGACCAAGTCCCACTTCGATGCCCGCCGCAGCTTGCGCAACAGCCTGAGCGCCAAGGGCCAGTCCGAATTGGTCGAACAGATTAAGCGGGAGCTGAAGGCGGAGACTTGCCGTTGCTTCAGCAAAGGCATTTCCGCGAACTGTCGCATCGACAAAGCGGGAGAGACCCGCGTCCGCGTTGGCCAGCGCGCTTAATCCGATTTCGACATCAATTCCACGGCGAATTTGTCCTTCCCCCGTGAAAGTCAGCGAGGTCGCTGCTTCAGCCTTCGCCCAGTCGTTCTTCGCTGCGGCCCCTGCCCCGAGAAGGGGTTCCGAGATGCTGGCCATGGCGACTCCAATGAAATCACGCGCGGCATACAGCTTGGATGCTAAGCAAGTTGACGCGATACGTAAATAAGAAAACTCGCCGATTGGTAGATTAGGGATTTGGTAGATTAGAGATATCAGCCTGTGCCTACAAAGAAGCACAGGCGCCTGCGCAATGAGCGACCTGCGCTAGCGGTTCTTGCGGAGCCAACGAACGATTTCGTCGACGCACTCCGGATGATTATAAATTCCATGCCGAAGCTGCCAGTTCGCGGGTGGCTTCGAAGGCGGCAGTGTGACGGCGTCCAGCGATCCCCTTGTGTCCGGAGCCGAATCTGCGGCGATTTCGCAGACGAACGCCGTGGTCAGGAATTCCTTGCCGAACGCTGACTTGAACACACCCGGAAGCATGAGAAAAACGAATGCACCGAGGCTACCGACAATCGCTACCGTCAGTTCGAGCAACTGAGCTCGTTCCTCATCCAGGTTCAGCAATACGACCAGCAAAAAGATCAATGATATCCCGACTCCGTAGAAAGTGGGAATTACGCTCAATAGAAAAAGCGAGCTGAGGCGGGAGCCAATCGAACCTGCCGCCAAAGCAAGTGACGCCTCGTCGTCGACACCCCGAATAACCAGCAGCGGCGGTCCTGAAGCATCAATGCCCGGATAGAACGCCGCCTGCCGTACATCAACGGCGCGGCTGCGAGCGTTCTGCGGTCCCGCGCGCGGATTTACGAAAACAGCAATCAATCGGCCGAGAAGAAACAGGCTCACCAGCAACGCGCCAACAAAACCTGCGAGCAGCAGCGCAGAAACAGACGTCGGTAAAGCGAGCCCGCGAGGTGCTGCGCTCGCAAAAAGTATGAACGCAGCAAGGACCGAAAAAACAGCACCGAAAATCGCGCCCCATATCAGGAACAAAATCGTGACCGACAGCTTTACGGGCTCCCGTGCGAACACCCTGAGAAACGGGGTCGCCAGGGTGACAACCCGGATGCGGCCGGGATCCGATTTCAGATGCTCAAACGCGCGTAGCGCGACATTTCCTCCATGGCTGTGGGCGATGACAACGGGCGCGACGTCAGGACGCTCAAGCTCCTTTTCAAGCTCCTCCGCCAGCCTCAAGGCTGCGGCATCTCGCGCATACACCGAGTTCGCACCACTCCAGAACAGCGCCCGAATTGAATATTCCACTGGCTCGTCACGGAGAGCTGATTGCAATGCCTGGCAAAACTCCGAGCCGTCCTCGAACCACCTTTTTCGCCCTGGTGGAGGGTTTTCGGAAATTTCCTTTTTTGTATCGCTTGCAAAAAAACCACGACCCCACGTCCCATGCACGAGTATGATCGGGCATTGTCGCGGCACGCGCATGGTTTCCGAAAGCTGAAAGGGCTCTGCCATCGACCATCGTCCAAATAACAACGACTTCAAATGAAAATGGCACCGATCCAAAAGATTGTAATTTTGAATAGGTGGTCCCTCAAGCGAACATTGAACTTACAGTTTGTAAGGGGCGCGAACGCCGGGATCGTCGTCCGGGAAATCCCTGGTGTTGCGCGTGACGAGAAGCATCGCGTGTGCCTGTGCTGTTGCCCAGATGACCGCATCAGGCAATTTGATCCGATGGCTGCGACGAAGACCGACGGCGCGCTCCGCAATCTGTCCGTCGACAGGGACGACATCAAAGCTGTTCAGAAAGTTGCGCGTCGGAGCTTCGAGATCGCCATCGGCTCCAACCATGACCTCCATCCAGGTGATGATACTGATCGCCCTTTCCGTGTAGCGTTGAAATTCGGTGCGCGCCTCGGGAACAGCATTGAGGTAGTCGACCAGGATGTTGGTGTCGAACAGTGCCTTCACCATTCGCTGCGTACCCGCTCCTGATAGACCAAGCCGTCAACTTTCCGCTTGCCCCAAAGGCCGAACGCGTCGCCTTGGTGTTTGCTGCGTCGTTTCGCGAGAAAGTCGTCGATCGCCTCACGGATCAGCGCCGCACGAGATCGCTTCTCTTCTTTCGACAATTGGTCCAGCTCCTGGAGCTGGTTATCGCCGACATCAACCAAGGTCCGCATCGTCTTCACCATGATATATGATATCGTATCTATATATCACTATTCCCAAAAAGGCAAATCCATTACCCCACCCAAAACCCCGGCAGCGCCGGCTCCAGCCTTCCGCCTGTCCGCACCGGCGCAATCCGCAGCGCGAGTCCCGGTCGCATCGTCGGTTTCGACCGCAACGCCGCTCAGCGTCGCCACGCCCGACGCCGGTTCGAATCTTCCCGAGGGAATGCCCGTCGTGAAACGCCGCAGCGGTTCTTCCTTCTGCATGCCGATGATCGAATCGTAATCGCCGGTCATGCCGGCGTCGGTGATGTAGGCGGTGCCGCCTGCGAGGATCTGGTGGTCGGCGGTCGGCACATGGGTGTGGGTGCCGACCACGAGGCTGGCGCGGCCGTCGCAGAAGAAGCCGATGCCCTGCTTTTCGCTCGAGGCCTCGCAATGGAAATCGACCACGATGGCATCAGTCGCTTCGCGCAACGGACAGGCTTCGAGTTCGCGGTTGAGCACGGCGAAGGGATCGTCGAACGGCGTCATGAAGACCCGGCCGATGGCGTTGATCACCAGCGCGCGCTTGCCGTTTTTGCTGTCGACCAGCGCCGAGCCGCGGCCGGGCGTGCCGGGCGGAAAATTCGCCGGGCGAACCAGCCTTGGCGCGCGCTCGATGAACACCAGCGCCTCGCGCTGGTCCCAGGCGTGGTTGCCGAGCGTGATGGCGTCGGCGCCGGCGTCGATGAATTCCTGGTAGATCGCCTCGGTGATGCCGAAGCCGCCGGCGGCATTCTCGCCATTGACGATGACCAGATCGAGCGCCCAGTCGCTGACCATGCCGGGCAGATGTTCTGATATGGCGGTGCGTCCGGCCCTGCCGACCACGTCGCCGACGAAGAGAATGCGCAAATCATGGACTCCGGAAATCGAATACTTGCTTTTCCGTTAGCACATAATCCAGCGCCACGTCGTGCTGCAGTGCCGGCACGGTTTTGACTTTCTGCGCGGCGAAGGCAAGCCCGATCGCGGCAAAGCCTTTCGATTTGTGCAGGTGCGCCAGCGTGCGGTCGTAATGTCCGGCGCCATAGCCGATGCGGTGGCCTGACCGGTCGAATGCCGCCAGCGGCACCAGCACGATGTCGGGCAGTGACTTCGGCAGCCGCCGGCGACGGTTCGAGAATGCCGAGCGGTCCCGGCAGCAGCCGGTCACCGGGATGCCAGGCACGAAAGCGCAGCGACTGGCCGCGCGCGGTGATCGCCGGAAGCGCCAGCCGCGCGCCCTTCGCGGCGAGCGCTTGCAGCAGCGGCGCCGGATCGATCTCGCCGCGGATCGGGGAATAGCCGGCGACAATGGTGCCGGGCGTGATTTCAATCGGCAGTCCGCGCGCGGCGATGGCCTCTGCCGCGGCGGCGCGCGCTTCGCTCGCTCAGCGCATCGCGCGCCGCCAGCGCGGCGGCGCGGAGATCGGCTTTTTGCGGAGGTTTCGACATCGCCCACCGTCATGGCCGGGCTCGTCCCGGCCATCCACGACTTACTTCATTCGCAGACTAAGGACGTGGATGCCCGGGACAAGCCCGGGCATGACGACGACTAACGAAAAGTGCGAAGCCGCGATGGCCGTTGGAGCGCTCGATCCCGGAGTTCCCTACGAAAGTAGGTGGGCACCATATGACCGGATCCACGGACCCGGCCAGGGACAGTTCCCTGAAGGATCGATAAGGCCCCGGGGATATATGGCTCCTGACGCGCGACACAGCTTCGCCCGAGGAATGTAACCATGATGGGATCAAACCGCCAGCGTTAACGCGGGCAATGGTCAACCAATCGCGACCCCGCCGCCGACGGTGCGGTTCAGGACTTGCGTGGTCTTTTCGATGCGGTCGGCGGCGGCGTTGAGCGCGTTGGCCACCGCGACCTGGGTGGCGCGGGCGCGATCGGCGGCGGCGACCCGGACGCCGCGCAAGGTCTCGAGTTCGTCCTCGAGGTTGCGGATGCGGCTGTTGGCGTCGAGCAATTCGTCGCACACCGTCAGCGCCGCCATCACGGTGAGCCGCGCATCGCCGATCTCGCCGAACTTGCCGCGCAGATCCTGGATCCGCGCTTCGAAACTCTCGGCGAGCTTCAACAGCCGCACCTCCTGCCCCTCCTCGCAGGCCATCCGGTATTGCCGGCCGTTGATGGTGACGTTGATGTGGCTCATCAATCCTCTCCCGCATCGAGCACCGCGCGGATGGTGCCGATCGCGGCATCCAGCCGTTCGGCGATTTCGCGGTTGGCGCGCTCCAGCCGGCGCGATTTCACCAGCGACCCGTCGAGTTCGTCGGCGAGCCGCGAGCGGTCGGCGCCGAGCGCCTGAATCCGGGTCGCCAATTCGTTCTCGTCGCGGTCGGCATCGCGGCGGCGCTCGACCGCGCTTTCCAGCGCATCCAGCGCCGCCATCAGCCGCCGCGTCGCGCCGTCGAGATCGACGGGAGCTGGCTCGGCGGGGCCGGAACCGTTGGTGGGACGATCGCTCATGAGAGACAGCGTGGTCCTTGTCTAGGCCGGCCGCGCCCCGCAAAATCAGCGGTTCGGCAAGCCTTTAGGCGGCGAAATTTACGTGGCAAGCGAGGCAAGCGCAACGCCGCTTGCAAGCTATGCACTGCTAAGCAACTTTTCCGCCCCGCATTGCGTTGCACTGCCTTGGACTTGCCGGAAGTGAGATGCTATCCAGCCTTCAATTCCCGTTGCCACCAGGGCTTGTTCCAGGGTCATTCGCCAAAAGCGCGGATCGCCACCAAGCGTCTCATTTCAGGCGGATTTTCATCATGACGCGCGTCGATCATTCCCGTATGGCCAATGCGATCCGTGCGCTGGCGATGGATGCCGTCGAGAAGGCAAAATCCGGCCATCCCGGCCTGCCGATGGGCGCCGCCGATATCGCCACCGTGCTGTTCTCGCAGTTCCTGAAATTCGACGCCGCCGATCCGCACTGGCCGGACCGCGACCGTTTTATTCTGTCGGCCGGGCACGGCTCGATGCTGCTCTATGCGCTCTTGTATCTGACCGGCAACGAGGACGTCACGCTCGACCAGATCAGGAATTTCCGCCAGCTCGGTTCCAAGACCCCGGGCCATCCCGAGAATTTCATCACCTCCGGGATCGAGACCACGACCGGCCCGCTCGGCCAGGGCGTTGCCTCCTCGGTCGGAACCGCGCTGGCCGAGCGGCTGTTGGCGGCCGAATTCGGCGACGACATCGTCGACCACTATACCTACGTGCTGTGTTCCGACGGCGATTTGATGGAAGGCGTCAGCCATGAGGCGCTGGCGCTGGCCGGCCACCTGAAGCTGAAGAAGCTGATCTTCCTCTACGACGACAACGGCATCACCATCGACGGCCCGATCTCGCTGACCGACAATGTCGACCAGGTGGCGCGCTTCAAGGCCCATGGCTGGAATGCGGTGCACGTCGACGGCCACGACCAGAAGGCGATCGCCGCCGCGATCACGCAGGCGCAATCCTCCGACCGCCCCTCGCTGATCGCCTGCAAGACCACGATCGGCTTCGGCGCGCCCACCAAAGCGGGCACCTCGAAGGCGCATGGCGAGCCGCTCGGCGCAGACGAACTCGCTGGCGCCAAGAAGGCGCTGGGCTGGAATTACGGCCCGTTCGAGATCCCCGACGACGTGCTTCTTGCCTGGCGCAATGTCGGCAAGGAAGGCGCCAGCGCCAATGCCGACTGGCTCAGCCGCTTCGAGGCCAAGCCCGAGGCGCTGCGCAACGAATTCATCCGGCGCGTGATCGATCGCAGGCGCCCGGCGGGGCTTGGCGACGTCATCCGGAAGCTGAAGGAAAAACTCATCGCCGAGCCGCCGACGATTGCCACCCGCAAGGCCAGCGAGATCGCGCTCGACGTGCTGGTGGCGGAGATGCCGGAATTGCTGCTCGGCTCGGCGGACCTGACGCCGTCCAACAACACCCGCACCAAGGGCCTGAAGGAAGTGACGCCGGACGATTTCAGCGGCCGCTACATCCATTACGGCATCCGCGAGATGGGGATGGCGGCGGCCATGAACGGGATTTCGGCCCATGGCGGCTATGCGCCGGCCGGCGGCACCTTCCTGACCTTCACCGATTATGCGCGGCCTTCGATGCGGATCGCGGCGCTGTCGCACACGCCGGTGGTCTATGTCATGACCCACGATTCGATCGGGCTCGGCGAAGACGGCCCGACGCACCAGCCGGTCGAGCATCTCGCAGCGCTGCGGGCGATGCCGAACATGCGGGTGTTTCGTCCGGCGGACGCGGTGGAGACCGCGGAATGCTGGCAGCTGGCGCTGGAAAACCTGACCGGCCCGACCGTGCTGGCGCTGTCGCGGCAAAACCTCACCCCGGTACGCACCACAGGCGGTGCCGACAATCTGTGCAGCCATGGCGGCTATGAACTGGTCGCCGCCAAGGGCGAGGCCAGGGTTTCGCTCTATGCGTCGGGGTCGGAGGTCGAAATCGCGGTCGCCGCGCAGAAGGAACTGGCCGGGCGCGACATCGCGACGCGGGTGGTGTCGGTACCCTCGCTCGAACTGCTGCTCGCGCAACCGATGGAGCGGCGCCGGGCGATCATCGGCACAGCCCCGGTCAAGATCGCGATCGAAGCCGCGGTGCGGTTCGGCTGGGACGCGGTGATCGGGCCGGACGGGATTTTCATCGGGATGAGCTCTTTCGGCGCCAGCGCGCCGGCGAAAGCGCTTTACAAGCATTTTGGGATCACGGCCGAGGCGGTGGTGGAAGCAGCGTCAAAGCGCCTGAATGGAAAGTAGCGTTACCGCAACATTCGGGATTATGATGCATTGCAACGAGCGCTGGTTCAGGGCATGAAACGGCCCGGGAATGGGCCAAACCCGCCCTAAAACGAGCGATTTTTCGAACCTTCAGGGAGAAGTTGAATGGCAGTCCGGGTCGCGATCAACGGATTTGGCCGCATCGGCCGCAATGTGCTGCGCGCCATCGCCGAATCCGGCCGTGGCGATATCGAGGTCGTCGGCATCAACGATCTCGGCCCGGTCGAGACCAACGCGCATCTGTTGCGCTTCGATTCCGTGCACGGCCGCTTCCCCGGCACCGTGACTGTCGAGGGCGATTCGATCAGCGTCGGCAACGGCAAGATCAAGGTTTCGGCCGAGCGCGATCCCTCGAAACTGCCGTGGAAAGCGCTCGGCGTCGACATCGCGCTGGAATGTACTGGCATCTTCACCGCCAAGGACAAGGCCTCGCTGCATCTGACCGCCGGCGCCAAGCGCGTGCTGGTGTCGGCGCCGGCCGAAAACGCCGACGCAACCATCGTCTACGGCGTCAACCACGACAAGCTGACCAAGGAACATCTGGTCGTTTCCAACGGCTCCTGCACCACCAACTGCCTCGCGCCGGTGGCAAAGGTGCTGAACGACACCGTCGGCATCGAGACCGGTTTCATGACCACGATCCATGCCTATACCGGCGACCAGCCGACGCTCGATACGCTGCACAAGGATCTCTATCGCGGCCGGGCGGCGGCGATGTCGATGATCCCGACTTCGACAGGCGCGGCCAAGGCGATCGGGCTGGTGCTGCCGGAACTGATGGGCAAGCTCGACGGCGTCGCGATCCGCGTGCCGACGCCGAACGTTTCGGTGATCGATCTGAAAATCGTCGCTTCCCGCAAGACCGACGCGAAGGAAATCAACGAGGCGATGAAGCGCGCCAGCGAGCAGGAGATGAAGGGCATCCTCGGCTATACCACCGCGCCCAACGTCTCGATCGACTTCAACCACGACCCGCATTCCTCCACCTTCCACATGGACCAGACCAAGGTGCAGAACGGCACGCTGGTGCGGGTGATGTCGTGGTACGACAATGAATGGGGCTTTTCCAATCGCATGGCCGACACCGCCGTGGCGATGGGGAAATTGCTCTGATTATCTCACCGTCATCCTGAGGTGCGCGCCGCTTGGCGCGCCTCGAAGGATGGTGGCGCGATCACCCTTCGAGGCTCGCGGCTAAAGCCGCTCGCACCTCGGGTGACGATCCGGAGAACGCATGCCTAATTTCCGCACCCTCGATGACGTCGACGTGAAGGGCAAGCGCGTGCTGCTGCGCGTCGATCTCAACGTGCCCATGGAAAACGGCCGCGTCACCGACGCCACCAGACTCGAACGCGTCGCGCCGACCATCACCGAAATATCCGGCAAGGGCGGCAAGGTCATATTGCTCGCGCATTTCGGACGGCCCAAGGGACGCGACCCCAAGGAGACGCTGAAGCCCGTCGCCGCGGAGCTTTCGCAGGTGATCAAGCGGCCGGTGGCGTTTGCCGAGGATTGCATCGGCGAGGTCGCCCAGAAAGCCATCGCCGCGATGAAGGATGGCGACATCCTGTGCCTGGAAAATACCCGTTTCCATAAAGAGGAAGAGAAAAACGATCCGGCATTCGTCGGCGAACTGGCAAAGCTCGGCGATATCTGGGTCAACGACGCCTTCTCGGCAGCGCACCGCGCGCATGCTTCCACCGAAGGCCTCGGCCACAAGCTGCCGGCCTATGCCGGGCGCACCATGCAGGCCGAGCTCGACGCGCTCGGCAAAGCGCTGGAGGCCCCGACCAAGCCGGTGATCGCGATCATCGGCGGCGCCAAGGTCTCCACCAAGATCGACCTCTTGGAAAACCTCGTCAGCAAGGTCGACGCGCTGGTGATCGGCGGCGGCATGGCCAATACCTTCCTGCACGCGCAGGGCATAGGTATCGGCAAGTCGCTGGCGGAAAAGGATCTGGCGGCCACCGCCTTGCGGATTGTCGAGAAGGCGGAAGCCGCCAATTGCGCGATCATCCTGCCCGTCGACGCCGTGGTCGCGTTTCATTTCGCCGCCCATGCGCCATCCCAGGCTTACGGCCTCGATGCGATCCCCGCCGACGGCATGATCCTCGACGTCGGTCCGCAGTCGATCGCGCGGATCCATGCCGCCATCGACGACGCCGCGACACTGGTCTGGAACGGCCCGCTCGGCGCCTTCGAGATGCCGCCGTTCGACCACGGCACGGTGGTGGCGGCCAAGCACGCGGCGGCGCGGACCAAAGCGAAAAAGCTGATCTCGGTCGCCGGCGGCGGCGACACGGTGGCGGCCCTGAACCAGGCCGGCGCGGCCGGTGATTTTACCTATGTCTCGACCGCGGGCGGCGCGTTTCTTGAATGGATGGAAGGCAAACCGTTGCCGGGTGTCGAGGTTTTGAAGATACGCTAGTTTTTTGGGCATATCGGGCTTTTGGGGCCCCAACGCGGAGAACAGAACAGATGGCTCGCATCACGTTGCGTCAATTGCTCGACCATGCGGCGGAGCACGACTACGGCGTGCCGGCCTTCAACATCAACAACATGGAGCAGGCGCTGGCCATCATGGACGCCGCTTCCAGCCTCGACGCTCCGGTCATCATCCAGGCCTCGCGCGGCGCGCGGTCCTATGCCAACGACATCATGCTCAAGCACATGATGGATGCGGTGACCGAAATCTATCCGCAGATCCCGGTCTGCGTGCATCTCGACCACGGCAACGGACCCGACACCTGCATGACCGCGATCCAGGCCGGCTTCACCTCGGTGATGATGGACGGCTCGCTGAAGGCCGACGGCAAGACGCCCGCCGACTGGGACTACAATGTCGGGGTCACCAAAACCGTCACCAGCATGGCCCATCTCGGCGGCATTTCGGTGGAGGGCGAACTCGGCGTGCTGGGCTCGCTCGAGACCGGCATGGGCGACAAGGAGGACGGCCACGGCGCGGAAGGAAAACTCTCCCACGACCAGCTGCTCACCAATCCCGACGAGGCGGTCAAGTTTGTCAAAGAGACCAAGGTCGACGCGCTGGCGATCGCGATGGGCACCTCGCACGGCGCCTACAAGTTCACCCGCAAGCCGGACGGCGACATTCTCGCCATGAACGTAATCGAGGAGATTCACCGCAAGCTGCCGAACATGCATCTGGTGATGCACGGTTCATCCTCGGTGCCGCAGGACCTGCAGGAGATCATCAACGCCAATGGCGGCAAGATGAAGCCGACCTGGGGCGTGCCGGTTTCCGAGATCCAGCGCGGCATCAAGAACGGCGTGCGCAAGATCAACATCGACACCGACAACCGCATGGCGATGACCGGCCAGATCCGGAAGGTGCTGCACGACAATCCGGAGGAATTCGATCCGCGCAAGTACCTCAAGCCGGCGATGGAAGCGATGGCGAAGCTGTGCAAGCAGCGGCTGCAGGAATTCAATACCGCAGGGCAAGCCAGCAAGATCAAGAAGGTCCTGACCACCGGTCGAGATGGCCAAGCGCTACGTCAAGGGCGAACTCGATCCGCAAGTCGCGTGACGGGCGCAGCCCCGGAACCAGCCTAAAGTCGGCTTTTATCCGTGCAGGTTTGCCTGCGGCCCTGCTTGGGAATTGGCCGAGAACGGTCTATTTTGTCTCGCAAAGACCCCGTGCTCCGGAGGAAGCATCGATGAATCTCGCCGATCTCAACAAGGTTGCCGTCGCCATGGTCGCGCCCGGCAAGGGCATCCTCGCCGCCGACGAATCGACCGGCACCATCAAGAAGCGCTTCGACGCCATCAATGTCGCATCGACCGAGGAAACCCGCCGCGACTATCGCGAAATGCTGTTCCGCTCCAGCGAAGCGATGAGCAAGTATATTTCCGGAGTCATTCTCTATGACGAGACCATCTGGCAGAATGCCAGGGATGGCACGCCGCTGATCAGGCTCATCGAACAATCCGGCGCGATCGCCGGCATCAAGGTCGACGAGGGAACGCAAGCGCTGCCGGAATGCCCGGGTGAACTCGTCACCACAGGGCTCGACAAGCTCGCCGAGCGGCTGAAGAAATATTACGACCGCGGCGCGCGGTTCGCGAAATGGCGGGCGGTGATCGATATCGGCCAGGGTGTTCCCACCATGACCGCGATCCACGTCAATTCCCATGCGCTGGCGCGCTACGCGGCACTCTGCCAGGCCGCGCAGATCGTTCCGATCGTCGAGCCGGAAGTGCTGATGGATGGCGATCACGATATCGACCGCTGTTACGAGGTGAGCATGCGCGTTCTCAACAAGACGTTCCAGGAATTGCGGGTTCAGCGCGTCGCGCTCGAAGGCATGATCCTGAAACCGAACATGGCCATATCGGGCAAGAAAAACGCGAAGCAGGCTTCCGTCGAAGAGGTTGCGGAGAAAACCGTCCGGCTGTTGAAGGCCTGCGTTCCCGCCGCGGTGCCGGGCATCGCCTTCCTTTCCGGCGGGCAGTCCGACGAGGACGCCACCGCACATCTGAGCGCGATGAACCGGATCGGCGGCCTGCCGTGGTCCCTCACCTTCTCCTACGGCCGCGCGCTGCAGGCGGCGCCGCAAAAGGCGTGGTCGGGTAGGCCTGAAAATGTCGCCGCGGGCCAGCGCGCCTTTACTCACCGCGCGCGGATGAATTCGCTTGCGAGCAAGGGCGAATGGCAGGCCGAGCTGGAAAAGAAGGCGGCATAGAATTGGCCACTAAACCCGTTCCACCGCGCCCGGCGCCGCGTCTCTATCTCGCGACGCCCGAGGTGGACGATCCGCAGCCTTTGATCGCAAGCCTTCCGCCGTTGCTCGCTGCGGCCGATGTTGCGGCCGTGCTGGTGCGGCTGAAGCCAACCGACCAGCGCACCATGATCTCGCGGGTCAAGGCGCTGGCGCCAGCGGTCCAGGGCAGCGGCGCGGCGCTTCTGCTCGACGGTCACGTCGAAATGGTCGCCCGCGCCGGCGCCGATGGCGCGCATCTGACCGGCATCGCCGCCTTGGCGGAAGCGCTGCCGTCGCTGAAACCGGACCGGATCGCGGGCGTCGGCGGGCTGGCGACGCGACACGATTCGATGGAAGCGGGCGAGTTGGGCGCCGACTACGTGCTGTTCGGCGAGCCTGATGCACGCAAACAGCGGCCGTCGGCCGAGGCGATCGCCGAACGGCTAGGATGGTGGGCCGAACTGTTCGAGCCGCCCTGCGTCGGCTTTGCGGCCTCGCGCGAGGAAGCTTCTGAATTTGCCGCGGCTGGGGCGGATTTCGTGCTGGTCGGCGATTTCATCTGGACCGATTCGCGCGGCGCCGCCGCGGCGCTGAAAGAGGTTGAGCACGCGATCCGGCAGGCACACAAGGCTGTGGCCGGAAAAGCCAAAGCCGAACAGGGATAGCGCCGGCAATGAAGCTCCTGCGTCCCGTATCGATCCTGGTGGGCTGCCTGGTGCTGACGACGGCCAGCGCGACAGCGCAGATCTCGCTGACGCCTCCCGCGGCACAAACGCCCGCCGAAGCCAGCAAGCCGGCAAAGCCGCAGGCAAAACCGCCCGCGGTGGCCAAAAAACCCGCCGCACCTGCAGCAACTCCCGCGCCGGCCGCAACCGTCGCTCCCGCCCCCGCGCCCGACGATCCCAATGTTGACCTCGTATACGGCGCCTATCAGCGCGGCCAGTACAAGACCGCGTTCGATCTCGCGACCAAGCGCGCCCAGGACAACGGCGATCCCAAGGCGATGACCATGCTGGGTGAGCTCTATGCCAATGCGATGGGCGTCAAGCGCGACTATGCCAAGGCCGCCGACTGGTACAGGCGCGCCGCCGACGGCGGCGATCGCGAGGGCATGTTCGCGCTGGCAATGATGCGCCTGGAGGGCCGCGGCGGGCCGGTCAACCGCGAGGACGCGGTGAAATTGCTGGCGTCCTCGGCCAAGCTCGGCAACCCGAAGGCGGCGTATAATCTGGCGCTGCTCTATCTCGACGGCCAGACGCTGCCGCAGGACCTCAAGCGTTCGGCGGAATTGCTGCGCATCGCTGCGGATGCCGGAAGTCCGGAAGCGCAATACGCGCTTGCGACTTTCTACAAGGAAGGCACCGGCGTCCCGAAGGACATCGAGAAGGCGGTGCGGCTGCTACAGGCGGCATCGCTGGCCGACAATGTCGATGCCGAGGTCGAATATGCCATCGCGCTTTATAACGGCACCGGCACGCCCAAGAACGAAGCCGCCGCAGTGGCGCTTTTACGCAAGGCCGCCAGCCACAACAGCCCGATTGCCCAGAACCGCCTCGCCCGCGTGCTGGTGAGCGGACAGGGCGCCCCGATGGACAAGATCGAGGGCCTGAAATGGCACATTATCGCGAAAACCGCCGGCAAGGGCGATCCCCTGCTCGACGAGGCATTGGTGGATTTGAGCCCCGAGGATCGCGCCAAGGCGGAAGCCGCCGCGCGCCGATGGCTCGGCACCAAATGATCCGCCTTGACGCCACCGCAGCCGCAGGGCACCCACTGGCAGCAATCCCGCCAATCCCCGTCCTGACCTGACGCTTTGGGTCGTCTTGAGCCGAGATCATGCTGCATTCAGCCCTTATCAACGTCATGGTCAAGGCCGCGCGCCGCGCGGGCCGCAGTCTCAAGCGCGACCTCGGCGAGGTCGAGAATCTTCAGGTGTCGCTGAAGGGGCCGGCCAATTTCGTCACCCTGGCCGACAAGCGCGCCGAGGAGATGCTGCACTCCGATCTCACCAAGGCGCGGCCGGGCTATGGCTTCATCGGTGAGGAAGGCGGCATCCGCGAAGGCGACGACAAGAGCCATACCTGGATCGTCGATCCACTCGACGGCACCACCAATTTCCTGCACGGCATTCCGCAATTCGCGATCTCGATCGGCCTGCAGCGCGAGGGCACGATGATCGCGGGGCTGATCTACAATCCGGCTAATGACGATCTCTATATCGCCGAGCGCGGCAAGGGCGCCTTCCTCAACGATCAGCGCCTGCGCGTCGCCGGCCGGCGCAAGCTCAATGAATGCGTGATCGCCTGCGGCCTGCCGCATATAGGCCGCGGCGACCTCGAGCTGTCGCGCGCCGAGCTGACCGAAATCCAGAACAGGGTGGCGGGCCTGCGCCGGTTCGGCGCGGCCTCGCTGGATATGGCTTTCGTCGCCTCGGGCCGCCTCGACGGCTATTGGGAACGCAATTTGCAGCCATGGGACATGGCGGCCGGGCAGATCATCGTCCGCGAGGCCGGCGGCATCGTAAGCGGCATCGAAGGCGACGACGACCCGCTGAAAACCGGCAATGTGATCTGCGGCAATGAATTCATCCACGCCGAACTGGTGAAGATTTTGAAGCCGCTGGGGAAGTAGAGTGACTTTTCATCGCCTCGCTATAAGCCTTTTTGTTTCGATTGAATCGAAACGGGGCTCTAGACTTCAGCGAATTAGGCCGCAACGCGCGGTCGACGTGGTGCGGGTCCCCGGATCTTCTTTGGCCGCACCACAATGGCGACGTCCTGGTCCAGACGACGGACACAACGCAGCAGGCGCTCTAGTGAGAACTTATGAACGCGCCCGGTCGAAAGAGCAGATACGTCTGGCTGCTTGAGACCCAGCAGGACTGCGGCCCTGGTTTGGGTTAGCCTGCGGCGTTTGATGATGTCGCGGATTTCGCGCACCAGCTGGGCCTTGAGCTTTTCTTCCTCTGGATGGTCCAGGCCAAGGTCCGCGAACACATTCCCGCTGCCACGCTTGACGGCGATTTTGTCGGTCATGTCCTGGTTCCTTTCGTATAATTTTCTTTGTAGTGCTCTTCGGCCCGCTTCAGACGAGCTTTGATCAAGTCGATATCCCGCTGGGGAGTCGCGATACCCTTCCTGGATTTCTTTTGAAAGGCATGCAGGACGTAAATCACGCCGGCAAACCTTACGGTGTAGACGGCACGGTACGTATCGCTGTCAAAGTCATCAACGATTTCAAGGACACCCCGGCCACCAAATCCCTTAAGCGCCTTGGCGGAAGGGTGCTCATCTCCGTGCTGGGCGTCATCAATCGCCTGCCCCATCACCCGGCGGACTTCTCTCGGGAACTCCCGCAAGTCGTCTCTCGACGAAGCGATCCACTCGACTGGCTTTGGTGTATCCATCCACGGCGCAATATAGCAGTACTGCTATATTGAAAGCAATCCTTCTGACGAGCTTATCTGATGCGAAGGCGAGCTTCGCGCTTTTGCCCGGCAATGACGAGCCGCGCTACCCCGCCCGCATCCGATAATGGCTGACGCCCCATTCGCTGTCGGCGGCGTTGCCGAACAGGCTGCGGTAAAACCCTGATTCTGCAGGAAGATGAACATCCTGCGCGGCGAATCCACGCCCCACTCTTTGGCCAAGGTCGCATAGCGCGGATCGTCGGCAATCCTCGCGGTACGCACGGCGATATGCAGGCCGAGCCGCAGCGACCAGATCGCCACCAGCGCTGCGACCTGCCATTGCCGCGGGTTAGGTGCGATGCCCGCAACCGGCCACAGCGCGCTGCCGGCGCCGACCAGCCCGGCCGCAAACGTCCAGATGGTATCGACCCAGCCGGAATTGCCGCTGCGCTGCTGGACTATCCAGGCCATCGCCATCAGGATCGAGAGCGAGACGGCGATCCCCGCGAGCGCCTCCAGATACAATACCGTCATGGAAAAGACTCGCTAACCGGCTCAGCTGTCGATGGTTTGCAGGATACGGCAAGAACCAGGCCCGGCTTCACGCCGAAATTCCGGTTTCTCCCACAACAAAATGCCAGCAGCCTTTTATCCCGCCGCCGCTGTGCCATATTGGTGCCCGAAAGCGGTTCCTCGCAACGGATGACACCCGCTATGCCTTCAGGCCCCTCTTCCCGCTCCGCGATTGAGATCGAACTGACCAAACTATCTTCGCCCCGGATTTTCCTGGTGCGGATGCTGGTATTCCTGGTGCTGTGCGCGCTGGTCATGGTCGTGCTCTACAAGCAGATCATTGTCGCGTTCTTCGCCAATCCCGGGCTGAACGCGCTGATCGGCATGGTGCTGGCGGTCGGCACCATCCTGTCGTTCCGCCAGGTGATCCGGCTCTATCCGGAGGTCGCCTGGGTCAATAATTTCCGCATCGCTGATCCCGGCCTCGCGATCGAGCGCCACCCGACGCTGCTGGCGCCGATGGCGGCGATCCTCGGCGGCGAGCGGACCGGGCGGATGACGATTTCGCAGCAGACCATGCGGCATCTGCTGGATTCCATCGCCACAAGGCTCGACGAGGCCCGCGACATTTCCCGCTACATGACCGGCCTTTTGGTGTTCCTCGGGCTGCTCGGCACCTTCTGGGGCCTGATCGAGACTGTCGGCTCGGTCGGCAAGGTGATCGACGGCCTGAAGGTCGGCGGCGACGCCGGCGCCCTGTTCGACACGCTGAAAGAGGGCCTCGCCGCGCCGCTCGGCGGCATGGGCATTTCGTTCTCGTCCTCGCTGTTCGGCCTTGCCGGTTCGCTGATCCTCGGCTTTCTCGACCTGCAATCGAGCCAGGCGCAGAACCGCTTCTATACCGACCTCGAAGACTGGCTCGCTTCCACGGTGCGGGAATATTCCGGCGAGGGCAGCACCGGTGGCGGTACCTCCGGCGAGCTGCAGGCCACAGTCGAGCGGCTGCGGCTGACGCTGGAAGAGGGTGGCGCCAGCCGCAGCACCACCGCGGCGATGGCCAATCTCGCCGAAGCCATTCAGGGCCTGGTTGCGCATATGCGGACCGAGCAGCAGATGATTCGCGAATGGGCCGACGGCCAGGGCGAGCAGAACCGCGAGATCAAGAAACTGCTCGAGCGGCTCGCCCGCGAGCCCGAGAAGAGCTGACAGTGAGGTCCGGATATGCTGGATCACGTAACCATCGGCGTCAGCGACATCGAGCAATCGAAGAAATTCTATGACAGAGCCTTGCGCCCCCTGGGGATCAGCCGCTTGTTTGCCGAAGGCGAACGGTCCGCAGGCTATGGCATCAGCCCCAAGGCGTTCTTCTGGATCGGGTGGCGGGACTCCCCGCAGACAGGGGCTCATGTCGCCTTTGCAGCGCAGGATCGAGCGACCGTAGACCGGTTTCATGATGAGGCGATCGCGGCCGGCGGCAGGGATAACGGAAGGCCCGGAATACGCCCGAACTACCATCTAAATTATTATGGAGCCTTTATCCTCGATCCTGACGGCCACAATATCGAGGCGGTTTGCCACTCGCCGCAGCGATAACCAAGCGATGATGCATCAACTCAAGAGATAGAGAATCCCCGATGGCCCTCGCCCGTGCACGCCGCAACGAGACCGGATTCAACTACTGGCCGGGCTTCGTCGACGCTTTATCGACGCTGGTGCTCTCGATCGTGTTCCTGCTCTCGGTGTTTTTGGTGGTGCAGTTCTTCCTGTCGCAGGAGGTCAGCGGCAAGGACAAGGCGCTGGAGCAACTCAACGCCAAGATCGCGCAGCTCAACGACCTGTTGTCGCTGGAGAAGCTCGGCACGATCAATCTCGACGACCAGGTCTCGCAGCTGCGCGCCGGCCTCGCCTCGACCGAAGCCGAGCGCGATCGCGTCAAGGGCCTTTATGAGGGCCTCGCCGGCGCCGGCAACGACGCCGCCGGCCGCGCCAACGAGCTCAACAAGGCGCTGGATTCCGAGAAGCAGGTATCGTTGCGCGCACTGGCGCAGATCGAGGTGCTGACCCAGCAGATCAGCGCGTTGCGCCGCCAGCTCGCGGCGCTCGAAGAGGCGCTCGACACGTCGGAGAAGCGCGACAGGGAATCGCAGACCAAGATCGCCGATCTCGGCCAGCGCCTGAACGTCGCGCTGGCGCAACGGGTGCAGGAATTGTCGCGCTACCGTTCGGAATTCTTCGGCCGCCTGCGCGCCATTCTCGGCAACCGCCCGGACATCCGGATTGTCGGCGACCGTTTTGTCTTTCAGTCGGAAGTCTTTTTCGACACCGGACAGGCCTTGCTGTTGCCCGAGGGCCGCGCCGAGCTCGACAAGCTCGCGACCGCGCTGATCGATCTCGACAAGCAGATTCCGGCCGAGATCGCCTGGGTGCTGCGGGTCGACGGCCATACCGATGTGCGGCCGATCACCAACAGCCCGCTGTTCAAGTCGAACTGGGAATTGTCGTCGGCACGCGCGATCTCGGTGGTGCAGTATCTGATGTCGCTTGGGGTGCCGCCGCAGCGGCTGGTCGCGGCCGGTTTCGCGGAGTTTCAACCGCTCGACACCGCCGCGACCGAGGAAGCCTACAGGCGCAACCGCCGCATCGAGCTGAAGCTGACGGAACGCTAGTGGCGATATCCTTACGAACCCCGCAACATCGTCATGGCCGGGCTTGTCCCGGCCATCCACGTCTTAAGGCGCCAATAAAAAGAAGGACGTGGATGGCCGGATCAAGTCCGGCCATGACGACTGCGGTTGAATGAGCGCTCCCTTTCAGCTTCGCCCCTATCGCGCCGAGGACGAAGACGCCGCGATCGCGCTTTGGCTGCAAACCTGGCAGCAGGCCTATCCGGAGATCGATTTCGCCGCGCGGGTAAAATGGTGGCGCGAGCGCTGGCAAAGCGAGCTGGTGCCGAATGCGGCGATCATTGTCGCGGAACAGGAAGGCGCGCTGGCCGGGTTCGTCACCATCGACGCCTCAGGCTATCTCGATCAGCTGGTGGTCGCTCCCGATCGCTGGGGCTCGGAACTCGCCAATGCGCTGGTCAACGAGGCAAAGCGCCGGTCGCCCGAGCGCATCACGCTGCTCGTCAACAAGGACAACGCCCGCGCCATCCGCTTCTACCAGCGCAACGGTTTTGTCGATGCCGGCGAGGACGTCAATCCGACCTCGGGCCGGCCGGTGCTGAAGATGGAGTGGAAGGGGTGAGTATCTCGTCATTGCGAGCGCAGCGGTCGCGCGAATGCGCGCCCGATGACAGGCTCCGCGAAGCAATCCATAGCCACAAAGCAAGATTGGATTGCTTCGTCGCTTTGCTCCTCGCAATGACGGAATTGTGACGCTCGTCGTGGATGCACGCCCTCACACCCCCTCGAACTGCAGCCGCGCCAGCCTGGCATAAAGCCCGTTGGCGGCGACCAGCGAGGCGTGGGTGCCCTGCTCGACGATGCGGCCCTGGTCCAGCACCATGATGCGGTCGCAGGACAATACGGTGGCGAGCCGATGCGCGATCACGAGCGTAGTGCGGTGGCGCATCAACTCCTCCAGCGCGGTCTGCACCAGCGTTTCGGATTCGGCATCGAGCGACGAGGTGGCCTCGTCGAGCAGCAAGAGCGGCGCGTCGCGCAGGATCGCGCGCGCAATGGCGATGCGCTGGCGCTGGCCGCCCGACAGCGTCACGCCGCGCTCGCCGAGCTCGGCCTCGAAGCCGCCGGGCAGGCGGCGGATGAATTCGGTGGCGTGGGCGAGATCGGCAGCGCGCTCGACCTCGGCATCGGTGGCGTCAGGCCGGCCGAAGCGGATGTTCTCCCGCGCGGTGGCGGCGAATACCACCGATTCCTGCGGCACCAGCGCGATGCGGGCGCGCACCTCGCGCGGATCGGCCGCTCTGATCGGCACGCCGTCGAACGAGATGGTCCCGGAAGCCGGATCGTAGAACCGCAGCAGCAGGTGAAACAGCGTGCTCTTGCCGGCACCCGAGGGGCCGACGATCGCGACCTTCTCGCCCGCGCGCACGGCAAGCGAAACGCCGTCGACCGCCATCGTGTCCGGCCGGGTCGGATAGGCGAAGCTGATATTGTCGAAACTGACGTCGCCGCGCGCCGGCACCGGCATGGCGCGGGGCGAAGCCGGCGCCGTGATCTGCGACCTCACGCGAAGAATTTCGAACAACCGCTCCGACGCGCCCGACGCTGCCGAAACCTCGCCCCAGACCTCGCTGAGCTGGCCAAGGCCGGCCGCCGCGAACGCCGCATACAACACGAACTGGCCGAGCCGGCCGGGGGTGATGGAGCCGATCAGGACGTCGTGCGATCCGACCCAGAGGATCGCCACCACGCTGGAAAAGACGATGAAGATGATGATCGCGGTAAGCACCGCGCGGGCGCGGGTCGAGGTGCGTGCCGCTTCATAGGCCTGCTCGACCTCGCCGCCGAAGCGCGCGTTGGCCAGCCGCTCGCTGGTATAGGCCTGCACGGTCCGGATGGCGCCGACCAGTTCGGAAGCGTAGGCCGTCGCCTCCGCCAGCGTATCCTGGGCGTTGCGCGACAGCCGCCGCACCCAGCGCCCGAACGCCACCAGCGGTATGACGATCACCGGGATCGCCAGCAGCACGAAGCCGGAAAGCCGCGGACTGGTGATCACCATCATCGCGGTGGCGCCGATGAACAGCATCAGGTTGCGCAGCGCGATCGAGACCGAGGCGCCGACCGCGGACTTGATCTGGGTGGTGTCGGCGGTCAGCCGCGAGATCAGTTCGCCAGAGCGAGCGGAATCGAAAAATGCAGGCGACAGCGAGATCAGGTGCGCGAACACGTCGCGCCGGAGATCGGCGACGATGCGCTCGCCGATGGTCATCACCAGATAGAACCGCGCCGCACTGGCGCCGGCCAGCACCCCGACCACCGCGATCATGACGCTGAAATATTTGTTGATCATGGCGATGCCTTCGGGAGAGAACCCGAAGTCGATCATCCGCCGCACCGCGACCGGCACCACCAAGGTCGTGATCGCAGCCACCGTCAGCGCGATCAGGGCGAGCGACGCGCGGCCGCGGTAGCGCGCCACATAAGGCGCCAGCTCCAATAGCGGACGCAGCCGCGCGCTCCGCTTCGCCGGCGGCTGCGTCAGTTCCGCATTATCAGAGGATATTTCCGACGGCACCCCGTCGCGCGGTGGCGGCGTCTCGCCAAGCCGGTCTTCAAGCCGTTCCACTGCGCTCATGAGATCCCAACCAATCGCTTTGCCACCCCCAGATAGGCCCCGCCGCAGCGAGAGGCAAATCCGGCAGGATACGGATCCGGAAAGAACCGTGGCTTGTTTTGGGGGCTTCGCTGCGTTATAGAGCGGCCCAAATCCGTCCCCGCACAATCGAAAGACAGGCGCCGGCGCGCCAAAGGATCTGCCATGAAAGCCGAAATTCACCCGGATTATCATATGATTACGGTCGTGATGACCGATGGCACCGAGTACCGGACGCGCTCCACCTGGGGCAAGGCGGGCGACAAGCTGAACCTCGATATCGACTCCAAGTCGCACCCGGCCTGGATCGGCGGCGCCCAGCAGCTGCTGGACCGCGGCGGCCGCGTTTCGCGGTTCCAGAAGAAGTTTTCGGGCTTCCTCAAGAAGGAGAAGTAGCAGCCCTTTCAAGCTTTTGAGCCGGCTGCAAAAATCACCCTCCAACGCCCTCTTAAGCCATTGAAGCTGTGATATAACTAGCTATCTTGGTGTTTCGCCGTGTTTCGTCATGTTCCGTCCTAAGCCAGTGGCAAGTGATGGTATCAGTAACGGTATCGGCCAGCCAAGGAAGCCTGGAAATGCCTCTTACAGACACCAAGCTCCGCAGCCTCAAACCGGGCGCCAAGCCGTACAAGCAGGCCGACAGTCTTGGGCTCTATGTCGTGGTGCAGCCGAACGGCTCCCGGCTCTGGCGCCTGAATTACAGCTTCGCCGGCCGGCGCAAGACCCTGGCGTTCGGGGTCTATCCCCTGGTCAAGCTGCACGAGGCACGGGCGGCGCGTGATGCCGCCAAGCGGCAGCTTCGGCAGGGCCTTGACCCAGGCGCAGTGAAAAAAGAGCAGCACGCCGTCGAGCGGCAGACCGCCGCCACATTCAAGGTCGTCGCCGCCGAGTGGCGCCAGCGCAAGGTCATTGCCGAGGGCAAGGCCGCGAGCACGGTCTATCGCACCGGCTGGCTGCTCGACATACTCAATGCCGGCATTGGTCACCGCCCGATCGCCGAGATCGAGGCGCCGGAATTGCTCGGCGTGCTGCGCCAGGTCGAGGCCGGTGGCAAGCACGAGACCACCAAGCGGCTGCGTGAAACCGCCAGTGCCATATTTCGCTATGCCATCGCCACCGGCGTGGCCAAACGCGATCCTGCGGCCGACCTGAGGGGCGCACTGACGAGCGCCAAGTCCACCCCGCGGGCCGCCATCATCGATCCCGCCGAAGTCGGCAAGTTGCTGCGCGCAATGGACAGCATCGAGAAGCCTAGTCTGCAGCTGCCGTTGCAGTTATTAGTGTTGACCTTCGTGCGTCCAGGCGAACTCTGCTCGGCGGAGTGGTCGGAGTTCGACCTCGAAGCCAGCACCTGGTCGATCCCCGCGTCGAAGATGAAGATGCGCGGCGATTTTCGCCTGCCGTTGTCGCGACAGGCACTGGCCATTCTGAGGGAGTTGCGCGCGACGGCCGGCGACAGCAAGTACCTGTTCCCGGCGCGCGGTCGCGGTGACCGGCCCATCCATGGCGACAAGCTTAACTACGCACTGCGCAAACTCGGATATAGCGCCGACGAAGTCTCGGCGCACGGTTTTCGCAGCACGTTCAGCTCCATCGCGAACGAGTTCGGCAAGTGGTCGATCGACAGCGTCGAGTTGTCGTTGGCGCATGCGCCGAGCGGCGTGCGCGGCATCTACAATCGCAGTCAATACTGGAACGAGCGCTGCCAGCTCATGCAGTGGTATGCCGACCATCTCGACGAGTTGCGCAGCCGTGGCGAGATCGTCGCCCTGCCGGCGCCGGCAAGGAAGAACGCGCCCTGCAAGGTCAATCCCTAATGCCACGCAAGAAGCCGGAGCCGAACATCTGGCAGCGGCCGTACGCCGAGTGGTTGAAGCCATCCTATAACCGCGACGCTGGCCGCGTTCTCTATGGTGAATACGATGTGTTTCAGTCGGACGCACCGGAGCCGGCCACCAATCCCGTCCTGGTGCGCTGGATCGATGCGCTGATGGCGTTCGACGATCGCGAGCATCACGACGCAGCGCCTCTGGTCGCGGTGCTGGAGTCGGATATTGAGTTGCCGCCGATCGTCGGGATATGGCTGGCCGATCTGGCGTGGCGTCACGGCATCAAGTGCGATCGTGGTGAGCTGCGCTGTTCACTGGCCCGCGCATTGAAGAGCTTCAAGCCATCGCCGACATCTGGACGGCCGAAGGGCGCCGCCTACGACATGCCCGATCACATCGCCGAACTGTACATCGCCAACGACCAGGTCACCGATTACCTTGAAGAGAATGGCGGTAGCGTTGCCGATGCTATCGCAGCGATCGCCTGCTAAGATCCCTCATCGTACATTTTAGACGGTGGTGACATGCCGCACCACGAGCTTCCCGGTACATTTTAGACGGGGGTGACGTGCCGCATTCCCGGATTCTTTCCGCTCGCCTAGCTTGATCCTGTGATGTTTCGCGATGTTGCGAACACGACAATTGTGCAGGAGAGGTTTGAGGAATGAGCGAAGAGAGCAACCAGCGCCCGCCACGCGTCCCCCGGTGGGCTGGGCGTCTCAATGCCCTGGCTTACAGCCAGATGGGCGCCACCAAATTCAACGCCCTCACACATGCCAAGAAAATCCGCGCCAAGAAGGATGGCAAGAAGGTCATCGTCGATCTGAACTCGATTGACGATTATTACGATTCCCTGCCCGAAGTTGGCGACGAGGTCGCCGCCTAAGACGCAAAAACGCCCGGCCAATCCTGGTCGGGCGTTCTGTTCTGATGATGATGACTATCGAAACCAAAAACCCGAAACCGCGCAAAGGCCGCAAACCGAAGCGCAGTCCACAACAAGAAAGCGAGGGTAGTGGTGCCTTCTTTACCGAAAAAGCCTCCGCCCCGCAAGGAGGGCGACAAGAGCGGTGTCGAGCCGTTCACCTGGGACTCGCCCGACGAAAGTCTGGTCGAGGATCGCCGCGGCGAATTGCCGGCATTCCCGCACGATATCTTTTCTCCTGGGTTGTCGAACTGGCTGTCACGCTCAAGCCGCGGCGCCGGAACATTACTCGATCATATCGCCGTCCCGATGCTCGGCGTCACATCAGCTTTGATAGGTAAGGCGCGCCGTGTCCAGGCGACCACATCGTGGATCGAACCGATGACATTATGGGTCAGCGTGGTCGCGCAGTCGGGCGACCGCAAGACGCCGGGCTTGAAGGTCGTCACACGTGCGCTCGATCAGATCGAAGCGGAGAACGTCCCGACTTACCTCGCCGCGAACGCCAAGCATTTGGCTCGTGCCGAAAAGGCCAGAGCGGAATTGAAACGCTGGCGCAAGGCTTGCTCGGATGCGATCGCCAAGAAATGCGAACCGCCGCCGATGCCTATCGCCGCAGTCGATCCAGGCGCCTTTATCCACCCGTCCCTTCACGTCGCCGACTGCACCACCGCGCGGCTTGCCAAGCTTTGCGAAGTCCGTCCGCGCGGCATGCTGCAGATCCGCGACGAGTTGGCGGCGCTGTTCACCAACATGAGGGCGGCCGGATCTCGGGCGTTTTACCTGGAATGTTGGAACGGAAATAAATTCACTGTCGAGCGCGTGGCCGACGATCGCAGCTTTACCGTCGAAAACCTGCTCGTCGGTTTGGTCGGTGGGTTTCAGCCCGACAAGCTGGCGCGTGCGTTCGCCGGCGATGAAGACGGCATGAGCGGAAGATTTTTGTACGGCTGGCCGGCCACACCACCATACAATAAGTTGACCGACGACATCGCCGAAGTCGATCCAGAATTCCAATCCTGGCTGACGAAGCTGATCCGACTGCCGGCCGAAGATGCCAACGGCGCATTTGCTCCGCGGACCATTTCGCTCTCCCAGGCGGCGCGGGATGTGTTCGAGGATTACCGGATCTTCGTCGACAAGACCAAGCGCAGCATCGACGGCCGCGAGCAGCAATGGCTGGCGAAGTCCGAAACCAACACATTGCGTCTTGCCGGCACGCTTGCCTATTTGAGCTGGGCGAGTATCGCTTCGACTCCCGGCCTGGAATCCATCACCGCAGGGCTGGAGCCGACTGCGATCGATCGGCGGTTCATGGTCGATGCCGTCAGGCTGATGCAAGAATATTTTTGGCCGCATGCGCGTGCGGCGCTTCGGCAGGTCGGTCTGACCGATCGGCACCGTCATGTCCGAAGGATCTTGCGCTGGATCCGCGCCAATAACCGGCACGAGATATCGTTGCGTGACATCCGCCGCGAAGCCCTCAGTGAAAGCATCGACGTCGAACAGGCGCGGGAGCTGGTCGATCGCATGATCGTAGCGGGATGGCTGCAGGCTGAGACGGTTGCCAAAGTTGTCGGTCGGCCGCGGCAACGCTGGATCGTGAATCCGCGATTATTCGAGTTCGCCGAAATCGCTAAAACCACCGAAATTGGAGTTTCGGCGATTTCGGCGATTTTAGCGACATCGAAAACAAGGACAAATTGATGTCGGCGCCGAAGATCCGTTTGAACGCGACGAACAAGGTTGACGGCCTTGAGATGCTTCGCGGCGCCAGGACAGCGTCCGCCGCCCTGGTGGTTTTCGATCCACAATACCGCGGCATCCTCGACGCGATGGGCTACGGCAACGAAGGCTCTCGACAGGTCGAGCGGTCCAATCAGATCCAGATGTCGCCGGACACCATCAGCAGGTTCGCGACCGAGATCGCAAGAGTCCTGAGACCAAGCGGACACGTTTTTTTCTGGTTGGACAAACTCGGCGTCTGCGGTTACGGCGCAGCGCCGACCTTCCCGCTCGACTGGACGGTGGATCTGGTCACCTGGGACAAGCTTCGACTCGGGATGGGCTATCGCACCCGACGCCGCGGTGAGTACCTGATGATCTGCCAGAAACCGCCGCGGCGCGCAAAGGGGATATGGGGAGACCACGGCATTCCCGATGTCTGGCCCGAGCAGCGGATAGCGAAGAACCATCCTCACGCCAAGCCATTCGAACTTCAGAGCCGGCTACTGCTCGCAGTCACCAAGCAAGGTGACCTGGTGATAGATCCCTGCGCCGGTGGTTATGGCGTGCTCGAAATCTGCAGGAAAAACAAACGCAACTTTCTCGGATGTGATGTTGAGGAGACGACGCAATGAACGAGCTGGAGAACAACAATGGGTTATGAACTTTTAGGCCGGCGCGGTGGGTATTGGTCTTGCACTCAGCATTCCTGGGGAGACTTTATCAACGTCGCCATCGCATTCGGATGGCAGCCGCAGGGCGCGATCCAGTCGAAGCAAGATGCCGACGACGGCATACCTGCCTCCAGCGGACTGGACTCCTATTTCGGTAACGATCGCCAGATGGTGACCGCCGAGGATGCGTGTGCGTTCGCCGCGGCGATACGGAAAGCAATCGTCGCGACCGAACAGGACCCCAACCACCTGCCCGATAACCAGGTGACAGCGATCCAGGCCTTTCTTCGTGGTGTCGCTGATGAAGGCGAAACGCCGACGATTTGCGTCGCGTGCATCAACGAAGACCTTGCGAACCTCACTCAACATCTTAGCAAGCTCGCCGACCTCGCCGAGGCCGGTGAATTCAAGATCGCTTGAGTCAAAAAAATCCCCGCGGTTGCTGCGCACAGCCGCTGGGAAAAACCAAAGACAAGACTGTCAATTCAGCACGACCCGAAAAGACGTCGCAATGCATAGCACGCCACCAGCGCCTGGTTCAATCATCATTACGCCACCGACTGGCACGCTGTTCGGGTTCAAGGGCTGGTTTCGTCGATCGCGTCCGATCCTAAGAGCGCGGCTCACCTATGCCGGCATGGGATGGTGGACCTTCCCGGCGCCGCCGGATGGCAGCAAGAAATCACTCAAGGGCAAGAAAAAATTCGGCACCAACTGGGGCTCGACGATCGACGTCGCTGTGATCCGTCGCGAATTCCGCTCGCACCAATACCGCGAACAAAACATCGGAATTGTTTGCGGCGCCGCAAGTACAATTTTTGTGATCGAAACCGACACCGCGAAAGGTCACGGCGATGGCGTCGACGGCGCCGCCGCGTTAGCGAAGTGGGAAGCCGAACATGGCGCCTTGCCTGAGACCTTGAAAGGGATGTCGCCGTCCGGATCAGTGCACCGGTTCTTCCTGCATCCTGGCGCCGGCATCAAAGTCAAATCATTCAGCGCGATCTTTGGCCCTGGTTCTGGCGTCGATTGCAAAGGCGACGGCGGCATGGTGATCGGCGCCCCGTCGACACGTCCGGGCCGCGGCGCCTATCGCTGGCTCAATTGGGGCACGCCGATCGCCGCGGCGCCGCAGGCGCTGCTTGATGCCGTGGTCGAGGTTCCAAACGAGAACATCCCTAACCATGTTCCAAACGAGAACAAGCTTAGTGATATTATCACCACCCCCTTCGACCACGTCGGCATACCACGAAGTGACGGCGCCTCGCATTGGGAGACCGTCAACCAAACCGCGCTGGCAAATCTATCGACCTGGTTGCCCGCATTGTTTCCAGGTGGCGCCACGCCCTACCACGACGGCTATCGTGTCACCTCGAGGTGGTTGGGCCGCAAATTGCAAGAAGACATCAGCGCACTGCCGAACGGCATTCAGGATTTCGGCCTCGAGCGCGGTTTCACGCCGATCGACCTGGTGATCGAACATCGGCACTGCGACAAATTCGAAGCCAAGGCCTGGCTATGCGAACGACTCGGCATTGAGGATGAAGTCGGGATTTCGTTCAATGTCGACGAAGTGGTCAAACCTACGGCGCCGGCGCCGCACTTTCATCAACTCGAAGATGCCCGCACTGAGCTGCAACGCCTGATCAGCAAATTCATTGAGCAGGCGCAAGCGCCGAAATCCAGTAATCCCTTTCTACTTTACGTCCACAGTCTCCGCGATCGATTTTATTTTTACATAGACGACGACGATCAAATCGTCCAGGCAATTCGCACCGCAACCGGGCTCGGCAAGTCGCAACAGATCATCAAGGCGATCGTCGCATCGAATTTGAAGCGCACGATCTACGCGGTGCCGAACCATTATCTTTCCAGCGAGATCGAACAGCGCTTTCTAGAGCTCGATGCATCGGTCAAGATATTCCGCGGCATGTTGCAGGACGACCCGCAGTCACCTGGCAACACGATGTGCTTGCGGCCGGAAGAGATTAAACTTGTGATCGCCGCCAAGATGCAGGTCAGTACCACCTGCTGCAAGTACGAGAAAACGCAGTGTGAATTCTTCGAGGTCTGCGGCTATCAACGTCAGAAGATCGACCCCGCCAGGGTGATCGTGGTCGCCAGCGACACGTTATTCCACGATCAACCGTCGCTCGGCAAACCGCAGGCCGTCGTGATCGACGAAGCGATCTGGCGGAAAGCATTGCGCGGCGTCCACAGCACTAATGGATTTTTACTGCCGTTCAACGATCTGAAGTACCAGGACAAGAGCGAAGGCCTTCGCGATCTCGCACTTATATTGGAGAAGCTCGAAGACGGGCCGCTCGGCTGGTTTGATTTCTATCGCACACACACTACCGAACAGCATCTGCATGCGATCCGCGTCAGCTTTTGGAATTTGATCAAGCGGCTCACTGAGAAGATCGACATCAACCCTGGCTTGTCTTCGCGTGCGCTACATCAGCGCTTCAAGGAAAATAAATTCGACATCGAGGAGCTGCGGCGCGCGCGCAATATCGTCACGTTGCTGGATGAACTGAGCGAATTGTTGCGCTGGTCGCACAGTCACCCGCTCAAATTCGCACCCGACTTCAATCTCAATTTTGACATCGTACAAAAAAAACGTTCAGGCCGTATCTCGATCGGTAATCACCACGACATCCGCGGCATTCGCTGGCGCGGTACGGTGCCGATCGTTGGACGCTATCGAGCGCCGACATTGTTGCTTGATGCGACGCTGCCTGATCCTGAAATATTGAAGGCGATGTTTCCGAATATCGAGATCGTCGGCGATCTCTCGGTAGATTTTCCACCAAGTGTGCGCGTTCGGCAATATCTTGGCACCCCGACATCAGCCAACAAACTCGTGCACGTCACCGACAAGAAAAGACCCGAGCGCTACCTGGTAGAACTGCGCCGGCATATTCTGCAGCGCTGGATCGAAACCGGGCGACAGCCGACTCTCGTGATCGCACAACAGAAGGCCGCGGGATGGCTGAAACAAAGATTACCGGCATCGATCGCCGTCGCGCACTTCAATGCGATCTCTGGTCTCGACAGCTTCAAGAACATCCGACTGTTGATCGTTGCAGGCCGAACCCTGCCGGACCCGTACAAGATCGAAGCAATCGCCGCGACAATATCCGGCGCGATGCCGGACAACCTTGCCGGCCCTGAGGGCTTTCATTGGTACGAGCGCGTCAAGCGTGCGATCCGACTCCGTGATGGCACTGGTCGCAACACCTATGGCGATCGGCATCCGGACCCGTTTGTCGAAAGCATTCGCTGGCTGGTGTGCGAAGGCGAATTGATGCAGGCGATCGGCCGTGGCCGCGGCATCAACCGCACTGACGACACGCCGCTCGCTATCGATCTGTTGTTCAACGAATGCCTGCCTGGCGCCGTCGATCAGGTGCTGGCTTGGGAGAGTCCAAGCGCACTGATTGAGATCGCGATCGACGGCGTGATGCTGACGTCGACAGTTGATCTGGTGCGGGTCTGGCCGGTGCTGTGGCCAAATCTAGCGAAAGCGAAACGGACAATCAGCGCCGGAATTCCGACCCTACCCGGTTTCACCACGATCGAATACCGGCTGATCAGCCCGAAGGCGAAGACCAAAATCGGGTATTTCGACCTGAACCTGATCCCTGACCCGCAACAATGGTTGGAGGTAAGGCTCGGACCCTTGACCTTGGGGAGATTGACGGCTGCCTCAGGATCATCGGCTCATTTTCCTTATATAGAATCTTAATAAGGAAAGTGAGCCGATGATCGGGACACTGGCGCGCAGCCTCCCAAGGTCCATTCCGGGCTGAATGGTATCCGGATGCACGGTCGGAACGACGATCGGAGGGTTAGGCGGGCGCGAGCCCATGTGCAGCATTTGCAAACGCGACACAACGCCAGCGTCCGTGCGTAGCCAAGCACGGCATATTCCTCATACACACGGGCGCTGGCGGCTGCTCTATCTATCTATAAGGGCCGGGGGGGCCGTTTTTTATATTGAGGGGGTGGGCTTAAAACGGAGCGCGGCCTCGGTTTGGCATCATAAACGTCCAGAATTTCTAGGTGGAGACCATGAAACGCGGCAGGATATCATCTGCGGAATTAGCGACTGTCGTCATCGACGCCGGGCGATGCATGCCCTCGTCACCACCGCCGGAGTTGACCGATGCGCAAGCGACAGTCTGGCATGATGTTGTAGGTTCACTCCCCGATGGCTGGTTCACGCGGGCAGCATATCCTATCCTGGTCGCATACTGTCGACATGTCTGCCACGCGCAGTTGCTTGAATTGCAGATCGCGCAGTTCGAGTCGGAATGGACGAGAGTCGATGGCGGCCTGGAACGGCTCGACCGGCTGCTGGCCGTCGCCGAACGCGAGACGCGGGCAATGACAGCATGCGCACGAGCCCTGCGTCTGACGCCGCAGGCGCAAATGCACCCACGCTCAGCAGGCCGCGCCATCAGCAATCTACCGAGCGGCCCGCGGCCTTGGGACCGCGAGGAGTAATGACGCTCGGTCGTCTACAATAAGATCTCGCAGATCCGATGTTATGAAACGTCGATGTCCGCTCTTCCCTTCAACAGCGGACATTCATCATGGCGACGGTCACGTCCGCTAAGTGCCAACTGCGGTCGTTCCATAAACATCCAGTTCGCTAAACACAGAAGCAACGTCAGCTTATGTTTCCGGGACCGGGAGCTCGGTTCGCTAAGCCACCGTCTTTTAACCGTCCCGTTCACGTTGTGTTTTTTTACTGCCAGCAATTTCTGCTTCTAACAGGTTGTTCCTTTAGCGAATATCCGGCGATATGACCGTTGCATAACGCCCCCAGCGCTGATTACCGTGCTTAGATGACGGTCGGATTTTATTCTTCGCCCGAAGAAGCTCTGTTTCACCAGGAGCAACGGTACATGGCCGCCTCGCGCGAAACACAGGCTCCGAACCACGCGGCACCGGTTCTGGACTACGACGCCATCATCATCGGGGCGGGCATGTCGGGCATGTACCAGCTCCACCGATTGCGCGAACTCGGGATGCGGGTGCGCGTGTTCGAGGCCGGCACCGGCGTCGGCGGCACCTGGTACTGGAACCGCTATCCGGGTGCGCGCTTCGATTCCGAAAGCTACTCCTACGGCTACTCCTTTTCGCAGGAACTGCTGGAGGAATGGAACTGGTCCGAACATTTCGCCGGCCAGCCAGAAACGCTGCGCTACCTCAATCATGTCGCGGACAAGTTCGACCTCCGCCGCGACATTCAGTTCCGCAGCCGGGTAGCCGCGGCAACCTACGAGGAGGATACGCGCAGCTGGAACGTCGCGCTGCAGGAAGGCAGCCGCTTTCGCGCGCGCTTCCTGATCACCGCCATTGGCCCGCTCTCCACCCCCACCCTGCCGCGGATCGAGGGGGTGGACACGTTTCAGGGCCAATCCTTTCACACAGCCAGATGGCCGCATGAGCCGGTCGACTTCGCCGGCAAGCGGGTGGCGGTAATCGGGACCGGCGCCACCGGCGTGCAGACCATCCAAACCATCGCCAAGACCGTCGGGCACCTGACCGTGTTCCAGCGTACGCCGAACTGGTGCGCACCGCTGCACAACAGCAAGATTGACGCGGAAACACAGGCTAAGATCAAGTCCAGCTATCCGGAGATGTTCAAACGCTGCCAGGAGACCTTCGCCTGCTTTCTGCATACACCGGACCCGCGCGGGGCCTTCGAGGTTTCCGACGAGGAGCGCGAAGCTTTCTACGAGAAGCTCTATGCCGAGCGCGGCTTCGGCATCTGGCAGGGCAATTTCCGCGACATCCTGATCGACCGGAAAGCGAACGCAACGATTAGCGATTTTGTGGCGAGGAAGATTCGCCAGCGGGTGAAGGACCCCAAGGTCGCGGAAAAGCTGATCCCACGGAACCATGGCTTCGGCACCCGACGGCTGCCGCTCGAGACCTTCTATTATGAGGTCTACAATCAGGACAATGTCGAACTGGTGGACATCACGGAAACGCCGATCGAGCGGATCACGCCCAAGGGTATCAAGACCAGCACCGCGGAATATGAATTCGACATCATCATTTACGCGACCGGCTTTGATGCCATCACCGGCAGCTTCGACAAGATCGACTTCCGCGGCGTGGATGGCGTAAAATTGAAAGACAGATGGAAGAACGGCCCGCAAACCTATCTCGGTGTCATGGTCGACGGCTTCCCCAACATGATGATGCTGATGGGGCCGCACACGGCATTAGGCAATATCCCACGCAGCATCGAATATAGTGTCGATTGGGTGACTAACCTGATCCGTTATACCCGGGAATTCAGCCTAACTCGGGTGGAGGCAACGGCAATGGGGGTGACGGCCTGGACTGATCACGTCAAGGCGCTCGGGGTCGGCCTGCTCTCGAACGAGGTCAACTCATGGATGACCGGGATCAACAGCAATGTGGAAGGCAAGCAGACTCGCATCGTTGCGCGCTATAGTGGTAGCGCTCCCGCCTACCGCGCGAAATGCGACGAGGTCGCAGCGCAGCGATATCAAGAACTCGCGCTGGCATAGACAACTGACATTGACCGGCATCGGAGCTGAGTCCGTTCACACCTAGGCGGACTTTCCAACATTATGCGAACGGCCGCTTTGCGCCAAAAGTGGCCGCTCACCTGGGAATATGTTGGACGTCTCCCGACGCAGATCGCCATAAGGCCACGACCGTGGATGTCGCGTCCGACAAGCACGTACTCTGGTTTGCGATTGAGTTGGCGCATGGCAAACGCACAAAACAACGCTTAGGAGAGTTCGCTTGAATCTCGGATGACACGCTGCGACACCGTTTTACGGACGACCTGCCGTACGCTTGAGCTTCCAGGTTTCAAAGTCGCGCTTGGCGTCCTCTCCTACGTTCGGAAACAAACCTGGAAGAGGCCGGCCGCGCGCGACCTCTTCTTCAGCGAACTCGTCATACAAGGTCGTGGCCGAAACCTCTTCCGCGATCGCGTCGACGATATCGGCGGGAATGATGACCACGCCGTCGCAGTCGCCGACGACAATGTCGCCCGGGTAAACGGCAACGCCGCCGCACGCGATTGGCAGGTTGAGATCGAGCGCCTGATGCACAATGGGACTCGGCGGTGAGCTTGGGCGCCGCAAATAGGCCGGGAGCCCCACTTTCAATATTCCTTCCGAATCGCGCAAGCCGCCGTCGGTAACGATTCCGGCGCAGCCTCGCGCCTTCAATCTGCCGATATAGAGATCACCGGCAGAGGCAGCGCGCGGATCTCCCCGCGAATCGACGACCAGCACGTGCCCGGGCGGGCACTCCTCCATCGCCTGCACCTGTATCTGGCCCCGGTTGGGGGCGTTCGGCCCTGCCTTGTCCTGCCGGAACGGGATGAACCGCATGGTGTAGGCGATGCCCACCATTCGCGCTTGCGTCTGGCGCAACGGGTTGACATCCTGCATGAACATGTTGCTCAGGCCGCGTCGATGCAGTGCACCGGTAATCGTCGATGTTGCAACCTTGAGCAATGCGTCCCGTGTCGAATTGAGCAGCGCCATCAATTCCTCCCGCCGTTCAAAAAAGCCAAACAACCAGGTCGTCCGCCGAAGCGCCGACCATCACCCGTTCGTTACGTCCGGACTTCGGCACGATCTGCCTGGATCGCATGCCAGATGCGGTCGCTCGTCGCCGGCATGTCCAGCTCGCGCACACCCAGCGGTGCAAGTGCATTCAGAATGGCAATCATCGCCGCCGGCAGTGCGCCGACGACACCGGCCTCGCCCGCGCCTTTGACGCCCAGCAGGTTGGTGCTTGTCGGCACCGGATTGCTCTTTACGCCGATATTGCACATCGTGTCGGCACGCGGCATTGCATAGTCCATGAAGCTCGCCGTCAGCAATTGGCCCGAGCCGGGCTCATACACGACCTGCTCTATCAGGATCTGACCGACACCCTGCGCGACACCACCATGAATTTGGCCCGCAAGTGTGAGGGGGTTGATAACCGTCCCGACGTCGTCGACAACGAGATAGGCGAGCAGTTGGACCGCGCCGGTTTGGGGGTCGACTTCGACTTCGCAGACGTGAGATCCGTTTGGATAGGTAGGTTTCTCCGGTGCGTAGGTCGCGCTCTCGATCAGCCCGGGCGCCAGTCCCTTTGGCAACCGCGCCGGCTGGAATGACGCCACGGCGACCTGTTTGAGCGTCAGTGACCGATCGGTCCCTGCGACGCTGAACTTGCAGTCGGCGAAACTGACGTCGGCGGCGCCGACCTCCATCAGGTGCGCCGCAATCAGCTTGCCCTTCTCGATGACTTTGTCGGCGGCGAGGGCCAGCGCCGAGCCGCCGGCAACCATTGACCTAGAACCGTTGGAGCCCATGCCGAAGGCCACGCGATCGGTGTCGCCATCGATGAATTGAACTTCCGCGGGATCGATGCCAAGCCTCTCGTGCAGGATTTGCTTGAACGACGTTTCGTGGCCTTGGCCGTGAGACTTGGTGCCCATGAGCAGCATGGCGCTGCCGCTCGGCTGGAAGCGAACCTCGGCAAATTCGGGGACTGGGCCCGCCGCCTGCTCGATTGCATTGACGAGCGCGATACCTCGCAATTTACCGGCGGCTTCGGACACGGCGCGCCGCCCCTCGTATCCGGCATAGTCGGAATGCTGGATCGCGAGTTGCATATTTCTGGCGAAATCGCCGCTGTCGTAGACAGGGCCGAGAGGCGTGCGATACGGCAGAGCCGTGGACTGGATAAGGTTGCGCTGTCGTAGCTCGACCGGATCGATCCCAAGCTCGCGCGACGCGACCTCGAGAATGCGCTCCATCAGATAACAAGCTTCGGGCCTTCCCGCTCCGCGGTAAGGCGCGGTTGGACTGGTGTTCGACAGCACGGCATCGATGGTCACATGTGCAGCCGGAATGTCGTAGACGCCAGTGAGCGTGATGATCTGGCCAAAGGGCGACAGCAGCTGACGATCAGAGCCGACATACGCCCCAAGATTGGCCAGCATGTGCAGCCTCACGGCCAGAAACTTTCCGTTGTCGTCGAGAGCAAGCTCTATTTCGCCGATATTGTCCCGGCCGTGCTCGTCGGCGAGGATGACTTCGGATCGCTCGCAGCGCCACTTGACCGGCCGATCCAGCTTTCGTGCCGCCCACAAAGTCAGACGGTGCTCGACATACTGCCAGCCCTTTGCGCCGAAGCCGCCTCCTACGTCGTTGCATACCACCCGCACGCGGCTCTCCGGCACCTTGAAAACCGACGTGGCGAGCATGTTGCGAACGCGATGGGGATAGTTGACGTCGGCATAAAGCGTATAGCGATCTTCGTAGGCGTCGTACGTACCGATCGCCCCGCGTGGCTCCATATATTGAGCGTGAACCCGAGTGATGACGTAACGCCGCCGCACGACGCGCGTGGCCCGGGCGAAGGCGGCATCGGTCGCGGCCTTGTTGCCGTGCTGCACGGTGTGGGAGATATTGTCAGGGTTCTCGTCCCATACGCGCGGCGCGTCTGTACTTGCCGCCTCGGCCGTGGACGTCACAGACTGTAAGGGCTCATAGTCGATTGAAATCAACTCGGCGGCATCCTTTGCCTGCATCAACGTTTCGGCGATCACCATCGCGACTGGGTCGCCCACGTACCGAACGCGATCGACCACCAGCGCAGGCCGTTGGGGTGCGAACATCGGTGAACCGTCGGCCTTTTTGCGCGGCATCATCGC
>CAVZWE010000019.1:0-263590 GCA_963778925.1 uncultured Alphaproteobacteria bacterium | reverse complement strand
CGACAGGCAAGCGCTGTTGAAACTTTAGTATTTTCGCCTCTACCCATTTGGTGTCGTCCCCGCGAATAACAAAAGTTCGTCGTCCCCGCGAAAGCGGGGAACCCATAACCATAGATGTTTGTTGTTGCGCGAGCCAGCCGCTCCAGCCTTCGCCCAATGCACGCCGGTGGCTATGGGTACCGGCTCAAGGCCGGGACGACGCAGTATTTGGACTCAACCCCCCAGCCCCGTGCCGCCATAGAGCCAGGCGAGATCGCGGTAATAATCCTCCGACGTCTTCGCGCTCATGATCGCATTTCGGATTCGCGCATGTTCGCCGGCGGGGTGATAGATGTGCTCGCCGATGGCGCGGGATAGTAGCTGCACGCGCGCGGTGCGCGGGAAGCGCTGCTGGCGATAGTTCTCCAGCGCGGTGGCATGGTCGTCCGGGTAGGCGCCCAGCATATGCGACAGGCACACCGCATCCTCCATCGCCTGGCAGGCGCCTTGCGCGAAATATTGCAGCATCGGATGCGCGGCGTCGCCGAGCAGCGCGACGCGGCCGTCGACCCAGCGCTCACTGGGGTCGCGGTCGCACAATACCCAGAGCTTCCAGTTCTTGCCGTGGCGAATGATGTTCTGCGCGCGGGCATGCACATGCGCGAAACCCTGCATCACCTCCTGGTCCGACACTGGTTTGCCCGCAACCGGCTCCGGGGCATCGTTGTGATAGGTGACGACCAGGTTGAACACCTTCCAGCCCGACAGCGGGTAGTGCACGATGTGGCATTTCGGCCCCGCCCACAGCGTCGCGGCATTCCAGCGCAAATCTTCCGGCATCTCACGGAGCGGAATCACCGAACGATAGGTGGTATGGCCGGAAACCCGCGGCGGGCCGTCTGATGTGACCTGTTTGCGGATATTCGACCACAGCCCGTCGGCGCCGATCAAAAGCCGGCCGGTGACGCGCTCTCCGTTGGCAAGCCGCGCCGTCACCGACGAGCCGTCCTGGTCGTAGCCGGTGACTTCGGAGCTGACGCGCAGTTCGATCAGCGTGTGCTCCCGGCAGGCTTTCAAAAACACGCCGTGCAGATCGCCGCGATGCACGACGCCGTAAGGGTTGCCGAACCGCGAACGAAAAGCGTCGCGCAGATCGACATGGGTGATCTCCTCGGCGGTCAGCGCGTCCATCAGCCGCAGCTGGTCGATGTAGACGGCCATGCTCCGCGCGGCCTCGCCGACGCCGAGATAATCGAAGGCATGGAAGGCGTTCGGTCCGAGCTGGATGCCGGCGCCGATCTCGCCGAGCGCTGAAGCCTTCTCCAGCAGGATCGAGGCGATGCCCTTTTGCGCCAGCCCGAGCGCTGCGGCGAGCCCACCGATGCCGCCGCCCGCGATCAGGACCGGCCGTGCGTCCTGTCCCATCAGCCCGACTTTCCGAGATGTTCGAGCGCGTCCTCGGCGCGCAGCGGCACCCGCGAAGCTTCATTGTTGAGATCGACGAGCTGCGTCAAAAGGCCCTTCAGAATCTTGCGGTCCGCGGGCTTCAGCGGCTGCAGCATCCGCGCCTGCGCGCGATCGACCGACGGCATGATATCGCGCAACAGCGCAGCACCTGATCTGGTCAGGTAAAGCAGCTTTGTCCGCTTGTCCTCGCGCGACGGCTTGCGCTCGATATATTGCTTGGCCTGCAGCCGCTCGATCACACTGCCGAGCGTCGAGCGGTCGAAGGCGATCACGGCGGAAAGCCGCGTCGCATCGATGCCGGGATGGGTGTGGATCGCAACCAGGCTTGCGAACTGCACTGGCGTGAGATCGTATTCCCTGCACTCCTCGACGAAAATCGAAACCGCGATCTGCTGCATCCGGCGGAACAGATAGCCCGGCGCGGTATAGACCGCGTCCATCGAAATCACAGTAATTTTATTCGGCATCGGGCTGCCGCTCCGGTGCGGCGTCCGCGAACGCCTTGAGGTTTTTTGCAGCCGCTTCCGCTTTCAACAACCGAGGAAAGGCGCCGAGATCGACGCCAAAACGCCGCGCATTGGCGAGCTGCGGCACCAGGCAAAGATCGGCCATGGAAGGCGCCTCGCCGAAGCAGAACGGGCCGGTCTCGCCCGCGATCAAGGTTTCGCATGCCGACAGGCCCTCGCGGTTGGCCCATGCCGCCCAGCCCGTGACCTGCTCTTCCGGCAATCCGAGCTGCCGCAGCCGCGCCAATACTTTGCAGATTCTGCACCGGATGGGTATCGCAGGCCAGCGCCATCGCGAAAGCACGGACATGGGCGCGGCGCAGCGGGTCCCTTGGCAGCAGCTGCGGCGCGGGGTGGGTTTCCTCCAGCCATTCGATGATCGCCAGCGACTGGGTGATGATGGCGCCCGCATCGTTTTCCAGGGTCGGAACCAGCCCCTGCGGATTGATCGCCAGATAGGCCGGCGCACATTGTTCGCCCTTGCGAAGGTGGTGCGGCAGGTGGTCCGCGCTTAGTCCCTTCAGATTCAAGGCGATTCTGACCCGGTAGGACGCGCTGCTGCGGAAATAGCCGTGCAGCTTCATCGGAACCTCCCCTGGATTTTCGTCGTCGGCCGTTGGCTGGCGTGATTGACGCTAGCCATATTGAAAGTATGCTGTCAATCTAGCCTGGCAACAAGAACCCCAAGGGAGTCTCGCCATGGAAGTCGTACAGAAGACGCCGGAACGCGAGGCGTTCTACAAGAAGATCGACGGCGAGAATCTCTCCGCGCTCTGGAACGTGATGGGCGATCTGATCACGCCGGAGCCGCGGAGCGCCTGCCGGCCTCACTTGTGGAAATTCGACGCTATCCGCGACTACATGACCGAAGCAGGCCGACTGATCACCGCCAAGGAGGCGACGCGGCGGGTGCTGGTGCTGGAAAATCCCGGCCTGCGCGGCCAGTCGAAAGTCACGACCTCGCTGTTTGCCGGCGTGCAGATGGTGATCCCCGGCGACATCGCGCCGGCGCACCGGCACAGCCAGTCGGCGCTGCGCTTCGTGCTCGAAGGCAAGGGCGCCTACACCTCGGTCGATGGCGAGCAGACCGCGATGGCGCCCGGCGATTTTGTCATCACGCCGTCGATGACCTGGCACGATCATTCCAACGAAACGTCCGAGCCGATGTTCTGGCTCGACGGGCTCGACATTCCGATGGTGCAGTTCTTCGATGCCTCCTTCGCGGAAGATTCGAAGGAAGACCAGCAGAAGATCACCAAACCGGCCGGCGACAGTTTTGCGCGCTACGGCCACAATCTGCTGCCGGTCGACGAGAAGCGCAAATCCAAGACCTCGCCGATCTTCAATTACCCCTACAGCTACACGCGCGAGGCGCTGGAGCAGGCCAAGGCCCGCAACGAGTGGGACGCCTGCCACGGGCTGAAACTGAAATTCTCCAATCCGGAAACCGGCGATTTCGCGATGCCGACCATCGGCACTTTTATCCAGTTGCTGCCGAAGGGATTTAAGACCGCGCGCTATCGCTCCACCGACGCCACGGTGTTCGCGGCAATTGAAGGCAAGGGCCGCTCGCGGATCGGCGAGCAGACTTTTGAATGGGGCCCGCGCGACCTGTTCGTGGTGCCGAGCTGGCAATGGGTCACCCACGAGGCCGACGAGGATTCGGTGCTGTTCAGTTTCTCCGATCGCCCGGTGCAGCAGAAGCTGGATCTGTTCCGGGAAGATCGCGGCAACGCGTGAGGGAGGGCGAACTCGCTTCTTCACCTCGCTCCTCACAGGACCCCCTCCCCCATGCGCATCTGCATATTCGGCGCAGGCGCCGTCGGCAGCCATTTTGCGGTGCGGCTCGCGCTGGCAGGGCATGACGTCTCCTGCGTGATGCGCGGGCCGCATCTCGAAGCGGTCAAGGCAAAAGGCTTGACGCTTCGCGTCGGTGACGCCGACTTCTCGGCGCGCGTGAAGGCTGCCAGCGATCCGGCGACGCTGGGTCCGCAGGACCTTGTCATCTCAACGCTGAAAGCCAATGCGCTGGGCAGCCTGGTCGCCGGCCTGCCGCCGCTGCTGCGCGACGACACATCGGTCGTGTTCGCCCAGAACGGCATTCCCTGGTGGTACGACATCGGGCTTGGCCCCGATCATCCGCCGCCGCCGGATCTTTCGTTTCTCGATCCCGGCGGCGCGTTGCGCGCCGTGGTTTCGCAGGGGCGGATCATCGGCGGCGTGATCTTCTCGTCGAACGAGGTCGTCGCACCCGGCATTGTCGCCAATCTTTCGCCCGAGCGGAACATGCTGCTGATCGGCGAGTGCGATGACCGCGCCAGCGAGCGGATCGAACGCCTGCGCGCCATGCTCAAGCAGGCCGCGATCGACTCGCCGCATGTCGCCCGCATCAGGGAGGCGATCTGGTCCAAGCTCCTGACCAACATGTCGATGTCGGTGCTGTGCCTGTTGACCGGGCAGACCGCGCGGGCGGTGCGGGACGACCCGGCCCTGCGCGACGTGGTGCCGAGGCTGCTCGACGAGGCCAATGCCATCGGGCAAAGCTGCTGCCCGGAGGTCAAGCGCGTCACCCGCACCGGCCCCGCGCCGGACCACAAGCCATCGATCCTGCAGGATTTTGAGCTCGGCCGGCCAATGGAAATCGATGCGCTGGTGCGGGCGCCCGCGGCGTTTGCCCGGGCCGCGGGACTTATCGACGCCGATGCTAGACCTGATCGCGGCCCTGGCCATCCAAAAGGCGCGCGACAAGGGGCTGTACCAAACCTGAGCATCAGGCATGCCCGGCTTCACCTCTCCCACAATCGAAGTCGGACATATCCGGCTTCGACAGTTTAAAATGAAATGCGCAACTCGGGTAAACCCGAGTTGGGTGGGAGAGGGAGCTCACCGCCGTTGCCGAACCATCGAGCCAAGGCTTCATCGCCGGCGCTATCTCTTGCCGCCCCGCCAATTGCCCGCGCGTTTCTCGGCGAACGAGGCAAGGCCTTCCGAGGCTTCGCTGGTCTGGCGCCTCGCCGCATGCATGCGAACCAGGCGCGCTGAGGTGTCGTCTTCGACTTTCATGCCGCCGAACGAGCTTTCCATCGCCAGCGCCTTGGTCTCGGTCAGCGCTTCGGGGCCGTTGGCCAGCAATTGCTCGACGACCTTGGCGCCGGCACTTTCCAGATCGGCCAGCGGCACCACCTCGTGCACCAGCCCGATGCGGCGGGCGTCCTGCGCGCCAAAGCGCTCGCCGGTCAGCGCGTAGCGGCGGACCTGGCGGACGCCGATGGCATCGCACAGTTGCGGGATGATGATCGCAGCCGTCAGCCCCCAGCGAACTTCGGTGATCGAGAACAGCGCATTGTCGGCCGCGATCACCACGTCGCAGGCGGCAATCACCCCGGTGCCGCCGCCGAAGCAACCGCCCTGCACCAGCGCCACCGTCGGGATCGGCAAAAGATTCAGCCGCTGCACCGCCTCGAAGGTGGCGCGCGACACCGCTTCGTTCTCGTCAGGCGATTGCGGCCGCACCGCGTTGATCCATTTCAGATCGGCGCCGGCCTGAAAATGCCGGCCATTGCCCTTCAGCACCACGACGCGCAGCAGCGGCTTGCGGCTGAGTTCGTCGATCGCAGCGAGCACGCCATGGATCAGGCCGCCATCATAGGCATTGTTGACCTCCGGCCGGTTGAACGTAACCGTGGCGACCCCGCGCTCGTCGAGGTCCCACAACACCGGATTGGCAGGCATGGATCATCCCTTCGTTGAGCGACGCCGCGTGGACGCGCCCTGAGCGCTCGCTGCCGCGAGGCGGCTTTGAGATTACTCCGCCGCGTCGAGGATCGTCTTGCCGAGCGTGTTGTCGACGATCACCGGCGTCTCGAAATAGCTGATCTCGGGCGCGGCGCCATAGCGCTCGGCGATCATCTTGCGCCATTCGGCATTGTAGACGCGCTCGGCGGCCTCGCGGCTTTCCCAGAGATAGCAGCCGCCGCCGGTCCGGCTTTCGGCGTCGAACAAATAATATTTGCGGATGAGGCCAGGAAGGCCCCGGTACTTCGGCGCCGAGCCCTGGAACAGCTCGGCCGCTTTCGCGGCATCAAGGGTTGCGGGCAGCTTGAAACGGACAATGGCTGTGATCATCGCTCGACCCTCCACGCGCCTGTTCGCGACCTTGACATCAAGAAATCTGGCGATCCCGGCATGACTCGAACATGCGACCTACGGTTTAGGAAACCGTCGCTCTATCCGGCTGAGCTACGGGACCGGAGACCCCCGCCAGATGCGCGGGTGCCTGGGCGCTAAATAGCAGAGCGAAGTCGGGATCGCCAGCCTTCGGTCGGACTTTTGCCGGCGGCGAAAGACGTAGCGCGGCGACCTGAATTTGGTCAGGATGGCCACCGGGCAATTTTATCAAGCCGATTGCTTGTACCAACCTCATTTCCCGAGGAGTGACCCGGGTTTTCCTCGGCCGCCAGCTCTGACCCGGCGCACCGGCGGACTTCCCGGGTGACGAGAGCCGAGTCGGAGAGCGGTGCCACAATCCTCCGGTGTGCAGGCCGGTGCCTGGGCCCGCTTTATTCGGTTGTTGTGCATAGCTGCCGGCAGTAGATTATCGCTTCCGGTCGCCACGCGTAACTGATTGGCTCACATGAAGTGTTTGAGGTGCCAACACGAAAACCGGTTTGACGCGAGGTTCTGTGAGGAGTGTGCCGCTCCTTTTGCCTACACTTGTCCCAACTGCCGAAACTCAATTTTGCCAGGAGCCAAATTCTGCTCCCAATGCGCGCATCCGGTTGCGTTGGACGGAGAGAATCGCGCGACGAAACGGTTTTTATCACCTGACAACTATACCCCAAAGCATCTCGCTGATCGGATATTGACATCGAAGGGTGATCTTGAAGGTGAACGCAAACAGGTCACTGTGCTGTTTGCGGACATCGTGGGATCTCTGGGAATAATTGCAGACCGCGATCCGGAAGAGGCGCAGAAACTCCTCGATCCCGTTCTCGACAATATGCTGGAAGCGGTCCACCACTATGAAGGCATGGTCACCAGGGTCATGGGGGATGGGATCATGGCGCTGTTCGGTGCCCCCCTCGCCCATGAGGATCATGCGGTCCGGGCGTGCTATTCGGCCCTCAGAATGCAGCAAAGGGTTGCGCGTTATGCTGAAGAGGTTCGCCGCACCCACGGCATACCGATAACAATCCGCGTTGGTGTGAATTCCGGAGAAATCGTCGTCTCTTCGATCAACAACGATCTCTACATGGACTACACTGTCGTCGGGCAAACCGCGCATTTGGCAGCGCGCATGGAACAAATGGCAATGCCAGGCTCGGTACTTGCCACTGCCGAAACCACGAGGCTCGTCGAAGGGTATGTCAAGGTAAAATCCCTCGGCCCGATACCGATAAAGGGACTGGGGCACCCCGTCGAGGTCTATGAGATCACCGATGGCGGCTCGGAGCGGACGAGATTTCAGGCCGCCGCATGGCGCGGGTTGACACCCTTTGTCGGCCGCACGCTGGAAATGCAACAGCTGGGTCAGGCCCTCGACGAGGCCCGGGGCGGTCGTGGTCAGGTTCTGGCTGTTGTCGGCGAACCCGGCATGGGCAAGTCACGCCTGATTCATGAATTTGTTCACTCGCCGAAGACCGAGGGCTGCCTGATCCTGGAGACAAACTCCGCCTCATATGGTCATGCGGCGTCCTATTTGCCGGTTATCGAGTTGCTGCGGCACTACTATTTCAAGATCAATCTCGGCGATAACGCAAAATCGATACGCGAGAAGGTGACTGGCAAGATCCTGGCGCTCGATCCCTCGCTACAGGATGTGATCCCGCCCATGCTTGATCTTCTGGATGCACTGGATGCAGGGCATCCATTCCAATCACTCGATCCGCTCCAGCACCGGCAGCATACCTACCAGGCAATTACCCGACTGCTGCTCAGCGAAAACCGGGTGCAGCCCGTTGTCGCGGTCTTCGAGGACCTGCATTGGAACGATTCTCTTACTTTGGGCCTGCTCAACGAGATCGTCGTCAACGCACGTGACGCACGGCTGCTGCTGTTGGTGACTTACCGCCCCGAATTCCAGGACGGATGGAAGGGCCGGCCGAATTATCGCAACCTGCGTCTTGAGCCTCTTGAGAGCGAAAGCCTTACCGAACTTCTGCAATCGTTGCTCGGATCGGACGCGGCTCTCGCAAGCCTGAAGAGCTTTGTTCACGATCGCGCCGGCGGAAACCCGTTCTTTGTGGAAGAACTTGTTCGCACTCTGGTGGACCGCGGCGTGCTTGAGGGAACCCGTGAAAATTACACGATAAAGAAACCGTTTTCGGGGAACGAGATACCGCCCACCGTGCAGGCCATGCTTGCCGCGCGCATTGACGCGCTGCCGACGATTGAAAAGAGATTGCTGCAGGAAGCCTCAGTTATCGGACACGATGTTCCTCTATCGCTCCTGCATGAGATTTCAAATCTGTCCGATGGCGAAATCCGCGGCATTCTCAACAATTTGCAGGCGGCCGAATTTCTCTACCCCACGCAGCTTTACCCCGATCTTCAATTTTCATTCAAGCACGCGCTCACGCACGATGTCGCGTACGCCGGGTTGCGTAACGAGCGGCGACGCGAAATACACCAGCGCGTCGTGTATGCGATAGAAAAGCAATATGCCGGACGTATTAGCGAGCAGGTCGAGCGCCTGGCAGACCATGCGCTGCGCGGCCAGCTTCCGGAAAAAGCGGTAATCTATCTGCGTCAGGCAGGAACCAAGGCTGCAGATAGAGAGGCCTATCCCGAAGCGGTAATACTTTTCGAACAGGCCCTGGAAGCACTGGCACAGCTGCCGGAGAGCATTGATACCCTCCAGAAGGCAATCGACATTCGCTTCGATATCCGCAATGTGCTTCAACCGCTGGGAGATCGAGGGCGTATCGCATCCTATCTGCGCGAAGCCGAGCAACTGGCTGATCAGATCGGCGACAATCAACGGATGGGATGGGTGCAGTGCTATTTGACCGAGCAGTTCTGGATGCTCGGTCAATACAAGGATTCGGCCGAGGCAGGAGAAAGGGCGCTTGCCGTCGCGGAGCAGCTTTCGGACTTGCCGCTGCAAGTCCTTACAAATTTGCCTTTGGGATTGGCGCATCACACCCGGGGGGATTATGTCAAAGCACGAGAGTATTTCGGTTGGAATGCCACCCATCTAGAGGGCAATTTGGTGGGTGAGCGTTTCGGGATCTTCGTCCTGCCCTCCTCATTTTCGCGCAGTTTTATTGCATGGGGCCTTGCCGATACCGGCAAATTTTCAGAAGCGTTCAATGTCGCCGAAGATGCGCTTCGCATTGCCGAAAATGCCAATCACCCCTTCAGTTGCGGTTACGCGCATCTCGGCCTCGGGGTTGTCGCCCTGCGACAGGGAAACCTGCGCAGGGCGTTACGCTCATTCGAGCGAGCCCTGGCGGCGGGAGCGTTTGCGGATAGCCCCGTCGGATTTGCGTACGTCGCGCTTCATCTTGGCTATGCACTCTCCCTTGCCGGTCGGGCCAACGAGGGAATTCCAATACTTGAACAAAGCATTCAGGTTGCAGAATCCCGGGGATTTGTGGCACGTCATTCCTTGCGTCTTGCTTATGCCAGTGAGGCTTACCTAACCTTGGGCCGGGAAGCCGATGCATTAAAGACGGCCGCGCGCGCCCTCGAGCTCGCCCGCAAACACGGAGAGCGGGCGAACGAGGCTTATTCGTTGCGAATGCTTGGAGAAATCGACCTCCACCGGGGAAACCTAAGCGATGCAAAGACTTGGCTGGCCGAGAGTTTGGCGGTTGCCGAGGAATTGGACATGCGTCCTCTGGAGGCGAACTGCCATAAAGGGCTCGCCAATGTGTTCGACCACAGCCAACAGAAATCCGACGCGGAGCGTCATCGCGACATCTCCAATTCGCTGGTTGGCGCGATGGAAATGCGGTTTTGGGGATAAGCTCGGTGTGAAGTAGATTATAACACCAGGCCCGCAGGGTGCTATCAATTAGCAGGCCATATTAGTGGTTGAGCAGGGAAGAGGATCATGTCAGAGCGCAAATCAGTGATTGTTACATTCAAGCCGAAGGATCAGCGCCCCGACCGACACATGGATAAACTCGAGATCGTGCGAAGGGCGCTGGCGAAGGGAACACGGGCACATTTTCTTGATGCCGCGAGTCTCGCAACAGGTGCCGGCCGCCCTCCGATCGAAGAACAAGTAATCGGATATGACGTAAATCGATATGAGGCGCCGATCGTTAGCGCGCAACTTACGGAGAGCGAGATCCAGGCGCTGCGCAGGAATGGCAATGTCGCCAGGGTCGAAGACGACACACCTTGTTATGCCCTTGGCTATGGTCCCTACCAGCACTTGCAGGATTGCGAGCCGTGGCCTGTAACGACAGAAACGATCCCGGATGGCGTGAAACAGGTGAAGGCGCCTTCGGCATGGGGCACTTCAAAGGGCAAGGGAATTCGCGTCGCTGTCCTGGATACGGGCATTGATTTCGAGCATCCGGATTTGAAATACAATTACGTCGATGGTGTGAGTTGCGTGAAAGGCGTAACGTCGCCGATGGACGACCACTGTCATGGCACGCACTGCGCGGGGACCATAGCGGCGGCCATGAATGGCGCCGGCGTGATCGGCATTGCTCCGGAGGCGTCGCTTTATGCGGTCAAGGTGTTGGACAAGAACGCTAATGGACTGTTCAGCTGGTCGATCGCCGGCATCGATTGGTGCATGAACAACCACAACATCCAGATTATCAGTATGAGCTTGGGCAATCCCTCCGTGCCAGAAGCCGTGGGGTTGATCTGCAACGCCGCGTGGTGCCAGGGGCTATTGATCGTCGCGGGCGCCGGAAATCAGGCAGGAAATCCTGTGCCCCCCCAACAGTCCAACGTCGATTATCCTGCAAGGTACAAGAACGTTATTGCGGTGTCTTCAGTCGACTCTGACGATGTGATTGCGCAGAACAGCGGCCGGGGACCCGAAGTCGACCTCTGCGCGCCAGGCGTGAAAATCTTGTCGACGCTTCCAGGGGCCAAATACGGAAAGATGAGCGGCACCAGCGTGGCTTGCCCGCATGTATCCGGGGTTGCGGCGTTGGCCTGGGGAGCACACCCGTTGGCCAAAAATGAGCAGATTTGGAACCTGATCGCTTCGACCGCCCATGACCTCGGCATACCCGGTCCGGATTCGAAGTATGGCTATGGCCGGGTCGATGCGTCTGCGGCTGTGGGGGCGACGTTTCCGCAGCCGGTGATCCGGAAACGGGGAATCGGATGCTGTAAAGAGGAGGAGCCTGCCTGCGCTGGCTGAGGCAAAGGCGATGGCTGTATCGCCCATCCTCGCGCACGAGTGACCCGCCCTCTCTCGGTTGCAGCCGAGCAAGCTGCGCTGCTCGAATTATCCTGCGCGGTTGTTCCAGTTTTTCAGAGCATCCAGGACCGCAAGGTCGGGAAGCTGATTGATTCGATGGCGAGGCGAGATTCCGAGCGGATCGCACTCGAGCGTATCCTTGAGAAAGAAAGCCGCCAACATGTCCTGGCCAAGCTTCCGGAAACATAATCCCGCCATGTATCGGCCGACGGCGCTCGCTGGTGGTCCAAGCATTGCCGCCGTTGCGTACGCTTCAGATGCCTGCTTCCACTCCTGTCGACGGTAATGGATTTCGCCAAGCTCGACCCATGCTTTTGAGTCGCACGGATCGACTTCGATCACCTTGAGAGACCTTGAGAGAGCTTCATCCTTGTCGCCGAGCCAGAGCGCTTCTTTGGTGCGACTCTCCATGACGGCATGCAGGTTTTCGCGGTAGAGAAGATGCTGTGCAGGTGTGCCGGGCCTGATATTTCGCGCGTGGCTTTCGGCCAAATCCATCGTGCGTACCATTTCATTCGCGTCACCGGCAAGCTGCGGCAGGAAGCCGAGGCCTCGATAGAACCTGCTGGTGAAAAGACCGGCGGTAAATTCGTCCGCGCCGGCAATTGTGCGTGCGAGGACCGTTTCGAACCGATTCCTCCACTCTACAAGGTCCGCAATCTCACAACGATTCTTCGCCTTGTGAACAAAGACCTTGGCTGTCGCATTGAAACATTCGGGAACGGCTGTGGGCGCGTTAAGGGCGATGTCCTCGAATACCGACATATCGGCGGTCCGATAGTCCGAAGTTCGTTCGGGCAGATGATGGATGAAATGGGCCGACGCGCGCCAGAACGCGAGCCGCAATGTATCGGGGTCGGCACGACCGGCCTCAAAGTGGTCATGGGGAATGAGCGCGAGGAGAGGCTGATAGAGGCACATCGAATGAAGCAAGGAAGCCAACCGGGATTTTTCCTCGCCGCGCAACAAGGTCCATTGGTCCAAAGCAACGCACAAACGTTGCCAACGGTCACTGCGAAGACCTTCGGACAGTTCGCGCGGATCCGTTACCGCGTATGCCTGTCCTGCTTCGCGGGCGAGTTGAATACGAAATCCGGGCGAGAGCGCCCGTTGCGGAATAAATGGCCGGCTGCCGGGCTCAACAAAAGAGCGCCAGCACTGTTCGAGATTCTGCGCGTGAAGCGGCCCGCCATTAAAGTCGGCGAGATCAAGATAAGGACGAAGCAACCACGTTGAAAACCGCGAATCCAGGGTCGGCAAAGTACTATCCGAACAGCGCGTGCATGCCGCCCTGTTCACCCGTTTGATATCGATCGTCCTTGAACTTGAGCCATTCGGCGTGCAGCTTGCTCAAAAGCCTGAAATTTGCCGCGTAATCAGGAAACTCGCAGCTACGTATCTCGATGGCGTCACTCAGCTCGGTAAACATGTAGAGCACGGGTGTGATCTCGAAAATCAGGTCTTTATCCTTGATCTGAAGAACCAGCACCGAAATCGCTTCCCAGGAATTAACAAGGAGATTGACGGCGCCGAACTCCGCAGAATTCTTGTCGGCCCTGGCCATTGCAGACACGTTGTTTCTTAGCCGCCGCATCCCCTCCGCCTGCTGATACGATGGGTTGCTGCGTATCTGAAATATGGTAGCGAGGAGTTGAGTATCCAAAGTCGCCTCCCATTTTTGCCGAACTAAGCAGTTCTCTCAGATTTTACGCGCGCATGAAGATGTTCACAAGTGGCTCATCCCGGAATTGCAACGGCCATTCTTGGCTCGGCCGGTTCGACGCGAGGAAAATGCAAGAATATTGATACCCCGTACCAGGCCTTTTTGACTAATTTACTCCGGATTTACGTGAACCCGGATCGGTTGGCCGCTTCGCTCGAGCCATGACCGCACTCCATGCGAACGCTCGCGCCGATCGGATCGCAACCGCGGTAGCGCCTCACGAATAGAGATTGCGGGTGGTGGCGCTTTTTTCGTTGGCGCCGGGTCCGCGCAAGGTACCGAACACGCCGTCGAGCGCGGGATTGCTGACGCCGAACCAGTGCTTCTCGCTGATGAAATGATGGCGAAGATGGTATTGCTTGATCCAGCGGCCAAGCCGTGTCCGCGGCTGGTAGGGAATATGCGCGACGTAATGCACCCATTCATAATGCAGGATCGCGAGCATCATCCCGAGCAGCGCGGAGAGAGCGGCCTCGATCCCGAAGAAGAGCGCGAACAGCCCGGCAGCGACGGCGAGGTTCGGCACCAGAAACCAGATCGGCAGGAACAGCAGATCGAGCCGGTTGGGTTCGACATGATGGTCGTAATGCAGGCGATGCTGCAGCCGGCGCGCCGGCGGCCATGACAGCGGCGGCGCGTGAAAGGCGAAACGGTGCATGCCGTATTCGCTCAGGTAAAACAGCAGCGCCCCAAGCACGATCATGACGGGCTGCAAGCGCAATAACGCCAAGCAGCCAGAGAAGCGTTTCGGCCGCCGCTCCCAGCAACAGCGCCGCGACGCTGCCATGACGAAGAAATACGAGAAGCATTTTCCGGTTGACCTTCCGACACCGAATCCATCCGCAGGGCGGTGGCGCCTGCGGCTGCAATGGACCAGAAGCGGGACAGCAAACACCATTCGCCCTGGTTGGGTCCGGCCTGAAGCCATCTTAGCGTGCATTAAGATCCATTTCTCTCCAAAAATGCCGCGTAAATTTCACGGTTCCGGGGTGACAGGCACCTCGATTATGGGGACAATCCGCTCAAATCGTGTTTTGACAAAGCCTTGGTAATTACGTCCTGGGAAAATCGCCCTTGATCGAGCCGCGCACATCCCTGCTGGCTGCCGCGATCGCTGCGAGCATCATGCTGCACGGCGTCGCGCGCGCACGCGCAATGGTGGTCGCGCGCGCCCGCCGATTTCGAGGAGTGCGCCGACAAGGCCGAGAAGGCCTCGACCAAGGAAGAACGGACCTCCCAGCTCTCCGAATGCAACGCGAAATTCGCCGGGCGCCGCAAGTCCGGCGGCGGCTACAGCTATTTCGATTTCATGCAGAACCGGAGTTTCGATATCGCCGGGCCGAACCCGACGCCGGAAGAACAAAAGCACATCGACGAGCAATACACCGCCTTTCTGGAACGGGAGCGGAAAAGCAAGATCGCGGCGGCGTTCACGGCAAAGCAGCAACAATTGCTGCAGCAGGCCTCCCTGCGGCAGACTTCCGTGAGGCAGGCTTCCGCGAAGAGCGATAAAGTGCCGCTGCCGGTGGAGGCGCCCAACAAGGCGCAGGCGCGCGCGCGAGCCGCCAACTGCGCACAGCCTTCATTCTCCTGCGACTGGCCGTGGCTCTCGGAGGGGATCAAGGATCTGAAGAAGCTGTTCAGCGGTCCTTCGTCCCCGAGCAAGGCCAAGCGCGGGTGAGGTTTGGGAGTCATTCTCATTTCGTCGTCCCGGTGAACGCCGGGACGACTCGTGGAGTGATCATTCACGCGTCAATCCGTGATCACCATCGCCGACGGCGCGTCAATGGGCGCCGTCGTGTGCCCGCTTGACCGGGTGCCGGGAAACCGGCTTGGCAATGGGCACGACCGGCTCATGATAAGCCGCCGCCGCCCGTTGTTCCTGCAACCGCGCGTCATATCCGGGTGAAGGCGTGACCGTCGGCGGCGCGGCATTCGCCGGCGCGATGGAAGCCTCGGCGCCGAACACCACAACCGCGGCAATGGCAAGACCTGCGTAGACAAGGCCTGTGTGGAAAGCGACCCGTAGAATCGTCGCATATGGATTCTCCCGGCGGAGCTGCGCCAATGCACGCATCGCCGCCTCGCCCAAATTCGCCGGCGATCATTGCCTTTTCAAGGCAAGATTGCGTGACCGGCGGCGAGCGCCGGTTTCAGTTGGTGATGTGGGCCGTGACCAGCGCCTGATTGAACATGGCGTTCAGGGCCGTGGTGATGTCCGCCGGCGAGTTGGCCGTGAAAAAGAAGTTCGGCGACGCGCAACCCTGGAGACTGGCCGGAATACTCGCGATGTTGGTGTTGGCATAGCCGTCTTCGTTGCCCGCAAAGGAGGCGTTTGGATTCTGGATCGGCTGGTAGGGAATATACAGCACGGAAATGATGATGCCGCGGCTTTTGATGGTCTGGCACTGCTGCGTGGGGTCGATCACGGTGGCGTGGTTGCTTCCAGCCCAACCGCCGCTTGTGTTGAGCGTTTTGGTTTGGGGGTCTTGTGCGCCGTCGGTCACAAGGAAAATAAAAGGCTGCGTGTTGTTCGATGCGCTGCCGTCACCGACGGCAGTGATGATCGTATTGATGTCGGTTAGCGCATTGTCGATATGCGTGCCGCCGGAGCCGAGATTTGCGTTGGTATTGGTATCGAGCTGCGAGGCCAGGTTTGCGGCCGCGTAGTTGATGGTGCCGGGAGTGGTCGGAGAGCCGTTGATGCTGGCGGTCAGCGCGAAATAAGCATAGAGGTGTTGAATGAAGGGGTAGAGCCCGATCCGGAATTGATTGGCAACCTTCTCGGTGGCGTTGGCCGTAATGAACAATTGGGTCACGGCGTAGCCGACCGCATCGGCGCGCAACTGGATGCAGGCGTCGGTGCCGTCGGTCGGGCAGGATGAAACCGGCGGCAGACCGAACGTAGGATCGGTGTTCAGCGACGCCGGCAGGCCGGCAAGCATCGAATTCGGCAAGCCAGGCTTGCTCTTCGGCACGGCGACAGTAGACACCCTGTTGATGAGGGTACTGAGCGCAGCCTGGCTGACGCGCGTATACGGATAGCCCATGCAATAGCTGTTCGTGGGGTATTGCTGGCCGGAATTAGCGCACACGTTCTGCACCGCAAAATGGCAGGCGAGGGTACAGCCGGTGGGATAGGCGGTCGCCCGGTTATCCGGGTTGATTGCGGCGAGCCGCGTCTGCTCGGCGTCGGTCGACGGCAAGCCCATCGACCCCGAAACATCCAGTGCCAGGTAAAAATCCAGATATGGCGGCAGCGAAGCGGTCGCCTTCGAACTCGCCGCTGATCGTCATGGCTGTGAACCCGATGATCGACATGAAGGTGACGGGAACGTCGGCGGTGAACCGCACGTCGGAAGCCAGCTTCACTCCGGTTTTCGTGACGGTGCTGGTAAGATTCAAATTGGTGTAGCCGGTGACCGTGCTCAGATTGCCGTTGAAGATATTATTGGCATCGGTGACGCCGGCAGGGACCGAACCGTTGCCGCTCATCAACACGGCCGCGTTGTAGCCCAATGATTTCTGGGAGATCGAGGCAACGGCCGCGGCGTCGGCCGAGGATTGCATCTTGGCCTTCATTCGGGTCGCGAACGTGTAGTCGATGGCGCAACCGACGGAAGTCATGACGGGGATACAGGCGATCGCGAAGATAACGGCGATGTTTGCCTTTTTATCGCGCCGAAACCGCGACAGCAGCGCGGTGAATCGGTTTGCAGATCGAGGCGCCGACATGTTGAGTCAAATCCTATTGCAGTCCCGGGGAGCCACATCCTAGGGACCAAACGTTCAACAATTTCTAACGACATGATTAAACTTGTATCGGTTCGGGGTCGGCTCCGGCACCAGGATGGTTGTCGAAAACCCGACGATTCAGAGCGTTTTCAAGCGAAAGCCTGCTCCGGACCTGGATAGCGGGATGGAGACCGGTTCGCGCCAGGAAAACGCGTCAAATCAGGAATCTGGAGCCCCGTTTCGATTCAATCGAAACGAACTTGAAAGCCGCCGCGATGCCGATCGAAGGGCGGCCCGCCACGGTTGAGGGGCGCCCGCCTTGTAACCGTCACGGCCCGCCGTTATGTTTTCGGCCGGGCTGGATGCGGGAGGAGAGAACAATGGGTTTACTCGACGTACTCAACGGCATGCAGCAGGGCCCGCGCGGCCCCAGCAATCCGAGCGCTCAAAGCAGCGGAGGAATGTCGCCGATGACCATGGCGATCCTCGGACTGCTCGCCTGGAAGGCGGTCAAGCATTTCAGCGCTAATCAGTCCGGTGCAAGTCCGGCCCCGGCGCCGGCCAATCCCGCCGGCGGCGCAATGGGTGGTGGAATGGGTGGTGGTCTCGGCGACGTCCTCAAGGGCGGATTGGGCGGCCTGCTCGCGGGCGGCGCGGCGGGCAGCGTGATCAGCGGCGGGCTCGGCGACCTGCTCAAGCAATTGCAGCAGAGCGGCCATGGCGAGACCGCCAATTCATGGGTCAGCAATGGTCCGAACAAGCAGATCACCCCTGGCGATCTCGCCAGCGCGCTCGGCGCCGATCAGATCAACAGCCTGATGTCGCAAAGCGGCCTGTCGCGCGACGAACTGCTCTCAGGCCTCAGCAAGCATCTGCCCGACGTGATCAATCATCTGACGCCGGACGGACGGGTGCCGACCGAAAGCGAATTGTCCGGCCGGATTTGAGGCCGGTCAGCATCTGTTTTTTGAACTCTGCATCTTTTCGAGAAAGGACGACAGCGATGCTACACGTCATTATCGTCGGCTTCGTCGCGGGGATTATCGCCCGGCTGCTTTCGCCGGGTCCGAACAATCCCAGCGGATTCATCCTGACCACCGTACTCGGTATTGCCGGAGCTTTTCTCGCGACCGCAATCGGCCAGGCCATCGGTCACTACAGCCCGGATCAGGGCGCGGGCTATATCACCGCAACGATCGGCGCGCTGCTGGTGCTGTTCATCTGGAACCGGCTGGTGGCGGGCGGCGTGATTTCCGATCCCGGCGCAAAACAGTAAAGAAGCCGTCATGGCCGGGCTTGTCCCGGCCATCCACGTCTTTCTTGTCGCCGCACCTCAGAACGTGGATGCCCGGCACAAGGCCGGGCATGACGGGGAGAGAATAAGCTCCATTTCCTCACGTGACCAGATGCAAGCCGGCGTCCATCCGCACCAACTCGCCGGTCATGTTGCTCGATTGCGGCGAGGCGAGAAAACATACCAGCGCCGCGATATCGTCTGCGGATGATGCGACCTTGAGCGGCACTCTTGCGATCACGCTATCGCGCACCTGTTTCGCGGCCTCCTCGCCGCGGCCTTTGGTGAACCATGGCGTGTCGATATAGCCGGGACATACGGTGTTGACGCGGATCAGCGGCGCCAGCGCCCGCGCCAGCGAAAGCGTCATGGCGTTGAGCGCGCCCTTGCTCGCGACATAGGCGATCGAGGAGCCGATGCCGCTGATGCCTGCGATCGACGATACATTGACAACCGAAGAGGCGCGCCCCGACGCTTTCGCGCCGGCTTCCAGCAGGCTGCGCGCCGCCCTGATCATCTGGAACGGGCCGATGGTATTGACGCCGAACAGCCGCTGGAAATCCTCCGCCGACAATCCGTCGAGATTGTCGTGCGGCATGTGCTTGGTGGTGCCGGCATTGTTGATCAGCGCGTCGAGACGCCCCCAGGGGGCGGCTGCCGCCACGATCTTCCGGCAATCCTCGTCGCGCGACACATCGCCCTGCACCACCACGACTTCGCCGCCAGCGCTGCGGCAGAGATCGGCGGTCGCTTCGGCTTCCTTCTGGCTCGAGGAATAATTGACGACGATGCGCGCGCCGCCTTTGGCGAGGATGGCCGCGGTCGCAGCCCCCAGACCGGACGCCGAACCGGTTACGATCGCGCACAAACCATCCCCGGACATTCGAACTTCCTCTTTTTGATTTTTGGCTGAGCCGTGATGTGCGATCTAGCATATCGTGCGGGAAAATGCCTGCAAACCGGCAAAACTCCGTTGCGCGGAATTACTGCTGCCGGCGGCCATTACTGCATGTCGCCCCTGCCGGGCGGACTTTGCGGACATCTGCGCTTGTCATGGCAGTGGCTTTTCCTCATCATGCGGTGCAAGAAAACACCGCACCGTTCCTTGCGCAGATGCCTGGATATTTCCTTGGGCAGAATCGCGCCGGCAAGATGCGTGCGAAGTGAAGAACGGGGAACGCTGTGGCGGAAAGTGAGAACATTGTCGCCGAGACCGCGGAGAAGATATTTACCGATCTCGCCGACCCGCAAACCATCAACCGCGACAAGAATGGCGCCTGGAAGCCGCCGCTTTGGCAGGCGCTGACCGAAGCCGGCCTGCCGCTGTCGTGGGTCGCGGATGAATTTGGCGGTTCCGGCGCGAAGTCTCGCCGAAGGTTTCAGCGTGCTGAGTGCCGCCGGCCGTTTTGCGATCGCGGTGCCGCTCACCGAAACCATGCTGGCGGGATGGCTATTGGCGCAGGCGAAAATCACTTCGCCCGAAGGTCCGATGACGGTCGCGCCGGCGAGCCCGAAGGACCGCATTGCGCTCAACGCCGACGGCACCCTGTCCGGCCGCGCCCGCGGCGTTCCCTTTGCAAAAGATGCCAGACATATCGCGGTGCTCGCAAGCGGCGCCGGCGGTCTCTCGGTTGCGCTGGTGGAGGCGGCCAAATGCCGGATCGAGCCCGGGCTCAATCTTGCCGGCGACGGCAGCGACACCGTGACGTTCGCCAATGCCGCGCCCAGCGCGATCAAGCCGGCGCCAAAGGGTTTTGACCAGACCTCGCTGATGTTGATGGGTGCGGTGGCGCGCAGCCTGCAGATTGCGGGCGCGCTCCAATCGATGCTCGACATCAGCGTGCGCTATTCGAACGAGCGCGTCGCGTTCGAGAAGAAGATTTCGAAATTCCAGGCGGTGCAGCACAATCTCGCGCGGCTCGCCGGCGAAACCGCGGCTGCCATGACCGCGGCGAGTTCGGCTGCGGATACCATCGCCAATGCACAAAACTTTGACGACGCGGTCTTCCTGGAAGCCACCGCGGCAAAGATCCGCTGCGCCGAGGCCGCCGAAAAGGGCGCAGCGATCGCGCATCAGGTTCATGGCGCGATCGGCTACACGCTGGAGCACATCCTGCATCGCTACACCATGCGCGCGCTGGCCTGGCGCGACGATTTCGGCCATGAGAGCTACTGGGCAGTCGAACTGGGCAAGCGCGTCGCCGCGCGCGGCGCCGATGAATTGTGGCCGCTGGTCGCCTCACGCTAGCATCTTGAAGGACAGAACGAGATTTGACATGACCGCAGCGCTCCGTTTCGATCCGATCCGCCTGCCGCCCGAATGCGAAAGGCTGCGCAAGGAAGTCCGCGCCTTTCTCGCCGAAGAAGTCGCGCGCGGCACCTTCGATCCGCACAGCCCGCAAGGCGGCGACACCGACGTTCCCGGCTTTTCCAGGCGGGTCGGCGAACGCGGCTGGATCGGCATGACCTGGCCGAAGAAATATGGCGGCCATGAGCGTTCGTTCCTCGAGCGCTATGTGGTGACCGAGGAAATGCGCGTTGCCAACGCGCCGACGCGGCGCTTCTTCGTGGCCGACCGCCAGAGCGGCCCGGTGCTTCTGAAATATGCGCCCGAGCATATCAAGATGGACATCCTGCCGCGCATCTGCCGCGGCGAAGTGTGCTTCTCGATCGGCATGAGCGAGCCGAATTCGGGCTCGGACCTGTTCGCCGCCAAGACCAAGGCGACCAGGACCGACGGCGGCTTCCTGATCAACGGCACCAAGATCTGGACCTCGGCCGCCCATGTCGCCAACTACATGCTGGCGATCTTCCGCACCTCGCCGTCGACCAAGGAAAACCGCCGCCACGGGCTGACGCAATTTCTCGTCGACATGAAGACGCCGGGCATCAAGGTCAACCCGATCGGGCAACTGACCGGCAAGGCCGACTTCAACGAAGTCGTATTCCAGGACGCCTTCGTGCCTGCCGATCACGCGCTCGGCGAGATCGACGGCGCCTGGAAGCAGGCGACCAGCGAGCTCGCCTATGAGCGCAGCGGGCCGGAACGATTCCTCGAAACCTATTACGTGCTGACCGAACTGGTGCGCGCGCTCGGCGAGGCGCCCGACACCCGCGGCGCCGAAGGCATCGGACGGCTGGTGGCGCAACTGCACACCATGCGCCGGATGTCGGTTTCGGTCGCGGGCATGCTGCACGCCGGCAAGGAACCGGTGGTGGAGGCCTCGATCGTCAAGGACATCGGCACGATCTGGGAACAGCAATTGCCGCAGCGGGTGCGCGAGCTCGCCGCCTTCGTCGAGCCGGATGCCTCCAACCACGAAATCCTCGACACGGTATTGCCGTTCGCGATGAAGGTCGCGCCGAAACTCACGATTCAGGGCGGCACCACCGAAGTGCTGCGCGGCATCATCGCGCGCGGGCTTGGACTGCGCTAATTCAACAAGGAAATCCCATGAGCAAGTACACGGACATTGGCGTCGAAAAGCACGATCACGTCGGCCTCGATCGAAATCCGCAAGCCGCCGCTGAACTTCTTCGACGTCTCCCTGATCAACCAGATCGCGGACGCGCTGGAGGAATTCGATCGCGATATCGAAATCCGCGCCTCGGTGCTGGCCGCGCAGGGCAAGGCATTCTGCGCCGGCGCCAATTTCGGCGATCCGGCGCGGCAGGAAGCCGAGGAACGCGCCAAGACCGATCCGGCCTCGAACCTTCCGATCAACCATCTCTATGTCCAGGCGGTAAGGATTTTCCGCAACAAGAAGCCGATCGTCGCCGCCGTCCATGGCGCCGCCATCGGCGGCGGGCTCGGGCTTGCGGTATCGGCGGATTTCCGCATCACCTGCCCCGAGGCGCGCTTTGCCGCCAACTTCACCAAACTCGGCTTTCATCCCGGCTTCGGGCTGACGACGACGCTTCCCGAACTGGTCGGCAAGAACAATGCGGAATTGATTTTCTACACCAGCCGCCGCGTCACCGGCGAGGAGGCGTACCGGATGGGCCTCGCCAATGCCTGCGTGCCGCAGGATCAGGTGCGCGCCGAGGCCATGAAGCTCGCCGCAGAGATCGCCGAATGTTCGCCGCTCGGCCTGCTGTCGACGCGGGCCACCATGCGCGCCGGCCTCGCCGACCGCGTGCTGGCCGCGACCAACCACGAACTGATCGAACAGAACCGGCTGCGCACGACCGAGGATTTCAAGGAAGGCGTCAAGGCCACCGCCGAGCGGCGGGTGGCGAATTTCAAGGGGCGGTGAATTCTCTTCCCTTCTCCCCTTGTCCGGCGAAGGTGGTGCGGACCCAGTCCGCACCGGATGTGGAGTTTCTCTCTCGTGGATGCAAGCCCTCACCGTCACGACTGCTTGCTCGGTCGCATCGGCGCCACCCTCTCCCCCAAGGGGAGAAGGCTGCGTTCGCCGGGACGACAGCTAGTTTCCTCGGCACCACCAGCGCGTCGACGATGGTGACGCCCTGCCCCTCGGGGTGCACCAGCACCGGATTGATCTCGATTTCGGATATCTGCTGGCGGTATTGCGCCGCGAGCAGCGAAATCTGCGAGATCAATTGCGACAGCGCCGGCAACATCGGCCTTCGCCGCGCCCCGAAATCCATTTAGCAACGGCGCGGCTTTCAGTTCGGCCAGCATCGCGGAAGCCTCATCAGCGCTCACCGGCGCGGGACGGTAGATCACATCGCGGAATAATTCCGTGGTGATGCCGCCAAGGCCGACCATGACCATCGGGCCGAAGGTTGCATCCCCCAGGGTGCCGATGATGATCTCGACGCCCTTTTTCGCCATCGGACCGACCAGCACGCCCTGGATCGCAGCCTGCGGCCGATGCCGCCGCGCGTTTTCAACTAGCGCCTCAAACGCCAGAAACACCTCGCCCTTGGTGGTGATATTGACGCGGACGCCGCCGACTTCACTCTTGTGCGGGATATCGGGCGACTGGACCTTCATCACCAGCGGAAAGCCGGTGCGGGCGATGGCGGCATCGAGCGCGCGCTTCTCCGTCACCAGCACTTCGTCGGGCAATGCGATGCCGGCATCGCGCAGCAGCGCCTTGCTGTCGGCTTCGGAAAGCGTTGCGGATTTCAGGTGCATCGAGAGATCGCGCGACGCGGACGCAACATCGAGCGGCGGAGCCAGCCTGAATCTGGCGCGCGCCACCATCTGCCGCATGGCAACGCCGACATGGGTCAGCCCCGACAGGATGACGACGCCAGATGCCGCAAGCTCACTGCGCGCGAAATTCGAAGGCAGCGTGTAGGAGTAGAACACGATCGGCTTGTGCTGCGCCGATATCACGGGCTGCAATTCGGCCTGTTTGAACGGCATCCGCGTGTCGCTCGACAGCGACAGCACCACCAGAATGGCGTCGACCTCGTCGGAGGCATCGAGCAGATCGATACTCTTCTGCAGGCCGCCGGAGTGCACGCCTTGCGCGGTGACATCGATCGGGTTGCGCGCCGATCCATAGGATGGCAGCAGTTTCATGATTTCCGCCTGGATCGGCGCCGCAGTTCCGGCACCTGCAGGCCCTGCATCGAAACCGTGTCCGCGCCCCAGATCCCGGCGCCGCCCGACACCGTGAGCACCGCGACGCGGTCGCCCTTGGGCAGCGGGTTGGTGGTGAGCACGGCCGCGATGGTGACGGCCTCATCGAGATCGTTGGAGACGATAAAACCGTACTTTGCGAACACCGCGTCATAGGCCGCCGACCAGCCGGCCATGCTGGCGGTATGCGAGGCCGCCGCGCGCTCGCCCGCGCCGGAGCGGCCGACTTTTGTCACGATCACGGGTTTGCCGATTTCGGCGGCGCGACGGGCGGCGGCGAGAAATTTTTCGACGTCTCTGATACCTTCGATGAACAGCAGGATCACGTCGGTGGAAGGATCCTGCACCATATATTCGAAGAATTCGCCGGCCCCGAGATCGGATTCATTGCCGGTGCTGATGACGTAACTTAAGGAGACGCCGATCGCCCTGGCGCGGTGGTAGATCGCAAAGCCGATGCCGCCGCTTTGCGCGACGATGCCGATCCGCCGTCTGCTTGCGATCAGCCGCGGCCCATTGGGCTTGACGTCGACGGTCGGGCTGAAGGTGGCGGCGACGCGCTGGACTTCGCTGTAAAACCCCTCCGCATTCGGACCGGAAATCCGCATGCCGGTTTTCTTGGCGAGCGCAGCGATGGCGTCCTGCATCGCCGCGCTGTCGCCGCCCTCTTCCGCAAATCCCGACGAGATGATGACCGCATTCCTGACACCGGCAGCGGCGCATTGCTCCAGTGCCGTGAGCACCGCGCGCGCCGGAATGATGACGATGGCGAGATCGACCGGCTGCCCCACGGAAGCGATCGACGGATAACATTTCAACCCGTCGATATCGCCGTAATTGGGATTGATCGGATAGATCCTGCCCGGATAGTCGTTCTTGCGCAGCATCGACAACAGCCGGCCCGGAATTTTCTCCAGGTCGCGCGAGGCGCCGATCAGCGCGATGCTGTCGGGCGCAAAGAAGGTATCGAGCGGATGCGGCATGCGGGACGGCCCATTTCATTTCTTGTTTAGTGCGCGAGCCGAAGCATCGATCGCTCCGCGACGGCGGTGAGCTCCCTCTCCCCTTGTGGGAGAGGGTTGGGGAGAGGGGTCCACGCGGGCAGTCCCGATGCGGCCACCCCCTCCCTAACCCTCCCCCACAAGGGGGGAGGGAACAGACGAATCGTGGCTCACGCCGCGAGATGGAAGGTCACCCCGCCCAGATCAAATGAATTCCCCGACACCGCGTGCCCTCTTGTTTTGGCGGCTTCAAGCACTGATGCGACGTTACCGACCCTGAACGTCAACCCGCTCATGATCTCGCTGTCGCCTCTGACAAAACGGAAGCTGCAATTGGGCAGCTTCAGCTCGGGCTCGCCGCTTGAATTTCGGGTGACCGCAATCTCGATAATCCGTCCCCAGTGCTCGGCAAGGCCCTGCGGGCTCCGGGCCTTGCATCTCCACGCCCGTCAAGGCCTGCGTCACATCCTTGGCGATCGATTTCTGCCAGTCGGGACCTGCCGGCGGATAAGGCCCCAAAATATCGTCGCTGCCGTCGGTGTGGTTGAATTCGATGAACGCCGCGCGGCAATCGCGCGGATGCAGTTGCACGCCATGATAGGGCGCGTGGTCGATGACGTTGGCGACGCGGACGCCGATCTTCTCGGCATGTTTGCCGCGCCCATCGGGATCGTCGCAGCAGAAGATCGCCATATAGCCGCCGCGGCCGCCGGTCTTGTCGAGAAAGCGTCCCGCCGCGGTGCCCTCTCGAAACGGCGCCACCACTTCCAAGAGGATGGTATCGACCGGCAGCAGCGCGTTCTCCAGGCCGTATTTGGCGACGTTGCCGTCGCGGTAACAAACGCTTAAGCCCATGATGGCGGCGATATCGGAAATCACCGGTTCGAGATGCGGCGCCACCAGGCAGATCTGCCGCAGCCGCAGATAGCTCGCCATCTCAATGTCCCTGAAACAGCGGCTTGCGCTTTTCGACAAAGGCTTTCGCGGCTTCCTTGTGGTCGGCGGTCTCGCCGGAGCGCGAGTGGTGGATCGCCTCGGCGTCGAAACAGGCTTCCAGCGACAAATGCTCGGCGTTGTTGATGTTGCGCTTGATGTAGCCGAGCGTCACCGACGGTCCCTGCGCCAGCGACATTGCGAGCTCATGCGCCGCCGCCTCGACCTCGGCATCGGGCACGACCTTCGTCACCATGCCGAGCGCGAGCGCTTCCTGCGCCGACAGCACCGGCGAGGTCAGATAAAGCTCGCGCGCTTTCGCAGCTCCGAGCAGATGGGTCAGGAAATAGGTGCCGCCGTAATCGCCTGATAATCCGACCTTGGCGAAAGCGGTGGTGATCTTGCAGGACGCCGAGGCAATCCGGAGATCGCAGGCCAGCGCTATCGAAAGCCCGGCGCCGGCGGCCGCGCCATCGACCTGCGCCACCACGGGCTTGGGCATGTCGTGCAGGATGCGCGAGACTTCCATGCCGCGGCGCAGATTGGCCATCTTGGCTTCGAACGGCAGCGGGGCGCGGCCCTCCGCCATCGATTTGACGTCGCCGCCGACGCAGAACGTGCCGCCCGCGCCCTTGAGCAGGACGGCGCGGACCTCATGATCTTCCGCCGCCCGCCGCGCCGCCTCGACCAGCCCCCGCGTCATGTCCGGATTGAGCGCGTTGCGCCGGTCCGGCCGGTTCATGGTGATGGTGAGCAGGCCCTGGTCGAGGTTTTGCAGGACGATTTCATTGTTCATGGGGCGGTGCTTTCGTTGTTCGATGCTGTCGTCCGTCATTCCGGGGCGCGCAAAGCGCGAACCCGGAATCTCGAGATTCCCCGATGTGCAATTGCATATCTGAGGTTCGCGCTTCGCGCGCCCCGGAATGACTGCGTGACTTCGTCACTCCGTCACTTCTTCACCAGCGGGCAGCGCGACAATTCCAGCGGCTGGAACGCCTCGTTGCCGGGGATGGTCGCCAGCAGTCTGTAGTCGTCCCAGCGGCCTTTCGACTCCGACGGCTTCTTGACCTCGAACAGGTACATGTCGTGCACCATGCGGCCGTCTTCGCGGATCCGGCCGTTCTTGGCGAAGAAGTCGTTGACCGGGGTCTCCTTCATGATCTTCATGACGGCGGCCGAATCGGTGGTTCCGGCGGCTTTCACGGCCTTCAGGTAATGCGTGACCGACGAATAGACGCCGGCCTGCGCCGCCGTCGGCACCCGCTTGACGCGCTCCATGAAGCGCTTGGAGAAGGCGCGGGTGTCGTCATTGAGGTCCCAATAAAAGGCTTCGTCGAGCAGCAGCCCCTGCGCGGTCTCAAGGCCGACGCTGTCGATGTCGGTCACGAACACGAGCAGCGGCGCCAGCTTCTGGCCGCCCTTCATCAGTCCAAATTCGGCCGCCTGCTTGATCGCGTTGATGGTGTCGCCACCGGCATTGGCGAGGCCGATCACCTTCGCCTTCGAGCTCTGCGCCTGCAGAAGGAACGATGAAAAGTCCGACGTGTTGAGCGGATGCCGGACACTGCCCAAAACCTTGCCGCCGGACTTCAGCACAACGTTGGTCGTATCCTTTTCCAGGTCCTGACCGAATGCATAATCGGCGGTCAGGAAGAACCAGCTGTCGAGCCCCGCCTTGACGGTAGCGAGCCCCGCAACGTTGGCCTGCGCGAAGGTGTCATAGGCATAGTGCACCGTATAGGGACCGCAGGCCTCGTTGGAGAGCCGGATCGATCCGGGACCGTTGTAAATCACGATCTTGTTGCGCGCCTTCGCGATCTCGCCGGCGGCCAATGCGGTGGCGGACGCCGCCACGTCGAAGAGCATCTCGACGCCCTGGTTGTCGAGCATGTCGCGGGCGAGGCTCGCGGCCAGATCGGCCTTGTTGAGATGATCCGCTGCAACGATCTCGATCTTGCGGCCCAGCACCTCGCCGCCGAAATCCTCGACCGCCATCTTCGCGGCGGTCTCGCTGCCGGGCCCGGTGATATCGGCGTAGAGGCCGGACATGTCGAGGATGCCGCCGAGTTTTAGCGGAGGTTTGCTCTGCGCCATCGCGGCGCCAGCGGCAAGAGCCAGTACCGAGGCGAGAACGCCGGACAAAACTCGTTTCATGAAAGCCTCCCGATCGAGGTGCCGCATTGCTTGCGGCCTTGATTTCCGTTGCGGCGATCATGCAGCAAGCGATGGTTAGCGGCAAGGCGCGGAGACGGCAGTCATGCGCCAGCTTTGGTCAGAGTATTTTCCGCAAAGCGGAATGGTCGCAACCGACGCTGGCGCGCCAGAGTTCTGGTCTGCCCAGCCATGAGCCTTGTCGGGACCCGCGATGCTCGCAAACTGCGATCCGGCAGGCCTGCCAAAGCCAGGGGAATCTGCTACAATGTCGTTATGGCGAAGCAGAAAAAACCGGCCGCAAAGGGCAGCAAGGTAGGCGCCTTCGTGCTCGGCCGCGCGCGTTTTGCCAAGATCAGCGCGGTTGAGGGGATCGAACTCACCGAGGTCATGGAAAAGCGGGCCTCACAAGCTGGCCGCAAGGGCCTGACCGCTGAAGAATATCGCCGCACCATCGTGCGCAGCCATCGCAAGGGCTAAGCGCGCTGCATGTATGATGCGGTCGACGACCCCTACACCTACGAGAACTCGACCGTCCTGATAAACAAGCTCGACCTGCGCGAGCAGGCTGAGCTGAATGCTTTCGAGGCAGAGATATCGAGCGCGCGGGCCGACGAACCGCTGCCCGACGGCAATCTCGACTTTACGCACTACAAGGCCGTCCACCATCACCTGTTTCAAGATGTCTATGATTGGGCGGGCAAGACGCGTACCGTTCGCATGTTCAAGGGTGGTAATCCGTTTTGCTTTCCCGAGAACATCGAAAACCAGGCGACAAGGCTGTTCGGCGAACTGCAGGCGGACGATTTCCTGCAAGGTCTCGACGGCGCGGCCTTCGCCGACAAAGCCGCTCATTTTCTGGCGGAACTAAACGTCATCCACGCCTTCCGCGAAGGCAACGGCCGCGCGCAGCTCGCGTTCTTCGCCCTGTTGGCCGACCACGCCGGCCATCCGATCGATTTCGACAAGCTCGAGCCGCATGAAATGCTGGATGCCATGATCGCCAGCTTTGATGGCGACGAGACAAAACTTGCAAATGTCATCAAAAGCCTTATCCGCAGACCTATTCTGCTTTGCCTGCGTGCCTGGACTTTCATCTGATCGCGGAGACTTCTCGGCGAGGCCTTCAGACGGCGACCCTCACGCCAACAGTCCCTTCCCCGGCACATGGTTGAGTTCCAGCCTGATGCCGTCGGGATCCTCGAACAGCAGCGAATAATATCCCGGCGCCCACTGGTCCTCGCGCGGCGCGCGGATGATCTTCACGCCAAGCGAACAGCAGAAAGCCGTGCAGTTCGTCGATGTCGGCGCGCTCGCGGGCGCGGAAGCACAGATGGTGCAGGCCGACGCGATTTTGCTCGAACGCACTTCCCGCATGCTCAGGCGACGGCGCGCTGATCCCGACTGCGGTACGTCCGCCGACACAGTAGTAAGTTGTATCGGTATCGATCATCGGTCTCAGCCCGAGAAATGGCAGCAGCTTGCGGTAGAATTCACGGGAGCGTTCGAAATTCGACGCGGTCAGAAAAATATGCGCGATGCCGTTGACTTCCATCTATTCCCCCCCTTTTTCCGCCAAAAGCGTTTCGGATAGCAGCGATGGAGTAGGCCGCACTCGGTTGGCAAGAGAAATCTGCGCCTCGCGGAATCGGCCGCAACCCCCGTGCTCCGGCTCCTGGCGCGGTGCATGATACCGCCGGCTGCCTCCGGGGTGTTGCAATACAGACACGCAACGCGGATAAGACCTGATTGCCTTATTGCTGCCGTTGCAGGTATGCACATGCGGATACTACCTTTCGGGCAGCAGAATCGGGATATGCCTTAAGGAGGGCCAATGAAGCCATATGGTGGCTACGGGCGATTTGTCGGCAGGCTATCAGGCCTGTTGAGGCCGCGGTTGGGAGCGGCGCTAGCTGTCCTGCTGCTGGTGCTTCCGGCTGGTGCCGGCCCGGCGAACGCGGCGGCTTCCGCGGCGTCCAGCACGCACGTTTATCTCCTCCGCGGCGTGCTCAATATCTTTTCGCTGGGCATGGACCAGATCGCGGCCAGGCTGGAGCAGCAGGGTTTCAACGTCACCGTGGCCAACTACCTCTCCTGGTCATCGCTCGCGGACGACGCCGCGGCCGAATACCGGAGCGGGCGAACCAAGACCATCGTTCTGGTCGGTCACTCCTCCGGGGCGACGGCGCTGCCCGATATGGTGGCGCGCCTGGATCGCCTCGGCGCCCCCGTCAAACTAGCGATCGGCCTGGATTCGGTGTTCCGCACCAGCCTGGCGGGGCACGTCGGGCGCTACATCAACTTCTACATTGCCAATGGAAACGGCGAACCCGTTGCGAAGACCAGCCAGTTCCGTGGTGAGCTTGAGAATATTGATGTGGGGAAACTCGGGATGGCGCACATGACCATCGACAAGAACGAGGTGATGCAGCGGAAGGTGATCGCCGCCATCGACGCCGTCGTTGTTGCCGGCCCGAAAGACGTGTCTGCCGGACCAAAGCCGCAGCCTCAGGCAGGCGCCGGGAAACAGCGTACCGGTGCGGCAAGTGCCGCAACCGCGCGCAATTGAGCTGACGTCTGGCAGGCTGACGACTGGCGGCGCGCCGCAAATTCCGCCTATTCTTCCGCAATAAGGCATTCTGCGGCGCGGAGTGTATTTCTCCGTTGGCGTGCCGGATACGTCGAAGGTGCAAGCGGAAGGCGCATGGTCAATCCAACGCAGGCTACAGGCATCGTGATCGGCGCCATGCTTTGCGCCTGCGTCTACTCGACCAGCCTGGCGCTGGCACAGCCAAGCGCTGCGTCGAGAGATGGCGCGGCCGGAACGGCCACAGCTGTCGCGCCGGGTGAGGCCGCGGCTTCCATCACGCCGCCGCGAGGGCGCGTCTACCTGTTCCGCGGCGCGCTCGGTCCGATCTTTTCACGCGGGATGGACCGTTTGACCGAACAGCTCGAACACGCCGGTATCAGGGCCGATGTCTACGAGTTCACGATCTGCCCGCTGATTGCCGAACAGGCTATTCGCGACTACCGCGACGATCCGGCTCCGATCACCCTCATCGGCCACTCGATGGGCGGGCTTTGTACATTGAAATTTGCTGAGATGCTGCGGGATCAAGACATCCCGGTGAGCCTCGTGGTCACCATCGATCCGGCTCACGCCAGTCCGCAGGTGCCGCTCAACGTCGAGCGCTATATCAACATCTTCCTGTCAAACAGCATCCTGGGCGGCGGTGACGTGGTGGCGACGCAAGGCTATCGGGGCCACTACGCAAGCTTCGATCTGTCGAAGCATGAGGAGATCAGCCACATCAATATCGACAAGATCGACTCCATCCACCAACAATTGATCAGCGCGATACTCAAGCTCGCAGCGACACCCGCAAAAGCCGAAGGCGAGGCGTTGCCCCTGCGCTATGTCGTTCCCCCCGATATTCCCGTCGAGCTGTGGGACAGCGGCACGCCGATGGTTGCCCGTTCGGGCGATACGTTGCCGGGCCTTGCCGCGCTTTACCACGTGCCGCTCTGGTCGCTCACCCAGATCAATCAGGTGTCGAACGGCGCGCCGCTGTTTTCCGGCCAGCGTGTCATCATTCCGCGTCATCTCGCGCCGGCCATCACCGGTCCCGCGCCACCGCCCGCTAGCGCGGTAACCCGGTGCCCGCGTTAGCGGGCCGGCAAAAACGGCACGATCATGGGAACGCGCCGCCGGTAACGTCCGTAGGCTTCGGCGCCCAGTTCGGTCATCAGAAACCCTTCTTCCAGACGGGCTTTCTGCCACATGCCGAGCGAGATCAGAACCGCGCCCAGCATCGCGGTCACCGTTCCGACCGCAATGCCCGTTGCCAGCATTCCTGCGATCAGCCCCGTATAGATCGGGTGACGCACAAGCCCGTACGGACCGGTGTCGATGACCCGGTGGCCCTCCTTGCGCGTGATCGCATTCGACCAGAAGCGTCCGAGATGAATTCGAGCCCACCAGGTGAAGGAAATTCCCGCCAACGTCAGGGCCGCCAGGACATAGATCGCCAGGCTGCCGAATTGCCAGAGCGGCTTTTCTCCCAGGATCTGCGCGAGCCAGGGCGTAAAAAGAATGCCGCCCGCGAAGATGGGAATGCGGTAGGTCCGCGCATCCCAGTCCATCACCTGTTTTTGCGTTCGACCGGACCAGAAAGACGCGGCAACCCAACTGATCAGCCATGCGATCCAGATGAGGGCCAGCAACTCGGTGGGCCAGGTGGCGATCCAGCCACTCCAGACGAGAGCCAACAATTGGGCGGGATCCGGCAGCATATCGCGGACGTTATTCCGCAACCACTTCAAACGCCATAGCGGCGGTTCGGTTGCAGGGGTCGGGTACGCGGGCCCGGCGACGGACTACGTTCATACCGGTCTGCAGCGCCAAGGAGATGGGCAACGGTCTCGCGCAACGCCGGCTCAACGGGCCGCGGCGCGTAGCCCAGTTCGCGCTGTGCCTTTTCGATCGATAGCGGCCGCGCGCGCAACGCGATGCGAACGCCTTCGGCCGTGCCGGCGGGAGGTCGGCGTGTCACATGATCGGCGACCAGTTCCAGCATGGCGGCGGCCCCTTCCGCAATACGGCCGGGAATTGGAATGCGCGTACTTCGCCGATTGCTGATCGCCGCCACAAGCTGAAGAACCTTCTTCAGCGGGACGCTTTCGCCGCCGAAAATGTAGCGATGTCCAGCCTTGCCACGTTCCATGGCAAGGATCAGGCCCGCCGCGGCATCGCGGACGTCGACGAGGTTGACGACGAAATCGACATAGAATTGAAAACGCTTGCCGAGGAAGTGCCGGATCATGGCGGTTGGCGGCGTGAGATGATGATCATAAGACCCGATCGGCATCGTGGGACAGCCGACCACCACCGGAAAACCGGATGCCGCGGCCTGCATGGCCAGGCGTTCCGCAAGCATTTTCGAGCGAGTATAGGGACCCGGCATGTCGTCGGCTTGAAGATCCGCGACAGCGCGTTCCGACGAGGAGTCGCGGAAGAGAATCGATTCCGTCGAGCAATGCACGAACCGTGTGATGCCGCGCTTGCGCGCAGCCGAAATCACCACTTCGGTGCCGTGGTAGTTGACGCTGTGAAAATCCGTTTTCTGCGGCATCCACATGCCGGGCAGGCCGGCAAGGTGATAAACCTCGTCGACGCCCTGCAGGGCATTGTCCACCAGATCCCGATCAAGCACCGAACCCCTAACGTACTGCACTTCCGGCAGGGCAGATGTCGGAGCCCGGAGGTCGAGAACCCGCACGTGTTGTTCTCGCGCGACGAGCGCCGAGACCAGGTGCTGGCCGATGAAGCCGCTGCCGCCAGTGACGAGTACCGTTGTCATGAGTGTGGCTTCGGCTCTCCCCGAAGTTTCTCGGGATATTGCAACGAGCCATGTGGCATCGTTTGTGGAATTTGTTGGATAACGACGGCAAGATCGTGGCGAAAGCCAAGTGCGATGAACAGTTTCGCCATCACAAACATCGGTCCGAGCAGTAAGTGAGTTGGATTGTCGATGAGCGACGGCTGCCGGCGTTCAAATACCCGGTGCCCGACAATCTGCGACGCGACCCCGACAACGATCAACACGGCGGTGATCGACCACATGCCGGCAGTCGTCGTATGACTGGCGATCATCGCGGCGGCCCAAAGCAACAAGCCAGCCGCCCCGATGATCGCGGTTCCAAGGGCAGCGTCGAGCAGGAACCAGTAGATCAGCACGGGCAGCACCGCGATTGTCGCAGCAGTAGCTTTCGCACCAAACGCCGGGACAGGCCACGTGCTGAGAGGAAGAACAGCGGCCAGGAACAGGAATATGATGCCAAATACATGCATCACGCCGTTCCTGGGGTCGCGGTGATACTCGACGTAATCGGCAAGCTGCCGCAGAAAATAGGAATTCATGCCGTGCTCGCGACCGCGCTCTCGCGCGGCAACGCCCTGGAACCGACCGCCACAACAATCAGGTGTCCGCGCTTCATGAACCTAGCCCGCGTCGGAAAGAGAATGCTACTTAGGCTCGGGATGGACCCAAGTCAAAGGCGGCTGCCCCTTTATCCCGCGCGGATCGGATGCAAAGGACATCGCTGATTCATGGGAACAACACTGGAACTCAGTCAGCTACCCGGCTACCGAGCAGCAGGCATGCAACCGGTAACCAGAGCGGCAACGCATCGCGAAAATTTATTCGCGTTGGTGTTGCCATTCGGCCTCATGCTGGTTCCCGCCACAGGTGGTCCGGCTGCCGCGGCGGGCTGCGCGTTCGAACCGCAGGGCGAGGGCCGCGTCGCCGCCGTCATCGATGGGCGCAGCTTTCGCCTCGAGGACGGCCGCGAGGTGCGTCTTGCCGGTATCGAGCCGGTTGTGGCCGAGAGCGCCAAAGCGGACCGTACGGCGGCGCTGGCTGCCCTGATTGCAGGGCGCGAGGTGACATTGCGCGGCGAAGACGACGCCCCCGACCGCTACGGCCGCCAGCCCGCCTTCGTGTTTCTCGCCGCCGCCGAAACCCCGGTGCAGGCGCAGCTTTTGGCGCAGGGCGAAGCGCTGGTCTCGGCCACCGTCACCAACAAGGATTGCGCCGCGGTCCTGACATCGGCAGAAGCCGCAGGCCGCCAGGCCCGGCAGGGAACCTGGGCCGATCCGGCGGCCATAAAAAACGCGGAAAGTTCTGGCGATATTTTGGCCGGGATCGGGCGATTTACGGTAGTCGAGGGCAAGGTACTGTCGGTCCGGCAGGCCGGGGCAACGACTTATCTGAACTTCGGGCGGAACTGGACACGGGACTTTGCTGTGACTATTTCAAGGCGGGTGCTGCCGGCATTCGAGGCTGCCGGCATTGTCCTTAAGTCCTTCGAAAATAGACGGATTCGTGTTCGTGGCTGGGTCGAGGCGCGCGGCGGGCCGCGGATCGAAGTGCTCCGGGTGGGGCAAATTGAAATGGCTGGCGGGAATTAGCTCGCTTCGACAGGGACGAGAAGCCGAAAGTGGTGGTTGTGGGACGGCGTGAGACCAGAATGAGCCTCAGCCTTCGGGCTGCGGCCGCCCTGCTGTGCGCCGCGTTTGCCCTTGCGGGCTGCGGCGAATTCGGCCGGCTGCAGACCGCGGCGCCTGCGGTCAGCCCGCCAAAGCCCAACCGGGTCGTCACGCAGACGCCTGCCGCCGAGCGCGAGCATGAGCGCATCCTGTCCTCCTATGGCGGCGCCTATGACGATCCGAAGCTGGAAGCGCTGATCGGCAAGACCGTCGACCGGCTGGTCGCGGCCTCCGATCGTCCCGATCAGGCCTACAAGGTGACGATCCTCAATTCCGGCGCGGTCAACGCGTTCGCGCTGCCGACCGGCCAGCTTTACGTGACGCGCGGCCTGATCGCGCTCGCCAGCGACACCTCGGAATTGTCGTCGGTGCTGAGCCACGAGATGGCGCATGTGCTCGCAAAACACGCCTCGATCCGCGAGGACCAGGCGCGCCAGGCCGCGATCGTCACCCGCGTCGTCACCGACATGAGCAACGATCCCGATCTCACCGCGCTCGCGCTCGCCAAGACAAAGCTGACGATGGCAAGCTTTTCGCGCGCCCAGGAATTCGAGGCCGACGGCATCGGCGTCGGCATTTCGGCGCGCGCGCATTTCGATCCCTATGGCGCGGCGCGGTTCCTGACCTCGATGGAGCGCAACGCGGCGCTGAAGGCGGGCAAGACCTCGCTCGATCCGCGGGTGCAGGACTTTCTGTCATCGCACCCGGCCACGCCCGAGCGCGTGCAGAACGCGCAGGCCAATGCCAGGCAATACACCTCGCCGGAGAGCAACGAACGCGACCGCGAAACCTATCTGCAGGCGATCGACAATATCGTCTATGGCGAGGATCCGAGCGAGGGCTTCGTCCGCGGCCGGCGCTTCCTGCATCCCAAGCTCGGCTTCACCTTCACTTCGCCGGAAAACTTCACGCTGGACAATACCGCGCAGGCCGTGATCGGCGTGCGCGAGGGCGGCACGCAGGCGATGCGCTTCGACGTGGTGCGCGTGCCGGCGGAACAGTCGCTCGGCGACTACCTCAATTCCGGCTGGATGGAAGGCGTCGACAAGAGCTCGACCGAGGACCTGACGATCAACGGCTTCCCGGCGGCATCCGCCAGCGCGCATGGCGATCAATGGCAATTCCGCATCTATGCGCTGCGTTTCGGCAGCGACGTCTACCGCTTCATTTTCGCCACCAAGCAAAAGACCACCGAGAGCGACCGCAACGCGCGCGAGACCGTGAATTCGTTCCGCCGGCTGACGCTGGAGGAAATCCAGGCCGCCCGCCCGCTGCGCATAAAAGTCATCACCGTGCAGCCCGGCGATACCGTGGAATCGCTGTCGCACCGCATGGCCGGCGTCGACCGCCCGGTCGAGCGCTTCCGCGTGCTGAACGGGCTCGACACCCACGCCCAGGTCAAGGTGCGCGATCTCGTGAAGATCGTGGTGGATTGACGCGCGCAAGCGCGTCATCCCGGGGCGCGCATTAGCGCGAACCCGGGATCTCGAGATTCCGGGTTCATGCGGAGCCTGCCATCGGGCCGCGCCTTGCGCGGACCCGTTGGCATGCCCCGGAATGACAAGGCAGCAAAAAGCCCGGTCTCTCGACCGGGCTTCTTGATTTTGTTGGGATCAGCGAGCGCGGCGTTACGCCGCTTCGTCGGCGACCGCCGCATCGTCGCCTTCGGCGTCCGCATCGGCATCGGCATCGCCTTCACCGTCGGTCTCGACTTCAGCCTCGGCCTTGGCGCCGCGGCGCGGGCTCTTGGCGAGCTGGCTTTCGATTTCCTTCACCGCCTCGGTTTCCGTCACATGCTGCACGACGGCGATTTCCCGCGACAGACGGTCGAGCGCGGCTTCATAGAGCTGGCGTTCGCTGTAGGACTGTTCGGGCTGCGATTCCGAGCGATAGAGGTCGCGCACCACTTCGGCGATCGCGACGATGTCTCCGGAGTTGATCTTGGCTTCGTACTCCTGGGCCCGGCGCGACCACATCGTGCGCTTGACGCGGGCGCGGCCCTTCAGCGTCTCCAGCGCGCGCTTGACCAGCACGGGCTCCGACAATTTGCGCATGCCGACATTGGCGACCTTGGCGGTCGGCACCCGCAGCGTCATCTTGTCCTTCATGAAATTGATCACGAACAGCTCAAGCCTGGCACCCGCAATCTCCTGCTCTTCGATGGCCAGGATCTGGCCAACGCCGTGCGCGGGATACACCACGAATTCGTTGGTCTTGAAGCCCTGACGCTGGGTCAGGACCTTCTTCGGTTCCTCGACCCGAGGCGGAGCTGCTACCGGCTTTGCAGCCGGCTTGGTGGCGACAACGGGCTTGCTGGCGGCAACCGGCTTGACCGGAACTTTGACGGGGGCCTTCGGAGCAGCTTTGGCGGCGACCTTCGCGGCAGTCGCCTTCGAACCCGTTGCTTTCGCAGCGGTTTTTGCAGTCTTGTTTGGCATTGCGCTTCTTTTGTTTTTTGAGGATTTTGCAGCCGAGGCCTTACTGGCGGTCCGGGTATCCTTCAGGGAAGCCCGGGCACGGCTCTTGGTTGCACTACGGCTGGCCGCAGCGGCTTTCTTCGACAGCTTGGAAGCACTCTTTTTACGCGTTTTCTGTGACACAGCCTGCGCGCGGAACTGCCACGCCCCTGTTCGATGGTTTTCACGGGAACCCATAGGGGCCAACGTCAGGCTGACGGGTTCGGCTAAGAATGTGCCCAATATAGCACATTTTCCGTGAAAATCAATGATTTACGCCCGATCCCGGGGGGAATCGGGGCGTTTTAGGCGAAAATCAGCACGACAGGGTTAAGTGAAAGCCAGTACTTGGTTACCCCGGTCAGTCGCCGGTTCCGGGGCCGGGGGAAAAATATTTCTCGAATTTGCCTTCCATGCCCTCGAAATCCTTGGCGTCGGCCGGGGATTCTTTCTTCTGGGTGATATTCGGCCAACTCTTGGCATATTCGGTATTCACCTCGAGCCACTTCTCCAGCCCCGGCTCGGTGTCCGGCTTGATTGCGTCGGCGGGGCATTCAGGCTCGCACACGCCGCAGTCGATGCATTCGTCCGGATGGATGACCAGCATGTTTTCACCCTCGTAGAAGCAGTCCACGGGGCAGACTTCAACGCAATCGGTATATTTGCATTTGATGCAGGCTTCAGTGACGACGTAAGTCATCCAGGGCTCCGAACCGGGTCAATTTTGAGTGGTTTGCGTAGCGCAGGAACTCCGCAGTCGCAAGGGAAGCAAAATGCTTCCGGAAGCCATTTTGCAGGGGTCCTGTGCCCGGGCGACAACACAGATAGTCACTCCTGCCGCCCTTGCAAATCCTCGTACAGCACGCGCGCGGCCGACGCATCGCCCCGCCGTTCGGCAAATCCGATCACCTTCAGAACCCGCACGCTGCGATCGAGTCCGATGGTCAGCACGTCGCCGGCCTTGACGCCGTGGCCAGGCGCGGTCTCGCGCACGCCGTTGACGCGGACATGGCCGGCCTCGACCAGCGCGGCGGCGCTGCTGCGCGCCTTCACCACACGCGCATGCCACAACCATTTATCGAGACGCTGGCGCTCCAAGCGACACCACAGCGAGAAGGGATTGGCTAGAACATGTTGATATCAAACCCGTCATCCCCGGATGAGCGCATTTGCGCTCACTCGGGAGGAGCCGCCAACGGGTCGCGCGAATGCGCGCCCGATGACAGGCTCCGCGGCGTCTCGAAGGACGACGGCCCCGGGCCGCTCATCCTTCGAGGCTCGCCCTGCGGTGCAAGCGCACCGCAAGGCTCGCACCTCCAGCGATAACGGCGGAGCCGTTACGCAGGGATGACGGTTCACTCATAGGCATTCCGCTCTATCGATCCTTGCGGTCGGCGGTGAGCTGTTCCTTCAGCGCCGCCAGTTTGGCAAAGGGCGAATTGGGATCGACTGGGCGCTCGCGCTCGCGCGGCGGCGCGGAACTCGCATATTGCCGGTGCGACGGCCCGTTATCGCGGCCACCCTTGTCGCGATCGCGTCCACCGTCACGCCCGCTCTTGTCGCGGCCGGCCTTGTCGCGGCCGCCGCCGAACTTGCCCTTGTCCCGGCCTTCCCTGCCCTTGCCCTCGAATTGCTCGCGCGGCGGACGCTTGTCCTCACGAGGTTCGCCAACCGGCACGGCTTCGGCAGGCGCCGCGGCGGCAACGCCTTCGGCCGGCGCATCGGGACGGGGTTTGCGGAACTCATGGCTGCGCTCGCGCCGTCCGCGCCGGTGCCGCTCGTGCTTGGCGGGCTCAGTGGCCTCGCCGGCGGCGACCGCAGGCACAGCGCCTTCGGCGGGGCGATCGTGGTGGCGCTGACGGTTGCGATCATGCCGCGGCCGGCGGTCTTCGGATCGGCCGCCGGGCCGCCAGACTTCTATCAACTCCGGCGCCGCTGCCGCTTCGGGAGTGGCTGCAGCGGTAGCGTCCGCTGGCGCGGCTTCGCTGACAGCCGCAATGTCTGACGTTGCTTCCTCCGACGTTGTTTCGGCTGACGTCGTTTCGGCTGGTGTTGTTTCGGCGGGCGGCGTTTCGGCGGCAGCCGGTTCCTGCGGCACTTCAATTGCGGCAGCTTCGACGGGGCTCTTCGGTTCCGGCTGAGTTTCCATCGGTGCCGGTTCGTCGGCGATGGCGGCCGGTTCGTCGGCAGGGCTCGCCGTTGCAAATGCGATGTCGGGCAACAACGCTGCCGAAGGCGACGCCGCTACATCTTCGGAAACCGGCGGCGCATCGCTGCTGTCGGCCGCAACCGGGGTCTCCGCGACAACGGCTTCTGTGGGCGTCGCTTCCACCGCCGCCGTTTCAACCACCGCCGGTTTCGGCGGCAGTGGCGCGCGGCGCTCCATGCGATAGCCGAGCGCGCGCAGGACCGAGGCAAAGTCTTCGCCCGCCGATCCCGTCAGCGAGGTCATCGCCTGCGTCACGACAAAACCGCGACCGTCGAACGCGCCGGCAGGCTTTGTTCCCGGCGAGGTTTCGCGCCAGGCCAGCGCCGGGCGAATGAGATCGGCGAGCCGCTCCAGGATGTCGACCCGCACCGCGCGCTCGCCGCATTGCCGATAGCCGAGCACGCGGTAGGCGTCGCGGGGCAGCAGCTTGTCGACCGGAAACGAGGTGCGGCCGCTTCCCGCCAGATGCTGCGCGCCCGACAGCGCCGACATGTCGACATTGCTTTGCTTCTCGGCCCACAGCAGCGAGGCCAGTGCGCGCGCCGCCGGCTTCAGCAGCGCCGGGAGATAGATGTGATAGGCGCCGAAGCGCACGCCGTATTTGCGCAGGCCCGCCCGCGACGGCTGATCGAGATCCTTCATCTCGGCCGCGATCTTGGAGCGCTCCAGGACCCCCAGCGCCTCGATCAGCTGGAATGCGATGCCGCGCGCTATTCCCGTGATGTCCTCGGCCTTGGCAAGACCGAACAGCGGGCCGAGCAGCTTCTCGATATGGGTCTTCAGCCACAGATCGAGCCGCGTCTGCACAGACTCGCGCGGCGCGCCACTCAGACGATCGTCGGCAATGATGCGGATGCGCGGATGCAGCACGTCATCGGCCGCGACCAGTTTTGCCACGGCATCGCCGGTCCAGCGAATGGTGCCGTCGGACGTCAGCACGAACTGATCGTCGGGGGCGGCCGATAGCTTCTCGGCACGGGCGTCGATCTCGCCGGCCAGCGCCTTCAGCGCGGTCGCCTGCAACGCCTTGGCATCGGAGCCGGCTTCCGCAGCCTCCGGCGCAAAGGTGAACCCGTCGAGCCGGCCGATCACATGGCCTTCCACGATCACTTCGCCGGTCTTGCCGATCTCGGTATTCAAAACACTGTTCTCCCGCAGGCGGCGCATCAATACACTGGTACGGCGATCAACGAAACGCTCCGTGAGCCGTTGATGCAGCGCATCTGACAATTTATTTTCAACTTCCCGCGTAATGCCCTGCCAATGCTCGGGGTCCGCCAGCCAGTCCGGACGGTTGGCGACAAAAGTCCAGGTGCGGATTTGCGCGATCCGGCCCGATAACGTGTCGATATCGCCGTCGATGCGGTCGGCCTGATCGACCTGGGCGGCATACCAGGCGTCGGGAATGCGGCCCTTTTGCATCAGAAAGCCGAACAGGGTCGTCACCAGCTCGGCATGCGCGGCGGGCGCGATCTTGCGATAGTCGGGAATCTGGCAGGCGTCCCACAGCCGTTCCACCGCGGCCGCACCGTGGGCCATATCCCGCACATCGGCGTCGCGCGCGGCGTGATCGAGCACGCGCAGGTCTTCCGCGATCGGCGCCCGCGTCAGCGCCTCATGCGACGGCGGCAGCGCCAGGGACACCTGCAAGCTCCCGAGCGAAGAAAAATCCAGCTTCGAATTGCGCCATTGCAGAACTTTCACACTGTCGAAAGCGTGGTTCTGCAACGCATTCACCAGTTCCGGCTCGAACGGCGCGCAGCGTCCTGTGGTGCCGAAGGTGCCGTCGCGGGTGGCGCGCCCGGCGCGGCCGGCGATCTGCGCGAATTCGGACGGGTTCAGCCTGCGGAACTGATAGCCGTCATATTTGCGGTCGGAGGCAAAGGCGACGTGATCGACGTCGAGATTGAGCCCCATGCCGACCGCGTCGGTGGCGACGAGATAATCGACGTCGCCGTTCTGGAACATCTCCACCTGCGCATTGCGCGTGCGCGGCGACAGCGAGCCCAGCACGACGGCGGCGCCGCCATGCTGCCGGCGGATCAGTTCGGCGATCGCATAGACCTCGTCGGCCGAAAACGCCACGATCGCGGTGCGCCGCGGCTGCCGGGTGATCTTGCGGTCGCCGGCGAATTCGAGCTGCGACAGCCGCGGCCGGGTGACGATGGAGGCGCCGGGCAACAGCCGCTCGATGATCGGGCGCATGGTGGCGGCACCCAGCAACAGCGTCTCGTCGCGGCCGCGGCGATGCAGGATGCGATCGGTGAAGACATGCCCGCGTTCCAGGTCCGAGGCGATCTGGATTTCATCGACCGCGAGAAACGACACGTCGAGATCCCGCGGCATCGCTTCGACGGTGGAAACCCAGAACCGCGGCCGCGGCGGCTTTATCTTCTCTTCGCCCGTGATCAGCGCCACGGAATCGGGACCGGCGCGATCGGCGATCTTGTTGTAGACCTCGCGCGCCAATAGCCGCAGCGGCAGCCCGATCACGCCGGTGGAATGCGCCAGCATCCGCTCGATCGCGAGATGGGTCTTGCCGGTGTTGGTGGGCCCGAGCACCGCGGTAACGCCGGCGCCGGGAGCCCGTCCGTTGGTGGGCGGTAGGGAAGAAAAGGCCATATTTATTGAGTTTCTGTAGTTGCAGGCGCTATCCGTCATCCTGAGGTGCGAGCCTTGCGGTGCATTTGCACCGCAGGGCGAGCCTCGAAGGATGGATTGGGGGCCGTCGTCCTTCGAGACGGCCGCGTTGCGGCCTCCTCAGGATGACGGGTTGAAATCTGCGGCCTCGGTTTGATCTCACCATGCCCAGGCGCGATTTCGCAAAACTGTCTCACAATGTAACGTCTTTGTGGTCGCGGTTTAAGCTCTGGAACGAGTCCGGAACGAATCGCGCCCGAATCGGTGACTCCCCTGCTCTCCCTATACGTTCACCGCAACATCTCGCGTGGAAGGGGATTGGCGGCACTAGATCAAGTTTGCGGGAGCTCGACAAGCGACGGTTTGGCGGCGAATTCCTTAAACCTTGCGGGGGCTCGGAGTTGAATCAGAAGCGGCAAAGAGTTCAACAGGATTCCGCGATATCGGACAACGCCATGCCATTTCAGACGCCGTCATGCCCGGGCTTGTCCCGGGCATCCACGTCCTTGGCCGCCGCGAGAAGACAAGAACGTGGATGGCCGGGACAAGCCCGGCCATGACGCGGAAATAGATCGATCCGCAGCCCTCACTGCGTCTTCGCCACCCGCGGCGGGGTCGCCGTGGTGATGAACTGGGTGGCTTCCAGCATGGCCTGGCCGAGCGGGGTCGGGATCGTCATCCGGAACGGCACCAGGATGCGGGTGCCGGCGATCGGCACGAAGGCGATCTCGATGTTGCGCTGGGCGGCGAGATATTTGATCACCGGGCGGTCGGGAATGTAGCCCGCGATCGGCGTGAAATAGATCGCGCACACCACCGCCGGGCCGTAATAGCCCTTCTCGGCCCTCACGGTTTCCATGCGCTTGAAGTCGAGCTTGAGATCGTAGCGCATGCGGCCGTCGAAGATGCCGGCGCCGGTGCGGCAGGCGTCGGGGGTGAGCGGATCGCCGGTGCCGGGCACGCGCAGCATCGATCCCGTCATCGGATCGTAGACGCCGCGGCGCTGCGCGTCGGTGACGGGAAGCCGGTCCGGATCGGCCGGCGGTTCCGGATCGATGCCGAATTCCTTCACAGTGCCGTTGGCGAGCACGATGTGGATGTTTTCGGATTTCTTCGAGGTGGTGGTGGTGGCGTTGTAATTGGTCGCGACCAGCGCGCCGCCGACGACGCGGCCCTGGGCTGCGCCCGAGCCGGAACCGCCGGCAAACGCCTTCAGCAGTCCCGCGGTGCCGCCGGAGGCGGAAGCCGAAAACTGGTCGTCGGAGATGTCGATGGTCCAGGCGCCCTTGCCGACGGGAATACCGGCCAGCGTCGCCTCATAATGCGCATCGAGCCGGCCCTGGGCGGAGGCTGCATGCGGCAGCGCCAGCAGCACGCAGATAGCGGCGCACAAGCTGCCCACCGCCCGCAGCGCCGTTCGTGCCAGCCGGGGCGAAATCATGCGGTGCGTCTTCACCAGAGGGCGGTCCTGCATCGATCGCGTGAGAACTATCATTTAAGTAAGCGGAAATATCGCTCAAACAACGGATATGCGCGTTTTGCACAAAGCCACGCAAAACCGCAGGCGCCATCGCGCCCGCCCTTGATGTCGGCGGCGAATGCGCCGTTTATATGATGGCCAAACGCCGGGCAGTGCTTGCGAAACCGGCTTTTTGGGGGCGGTTCCGGGCCCCAAAACCTTGACGCCCCGCTGCGTCTGCCCCTATACGTCCGCGGTTCCCTGGATGGACGAGTTTTTGAACCCCCGAAGTGCCCCAAGGGCCGGGGATGGCAGAGGATTATTGAGATGTCGCGGCGCTGCGAACTGACGGCCAAGGGCCCGCAAGTGGGTCACACGGTGAGCCACTCCAACATCAAGACCAAGCGCCGGTTCCTGCCGAACCTGTGCAACGTCACCTTCATCTCGGACGTGCTCGGCAAGAACGTGCGCCTGCGGGTTTCGACCAACGCGATCAAGAGCGTCGACCACCGCGGCGGCCTCGATGCCTTCCTGATCAAGGCCAAGGCCGACGTGCTGTCGCCGCGCGCGCTGGAATTGAAGCGGGCGATCGAGAAGAAGAAGGCCGCGGCGGCGCCGACGCCGGAGCAGAAGGCGGGCTGAGGGGTTCGCGTTTAGGCGCAGTTGGCGGTTGAGAGTTTTGGATGGCCGGGTCGAAAGACCCGGCTGTTTTTGTTTTGGGGCAAGCAAGCGCAACCGGCCGGGCAAGAGTTCTAGCCGGCTGTCTGTCCTTGACCCGCAGCCAACATGGCGGTCGGCGGAAGCGAGCGATCCTGGCCGAAAGCGCGCAAGAGCGAACATCGTATGTCTTCTGCATAAGGCTCGCCTTATCGAGCACGAGAGTCGCCTTACACCTTTGGCGTGTGCCATTGTGAACTGAAGCGATTCTCAGGATTCTTTGATGGTACTAAACCTTCCCGATTTCCCTGCGTCACCCGAGTGTGGCGGCAAGCAGTGGTCAGTGAGCGACCAAGACGCACTCGCAAGCCTCGTTGCTCTGGTTCTAGTCGGCCGTGCCAAGCATGCTGAAAGCGTGCTGACGGGAAGTCATCGGAACACGACGACGGTGCCCGCCGCTTTGAAAACCCAGCTTCGATTGCAGTTACGGAGTGCTGCAGGGCCTCTAACTTATCATCGAGACGGTCTGCTCTTCGAAATCATATCGTGGATTGCGGCCCGCATTTCGGCCACTTCAAACGAGGTCATTTCGACACCACATCTTAAATCCACGCAGCAAGGGCTCGACACCATCAAGATTAGGTTTGATCCCGTCACCGCCACTCTGGATAAAGTCGTTATTTACGAACAAAAGTGCAGCGAACACGCGCGCAACGAATTCCGCGACAAGGTTATTCCTGCTTTTCGAGATTGGAAGGCGCATAAGCGCGACAATCAGTTGATCCAAGCGGTAGTCGCCTTGGTCGAGCGCTTCAACTTATCAGACGAACAACATCAACGGCTGTATGATTATCTTGTGCAGGTTCACCCGCTATCGTTCCAGGCTGCGCTTACTGTCACACCAACGCCTTTCGACACGCAAAGATGTGTTGCGCTTTTCTCTGGATACTCTGACGTAACGCCTGACATAGCGGACAGGATGGGTGACACGTTTCCTCTCGTGGAGATCAGAAACTGGTTCAATGCGTTTGCACAGAACGTTATGGATAAGATTGAGGCGTTGGATGTTTGATGCATCGACAACTGAGTTGATTCATGCTGCGCCGCCCATAGCGGGCGTTAATCCGCAAACCCTACCGCAGGAATTGACTCAGGCGTACGCCGATTTGGTTGTCATACGCTTGAAAGGAGGCAGAGATACAACTGATTTAGCACAGCTACAAACATTCCAGAGGCTAAAGCGTATCGCCGACATCTACGAAGGTGCGGTCGATACTGGCACGGACGGAGACCAACGGCGAGCAGCCGCGTTTGTGGCAGCGACAGCACATCAATTGCTCGGCCGCATATTGCTTGACGGATACGAGGCCAATCGCCCGCTATTGGAAGCCGATTTAATTCATCCGGCAATTGCGTCTCCATTGCTATTTTTGGTCTCCGAACAAAATGCTGACGCAAGGGAGTCTGCGCAAGTTCTTCGTGGCATTCGAGACGACAACTTGTTGCGCAGCGCGGTTGTCGAATCGGTCTTCGACCTAGCAACCGAGCGCTATGACCAAATTTTGGAGCGTGCGGTTCGGCTCCGTCGTGCGCGGCTTGACCTAGACGACCTCTGGATCGAGTTGGCCGATGACGCACTCTACGGACTGTGCTGGTCTGGCATTGTTCAGCTCGCCGCAAACCTCTTGGGTCAGCGCTTTCCAGAGCTAGAGTTCGCACGCTTTGATTCTCCACAGCAGACGTTTGAGCGCGTCGTTTCTCTCTCAACTCAGGAACTGCAACTTACCGCGCCAGGCGCACCGCTTGTATCAACGTTCGCGGGGCCGAGGCACCTTGCAAGGCTCTTGCGACATTTGGCGGATGACCTCCTGTCCTCTGCAATTTTGGGTCTCAAACCGCCGGACGGGGCAAGCGAACAGTTTTGGAACCGGTGGTTAGCCCATCGAGCAAGCACGAAACCTGTGCTTTGGAGAAATCACCGTGATGCAATAGCGAGTGGCATCTTGGAGAGTGGGCGCTCAGCGATACTCGTGCTGCCGACAGGTGCGGGAAAAACAACGCTTTCGGAGCTGAAAGTTGCAGCCGCTTTGGCGCGCGGACGGAAGGTACTGTTTCTGGTTCCTACTCTTGCACTTGTGGATCAATTGCGGGACGAACTCGAAGAAACGTTTCCAAAGAGCCTTGGCAATTTGGAAGTTTCAGCCGACGGAGACTTAACGGCGCTCATCAATGGGCCTGAACTTCAAACGATTGAAGTGATGACGCCGGAGCGATGTTTGGCCCTCTTGAGCCACGCCTCAGAAGCCGCGTCAGAAGTTGGTCTTATTGTGTTTGACGAATGTCATTTGCTCAGCCCAAAAGGTGGCGGTGCGCGCAGTCTCGACGCAATGCTATGCTTGCTACATATTTTGAAGCGCGCGCCGGATGCCGACCTTCTGCTTCTGTCGGCAATGCTTACAAATGCTATTGAGTTTGCCAAATGGATTGAAGACAGCACCGGCCGGCCATGCACAGCATACCAGAATCCGTGGAAACCAAGCCGGCAGGCACGTGGGGTCGTGGTCTACAATCGCCACGATCTTCAAAACATTCGCAATTCTCGTAACGTCATCCCTTACGCACTGTTCGGCCTCCATCAAAATTGGAACCCACAAGCGTCAACAGATATAAAGCTTACTTCACTTTCGTCTCGGCCGGTTGCTCTCAGCCTCTCGACCAGAGGTTATGCAACGCCAAATTCCAATGCAGTTGCAAATGCGCTGGCCGAGGAAGCGGCCAAGGCTGGATTCAAGACAATCGTTTTTGTTCAGCAGGCGGCTTATGCGCCGACTAATGCAGCAAAGATTGCAGCTACATTGCCGTCGGTTACGTCCCTGACCTCGACCGAGGCCGCTCTTTGGGCTGCGGTGCAAGCCGAGATGGGCGGTGTGGAATATGCACTTGTCCAACCAGCAAACGCCGCTTTACCTCACAACGGGGACATGATTTCGCAGGAGCGACGAGCTCGTTGAGTCCCTTTTCAAACGAAATGACGGCGCCTCCGTGATTGTCGCGACCCCAACACTCGCGCAAGGGATGAATCTCCCGGCCCAATTTGCAATTCTCGCTGGCGACAAACGGCAAGATGCAAGCGGACGAAGTTCGCTTGAGCCTCATGAAATTCTGAACGCTGCCGGGCGCGCTGGTCGGGCCGGGCATCTTGCGAACGGAATAGTTCTCTTGATTCCTGATCCTGTCGCTGGATTTTACTCGACTGGGAGGCCGGATTCTCTCGCCATTAATAAGCTACGCTCTCTATTGCCACGCAACGACCAGTGCGTCGCAATGGAAGACCCCGTGAACCTTTTGCTCGATCTGATACAGACCGGTAACTTAGGTAATCCGGCGGTGCGCTACTTCATTAGCCGTGTCCGCGCTGGAGAAATGCCGGCAGTTGCCTCTGAAGAAGCGGTTGCTATGGTGCGACGATCGTTCGCCGCTTTTCAGGCACGGCAGGCGGAACAGAATGCCGCTTTCGAACAAAAGGTTACTGCTCTCGAATCCGTGTTGGCGCAAAACATTTCGAGTCCAGAAGTCGCTTCGATAGCGGCGTCAACCGGGCTCCCCGATGGGCCACTATTAGCGGTACAAACACGTTTTGCCGCCGACTTATCTGCTTTACCGAATTCAATTCCTGGCTGGATCGATTGGATAGTCGAGTATTTCTCCGCCGATACGCAAGGCTACCAAGCCTTGATGGGCGAAGATGCTGACGTGGTGAACTACGTTGTGCGAGGTAAGAAGACGGGCGGCTCTCCTACCGCTGAGGAGTTCGAAAGGCTGAAGGCTGGTCTTCGTGCTTGGATTTCCGGCGGTACGTTTCGTGAGATTGAACTCGCGCTTGGCGTGCCAAGCGGCAAGCTTAAGTACTGCCCGAGGGCGCGAGACTTGGTATTGAAACTTGCCAACCGTCGCTTGTATTTAGTCGCGGCCTCGATAGTGGACGTCGCCAGGCTGACTTTTTCATCTCAAGATGTGACACCGCCACAACCAGCAGTTCTCGAAACATTGTCGGTTGCCATTCGCAAAGGTTTGGATACCCCCGACAAGATCGCCTTTGCCTATCGTCGTCCAAATATTCGGTCTCGCGTATTCCTTCACCGTGATTTCGCATCGACGCTCGGGGCACCGGCCGACAATAGTGGATTAGATTATGCGGCGGTTCTTTCGCAAACGACGGCGAGGCTCTTATTCGCTGGCGTTTAGGCTTGGACCTCGGGCGGCGCGCAGCAGATCCCGCAATTCGCGATCGAACTGCGGCGCCATTCAACTCGCGGTCGGCTCGGCTTCACGTAGTGCGGTGATCTGCAGGAACAGCGATTCCGGATCAACGTCGGGATGATTGTCCGGCAACAGATCGAGCGCCATCGCGGAAATCTTGTCCAGCAATCCGTCGAGCGTCGACGCAGCGGCGGCGGCCGGAATATCGTCGCAATGCCCGCTCCAGACCGACGCTTCCCGATCCCAGGCGGCGGAAATCGTGAAAATGAAAGGTCTGGACATTTCCGCTCCGTTGCTTGCCGCGACGCGCTCAAACATCATCCCAGACTTTATCTTCCGGATTATCCGATACAGCGGCAAGCCGGGTGGCCTGCGCGTTCATCAGATCGCGCCACTCCGCGCGATCTCGCCCCTCGCGAAGGAAGCCGACGAAATCGAGCACTTCGCGAGCGAGCGGATCGGGTAGCAGCTTCACTTGGCTGTAAACCATATCGGCAATGCTCATGCGGTCTCCGGGTCTGTCGGTGCGGCTCAATACCTTGCTATCACATCGGCCGCGGTCGCGGGAGGCCGCACCACCCCGTGAACCTCTTTCGCCTCCACCTGGCTACGGCGTCACCGGCCACCCCGTCGGCAGCGCCACGCCTTTCTCGCCGGCCACCTTGCGCAACAGGTCCGGACGATCCGAGATGATCCCGTCCACGCCGATGTCGATCAGGCGCGCGATGTCCTCGGGCTTGTTCACGGTCCAGACCACGACCTGAAGTCCGAGGCTGTGGGCTTCCGATATCAGGGCTGCATCCACATCGCGGAAATACGGCGACCAGATCGAACCGCCGGCCGCCTTGATCGTGCGCGGCAGCGAGTTGCCGTGTTCGGCCGGATTGAAACCCGCGGTCCACACCGACGCCTTGTCGACAGATACCGTCGGCGCCGCTCCCCGCTGCAGGGTCAGGTAGACCGTGGGAATCGCGGGCGCCAGTTTTTGCACCAGCACGAGCGTCCGCCAGTCAAAGGACTGCACCATGACGCGGTCACTGAATTTCTCCGTGGCCAGAAGATCAAGCAGCAGCGTGACGAAGCGCTGCGGGTCAACCGATTCATCCGGATGGTTGGGGTCGATCTTGGTTTCGATGTTGAGACGCACGTGGCGGTCGCCCGATCTGCGGACGAGGTCGATGACCTCCTTCAATGTCGGGATCGGCGTTCCCGGCACCGCGCGCTGCTCCGGAAATTGCGCCGCGTAGGCGCTGCCGGGGCGAAGCTGGCCGACGTCGTATTTCCTGACCTCCTCGAGCTGCAACCGGACAAAGGGAATGCCCGGCGGCGCGACATAGAGGCCGCTGGCGTCGCGGGCGAGGTCGGGGTTGAGGCCGCGCTCATGGGACACCACGATCGCGTCATCCTTTGTGATCCCGATATCGAGCTCGAGCGTGTCGACGCCCATGGTGAGCGCGTTGGCGAACGACGGCAGCGTGTTTTCGGGAAACAGCGCGCGGCCGCCGCGATGGGCTTCAATGTCGAGGGACATGACCTCTCCGCTGACGAGAAGGCAACATGCGGCAGCAACGATCGCAAGCCACGGCACGCGTTTCCTCCCCGGTTTCGCTGCGCCGGTCGTCTGCGAAAGTATTTTCGCAGGCCATGTCCGGCGTGAGTGTGACTGCCCGACGGGCAAATCAGTTCAACCCGACTGATTGCGCTGTCCAGCCCCTTTTGCAAAAATATTCCGCTTTCCCCGTCGGGCAAATCATCTCTACAAGCTCGCCCCGTCCCGCCCCTGCAAAGAGGGGCGTTGGCCATCGTCACGAACGTTGGGGCGGGATGCGGTGGACGCGGATGCGGCGCAGACGAGCGGCGCAAACGCGGACGGAAGAAGTCGTGTGGTCCTGACGCCCCGACGCTGGCGTCAAGTCTGCGATAAGGAGCGCAGGTGACGGTGGCAAAAGAGCCCGGTCACCGGGGAGAGCACGAAGTAACCGTTAAAACCATTGCGCGGGGAATGTCCGGACGAATCCGGCGTGACCGTGGTGACCATGCTCGTGTGCTTTTTTATTTCGCACGCGAGGCCGCGGGCGCGGCGAGCGCCCGGCATTCCCTGCGCCCTCTGATTTTCAGGGGCAGGACGCAAGGCAAAACTCGCGCAAAAACGCGCGGCGAGATCGCGAAGCTGTGGCACAACAAGCCCCCCTCCCTCCACGCGTCTTGCGCGTGGCGGGGAGGGGTTGGGGGTGGGGGGTCTATCAGCAGGAAACACGGCTTCAATGTATGCGGCACCGCCCCCCACCCCCGACCCCTCCCCGCCGCTTCGCGGGGGGAGGGGAGCAGGAGAAGCCGGTGTCATTGCGATGACGGGCTGTTTGAAATTTGAATTTGCGCATCGCCGACGACTGCTGCCTCGGCATCTGTTCCCTCCCCCCTTGTGGGGGAGGGCCAGGGAGGGGGTGCCGCATCGGGACTGCCGATGTGAGGTGACGTTGAGAGTTATCCTCTCAATCCCAAGCCCTCGTTTCGTCCACGGATTGCGCCGCGCGCGGGCCCGGCTACGGTAGCGCCATCGCCGGTGCGCGCCGCCGCACCCCCACACGGCCAACCCGGAGCAAACGCCATGAAGCGACTGATGATCCTCAACGGTCCCAACCTCAATCTGCTGGGCGTCCGCGAGCCGCATATCTACGGCACCACGACGCTGATCCAGATCCGGGAGCGGTGCGAGCAGCACGCCAAGCAGCTCGGGCTCGAGCTGTCGTTTCACCAGTCCAACCACGAGGGCGAGCTGGTCGACTGGATCCAGTCGGCGCGGACCACCGCAGACGCCCTCATCATCAATCCGGCCGGCTATTCCTTCACCTCGATCGCGATCCTCGATGCGATCAAGGCGTTCGAGGGGCCGGTGATGGAAGTGCACATCTCCAACATCCACGCCCGCGACGAACTGCACCGGCATTCCAAGATATCCACGGCTGCCACCGGCGTGATCTGCGGCCTCGGCCCCTACGGCTATGTCGCCGCGATGCACGCGGTGGCGCAGATGGCGAAGAAGGCGTGAGGGTAATCAGTCGTAGCCCGGATGCAGCGAAGCGAAATCCGGGAAGAAACTTGTGTGGCGCCAACCCCGGATTACGCTTCGCTCCATCCGGGCTACGTTCATCGGTTCCCGTCATGTATGGACGGCCCCCTTTCGGCATGTATGGACGGCCCCCTTTCGGCAAGGGCTTTTTTGGTGTTTCAGCAAACGGATCGGGGAGCGGTCATGTATACGGCCTCGAGATGCGGCCTGTGACCGCGGGCCCTGATGGAGATCGCTGATCGAATTCCAATCATTGCGGCGCGCTGTGACGCGCGATGACGGTACGGAGTGTTTCGATCCCGGTTTCCTGACCATTTGCCATCACACCATAATTGCCCTTCCGAACGGATGAGCGCGAGCGCGGCGGCTGTCGCCCCTCAACTAGGCAGCAGCCGACGCGCTCGCGCGGTCACGGTATGGTTCTCCCTTGACCAGCATGGCCCAGAGGATGCGCGCGGTCTTGGCGGCGAACGCCACCATGGCGACCTTGTAGGGTCGGCGTGCGAGCAGCTCCCGCAGCCACGGATCGCTGACGCCGCGTCTTTTCTGCTGCCGCAGATGGGCGCTTGCTCCGCTGATCAGCAGGGCTCGCAGCACGCGGTCCCCCTGTTTGGAGATGCGCCCGGGACGATGCTTGCCGCCGGTGCCGTGATCGCGACCGGTCAATCCGATCCAGGCCGCAAAATCCCGCCCGCTGCGGAACACCTTCGCATCGGGCACTTTGGCCAAAACCGTGCTGGCGATGATCGGGCCGACGCCCGGCACCGCCATCAGCCGGCGAGCCTCGCGATCGGCACGGGCGGCCTTGGCGATCTGTCGCTCCAGCGCGCGCTCGTCGGCATCCAGTGCCTGCCAGTGCCGGGTCAGCAGCAACAGTGCGCCGCGCAGCATCTCGGGGATATCCTCGTTCGGTGCTTCGAGCCTGGCCATCAGCTCGCGCAGCCCCTCAAGGCCCTGCGCCGCCACGATCCCGAGTTCGCTCAGCGCAGCTCGCAGCGAGTTGGCGACCATGGTGCGTTGCCGCACCAAGAGGGCACGGGCGCTATGAACCGCCAACGTCGCCTGCTGCGCCACGCTCTTCACCGGCACGAACCGCATCGTCGGCCGGCTAACCGCCTCGCAGATCGCCTCCGCGTCCCGGCCATCGTTCTTATTGCGCTTCACGTAAGGCTTCACATAGGCCGGCGGCATCAGCCGGACCTGGTGGCCATAGCGGCCGATCACCCGCCCCCAATGATGCGCGCTGCCGCAGGCTTCCATCCCCACCGTGCACGGCGGAAGCTGCGCAAAAAACTTCTCCACCGCGCCCCGCCGAAGCTGGCGCCGCAATACCACCCCTCCCGATGCATCAACCCCGTGAACCTGGAACACGTTCTTCGCCAAATCCAAACCAATCATGCTAATCTCGCTCATGGACGGCTCCCTTGTCTGGTCGAATCGATATCACCAGTCTGGCACACTGATGCCGTCGGGGGCCGTCCACCCCATCTTTGCGAGGAGCGAAAGCGACGAAGTAATCCAGCTCGCTGCCCGGACGCTTTCCTTCTTCGTCATGGCCGGGCTTGTCCCGGCCATCCACGTCTTGTGCGAACGCAAGGGAAGTCGTGGATGCCCGGGACAAGCCCGGGCATGACGAAGCCTGTGCATCACGTCTCGAAGTTCAGCAGCCGGGTTCGGCCGACGAGGCAATCACGTCTAATAGCGGCCTCTGGAGATCGCCAAAGCAATCGTGCCACTTTTACTGATGGTCGTCCGTCGTGGGTTCCGGGCTGGCCAGTCCGAGGCACCCGAGCAAATAAGGCGTCCGGTCTCTGGGCAGGATCCGCGCAAGATCGGCCTTGTGCCGGCATTCGAGCTGCTCGTTTTGTTTGAGACGATGTCTTTCCGCCGACAGCGGCGACTGCCTGATCTTGCGCACCGTGATCGGCGAGCCGTCGGATTCGAACTGCAGTTCATATCGCCTGCCGTTCTTGTCGGTCGCGCTGCAGGAGATGCTCGAAACCTGCCGGGTCGCGAAGCTGCCGAGCTGCCTGCAAACGCCTTCCGACAATTCGACCGACGGTACCGGCAGGCCATCGACCTTCGGCCTGTCCTTGGAGTTGAGCAGCATGCGGTCGACCTGCAGTTCGTACAGATTATCCTGCCGCTGGCCGATTTCGCCGTAGAACGAAATGACGTGGCTGTTGTCGGAGGGGTCGTCGAGCGCAATCGTGAAATTGGCGTGGCCATGTTCGCCGTGGAAGAAGGCAACCGTCCTGCAGGTGAAATCGCGGCCCGCGATCTTGAGCGTGCTGCACTTGCCCGACATCAACGCGAACATATCGATGTCCGGTTCCTGCCGCTTGATCTCGTTGGCGACGGCAATGACGGGGCCCGCGGGGGTTGCGGAATTCTGAACAAGCTGCAACAGCCGGCCGCCATGATGAGGGTCGGCAACCGACGGAGTTGCAAGGAAAATAATGGCAAGGGCTGCGACTTGCCGGCAGAGACGCATCGTCATACTCGGTTGATTGAAGACAGGGTCGAACAGGCGCCGTGTAACATCGATTGGATCGTTGCGCCAGACCGGCTCGCTTGTCATGCCCGGGCTTCGACCCGGGCATCCACGTTCTTGTGTGTAGCAAGAAAGACGTGGATGGCCGGGACGAAGCCCGGGCATGACGAAACCAGGTCACCTCGCCCCGAACGTGGTCGCGCCGAACAGCGCCTTCTGGGTCGAGGGCTGCGAGCGCCAGTATTGCGGCGGGGCTTCGACCTGGCCGCCGAGTTCGGCGGCGGCGTGCCAGCCCCAGCGCGGGTCGTAGAGCATGCCGCGCGCCAGCGCGACCATGTCGGCGTTGCCGGACGCTACGATCTCTTCGGCCTGCTTCGCCTCGGTGATCAGGCCGACCGCCATGGTGGTGACGGAGGTCGCCTGCTTGATGGCTTGCGCGAACGGCACCTGATAGCCGGGGCCGAGCGGAATCTTCTGCAGCGGCGATACGCCGCCGGAAGACGCGTCGATCCAGTCGACGCCGCGCTTCTTCAATTCCTTGGCGTATTCGATCGTCTGCGCCAGATCCCAGCCGCCCTCGACCCAGTCGGTCGCCGACAGCTTGATGCCGACAGGTTTGTCCGCCGGAAACACCGCGCGGATGGCGTCGAACACTTCCAGCGGATAGCGCATGCGGTTTTGCAGGCTGCCGCCATATTGATCGGTGCGCTTGTTGGCGATCGGCGACAAAAACTGATGCAGCAGATAGCCGTGCGCGCTGTGCAGCTCGAGGGCGTCGATACCGAGCCGCTCGGCGCGTTTTGCGGCGGCAACGAATGCGTCGCGGATGCGCGCCAGACCCGTCGTATCGAGTGCGAGCGGCGCCGTCTCGCTTTCCTTGTGCGGCACATCGGAAGGTCCCTCGCACTGCCAGCCGCCTTCCGAGATCGGGATCTGCTGGCCACCGTCCCACGGCGTGTGGCTGGAGCCCTTGCGGCCGGCATGCGCGAGCTGCATCGCCACCGCGATCCTGGAATGCTTGCGCACCGACGCCAGGATCGGTTTCAGCGCGGCTTCGGTGGCGTCGTTCCAGAGGCCGAGGCAGCCCGGCGTGATGCGGCCGATCGCTTCGACATGGGTGGCCTCGATGCAGAACATCGCCGCCCCCGACAGCGCCAGCGTGTTGATATGGGTGAAATGCCAGTCATTGGCCTCGCCATCGACGGCGGAGTACTGGCACATCGGCGCCACCATGATGCGGTTGGCAAGCGCAAGGCCGCGCAATTTTATCGGAGAAAACAGGGCGCTCATGGGGGTGTCCGGATGGGAGGAAGGAATGGTGGGGGAGCATCTTAAGTCGCGCGGCGGCGATTACCAACCCACGCCGTCGTGGGTCGCCCCCGCGACGACGGCATCACTCCACCAGCGTGAATTGCAGCAGCAGCGTGCGCTGGAGCAGCGAGAAATTGTCGTCGGAGACCATCGTCAGCACGGTCTCGCCCTCCGGCGTGACATGGGCGTCGATGCCCTCCATGTTGTCGACCTCGTCGCCCAGATCGGCCTCGAAGATCGAGGGGCCGTCGACCACCGCGCCCGGCGCCAGCGATTTGAGCGCGATGCGCCGGATCCGGATGCCGATGCCCGAAAGCCAGGAAAACCTCCGCTCCAGCACCAGAAGGTCGCCCGCGGGCAACAGCACGGCGTCGCTGACATCGAAATTATCGCTGCGGCGGACGCTGAACTGCCCCGGCGAAGGGCCGCCGACCAGAAATGCGATCAGGTTTCCCTCGCGGTCGAGCCCGCGCTCGGAGATCGCGATCAGCGTGCCGGCGAGCGCAAAACCCTTCGGCACCATCACCAGCGTCTCCAGCCCCTTGTTGTAAGGCAGCTTCTTCACCGCCGGCGGCATCGGCACCACCTCGCCGCGCGAACGGGTAAAGCCCTTGCTGAAATCGAAGCGCAGCACCTGGTTGACGCGCTCGAGCCCGATGTAAACATAGGGGCCGTCGAGCGCGATCGATTCCGAATCGAACCAGCCGCGCGCGGTGATCGGCCGGCCGTCTGGCCCGAGCAGCGGTGCGGCCTCGACGTCATCGAGCCCGACCATGTCGCGGCCGCGATAGACGATGCGGCCGGTGAACCAGCTGCCCTTGTCGCTGATCGAGATGAAGCGCTCGCCTTTGGCATCGAGCCGCAATCCCGACAGCCCGCCAAAACCTGGAAAGCGCGAGGTCAGGATCAGCCCGCTGCGATATTCCAGCGCGCCGAAGCGCAGGCGGGAGTGGTCGCGGGTGTCGAAGGCGGCAACCGGCCTTGCATTGACCTCGATCGAAACCGGCGCCTTGAGCGAATACTCATCCGGAACGGCCGGCTTCGGCGGCGGCTGCGTCGCCAGTTGCGCCCGCGCGATTGCAGGCATCGCCAGAATCGAAAGCCCCGCCGCCGTCGATTTCAGGAAGCGGCGGCGGCTGGCTGATTCATCCATGCTGCTACGAATGCAATCTTCGACGCTGGCCAGACGCCGCCGGAACAACGCCATGGGTCTCGCTGAACAGCTCGGCGAGCTTTTCGGTGATGGCGCCGCCGAGCTCTTCGGCGTCGACGATGGTCACCGCGCGGCGATAATAGCGGGTGACGTCGTGGCCGATGCCGATCGCGATCAGCTCAACCGGCGAGCGGGTCTCGATTTCCTCGATGATGTGGCGCAGATGCCGCTCCAGATAATTGCCGGGATTGACCGACAGCGTGGAGTCGTCGACCGGCGCGCCGTCGGAAATCATCATCAGGATCTTGCGCTGCTCGGAACGGCCGAGCAGCCGCTTGTGCGCCCAGTCCAGCGCCTCGCCGTCGATGTTCTCCTTCAGCAACCCCTCGCGCATCATCAATCCCAGATTCTTGCGCGCGCGCCGCCACGGCGCGTCGGCAGATTTGTAGATGATGTGCCGGAGATCGTTGAGGCGCCCGGGATTGGGCGGCTTGCCGGCGGCAAGCCAAGCCTCGCGCGACTGCCCACCCTTCCAGGCGCGGGTGGTGAAGCCGAGAATCTCCACCTTGACGCCGCAGCGCTCCAGGGTCCGCGCCAGAATATCCGCACACGTTGCCGCAACCGTGATCGGGCGTCCGCGCATCGAACCGGAATTGTCCAGCAGCAGCGTCACCACGGTGTCGCGGAAGGTCGCTTCCTTCTCGTGCATGAACGACAGCGGATGATAGGGGTCGGTCACCACGCGCGACAGCCGTGCGGGATCGAGAATCCCTTCCTCGAGATCGAACTCCCAGGCGCGGTTCTGTTGCGCCATCAGCCGGCGCTGCAGCCGGTTCGCCAGCCTTGCCACGATGCCCTGCAGATGCGCGAGCTGCTTGTCGAGATAGCTGCGCAGCCGTTCCAGCTCATCATGGTCGCAGAGATCTTCGGCGGCGATCACCTCGTCGAATTTCGGCGCGAAAGCGTGATATTCCGGCCCGCGCGGCTCGTTGGCGCCGCGCGAATTCGGCCGCGTCGCCTCACCCGGGGTCTCGTCGTCGCCGAGTTCGCCGTCATCGAAGGTGTCGCTGGTGGAGGCCTGCGCGCTTTCCATCGCGCTTTCCGACATCTCGTCGGAGGTGGCCTGCGCCTGATCGGCACTCATTTCCTGCGCCGCGTCAGAAGTTGGGCGAGCCCTCGGCGCCGGATTGGTCGTTCTCGCCGTCGCGGTTGTCGTCCTGGTTCTCGTCCTCGTCGGCCTCGGCGTTGCGGTCGTCGCCGAGTTCGAGCGCGGACAACAGATCGTGCACGGCGTCGCCGAACTTGGCCTGATCTTCGGCGAGGCGATCGAGCCGGTCGAGCCGCGTGCCGATCTTGTCTTCCAGCAACGGCCGCCAGAGGTCGACCATCTTGCGGGCGGCGGCGGGCGGCGCCAGCCCGGTCAGGCGTTCGCGCACCAGCATGGCCAGCGCGTCCGACAGTGGCGCATCGGCGCGGTCGGTGATCTCGTCGAACTTGCCGCGATGGAAATGATCGTCGAGCATTGCGGTGAGGTTCTTGGCAACGCCGGCCATGCGCCGCGAGCCGAGCGCTTCGACGCGCGCCTGTTCGACCGCCTCGAACACGCCGCGCGCCTGCGGATTGCCCGGCATCAGCTTGCGATGCACTTTCGGATCGTGGCAGGCGAGTTTCAGGGCGATCGAATCGGCGTGGCCGCGCACGATCGCGGCATCGCGCTTGGTCATCTTGCGCGCCGGCTCCGGCAGCCGCGCCTTGCCCGGTGCCAGGCCCGGCCGCTCGGCGGCGAAGGTCACTTCAAGCTCCGGCTTTTTCGCGATCGCGCGCAGGCAGGCGGTGACCGCGCGCTTGAACGGCTCGGTCGGCGCTTCCTTCGATCCGGTACGGAATTTGGTGTTGGTGGTCATTACAAGTCCTTAAAGCGCTTTGCCTTACAGCGCCTTGGTAAACCAGTGACGCGTCACGCCGCCGGGATAGCCGTCGATCGCGCCGAACGCTTCATAGCCGCATGCCCGGTAGAAGTCGGGCGCCTGCACGCTCATCGTGTCGAGATACGAGCGCACCGCCCCAAACCGCCGCGCCTCTTCCTCGACCTTTTTGATCAATGCCGTGCCGTGACCCTTGCCGCGAAACCGCTCCTCGATCCAGAACAACTGGATGAACAGCACGGTCATCCAGACCTCGCCGACAATTCCGCCGACGATCGCCCCTTTGTCCCGCAGCGAGATGGCGAAGCGGCGATATTTCTGCTTCCCCATCTTTTCGGTGTTATAGCCGATCAGCCCGCCGAGCACCGCGCGCTTGGTCTTTCCGATCGTGCGCTCGACGGAAATCGCCGGCATCGCATCAGCTCATCGCCACGTTCACCGAAGATTCCGCCAGCTCCATATTGAAGCAGCGCTGATAGAATTCAGCCACCAGCGGCCGCTCCAGCTCGTCGCATTTGTTGAGGAAGGTGACGCGGAACGCAAAGCCGATATCGGAGAAGATCTCGGCGTTCTCGGCCCAGGTGATCACGGTGCGCGGGCTCATCACCGTCGACAGATCGCCATTGGCGAATGCATTGCGGGTAAGGTCGGCGAGCCGCACCATCTTGTTGACGATGTCGCGTCCTTCCGAGGTGCGGTAGTGATGGGCTTTCGCCAGCACGATCTCGACTTCCTCGTCATGGGCGAGATAGTTCAGCGTGGTGACGATCGACCAGCGGTCCATCTGGCCCTGGTTGATCTGCTGGGTGCCGTGATAGAGCCCGGAAGTATCGCCCAGGCCCACCGTGTTGGCGGTCGAGAACAGCCGGAACGCCGGATGCGGCTTGATCACCTTGTTCTGATCGAGCAGCGTCAGGCGGCCGGACACCTCCAGCACGCGCTGGATCACGAACATCACATCGGGACGGCCGGCATCGTATTCGTCGAACACCAGGGCGATATTGTGCTGCAAGGCCCAGGGCAGAATGCCGTCGCGGAATTCGGTGACCTGCTTGCCGTCGCGCACGACGATGGAATCCTTGCCGACCAGATCGATACGGCTGATGTGGCTGTCGAGATTGACGCGCACGCACGGCCAGTTCAGCCGCGCCGCGACCTGCTCGATATGGGTCGACTTGCCGGTGCCGTGATAGCCCGTGACCATGACGCGGCGGTTTTTCGCGAAGCCGGCGAGGATGGCGAGCGTGGTGGCGCGGTCGAAGCGGTAATCCGCATCGATATCAGGCACATGCGGATCGACTTCGGAATAGGCGGGGACCTCGAGGTCGCTGTCGATGCCGAATACCTGCCGGACCGACACCTTCATGTCGGGCAATCCGGCGGGCGCCCCGGCAGATTCTAGAACTTTGGTCGTGGCGGCGGTCGTCATCAATCCTCCGAGGTCTCGGACGCTCCCGAAACCAGATTTGCGATATGGCTGCGGATGGGTGCTTGGTTGGAACCTATCAGAGAGCGGCGGCGGGCAGAAGCCCGTGGCCCGATCAAAGTTCCGTTGCGTTATCATCAAGATAGGCGCTGGGCACAGTTTTTGGAAGGCTGCCCTGCGAATCACGCTTAGTTTCACCATATCTATTCGGTCGTCCGGTCGATGCCGGTCACCCATTGACGGCACTTTCCGACCTTGCCGAGGTTTATGTTAGGTCTGCCGCTGACCCGGACAAATGCCAGAACAGGAATCTTGTGGCTCCATATCTTGATCAATTGATTGCATTCGTCTCGGCAAATGCGTGGCTTGCCTATGTCACGCTGTTCCTCGCGGCTCTTCTGGAGGCCGTTCCGGTCGTGGGTTCGGTGATTCCGGGATCGACCATCATCCTTGCCCTGAGCGCGCTGGTTCCCGGCGGAGATTTGCGGCTTGAATGGGTGCTGGCGGCCGCGACCGCCGGCGCCTTGCTGGGCGATGGATCGGCGTTCTGGATCGGACATCGCGCCCAGCGCGAAATCCTCTCTTCCTGGCCGCTGATGAATTACCCGCGTCTGATTGCGCAGAGCGAAGCGTTCTTTCATCGCTGGGGTGCGCTGGCGGTGTTCTTTGCACGCTTCGTGCCGCCGATCAGGGCCTTCGTGCCGATCACGGCGGGCGCGCTCGGCATGCAGCCGCTGCGATTTTTCGCCGTCAACATCCCGGCGGTCCTGCTGTGGGCGCCGGCGCATGTGCTGCCCGGCGTGCTGGCGGTCGCCGCGCTGCACGAATATGCCGGCCTGCCCCGCCATACGGGAATTGCCAAGCATTACTGGATCCTGGCTGTGATCGGCGGCGCATTGATCGTCGCGCTTGCCACCTGGACAATCCGCCGCAGGCACGGCAGCGGCGCGATGGAGCCGACGGCGGAGCAGATTCGGAGGGATTTCCGATAAGATTCCGGCCTGCAACCTCTTATGGCTGTGCTAGCTTTCGGTTTTTGAAGCTCATTTACCCCGACTTTCAGGTGCGCGAGAATTGTCGGCGATGAAACGTCGCGAATTCATCAAGCTGTTGGGCGTCGGCACCGCGGCGACCTGGCCGCTGGCGGCACGCGCGCAGCAGACGATGCCCGTGATCGGCCTGCTCAGCAGTGCATCGTCCCGCGATTATGGGCCGATGATCGCAGCATTCAAGAAAAGCCTCGGCGAGGCAGGCTACGTCGAGGGCCAGAACGTAACGATCGAATACCTATGGGCGGACGAGCAGTATGACCGCCTGCCAGCGCTGGCAGCCGATCTGGTTCGCCGTCAGGTGAACGTCATTGTTGCGGCCGCCACGCCGGCGGCGCTGGCGCTGAAGCCGGCGACCGCGACCATACCGATTGTGTTTGCGATCGGCGGCGATCCGGTCGGCACGGGACTTGTCGACAGCCTCAGCCGGCCTGGCGGAAATCTCACTGGCGCGGCCCACGTCAATGTCGAGACCGTACCAAAGCGTCTCGAACTGCTGCACGAATTGATGCCCGCGGAGAAGGTCGTTGGACTTCTCATCAACCCGACCAATCCGCTAGCCAAATCCGTAGCACCGACCGTTCAGGCTGCGGCCGGCTCGCTGGGACTTCGAGCTCCAGGTCGTGCACGCGAGTACCGACGATGAGATCGATGCCGCGTTTGCAAGCTTGCCGGGCATGAGAGTTGGCGCCCTTGTAATCGGAACCGACCCGTTCTTCACCAGCCGGGCGGAAAAGCTGGGCGCCATGTCGTTGCGCCTAGCCATGCCCGCGATCTACCAGTATCGCGAATTCGTCGCGGCCGGCGGCGTGATGAGTTACGGCGGCAGCATCGTTGACTCCTACCATCAGGCCGGTCTCTACGTCGGTCGGATTCTCAAGGGCGAGAAACCCGCCGACCTGCCGGTGCAACTGTCCACGAAGGTCGAGCTGTTCTTCAATCTCAAAAGCGCCAAAGCGCTTGGCCTCAACGTCCCGCTTCCCCTGATCACGCGAGCCGACGAGGTGATCGAGTGAGACGACGAAGTTTCATCGCGGGACTTGGCGTCACGGCGGCGTGGCCGCTGACGGCACGCGCGCAGCAGCCGATGCCGGTGATCGGATTTATCAACGGCACCTCGGCGAGCGGTTACGCGCCCTATGTCGCCGCGTTTCGCGACGGGCTGAAGCAAAGCGGTTACGCTGACGGCGAGAATGTAACCATCGAATATCGCTGGGCGGAGGGGAATTACGACCGGTTGCCCGACATGGCCGCCGATCTCGTGCGTCGCAAGGTATCTGTGATTGTTGCCAACACCCCTGCCAATCTGGCTGCGAAAAAGGCGACCGATACGATCCCCATTGTCTTCACCACCGCCAGCGATCCGGTGCAGATCGGCCTCGTTTCAAATCTGAGCCGACCCGGCGGCAACGTCACCGGCGTCAGCCAGTTGAACGCGTCACTGGGCCCGAAACGACTGGAACTGGCGCACGAACTGATGCCCTCCGCGACCCTGATCGCGCTTCTTGTGAATCCGAGAGATCCCGGACGCGTCGAAATCCTGTTGAAGGATGTTGAGGCTGCGGCCACTCACCTTGGATTGCAGCTTCACGTCCTGCGCGCAGGCACCGAGGCGGAGATCGAAACCGCACTCGCCGAATTTTCCCAGTTGAAGGCCGGCGCGCTGGTGATCGGCGCCGATGCCTTTTTCAATGCCAAGAGCAAGCTGCTGGCCGAGCTTTCGCTGCGCCATGCGGTACCGGCGATCTACGAGTACACCGAATTCACCGAGGCCGGCGGCCTGATGAGCTACGGCGGCAACATCAGGGAATCATATCGATGGGCCGGCATCTATGCGGGGCGAATTCTCAAGGGTGAAAAGCCGGCCGACCTGCCCGTGCAACGGTCCACTACGGTCGAGTTGATCGTCAACCTGAAAACCGCCAAGGCCCTCGGCATCACGGTACCACTCTCGCTGCTCGGCCGCGCCGATCTGATCATCGAGTGAAGCGCGGCTTCAGTTCGCCTCATGGCGAGGAGGAAAACTACAACGAGAGCCGGCTATGCGCCGCGCACCACCGTCTTCAGATAATTATACGCCTTGATGATCTCGATCAGGCGATCCTCGGTGGAGCGGTCGCCGCCGTTGGCGTCGGGATGGTGCTGCTTCACCAGCGCCTTGTATTTCGCCTTGACAGTCTCGAGCGTCGCATCCGAGCCGAGCCCCATCACCTGCAGCGCCTTGCGCTCGGCGTTGAACACCTTTCGGGTTTCAACCTTGGCCTCGGCGCCGGCCCCCGGGCCCGGCCGCCAGCGGCCGCGGCCGTTGAGCTCGCTGAACATGCTGAACGGATCGGAGGCGCCTTCCAGGTCGGCCTGTGCGCTGCCCTTGCCCTTCTTGGCGCTGGTGTTGGCGCCCATCTTCCAGGTCGGACGATGACCGGTCAGCGCATCCTTCTGGTAGCGCGCCACCGCGTCCGCGTTCATGCCGGAAAAGAAATTATAGGACTGATTGTATTCACGGACGTGACTGAGACAGAAGTGCCAGTATTCCTTGTCGTTGGTCCGGCCCTTGGGCGCACGGTGCGGCCCCTTGTTCTTGCAGTCCGGCCATTCGCACATGGCGGAGGCCTCGCGCGCCTGCGCCTGCTGCTTCGCGCTCAGCTTGTTGGGCTTGATGCGAATGGAGTCGAAGAATTTTGATGAATCGATCGGCATGGCTGACTATGACAACGCAATACGAAAAGCTTCAAGTCTTGACATTGTGAATATCTCACCCTCGACACGCCATTGACGAGCAGCGCTCCTCGACGTATTGCCGCCGCCATGAGCACCAAAGACAGTATCACAAATAAGTTGCGCGAAGCTTTCGCGCCGCAAAGCCTCGACGTTTCGGACGAATCACATCTGCATGAGGGCCATGCCGGCCACAGGCCGGGCGGCGAGACGCACTTCCGTGTCTATATTGTGTCGCCCGCGTTCAAAGGGAAGAGCCGGATCGAGCGCCACCGCATGATTAATGCGGCGCTGGCCGGGGAACTGGCAGGCTCCGTGCACGCGCTGGCGATCCATGCGCAGGCGCCGGGGGAAGCAAAAGGCTGAAATTTTCCTTACCCCGCGCCCTGCGGGAGCGGGTAAGCGGACTAAAACGACGTCCCCGCCCGTTTCGGCTTCTTCTCCTCGACCTCGGCCTCGCGCGGCACCGCCTGGATCCGCAGCGCGGTGATGCGGTTGCGCTCGCGGCGCAGCACCCGGAAACGGAAGCCGTGGAAGGTGAAACTCTGGCCGCGTTCCGGGATTGAGCGCGCCTCGTGGATCACCAGACCCGCAACCGTGGTCGCTTCTTCGTCGGGCAGATGCCAGTCCATCGCGCGGTTGAGATCGCGGATCGGCACCGAGCCGTCGACCACCACCGAGCCGTCGGGCTGGGCGCGAACGCCGGCCACCACCACGTCGTGCTCGTCGGAAATATCGCCGACGATCTCTTCCAGAATATCCTCCAGCGTCACCATGCCTTCTACTTCGCCATATTCGTCGACCACCAGCGCGAAGTGGGTCTTGCGGCGGCGGAACGCCTTGAGCTGTTCGGACACCGAGCGCATCTCCGGCACGAACCACGGCGGCAGCGCGATGGTCGAGACGTCGATCTTGGATGTATCGCCGTCGGCGGCGCGGATCGCCCGCAACAGATCCTTGGCGTGCAGCACGCCGACAATGTTTTCCGGCTTGTCGCGCCACAGTGGAATTCGCGTGAATTCGGTGGCCAGCACCTCGGCCACCAGATCCTCCGGCGGCAGGTCGGCATTGATCATCACCATCTCGGTGCGATGGACCATCACGTCGGACACCTGCAGCTCGCGCAGGTCCAATAGTCCGCCGAACATGTCGCGGTCCTGCTTTTCGACCTTGCCTTCGTGATGCAGCAGGTCGACCGCACCGCGCAAACGCTCGATCGGCGACAGGATCGGCTGGTTGGCGCCGATCTTGATGCCCAGCAATCTCATCAGCGCACGAACGATGGCTTCGACAATGGTGAGCAGCGGTCCCAGCACGTACACCATCAGCTTCATCGGACGTGCGACCAGAAGCGAGACCCGGTCCGGCGCGTTGATGGCGATGGTCTTCGGCAGCACCTCGGCGAAGATCACGACCATCACCGTCATCACGGCGGTGGCGTAGAGCACGCCGACTTCACCGAACCAGGCGGTGAAGATTCCGGTCGCCAAGGCCGAGGCGCCGATATTGGCGATGTTGTTGCCGAGCAGAAGCGCGCCGATCAGCCGCTCGCGCATCGCGAACAGGCTGGAGACGACGCCGGCCTCGCGATTGCCCTGCTTCGAAAGCCGAAGCATGCTGGCGCGCGACGCGCCGGTCAGCGCGGTCTCGCTCGCGGCGAAGAACGCCGAAACCAGAAGGCAGGCAATGACAATGGAGAAGGTAAACCAGTCCATGACGTGACGATCGCTTTATCTTGTGGGAGCATGATCTTTTCGGAAAACCGGTTCCCGCTTTTCCGGATCATGCTCTAGGTTTTACGCGCCAAGAGTTCTTACGCGCCAATTTGGCTTGCAGAAAATCGCGGACCCGCGACGGCTCGACATCGGGCGCAATCACGGCGCGGCCGACCGCTTGCAGCAGGATGAAGGTGAGCCGGCCGCGCTTGACCTTCTTGTCCTGCGCCATCAGCGCCATCAGCGTGTCGGCGTCCGCGAGCCCCTCCTGGGCAAATCCGGCGATATCCTGCAAATGGGTTGGCAGGCCCACCCCGGCAAGGTGATGCTTGACCCGCGCCGCGTCGGATTGCCCGATCATTCCGAGCTGTGCGGATAATTCCGCCGCCAACACCATGCCGACGGCAACCCCTTCGCCATGGAATAGCCGGTCGGAAAAGCCGGTCGCGGCCTCCAGCGCATGGCCGAAAGTGTGGCCGAGATTGAGCAGCGCACGCTCGCCGGTCTCGCGCTCGTCGCGCGCCACGATCGCCGCCTTGGCGCGGCAGGAGGTGGCGATCGCATGCTCGCGCGCCGCGCCGCCGGAGAAAATGTCGGCATGGTTGGCCTCGAGCCAGGCGAAGAAGGCTTCGTCGCCGAGCACGCCATATTTGGCGATTTCGGCATAGCCGGCGCGGAACTGGCGCGGTGAAAGCGTGTCGAGCACGGCGGTATCAGCGATCACCAGCACCGGCTGGTGAAACGCGCCGAGCAGATTTTTTCCCTGCGGCGAATTGATCCCGGTCTTGCCGCCGACAGAGGAATCGACTTGAGCCAATAGCGAGGTCGGCAGCTGCACGAAATCGACGCCGCGGCGCAGGATCGCCGCAGCAAAACCCGCGAGGTCGCCGACCACGCCGCCGCCGAGCGCCACCACCAGGTCGTTGCGCTCGATCTTTGCTGCAATCAGCGCTTCAGAGACCTGTTCGAGACCGGCATAGGTTTTCGAACCCTCGCCCTCATCGACGATGATGCGCGACGTCGCGATGCCGGCCTGCGACAGCGAGGCCTCGGTCTTGCCGAGCCAATGTTTTGCGACATTGCGGTCGGTGACGATGGCGGTGCGCGCGCCCGGCCGCAACGCGGCGACACGACTGCCCAATGACTGCAGCACGTCGCGGCCGATCACGATGTCATAGGCGCGCTCGCCGAGCGCGACGTCGACAGTCACGGAATCGGAATTTTTCAGCGGCGCGGTCATTGGGTGGCACTCAATGTGTTCGATGGCGGTTTTGTGCCGGTGCCGCACAGCCATGCATGCAGGGCCTCGATGCATTCATCGACGATCTTTTCGTGCGGTACATCGCGTGACCAGATCGTGATATCCGCATTTTGATAGACCGGCTCGCGTTCCTCGATCAGACGCCCCACGGTGGCTGCGGGATCGGCGGTTTGCAGCAGCGGCCGGTCGGCACGACGCTTGACGCGTTTCATGATGATGTCGGCATCGGCCTTGAGCCAGACCGAAACCGCCTTGTCGCGAATGCGGTTGCGGGTCTCCACGCGCATGAAGGCGCCGCCGCCGGTGGCGAGCACCGCGGGACCGCTGTCGAGCAGCCGCGCGATCACGCGCGCCTCGCCGTCCCTGAAATCCGGCTCGCCGCGGGTCTCGAAAATGTCCGGTATCGACATGCCGGCCGCCGCCTCGATCTCGGTGTCGGCGTCGAGGAACGGCAGCCGCAGCCGCGCCGACAGCCGCCGCCCGATGGTGGACTTGCCGGCGCCCATCATTCCCACCAATACCACTGAGCGCGCGCCCAGCGCCGCCGATATCTCGGCATCCTGGGATACGCCGGGGCCGGCCGGTGAGGCTGTCTCAGGCATCGAAATTTGCTCAGTCGCCGCTGGAATTGCGGGGTTCCGCGCCACCTATACTACCCCGGCCGTTACCCTTGCTAGTGTCCCGGATCTAACATTCGCACCCCGCCGCAGCGACCTCTGTTGCGAATGTTAGATCCGAAGGACACTAGAAGAATATGATTCTAGTGCGGTTTTGGATTTGACATTCGCTATGAGAGCCCGCTGAAAGACTGAAGCGAATGTCGAATCCCCGCACTAGCGTCTCTTGCAACGGAAGGGCGAACATGTTGGTAGTCGATCCCGGCCACCCCACATGAATTCAATGGTTAATTCGCCGCCTGAGGCTCCGATATGCCCAGCCTGTTCCGCTTTCTGACGGTCGTCGCGGTGATCGCCGGCATCGTCTATGGGGTGATTTTCGCATTGGCGAATTTTGTGAACCCAAAACCGCGGGAATTCAGCGTCACCATCCCCCCGGACAAGTTCCTCAAGAGATAGCCGCCAGGGTCGCCGGATGCGCTCCAAGACCTCAGATGCCAAGCTGATCAATCTGTTCCTCGACATGCTCGCCGCGGAACAGGGCGCGGGCGACAACACGCTCGATGCCTATCGCCGCGACCTCACCGATCTTTCGGAGTTTCTCGCCTCGGGCGGCAAGGGCTTTGCCGGCGCCGAGACCCAGGCGCTGCGGGACTATCTCGCCGATCTCGACGCACGCGGCTTCAAGTCGTCGAGCGTGGCGCGCCGGCTGTCGGCGATGCGGCATTTGTTTCGCTTTCTGTTGAGCGAGCGAATCCGTGGCGACGATCCGGCGGCGATCCTGTCCGGGCCGAAGCGGGGCCGCGGCCTGCCGAAAGTGCTGTCGATCTCCGACGTCGATCGGCTGCTGGTGCGCGCAAAGCAGATGACCGCTGCGCCGGAAGCTTCAAAGCTGCAGCGGCTTCGCGCGATGCGGTTGTATTGCCTGCTGGAGGTGCTCTACGCCACCGGCCTGCGGGTGTCGGAACTGGTAACGCTGCCGCACTCGGCCTCGCGGCGCGATACCCGCATGATCGTGGTGCGCGGCAAGGGCGGCAAGGAGCGGCTGGTGCCGTTGAACGAGGCGTCGCGGCAGGCGATGGCCGACTACCTCGCCGCGATGGAAGCGCTCAAGCCCGAGGACAAGAAGAACGCCGCCGCTTCGAAATGGCTGTTTCCCTCGTTCGGCGAGAGCGGACATCTGACCCGGCAGCATTTCGCGCGCGACCTCAAGGAACTCGCGGCTTCCGCTGGCCTGGCGCCGCGGCTGGTCAGCCCTCACGTGTTGCGCCATGCCTTCGCGAGCCATCTGCTGCATAACGGCGCCGATCTTCGCATCGTGCAGACGCTGCTCGGCCACACCGATATCTCGACCACGCAGATCTACACCCATGTCGTCGAGGAACGCCTGAAAAGCCTGGTGCGCGACCTGCATCCGCTGGCGGAGAAGTAGAAATCCCCGTCGCCACAGCGAACGCCGGGATGCCCAGCTTGACTTCAGCGGCTTCTCACCTGAAAGAGCCGTCTCACACCCGCGACCGCCTCAGCGCGCGATCCGCAGAACGGGTCTGACCCCGACCCGGATTGTGCGCTAAACAACTGAGGATACATGCCTTATTGGCGCGAATCTGAACCGCTTCGCTCTATCGCGCGTTCTTCCCTATATTGATTTGATGCCGGATCACATGCGCTCCTATCTCGATTTCGAAAAGCCCGTTGCCGAGCTCGAGGCCAAGGTCGACGAATTGCGCGCGCTGGCGGCGACCGGCAGCGACATCGGCGACGAGATTGCGCGGATCGAGGACAAGGCCGCGCTTGCGCTGAGCGATCTCTACGCCAACCTGACGCCGTGGCAGAAGACGCTGGTGGCGCGCCATCCGCAGCGCCCGCATTTCACCGATTTCATCAACGCGCTGATATCAGAATTCACGCCGCTGGCCGGCGACCGCAAATTCGGCGAGGACGAGGCCCTGATCGGCGGGTTCGGCCGTTTCCGCGGCGAGAGCATCTGCGTGATCGGCCAGGAAAAGGGCGCCACCACCGAGTCCCGGATCAAGCATAATTTCGGCATGGCGCGCCCGGAAGGTTACCGCAAGGCGGTCCGGCTGATGGAGATGGCAGAGCGATTCGGCATTGCCGTGCTGTCGATCGTCGATTCCGCCGGCGCCTATCCCGGTATCGGCGCCGAGGAGCGCGGTCAGGCCGAGGCGATCGCGCGCTCCACCGATGCGTGCCTGTCGCTGGGGGTGCCCAATGTCGCGATCATCACCGGCGAAGGCATGTCGGGCGGCGCCATCGCCATCACCACCGCCAATCGCGTGCTGATGTTCGAACACGCCATCTACAGCGTGATCTCGCCCGAGGCGGCGTCCTCGATCCTGTGGCGCGACGGCACCAAGGCCCAGGAAGCCGCGACCAGCATGAAAATCACCGCGCAGGACATGCTGCGCTTTGGCGTGATTGATTCGATTCTGAAGGAGCCGTCTGGCGGCGCGCATCGCGATCCCGACGCCATGATCGCGGCCACCGGCGAGGCCATCGCGCAGGCCTTTGACGAGCTGCGCAATCTTGATCCCGACGCGATCCGCAGGCAGCGGCGCCAGAAATTCCTCGATATCGGCCGAAAACTGGGCTGAGACCGGCTTTTTTCTTGAAAAACCGCCGCCATAACGGCCATTCCGGCATTTGGCCTCGACTTTTTCAAAATTCCGCCATTTCGGCCCCAATTAGGCCCAGACACCGATATTTAACTTCTATTGACCATGCCTGAGGTGGAGCTTGCCGCAATGCCCGCATCGGCTTGCGGGGAGGGAGACCAAAGGATAGTATTTTAGTCAATAGCTTCAGGGCATGAACGCTATGTTGGGGTTGCGAAAATTGCCCGGTGGGTGTGGAGCTTTGCATTGATTGATCGCTCGCTGGTCCGCGCGCTCATCGCATCGGTCGTGCTCGCGGCCGGTGGATTACTGGCCGGCTGCAACAGCGACGAAATCTCGCTCGCGACCAACGCCAAGGCCAACCAGCCCGTTCCGCCGAAGCTGATCGCCGAAATGACCGAGAAGGACATGGATCTGCAATCGCCGATCCTGGTCCGGCTGTTCAAGCAGGAGGCCGAGCTCGAGGTCTGGAAGCAGGATCGCTCCGGCCGCTTCGCGCTATTGAAGACCTATCCGATTTGCCGCTGGTCGGGGGACCTCGGGCCCAAGGTCCGCGAAGGCGACCGCCAGGCCCCTGAAGGCTTCTATGCCATTTCGCCGGCGCAGATGAACCCGCAGTCGGCCTACTATCTTTCGTTCAATACCGGCTACCCCAATGCCTATGACAGGGCGCTGGGACATACCGGCTCGCAGCTGATGGTGCATGGCGACTGCTCGTCGCGCGGCTGCTACGCGATGACCGACGAACAGATCGCAGAGATTTATTCGCTGGGGCGGGAGTCCTTCTTCGGCGGCCAGAAGTCGTTCCAGCTGCAGGCCTATCCGTTCCGGATGACGCCGGTCAACATGGCCAAACATCGCAACAACCCGAACATGCCGTTCTGGAAGATGATCAAGGAAGGCTATGATCATTTCGAGGTGACGCGGCAGGAGCCGAAAGTCGATTTCTGCGAGAAGAAATACGTGTTCGATGCCGTCAAGCCGCCGGATGGAAAGCGCGATCCGGTGTTCGAGGCGTCGGCCAAGTGCCCGGCCTATGTGATCCCGGATGAAGTCGCCGACGCCGTGCGCGAAAGGCAGCAGCAGGATCAGATCGAGACCGCGAAGCTGATTGCAAAGGGAACCCCGGTCGCCCGCGTCAACACCGGCATCGACGGCGGCATGAACAAGGTGTTCGCCTCCAAGCTGCCCGAAGGCTCGACCGGCCTGTCGGAAGGCGGCGACGGCCAGGGCCTGTCGCTGCTCGCGCTTAGCCGCGCGCCCGGCACCATTCCCCCGACCGTCAATCCGCCGCGCGGACCGGTTACTTCGCCGCAAGAGCCGCTGGTCGCCTCGATGGCGCCGGTGCAAGCGGCCGCGCCATCGACCCGGGTGGCATCCGCGGCACCGAGCGCGCCATCCGACGACGGATTCTTCAGCAACCTCGCCCGCAAGGTGGGGCTAGGTGGCGCGGCGGCCGATACCACCGCAACCGCGCAGCCGATTCCCGCCGCAAAGCCGAAAGCCGCCGAGGCCAGGCGCAACGAGCCGTCACATCCGGAAGCCGCAATCCCGAAGGCCACCGCGCCGAAGGCGCCGGATACCAAACAGGCCGCCGCCCGGCCGCCGCTGAAACCCTCGGTGTCTGACGCCCCGGCTCCCGCTGCGCCGCCTGCGAAGGATGGTCTCGTCGCCGGCTCGCAGCCGATCGTGTCGGCGAACTCGTTCGAGAGCCGCTTCTCGGCGGCGAAGTAAGCTGAACCACTGCCGAATTGCACCGTCACGGCCAGCATGGCAATCTGCCTTGCGCAGACAGCGTAAACTTGTTGCGCTCGCGGCGATCCCGAAAAGATAGAAAGACGTCCACACCAAGCATGGGCATCACGACAATGGCGCTCTCGCGGATGATGACGTCAGTGCATCGTCAACCGCGCATGCTCACGCGTACTTGCCGTGGCAGTGCTTGTACTTCTTGCCTGAGCCGCAGGGACAATCCTCGTTGCGGCCGACCTTGCCCCAGCTCGCCGGATTCCTGGGATCGCGGTTGGCGGTGGCGGCGGGCACCAGCGAAGCGCTGGCGAAGGCGAGCTCATCCTCGCCGGTATTGGGATCGAACTTGTGCGCTTCCATGGCCGGCAGTGCCGGCTGCTGGTCTTCCGGCGGCACGATTTCGACGCGCATCAATTGCGCCGTCACCGCCTCGCGCAAGTGAGCGATCATCGCCTCGAACAGGCTGAAGGCTTCCGACTTGTACTCCTGCAGCGGATCGCGCTGGCCGTAGCCGCGCAGGCCGATCACCTGGCGCAGATGATCGAGCATGATCAGATGCTCGCGCCAGAGATGATCCAGCGTCTGCAACAGGATGGTCTTTTCGACGTAACGCATCACGTCGGGGCCCCATTGCGCGACCTTGGCCGCCATGTGCTCGTCGACGCGGCTCTCGATGCGCGACAGCAGTTCCTCGTCGGCGATGCCCTCTTCCTTGGCCCATGCATCGACCGGCAAATCGACATCGAGCACGCGCTTCAGTTCTTCCTTGAGGCCGGCGGTGTCCCACTGCTCGGCATAGGCATGTTCCGGCACGTGCTTGGTGACGACGTCCTCGACAAAGGCCCGGCGCATGTCGGCCACGGTCTCGGCGACGCTTGCGTCCTTCATCAGATCGATGCGCTGGTCGAAGATCACCTTGCGCTGGTCGTTCTGCACATTGTCGAACTTCAGGAGATTCTTGCGGATGTCGAAGTTGCGGGCCTCGACCTTCTGCTGCGCCTTTTCCAGCGCCTTGTTGATCCAGGGATGGATGATGGCCTCGCCTTCTTTCAGCCCAAGCCGCGTCAGCATCGAATCGAGCCGGTCGGATCCGAAAATCCGCATCAGATCGTCTTCCAGCGACAGGAAGAATTTCGAGCGTCCGGGATCGCCCTGGCGTCCGGAGCGGCCGCGCAGCTGGTTGTCGATGCGGCGGGATTCGTGGCGTTCGGAGCCGATGATGTAGAGCCCGCCGGGCTTGGTCGCGGTCTTGGCCGGCTTGGTGCCCTTGGCGGGCTCGACCTCGACGGTCTCTTCCGCCTTCAGCACGATCTCGCGAAAACGTTCGACGTCGGCCTTGATGCGCTCGATCTTGGCGGCCTTCTCGGCTTCGTCCGTGATGCCGGCGGTCTCGTGCTGGATACGCATTTCCAGCGAACCGCCGAGCTTGATGTCGGTGCCGCGCCCTGCCATGTTGGTCGCGATCGTGATCGCGCCGGGCACGCCGGCTTCGGCGACGATATAGGCTTCCTGTTCGTGGAAGCGCGCGTTCAGCACCGCGAACAGTTTTGCGGGCTTACCGGCGCGGGCGGCGGCGTAAAGCTTTTCCATCGCGTTTTCGTTGCCGAAATCGATCTGCTTGTAGCCGTTCTTTTTCAGGTAATCGGCCAGCACTTCGGATTTTTCGATCGAGGCGGTGCCGACCAGCACCGGCTGCAGCCGCGCATTGGCGCGCTCCACCTCGGCCAGGATCGCGGCGTATTTCTCGGTCTGGGTGCGATAGACCTCGTCGTCCTCGTCGAGCCGCGCCACCGCCACGTTGGTCGGGATTTCCACGACCTCCAGCTTGTAGATGTCGAACAGTTCGTCGGCTTCGGTGGCCGCCGTGCCGGTCATGCCGGCGAGCTTTTCGTACATCCGGAAATAGTTCTGGAACGTGATCGAGGCCAGCGTCTGGTTTTCCGGCTGAACCTGAACATGTTCCTTGGCTTCCAGCGCCTGGTGCAGGCCCTCGGAATAGCGCCGGCCCGGCATCATGCGGCCGGTGAACTCGTCGATGATGATGACCTCGTCGTCGCGAACGATGTAGTCCTTGTCGCGCGTGAACAGCGAGTGCGCGCGCAGCGCCTGGTTGATGTGGTGCACGACCGAGACGTTCTCGACGTCGTAGAGCGAATCGCCCTTGAGCTGGCCGGCGTCGCGCAGCAGGGTCTCGATCTTCTCCATGCCGGCTTCGGTCAGCGTTACCGTGCGCTGCTTCTCGTCGACGTCGTAATCGGACTTGTCGAGCTGGGGAAAGAAGGTGTCGATGGTGTTGTAGAATTCCGAACGGTCGTCGAGCGGTCCGGAGATGATCAGGGGCGTGCGTGCCTCGTCGATCAAAATCGAGTCGACTTCGTCGACGATGGCGTAGAAGTGGCCGCGCTGGACCATGTCCTCGAGCCGGTACTTCATGTTGTCGCGCAGATAGTCGAAGCCGTATTCGTTGTTGGTGCCATAGGTGATGTCGCGCGCATAGGCCTGCTTGCGCTCGGCGTCATCCAGCCCGTGCACGATGACGCCGACGGTGAGGCCCAGGAAGTTGTAGATCTGGCCCATCCATTCGGAGTCGCGCCGGGCGAGGTAGTCGTTGACGGTGACGACGTGGACGCCCTTGCCGGCCAGCGCGTTGAGGTAGACCGCAAGCGTCGCCACCAGCGTCTTGCCTTCGCCGGTCTTCATCTCGGCGATGTCGCCCTCGTGCAGCACCATGCCGCCGATCAGCTGGACGTCGAAATGGCGCTGGCCGAGCGTGCGCTTGGCCGCCTCGCGCACGGTGGCGAAGGCCGGAACCAGGATGTCGTCGAGCGTCTTGCCGTCAGCAAGCTGTGTGCGGAATTCGCCGGTGCGGGCCTTCAAGGCCTCGTCCGACAGCGCTGATATCTCGGGCTCAACGGCGTTGATGGCGTCGACGCGGGGCTGATATCCCTTGATCCGCCGGTCGTTGGCGGAGCCGAAAAACTTGCGGGCGAGCGCGCCGATCATGCCAAATTCCTGTTCCTGCGGTTCGGCGTTGCAGCCATGACGTAATCCACCCAGTTGGCTATCAACTCATCGTGACGCATTGAGGCGCCGGCCCGGATTCCCGGGGTATCGGCCAAATGAGTGGGAATTCAGCAATCCAGGGTTCAGCGGCCAAAAACGCAGCCAAATACGCGCTATCGCCATTGACTTGGGTTTCGCAGAGATATGGCTGGGCCACAGGGTTGTCAACGGCGGCTGGTGCCGCCGATTTGAGGCTCCTGCAGCGTTGCCGCGAGTTCGCCCCGGGAGCTTCAAATCGATAAACGGCACCGGAAATCTCTGATATTTGCCAGGCCCCTTTATTTTCCGAAGTTCGCGTCAGTGGTTCCGCGAGGGTTCACGAACTTCGGAAACGGGGCGCCGGCCTGTCAAGGATTTCATCATTTTGACAGACTTTTCGCGTTGCCAAGGCCACCTGATTGGGCGAGTGTCCCGCCGCTCCAAACAGCCCTAATCTTTGACAAGGATTTTCAATGACCACTTCGTTCCCGGAAACGAAAACCGGCCTGCGCCTTGGCCTCGCCGCCGCAGCCGCGACGGGCTGTCTCGCCATCGTCCTTTTGGCCGCTCTGCCGCTGCGTGCCGAAGATGCGAACCCGGTACTGGCAAAAGTTAACGGCGCGGAGATCCGCCAAAGCGACGTCGCACTCGCCGAGGAGGAACTGGGCCCGAGCCTGGCGCAGATGGATCCCGCGACCAAGAAGGAAAACGTGCTGGCGTTCCTGATCGACATGAAAATCGTCGCCAAGGCCGCCGAGGACAAGAAGATCGAGAATAACGAGGATTTCAAGAAGCGGCTGGCGTTCACGCGCAACCGGCTTTTGATGGACAGCCTGCTGGCGACCGAAGGCAAGGCTGCGACCACCGACGAGGCCATGAAGAAGGTCTATGAGGACGCCTCCAAGCAGATCACCGGCGAGCAGGAAGTGCACGCGCGGCATATCCTGGTCGAGACCGAGGACGAGGCCAAGGCGGTCGAGGACGAGCTCAAGAAGGGCGCCGATTTCGCCGAACTCGCCAAGAAGAAGTCCAAGGATCCCGGCGCGTCCGACGGCGGCGATCTCGGTTTCTTCACCAAGGACCAGATGGTACCCGAATTCTCCGCCGTCGCATTTGCGCTCGAGCCCGGCAAGATCTCCGATCCCGTGAAGTCGCAGTTCGGCTGGCACGTCATCAAGGTCGAGGAAAAGCGCAACCGCCAGGCACCGGCATTCGAGCAGGTCAAGGGCCAGATCGAGACCTATGTGACGCGCAAGGCGCAGGCCGATTACGTGGCCAAGCTGCGTGAGGCCGCCAAGGTCGAGCGCATGGACCAGGCGGCCGCCGACACGGCGGCAAAGCCGGACGCTGCCAAGCCCGCCGATGCCAAGATGGCGCCGGCGAAGAAGTAAGAATTCGCTGTCACTTCTTCGAAGCCGATAGTATTTACTACCGTCATGGCCGGGCTTGTCCCGGCCATCTACGTCTTGAAGTCTCTTTCAGCGAGAAAAGACGTGGATGGCCGGGACAAGCCCGGCCATGACGACATCTATTTTTCGGAATTTGCCCATGTCCACCGCCATCTCCCCGCTCGCCCCGACCGATGTCCCCGACATGCCCGTGATCGCCGGCGTCAAGCTGGCCACGGCGGCTGCGGGTATCCGCTACAAGGGCCGCACCGATGTGCTGCTCGCGGTGATGGACAAGGGGACGGCGGTTGCCGGCGTCTTCACCCAATCGAAGTGCCCGTCGGCACCGGTGGAATGGTGCCGCGCCAAACTTAAGCGCGGCAAATCTTCCAAGGGAGGGCTTGCCCGCGCGCTGGTGGTCAATTCCGGCAACGCCAACGCCTTCACCGGCAAGACCGGGCGACAGGCCACGACGCTGACGGCCTCCATTGCCGCCAGGGCGCTCGGCTGCAGCCCCAGTGAGGTGTTTCTCGCCTCCACCGGCGTGATCGGCGAGCCGCTCGACGCCACCAAATTCGACGGCGTGCTCGGCGCGCTCGCAGAGCAGGCCGCGCCGACTGAATGGATGAACGCCGCCAGGGCGATCATGACCACCGACACCTTTCCGAAGATCGCGACCGCAACCGCGAAGCTCGGCAAGGCAAAGGTCACCATCAACGGCATGGCCAAGGGCGCCGGCATGATCATGCCCGACATGGCGACCATGCTGGCCTTCGTTTTCACCGACGCGCCGATTGCGGCCGGCGCGCTGCAGTCGCTATTGAAGAGCGGCGTCGAGGACACCTTCAATGCCGTCACCATCGACGGCGACACCTCGACCTCCGATACGCTGCTGGCCTTCGCCACCGGTGCGGCGGCCGCAAACGGCGCGCCGAAAATCAGCCGTGCCAGCGACCCTCGGCTCAAGGCCTTTACGAAGGCCTTCCGCGCCGTGCTCGCCGATCTCGCCGAACAGGTGGCGCGCGACGGCGAGGGCGCCCGCAAGCTGGTCGAGATCATCGTAGAGGGGGCGATGTCGAAAGCGTCTGCCCGCAAAATCGCGATGTCGGTGGCGAATTCGCCGCTGGTGAAGACCGCGATTGCCGGCGAGGATGCCAATTGGGGTCGCGTGGTGATGGCCGTCGGCAAGGCCGGCGAGCCCGCCAACCGCGACAAGCTCTCGATCTCGTTCAACGGCGTCCGCGTCGCGAGCCGCGGCGCGCGCGACCCGTCCTATAACGAGGCGGAAGTGTCAAGCGCCATGAAGAACCCGAAGGTCCAGATCAGAATAGTGCTGGGCCTCGGCAAAGGCCGCGACCGCGTGCTGACCTGCGATCTCACCAAGGAATATGTCGCGATCAACGGCGACTACCGCTCGTGAACAACTTCCGGGCAGCTGTGACGCATGGCTGACATAAAACTCACCCTCGTGGTCGCCTGCGCACTGGTCGACGCCGACAAGCGCGTACTGATCGCGCAACGCCCGGAAGGCAAGACGCTCGCGGGCCTGTGGGAATTTCCCGGCGGGAAGGTCGAGCCCGGCGAGCGGCCGGAAGCAACGCTGATCCGTGAACTGCACGAGGAAATCGGCATCACCGTCAAGGAAGCCTGCCTCGCGCCGCTGACCTTTGCCAGCCACGCCTACGACGCATTTCACCTGCTGATGCCGCTCTATATCTGCCGGCGCTGGGACGGCGATGTGATCGCGCGCGAGGGACAAAACCTCGCCTGGGTCCGCGCCAACAAACTGCGCGACTACAAGATGCCGCCGGCGGACATTCCGCTGATCCCGCATCTGATCGATCTGTTGATGTGAGGGGAAGTCCTCATCCTGAGGAGCGCATCTTTGCGCGTCTCGAAGGATGGCCGCATGCTCGGCCTCATGGTTCGAGACGCGCAAAGATGCGCTCCTCACCATGAGGGTATACATTACGGCTTTGCCTTTCCCCTCACCGCCTCAGCTAAACTCACCTTCGCCGATCCCGGCTTGAGCGGCTTCTGCTGGCTCTCATGCGGCGCCCAGCCCGACAGCCAGATGACGTCGAAGGTGGCGCGGATGCGGCCGTCCGCATCGGCAAAGCGCTCGCCGTAGACCTGCGCCATCCGCAGCAGCGTGGTGCGGCGGGTCGGCGTCCGCCGCCGCTCGAGCAGGATATTGGTCGCGCCCATGCGCCTGAGATCGGCCATCAGCGCGAACGCGCTGTCATAGCGCACCACGATGCGGTCGACGTCGGTGACCGGCAGCGCGAAACCCGCGCGCTGCAACAGCGCGCCGACGTCACGCAGATCGGCGAACGGCGCGACACGGGGCGATACCCCGCCTTCGAGTTCGGCTTCGGCGGCGGCGAAGGATTGCCTGAGTTCAGTCAGCGTATCGCCGCCGATCATCGCCGCCAGCAACAGCCCGTCGGGTCTCAGCGCACGGCGGATCTGTGTGAGCACGCCGGGCAGATCATTGACGAACTGGAAGGCGAGAGCCGACACCACAAGGTCGAGCGACTCCGGCTGGAACGGGAGCGTTTCCTGCTCATCCGCGCCAATGTGGTCAAACGACTTGAAGCGATCGCGTGACGATTTTCGCAAGATTTCGCCGGGGGACCAGACGTCGGCGGCGTCGGCAAAATCCCGCAACACCGCGTGCAATCGTTCTTCCATATCCTCGGTGACGCGATCGAGCAGGAAGGTGGCTGGCCCAACTCCCAGGGCCCGCGACTGCCGCGCCCGCAACAAGGCGCGGTCGAACAGGTTTGGCGCGGCGTTCAGGTTCGGGGCCATGCCGGTCTGGTACGCCGGTCCTCCTATATCTGGCAATCGGACGCCTTCGGCGCGGCGGACGGCGGCCGCGAACATTACGGCGGAACCCAAGTCCCCTTCCCAGCCCCTTAACGAATCCAAATAGACTCTAAAAAGATACTTTTCAGTACACCCGTTAAGGGCTAGCTTTTGGGCATGGCCACAGAAAAAGCCGAAACCGACCGTGTTCCGATTACGTTGGCGCTCTCCACCATCACCTATCTCGAAAAACTGGTGAGACAGGGCACCCACGGCACCAGCGTTCCCGGCGTCGCAAGGACCCTGATCGAGGAAGGCATTCGGCTCGCCATCAAGGATGGGCTGCTTGCGATCCGCGACAATGGCAAGACGCCATAACGGGAACTTTCAAAGCGGCGGTTCGGACGACGGCAGGCCAACCGGATTGGGGAGTGGATTACTCGCAGCTTGGGGACCATCAACATGCCCGCCAACGAACGCACCTGGACCGACGATCGCATCGAACGCCTGAAAAGCGGCTTTGAAGCCGGCCTGACCTGCCGCGAAATTGCCGCCGACATCGGGGTGAGCCGCAACGCCGTCATCGGCAAGCTCGCCCGCCTCAATCTGACGCGCGAAAGGCCCGTCGGTGCACCCCGCCCCGCGCGAAAGGACGCCCCGAAGGGACGCCGCGGCGGATCGGTGCCAAGGCTGCAATATCGGTTGCTCCAGGCGTTGTACGGCGAGTCGCCGCCGCCCGCACCCGACGACGAGCCGATCCATAGCAAACATTGCTGCTCGTTGCTCGAGCTGAGCGAGGAGAGATGCCGCTGGCCGATCAGCACCCCGGGCGCTGCGGATTTTTGCTTTTGCGGCAACACGCCGCTCGAAGGCTTGCCCTATTGCCCCGGCCACAGCCGGCTCGCCTACCGGCCGGGCTCGCGCCAGCGCGTCGCACGGGGGTAAGGCTGGTTATCCGGGAGCCATCACTTAGCTCGGCAGATCGCGCCGCCCGGCACCCTTGAGCACCGTGCAAGCCGGCGCTAGCCTCTCCCGCATGGACGCCGAGGCATCACCATCTCGTTCCATCCCCAGCCATCTGCGCGGCGCGCTGAACGCCTGCCGCGGCGCGTGGGCGCTGACCTCGCGGCTCGCGCTCGACATCGCGCTGCCGACGCTATGCGTCGCCTGCCGCGAACCGGTCGACGGCGAAGGCGTCTGCGCGGAGTGCTGGTCAAAGCTGTCATTCATCGCACCGCCCTATTGCCCCCGGCTCGGCATCCCCTTCGTCTACGACCCCGGCCCCGAACTCCTGTCGATGGAGGCGATCGCCAATCCGCCGGCCTATCAACGTGCCCGCGCCACGGTGCGCTATGACGACGTCGCGCGCACGCTGGTGCATGCGCTGAAATACCAGGACCGCACGGACTTGGCCCCTGCCATGGGCCGCTGGATGGCAAGGGCGGGGCATGAGCTGCTGGAGGAGGCCGACATGCTGATTCCGGTGCCGCTGCACTGGCGGCGCGGCTGGAGCCGCCGCTACAACCAGTCCGGCGCACTGGCGCGGGTCATCGAGCGGCAGACCGGCGTCAAGGTGATTTCGGAAGCGCTCCGGCGCGTGCGGCCGACCCAGCAGCAGATCGGGCTGTCCCGGTCGCAACGCGCCAGCAACGTGCAGGGCGCGTTCAAGGTGGCCGACACCAGGCAGTCCGAGATTCAAGGCCGCCGCGTGGTGCTGATCGACGATGTCCTGACCTCGGGCGCCACCGCCGATGCCTGCGCACGGGCACTCTTGCGTGCCAAAGCCGCCTCCGTCGACGTGCTGGTGTTTGCCCGGGTTGTGGACACCCACAAAGCTCCCATATAATTGGGTATTCTCACCTGACCGAGCGCGAAATGACCGTTGCCATTGAGATCTACACCCGCCCGGGCTGCGGCTATTGCAGCGCCGCCAAATCGCTGCTGACGCGCAAAAAAGCCGCGTTCACCGAGCACGATGTCGCCACCGATTCGACGCTTCGTCAGCAGATGTGGGATCGCGCCGGCAGCGGCTCGACGTTCCCGCAGATTTTCATCGGCGAGACCCATGTCGGCGGTTGCGATGAGCTCTACGCGCTGGACCGCGCGGGCAAGCTCGATTCGATGCTGGCGGGCGAAAAGGCCAATTCATGAGCGCCGACCTCTCCTTTACCGCCGCCATGGTGCAGATGCGCACCGGGCTGTTGCCGGAGCCCAGCCTCGAACAGGCAACCAAGCTGATCCGGCAGGCCGCCGCGCAAGGCGCCGACTATGTGCAGACCCCCGAGGTCAGCAACATGATGCAGCTTAACCGCAAGGCGCTGTTCGAACATCTCGCCACTGAAGAGGACGACCTTTCGCTCAAGGCCTATCGCGCGCTGGCCGGGGAGTTGAAGATCCATCTCCATGTCGGCTCGCTGGCGCTGCGCGCTTCGCCGGAGCGGGCGGTCAACCGCTCGTTCCTGATCGGACCGGATGGACTGGTGATCGCCAGCTACGACAAGATCCATATGTTCGATATCGATCTGCCGGGCGGCGAGAGTTATCGCGAATCCGCGAATTATCAGCCGGGCGAAACCGCCGTGATCTCCGACCTGCCCTGGGGCCGGATCGGGCTGACGATCTGCTACGATTTGCGCTTTCCGGCGCTGTACCGCGCGCTTGCCGAGAGTGGCGCGGCGTTCCTGACCGTGCCTTCCGCCTTCACCCGAAAAACCGGCGAGGCGCATTGGCACACGTTGCTGCGCGCCCGCGCCATCGAGAATGGCTGCTTCGTGTTTGCCGCCGCGCAAGCCGGTATGCATGAGAACAAGCGCGAGACCTTTGGCCACTCGCTGATCGTCGCGCCCTGGGGCGAGGTGCTCGCCGAGGGCGGCGTCGAGCCTGGCGTGTTCATGGCCAGGATCGATCCGGCCAAAGTCGAGACCGCGCGGAAAGCCGTGCCGTCGCTGCAGCATGGAAGGCGCTTCAGCGTTGCCGATCCCAAGGCAGGCCCCGAGCATCTGCACCTGGTGCGGGGATCGGCATGATCCGATACTCGCTCCGCTGCGAACGCGGCCATGCGTTTGAAAGCTGGTTTCAGAGTTCTGCGGCCTACGAATCCCAGGAAAAGCGCAAGCTGGTGAACTGTCCCGCCTGCGGCTCGGCCAAGGTCGAAAGAGCGATCATGGCCCCACGGATCGTGAGCAAGAAGGGCCGGGAAATTGCTGCGCCTGAGCCAGTTCCCGCCGCCGCGACACCGACCACAGATGTCGCGGCACCGGCGTCGACGCCGCTGATGATGGCGCAGGAACGCGAACTGCGCGCCAAGCTCAAGGAATTGCGCGATCACATCGTGAAGAATGCCGACAATGTCGGCGAGCGCTTCCCCAATGAAGCGCGGAAAATGCATTACGGCGATATCGAACATCGCCCGATCTACGGCGAGGCATCGCCGGATGAAGCGCGCTCCCTGATCGAGGAAGGCGTCGAAGTCTCGCCGCTGCCGGTGCTGCCGGACGACAGGAACTGACGCCCGGCCGTCATCCCTGCGCAACGGCCTCGCCGTTGTCGCTGGGGGTGCGAGTTCTTGCGAGCCTCGAAGGATGATAACTCGGCCTACAACATGCCGCCGCCCTTCGAGGCCTTCGCTTCGATCGCCACCTCAGGGTGACGGCTGCAGCCTAAACCTGTCTTGAAGGTCCCTTCATGAACCCGGAAACGCTGTCATCATGGCAAGTCTGGGCGGTGCTGTCGGCGGTGTTCGCCGCGCTGACCGCGATCTTCGCAAAAGTCGGCGTCGAGGATATCAATCCCGACCTCGCGACCTTCATCCGCACCATTGTCGTGCTGATCAGTTTTTCGCTGATCCTGTTTGCGACCGGGCAATTCACTAACCCTGGGCCGATCTCGACCAAGAGCTGGATCTTTCTGGTGCTCTCCGGCCTCGGCACCGGCGCGTCCTGGCTGTGCTATTTCCGCGCGCTGAAGCTTGGGCCCGCGACGCTGGTGGCGCCGATCGACAAATTGAGCGTCGTGCTGGTGGCATTGTTCGGCGTGGTGTTTCTCGGCGAGCGGCCCTCGCTCAATGGCTGGCTCGGCATCGCGCTGATCGCCGCCGGCGCGGTGTTGATTGTCATCAAGCGCTAGACCGCCACCAATAGCGCCACGCCGATCACGATCAGCGCGATGCCCAAAAGCTCACGCCCCGACAGCGGCTGCTTGAACGAGTAATACGCCACCCCCTGCGCAAACAGCACCTCGACCAGCGCCAGCGTGCGCACATTGGCAGCCGCCGTGAGCGCAAACGCCAGGAACCAGAACTGCGAGGCGAACGCGCCCATGAAGCCCGCAAACACCGAGGGTTTCCACAACCCCAGGATTTTGCTGAGCACGTCGGGCGCGCGGGCCAGCAGATAGATCGTCAGCACCAGCGTCTGCACCAACAGCCCGAATACCAGTGTATAGGACGCAGCCGTCACGAACGACACGCCGGGCACGACGATCACGGCACCGCGGAAGCCAACCGCCGACAGCGCGAATGCGGCCGCGGCGGCAAGGCCCAGCAGCGTCGGCTTCAAATCGGCAAAGCCCTTCTCCGCTCCAGGCCGCAGCGCGGCGATGACCACGCCGGCGGTAGCGATCAGGATCGCGACCACCTTGAGCAGCGTCAGATGATCGCCGAGAAAGACAAAACCGAAGATCGCGGTCTGGATCGCCTCGGTCTTCAGATAGGCCGTCGTCACCACGAAGGAACGATCGTTCATGGCAAGCAGCATCATGCCGGTACCGACGATCTGGCTGAGTGCGCCGAGCAACAGCCACGGCCAGAACGCAGGCGTCGGCCACGGCACATGGTCTCCGCTCACAACCAGCACGACGGCGAAGAAAACGATCGAGAACGGAAAGCCGAACAGGAAACGGATATTGGTCGCGCCCCAGGTGCCGAGCGGTCCCGTCAACTGCCGCTGCATCGCATTGCGCGCGACCTGCCCGAGCGCAGCCGTGATGGTGAAGGGAATCCAGAGCGAGGCGATGCTGAACATGGGCGGAGGATTCGGTTAGCCGGCGAGAATCGCAGGCACCGTGAAGGTCGCTGACCCCGCGGTCAACCGAGACGGCGTCATGACAGGATTGCGCTCTGCTCCCTCGCCCCGTTCTTACGGGGAGAGGGTTGGGGTGAGGGCGGGGAGAGGTAAGCTACGCCTTTAAATTAAATCAACTCGCCCCTTCCGCGACCACCATGTAATTCACGTCCATGTCGGAGGAGAGGCTCCAGCGGTCGGCAAACGGGCTGTAGACCACGCCGGCCTGATCGGTGATGGCGAGCTTGTTGTTCTCAAGATGATGGGCGAGTTCATCGGGGATGACGAACTTGTCCCATTGGTGGGTGCCGCGCGGCAGCCAGCGCAGGACATATTCCGCGCCGACGATGGCGAGCGCAAAACTCTTCCAGTTGCGGTTCAGCGTCGAGATCACCATCATGCCGCCGGGCTTGAGCATCGCGGTGCAGCGATTGAGGAACATGCCGACATCGCTGACATGCTCGATCACTTCCATCGCCAGCACGATGTCGAAGCGTTCGCGCACATCCATTTCTTCCACGGTGGTGCAGCGATAGTCGATCGACAGATGGCCCTTGTCGGCATGCAGCCGGGCCGCCGCGATGTTGCTGGCGGACGGATCGACGCCGATCACCTGCGCGCCGAGCCGGGTGAACGGCTCGCACAACAGGCCGGCGCCGCAGCCGATGTCGAGGATACGCAGGCCGGAAAGACAATTCAGGCTTTTGACATTGCGCTCGAACTTGCGGCAGGCGGCGTCGCGGATATAGGTCAGCCGCAGCGGGTTGATCTTGTGCAGCGGCGCCATCTTGCCTTTGGGGTCCCACCATTCGTCCGAAAGCTTTGAAAATTTCGCGACCTCATTGGGGTCGACGGTGCTTCCCGAAGCGCCCGGCAAATTCGCAGAAGAGTTTTGTGACATGGCCATGGCTTGCGCGCCGCTCCTATCGGGCGGTGATGTGATTGCGGAATTCGAGCGGGGCAGCGATGTTATCGATCGTCTCGGCGCCCTCGCCGACACCCCGCACGGTAACGTTGCCGTAGTTGAGGAGACGGCCGAGAATGCTCTGGTTGACGTCGACGCTCTCGACCTTGTCGAGGCTCATTTCAAAAGTGCGCCGCTTGATGAAGCCGGTCTTGTGGACGACGCGCATGTTGGTGACGTCGGTCTCGGTGGTCCAGCGATGGAACCAGGCCTTCATGGTCCAGTAGAGTGCCACGATCGCCACCACGGCCGAGGCCGACAGGCACAACAGTACGATGCTTTCGGTGGTGGTCGAGCGCGACAGGAATAACAGGAAGACGGCCACGATCCAGGCCGCGATTCCGGGCAAATAGAACATCCAGTGAGCGTTGGTCGAATACAGCACCTTTTCGCCGGGCTGCAGGATATCGTCGATATAACGCCCCATACGCCTGCCTCAATGACCTCAACGCCACTTGTCCCGCATCATCCCCGGGGAACCCGGTTGCTTGCCCGAATCCGTGCCGCTATGTATACGCGCCTTTTGGCCCGTGCGCCCCGGTTTCCGTGCGGGTTACATTACTTAACCTGTCAGGGAATGCACCAGTCGTCATGGGCCGCCTCGTGATGAAATTCGGCGGCACCTCCGTCGCCAATATCGACCGTATCCGCAACGTCGCGCACCACGTCAAGCGCGAGGTCGACGCCGGTCATGACGTCGCCGTGGTGGTGTCCGCGATGGCCGGCAAGACCAATGAGCTGGTGGAATGGTGCCGGGAGACATCCCCGATGCACGACGCGCGCGAATACGACGCCGTGGTGGCGTCCGGCGAACAGGTCACCGCCGGGCTGCTCGCGATCGCGCTGCAGGCGATCGGGATCCAGGCGCGCTCCTGGCAGGGCTGGCAGATCCCGATCAAGACCAGCGACGCCCACGCCTCGGCGCGGATCCTCGAGATCAACGGCGCGGAGCTGATCAACCGTTTCAGGGAACGCAAGGAAGTTGCCGTCATCGCCGGCTTCCAGGGCATCAACCCGCAAACCGGGCGGATCACCACGCTCGGGCGCGGCGGTTCCGACACTTCGGCGGTGGCGATCGCGGCCGCAATCCGTGCCGACCGCTGCGATATCTACACCGATGTCGACGGCGTCTACACCACCGACCCGCGCGTGGTTCCCAAGGCGCGACGGCTCGACAGGATTGCGTTCGAGGAGATGATGGAACTGGCCTCGCAGGGCGCCAAGGTGCTGCAGGTCCGCTCGGTGGAACTCGGCATGGTCCACAACATGCCGGTGTTCGTGCGTTCCAGTTTCGACAGACCCGAGGATATCGACCCGCACGGCACGCCGCCGGGCACGCTGATCTGCAGCGAGGAGGAAATCATGGAAAGCCACGTCGTCACAGGTATCGCCTTTTCCAAGGACGAAGCCCAGATTTCCGTCCGCCAGATCGAGGACAAGCCGGGGGTTGCCGCTGCGATCTTCGGCCCGCTGGCGGACGCCAATATCAACGTCGACATGATCGTGCAGAACGTCTCCGAGGACGGCGCCACCACCGACCTGACCTTCACGGTGCCGGCCTCCGACTACACCCGCGCCCGCGACACCATCACCTCGGCCAAGGGCAAGATCGGCTATGCGCGGCTCGACAGCGCCACCGATGTCGCGAAGGTCTCGGTGATCGGCAGCGGCATGCGCAGCCATGCCGGTGTCGCCGCCAAGGCGTTCTCGGCGCTGGCCGCGCGCAATATCAACATCCGTGCCATCACCACCTCCGAAATCAAGTTTTCGGTGCTGATCGACGCTGCCTATACCGAGCTGGCGGTACGGACGCTGCATACGCTCTATGGGCTCGACCAGGTTTAGAAAGATTTTCCCTTAGCTGTCGCAGCATTGGGCTGACGGAGACGTTATGCCCTCTGGCAGGCGTTTTGCTTGGCAAAACAAGCCTCAATTCGCTATACGGCCTCTTGGATGGGCTGCCGCAAACTGTGCCACAGTTTTGGCTATCCTGATTCGGCCGGTTTCCAGGGCTTGCGGCGGCGCCGAATGATTAAAATTGTTGTTTTCGTTGAGTTTAACGCCAGCTGCCGGCCACCCGGCCTGCTGGATTCGCGGGGGAGGATTTTGCCATATGCGGAGCGCGTCGGGAGGCCCCCGCGTCTTGCTGAGACGGCTCCGCGAAACCATGGCGGAGCAGGTCTCGGCCCAGGAACGGTTGGACAAGATCGTGGTGCTGATCGCCGCCAATATGGTGGCGGAGGTCTGCTCGGTCTATGTGCTGCGCGTCGACAACACGCTCGAGCTCTATGCCACCGAAGGCCTCAACCGTGGCGCCGTGCACCGCACGGTTCTGAGCGCGCATGAGGGCCTGGTCGGCCTGGTCGCGAGCGAGGCGACCCCCCTCAACCTGAGCGACGCGCAGAACCACCCCGCCTTCTCGTTCCGCCCGGAGACCGGCGAAGAAATCTATCATTCGTTCCTTGGCGTTCCCGTGCTGCGCGCCGGCAATACGCTTGGCGTGCTGGTGGTGCAGAACCGCGCCAAGCGCACCTATGTCGAGGAAGAGGTCGAGGCGCTGCAGACCACCGCGATGGTGCTGGCGGAGATGATCGCCTCCGGCGAATTGTCGGCGCTGGCGCAGCCCGGTGCCGAACCCGCCGCGCGGCATTCGCTGCATAAGACCGGCGCGATCCTGTCCGACGGCATCGCGCTCGGCCATGTCGTGCTACACGAGCCGCGCGTCGTCATCACCAATTACATCGCCGAGGACCTGCCGAAGGAAATCAAGCGGCTCGACACTGCGCTGACAAAATTGCGCGCCGACCTCGACCGCATGCTGGAGCGCGGCGATGTCGCCGAAGGCGGCGAGCACCGCGACGTGCTGGAAGCCTACCGCATGTTCGCGAACGATCATGGCTGGTCGCACAGGCTGCACGAGGCGGTCGCCACCGGCCTCACCGCGGAAGCCGCGGTCGAGCGCGTGCAGTCCGACACTCGCGCGCGCATGCTGCGTTCCACCGATCCCTATCTGCGCGACCGCCTGCATGACCTGGAAGATCTGGGCCATCGCCTGATGCGGCAACTGGTCGGGCAGGATCACGCGCCTTCGCGGGAACAATTGCCCGACAACGCGATCCTGATCGCGCGCGCGATGGGGCCCGCGGCGCTGCTCGATTATGACCGCAAGCGCCTGCGCGGGCTGGTGCTGGAAGAAGGCACCGCCAATTCCCACGTCTCGATCGTGGCGCGCGCGCTCGGCATCGCCGCGGTCGGCGAAGTGCCGAACGCGCCGGGTATCGCCGATCCCGGCGACGCCATCATCGTCGACGGCACTTCGGGCTCGATCTATGTCCGTCCCTCGGCAGAAATCGAATCGGCCTATGCGGAACGGGTGCGCTTCCGCGCGCGGCGGCAGGCGCAGTATTCGGCGCTGCGCGACAAGCCGTGCGTGACCAAGGACGGCCAGCATATCGAACTGATGATCAATGCCGGCCTGATCATCGATCTGCCGCATATCGACGACACCGGCAGCGCCGGCATCGGCCTGTTCCGCACCGAACTGCAATTCATGGTCGGCCAGAGCCTGCCGCGCAGTAGCGACCAGCTCGCGCTCTACCGCGCGGTGCTGGATGCCGCCGGCCCCAAGCCCGTGACCTTCCGCACCCTCGATATCGGCGGCGACAAGGCGCTGCCCTATATGGAAACCGTGATCGAGGAAAACCCCGCGCTCGGCTGGCGCGCGATCCGGCTCGGGCTCGACCGGCCCGGCCTGCTGCGCGGCCAGATCCGCGCACTGCTGCGCGCCGGCGGCGGCCGCGCGCTGCGCATCATGTTTCCGATGATTACCGAGGTCGCCGAATTCGATTCCGCCAAGGCACTCGTCGAGCGCGAACTGACCTATCTGCGGCAGCACGGCCACGCTCTGCCGGAGCGCATCGACGTCGGCACCATGGTGGAAGTGCCGGCGCTGCTCTATCAGCTCGACGAACTCCTGAAGAAGGTCGATTTCGTCTCGGTCGGATCCAACGACCTGTTCCAGTTCCTGTTTGCGGTCGATCGCGGCAATGCCAAGGTATCCGAGCGGTTCGATACCATGTCGGCCCCGATCCTGAGGGCGTTGCGCGACATTGTGCGCAAGGCGAATGCGGCGAAGAAGACCGCCTCGCTGTGCGGCGAAATGGCGTCGAAGCCGCTCGGCGCGCTGGCGCTGATCGCGCTCGGCTACCGCTCGCTGTCGCTTTCCGCGACCGCGCATGGTCCGGTCAAGGCGCTGATCCTCGACCTCGACGCCAAAAAAGCCGAAGCGATGCTGATGCCGCTGCTCGACGCGCCGTCCGGCAGCGTGTCGATCCGGCGCAAGCTGACGGAATTTGCCGAAGCCGAGGGGCTGTCGTTGTAGCGAGGCCGTGCCCGCACGACGCCGCTGAAGCATTTTATAGTTGACGCGCATCAAAACCCGAATCCACTTTCTGCTGAATGCGCCCCTAATTCGAGACCTGACCCATGTCGATGCTCCCCGAAGCCAAACTTGATATCCTGCTGGCGCACCACGCTTCCCTAGAGAACCAGTTGCTGGGCCAGGTGAATTCGGAAGCCTATGTGCGGATCACGCGCGAACTCGCCGAGCTCAATCCACTAATCGACGCGGTGAAAGCCTATCGCGCCGCAAACAAGGAAATTTCCGACATCGAGGCACTGATATCGGATCCCGCAACCGAGCCCGAGATGCGCGGCATGGCGGAGGCCGAGCGCGAAACGCTCGCCGCGCGCAGTCTCGAACTGGCGCAGCAGATCCGCGTGGCGCTGTTGCCCAAGGACGCCATGGACGATCGCAACGTGGTGCTGGAAATCCGAGCCGGCACCGGCGGCGACGAGGCAGCACTTTTTGCCGGCGACCTGTTCCGGATGTATGAGCGCTTCGCAAGCCTGCAGGGCTGGAAGGTCGAGGTGATCTCCGCCAGCGAAGGCACCATGGGGGGGTTCAAGGAAATCATCGCCGAAGTGAAGGGCCGCGGCGCATTTGCGAAACTGAAATTCGAATCCGGCGCACACCGGGTGCAGCGCGTGCCCGACACCGAGACGCAGGGCCGCATCCACACGTCGGCAGCGACGGTTGCCGTGCTGCCCGAGGTCGAGGATGTCGATGTCGACATCAAGCAGGATGATCTCAGGATCGAAACCATGCGCGCGCAGGGTGCTGGCGGCCAGCATGTCAACAAGACCGAGTCCGCGATCCGCATCACCCATATTCCGACCGGGATCGTGGTGATGATGCAGGACAGCCGCTCGCAGCACAAAAACCGCGCCTCGGCGATGAACATCCTGCGCTCCCGCATCTACGACGCCGAACGCCAGCGCATCGACGCCGTGCGCTCGGCGGATCGCCGCGAGAAGGTCGGCTCCGGCGACCGCTCCGAGCGCATCCGCACCTATAATTTTCCGCAAGGCCGCGTCACCGACCACCGCATCAACCTGACGCTCTATAAACTGCCGCAGGTGATGGCGGGCGAAGCGCTTGGCGAGTTGGTCGATGCCCTCACCACCGAGCATCAGGCGGCGCAGCTCGCCGCCCAGGGCGCCGCGGCGTGAGCGACAACCTCTCGTCGTCCCGGCCATGCCCGAGATGCCACAACAATCTCGGTGTCGTCCCTACGAAAGCAGGAACCCATAACCACAGGCCGTCGTGGTTGCGCGAGATATCAACGCCTACCGCCCCTACCGAGAGGCCGCGGCGTATCGGTCCCCGCTTTCGCGGGGACGACGCATGAGCGGACAATCTGTCGAAACTGCGCGACGCATGCTCACCGCGCGATTGAAATCCAGACAGATCGATTCGGCCGAACTCGACGCACGGCTGCTGGTCGGCGCGGTGCTGGGTCTCGATCTCACTGGCATGATCACGGCGGCGAGCCGGCCGCTCACATCCGATCAATCGATACGGATCGAGGAGTTCGCCCGCCGCCGCCTTGCAGGCGAGCCGGTCGCACGTATTCTTGGGCTCAAGGAATTCTGGGGACTGCCGCTAACACTCTCGGCAGAGACGCTGGTGCCGAGGCCCGACACCGAGACGGTGGTCGAACTGGCCCTGGAATTGATCCGCGCCGCGCCGCAGCCGGATCGGCGCCTGCGCATCGCCGATATCGGCACCGGCTCCGGCGCGATTCTGTTGGCGCTTTTGTCCGAATTGCCGGGCGCGTGTGGCGTCGGCACCGATATCAGCGTGACCGCCTTGCGGACGGCGAGGACCAACGCCATCTATCTCCAATTGGAGCGTCGCGCCATCTTTGTCGCCTGCGACTTTTTGGCGGCCCTGTCGGCGCCATTCGATCTGATCGTGTCGAACCCGCCCTACATCCGCTCGGCGGAAATCGCCGGTCTCGCCACCGAAGTCCGCGATCACGATCCGCTTCGTGCGCTGGACGGTGGCCCGGACGGACTGGATGCCTATCGCATCCTCGTTCCGCAGGCAGCAAGGCTGCTTGCGCCGCGCGGCGCGCTCGTTGTCGAGGTAGGGCGTGGCCAAGGCGGCGATGTCCAGGCTTTGATGACAGCAGCAGGGTTAATGCCAGAGCCGCCCAGAGCCGATCTGGCGGGGATCCGCCGGGCCGTCGCGGGCCTAAAAATGCCCCCATAAAGCCCGATTGGAATGCAAAAAAACCACTTGGAATATTCCCCGGGAGCGACTACGTTCCGTCCACAACATCGGTCCAGGGTTGCTGGCCCCGTAGATACCCCCGTAGGGATATTGCGGGTGGAGGCCAGAGTTCTCAGAGCGAGAGCCCGCCCCGAGTGAAAGGTTCCAAAACGCAGGTCTAATCGAGCGCGATGGCTTTTGACAGCTGCGCTGCTTGCGACCGCAAAGCGAACGAAAGCCTGATATTGCGCTTGAAAACTCACGCGAGAAACCTTTGCTTGTCTTGGCAGGCGGAATGATTTGATGCAGCCAGCGGCGCTCGCTGGACTGTTGGGGAGCGCGTCCTTGTTGACCGCGACGTACGGCGACATCTGTGTGTAATTGAACTGCACTGCTATCCGGTGTGCGTGATGCGTGCCGGATCGGTGAGGCGACTTTGACGACGACCATCCACGGTTCTTAACTTCAAGGCTGACAACTTCAGGGCTGGAATAAAGGCAAGACATGAGAAACGGTCAGAACAACAACAAGCGGATGCGCAACCGGAACAACAACAACAGGAATGACGGCAATCGAGGGCGCGGCCAGAACCCGATGACCCGGGTGTTCGAGTCCAACGGACCCGATATCAAGATCCGCGGAACCGCATCCCACGTCGCGGAAAAATACGTGCAGCTGGCACGCGATGCGCGCTCCTCGGGCGATCCGGTGGCCGCCGAGAATTACTATCAGCATGCCGAGCATTATTTCCGCCTGATCGCTGCCGCCCAGGAGCAGTTCCGCCAGAACCAGCCGCAGCCGCGCACCGAGAACGAAATGGCCCCGGAGGATGGCGACGACGAGAGCGAGAGCTTTTCCAATTTCGGCCAGGAGCCCGGCTTCGTTCCGGTGCAGCCGCAGCCTTTCGTGCCGCGCGACAACAATCCGCGCGATCACCAGCGCGACAGCCAGCCCTACCAGCCGCGCGACCAGCATCAGCCGCGCGAACATCGCGAACATCGTCCGCAACAGCAGTTTCAGCCGCAGCCACAACAGCAGCCACAGCCGGTCATTGCGGACAATGTCAGCGTCGACCGCCTGCCGTCATTCATCACCGGACCGCAGCCGCAGATCAATGGCGGCCCTGGCGGTTTCGAGGGCGGCGGCGGAGAGCGCTTCCCGCGGCGGCGCCGCCGGCCGCACGGCCCGCGCCCCGAAGGCCTCGCCGCGCCGGTGACACCGGGCGACGATTTCAATCCGGGGAACGAGTAAGCAGGCGATTCGTCCCGGCGTTCGCCGGGACGGCGTGCGTCATACGTTATCCCGCCGCTGCAATGACGACGGCACCAATACCGGCTCCAGCGCCGGAATCAGCCGCGTGCGTTCGCGGTGCGCCGGGATCGCGCGATAGACCTGCTTGGTGGCTTCAACGATATGAACGCCGGCGAACGGCAGCGACAGCGCCGCGCCGACGCGTTCCCACGCCATCGCCGAGCGCAGGAACCAGCCGCCCGCAACCGGCGGCATGAACAGCGCTTCGCCCCACGCCGTCGGCGTAAACCAGGTCTGCCGCAGCAATTGCGTGATCTGCGAGCGCGAATACGGCCGGCCGTGACCGAACGGCGTGTTGTCGGTACGCGTCCACACCCCGCGCCGGTTCGGAATAACCGCCATCACCCGGCCGGATGGCGCCAGCACCCGCCAGACCTCGCGCAACAGCCCTTCCGGATCGTCGGACATTTCCAGCGCATGAACCAGAAGGATGCGATCGACGGCCGCATCTGGCAACGGCAGCGAAAATTCATCGACCAGCGTTGCGAGTGTCGGCCGCGCGGTCGGCCATTTCAGCACGCCCTGCGCCGCCGGCATGAAGGCGATGCAACGCTCACTGTCCTCGCGGAACAGGCCGAGATAGGGGGTGGGATAACCGAGGCCGAGCACGCGCTGGCCCTGCATGTTGGGCCAGCGTGCATGGATGCCGCGATTGATCAGCCGCCGCGCCACGATGCCGAGGCGTCGCGAGTAGAAATCGCGGAGGTCGATGACGTCGATGGTCATGAAATCAATGTAACACGTCGCAGCTTGGCGGGGGGCGCGGAATAATGCATTGCCGTTGCAGCGTTAACGCCATATTTCATGCCTGGATAACGCTATGCTGCCCTCTCGCCTCACCCAATCAAGGAGATATCATGGCTGCCGAAATCCGCCTGTTCCCCTGCCTGACCGACAATTTCGGCTACCTCGTTCACGACCCCGCAACCAAGGCGACCGCCTCGATCGACGCCCCGGAAGCAGCGCCAATTCTCAAGGTGCTGGAGCGCGAGGGCTGGACGCTGACCGATATTCTGATCACCCATCATCACCACGACCATGTCGGCGGCGTCGCTGAGCTGAAGCAGAAATTCGGCTGCCGCGTGGTCGCTCCAAAGGACAAGTCAGCCAAGATCGCCAATGTCGATTTGCGCGTCGGCCAGGGCGATATCGTGAAGGTGGGCGGCCTGTTGGCGCGGGTACTGGAAACACCGGGCCATACGCTCGACCACGTCAGCTACGTATTCGACGCTGAAAAGGCGCTGTTCGCCGCCGACACGCTGTTCTCGATCGGCTGCGGCCGGGTGTTCGAGGGCAACTATCCCATGATGTGGGATTCGCTCCTGAAGCTGCGCGCTTTGCCCGACGATTTCAAACTCTATTGCGGCCATGAATATACCGCGGCGAACATCAAATTCGCCCTCACCGTCGAGCCGGACAATCCCGCGCTGAAAGCGCGCGCCGAGGAAGTGACGCGGCTGCGCGCCGCGAACAAGCCGACGATTCCTGTGCTGCTCGGCGAAGAAAAGAAGGCCAATGTGTTCCTGCGGGCCGATGAGCCATCGGTCGCGGCCAGCGTGCGGATGAAAGGCAGGAGCGCCCCGGAAGTGTTCGGCGAATTGCGCGAACGCAAGAACAAATCCTGATGGGCAAGTCCTGATGGCCGAGGCGCCCACCGCCGCCGACATCATCGCGCGGCTTGATTTGCGGCCGCACCCGGAGGGCGGCCATTATCGCGAGACATTTCGCGACCCGCGCACGGATGCCAACGGACGCTCTCTGTCGACCGCGATCTATTTCCTGCTGGCGCGCGGCGAGCGCTCGCACTGGCATCGCATCGACGCGGTGGAGGTCTGGCATTATTACGCCGGCGACGCGCTTGCACTGCACATTGCCGATGACGGCGGCACGCGCAGCGTCAGGCTCGGTCCCGATCTGGCCGCCGGCGAAGTGCCGCAGGCCATCGTGCCCGCGCAAGCGTGGCAGGCGGCCGAGAGCACCGGCGACTGGACGCTGGTCGGATGCACCGTGGCGCCCGGTTTTGATTTTGCGAAATTCGAACTGGCGCCGAAGGGCTGGGCGCCGGCGAGCTAGGTTCGTCTCAGAAACATATCCTTCGCCGCAATCAACCCGCCGCCGGCAATGAGAATGGCCGCGATCATGATATTCGCGCTCGGCTCGGCAAAACCGGCCAGGATCAGAAACGAGGTCGACAACAAAGGCGTCGCGTAGGAGGCGGCGCCGAGCACGCGGATGTCGCCGCGCTTCATCCCGATATCCCAGGCATAGAATGCGGCGCCCACGGGTCCGACCCCGAGCGCGGCGATCGCCAGCCATTGCATGGGCGTATCGGGCCACACCGTGACCTCGACGATTTCATGGACGACCGCCGCAAGCAGCGCGGTCGCAAAACAGAAGCCGGCCACCGCATCGGTCGGCACGGCCTTGAGCTTGCGCGACATCACCGAATAGGCCGCCCACACGAAGGCTGCGACGAACGCCGCGATCAAGCCGGGAACCTGGCCCGCCGCGAACCCGCCGCCGCCGTTGCCGGTAAACAGCAGCACGGTGCCGGCGAGCCCCAGCAGCGCGCCGATGATGTGGTGCGGCGCCAGCCGTTCGCCGGGCAATAGCGAGGAGAACAGCACGATCAGCAGCGGCCACAGATAATTCAACAGGCCGGCTTCGGCCGGCGGCGCAAAGCGCAGCGCCAGGAAATACAGCGCGTGATAACCAAAGAGACCACCGATCCCGACGATCCATGCAATGGGCTGTTGCCGCAAGGCGCGGATCGCTTCCGGCCGCCCGATCCAGGTCAGCGATCCCACCAGCGCGCCGATCGCAAACGTCATCGCCGCCAATTGGAACGCGGGAATCTTACCCGTCGCCACCGTGAGTGCCGCCAGCAGCGACCACATCAGGATCGCGGTCAGTCCGATCAAGGTGGCGGTGCGCGAGGTCATTGGTCCGGCAATTGTGTGGGAACACCGTCATGGCCGGGCCTCGTCCCGGCCATCCACGTCTTTCTTGTCGCCGGTTGTAAAGACGTGGATGCCCGGCATCGCAGACAAGTTTACGTAGTCTGCGCAAGGCAGACTACTATGGCCGGGCATGACGACTGCTTAAAACTCAATGCGCGCGGTGACGGCGCGCAGCCGGGAAAGATCTTGCAATCACACCATATACTGTCCGCCGTTGATCGAGAGCGTGGAGCCGGTGATGGCGCCGGCCTCGTCGGCGGCGAGGAACACCACGGCGCGGGCGATTTCCTCGGGCTCGCCGAGGCGACCCACCGGGATCAGCGGCAGGATGCTTTTCTCCAGCACCTCTTTCGGCACCGCCTGCACCATCTCGGTGTTGATATAGCCCGGGCAGATCGCGTTCACGGTGATGCCGCCCTTGGCGTTCTCGAGCGCGAGCGCCTTGGTGAAGCCGATATCGCCGGCCTTCGCCGCCGAATAATTGACCTGGCCGAACTGGCCCTTCTGGCCGTTGATCGAGGAGATGTTGATGATGCGGCCGAATTTGCGGGCGCGCATGCCCTCGATCACCGGGCGCGTCATGTTGAACAGCGAGCCGAGATTGGTGTTGATCACGGCGGTCCACTGTTCCAGCGTCATCTTGTGGAACGCGCCGTCCTTGGTGATGCCGGCATTGTTGATGAGCACATCGACCGGGCCGAGCTCGGCCTCGACCTTCTTGATGCCGGCGGCACAGGCATCGAACGAGCTGACGTCCCATTTATAGACGGGGATGCCGGTCTCGGCCTTGAATTTGTCCGCCGCCGCGTCATTGCCGGCGTAGCTGGCGGCGACCTTGTAGCCGGCGGCCTTCAGCGCCTTGCTGATCGCTGCCCCAATGCCCCGCGTTCCCCCCGTTACCAACGCAACACGTGCCATGTCGTATCCTTCCCTTGGCGCTTTTGAACACTGGTTTTTTATGTAGCTTCGAATTAAGCGGGCCGTTTGACTAACATCAAGAACAAAACGCCCGGCACTGAGCGCGATCAGCAAAAGCGGCTACCGGTTTTGCGTCCGATCGCGCTCCAAAATGAAAACGGCGCATGATCCTGACGGATCATGCGCCGCGCCGGGCGCTTCATCTTGAGGATGATAAGCCGTACCGTTGCGAGATGATCTTTTCATCACGCCGCGCCGCACGCTTAGTCGCGTGCAATGCACATCGCGATGCCCATGCCGCCGCCGATGCACAGCGTGGCGAGGCCCTTCTTGGCGTCGCGCTTCTGCATCTCGTGCAGCAGCGTCACCAGCACCCGCGCGCCGGAGGCGCCGACCGGGTGGCCGATGGCGATGGCGCCACCATTGACGTTGACCTTGGAGGTATCCCAGCCGAGATCCTTGTTGACCGCGCAGGCCTGCGCCGCGAAGGCTTCATTGGCCTCGATCAAATCGAGGTCGCCGACGTTCCAGCCGGCCTTCTTCAGCGCGGCGCGCGAGGCCGGGATCGGCCCGGTGCCCATGATCTTGGGATCGACGCCGGCCTGGCCCCACGACACGATGCGGCCGAGAACCTTCTTGCCTTCCTTGGCCGCCTGCTTGGCGGTCATCAGCACCACCGCGGCGGCGCCGTCATTGATGCCCGACGCGCTGCCGGCGGTGACGGTGCCGTCCTTCTCGAACGCCGGCTTGAGCTTGGCCATGGCATCGATGGTGGCGCCGTGACGGGGATATTCGTCATCGCTGACAATGATGTCGCCCTTGCGGGTCTTGATGGTGACCGGGATGATCTCGTCCTTGAACCTGCCGGCCTTCTGCGCGGCCTCGGCCTTGTTCTGCGAGGCCGACCGCGAACTCGTCCTGCTGCGCGCGGGTGATCTGATATTGCCGGGCGACGTTCTCGGCGGTGTTGCCCATGTGATAGCCGTTGAAGGCATCCCACAGGCCGTCCTTGATCATGGTGTCGACGAATTCAACCGGCCCCATTTTCACGCCGCCGCGCAGATATTGGGCGTGCGGGGCCATGCTCATGGATTCCTGGCCGCCGGCAACGACGATTTCGGAATCGCCGTTGAGCAGCGCCTGATAGCCCAGCGCCACGGTGCGCAGGCCGGAGCCGCATAGCTGGTTGATGCCCCAGGCCGGGCTTTCCACCGGGATGCCGGCGGCGATCGAGGCCTGACGGGCCGGGTTCTGGCCCTGCGCCGCGGTCAGGATCTGACCCATGATCACCTCGGAGACGCGGCCCGGCTCGATACCGGCGCGCTTCAGAGCTTCCCTGATGGCAACGGCGCCGAGATCGTGGGCCGGCATGGTGGCGAACGCACCGTTGAAACTACCGACCGGGGTGCGGGCGGCGCTGACGATGACGACATCGTCTGACATGGACATCTCCTAGGCTTGAGGTTCGTTTGGACGGCGGGCGGCCGGTTGGCGGGCCTGTCTCTCACGCCATCCTGTTAAGGTCGTTGAGGCATGTCAATCTGCCAGAGGCCGAAATCGCGCAGCGAGGGGCACTTTGACGCAAACGGCAGGCCCGGTTTGCCGTCAGAAAATCCCCGATTATTACAAAGACGCGTGAGCTACCGGCAAACAGCTATCCCCCTCTTGCTGGCCATGCGCCGCAGCTTCCTGAGTGGCGTCTATACTCGGGAATTAACCGTAGTGCACAAAACGGTAGCCGAACCGCATTGAAAATGCTTACTTTGCTGCGTTGCGCTGCTTGTCAGCCCCCTCGGCTACGCCGTCGGGTTCCTTGTCCTCGGTGTGCATGTGTGAACCATGGCGAAATCTGACCAACCCACCACAATCAAGAAATATGCAAACCGGAGGCTCTATAATACCGGTACCAGCACCTATGTGACGCTCGAGGATCTCGCGGCGATGGTGAAAGAGGGCGAGGACTTCCTCGTCTATGACGCCAAGACCGGCGACGACATCACCCGTTCGGTGCTGGCGCAAATCATCTTCGAACAGGAAAACAAGGCCGGCCAGAACTTGCTGCCGACCACCTTCCTGCGCCAGTTGATCCGCTTCTACGGCGACAGCATGCAGATGGTGGTGCCGAAATATCTCGAACAGTCGATCGATACCCTGACGCGCGAGCAGGAAAAATTCCGCAAGCAGCTGACCAACACTTTCAGCGGGACGCCCTTTGCTCCCCTCGAAGAACATGTCCGCCGCAACATGGAACTGTTCCAGCAGACATTTGCGATGTTCAAGCCGTTCGTACCGCCGCGTGCCGGAACGGCGGCCGCGACCGAGCCGGAAAAAGCCCCTGAACCGGCTGCGGAAGAAGACAATATCGACGACCTTCGCCGTCAGATGAAGGACATGCAGGAACGCCTCGAGCGCATGTCGAAAGAGCCGAAAAAGGAAGAGTAGTTTTCTTCCTCGTCGCCGCTGCGAAAGCGGAGGGGCCCGGCGTTCGCCGAGACGGCGCTCAACTCGCCGCCGGCAGCGCCAGATCGGCCGGCGTTCCCCACGGCCGCTCCGAGGATGCAAGGCCGATCAGCCTGCCCTGGATGTAGTCGCAGCCCCAGTCGCGCAGCAGGCTAGCGGATTCCTCGTCCTGGACCCATTCGGCCACCGTCTTGATCTGCAGCCGGCGCGCCAGATCGATCAGGGTCTGCACGAAGGCGCGATCGTCCGCCGAGCGCGCGATGTTTTGCACGAAGGCGCCGTCGATCTTCACGATATCGACGCCGAGCTTGCGCAGGTTGCGGAACGAGGTGTAACCAGCGCCGAAATCGTCGATCGCGATCCGGCTGCCGAAATTCTTCAGTCGCCTGACGAAGCCGCGCAGATCGTCGATATCCTGGATCGCCACGGTTTCGGTGATTTCGACGATCAGCCGCTCGGCGACGCCGGGATGGGCATGCATCAGCAATTCGATCGACGACCACCAATCCGGATCCATCGTGGTGTCGGGCGAGATGTTGAGGCTGAGCTGCACCTCCGGCGAGGTGGCGAGTTCGGCCACCACCAGTTCGAGCACACGGTGATCGACCAGCCGGATCAGGCCGAGCTTCTCCGCCACCGGGACGATGTCCGGCGCCAGCAGCACCTGCCCGTCATCCTGCTCCATCCGGATCAGGCACTCATGGAAGGCCGGTTTGCGCGTGCGCGCCTCCACCACCGGCTCGAACGCCATCACGATGCGGCGCTCGTTGAGCGCGGTGACAATCTCGTCGGTGACGCGGATATTGACGCGGCGCTGGGCGTCGCGCTCGACATTCGGACGCCACAGCGAAAACGATCCGGCGCGGCGGCGCTTGGATGTATCGAGTGTTTCCTGGGCACGGTTGATCGCCTCGTTGGCGGTGCGTGCATGGCGCGGCACGCTGACTGCACCGATCGAGACGGTGACGGAAACCGGACCGGATTCGGTCGGCACGACTTCTTCGCGAATGCCGGCCAGGAACCGCTCGGCGGCGGCATTGATGTCGTCGACGGTGCAGTTCTTCAGGATCAGCCCGAATTTGTTGCCGGAGAAGCGCCCCAGCACGTCGCCGCCGCGCAGCCGCGAACGAATCCGCCCTGCGATTTCCGAGATCACGGCATCGGCGACATCGAAGCCGAAGGCGTCGTTGATGCGCGCCAGGTGGTCGATGCCGATCAGCATGAAGGCGCAGGAGGTACGGAAGCGCGTCGCTTCCTCAATGGCCTCGGCCAGGGAGGCGACCAGATGGGTACGATTGAGCTCGCCGGTCAAGGGATCGTGGCGCGACAGCTTAAGCAGTTGCTCGTCGCGGGCGTGGCGCTCGTTGTTGACGCGGATAACGCCCTGGACACGCGCAGGCCGGCCGTCGGCGCCGGCAAACCAGCAGCCGGTTTCCTCGATCCACACGACCGGCTCGAAGGTGGCGGCCCGCACGCCATATTCGATGCGGTAGGGTGCGCCTTCGCCGCCACGCGGGGACGGTGCCTGGCCGAGCGCCTCGGACCGGATCGAGCGCGCCGGCTCGATCAGTCTCGAAAACTCCGCCCCGGTCGCAAGCGACGCCGCCGGAATGTCCGCAAATACCGCGCGCGCGTCGCTCCAGGCCATCCGGTCGGTGCCGATGTCCCACACGAAGGCGACTTGGCCGAGCGAAGCCAGGATGGACGACGTTTGCGGAAGGGCGGATGTCACGGTCGCCTCGTTTCAGGACACTGCCGGGTGATTCCCAGTCTGAAAAGATACTGCCTGGTTCGCGGCTAAGCTTAGGCGAAGTTCATAAATATTCTGCAAACCACGTTGTGCCGGCCCAGGGAACAAAGCGGGGGAGAAACGGCATAGCTCTTGCGATGAGGGAGTGACACAGGGGCACAGCGTCCCAAAACGTGACAGTTAAGCCGGATTTTGATTCAGCGATGTCAGGGTGCGATCGACCGGAACAGACGGCAGATGACGGCGTCGTAGCGGACGCCAATCCTCCCTGCGTGGCGCTGGTACCGATGGTCCAGTCGGCGCGATGGTCGCTTGGCCGCCGCGAGTTGCCACGGCCCACCTCGACCTTTGTCACGCATCTGATCGCCACCGCCGAGCAAATGCCGCAAACGCGCAGCCTGCGGCGGGGAACGCCTGCCGATGCGCAAAGCGCCTACCGCGCGCATCCGCTGCAGCGCGCCGGCATTCGGACCCGGCAAAGCATCTGAGTTAAGTCAAGCCATCTCAGTTAACGCGGCGGCGCGTCCGGCGATGGCGGCGAGCCGTCGCCCGGCTGCAGGCCGGGAGAGGAGACCTCCGGCGACGGCGCCGCGGGCGCGGCCTCGGCATGCGTGATTTTTGGCTCCGGGCGGTCCAGCGGCACGGATTCGGCGATCGGAGCCGGCGCCGGCGGCGCAGGGGCGGGTTCGAGTGGAGGCTCCGATGGCGCTGTGCGCTGGCCCCGCCCCGAGACCGCGGCCGCCGGTTTCGCCGTTCCGCGTCGTGCGCGCAACGCGATGCCCGACAGGAAATCCACCAGCGCCAGCAGCGCCAGCAGGAAATAGGTCGAGGTGCCGAACCGCGGCCACAGCACGAATTCGGCGGCCGCCGCACCGAACACGATCAGCGACAGCAGGTGATCGGTGAGGTATTTCGCGCCGGGACGCGCGCCTTTGATGACCTCGAACAGCAACAGCAGGATGGCGAGCGCCAACAGCATGTCCGAGAGCGTCAGCGGCCATTCGGCGCCTGACATCAGCGTCAGCTTCACGACCGGCTCGGAAAGCGAAACGCCGGGCATCAGGAAGACGATGATGTTGTAGATCGCGAGCGGAATCAGAAGAAGCGGAAAACCGACCATGGACATCGGCGTGGCCTTCTGTTGCAAGCAAGAGAACCAGGGCGTCTCCGGCAAATCCTGACGGGTTCGCCGGGAAACCGTCTTACCTCACTCATTGGCCGAATTCGGGCAGTCATTCCGTATTCGCAAAGGAGTCCGGGCCCGGCGAGGCTAAAGCCCCGCTTGCGTCAGGATTCCTTCTTTGTCTTCAGAACCTGGCGGCCCTTGTACATGCCAGTCTTCAAGTCGAGATGATGCGGGCGGCGCAATTCGCCGGAATCCTTGTCCTCGGCATAGGTCGGCTTCTTCAGCGCGTCCGCCGAGCGGCGCATGCCGCGCCGCGAGGGCGATGTTTTTCTGCGGGGAACGGCCATGTCGATGTCCTCTAGGCGTGTTGTCGGTAGGCATCGTCCGAAAGCGGACGGCTGAAGCGCTTTGGCGCGAGCTGAATGCCGGATAAGGCCGCGCTTATAGAGGATGGAATAGCCTAAAGCTAGGGTGGCATCCCGCCAAAATGGCCCAAAAATTGGTTCAAAAGCCGCGATTTTCGCTCCAGCAGCGCTGCAAGCCGGAGGCCTGCGCCCGGGCCGTATAGGTGCCGGCCAGCCGGCGCACCCCGGGGCCGGGATTGCGGGCGCTGCGCTTGAGCGGATTGGGCAGGATCGCCGCCAGCAGCGCCGCCTCGCGCGGCGACAAGGCCGATGCCGGATGGCCGAAGGCATAGATCGCGCCTGATTGCGCGCCGAACTGGCCGCTGGGGCCGAGCTCGGCGATGTTGAGATAGATCTCCAGGATCCGCTGCTTCGGCAACACCAGATCGATCCACAGCGCCAGCGGAAATTCCAGCGCCTTGCGCACCACGCTGCGGCCCGGCCACAGGAACAGGTTTTTCGCCACCTGCTGGGTGATGGTCGAGCCGCCGCGGGTGACCTCGCCCTCCTCCGCATCGTCGATCACGTCGCGCAACGCGTCCCAGTCGATGCCGTGGTGGCTGCAGAATTTCGCATCCTCGGCCCCAACCACCGAACGCGACAGCGACGGCGAAATCGCGCCGAAATCGATCCATTGCCGCGACACCGCCGCGCCGGTCAGATAGCGCCAGGCCATCAGCGTCGAAATCGGATGGCCGAACCGATAGAGCGGCGCCAGGAGGTAGGGCAGCGACAGCACGGCCAGCAAGATCAGCAATAAGTTTCGGGCAACGCGCAAATTCGGCGCTTCCGGTTAAAACGCGTATTCCGCAAAAGTCGATACCGGTTTTGGGAACGGAATACGCGCAAGTGAATAGTTAATGGGTTTTTTGGGGCGCGGGCAGAAAAACGGCCGACGATGGGTGATATCGCCACGAAAGTTCAGGCTTTTCCAGCGGTTTTAACGCGCCACGAAGCTGGTTGCCGGAATTGACGAAGCCTTTGCCATCAACGATTGTCCCGGCCAATTCGATTGGGAGCAGTTCTTGATGACGACCGCCACGACACTCACCGACTTTGCGAAACGACTGGACCAGACCGCCGAGGATACCGAGGCGCTGCTTGGCAGGCTGTTGTCGGACGCGCTGTTGCCCGACGAGATCGCACGGCCGAAGCGGCTGATGGAGGCGATGCGCTATTCCAGCCTCGGCGGGGGAAAACGCTTGAGGCCGTTTCTGGTGGTCGAGAGTTCGGCGGTGCTCGGTGTCCCGCGGCAGGCAGCGCTATTGGCCGGCGCCGCGCTGGAATGCATCCACTGCTATTCGCTGATTCATGACGACCTGCCGGCGATGGACAACAGCGACCTGCGCCGCGGCCGGCCGACGCTGCACAAGAAGACCGACGACGCCACGGCGATCCTGGCGGGCGACGGGCTATTGACGCTCGCCTTCGACATCATCACCCGCGACGAGATTCACGGCGATCCAACCGTTCGCCTGCTGCTGACCCGCGCGCTGGCGCGGGCGTCCGGGATCGGCGGCATGGTCGGCGGCCAGATGCTCGACCTCGCCGGCGAGGGCCGCTTTGGCGACCGCGAGCCGGTCGACGTCGCCCGCCTGCAGCAGATGAAGACCGGCGCGCTGTTGCGCTTTGGCTGCATCGCCGGAGCGATCCTCGGCCAATCCTCGCAGAAGGAATATCAGGCGCTCGACGACTACGGCCGCGCGCTCGGCGAAGCCTTCCAGATCGCCGACGACCTGCTCGACGTCGAGGGCGATGCCGCCGCACTCGGCAAGCAGACCGGACAGGACGCAGCCCTCGGCAAGACCACCTTCGTCACCCAGCTCGGCGTCGGTGGCGCCAAGCAGCGCGTGCGCGACCTTTTGGCCCGCGCCGATTCCGCGCTTTCGATCTTCGGCGCCAAGGGCGAGGTGCTGCGCGCCGCCGCGCGATTTGTCGCCGAACGCAAGAATTAACGAGAATTGTGGGCGCCGATGGCGGACAAGGAAGCCGACGATCCCGTTCTTATCCGTTTCCGGAACATGTCGCGGCCGGCGCGGGTGGTTTACGCGCGGCCGCGCATGTTCATTTCGATTCTGATCGGGTTCGTCGCATTCTTTTTCCTGCCGGGCTCGCTGCGGCTGGTGACGCGGCTCTTGATCTGCTGGGATATCTTCATCACGCTGTACCTCGTGCTGGTCTACACCATGGTGGTGCGCAGCGGGCTGGCGCATATCAAGCGCAACGCGGCGCTGCAGGACGATGGCCGTTTTCTGATCCTGATGGTGACCGCGCTCGGCGCGTTCGCCTCAATCGCCGCGATCGTGTTCGAACTCGGCGCATCACATCGCAGCGTGCCGGAGCTGGCGCTGGCCACCGTGACGATCGCGCTATCCTGGGCGGCGGTGCACACCATCTTCGCACTGCATTATGCGCATGATTATTACCGCGGCAAACCCGGCGGCCTGCAGTTTCCGAGCGGCGACCAGCATGACCACGCCGACTACTGGGATTTTGTGTATTTCTCGTTCGTGATCGGCATGACCGCGCAGGTCTCCGACGTTGGCATCACCGACAAGACCATCCGCCGCACCGCCACCGCACACGGCATCATCTCGTTTGTTTTCAACACCGCCCTGGTCGCGTTAATGGTCAATATCGCCGCGAGTGCGATTTGATTTTTGGCAACGTCATTTTGGCGCTCGAGATTCCGGGTTCGCGCTTCGCGCGCCCCGGAATGACCGCTATTTGCAAATCTGCACGTTGCCGCCGTTGCCCTCATAGGGCCCGCCTTGCGAGAACGTTCTGTACTCCAGATGACATCCTCGATCGACCGGGCGGCAGCCGCCACGATCGCACACGACCTGGCCCGATGATGCTTGCGGCTTCGCTGTGCCGGCCTCGGGCCGCGGCGCGCGACCGGCGCGGTCATCGGAATCGCGCTTGGCGACCGGCTTTTTCGCGCGCGGCTTCTCGCATTCATTGTCGTCGTTGACGAACGATCCCTCCGCGCAGGTAATCTTGCTGCAATGGTCGCCGTCGACCTTGGAACCGTGCTCGCAGATCAGCGGGCAGACCCGCGACGGCTTCAGCTTGATCGCATCGAGCGCATCGGTACTGGCCAGCTTGACGTCGAATTTGGTCCCGGCGTTCTTGTTGAACAGCGCCAGCGAACGCTGCGAGGCCGCATTCCATTCGCCATTCGCCTCCCCGGAGAGGCAGCCGACGCGGCGCAACTCGGCTTGCACCGACCTTGTGACATCGGCCTGCGGCGGCGAGGGGCTGAGCGAGGCGACGCTCATCCCTTTCCCATCCCGGACCTTCGCAGCTGCGGTATCGGCGGCCGCGTTGTTTTCGGGCGTCTTAGCGGCCGCGGAGGTGTCGGTTCCGACGCGCTTGCGCTCGGCGTCGGCGGCCTGCTCCTGCGCGACTTGTTTGGCCTTTTCGGCGGCGACGCGGGCCTCCTCGGCTATCTTGGCGTCGGCCTCGGCCTTCGCCTGCTGCGTCTTTTGCGCGCCCTCGGCGGCAAGCCGCGCCCGCTCCTGTTCGGCGAGCCGCGCCTTTTCGGTGGCGGCAGCGTGGGCTTCCTCGGCGGCAAGCTTGGCAAGCTGGAGCCTGGCCAGGCTGGCGTAGAAGCCATCGGGATATTCCACGAGGAAGGCGTTCAGGGCGTCCTTGTTGCCGATCTGCAGCGCCAGCTCGTAATCCCGGCGCGCCTCGGCCTGCGGACTGGACGCCGGCGAAGGTGACGCGGCCTTGGCCGGCACCAGCGGCACGTCATCGCCGCCTAGCGAGCCATAGACGAATGGCTCCTGCTGGTTGCCGGTCGTCTTCAGTACGTCGTCGCGGACAAATCCGAACGCCCGGCGCACATCAAGCCCCGGCGTCGTCAGGTGCTTTGCCAGCGCCTGCGTGAACGGGCTGTTCTTCGCATCGCCATCGAGTGCGGTCGAACCGGCCTTGGCGGAATAGGCGATCAGGGTGTTGGGGCTGCTCGGCTCGACCTTGGCAAGCCCGCGTCCGATCGCGCGCGATGCGACGGTACGTTTCATGTTTTTGGCAAATGGATTGTCGCGGCAGGCATCGAGGATCACCAGTCGAAGCTGCTTTGCCGGCTCGATGGCGACCAGCACGCGATCCAGCGAAAGGGCCTCGTCGTAGACGTCGGTATCGCGTTCCAGCTTCGCATCGACCGGGATCAGGTAGTTGGTGCCATCTACCTCCATGCCGTGGCCGGCGTAATAGACCACCGCGATATCGGCATCGCGCGCGCGGTCGGCAAAGTCGCGCAGCGCGCGGCGGGTCTCGGAGGCCGGCAGATCGTGGCGGGAATCGACGACGTCGAAGCCGGCGTCTTTCAACTTTGCCGCGATCACGGCGCCGTCATTGACCGGGTTCGGAAGCGGCGCCACGTTCTGATAGGCGGAATTGCCGAGCACCAGCGCGACGCGCTTCCCGGCAAAAGCCGGCTGGCATACCAGCAGCAGCGCCGCTGCAAGGAAGAATGCGCCTAATGGTAATTTTGGAAATCCAGGCGAATTCATCATGACGCTTCCGGAACGGTAGCCTTTTAGCAGGGAATCCTGCCTACCAGAACAATGCGCTGGGGCTTGTGAGCCAGATCACGCCGCCGCATCCATCTCCGGCGCCCCGCGGTGACGGAATTCCCTCTTTGTTGGTCGCGCCAGCTCCCGATAGGTTCGCCCCTTTGCCGATGAGGTTTTTGCGGGCAAGATCGCACCCACAAACAAGAACCAGCGGAGGAAGCGATGCGCGGCGTTGTATTCACCGGCGAACGCGGACTGGAATTGATGGCGTTCCCCGATCCCACGCCGGATGCCCATGATGTGGTGATCGAGATGAAGGCATCGGGCATGTGCGGCAGCGACCTGCATCAATACCGCCGGCCCAAGGGTCAAGCGCGCAGCGACCGGCATTCCGGCGACGGATGGTCCCGTCATCGCCGGACATGAACCCTGCGGCGTGGTGGTCGCGCTCGGCACCGCCGTCGACGCCAGGGAAGCGCGGATCGGCCAGCGGGTGATGGTGCATCATTACCAGGGCTGCACGCAGTGCAACCATTGCCGCTCCGGATGGCAGCAGCTCTGCCAGGAGGTGCCGGTCAAGGTCTACGGCAACAACGCCCATGGCGGCCACGCGCAGTATCTGAAAGTGCCCGCCAACACGCTGGTGCCGCTGCCGGATGAGCTGTCGTTCTCGGCCGGTGCGGCGATCGCCTGCGGTTCCGGCACCGCCTACAGCGCGCTGCGGCGCATGAACCTTTCCGGCAACGACACCATCGCGATTTTCGGCCAGGGGCCGGTCGGATTGGCGGCCACGCAATACGCCAAGGCGATGGGCGCCAAGGTGATCGCGCTCGACATCAGCCCGCAGCGGCTGGAACGCGCCAAAGCGTTTGGCGCCGATCACCTGGTCAATCCTGGCTCCAACGATCCGGTTGCTGCGATCAAGGAGCTCACCCACGGACGCTATGCCGATCTGACGCTCGACACCTCGAGCAACCCGGACGCGCGGTTGAATGCGATCCGCTCCACCAAGGTGTGGGGCACGATGTGCTTCGTCGGCGAAGGCGGCGACGTCCATATCGACGTTTCGCCGCATCTGTTGCGCCGGCAATTGACGCTGGTGGCGTCGTGGACCTTCTCCAACATCATCCAGGCCGACTGCGCGCGGTTCTCGGTCGAGCGCGGCATCGATGTCGACAAGCTGTTCACCCATCGCTGGACCATCGACCAGGCGGAGGAAGCCTATAAACTGTTCGACAAGCAGGTCGACGGCAAGGGCGTGTTTTTGATGTGACGTTCGCCTCATCCTGAGGAGCGGCGCCTTCGCCGCGTCTCGAAGGATGGACCGCGGGCCTCATGGTTCGAGACGCGCGAAGACGCGCTCCTCACCATGAGGAACTCGATTTCTCGCAAGTAAGGAGAACAACCGTGAGTTACGACCGTTCCACCGTCGAAGCCGTGGTCCAGCATTATTTCGACGCGCTTTACGAAGGCGATGCCGACAAGTTGGGCGCCGTCTTCCACCCTTCCGCCGACCTGCGCTGGGTGGAGAAGGGCGAGCTGAAAGTCCTCACCGTGCCGGACTGGATGGGCTGGGTCAGGAAGCGGCCATCCGCGAAGGCGGAAGGAAAGCCGCGCGAGGATTTCATCGTCACCATCGATCGCTCCGACGAATCCACGGCCTTCATCAAGGTGCGCTGCCAGCTGCCGCCGCGCTATTTCACCGACTATCTGGTGGCGATGAAACTGAAGGACGGCTGGCAGATCGTCTCGAAGTCCTATCGCTACGATTTGCGGGACTAGCCGCCGGGACGCATAGCCACGGCTGCCCCGCGGCATTGACGGCGCCGCCGGTCTGGGCAAATTGTCCGGGCACAGGAATTCGACGCCTTGGAAGCCACGTTCCAGATATTTCTGATCCTGCTGGCGGTGCTGGCGGGCACTGCGCTGCTGGCGCGGCGGATCAACGTCGCGCCGGCGATCCTGCTGCTTTTGAGCGGCGTCGTGCTCGCCTTCGTGCCGGGGATGCCGACGCTGGAATTGCCGCCGGAACTGGTGCTGCTGGTGGTATTGCCGCCCTTGATCTATTCGGCCAGCGTCGCCATGAGCTGGCGCGAATTCAGGCATAGTCTGCGCCCGATCATCCTGCTCGCGGTCGGCTGCGTGATTTTCACGGCCTTCATGGTGGCGGCCGCGACGCATTACCTGATCGGGCTGCCGTGGGATGTCGGATTCCTGCTCGGGGCCATCGTCGCGCCGCCCGACGTGGTGGCGCCGCTGGCCATTGCCCGCAAGCTCGGACTGCCGCGCCGGATCCTGGTCATCCTCGAGGGCGAGGGACTGGCCAACGACGCCACCGCGCTGATCCTCTACCGCTTCGCGGTGGCGGCGATTTCGACCGGCATGTTTTCGCTGCCGAAAGCGACGGGCGAGTTCGCCGCTATCGTCGCCGGCGAGATCCTGTTCGGGGCGGCCATCGGCTGGCTCAGCCTGCGGGCCCGTCATCGCGCCCGCGATTCGCAGATCGAGATCACGCTGTCGCTGATCACGCCCTATATCGCCTATTGGGTGCCCGAACATTTCGGCGGCTCCGGTGTGATCGCGACTGTGGCCTGCGGGCTCTATATCAGCTGGAACGGGCCGCTCCTGATCTCGTCGGCGACCCGGCTGCAGGGCATCTTCTTCTGGGATCTCGTGATCTATCTGATCGAGGGCATGTTGTTCCTGCTGACCGGATTCCAGATGCGGTTGCTGTTCGAGAAATCGAAGGCGTTTCCGCTCGATGATATCCTGTCGGCAACCGCGCTGGTCACCGTCATGATCGTCGTCGCGCGGTTCGCCTGGCTGTTTCCGGCGACATATCTGCCGCGGCTGTCGAAGCGTCTGCGCGCACGCGATCCGTCGCCGCCTTGGCAGTGGGTGTTCGTGCTGGCGTTTACCGGCGTGCGCGGCGCCGTCTCGCTGGCGGCGGCGCTGGCGCTGCCCTTTGCGCTTCCGAGCGGCGAGGGTTTTCCGTACCGCGACCTGATCCTGTTCGTCACCTTCGGCGTCATTTTCATCACGCTGGTCGGACTTGGGCTCGGGCTGCCGCCGGTGGTCCGGCTGCTTGGCGTCGCCGATGCCGCCCGCGACGAACATCGGGCGGAACATGAGTCGGAAATCGCGGCGCGGCGCGAAGCGCTCGACGTAGCGCTGAAGTCGCTCGACGCCATCACCGACGACCGCGAATTGTCCGACGAGGTCGTCAAGTTGTTGCGCGCGCGGCACGAGACCCGCGCCAACCAGTTGCCGAATTCGCTCGATCCCGACGAGAACGATGTCTCGGCTGCGGGGATAGACCTGACGCGGGAACTGATCGCGGCGGAACGGAAATTCATCCACGTCCTGTTGCGCGACGGCCGGATCACTGACGAGATCCGGCGGCGGATCGAACGCGATCTCGATCTGGAGGAAGCAAGCCTCGCCAACCGGGAATATCGGGTGCCGGTGTGAGAATGCCTCTCCATCGTCGTCCCGGCGAACCAGGCTGTGTGAAAAGTCGCGCGAGCCGAGGAAGCGCAGAATTGTTTTCTCAATTGCTGTCTCACAACGAAGGTTGCCAGTGCAATTCGTTTCCGTATCGATGAAACTGAGACAGATGTTCTACACGCAAATTGAACGATGGACTTTTCACACAGCCTGGTTCGCCGGGACGACGGAAGCTACTCCGCCGCCGCTGTCCGCGGCCGCCCGACAAACCCGGTCGCGTCGCCGAAGCGCTCGACCATCACTGCGGGCAAATCTTTCGCCTTGCTGGTCACGCAGGCGCCGGAGCGGACCGCGTAGCGATCCTGATGGGCGAGATGCGTGGGCGCATGGCCCTGCTGCAGCGCGCGCGCCGCATCCATCACCAGTTTGCGAAAATGCAGGATGCCGAGATCGGTCGGGCCGAGATGCTCGCGGGTGCGGTCGGCGATCGGGCCCTGGCTGTCCTGCACCGCGGCGTCCTGCTCGGAGACGCCCTTGATACCGGTGTAGCTTTTTGTCTTTTGCAGCTTGCGGTCGATCAGGTAGTCGTTTGCCCTTGTTGCGTAGCGGAATATAGTTTTCGTCGACCTCCGAAATCACGCCATTGCCGCGCGCATACCCCTCGCGCTCGGCCTGCGTCAGCGGGCGTTCCGGATTCCAGGCATAGGTGTAGATCCAGCAATTGGTGTCGGTCACCGGAATAAAACTCTGGCCGAAAATATTCTCGCCTGGCATCGCGCTCGGCGCATAGGCATGCACCGGCATCAGGAATTGCGCGATGCGCCAGTAGATATTGTCGCCGCCGGTGAGCCTTCCGCCCGCGACCACAAGGCCGGCATCATGCGGATTGATTTTTATAACCGGACGCGGGTCTTCGGCAATCCAGCGCATGTGATCGGTGTTCATGCGCGCAATCGGATTGACGAAGTGCTTCTTGATGTCGAGGATTTCGTCCTCGTCCTTGTCGAAGCCGAGATGCGCGAAGGTGAAATGCGCGGTGTCGATCGAGCCTTCCACCGCCTGCACCCAGTTGCAGTCCTGCCACTTCTTCGAGACATAGCGGTGCGAGGCCGGCACCAGCGCCATCTCCAGCGCGGGCAATTCGGGGACTTCGCCGGCCGGGCCCATATAGGCCCAGATCATGTCGCCCCATTCGCGCACCGGATAGGATTTGATCCGGATCAGGTCCTTGGCATTGAGGTCGGGATAGGAGGTCGGCATGTCGACGCAGCGGCCGTCGGTGTCGAATTTCCAGCCGTGATAGACGCAGCGGATGCCGCATTCCTCATTGCGGCCGAGCCAAAGATTAGCACCGCGATGCGGGCAATACTGATCGATGACGCCGACCACGCCGCGCGAGTCGCGGAAGGCGAGCAGCTCTTCGCCCATCACCACGATCTTCTTCGGCGGCCCGTCGGCTTCCGGCAATTCCCTAGACAGCAGGACCGGCAGCCAGAACCGGCGCAGCAACTCGCCCATCGGCGTGCCCGCACCGCTTTCGGTCAGGAACTTGTTGTCCTCGGCACGGAGCATGGTTCTTCCTCCGGGGGCTTGTCTTGCTTTTGGGCAAGCTTGGCGCAGGCGGGCCGGGGCGTCAACGCGAACCCGCTGGCTACCCCACCCCGGCGCTCCAGTTTCGGATGCGCCTCCGCGATCCCGTGGCGCGATGCGCCCGGGTTGTGCATGTCGTTTCCGCCCAATGGAGGGCGTGGGGAATGCCGGGCGCCCAATGCACCCATAGCCTCGCGTGGGAAAATAAAAACCACACGAGTTAGTCACCACAGGTCCACCAGGATTACCCGGCATCCCCACGCAATGGTTTTAACGGTCGCTTCGTGCTCTTCCCGGCGATCGGGCTTTCTTGTCACCGTCGCCACGGATGTTGCGACCGTTGACTTGACGCCGGCGTCGAGGCGTCAGAACCACACGACTTGGCCGTCCGCGACCCGTCTGCGCCAAAGGCTTCGCCGGGCTGAGTGCCAGTCCGCCGAAGCTTTAGCGAAGGCGGAACTGGCGCTCTCGTCTTCAGCACCAGCCGCGTCCACCGCATCCCGCCCCTACGTCAGTGACGATGGCCAACGCCCCTCTGTGTGGGACGGGATGGCGGGAGTTGTGGCGTTGATTTGCCCGACGTGCAAAGCGAAATATTTTTGCAAAGAGGGCTGGACAGCCAAGTTACTGAAAAACTGATTTGCCCGTCGGGCAAATCAATCGGCCTCACCGCCGCAGCGGCTATGCAATCGATCAGCTAAACCGGCCTTTCCCCCTTCACCGTCACGCGGGTGCCGGCGCGGGTGTGCGGCCAGTAGTCCCACATCGCGCGGTGCTGGACGCAGCGGTGTCCCAGAATGCGATCGCGTTCTCGGTCCAGCGGAAGCGGCACTGGAACAGCGGACTTTCCGCGTGCTGGTAGAGATAGTGCAGGATCGCGCTGCTCTCGTCGTGGGGAATGCCGATGCCGACGCTCGGCTTGATCACATTTAGAAATCTCTGAATGCTGATATCATGAATAGATGGAATCAAACGAACCACTGCATCCGATCTTTCGTAATGCCCCAACTCCAGAAACGATGTTATGGAGGTATCTGAGCTTTGCGAAGCTTATCTCCCTTTTGCATGTGCCGCGTTTGCACTTCACGCGCGTCGATCAATTTGACGATCATTTTGAAGGTGCTTGGCCAAAAAGCGATCTTGAATATTGGTCCAAGATCGAGGGCGGAGGCAAAGCCATATATTTTACCGAGATCATGAGGCAACGGGTTGCCGCATCGTGCTGGCTAAAGTTCGTCTCACGAGTCAGCAGCGATGTGGCGATTGTATGCCTCGGGCGACGAAGGTGTCGCAATCACTACAACGTTCGGGAAGTTGCAGAAGCTCGTTAGCGTTGCCGTTGGAGCGACATGGTTGGCTGGCGTCGGTCGGGTTACATATATTGATCATGCTGAAGAAGGTCTTATCGAGGGATCGCAGAAAAACGATCCTCTGCCGAATACGTTGGCACCGTTCATGCTAAAACACATTAGCTATGCGCATGAACGAGAGGTTCGAGCGCTAGTTGTCGCCGGAAAAGGGACTGAAGTCGGACGGCGGGGGTTCGATTTGGCGCTAGACGTCAATGACTTCGTCGATCAAATTGTCATCAACCCATTTTGTCAGCCTTGGTTCACAGAGGCCGTAACCGGGCTGGTCGGTGGTTACGGATTGGCAAGCAAGCTGCGTCCGTCTGCACTTTCCCCCTCCGCATTCTACAAGAATTCAGTTCTTTGCGAGCCAGAACAAGGAAGTTGATGAAGATCGACGCTAAGCCGAGCCAGCCGGCATCAGAACGGAAATTCATCAATATCAATATCTAAAAGGCTCCGCCCGGAAGCCGTCAAATCGGATGCCCCGTTTTTGATCGGCGCGCATCCAGCTCCAGCAACTTTTCGCTTTGCCTTTCACACCGACCTCGTACATCTTTGCCTCTACGTATCGAGCATATCCCACTCATCACCGAGTACCCATCGAAGTGCGGAGAGCTTGCCGTTGATCATGCCCCACTCGAAATCATCCCAAGGGCCGAGTTCCTCCAAACCGTATTTTTGTTCTACTCTCCTCGCGCTCTTCTCTGCTCCTTCCCATACACCGCGATGAATACGAAGTCCGAACGGGTCCTTTCCCCGATCTTCATGATCATCGATCAGTCTTGCCTCTCCGCTCTTCAGTTTTTCATTCCAAATCTGGTGCCGATTGTACCAAACCTGATCAAGCAACTTTCCGATGGCCTGTGAAATCTCAACGTAGCGCCGTGGCGGCTCGAACCACGTCTGCTCAATCATGATGTCGGAGAATTCTACTGGTCGGAATTTGTTTAAGGCGTCTCCCAGCTTGGTGAAGTAGTGAGACTTGCTCGAAAAGAACTTCGCGATGTCCGGGTGAGGCTTTTGCTCATCGACGCCCATATGGCTAAAGTCCTTAATGTTGTGGGTAACGAACACATAATGTCCGCCTCTACCCTTTTGCATATCGCCAAAAATCTCGATTAGCATGGCGTCGTTCATGCTATTGCGTTGCCGATGAAAGGGCGCCTTGTTCTTTATGGCACGGTCAGCGGCGGCAAGCTTGATGTCAGAAGTGGTTCTGACCTGGGTGGAAGTGGTGAATAGCTTCTCGATACGCTTCACGCCCTCCGAGGCCGCATCCCGGTAGTTTACCGATTGTTGGTCGATCTCGTTGATCTGACGAATAGCTTCAGCCTTCTCTTTCTCGCCCCCAAGCTTTGCGAGCATCTCCTTGGCGCGACGCAACGTGCTTCCGATGCTACGGCCGCTCTCTTCAACAATTCGCTCTTTGTTTCTGCTGAATTCTTCAATGACGAGGTCGGGAGTGAGGAGTGAAATCTGGCCCATCCGCACCAGTTCTTCGAGCGCGGACAACAACGACCGTTGGCTGTAATCCTTTGCTAGGTCCAGCCAAACGCACGTATCTATCATAAGGACGACAGGCGGCCGTCTTCTCGCTGCTTTGCCCACTTTGGTGATCTCCTCCACCCAGCGAGAGGCAAGTTAGCTGGTCGGCGTCACGCCAGCATTGTTGCAGGGCTCTATGCCGGGTCCCAAGAACATGCGCGGTCCGCCTCTGAAATCGAGGCGCACGGGAGACCGAGTATTGCTCCGGTTGATCACGCACCAATTCGGATTTTGCGTCGGCGTGCGCGAGAGGTAGCGCATGCCGGGTTCTAGCCAATAACAGCTCGGGCTATTCTGGCACGACAAGGCGAGGACCGCCGCAAAGATGTACTCAACCGTCAATCGAAGCTCTCCGCAAAGACACTTTGCTCTCTTACCTTGAGTCGGGCCAATACCGTGCGCCGGTTTTCAAATTGCACCGGCAACGACCCCCGGATTCTCTTGGCGACCCTCTGTGGGCACCGCCTTGCTCAATTTAAATAACTACTTGAAAATTCAAACGAATTTATGCCGCCCTCTCTGGGCCGGGACAGGGCGAATCAATGAAAGCTGTGTCTATAGCAACGGCGAAGCGAGATATTTTGCGGAGGGGACAGGACGCCCCCATCAACAAATAGCTTGTCGGGCAAATCAGTTGCGTAAGGCGGATTGGACTAACCCACCTACGCAATCACACCGGCCGCTCGCCCTTCACCGTCACGCGGGTGCCGGCGCGGGTGTGCGGCCAGTAGTCCCACATCGCGCGGTGCTGGACGCAGCGGTTGTCCCAGAATGCGATCGCGTTCTCGGTCCAGCGGAAGCGGCACTGGAACAGCGGATTTTCCGCGTGCTGGTAGAGATAGTGCAGGATCGCGCTGCTCTCGTCGTGGGGAATGCCGATGATATGGCGGGTAAAGCCGCGGTTGACATAGAGCGCCTTCTTGCCCGTCACCGGATGGGTGCGCACCACCGGATGCTCGGCGCGCGGATAAGACGGACGGTCGGCAACACCGTAATTGGCGTAAAGACCGCGATAGGTGGATTCGCCGTCATGCAGCGCGGTGAGCCCGTCGAGATAGGTCTTCATCCGGTCCGACAGCGATTCATAGGCCGCATACATGCTGGCAAACAGCGTGTCGCCGCCGCGCGGCGGGCATTGCCGGATGTAGAGAATCGAGCCCATCGGCGGCTCGACGTCGCAGGAAACGTCGGTGTGCCAGCCCTCGCCATTGGCGCGCGGGGAATCCTTGTCGGCATAGATCTTCATCAACGCCGGATCGTCGCCCTCGTGCGGTGCGGCGGGATGAATGTGCAGATCGCCGAACTTGCGGCCGAAGGCGAGATGCTGAGCCGGGGTGATGTGCTGATCCCTGAAGAAGATCACGAGATTTTCGGCAAGCGCGCGATGGATTTCGTCCATCTGGCGGTTCGAGCGCGATTCCTCCGAGACCAGCTTGCCGATATCGACGCCTGAAATCTCCGCGCCGATGATGGGCGTGAGCTTCTCGACGCCGATGGTCTCGTAGGGCCCGGTCTCATCGGCGATGTGCCGATAGCGGGGACCCTGCTTGCTGGACAGCGAGCTCATGGGCGGTCCTCCGATTGATTTTTGTAGAGCCATCGTAGCCCGGATGGAGTGAAGCGCAATCGGGGTTTCCGGGCTCCGCGGAGGTCTTTGAGACCGTCATGTATGGACGGCCCCCTTTCGGCAAGGGCTTTTTTGGTGTTTCAGCAAACGGATCGGGGAGCGGTCATGTATACGGCCTCGAGATGCGGCCTGTGACCGCGGGCCCTGATGGAGATCGCTGATCGAATTCCAATCATTGCGGCGCGCTGTGACGCGCGATGACGGTACGGAGTGTTTCGATCCCGGTTTCCTGACCATTTGCCATCACACCATAATTGCCCTTCCGAACGGATGAGCGCGAGCGCGGCGGCTGTCGCCCCTCAACTAGGCAGCAGCCGACGCGCTCGCGCGGTCACGGTATGGTTCTCCCTTGACCAGCATGGCCCAGAGGATGCGCGCGGTCTTGGCGGCGAACGCCACCATGGCGACCTTGTAGGGTCGGCGTGCGAGCAGCTCCCGCAGCCACGGATCGCTGACGCCGCGTCTTTTCTGCTGCCGCAGATGGGCGCTTGCTCCGCTGATCAGCAGGGCTCGCAGCACGCGGTCCCCCTGTTTGGAGATGCGCCCGGGACGATGCTTGCCGCCGGTGCCGTGATCGCGACCGGTCAATCCGATCCAGGCCGCAAAATCCCGCCCGCTGCGGAACACCTTCGCATCGGGCACTTTGGCCAAAACCGTGCTGGCGATGATCGGGCCGACGCCCGGCACCGCCATCAGCCGGCGAGCCTCGCGATCGGCACGGGCGGCCTTGGCGATCTGTCGCTCCAGCGCGCGCTCGTCGGCATCCAGTGCCTGCCAGTGCCGGGTCAGCAGCAACAGTGCGCCGCGCAGCATCTCGGGGATATCCTCGTTCGGTGCTTCGAGCCTGGCCATCAGCTCGCGCAGCCCCTCAAGGCCCTGCGCCGCCACGATCCCGAGTTCGCTCAGCGCAGCTCGCAGCGAGTTGGCGACCATGGTGCGTTGCCGCACCAAGAGGGCACGGGCGCTATGAACCGCCAACGTCGCCTGCTGCGCCACGCTCTTCACCGGCACGAACCGCATCGTCGGCCGGCTAACCGCCTCGCAGATCGCCTCCGCGTCCCGGCCATCGTTCTTATTGCGCTTCACGTAAGGCTTCACATAGGCCGGCGGCATCAGCCGGACCTGGTGGCCATAGCGGCCGATCACCCGCCCCCAATGATGCGCGCTGCCGCAGGCTTCCATCCCCACCGTGCACGGCGGAAGCTGCGCAAAAAACTTCTCCACCGCGCCCCGCCGAAGCTGGCGCCGCAATACCACCCCTCCCGATGCATCAACCCCGTGAACCTGGAACACGTTCTTCGCCAAATCCAAACCAATCATGCTAATCTCGCTCATGGACGGCTCCCTTGTCTGGTCGAATCGATATCACCAGTCTGGCACACTGATGCCGTCGGGGGCCGTCCACCCCATCTTTGCGAGCCAACGGGTCGCGCGAATGCGCGCCCGACGACAGGCTCCGCGAAGCAATCCATGTCGCAACAAAGAAGGAAGAGTGGATTGCTTCGTCGCTTTGCTCCCCGCAATGGCGATGGACACAGCTTCGCAAACAAACCGAGCTGAAGCGGCGCGGGATACTCATTCCGGCATGCCGGCCATCCGACAGGCTTGAGACAATCTTTCGGCATCTTCCGCCCCGCGAAACTTTGGCTTCATCCTGGAAATACGAAGCGCCGGCTTCAGTTGCATCAGGCGCGCGCAGGTCACTCGTGCTTCCTCGACCCGTCCTGACATCGCAAGACATGCCGTCAGAATGACTTGGGTGTTTGGATAATTTGGTCGCTGCAGGACAGCCGACCTTGCCCAGGATAAACCGTCGTCATACCGACCCGCGATAAAGTGAGCATATGCTATTCCGGTCAGGGCAAAAAACAGCAACGGATCCAGCGGACTTAAACGCACCGCGACATGGAATTGCTCGAGCGCCGCATCTACGTCGCCGAGCAAAAGGTGTTCCCCGCCGCGCGAATACCGCGCGATGACGAGGTTTGGGTCCAGATCTATCGCCCGCGAGACGAAGGCTGCGCCCTCCTCGACCTCACCCAATAATTCAGAGATCACCTGTCCGGCCCTTGCGAGCACCGTTGGATCGTCTTTATCGAGCTCGATTGCGCGCTTTACGAGTCGCCTGGCTTCAACACATTCCTGAGCAGCATCCCTTTTCCAGCCGAAGAATTTTCTTTGCAGATAGGCATAGGCGCCGATCGCGTATGCTGCGGCGAATTCGGGATCGATCACGTTAGCAGCCTGGCTCAGCTCGATCGCTTCGATATTCCCTTCGCGGGTGAATTGATAAAAGCTGGATAGCGCGCGAAGATAATAGTCGTAGGCCTGAAGGTTTTCAGTCGGCTTGCGCTTCGCGCGCTCGATTTCGGCGCGCTCCAGTTGAGGAAAGATTGCGCCGATCACACGGCCCGTTACCTGATCCTGCAGATCGAAAATATCTTCGAGTTGACTGTCGAACCGGTCCGCCCAGAGATGTGCGCCTGTCGTAGCGTCGATCAACTGCCCGGTAATGCGGACCCGATTTCCAGCTTTGCGCACACTGCCTTCGAGCACGTAGCGAACGCCAAGCTCGCGCCCGACCTGCTTGATATCGACGGCCTTGCCTTTGTAGGTAAAGCTGGAGTGTCGCGCGATGACGAAAAGCGATTTGGACCGCGACAGGCCGGTAATGATGTCCTCGACCATACCGTCGGCGAAATAATCCTGCTCCGGATCGGAACTCAGGTTGGTGAAGGGGAGAACGGCGAGCGAGGGTTTATCGGGGAGTGGCAGGGCGGGTTTCGGCTGTTCGGCCGGGATATCGGTGACGGCCACGCTTGAAGGCCTCTGCGCTTCGCGCACCGTGCCAACAAAACGGAAGCCCTTCCGTGGCAGTGTTTTGATCAGGCGCTGTTCCTCGCCGGAATCGCCGATTGCGCTCCGGGCGGCGTTCACGCGGGTCGCCAGCGCTGCATCGGAGACGATACGTCCGTCCCAAATGGCCTTGATGAGGTCGTCTTTGCTGACGACGCGCTCCCTGTTGCGGATCAGGTAATCGAGCAGGTCGAATACCTGTGGTGCGACGGAGACGACGTCCACCCCGCGATGCAACTCGCGCCGGTCAGTGTCGAATGCGTACTCGTCGAAGAGATAGCGCAAGCTGCCATTCCCACCAGTACCCTTGAAACGCAAAGAGTAAGCCGCCGGTCAGGAAAATGTAAGCCGAATGTCAAGCGTGCTTTCCCATGCCTTGGCACTCTCGTGCGGGTGGAGACAACACCCCGGAGGTGCCGCGATGAGCACGACCTATGGTTCAACTGGGCTGGGACAGGCTGCCGCATCGACGCGGCGCGTCTCCAGCTTTTTCGAGAGATGTTGTGGTGCGTTTCAGGAATGGCGCAAACGCCAGAGGTTACACGCCACCTTGTGCGATCTAAGTGACAGGGAGCTGATGGATATCGGTACCACGCGCGGCGAGACCGATTACGTCGCCTCGAACCGGGGTATCGATCCGCGAGGCATCCGGTCCGCCGAATGAACGTTTGGTGTCGGGCAATGGTGGGAGCCGGAACTGGGCATGACCAGATGCAGATTCCGTATGGGTCAAAAGGCGGCATCGCCGAACGCCGCAAAAAACCTTTTGGCGACCATGTGATCTGGTTCACTTCCTTACGCCTACAGATGCCGTAGACAGGTGTTCACGGCGATGATCAAACATGGAGTTCGGTCATGCCCACTATATTCGACGTGCTTTACCGCGAATTTTGCCGTGCGCGCCTCGCTGAGATGCGGAAGCAGCTCCTGCTTTGGCCTGGCACCCCGGCAGTTCCCGAAGAGAATTGCGAGGCCGGCCACCCCGACGACGCTGTTGATAGGGGTATAGGCTTAGGGTCTTCGCAGGAATGGGACAGACGGGCGGAAAGAAGTCATTCCTGAGCTTCGCGGAGTGCAATTAAACGTCGGCTCGTTTCCACTGGCATGTCACCTGCTGAATGTCCTCAATGTCCGAGTTGAGTCATTCGCGACAGGGTCGAGCCAGTAATACCAAACTTCCGAAGCCTTGACTCATCTAGGCCGTTGCTTGGCCCAACTGAAGCGGCGGCATGCTGTTGAATATTCTTGCCTTCTTGCGACGGCTTGATTGAGTCGTCGAACGCGCAACGAGTCAAAGTCTTCGCATTCCGGTATAATATGCAAGCCAAGTCCGCTATTCCGCCGAAAGCGGAAGCAAAATCAGGCTCCGAAAACGGAGCCAGACGACGCGCAATCAGTGCTGCTGGAATACCGCGAGAGCGGCCCGATCAGCCCTACTCCGCCGCCGTTACTGGAGCCTTCGCGCCCGACCCGTACCGCTGGTCGATATAGTCGATCACCATCGCCTTGAATTCGGTGGCGATGTTCGGACCGCGCAAGGTGCGGAACTTCTTGCCGTCGACGAACACCGGCGCGGCCGGGGTCTCGCCGGTGCCGGGCAGCGAAATGCCGATGTCGGCATGCTTGGATTCGCCGGGGCCGTTGACGATGCAGCCCATGATCGCGACGTTGAGCTCCTCGACGCCGGGATAGCGTGTCTTCCACGCCGGCATTTCGTCGCGGATGAAATCCTGGATCGAGCGCGCCAGTTCCTGGAACGTGGTCGAGGTGGTGCGGCCGCAGCCCGGGCATGCCGCGACCAGCGGCACGAAGGTGCGGAAGCCCATGGTCTGCAGCAGTTCCTGCGCGACCTGCACTTCAAGCGTGCGATCGCCGCCGGGCTCGGGCGTTAGCGAGATCCGGATGGTGTCGCCGATGCCGTCCTGCAGCAGGATGCCGAGCGCGGCGGAAGAGGCCACGATGCCCTTCGATCCCATGCCGGCTTCGGTCAGACCAAGGTGGATGGCGTAATCCGAACGCGCCGCGAGAACCTTGTAGACCGCGATCAGGTCCTGCACCGCGGAAACTTTCGCCGACAGGATGATGCGATTTTTGGCCATGCCGAGTTCCTCGGCGCGCGCCGCCGACAACAACGCCGACTGCACCATCGCCTCGCGCGTCACTGCGCGGGCTTCGAGCGGCTCGGGCAGCCTGGCATTGTCTTCCATCAGCCTGGTCAGCAGTTCCTGATCGAGCGAGCCCCAGTTGGCGCCGATCCGTACCGGCTTGTCGTTCTTGTTCGCGATCTCGATGATGTCGGCGAATTGCGTGTCGCGCTTGTTCTTGAAGCCGACATTGCCGGGATTGATGCGGTATTTGTCGAGCGCTTCGGCGCAGGCCGGATAGTCGGCCAACAATTTGTGGCCGATATAATGGAAATCGCCGATCAGCGGCGTGGTGATGCCGCGCTTGCGCAGGCCGTCGCGGATATGCGGCACGGCGGCGGCGGCCTCCTCGCGGTCGACGGTGATCCGCACCAGTTCGGAGCCGGCGCGCGAAAGCGCTGCGACCTGTTCCACCGTGCCCGCCACATCGGCGGTGTCGGTATTGGTCATCGACTGCACCACGATCGGCGCGCCGCCGCCGACGGCGACATTGCCGACCATGACTTGCGTGGTTTTATGCCGGGCGCTGGGGCCGGCGACGTCGTTCTGCGGTGGCTTAATTGGCTTGTTCATGGGGTCTCGAATATCAGGTTTTGGTGACATTCAGCAACGGATCAATGGCCACCGGGACCACCGGGCTGGGCCGGTTTACCAAATAAAGCCCGGATATCACCAACAGCGCCGCGGCGCCGAATACGGGGGTCACGGTGTCATGCATGATGAAATAGCTAGCCACCACGCCAAACAAAGGGGTGATGAAGGTAAATGCCGACAATTTGCTGGCGGAATAGGTCTTGACCAGCGCAAACCACAGCAAAAAGGTCAATCCGACCACCCAGATCGCCTGATAGACCATCAGCGTCAGCGCCAGCGGGCCGGGAAGCCGGGTCAGGGTTTCCCCGGAAAGCCAGGCCGCCAACCCCAGAATCGGGATCGACATCGCGACCTGGTAACCCAGCGCCTTTTCCGGCGGGGCCTGAAGCAGCGAGGTCGCCTTGACCAGCAGCGTGGTCGCCGCCCACAGCGCGCCGCCGCCGACAATAAAGAGGTCGCCGAGCAGCACATTGGCATCGACATTGGCCTGGGGGACGCCGATCGCCAGTGCAACGCCGGCGAAACTTAGCGCCAGCCCGCCCCATTGCGAGGCGCGCAGCCGTTCGCCGAGAAACTGGTAGGAACCGAGCGCCACGAAAAACGGCGCGGTGTAGAGGAACACCACCGCGCGCGACGCCGAGGTCAATTGCAGGCCGCGAAAGATCAGCACGAATTCGAGCCCGAACAGCAGGCCGGCGAACAGGCCGGCGCCGAGGGTGCCGTCGGAAGCAAACATTTTCACGCCGCGCCCGCGCGCGATCAGGAACAGCACCGGCAAAGCGCCAGTGGACCGGATCAGCGCCTGCAGCATCGGCGGAATATCCGGCAATGCCAGCTTGACCGCGATCTGGTTGAAACCCCAGCTCAAACACAGCATCAGCATCAGCGCGATCGCGCCGGCGCTGAGCGGACGCCCGGCCGATGGAATGACCAATTGTTCTGAAGACATGAAGCCCCGTGATCCGGCTTGCCGCCGTGTTGTTATGGCATGATCCCGAAAAGTGGTGTTCCGGTTTTCGGAAAAGATCATGCCCAAATATATCAAGCCTTCTGGCAGTGCGCGCAGGTGCCGGTGATTTCGACGACGGAGAGTTTCGGCGCAAAACCGGTGGCGCGCGCCGCCGCATTCAGGCTCTGCGCCACCGGCAAAGCCGGAATCTCGCCGACCGAGCCGCAGCGCTCGCAGATCAGGAACGCCACCATCGTCGCGGCGTCATGGTCATGCGCGCAGGCCAAAAACGCGTTGCGGCTTTCGATGCGATGGACGAGGCCGTTCTCCATCAGGAAATCGAGCGCGCGGTAGATCGTGATCGGCGCCGGCCGCGGCATCGATTTCGCGAGTTCGTCGATCACCTCATAGGCGCCGAGCGGACGGTGACTGGACAACAGCGCCTGCAGCACGTGGCGGCGGATCGGCGTGAATTTCTGCGCCCTGAGCTGGCAGACCTGTTCGGCATGATCGAGCGCGTCCGCGGCGCAGCGGTCGTGATCATGATCGGGGGCCGGAAATGTCGGTTTGGTCAGGGTCATTGTGCGCAATTTATCATTTTCGCCGACGTTTACGGCTCAATTTTGGAGATTTAATCCGAGCCGATTTTAGTTCCGTTGCCTTAGCCACCTGCTCGCGCAGCTGCAATTCCGGCGACGCGCCGAAACGTGCCAGCAGGTCATCATAGACCGCAATCTCATCCTCGCTGCGGCCAAGGATGCCGAGCCTGACCCCCTTGTTTAAAAGCGCCTTTGCGACGTATTCCCGCAGCGACAAGTCCGTCGATACGCCGAAACGGGCCAGCAGGTCATCATAGACCGCAATCGCATCCTCACTGCGGCCAAGGGTACCGAGCCTGACCCCCTTGTTTAAGAGCGCCTTGGCGACCTGTTCGCGCAGCGGCAATTCCGGCGATGCGCCGAAACGAGCCAGCAGGTCATCATAGACCGCAATCTCATCCTCGCTGCGGCCAAGGGTGCCGAGCGTGACCCCTTTGTTGAAAAGCCCGTTCGCGACCTGTTCGCGCAGCGGCAATTCCGGCGACGCGCCGAAACGGGCCAGCAGGTCATCATAGACCACGATCGCATCCTCGCTGCGGCCAAGGATCCCGAGCGTGCCCCCCTTGTTGAAAAGCGCGCTCGCGACCTGTTCGCGCAGCGGCAATTCCGGCGACGCGCCGAAACGGACCAGCAGGTCATCATAGACCGCAATCTCATCCTCGCTGCGGCCAAGGGTGCCGAGCCTGACCCCCTTGTTGAAAAGCCCGTTCGCGACCTGCTCGCGTAGCGGCAATTCCGGCGATGCGCCGAAACGGGCCAGCAGGTCATCATAGACCGCAATCTCATCCTCGCTGCGGCCAAGGATGCCGAGCCTGACCCCCTTGTTTAAAAGCGCCTTGGCGACCTGTTCCCGCAGCGACAAGTCCGTCGATACGCCGAAACGGGCCAGCAGGTCATCATAGACCGCAATCGCATCCTCACTGCGGCCAAGGGTACCGAGCCTGACCCCCTTGTTTAAGAGCGCCTTGGCGACCTGTTCGCGCAGCCGCAATTCCGGCGACGCGCCGAAACGGGCCAGCAGGTCGTCATAGACCACGATCGCATCCTCGCTGCGGCCAAGGATCCCGAGCCTGCCCCCCTTGTTGAAAAGCGCGCTCGCGACCTGTTCGCGCAGCGGCAATTCCGGCGACGCGCCGAAACGGGCCAGCAGGTCGTCATAGACCACGATCGCATCCTCGCTGCGGCCAAGGATCCCGAGCCTGCCCCCCTTGTTGAAAAGCGCGCTCGCGACCTGTTCGCGCAGCTGCAATTCCGGCGACGCGCCGAAACGGACCAGCAGGTCATCATAGACCGCAATCTCATCCTCGCTGCGGCCAAGGGTGCCGAGCCTGACCCCCTTGTTGAAAAGCCCGTTCGCGACCTGCTCGCGTAGCGGCAATTCCGGCGACGCGCCGAAACGGGCCAGCAGGTCGTCATAGACCGCAATCTCATCCTCGCTGCGACCAAGGATGCCGAGCCTGCCCCCCTTGTTGAAAAGCGCCTTGGCGACCTGTTCGCGCAGCGGCAAGTCCGTCGATACGCCGAAACGGGCCAGCAGGTCGTCATAGACCGCGATCTCATCCTCGCTGCGGCCAAGGATGCCGAGCGTGACCCCCTTGTTTAAAAGCGCCTTCGCGACGTGTTCGCGCAGCGACAAGTCCGTCGACGCGCCGAAACGGGCCAGCAGGTCATCATAGACCGCAATCGCATCCTCGCTGCGGCCAAGGGTGCCGAGCCTGACCCCCTTGTTGAAAAGCGCGTTGGCGACCTGTTCGCGCAGCGGCAATTCCGGCGACGCGCCGAAACGAGCCAGCAGGTCATCATAGACCGCAATCTCATCCTCGCTGCGGCCAAGGGTGCCGAGCCTGACCCCCTTGCTTAAAAGCGCGCCCGCAACCAGTTCGCGCAACGGCAATTCCGTCGACGCGGCGAAGCGGGCCAGCAGGTCATCATAGACCGCAATCTCATCTTCGCTGCGGCCAAGCGTGCGGAGCGTAATCCCCCTATTTAAAAGCGCCCTGGCGTGCCAGAAACCCCGCTCCCCCTCGAAAGAAGTCAAAAAGCGCTCTACAATCGCCCCAAATGCTGACAGGGACTCGTCCATTTTGCCGAGATGGAACTGCGCAATCCCCCACGTGTTTTTCGCCCTCGCCCAATCTGGGTCTGACTTCGCCGCGTCGACGGCCCGCGAAGCACAGAAAAGAGCGCCGGCGTTATCGATATCTACGCTCTTGCTTGCTTCGACGATCCAATAGTCAAAGCTGGGAGCCGGCATCTTGCCAGTCTCCGTTGGAGTTGTAGATATTTGGTCACTCAGGGGAAGGCTGGTTTTCGCCTTGTCGTGGTCTCTCAACCATTGAGCTAGATGACCATCGAGGGTGTCCATGAATTCCTCAAGGGTCGCGTATTGCTTGAACAGATATCGCTTCTCTTCCTCAATCTTCTTTTTGAACGCAAGAACGGGTTTCAACTGATCCCCGGGGTCGGCAAGCTTTCCCGATGCCACCTGTTTGAAGAACAGGGCAATGTTTCGGATCTTGTTCGCCCTGTAGAGTTCCTCCGCGAGAGCCCATTCCTCCTCGGTTCCGGAAGTATGACCAGTTCCGGTGGGCGAGCCCCATCTGTCATGAAGCACGAATACGGCATAGTCGCATTGCTGAAGATCCTCGTTGATCAGCGCTTGCGGCCGTCCCGCTCCGCCAATCGTGTCTTCCCACCCGACGGGATGAAATATGACACCCTTGTCACGACCATGATGCAAGGAACACCTTTCCAGAGTTGCGCGAAATTTCTCCCGCTCCTCGGTAAGGCCACCCGGAGATCCTATGAAGACGCTATATTGCGAAATAGTTTTCGGCATGAAAAGACGCTAAGCCCGGCCTGCGAACGGCTATTCTCATTTGACCGGTATCGCACGTCCGTGGAAGGGGTCTTTTGGCGCGCGCACAAGTAAAGCGGGAAATTATTTGCACCGCAGCATTGTGTAGCATTACGGCGGGCAATCCGAAATCCCGGCTGGTTTCCCCCAAATCCCCGCCCGAGCCATGTGCTGCCGGCGGGTCTGCCCTTCATTTACCTGCCATGAAAAAATCATGAGCAAGCTTATTATATCGCAAGCTTATGGAGATGACCCGATGTCCCGCGGTTCCGTGGATATGAACTTCATGTTTACGCTTGGCGAATTGCAGCGGCTGGTGCGCGCCTACGCCGACAAGCAGGCCGCGCGCTACGGCATCACCCGCGCGCAATGGGCGGTGCTGGCCAAGGTGGAACGCAACGAGGGCCTGAAACAGTCGGAACTCGCGGAACAGATGGAAATGCAGCCGATTACGCTGACGCGGCTGATCGACAAGCTGTGCGACAATGGCTGGATCGAGCGCCGCGGCGACGAGACCGACCGCCGCGTCAACCGGCTCTACCTGCGCAAGGCCGCGCGCCCGCTGCTCGGCAAGCTGGGCGGGCTGCGCTCCGAACTGACGGCGACCGCGCTCGAGGGCATCAGTCCCGCCGACGCCCACCGCCTGCTCGCCCAACTGGAAGCGATCAAGGAAAACGTGCGCAACGCCATCCAGCATACGCCGGGGGAACCGCCGAGGAAGGAGCAGCGCTATGGCTGATCCAATCCTGAAATTTCCGCCGGAGCAGAAGGGCAATCCGCCGGCAAAACCCCGGATAAAGATTGCCGCGGAGCCGCGCCGCCGCCTGATGGCCGGCATGCGGCGGTACCGCCGCGTGCTGCTGCTGGTGGTGCTGCCGCTGCTGGCGCTGATTGCCGGACTGATCTTCTATCTCAATGGCGGCCGCTATGTGACCACCGACGATGCCTATGTCGGCGCGCAGAAGGTTCTGATCACGCCCGACATTTCCGGCAAGATCATCCGTGTCGCGGTGAAGGAGGGCCAGCAGGTCTCGACCGGCGACGTCCTGTTCCAGATCGATCCGGTGCCGTTCCAGCTCGCCGTGGCGCAGGCGCGCGCCAAGCTGGATGACGCCAAGTCCAGCCACGATAACTTCGTCGCCAACGTCAGGCTCTACGACCAGACGATCGACATCGTGAACGCCGGCATCGCGCTCAAGCAGCGCGACGTCGATCGCAAGGCCGCGCTGGTGAAGAGCAATTTCGGCTCGCAGCTCGACCTCGATAACAGCGCCACCGCGCTGGTCACCGCCCAGGCCCAGCTGCAACTCGTCAGGCAGCAGCGATCAACCGCGCTCAATCAGCTGCTCGGCAATCCCGAGCTGCCGCTCGAGCAGTTTCCGACCTATATGCAGGCCAAGGCCGCGCTCGACGATGCCCAGCGCAACCTCGATCTGACCACCGTGCGGGCGCCGATGGCCGGGGTCGCGACGCAAGTGGAACAGATCCAGCTCGGCCGCTTCATTGCCGCCGGCACGCCGGTGTTCTCGGTGATCGACATCGCCAACCCGTGGGTCGATGCCAACCCGAAGGAATCGGATTTCACCTATGTCGCGGTCGGACAGCCGGTCACCATCGACGTCGATGCCTTCCCCGATCACGTCTTCAAGGGCACCGTGGGTTCGCTCAGCCCCGGCACCGGCGCGCAATTCGCGATCCTGCCGCCGCAGAACGCCACCGGCAACTTCGTCAAGGTGGTGCAGCGGGTTCCGGTGCGGATCTATTTCGACAGCAACGACAAGTTTGTGAAGAAGCTGAAGGCCGGCATGAGCGCCTATACCACGATCGACACCAGCCATCGCCGTTCGCTGGCCTCCCTGCTCGGCTTCGCGCCGGCAGCGGCGGCGAAAGACGACTAGACGCCATGAGCACGACCGCAGCAGCGCCGATTGCGGTTCCCGGCCTGCGCCGGAACATGGTGACGATCTGCGCCATGACCGCGACCATCATGCAGGCGCTGGACACCACCATCGCCAACGTCGCGCTGCCCTATATGCAGGGTACGCTGTCGGCGTCGCAGGACCAGATCAACTGGGTCTTGACCTCCTACATCGTCGCGGCCGCGATCATGACCGCGCCGGTGGGCTGGATCGCCAACCGGTTTGGGCGCAAGCGCATCTTCATCCTGTGTTCGGGCGGCTTTACCGTCGCCTCGGTGCTGTGCGGGCTGGCCCAGGACATCAACCAGATGGTGCTGTTCCGCCTGCTGCAGGGCATGTGCGGCGCGGCGCTGGTGCCGCTGTCGCAGGCGGTGATGCTGGACTCCTATGCGCTGCACGAGCGCGCCAAGGCGATGTCGATCTGGGGCATGGGCGTGATGATGGGCCCGATCATGGGCCCGTCGCTCGGCGCCTGGCTGACCGAGACCTATTCCTGGCACTGGGTGTTCTTCGTCAATCTGCCGTTCGGCATCTTCACCGTGCTCGGCCTTTTGGTGTTCATGGACGAGACCAAAAAGAACCGCGAGCTGCGCTTCGACTGGTTCGGTTTCGCCGCGCTTGCGGTCGGCATCGGGAGCTTGCAGATCGCGCTCGACCGCGGCGAACAGCTCGGCTGGATGGAATCCAACGAGATCATCGCCGAGTTCATCGTCTCGATTGTTGGCTTCTATTATTTCTTCGCCCATTCGTTCACGACTTCCACGCCGTTCATCCAGTTTGCGATCTTCAAGGACAGGAATTTCGTCGGCGGCTGCGTGTTCATGGCGGTCATGGGCCTGGTGCTGTTCTCGACCATGGCGATGTCGTCGCCGTTTTTGCAGAACGTGATCGGCTATCCCATCATCACCGCCGGCCTGCTGCTGGCGACGCGCGGCTGCGGCACGTTTGTCGCGATGATGATGGTCGGCCGGCTGATGCGCTATATCGAGGCGCGCACGCTGATCATTTCCGGCCTCAGCCTGACCTGTCTTTCGCTATTTTATATGACCGGCTGGACCGACCAGACCGACGTGCCGACCATTGTCGTGATCAGCATCGCGCAAGGGTTCGGTTTCGGCCTCGTGTTCGTGCCGCTCTCTACGGTCGCGTTCCTGACGCTGCCCAACCATCTGCGCACCGACGGCACCTCGATGCTGACCCTGATGCGCAACGTCGCAAGCTCGATCGGCATTTCCATCGTCATCGCGCAACTGACCGAGGGATCGCGGCGGGTCTATGCGGTGCTGTCGCAGCACGTCAATCCGTTCAACCATGCCATGCAGATGCCCAATGTGCGCGGCATGATGGACATGTCGACCGACGCCGGCCGCGCCCTTGCCGACGTGATGGTGTCGCTGCAGGCGCAGATCATCGCGTTTTCGCTGGACTACCAGATGGTGATGATCTTCACCCTGTGCGCCATCCCGCTGGCGATCATGATCGGCTCGACCAAGGTCGCGCTGCGCAAGCAGTCGGTAGCGCCGGAACATGCGGTGATCGAGTAAAATTGCGGTCGCGGACTCGCTCCACGTCATGGCCGGGCTCGTCCCGGGCATGACGTGGAGGAGAAAAACCTCATACGTGAAAAGCACCGTCTGGTTGTCGCCCTGCGCCATGCTGGGCATGGCGCTCCGTTTCAATCGGCGTTGAGCTGCTGCTCCAGTCCGTGCAGCACCTGATAGCACGGCAGCACCTGGGCGACGCTCGAATTCGGCTCGCGGCCCTCGGCAATGGCGGCGAAGAACTCGCGATCCTGCAGCTCGATCCCGTTCATCGACACATCGACCTTCGACACATCGATCTTTTCCTCCTTGCCGTTCACGAGATCGTCGTAGCGGGCAATATAGGTGCCGGTGTCGCCGATGTAGCGGAAGAAGGTTCCGAGCGGGCCGTCATTGTTGAAGGACAGGCTGAGCGTGCAGATCGCGCCGTTCGCCGCTTTGAGCTGGATCGACATGTCCATCGCGATCCCGAGCGCCGGATGGATCGGCCCCTGGACCGCGTTGGCCTTCACGATCGGCGAACGCGTCTGGTAGGCGAACAGGTCCACCGTGTGCGCCGCGTGGTGCCACAGCAGGTGGTCGGTCCAGCTGCGCGGCTGACCCAGTGCGTTCATGTTCGAGCGGCGGAAGAAGAATGTCTGCACATCCATCTGCTGGATGTTGAATTCGCCGGCGACGATCTTCTTGTGCACCCATTGATGGCTGGGGTTGAAGCGGCGGGTGTGGCCGCACATCGCCACCAGCCCGCTTCTCTTCTGCAGATCGACGACGGCCTGCGCATCACCTAAGGAATCGGCGAGCGGGATCTCGACCTGCACGTGCTTGCCGGCCTTCAGGCAGGCGATCGACTGCGCCGCGTGCATTTGCGTGGGCGTGCAGAGAATGACGGCATCGACCTCCCTCAGCGCGAGGCTGTCGGCGAGGTCGGTCGAGACGTGCGCGATGCCGTATTTGGCGGCGACTTCCCTGGTCGGCTCCAACCGGCGGCCGACCAGGGACACGACCTCGACGCCGTCGATGTTCTTGATGCCGTCCAGGTGCCTGATGCCGAACGCGCCGGCGCCGGCGAGCGCCACTTTGATGGTCTTGGTCACGTCAGTTGTTCTCCAGAATCAGGTGGCCCACGGCGGTGTTGCTGGCCGGCACATGGTAGAAGCGGTGCCGCGTCGTCAGCGGCTTGCCGCCATTGACGTCGTCCATGGCGCCGCGGGCGATCAGCCACATCACGAGCTCGATGCCCTCGCTGCCGGCCTCGCGGACGTAGTCGATATGCGGCATGGCGGCGAGCTTCTCGGGATCGGCAATCAGGCGATCGAGGAAAGCCTGGTCCCACGCCTTGTTGATCAGGCCGGCGCGCGGCCCCTGCAGCTGGTGGCTCATGCCGCCGGTGCCCCAGATCTGCACATTGAGCGGCTCGTCATAGGATTCGATCGCCTTGCGGATCGCCTTGCCGAGCATGTAGCAGCGCCTCCCCGAAGGCACCGGGTACTGCACCACATTGACGGCGAACGGGATCACCGGGCATGGCCATGCCTGCGGCTGGCCGCACATCAGGCTCAGCGGCACGGTGAGGCCGTGATCGACATCCATCTTGTTGACGATGGTCAGATCGAAATCGTCCTGGATCACCGACTGCGCGATATGCGCCGCGAGCCTCGGGTGGCCGATCACCCTGGGCACCGGGCGCGGGCCCCAGCCCTCGTCGGCCACCGCGAATTCGGGCGCGGTGCCGATCGCGAAGGTCGGGATGATATCGAGGCTGAAGGCGTTGGCGTGGTCGTTGTAGACCAGGAAGATCACGTCGGGCTTTTGATCCTTCAGCCACTGCTTGGAGAAATCGTAACCCTTGAAGACCGGCTGCCAATAAGGCTCGGCGGTCTTGCCGAGGTCGAGCGCGGCACCGACGGCCGGCACATGCGAGGTGTAGACGCTCGCTGAGATATGGGCCATCACTTCTTCTCCCCGGTGTAGCGGTTGCCTTCGATCGGGCGGCCGCCGCCGACCATCATCTTTCGGTATTCCTCTTCGCTCATCCCGGTCATGCTGCCGGCCATCTGCTGAAAACTCTTGCCGTCGGTCGCCCCGATCTTGGCGAGGAAGTAGATGTTGCCGCCGAGCTCGATGCAGCGATTGAGGTCGCGCGCGAGCACGGCCTGCTTCTGCTCCTCGCTCATCGGCCATTCGTCGAGATAGGCGCGCTCGTTGGCCTTGAAGCGCGCGCGGTTCTCCGCCTTCATCAGCGACATGCAGAACTGGTTCAGATGATAGCCCTGGCGCGACATGTCGGCGTCGAAGATCGTGGTGCCGGGGACATCCTTGTAGGGTTTGTCGAGTGACATCGGATCATCTCCTCAGGATTGTTCGGGCCAGTACAGCCGCATCGGATTATCGACCAGCAGCTTGTGCTGCAGCTCTGGCGTGGTCGCAATGTGCGGAATGAAGTCGACCAGCAGGCCGTCGTCGGGCATGTGGTCCTTCAGATTGGGGTGCGGCCAGTCGGTGCCCCAGAGCACGCGATCCGGGAACGTCTCGACGATGCGTCGCGCGAACGGGATTACGTCGCGATAGGCGTTCTGCTCGCCGTTCAGCGCGGGTGGGCCCTTGACCGACAGCCGTTCCGGGCAGCTGACCTTGGACCAGACGTTTGCGTGATCGCGCATGAATTTTACAAATAGCTCGAATTCGGGCCCGTCGACCGGCTTGGCCACGTCGGGCCGGCCCATATGGTCGACGACGATCTGGGTCGGCAGCGAAGTGAAAAAATCCCACAATTCTGGCAGGTCCACCGCCTCGAAGTAGATCACGACGTGCCAGCCAAGCCTGGCAATGCGGCCGGCAATCTCGATCAACTCATCCCTGGGCGTAAAGTCGACCAGACGCTTGACGAAGTTGAAGCGCACGCCGCGCACGCCGGCGTCATGCATTTCGCCTGAAGTTCGGCGTCGCTGACGCTGCGCTTGACGGTCGCGACGCCGCGCGCCTTGCCGCCGGAATGAACGAGCGCGTCGACCATCGCGCGATTGTCGGCGCCGTGGCAGGTGGCCTGCACCACCACATTGCGGGCGAAGCCGAGGTGATCGCGCAGGGCATAGAGTTGCTGCCTGGAGGCGTCGCAGGGCGTGTATTTGCGCTCCGGCGCGTAGGGAAACTCGGCGCCGGGGCCGAACACATGGCAATGCGCGTCCACTGCGCCGGCCGGCACCTTGAAGCGCGGTTTCGAGGGACCGGCGTACCAGTCCAGCCAGCCGGGGGTCTTCTGAAATTGGGCCTTCTGAAATTCCATTGCTGTGTCTCTCATTCCCGGGCCTTCGGCATGGCGATCAATCGATATATCTGAGGCCGGCCTTCGCCAGCGGCTCGCGCATCTGGTACATGTCGAGGCCCAGCACCCCGGCCGCAAGCCTGGCGCGCTTCTCGGCTTCGTTCGCCTCACGCGCCTCCGCCGCATCGGCCACTTGTTGCGCAACGCGTGCGGGAACGACGACGACGCCGTCGGCGTCGGCGATCACCACGTCCCCCGGGTTGACCAGCGCGCCGGCGCAGACCACGGGAATGTTCACCGAGCCGAGCGTTGCCTTCACCGTGCCCTTGGCGCTGATCGCCCTGGAAAATACCGGGAACTGCATTTCGGTCAGGTCCGCCACGTCGCGCACGCCGCCGTCGATGACCAGTCCCCTGGCACCGCGGGCGCGAAAACTGGTCGCCAGCAGGTCGCCGAAGAAGCCATCGGTGTTTTCGGCGGTGCAGGCCGCGACCACGACATCGCCCGGCTGCAGCTGCTCGGCGACCACATGCATCATCCAGTTGTCGCCCGGCTGCAGCAGCACGGTAACCGCGGGTCCGCAGGCCTTGGCGCTCGGGTAGATCGGCCGCATATAGGGCTGCATCAGGCCGACGCGGCCCATCGCCTCGTGGATGGTGGCGACGCCGAAGCGCGACAGCTTCTCGACCGCCGCCTTGTCGGCGCGAACGATGTTGCGCTTGACGATACCGAGGTCGTTCATCGGCACGCTCATGTCATTTGCCTTTCGCTTTCAGCGCGGCATCGAGGCGCGGGAACACGCGCCGTGCATTGCCCTCGTAGACCTTTTGCCTGTCCTGCGCGCTGAGGATCGCCGAGGCCTCGATGTAGCGCTTGGTGTCGTCATAGGGGAATCCGGTTTCAGGGTCGATCCCGCGCACCGCGCCGATCATCTCGCTGGCGAACAGGATGTTGTCCACCGGGATTACCCTGGTCAAAAGGTCGATACCCGGCTGGTGGTAAACGCAGGTGTCGAAGAAGATATTGTGCAGCAAGTGGTCCTTCAGCAGCGGCTTTTTCAGCTCCTGCGCCAACCCGCGGAAGCGGCCCCAGTGGTAAGGCACCGCGCCGCCGCCATGCGGGATCAGGAATTTCAGCGTCGGGAAATCCTTGAACAGGTCCGAGGTCAGGCACTGCATGAAGGCGGTGGTGTCGGCGTTCAGGTAATGCGCGCCCGTGGTGTGAAAGCAGGCGTTGCAGCTGGTGGAAACGTGGATCATGGCGGGGATGTCGAGCTCCACCATCTTCTCGTAGATCGGATACCACTGGCGGTCCGATAGCGGCGGCGAGGTCCAGTGCCCGCCGGACGGGTCGGGGTTCAGGTTGATGCCGACGAAGCCGTAGTCCTTGACGCATTTTTCGAGTTCGGGGATGCAGGTTCTGGGATCGACGCCCGGCGACTGCGGCAGCATCGCGGCACCGATAAAACTGTCGGGAAACAGCCGGGCGACGCGCGCGCACAGTTCGTTGCAGATCGCGGCCCAGGTCGACGATACCTTGAAGTCGCCGATATGGTGCGCCATGAAGCTGGCGCGCGGGCTGAAGATGGTGAGGTCGCTGCCGCGCTCCTGCATCTTCTTGAGCTGGTTGTTGACGATGCTCTCCCGCAGCTCGTCGTCGCTGATCTTGAGCTCGCTGACCTTCGGCATGGCCGAGGGGTCCTTGATTCCAGCGATTTGCCGGTTGCGCCAATCCTCAAGCGCCTTCGGCGCCGTGGTGTAGTGGCCGTGCACGTCGATGATCACTCTTCTCTCCCTCCGGGATGGCGGCAGACACGGTCGGTCTCTTGCCTCGCCGTTTCACTCCGCTCGAAAACGCTATCGTTCCATTTCTATTTTGCCGCCGCCTCGATTTTAGATTTCGGCGCCCAGACCGATCCCGGAATCATGACCTCGCCGCGCATCAAGAGCCGCGCGGTGCGCAGCAAAGCGGCGCGGGTCACATTCTGCGGGTTGGCCGGATCGACTTCGATCTCGACGCTGAATTCACCGGTTGGATGTTCGACCGACACCTTCTTGACATTGCCCGCCGGCACCGACGCAATGCCCTGCGTGATCGAACCCTCGAGCACGCAGGCGGTCGCCACCGTCACCGCCGCCAGCACGCCGATCGCGTCGTGGCAGACATGCGGGATAAAGCTGCGCGTGCAGATGCTGCCGCCGGTGCGCGGCGCCGATATCAGCGTCATCTTCGGGTAATTCTTGGCTGTGACGTCGCCGAGCTTCATCGCGTGTCCGCCGGCGATCCGCAGCCGCTCGACCCGCGTCTTCAACTCGGTGTCCGCGTTCATCTGGTCCACGCTCTCATAGCCGGTGCGGCCGACGTCGCTGGCCTTGAAAATCACCAGCGGCATGCCGTTGTCGATGCAGGTCACCTCAACGCCGTCGATGACGTCGCGAACCCTGCCGGTGGGCAACAATCCGGGGGCGACCGAGCCGGCGGTATCGAGGAAGTTGACCGTGATCGGAGCCGAGGTCCCCGGCGCGCCATCGATGCGAGCGGTGCCTTCGTACTCGACATGGCCGTTCGGCGTCTGCACGGTGATGTCGCATTGCATGTCGGTGTTGAGCGTCAGCACGCGCAGCGTGGTGGTATCGCTCTTCGGCTTGATCATGCCGGTCTCGAGCGCGAACGGCACCACTGCGGCGAGCATGTTGCCGCAATTGGGTGTGGTGTCGACGGTGTCCTTGTCGGGCTGCAACTGGGCAAACAGGAAATCGAGATCGACGCCGGGCTTGCTGCCTTTGGACACGATGCCAACCTTGCTGGTCAGGGGATGTGCGCCGCCGAGGCCGTCGATCTGGCGCTTGTCGGGCGAACCCATCACCGCCAGCAGCACCCTGTCCCGCGTCGGCAGGTCGGCGGGCAGGTCGCCGGCGCTGAAAAACGGACCTCGCGAGGTGCCGCCACGCATAAAAAGGCAGGGAATGGCGGTTTGCATGGATCCTGGCCTACAGAATGACCGTCATGATAGTGCGCCTTACTCTGGCGGGTTGACCGGCCCTTCGCCAGCGCCCGCCCCCTATAACAGATATACCGATCCGGCATAGCCTATGGGTACCAACCATGCCGAAACGGATCAGCCCGGAAGCTCGCGTACCAGTGCTGTCAGCAGCCGTATGGTGTGCTGGGTCAGTGGCGTGGGACGCTTATGCGCCGAGATGGTCAGGCAAAGCACGCTGACGGGCGCCGGATCGATGAGCCTGCGCATCACCAATTCACCGGAGCGCGCCGATGCTGCAACTCCGCTGGCGGCGAGTACCGCGTGACCATAGCCGGCACAGACCAGGTCGATGATGGAGGGGACGCTCGATACCTCCCAGGCAATATCGAGCTTGATGCCGGCCAGAGCCGCCTGGGTCTCGAGCAGGCGGCGCATCGCATGTACCCGCTCCGGAACGATCAGAGGGTAACGCGGCAGTTCCTTCATCGGCAGCGGCGGCGCAGCCCGTCTCCGCTTGCCCTTGCTCGCATGACTGACCAGGCCGAGCGGTTCCTGAAGCAGCGGCGTGATCTCCAGCCCGGGCTGCGCCTCGGGGTTGTACACCAGACCAACGTCGACGCGGCCGCTCGTGACCCATTCGACGATGTGGGTCGACAGCCCTTCGACGATCGCCAGCCTGGCGGCGGGAAGCTGCTTTTTGAAGCGGTCAATCAGCGGGAGCGTGAGCTGACGGCCGATGCTCGGCGGCAGCCCGATGGTCACCCGCCCGACCGGTTCGTCGCGGCTTGCTCCCAGGTCCTCGCGCGCGTGCGCCATCAGTTGCAGAACCGCGACGCTGTGATCGAACAGCCGCTTGCCCGCGTCGGTAAGCGCGACGCCCCGGCCGTTGCGCAGGAACAGTTGTTGATGCAGCGCCGTCTCGAGGCCGCGCACCTGCCGGCTGAGCGCCGGTTGCGCGATGTCGAGCACCACCGCCGCCTTGCTGAAACTGCCCAGCTCGGCCACCTGCACGAAGTATTCGAGCTGCTTGAGGTTCATGGTCGGCCTGGATTATAGCATCCGGATTTTTGCGTCGACATCTGCCTCAACGGTGGATCCCGGCCTGCTCGATCACCTTCCGCCACTTGCCGACATCGGACTGCTGCCTGGCTGATAGCTCCTTGCTGTCGACGAGATTGCCCTTCATCGACGAGGAGCTGTCGATCATGGGGGCGAGGTTGCCCGTCAGTTCAGCTTCTCGATCGCCATCGCGACGCCCTGGCCGACACCGACGCACATCGTCGCCAGTGCCCGCTTGCCGCCGCGCTTCTCCATGCCGTGTACGGCGGTCATCGCCAGCCGGGCCCCGCTCATGCCGAGGGGATGACCGAGCGCGATGGCGCCGCCATGCGGGTTGACGAAATCGGCGTCGTCCTTGACGCCCAACTGGCGCAGGCAGGCGATCCCCTGGCTGGCGAAGGCCTCATTGAGCTCGATCAAATCGAAATCGCTGATCTTCAGCCCCAGCCGCTCCATCAGCTTACGCGTTGCCGGCACCGGACCGATGCCCATGATGCGCGGCGGCACCGCGGCCGAGGCAAGTCCCAAAATCCGCGCCCGCGGCGTCAGCCCATGCTTCTTCACCGCCGCTTCCGAGGCGAGGATCATTGCCGCTGCGCCGTCATTGACGCCGGAGGCATTGCCCGCCGTCACCGTGCCCGGATTGCGCACGATCGGCTTCAGTTTTGACAAACCTTCGAGCGTGGTTTCGGGGCGCGGATGTTCATCCTTGTCCACCGAGATCGGTCCGGCCTTGCCGCCGGGTACCGAGATCGCTGTGATCTCCTCGGCGAAATAGCCCGACGCGATCGCTTGTCCGGCGCGCTGCTGCGAGCGGATCGCGAACGCGTCCTGATCGGCGCGCGAAACCTGAAACTCCTCGGCGACGTTCTCGCCGGTCTCGGGCATGGCATCGACGCCATATTGCGCCTTCATCAGCGGGTTGATGAAGCGCCAGCCGATGGTGGTATCGAAGATTTCGGCCGAGCGCGAAAACGCCTCCGGAGCTTTGCCCATCACAAACGGCGCCCGCGTCATCGACTCGACGCCGCCGGCGATGGCGAAATCGATTTCGCCGGCGCGGATCGCGCGCCCGGCGGCGCCGACCGCGTCCAGTCCGGAGGCGCACAGACGATTGAGCGTGAGGCCCGGAACCTGCTCCGGCAGGCCCGCCAGCAACAGCGCCATCCGCGCCACGTTGCGGTTGTCCTCGCCGGCCTGGTTGGCGCAGCCGAAATAGACCTCATCGACGTCCGACCAATCGAGCCTGGGATGCCGCGCCATCAGGGCCTTGATCGGGGCGGCGGCCAGATCGTCGGCGCGGACCTTGGCCAGCGAGCCGCCGAAGCGGCCGATCGGGGTGCGAACGGCATCGCAAACAAACACATCGCCCATCTGATCTCTCCCTGAATGCCGTCTTTTTCCGCACCGAACGGCTGGAATGGATGGCGAGTTTTAGGAGCGCCGCCGCGGCAGGTCAATTGATGGCCCTCCCTTCAGTGCTGCTTTGGCGCGAGGTCCGTCATGCCCTGGGGTTGTGCGATGGGCCGCGGAGGGCGTGGAAAACACGCAATGCCACGGCAAAGCGATAGGATCGGCGGCCAAAATTTTGTAGTTTGCGCGGCCAATGACGATCCAGCAGTCCATCCCCGTTGCATCGGACGCCGCGCAGCCCACGGAGGCTGCGCGCGTCACGCCGATGATGGAACAGTATCTCGAGATCAAGGCCGCCAATCCCGGGCTGCTGCTGTTCTACCGGATGGGCGACTTTTACGAGTTGTTCTTCGAAGACGCCGAGATTGCCTCGAAAGCGCTCGGCATCGTGCTGACCAAACGCGGCAAACACCAGGGCGTGGACATCCCGATGTGCGGCGTGCCGGTGGAACGCTCAGACGACTATTTGCATCGGCTGATCGCGCTGGGCCATCGCGTCGCGGTGTGCGAGCAGACCGAGGATCCGGCGGCAGCCCGCGCGCGCGGCAACAAGAGCGTGGTTAGCCGCGCCGTGGTGCGGCTGGTGACGCCGGGCACGCTGACCGAAGACACCTTGCTCGACGCCCGCACCAATAATTATCTGCTGGCGATTGCACGGGCGCGGGGATCTTCGGGAAGCGACCGCATCGGGCTCGCCTGGATCGACATTTCCACGTCCGAATTCATCGTCACGGAATGTTCGACCGGCGAGTTGGCGGCGACGTTGTCGCGCATCAATCCCAACGAGGTCATTGTCACCGACGCGCTGTATGCCGATCCCGAACTGGGGCCGCTGCTGCGGGACTTGCCGGCAGTAACGCCGCTGACCCGCGACTTCTTCGACGGCGCGACCGCGGAGCGGCGATTGTGCGATTATTTCGCGGTCGCCACCATGGACGGCCTCAGCGCGATGTCGCGGCTGGAAGCCACGGCTGCGGCGGCGGCCGTCACCTATATCGACCGCACGCAAGTGGGCAAACGTCCGCCGCTGTCGCCGCCGTCGCGCGAAGCCGCCGGCGCCACCATGGCGATCGATCCTGCCACCCGCGCCAATCTCGAGCTGACGCGGACGCTGGCGGGCGAACGGCGCGGTTCGCTGCTCGATGCCATCGATTGCACCGTGACCCCTGCCGGATCGCGCCTGCTGGCGCAACGGCTGGCGGCGCCGCTGACCGACAGTTCCGGCATCGCGCGGCGGCTGGACGCGATCGCGGCCTTCGTCGCCGATAGCGCAGCCCGCGACGACATCCGCACCACGCTGCGCGCGGCCCCCGACATGTCGCGCGCGCTGGCGCGCTTGTCGGTCGGCCGTGGCGGCCCACGCGATCTTGCGGGGTTGCGCGACGGCATCCTTGCCGCCGACGCGGCGCTGGCGCGGCTCGAACGGCTTGACGATCCGCCGCAGGAGATCGCGGCGGTCATGGAGGCGCTGCGCCGCCCGTCGCGCGAACTGGCGCGCGAATTTGCGCGGGCGCTCGCCGAGCAACTGCCCTTGGTCAAGCGCGACGGCGGTTTCGTGCGCGAGGGCTACGAGCCGGCGCTGGACGAGACCCGCAGCCTGCGCGACGCCTCCCGCCTCGTCGTCGCCGCGATGCAGGCGCGCTATGCCGAGGAGACCGGCGTCAAGGGCCTGAAGATCCGCCACAACAACGTGCTCGGCTATTTCGTCGAGGTCACCGCGCAGCATGGCGACAAATTGATGTCGCCGCCCCTGAACGCGACCTTCATCCATCGCCAGACGCTGGCCGGGCAGACCCGCTTCACCACATCAGAACTCGGCGAGATCGAAGCCAGGATTGCCAATGCCGGCGATCGCGCGCTCGGGCTGGAACTGGAAATCTTCGAGCGGCTGTGCGCGCTCGCCATCGCCGCCAGCGAGGCGCTGCGCGCCGCCGCGCATGCCTTCGCCATGCTCGATGTCACCACCGCGCTGGCGAAACTCGCGGTCGATGACAATTATGTGCGGCCCGAGGTCGACACTTCGCTCGGCTTCGCCATCGAAGGTGGCCGGCATCCCGTGGTCGAACAGGCTCTGAAACGCGACGGCCAGCCGTTCATCGCCAACGCCTGCGACCTCTCGCCGGTACCCCCACCCTACCCTCCCCCGCAAGCGGGGGAGGGTAGGGTGGGGGCAGGCCAGATCTGGCTGATCACCGGACCCAACATGGCGGGCAAATCGACCTTCCTGCGCCAGAACGCGCTGATCGCGCTGATGGCGCAGATCGGCAGTTTTGTGCCGGCGGCCCGTGCTCGCATCGGCATCGTCGACCGGCTGTTCTCGCGGGTCGGTGCCGCCGACGACCTGGCGCGCGGCCGCTCCACCTTCATGGTGGAGATGGTGGAGACCGCGGTCATTCTCAATCAGGCCAGCGAACGCTCGCTGGTGATCCTCGACGAAATCGGCCGGGGTACTGCGACCTTCGACGGGCTGTCGATCGCCTGGGCTGCGATCGAGCATCTGCATGAGGCCAATCGCTGCCGCGCCCTGTTCGCCACGCATTATCATGAACTGACCGCACTGTCCGCCAAGCTGCCGCGGCTGTTCAACGCTACCGTGCGGGTCAAGGAGTGGCAGGGCGACGTGGTGTTCCTGCACGAAGTGCTGCCGGGTTCGGCCGACCGCTCCTATGGCATTCAGGTGGCAAAGCTCGCAGGTCTCCCTACGCCGGTGATCGCGCGCGCCAAATCGGTGCTGGCAAAATTGGAGGCGCAGGACCGCGGCCAGACCGCACGCGCCTTGGCCGACGATCTGCCGCTGTTCGCAGTGCCGTCGCGTGCCGCCGCCGAGGCCGCGCCCCCGAGCGAGGCGGAGAGACTGGTCGAAGCTGTGAAGGCGCTGCACCCCGACGAGATGTCGCCGCGCGAGGCGCTGGAGGCACTCTATGCGCTGAAGAAAACGCTGGATAAACAATGATCGCGTGGCGCAAATTATCCACGCGAACGAAGCTCCTTACTGCGGCCTGCCTCGCCGCGTTCTGTCTGTATGCTGGTGCTTTGACGACGATAGGTTGGATTGAAACGGCTGCGCTGTCTCAGCCGTCAACCGCTGATTCGATGTATAGCCATCCGCATAAGATTAAGGATGGGATTCGCTTTTTCACCGACGAGCAGGAAACGATCTATTCGATCGCACAGCCCACTATGTTTGGCGCGCTGATCCTTGTCGCCATTTTAGTTTTGCTCATGCGGCGGCGGCCCGACTATTCGGACTGATGTCCCGCCAATCACCTTCAGCCCACAAGCTTCCTGCGTCCGTTCCACCACAATCCCAAATTCCAGCTCACGCAGGTTGCAAGCGCGAGGCTGAGCGCGATGGCCGAGCCGAACCTCGGCGCCACGACGTGCAGCACCGCAATGGCGATGCCGAATCCGATCAGGCCCCAGCCGCCGTTCGCGATCACGGCCGCGGTCGGCTTGCCGCCGATGCGCGGGTGCAGGATCAGCATCATGGAGGTGAACACCACCGGAAACAGCGCGATGGTGCCGCTGATGCCTGGGCCGACCCAGCGCGACAGGGTGACGACGGTGGCGACCAGGGTCGCGACCAGCGAGGCCCGCAGCGGGATGTCGTACCAGCGCCGCGTGATCAGCGGCATCCTGGCGTGGCGGAAACGCCGCATCAGCGGCAGGCAAATCGCAAACGTAACGGCGTTCGCCGAGAGGCCGCCGGCCAGCGACCAGTGGACGGATCGCGCCAGCAAGGCAAGGGTGATCCAAACCGCGACGGCGCCGCCACAACTGACCAGCGCGTTGCGCCGCTGCGCCAGCACCGCATAGGTGAGAGCAAGCCAGATCGTCGCGGCATTGATCGGCAGGCTCGCCAGCGCTCCCTCGGCGACGAAGGCCGCATCATGATCGAGCGCGAGAAACACGTAAGCGGGGCCCGCCGAAATCGGCAGTGTCGCCACCAGCGCGCCGATCACCGGGCCCGAGCGCTCGGTGATCACGGACGCCGCGACCACGAACGCCGCCGTCACCGCCATGCGCAGCGCAAGCGTGAAGATGAAAGCGAGATCGGGGGACATGAAGATTGTCGTCATCCTGAGGCGCCCGCGCAACGCGCGGGCCTCGAAGGATGGGTAGCAAGATCGCCCTTCGAGGCTCGCTTCGCTCGCACCTCAGGGTGACGGCGCGGAGGCTGGGGTCGTTATGCGCTCACATCCTCTGCATCGTCACCGACACCTTCGGGCCGTGCTTGATGGTCTGGTAGACCACGCAATAGCGTTCGGTGAGCTTTCAGCAGCAGATCGAGCTTGTCCTGCGGCGCCGGCGTATCGACGTCGAAGCGCAGGCGTATCTCCGCGAACCCGACCGGCGCTTCCTTGTCGACGCCGAGCGTGCCGCGGAAATCGAGATCGCCTTCGGCGGTGACGTTGCCCGTCTTCAGCGGCACCTCGATCGCGGTCGCGACCGATTTCAGGGTGACCCCGGCGCAGGCAACCAGCGCCTCCAGCAACATGTCGCCGGAGCACAATTCGAGTCCGGAACCGCCGCTCGCCGGATGCAGGCCGGCCACCGCCAGGGCGCGGCCGGTCTCGACCTTGCAGGCAATGCCCTCGTTTTCGATCGAACCCCTGGCGGTCAGCGTGACGACGGCTGACTTCGGATCGGTTTTGTAGCGCTCCTTGATCGGAGCCTGGGTGGCGCGGAGTTCAGCGGCGTCCATTTTGTTCTCTCCAAAATCCAAATGCGTGGTCGGATATAAGCGGCGATTGCAGTGATGTCACCACCACATTGCCTGGCCTATGGCCGTTTTCGGATCGGCATCGGGCAGGTTGCCGTCGAGCGAGCGATCCAGCGCGGTCAGCACGTGGCGCTTGAAATTGTCGAACAGCGGCGTATTGCGGTCGCGCGGCCGCGCCAGATTGATCTTGATTTCGTCGAACAGGCGGCCCGGCCGCGGCCGCATCACAAGGACGCGATCGGCCAGCACCACGGCTTCGTCGACATCGTGCGTGACGAGCACCAAAGTCGGCCGCGTATCCGCCCAGAGGTCGAGCAGATGATCCTGCAAGTCCCTGCGCGTGAATGCGTCGAGCGCGGAGAACGGCTCGTCCAGCAGCAGCACTTCCGGCTGCGGCACCAGCGCGCGCGCAATCGCGACTCGCTGCGCCTGCCCGCCGGACAATTCGCGTGGCCAGGCATCGGCCTTGTCGGCGAGCCCGACGCGCGCCAATGCGCGGGCGACCTTGTCGCGGCGAAGGCTGGCCGGCAGCTCCGTAAGCCCAAAGCCGATATTGGCGGCGACGCTGAGCCAGGGAAGCAGTCTTGGTTCCTGAAAGATGATGCCGATTTTCGCATGCGGTGCCGCGATCGAGATATCATCGAGCGTCACCGTGCCGGAGGTAGCGCGGTCAAGCCCGGCGATGGCGCGCAGCAGCGTCGACTTTCCGCAGCCGGAGCCGCCGATGATGGCGACGACCTCCCCCAGCCTGATCTCGGCGGAGAACCGCTCCAGCGCATGGACGCCATTCGGATAGATCTTGCCAAGCCGATCGAGCACCAGCATCAGGCCGCTCCGCTTTGGCGGCCGAAGGCATCCTGCCAGCGCAGCAATGGCGCCGAACCGATCTCGATCAGCCAGTCGGTGGTCTTGCCGAGAATGGCGAAGATCACAATCGCCGCCAGGATCTGCGCGGGCTTGCCGAGCTGCTGGCCGTCGATCAGGAGATAGCCGAGCCCTTCGGACGCCCCCATGAACTCGGCGGCCACCACGAACATCCAGCCCAGCCCAAGGCCGACCCGCAGCGCCACTACATAAGCCGGCAACACTGCGGGCAACAGGATGCGGCGGATCATCGCCGGCCCCGAGAGGCGGAAGGTACGGCCGACTTCGACGATCTTGCGATCGACCGACAGGATCGCGCCCATCACGCCGAGATAGACCGGGAAAAACACCCCGACCGCGATCAGCGCGACTTTCGAGGTTTCGAAAATGCCGAGCCACAGGATGAACAGCGGCACCCAGGCGATCGACGGGATCGCGCGCAGCGCCTGCACGGTCGGATCGAGCAGCCGGCGCGCCAGCCCCCAATAGCCGGATATGGCACCGAGCAGCGTGCCGGCGACGACGCCAAGCCCGAACCCCGCGGCGACGCGGGTCAGCGTCGCCACGATATGGCGCACGAGTTCGCCGCTCCGCGCCAGCTCGACAATGGTCGCGAAGATTTTCGTCGGCGGCGGCACCAGCCGTCCGCTGGACAGTCCGAGCCCGACAATGATCTCCCACCCCAGCGCGAGGCCGACCGGCAGCAATAGCCCCAGCGCCGGCCGGGCATAGCGGCGCAGGCGCCCGGACGGCGCGGGGCTCGCCGCTGCGTCGGTTCGTTCAAGTGCGGGCAGTTCGACCGTCATGGCCATAGCAAGAACGCTTCCCGCGGAGGATTGCAAGTTAGGGAAAGGGTGGCGCGCTCTCCCACGGGCCGCCCTTCCCTTCTCCCCTTGTGGGAGAAGGGAAGAAAAACACGCGACTTCTCTCAATTCGTCGGCAGCGGAACCTGATCGTCGATCAGCGCGTCGAGCGTTGCCTTGACGTCGATCTTGGCGTCGATCACGCCGGCCTGCTGCAGCGCGATGCCCGCGGCGAGGATGGATTCGCGCTGCGGCGCGCCGATCCGGCTATGGGTCAGTTCGGTGCGCTCCTTGAGCTGCTTGTCGACCACCGCGTCGGGCAGTTTTGTCACCGCGACGAATGTCTTCTTCAAATCATCGTAATTCGCCAACGAATATTTGCGCGCCTCTTCATAGACCGCAAGCACGCGGCGAACGACGTCCGGGTAATCCTTCAGGAACTGCTCGCGGACATTGAGAATGCCCCAGGTGTTGGCATCGGGCTTGCGGAAGAACAGTTTGGCGCCGTCCTCGATTTCGGCCTGCGCCATCATCGGATCGAGGCCCGCCCAGGCATCGACATCGCCGCGGATCAGCGCGGTCTTGCCGTCGGCGTGCTGCAGCAGCACCGGCGTGATGTCCTTTTCGCTCAGGCCCGCGCCGAGCAGCGCGCGCACCAGGAAGATGTGCGGATCGGTGCCTCGCGTCACCGCGACACGCTTGCCCTTGAGGTCGGCGACGCCAGCGATCCTGGAATCCCTGGTCGTCACCAGCGCGGTCCACTCGGGGCGCGAATAGACATAGATCGACTTGATCGGATTGCCGTTGATTTTTGCCACCAGCGCCGCGGAGCCCGCGGTCGAGCCGAAATCGATCGAACCGGCGTTGAGAAACTCGAGCGCCTTGTTGGAACCGGCCGATTGCACCCAGACGATGCCGATGCCGTCCTTGGCGAATTCCTTTTCGAGCAGCCCCTTTTGCTTCAGGATCATCGACACCGGATTGTAGGTCGCCCAGTCGATATGAATTTCCTTGAGCGCCTCGGCCGCATAGGCGCCGCCGGGCATCAGCGCCGAGACGGCGAGGATCGCGGCCAAAGCGCGCCGTGAAATCTTTGGCATCATCATTGTCTCCTTGGGATGCGAATGATCAAAGCAGATTGCAGGGGAGCGTCAACGCCGGGTGCGCTTGCGGCAGGGCCGCGCCCGCCCCACTTAAAAACACACTTTATTTCAAATAGTTAAGTAGACGCGTCAACGAGAAAATACGTACGCTCGATGCTCTGCGCCGAGAACAGCCTTGCTCAAAGGGAGCGAAAATCAGCATGGAGCTACTGTTATGTCAGGGAATGTCCCGTGACAGCGTCAGCGCCGTCCGATATCGGGGTAGGTCATGGACAGCGTCGTGACCGAGAGCCGGCCTGAGGCCGACGAACGTTTCGATACCGCGCGGATCACCGCCGCGGTCGATGCGCTTGCCGCAAAGCATTCCGGACGCGAGGATATTTTTCGGTCCGCTACTGCCCAATTGCTGAAGGCCGAACTGATCGCGGCGCGCGCCACAGCCCAGGCCGTGCTGCTGAAGGACCGTCACGGCCGGCGCTGCGCCGAACGGCTGTGTTTCGTGCAGGACGAAATCATCCGCATCCTGTTCGCCGCCGCCACGCGGCATCTCTATCATTCGCCGATCCCCTCGGGCGCCGAGCGCATGGCGGTGGTCGCCACCGGCGGCTATGGCCGCGGGCTGATGGCGCCGGAATCCGACATCGATCTCTTGTTCATCCTGCCCTACAAGCAGACCGCCTGGGGCGAGCAGGTCGCGGAAGCCATCCTGTATTGCCTGTGGGACATGGGGCTGAAGGTCGGCCACGCCACGCGTTCGGTCGACGAATCGATCCGGCAGGCGCGCGGCGACATGACGATCCGCACCGCGATCCTCGAGACCAGGTTCCTGACCGGGGACAAGCCGCTCTACGACGAACTGGTCGACCGGTTCGACAAGGAAGTCGTGCAGGGCACCGCGGCCGAATTCGTCACCGCCAAACTGGCCGAGCGCGAAGAACGCCACCGCCGCGCCGGGCAATCGCGCTACCTGGTCGAACCCAACGTCAAGGACGGCAAGGGCGGCCTGCGCGACCTGCACACGCTGTTCTGGATCGCGAAATATGTCTACCGCGTGCGCGAGACCGACGAGCTGTTGGAGCGCGGCGTGTTCGACGCCCAGGAATACCGCACCTTCCGCCGCTGCGCCGATTTCCTGTGGTCGGTCCGCTGCAATATCCATTTCTTCTCGGGCCGCGCCGAAGAGCGGCTGTCGTTCGACATGCAGCGCGAGATCGCGATCCGGCTCGGCTACACCTCGCATCCCGGCATGCAGGATGTCGAGCGCTTCATGAAGCACTACTTCCTGGTCGCCAAGGACGTCGGCGATCTCACCGCGATCCTGTGCGCCAAGCTGGAAGACCAGCAGGCCAAGCCCGCGCCGGTGCTGAGCCGCATGATGGCGCGGTTGCGGCCGAGCCTGAACCGGCGGCGGGTGCCCGAAAGCGACGACTTCATCGTCGACAACAATCGCATCAATCTTGCCGCCCCCGATATCTTCAAGCATGACCCGGTCAATCTGATCCGGATCTTCCGTCTCGCGCAGAAGAACAATCTCGCATTTCACCCCGACGCGATGCGCACGGTGACGCGGTCGCTGAAACTCATCAACACGCAACTGCGCGACGATCCCGAAGCCAACCGCCTGTTCATGGAAATCCTGACCTCGAACGACGCGGAAGTCGTGCTGCGGCGCATGAACGAGACCGGCGTGCTCGGCCATTTCATCCGCGCCTTCGGCAAGATCGTGTCGATGATGCAGTTCAACATGTATCACCACTATACCGTCGACGAGCATCTGTTGCGCTGCGTCGGCTACCTGCAGGAGATCGAACGCGGCGGCAATGACGAATTCATCGTCGCCAGCGACCTGATGCGCAAGATCCGCCCCGAGCACCGCGCCGTGATCTACATCACCACGCTGTTGCACGACGTTGCCAAGGGCCGGCCCGAGGATCACTCGATCGCGGGCGCGAAGGTGGCGCGGCGGCTGTGCCCGCGGCTCGGATTCAGCAGCGCCGATACCGAACTGGTCGCCTGGCTGATCGAGCAGCATCTGACGATGTCGACGGTGGCGCAATCGCGCGACCTCTCGGACCACAAGACCATCGAGAATTTCGCGGCCGTCGTGCAGTCGGTCGAACAGATGAAGCTTCTGACGATCCTCACCACCGCCGATATCAGGGGCGTCGGCCCCGGCGTCTGGAACGGCTGGAAGGCGCAATTGTTGCGCACGCTGTATTACGAAACCGAGCCGGTGCTGACCGGCGGCTTCTCGGAGGTCAACCGCGCCCGCCGCATCGCGGTGGCGCAGGCGGAATTCCGCGCGGCGTTCACCGAATGGCCGGAAGCCGAACTCAACGCCTATATCGGGCGGCACTATCCGGCGTACTGGCTCAAGGTCGAGCTGCCGCGCAAGATCCGCCACGCCCGCTTCCTGCGCGCCAGCGAGCAGGCCGGCCACAAGCTCGCGATCAATGTCGGATTCGACGAGGCCCGCGGCGTCACCGAACTGACCATCCTTGCGATCGACCATCCCTGGCTATTGTCGATCATCGCCGGCGCCTGCGCTTCGGCGGGCGCCAATATCGTCGACGCGCAGATCTACACCACCACCGACGGGCGCGCGCTCGACACCATCGCCATCACCCGGGAATACGACCGCGACGAGGACGAGGGACGGCGCGCGACCCGGATAGGCGAGATGATCGAGGACGTGCTGGAAGGCAAATTGCGCCTGCCCGAAGTGGTGGCGCGCCGCTCCGCCAGCCGCGGCAGGGTGCGGCCGTTCGTGGTCGAGCCGGAAGTCACCATCAACAATCAATGGTCGGACCGCTACACCGTGATCGAGGTATCCGGTCTCGACCGTCCGGGCCTGCTGTATCAATTGACGACGGCGATTTCGAAGCTCAACCTCAACATCGCCTCCGCCCATGTCGCGACCTTCGGCGAACGCGCCCGCGACGTGTTCTACGTCACCGACCTGCTCGGCGCGCAGATCAATGCGCCGACGCGGCAGGCCGCGATCAAGAGCGCGCTGATCCACCTGCTCGCCAGCGACGAGGCCGTGGCGCAGCCCGCGGCCTAAGCCTTTCATCGATCCACATTACCCCGCCGGAATCTCGCCAAACGTCTTGCCGGACGGAAGCGGCTTCAGCCGGATCAGCCGCGAGTCCTTCACCGCGGCCTGGCGATGTTTTACGGCTTCGCGATAGACCGGGTCGCGGATCATTTCGACGAACGCGGCGACGCTGGGATACTCCGCAATGAAGCAATGATCCCAACACTCGTCGGCTGGTCCGATCAGCATCAGTTCGAACCTGCCCTGCCAAATCACCCTGCCGCCAAGGCGCATGAAAACCGGCCCGCTGTCGCGGCCATAGGCCGCATAGGCTTCCGCGCCGGTCGCGCTCCGCCCGTCGGGGTAGGCGGCGCGGTCGCGCAGCCTGACCAGATTGAGCATGTGGATCGGCCCCTCGCGATTGTTGTCCCGAAACCGGGCGAACACTTCCTTGGTCGGATCGATATGGCCTGTCATGGTCCTTACTCTCGCGCTTGTGCTGCTGGAGCCTGTTTCAATTCCGGATCACGCTCTAACCGTCACACGTTGGGCCGCCCGCGTGCTACTACAGTGACGGAGATTTCTGGTCTGCGTCCAGGGGGAGAGCATAATGAATGCAATTGCCAGCAGTCTGGTGGCGCTGGTCGCCGCGCTGCATGTCTATTTTCTGATGCTCGAGATGTTTCTCTGGACCAAGCCGCTCGGCCTGAAGACCTTTCGCCACTCGCCCGAGAAGGCGGCCGATTCCGCGGTGCTCGCCGCCAACCAGGGTCTCTATAACGGCTTCCTCGCGGCCGGCCTGATCTGGGGATTGATCCAGAGCACTCCCGCGTTTGCGTTCCAGATCAAGGTGTTTTTCCTGCTCTGCGTGATAACAGCCGGCGTCTATGGCGCTGCGACCGTCAGCCGCAGAATTCTCTACGTCCAGGCTGCGCCCGCCGCCATCGCATTGATCTTGCTCTGGCTGGCGTAACTTCTCGCAATTGACGGAAGCAAGCCGAAGGCTGGGGCCCTGCTCTCATTGGCAGGTTTAAGGGTCGCTTAACCCCCTGTTTTCGGAGGCTCGCGCAAAGGCGCCTGCCTGCAATTAACCATCGCTTAAGACGGCTTTAAACCCCGCCCGCTAATGTCACCCATCGGGCGGCGTGGACGTTGGCGTATGGCGTGGGGACGGAAAAAGAGCGGCGGACGCAAGGAGCCGCTATTCGGCCTCGCCGCATCGCTTTCGGAATTGCGCCTTAATCCGCAGGATCGGATCACCCCCGCCGATGACGAGAAGCCGAAGAAACCATCCGCCAGACGCAAGACCAGCGATAACGATGGCGATGACGACGATGATGCGCCGCGCGAGCGAAAGCCGCGCACGGCTCGCGTGAGGCGCAGGCGCAGATCGAGGGGCCGGGCGCGCGGCGGCCTGTTGCGCCTGTTCTACTGGAGCGCGGTACTCGGCCTGTGGGCGGTGATCGCCATCGTGGGCGCCGTGGTCTGGGCCGGGGCGCATCTGCCGCCGATCCAGGCGCTTGAAATTCCGAAACGGCCGCCGACCATCGAGATCACCGGGCTCGACGGCAGCGTGCTGGCGACGCGCGGCGAAATGGCCGGTGCCAATGTCGCGCTGAAGGATCTGCCGCCCTATTTGCCGAAGGCGTTCATCGCCATCGAGGACCGCCGGTTCTATTCGCATTATGGCGTCGATCCCGTAGGCATCCTGCGCGCGGCGGTCACCAACGTGCTGCATCGCGGCGTCTCGCAGGGCGGCTCGACGCTGACCCAGCAGCTCGCCAAGAACCTGTTCTTGACCCAGGAGCGCACGCTGCAACGGAAACTGCAGGAAGTCGAACTGGCGCTGTGGCTGGAGCGCAAGCATTCCAAGAACGAGATTCTCGAGCTCTACCTCAACCGGGTCTATTTCGGTTCCGGCGCCTATGGCGTGGAAGCCGCAGCCCAGCGCTATTTCGGAAAATCCGCCAAAAACGTCACGCTGGCGGAAGCCGCGATGCTCGCGGGCCTGGTCAAATCGCCGTCGCGGCTGGCGCCGAACCGCAATCCGGACGGCGCCGAGAAGCGCGCCCAGACCGTGCTGTCAGCGATGGCGGACGCCAAATTCATCACCGAAGCGCAGGCGCAGGCCTCGATCGGACATCCCTCCTATAATGTGAAGGCCGCAGGCGCCGGCACCGTCAATTACGTGGCGGACTGGATCGGCGAGGTGCTCGACGATCTGATCGGCCAGATCGACCAGAATATCGTGGTCGAAACCACCATCGATCCGAAACTGCAGGCGGTCGCCGAAGCCGCCGTGATCGACGAACTCGCGGCGAAAAGCGTGAAATTCAATGTCAGCCAGGGCGCGCTGGTGGCAATGACGCCCGACGGCGCGGTGCGCGCCATGGTCGGCGGGCGCAATTATGCCGAGAGCCAGTATAACCGCGCGGTGACGGCAAAACGCCAGCCGGGCTCGGCGTTCAAGCCCTTCGTCTATCTGACCGCGATCGAGGCGGGCCTGACGCCGGAGACGATCCGGCAGGACGCGCCGCTCGACGTCAAGGGATGGAAGCCGGAGAATTACGGCCATGAATATTTCGGCGCGGTGACACTGACGCAGGCGCTGGCGATGTCGCTCAATACGGTTGCGGTGCGGCTGGGGCTGGAAGTGGGACCCAAGAACGTGGTGCGCACCGCGCACCGGCTCGGCATTTCATCGAAGCTCGAGGCCAATGCCTCGATTGCATTGGGCACTTCGGAAGTCTCGCTCACCGAACTGGTCGGCGCCTATGCGCCGTTCGCCAATGGCGGCCTCGGCGTTTCCCCGCATGTCGTGACCAGGATACGCACCCCCGAGGGCAAGCTCTTGTATGCGCGGCAGCCCGACCAGCTCGGCCAAGTCATCGAACCGCGCAATGTCACAATGATGAACACCATGATGCAGGAGACGCTGCTCTCGGGCACCGCGCGCAAGGCGGAAATTCCGGGCTGGATGGCCGCCGGCAAGACCGGCACCAGCCAGGATTTCCGCGACGCCTGGTTCATCGGCTACACCGCCAACCTCGTCACCGGCGTCTGGCTCGGCAATGACGACAACTCGCCGACCAGGAAGGCCACCGGCGGCGGCCTGCCGGTCGAAGTCTGGACTCGCTTCATGAAAGCGGCGCACCAGGGCGTGCCGGTCGCCAGCCTGCCGAACTCGCAAGGTGGCGGCCTGTTTTCGAACCTGATGCAGGCGGCATCGCAAGTCAGCGCGCCGGCCGCGCCGCCCGCATCCGCACCGCCCGCGCCGTTAGCCGCAAACGGGACAAACCGGCCGGCGCCGACGCGCACTTCCGCGCGCCCGCAAGCGGCGGCAGGATTGGACGGCTGGCTGGTGGATCGGCTGTTCGGACGTTAATTCAACGATCAGGCAAAGCGAACCGAAGACGTCTTCCGCCTTCGGTGCCAACCAAGCAGGCCGAACGCCGCCAGGCCCGTGGCCAGCAGCGGCAGCGAAGCGGGAATCGGCGTCGCGGCCGCAATCGATCCGTCAGTGGAAATAATCAGATTGCCGAAGCTCAACGGTTGCCCGTCGGAGCCGAGCAATCCCGCAATGGAAAGCCTGCTTACAACTTCAAGCGTCGTTGCGCCGGCGGGAACTGCAAGCCAGACGGGTCCGGCGCCAATTCCGTGCGAACTGCTGTACATGCTGTAATAGAGGTAGTTGACCTCGCTCACCGATTCCAGAAGCGCGCCGGCCTGGTTGAACAAATTGACGGTATAATTGTCGGTGTAGCCGCTGGTGCATGAGGCGCACAGGCCGAAATTGGGAATGCCAATTGCGTTGATATTGATTACCAGGGACGAAGTGTCTCCGCTAATCTGAAATAGATTGTCCGAGTAACCGACAGCCACTTCGCCGAGATAGGTCGAAGCCCTGGCCGAGCCATATGTCAGACTAACAAACGCAAAGGCCGCAAACGTAAAGGCAGCCATGTTGGTCACAAGTTTCCGGCGCAGCGCCATGATCACGTCCTTTCTATCTTTTCTATCTTTGCTTCTTCGACCGTGCCGTTCACGGAAACCCATTGCAACAGTCTAGGCGGAAATCTGTCGAAGATTTGGCGACACAGTAAATGCGTGAGTTCCCGGCGCCGGCGTCTTATTAACCTGAACGCCCTGATTTCACGTGCTATTTGGTTAATGTCTCCGTCGAAAATTGTCTAAAATTTTAATGATCATCTTGTCATCTGTGCGAAATCGACGCGGAAATAAATCAACGGTCCTCCATCGTGCTTCGCAGTTCCCATCTGTCGGTTCCACGCCAAATTTCGTTCATCGAAATTTCGACACTGCGTTCAACGGTGTCGAATTATTAGTTCCGCATATGCGGCTTTGGTTCGAAATGAATCTGCTGCTGACCTGGCGATGTCGGCCTTGCGGCAGATGGCAGACCAGCGAGGTTTGCAAGTGAGGTCCTGATTAGCGCGCCGATGAGCTCACGCGCTAATCCTGGATGCCGTAGCGATGCAGGTCGTTGCCGTGGGTATCGAGCCAGGCTTTGGCCCGTTCGACATGACCGCAGACCTTGCCGACCACCCGCCAGAACCGCGCCGAGTGATTCATCTCGACGAGATGCGCCACCTCATGGGCGGCAAGATAATCCAGCACGTAAGGTGGCGCGAAGATCAGCCGCCACGAGAACGACAGCGATCCCGCCGAAGTGCACGAACCCCAGCGGCTTGACTGATCGCGGATCGACAGCCGCTTGACCCTGACGCCGAACGCCTCGGCATAGTTCTGCGCCGCCTTCTGCAGGTCGCGGCGCACTTCGCGCTTCAGATAGTCATGGACCCGCCGCTCGATATGCTCGGGCCCGCCCGCCACGCAGAGAATTCGCTCACCGCTGTCGCGCATTTCCGTCCACACCGTGCCGCGCTGACCTGAGCGATGCACGATTTTGTACGCGACGCCGCGCAGCGGCACCACGGTGCCCGGAAGAAACGGCGCCGCCTTCGGCAAACGCCCAAGGCGCGCGGCGATCCAGCCGCCGTGACGCTGCGCGAAATCCTTGGCGTCGGCGATGGTGCCGCGCGGCGGCATGGTCAGGATGGCTTCGCGGTCGCTTGGATGGATGCGCAGCGTGTAGCGCCGCGCGCGGCGGTGCCGGCGCAGCCGGACCGAGTAGATTTGCGAGCCGTGCTTGACCAGAAGACGAGAAGGTTCGTAAGGCCGCCTATAAAGAAGGGCGCGAGTGGCCATGTCTGCGATTCCGGGGATCAGGAGTTCGCCCGGATTCTGCCATATCCGCCGCCAGTGAAAGCGCTCGGCGCAAAAACAAATCATTTGCCCAATATACAGGGGATGGTTGCCGATCTACCCCTATAGGCAGGGGCTGGAACGGAAAATTTTGGCTGAAAAGCCGTCCCAAGACGCCTTTCAAGAGCTGAGGTAATACTCATTCTTTCAAAAGGCGGTGAATCAGAATTCCTTAACTGGATTCAGCGGGTTAGCGACCCCATCGAATCAGTGCCACAGCGTCCCGATTTCGGTCAGCCAGCGCGAGAATCGAATCGAACCACGCCTATTCCGCCGCTGCGGCAAGTTTTGGCTTCATATTCGCCGCCGACATCATGAAATCGGCGATGCGCGGCACGATTTCCGATTTGAAGCGGGAGCCGTTGAACACGCCATAGTGCCCGACGCCCTTTTGCACGTAATGCACCCGGCGATGATTCGGTATCGAAGTACACAGCGCATGCGTCGCTTCGGTCTGCCCGAGACCGGAGATGTCGTCGTTCTCGCCTTCGACCGTCATCAATGCCACGCGCGTGATCCTCGATGGGTCGACCGGCTCGCCGCGATGGGTCATTTCGCCCTTGGGCAGCGCGTGCTTGACGAACACCGTATCGACGGTCTGCAGATAATACTCCGCCGCCAGATCCATCACGGCGAGATATTCGTCGTAGAAATCGCGGTGCTTGTCGACCAGGTCGCCGTCGCCCTTCACCAGGTTCTTGAACAGGTTCTTGTGGGCGTCCATGTGACGGTCGAAATTCATGCTGATGAAGCCGTTGAGCTGCAGGAAGCCCGGATAGACGTCGCGCATCACGCCGGGATGCGGAAACGGCACCTTGGTGATGACATGGGCGCGGAACCAGTCGATGCCGCGCTCGGCGGCGAGGTTGTTGACCGCCGTCGGATTGCGGCGGGTATCGATCGGACCGCCCATCAGCGTCATCGACAGCGGAACGAAAGGATCGCGCCGGGCTTCCATGATGGAAACCGCCGCCACCACCGGCACCGAAGGCTGGCACACCGCGATCACATGCATGTTGCCGCCGAGCACCTGCAGCATCTCGATGACGTAATCGACATAGTCTTCGAGATCGAAGCGGCCCTCCGCCAGCGGGACCATCCGGGCATCGGACCAGTCGGTGATATAGACGTCATGGCTCGGCAGGAAGGCCTCGACCGTGCCGCGCAACAGCGTCGCGTAATGGCCGGACATCGGCGCCACGATCAGCACGCGTGGCTGCGGCGCCCGCAACGGCCGCGTCAGCTTGCGATCGAAGTACAACAGCCGGCAGAACGGCTTTTCCCACACGACGCGAATTTCGACCGGGGTGCGGATGCCGTTTACCTCGGTGTCGTTGAGGCCCCATTCCGGCTTGCCGTAGCGGCGCGTGGTGCGCTCGAACAACTCGCAGCTGGCGGCAACGGATTTGCCGAACTCGGTGTGCGACAGAGGATTGAGCGGATTCTGAAACAGGATTTTGGTCGCGTCGGTGACCGCGCGCGCCGGATTGAGCGAGGCGTGCACCATTTCGTACATCCAGTACATCGGCGTCGTAAGCGCCGGACTGCCTTCGGCCACCAGTGGCGGTGCCCCGCCAAACTCACCAATCGGCATTTATACCTCAAGTCTCTTTTGCGACGCAGCATAGTGCCGAATGCGTAATAATGCGTCAATGCACAGATCGGTATATCTACGTGGCAAACAACCCGACAATTCTTCAAATACTTGGGATAAGTGACTTATTCGCCACCCTGGATCAGCGACCCGTGGCGGCGGGCGCTGCGTAGAAGCACAAGAAATACCGCAAATGACGCAATAAACAGCACCGCGTTGATGGCCAGCGCCTCGAGCATCAGGTCGGTCCGGAAGACATGGTCAATCAACAGCGCCCGCATTCCCTCGAATACATAGGTCGGCGGTAACGACCAGGCGACATGCTGCAGCCAATGCGGCAACACCGTCACCGGATAGTAGATGCAGGCCAGCGGCATCAGGGCGAACATCAGCGTCCAGACGATGCTCTCGGCGCCGAGGCCATTGCGCAGCACCAGCCCGGAGACGAAAATGCCGACCGACCAGCTGGTGAAAATCAGGTTGCAGAAGAAGGCGATCAGCGGCAGCCCGATGCCGTAGACATTGAAATGGAACATCGTCAGCGCCAGCAGCGTCATCGGAATCACGCCGATCGCCAGCCTGATCAGGCTCATGACCATCAGCGCGATCAGAAACTCGATCGGCGTTAGCGGGCTCATCATCAGGTTGCCGAGGTTGCGCGCCCACATCTCTTCCAGAAACGAGATCGAAAAGCCAAGCTGGCCGCGAAACAGGATATCCCACAGGATCACGGCGCCGATCAGGGTGCCGCCGGCGCGGGCGAAGAATCCGGCATTCTGCGCGATGTAGGTCTGCAGAAAACCCCAGGTGATGATCTGCAGCGCCGGCCAATAGAGCAATTCCAATAGCCGTGGCCACGACGACAGCAGCAGATACCAGTAGCGCAGGATCATCGCGTTGATGCGATGCAGCGCGATCCCCCGATGCGCAACCAGCTCGCTCACGGCGTGCCCTCCCGAAGCCGGCCGCGGGCGACGTCGAGAAACACTTCCTCGAGCGTCGCCCGGTTGTAGCGCGCCATGATGCCGTCGGGGGTGTCGTCGTCCTCGATGCGGCCACGCTTCATGATGATGACGCGGTCGCACAACCGCTCCACCTCCAGCATGTTATGCGACGCCAGCAGGATGGTCGCGTCATGGGTTTGGCGATAGGTCATCAGATGCTGCCGGACCCAGTCCGCGGTATCCGGATCGAGCGAAGCCGTCGGCTCATCCAGCAGCAACAGTTCGGGCTGGTTGATCAGCGCTTTCGCCAGCGCGACGCGGGTCTTCTGCCCGGCGGAGAGTTTGCCGTTGGCACGATCGAGGAACTCGCCGAGATCGAGATCGGCGGCGAGTTGCTCGATGCGCTCGCGCAAATTCGCGACCGCATAGAGCTTGCCGAATATCGTCAGATTCTGCCGCACCGTGAGCCGCATCGGCATGTCGACATAGGGACTTTCGAAATTCATCCTGCCCAGCACGTCGGCGCTCTGCTCGGGCATCGAACGGCCCAGCACCTGGATGCGCCCCGACGTCGGCAGCACCAGCCCCATGATCATGGCTATCGTCGTGGTCTTGCCGGCGCCGTTGCCGCCGAGCAGCCCGGTGATGCTGCCGCGCGCAATCCGAAACGACACGTCGTCGACCGCGCGGGTGGTCTTGTAGAGTTTTACCAGGTGCACGACCTCGATCGCCGCCGACATGGTCGGATCGGCGGCGGCTAACCCGGATATGGCTGCGCCGTCATTCATCATGCGGGCCGTTCATTGGGCTATTGCGGCGGCCAGCGCAAGACTTTGGAGCATCCCGGCTGCGACAGAGGGATCAATTTGTGGTCGGGACCCTGCGCGGCTAAACTCCTGGGATGACTGACGTTGCCGCCTCCGATTTCCGCCATCCGCGCCGCTATGTCCGTCTGGACACCATCCTGCGGCTGCGCTGGCTCGCCGTGCTCGGGCAGCTCGCCGCCATTTTCATCGTGGTGCAGGGGCTTGAATTCGGTGTCCCGGTCATCCCCTGCGTCACCATTGTCGGCCTCTCGGCCCTGCTCAATCTGGTGCTGCAGATCGCCTTCAACCCGATGCAGCGGCTGGAGCCGGCCTATGCGGCGGCGCTATTGGCCCTGAACATCGTCGAACTGGCCGGGCTGTTGTATTTCACCGGCGGCCTGCAGAACCCGTTTTCGTTCCTGTTCCTGGCGCCGGTTCTGATCTCGGCCACCGCGCTGCCGATCCGGCTGACGATCGCGCTCGGCATTCTCGCGGTCGCCTGTGCCTCGGTGCTGGTGTTCTTTTATCTGCCGCTGCCGTGGGACGCCGACGAACCGCTGGTGCTGCCGCCGATCTATCTGTTCGGCGTCTGGCTCTCGATCGTGCTCGCGATCGGGGTCACCAGTCTTTATGCGTTCCAGGTCACCCAGGAAGCCCGCAACCTGTCGGACGCGCTGGCCGCGACCGAACTGGTCCTGACCCGCGAACAGCATCTCACGCAACTCGATGGTCTCGCAGCCGCCGCCGCGCATGAACTCGGCACGCCGCTGTCGACGATCTTTCTGATTTCGCGGGAGCTGGAGAAAACCCTCGGCGATAACGGCCAGCTTGCCGGCGACATCAAGACCCTGCGGGAGCAGGCGCAGCGCTGCCGCGATATCCTGGCCAAGATCACGCAACTCTCCGCAACCGGCGCGCCGTTCGATCGCATGCCATTGTCGACATTGATCGAGGAGACGGTAGCGCCGCATCGCGATTTCGGCGTCGCGATCAAGGTCCGGATCGCGGTCGCCGGCACGGCCGAGCCGGTCGGCACCCGCAATCCGGCGATCCTCTACGGTGTCGGCAACATCCTGGAGAATGCCGTCGATTTCGCGCGCTCGACCGTGGAAGTGAACGCCTGGTGGAACACCGAGACCGTCGAGATCGAGATTTCCGACGACGGGCCGGGTTTTGCGCCGGACATCCTGAAGCGGATAGGCGAACCCTATTTGTCGCGGCGGCGCCCTGCCGACGATGCCCAAAACGTACACCAGGGCCTTGGCCTCGGCGTGTTCATCGCCCGCACGTTGCTGGAGCGCACCGGCGCCAAGGTCTCCTTCACCAACCGGATCTTTCCAGATCATGGCGCCGTGGTTCAGATCGCCTGGCCGCGGCGCCGCTTCGAGGCCGGCGAATTGGCAGCCGAACCAGCGTCTTAGTTCAGCGCTGGTTCGGCGTCGTCCCGGCTCAAGGGGGGGTGAGTGATCGACTACCGGCGCCCTTGGCAGCACCGCCTTGCCACGCCATATGTTATGGAGTCCGACAAAAGGATACCCGAACCGTGAACGCCATTGCCGAACTGAGCGGCCACGCCGATCGCTCGCTGCTGATCGTCGAGGATGACAAGCCGTTCCTGGAGCGGCTGTCGCGCGCCATGGAAACCCGCGGCTTCACGGTGACCTCCTGCGACAGCGTTTCCGACGGCCTGGCAGAGATCGGCAAGGCCGCGCCGGCTTTCGCGGTGGTGGATTTGCGGCTCGGCGACGGCAACGGCCTCGACGTGGTGTCGGCGCTGAAGCGCAAGCGCCCGGATGCGCGCGCGATCGTGCTGACCGGCTATGGCAACATCGCCACCGCCGTCACGGCCGTGAAAATGGGTGCGGTGGATTATCTTTCAAAACCCGCCGATGCCGACGATGTCGTCGCGGCGCTACTGGCGAGCGGCACCGAGAAATCCGAGCTGCCGCAAAATCCGATGTCGGCCGATCGCGTGCGCTGGGAACACATCCAGCGCATCTACGAGATGTGCAACCGCAACGTCTCCGAAACCGCGCGGCGGCTGAACATGCATCGCCGCACCTTGCAGCGCATCTTGGCCAAGCGCGCGCCGCGATAGGTCGCGCACTCATTACCACGCGACCAAATCCGGTGATGCCGCTCTTTGCAGTGCATGAGTCCGTTGTTGGCAGATGTCGTTGAAAAACCAGACGTCCGCGAAATTGAGCCTGCCGGCAGACATTGCCGGCCGTGGCTTCAAAAGCAGATACCGATGATTTTGACCCGGCAAGACTGCACCGGCGATCTTTTCTTTGTTGCAGGCGGTGTTCTCTTGTTTGCGGCTATCGGCGGCGGCTCATATTCGCCCGCGATCTCCATCGCCCAATAGGTGCGATGAGAGGTCGGGCTTCTTGCACTGGCGACACCGACACGAGAGGCGTTGTGGAGCAGGAGATTGTTTCGATGTCCCGCCGAGGCAATCCATTGATCGAGCGTCTTTTCGAAACTGTCATAGCCATAAGCGATATTTTCCGCAGCCCGTCCCGATTTCGCCGGTGCGATCCGCGAACTGAAAGATCCGAGCGCTCCGTGGTCGAGGCTGTCTTTCGCGGCCATCGCCTTGGCCTGTTCCAGCGCAATCCGGGTGAGGGTGGCATCCATGGCGACATGACCTTCACCGTGCTTCAGGCGAAAGTTCGAAATCAGCTCGGCGGGCGATGATTCTGCGGCGGTCAAGCCGCCAACTAGCAGGATCAATGCGAGCAAGATGGCGGATAGTCGCTTCATTTACCGACTGTTCGTGACCAATAAGCCTGGCTCGAAGTATCATTTTTTCTCTCATGATGACAACGCCCGCAAGGCGCCGGAGACCGCTGTCGATCAGGTCAGCCGCGCGGATTTGCCCAATTCTCAAATTCGAACGCCAGGTCCGCTGAGGCGAGAGCTCGTCGGCTGTACATCGGGGACAGGTGATCGCGCTGCAAGTTCCACCCAAAATATCGGTGCAACGATGACCAGGAATCTTGAAGCACCGGGATTCGTGTCGATACGATCATTGTTGATTCGAAGGCGGCCAACCGTCTGGTGGACGACCGCAACGTCGGTCAATTTGGGGGACGACCATGCCAATCGATCGGTTTACCGCTCGCAATCTCAAAATCGTGTCGGGTTTGGCCTTCTGTTTGGCGATGCTGCCGGCAGCGGGTCATGCTTTCACCCAGGACGATCAACGCCGGCTTTGCACCGGCGATGTTCTTCGGCTTTGTGCGTCGGAAATTCCGAGCGTCGAGCGCATTACCGCCTGCATGCACAGGCAAAAGGCCAGTCTGAGCGACAGTTGTCGGCGCGTTTTCGGCAAACCGGCCGAACAATCGGCCTCGGCGAGGTGACCGAAGCCGAATCTTCTTAAAGACGGGCTGGATGGGGCAACTCACCGGATCAGACCGTTCGATCCGCAGCCCTGGAATTGGAAGGGGCCTACGTCAGGCCGGCGCGCCGAAAACCTTCCACATAGCGCTCCCGGTCGATATCGCGCCGGAATGGCATTTCTTGCGCGATCCATGCCAGCGAAATATTCGGCTGGGTACGGCGAAGCTCGTGGAGCGCGGCTTCGGCGGCCTGATGCAAGCCGGCCATTGCTGTCGATGCCGTCAATACCCGGTGCGCACCGACGAAATCGCTGCGTTGTCTTAGAGCTTCGCGGGACATCCGAATAGCTTCGTCATAGTTGCCGCCAACAAACTGAGAATAGGCGACGACGCCACAATAGACCGCCGCAAAAGGATCGCGCGGGCTCAGCCGCAACGCCTGCCGCGCGGCCTGGTCTCCCTCCTCCCATCGCCCGCAATAGGCCAGGGCCACGCCGTAGTAGCCGCGGGCCGGTGAAAAGCTGGGATTGAGCCGCAACGCCAGTTCGAACTCCGCCAGAGCGTCATCAAAGCAACGCGTGAGCAGATAAACGCTGGCCAACGCATGGTGCGCCCATGGATCTTCGCTGTCGGCTCGAATGGCGGCCAGGGCGGCATGCTCGCCGATCGGGATCGCAGCGGCCATATCCACCCAGCCCATATGCGCGCTGAATATGTGGCTCGCGGCCAACAGGCCGAGGGCCTGGCCGTAGTTCGGGTCTATGCTGATCGCCTTCTCGAGCAACGCCTGCGCAACCATGTTGTCCTGCCGGGTGACGCGCCAATAATGCGACAGCGCGCGCATCACCAGATCCCAGGCATCCATGTTGTCCGGCGCCTTGCGTTGGGCACGAAAATTTTCGGCGGCGTACAGCTGTGGCTCGATTGCCGCGACGATGGCCTGGGTGATCTCATCCTGCACGGCGAACACATCGGCAAGGTTGCGATCGTAATGTTCCGACCAGATATGGATGCCCGTGGCGACGTCGCTGAGCTGCGCCGTGATGCGCACCCGGTTTCCCTCCTTGCGCACGCTGCCCTCGACAACATAGCCGACGCCGAGTTCCTCGCCGACCTGTTTGATGTGCACGGCCTTGCCCTTGTAGATGAAGGACGAATTGCGCGCGATCACATAGAACCAGCGCAACTTCGACAATGCCGTAATGATGTCCTCGCTGATGCCTTCCGAAAAATACTCCTGCTCGGGTTCGTCGCTCATGTTGGTGAAGGGAAGCACCGCGATGGCGGGCCGGTCGAGCGGTGACAGCACGGGACGTGACGCGTCGCCGGCGTGATCCGCCGGATGACCGGCAGGGCCCGGCAATTCGACCCCGTTTTGCTGCGGTTCGCAGCGCGCCGACAAAGCGGAAGCCTTTGCGCGCAATGGTGCGGATCAGTTTCTGATCCCGACCGCTGTCGCCGACAGCCTTGCGAGCAGCGTTGATCCGGCTCGTGAGGGTGGATTCGGAAACGATCCGCCCGTCCCAGATCGCGGTGATCAGATCGTCCTTGCTGACGACGCGATCGCGGTTCTCCAGCAAATAGACGAGCAAGTCGAACACCTGTGGCTCAGGAGCCACGCGGTCGCCGCCGCGGCACAGCTCGCGCCGGTCGGTATCAAGAACCTGATCATCAGCAAAGAGAAACTGCATATCGTTATCCGGGTCGAAAGCCGCGTCTAAAGGAATAATCAGGCTCGTCTCAAGGACAAATCAAGCGGGGGTCAGAGTTTTTAGGTCTGAGCAGGGCCATGTTCGGTTCAACGCGGTCGCATCCGGTGACCGCATCAGCATACCGAAAGGGAACCCCATGGCCAACGCAACCGCGACCACAACCACGGCGAAACCGGGCAGCCGGCCTGCCAGCGCAGAAACACCCGATCTTACCGCACTTAAAGTCCGCCAGCAGGCCGCATGGTCGTCCGGCAATTATGCCGTTGTGGGCAACACCTTGCAGATCGTCGGCGAGCAGCTTTGCGAGACGCTCGACCTGAGGCCGGGCTCGAAAGTGCTCGACGTCGCCGCCGGCAACGGCATGGTCAGCCTGGCGGCGGCGCGCAGGTGGTGCCGGGTAACCTCTACCGATTACGTACCGGCCCTGCTCCAGAACGGCCGCGCGCGGGCGGAAGCCGAAGGCCATCCGATCGAGTTCCTGGAAGCGGATGCCGAAGCCCTTCCGTTCGATGACGGCGATTTCGACACTGTGCTTTCGACTTTCGGCGTCATGTTTACGCCCAATCAGGACCGTGCAGCCGGCGAGCTTCTGCGCGTCTGCAAACCCAAAGGCCAGATCGGCCTCGCGAACTGGACGCCGGAAGGATTCATCGGACAGGTCTTCAAAACGCTCGGGAAATATCTGCCGCCGCCGCCCGGTGCCAAATCGCCGGCGCTTTGGGGAACGCGCGCACGTCTCGCCGAAATGTTCGGCTCCGGCACCAGCGAGATGAAGGCCGAGGCACGCCACTTCAATTTTCGCTATCGCTCGCCGAAGCACTTCCTCGACGTGTTCGAGACCTATTACGGCCCGATCAACAGGGCGTTCGCCACCCTCGATCCGCAACGGCAGACCGAACTGAGAAACGACCTGCACGCGCTTATCGTGCGCATGAACAGGGCGACCGACGGCACCATGATTGTGCCGAGCGAATACCTCGAGGTCGTGATCACCAAACGATGAGAGGTCGCTGATCCCAATATCTCAAAAACACAACGGGAGTTTCCGATGAATCGGCTTGTCGCACTTCTGTATGGCCTCGTGTCATACGCAATTTTCTTCGTAACGTTTCTGTACGCGCTCGGCTTCGTCGAAGGCCTCGCGGTACCAAAGACGATCGACAGCGGCGCCCCTGCTCCGTTCATTGAGGCGCTGATTGTAAACCTGCTGCTGATGTCGCTGTTTGCGATCCAGCACAGCGTGATGGCGCGCCCGCAGTTCAAGCGATGGTGGACCCAATGGGTACCGAAGTCGATCGAGCGCAGCACCTATGTGCTGTTGGCAAGCCTCGCACTAGCCTTGCTGTGCTGGCAGTGGCGGCCGATGCCGGCGGTGATCTGGAACGTCGATAGTCCGGATATCGCCATGGGCCTGATCGGCCTTTCGCTTGCCGGCTGGCTGATCGCGCTGACCAGCACATTCCTGATCAATCATTTCGAGCTGTTTGGATTGCATCAGGTGGCAAACAATCTCACCGGTCAACCAATGCCGACGCCGCGCTTTCGAACGCCCTTCTATTACCAGTTCGTACGCCATCCGATCTATCTTGGCTTCATCATCGCGTTCTGGGCGACACCGGTAATGACCGCAGGCCACCTGCTGTTTGCTGCGGTAACGACAGCCTACATCGTCGTCGGCATCCTGCTCGAGGAGCGCGATCTCGTCGACATTTTCGGTGACGACTACCGTCGCTACCGCGAACAGGTGTCGATGCTGGTGCCCTGGCGAAAATCAGCCGGACGGAGCAGCCCGCCCGACTCGCGGCTCGCCGCCGGCCAGAAATAGGACAGCACCCGACCCGATCCGGGACCGGCAACAACAGGCCCGGCCCCGGATCGGCAACCCTCCCATCAGACAGAGTTTTACCGATGTCCACGGAAGTAGTCCCGCAAACACATGCCCATCCGGCGCGGCTGATCATCGTTCTTGCAATCGCACCGATGATCGGTCTCGGGATATGTCGCTTTGCCTATGCGCTGGTACTGCCTGATATGCGCGACAGCCTCGGCTGGTCATATTCGATGGCAGGCTTCATGAACACGATCAACGCCGCGGGTTACCTGGCCGGCGCGATCGGGGCGAACGCCGTGATCCGGCGTCTGGGGATGTTCAACAGCGTTCGCATCAGCGCCGCAGCCTGCGTGCTCTCGCTGCTGCTGTCGGCACTGACGGGCCAGGTCGTCATCTTTGGCTTCGCGCGGCTGTTGTCCGGCGTCGCCGCCGCCTTTGCATTTATCGCCGGAGGCGCGCTTGCAAGCAACATCGCGCAGGCTCAGCCGCAACGCCAGTCGTTCTATCTCAGCCTGTTCTATATCGGACCGGCCGCGGGAATTCTGATCTCGGGAATTGTTGCGCCCTTTTTGCTCGGATGGTTCGGCGCCGGTTCGTGGTGGATCGTCTGGGCAGCCCTTGCCGCACTATCAACGATGATGGCATTGGTCCTGCCGTTGGCCCGGATTGCGGAGCCGGCGATACCGGCAGGCACTGCCGGCAGCAGCGTGAATGTGCGTCCAATCGCAATCTACCTGATCGGCTATGCCTTGTTCGGCGCCGGTTATATTGCCTACATGACCTTCATGGTCGCCTACGTTCGCAATGCCGGTGGCGGCGAACTGGCGCAGAGCGCGTTCTGGACCTGCATTGGCATTGGTGCCTTCGCACAGCCGTGGATCTGGGGCGGCCTGATGGCGAACGCCCGCAGTGGCATGGTTACCGCCCTGCTCATCGCCATCACCGCCGTCGGCGCCCTGATCCCGCTGATGGGGACATCGCCATACGTGCTTGCCACATCGGCGCTGGTGTTCGGCAATGCGTTCTTTGCGGTTGTCTCCTCAACGACCGCATTTGTCCGGCTCAACTTCCAGCCGGCCGCGTGGCCGAAAGCGATCGCCCTGATGACCGTATCATTTGGGGCGGGGCAAACGCTTGGTCCGATTGCGATTGGCGCGATCACCGACGCAATGGGCAACCTGTCTTATGCACTGAATGTCTCGGCCGCGATCCTTGTGGCCGGGGTTGCCGCTTGCCTCGCATATGCCGCGTTCCGACCTGACCCCACGGCCGAAAAGCGGGCCGCCGGACTCTATCCAACACAAACAGGGTGGAGGGTTTGAAGATGCGATCCCTCATCAAGCTCGTCAGATTTGCATCCTTCGGTGTGCGTCTTGTCACAATCACGGCCGCGGGCCGCGACCGCGCCATCGTCGGCGTGATCGGCCAGATGAACGATCGCCAAATGCAAGATCTCGGTCTCTCGCTCACCCGCGTGCCAGCCGCGAACGCCGGCTTCGCAAGCGCGGAAGCACAATTAGGAATGGTCCGATGAAAAACTTTACTCGCGCATGGTTTGAATCAAGCAGCGCCAGCTCCGTGATTGCGCTGCATTGTTCGCTCGGCTCGGGCCAGCAGTGGCGCCGTCTCGCCGACGAGCTCACCAGCAAGCACCAGGTCATTACGCCGGACATTTCCGGTTATGGCGATAATGCCGGCCCGCCGGTGCTGCCGACCACCCTGGCGGAAGAGGTGGATCTGTTGAGCGATCGGCTTGGCGAAGCTGTCGGGCCCATCCACCTTGTCGGGCATTCCTATGGCGGCGCGCTTGCTTTCAAGATTGCGACCGACTCGCCATTGGCGTGCCGCGTTCGCAGCCTGACGCTGATTGAGCCGGTTCTGCCGACGATCCTGATGGAGAACGGATCGGATCGGCGACTGTACGACCAATTCGTTCGTTTGGCTCACGCGGTTTACCTGGATCTGTGGAATGGCTCGTCCTGGGAGGCGATCGAAAAATTCCTGGCATTCTGGAAGGGATCCGGACCCGAAGAGCAGCTTTCATCGAAAGCCCTCGTGCGTTTGATAAAGCAGGCGGAAAAACTGGCTTTTGACTTTAAAGCTGTCCTCGCCGAACGAAATGTAACCGCCGCCGCGGCTGCGATCCGGGTGCCGACCCTGTTGGTGTCCGGCGGACTATCTCCCTATCTCACCCAGCGGGTGGTTGGACGGCTCGCGTCCACGATTCCCGGGGCCGAAACCAGGTACCTGCCGGCAGCCGGTCACATGCTGCCTGTTTCGCACGCCGCCGCGATCAACCCCGCCATAGCGCAGCACATCGCACGAGCTGACGAGCTCGCAGACCTATCATTGGTGATCGGGGACAGTCCGGCTCCAATTGAGGTTTCCGCGAAAGGCTGAGACCGAAGCAAACCCCGCTATCCAGGCCGAGCAACGCCGAAACGCCGCTATTGCGGCGTTCAGCCGCGCACAGCGTAGCTTGGCTGTGCTAAGGCTTTGTTGGGAATAACAGGGAGAACCAAATGCCAACCAACAGCAAGCATCCGGAAACGCTTGTGCTGCATTCCGGCTATCGCAGCGATCCCACAACCACCGCAGTGGCGGTACCGATCTATCAGACGACAAGCTTCCAGTTCCACAACACGCAGCACGCCTCCAATCTATTTGCGCTGGCCGAACTCGGAAACATCTACAGCCGAATCGGAAACCCGACCTGTGACGTGCTCGAGACACGCCTGGCGGCGCTCGAGGGCGGCGTGGCCGGCCTGGCACTGGGCTCGGGGCAAGCGGCCTCGCTGTTCGCCGTCCAGAACATCTGCCACGCCGGCGACAATTTTGTCGCATCGACCGATCTCTACGGCGGCACATGGAACCTGTTCGCAAACACGCTGAAGACGATGGGTATCGAATGCCGCTTTGTCGATCCGGCCGACCCGGAGAATTTCCGCCGTGCCAGCGACGGGAAAACACGCTGTTACTACGCGGAGACCCTGCCCAACCCCAAGCTCACAGTGTTCCCGATTGCGGAAGTGGCGAAGATCGGCCGCGAGCTCGGCGTGCCTCTGATCATGGACAACACCGCCGCACCCGTACTTTGCCGACCGCTCGACCACGGAGCTGCAATCGTGCTGCACTCGACCACCAAATATATCGGCGGGCACGGCACCTCGATCGGCGGCGTTCTGATCGACGGCGGAAATTTCGACTGGGCCAGGCACAAGGACCGCTTCCCCATGCTCAATACACCCGATCCCAGTTATCACGGAGCGGTGTGGACCGAGGCGGTGAAGCCGCTGGGGCCAATTGCCTACATCATCAAGGCACGCGTCACTTTGCTGCGCGATGTCGGCGCGCCCATGAGTCCGTTCAATGCTTTCATGTTCATCCAGGGTCTGGAAACGCTACCCCTGCGCATGCGCGTCCATTGCGACAATGCCAATGCGGTAGCCAAACATCTCACCAACCATGCCAAAGTGACCAAGGTGATCCATCCGTCGCTCATGACCGGCGAAATGAAGCGTCGAGCCGACGCGGTGCTCTCGCGCGGTTACGGCGGTCTTGTTGGCTTCGAACTTGGCGGAGGCATGGAGGCGGGCCGTAAATTTATCGATGGGCTGCAGATGTTCTACCACGTGGCAAATATCGGTGACGCCCGCAGCCTTGCGATACACCCTGCCTCGACCACGCACTCCCAACTCTCGGTCGCCGAGCAAGCACAGACCGGCGTAACGCCGGGCTATGTGCGGCTGTCGATCGGCATTGAACATATCGATGATATCGTAGCCGATCTCGACCAGGCCCTGGCAAAAGTCTGAAGCTTTCCTCGGAGGTAGCGAGAGGCCCGCTCACGGCGGGCCTCATTTGCGCAGTGTAACGTCCTGAACGGCTTATACCAGCGGCCATAATCTCCGACTGTCATGCCCGCACTTGTTGCGGGCATCCACGCCTTCGAAGCCGCGCCGCGTCGAAGACGTGGATGGCCGGGACGAAGCCCGGCCATGACGATGTGGATGGGTCAATGCCAACGACCGTCGGTATTAGCCATCAATTGTTACCTGCGTAACTCGGCTTGCTGGATTCGGGTTCGGGATTTCGCGGCTTCCGCCAAACCCTCACCAATGTCACCGCGGTAGAGGCCGATGTCTTTCAGTTCTCGATCGCTGAGCCGGCGGAGAGCAAAGAGGTCTGCCTGGCGCTCGTGACGGGCAATGATGGCGGCAATCCAGCGGTTGATGAGGCGCGCGAGGCGCGCAAGCAAGATACCGCCAGCCCCTGTTCGAAATGGCGTCGTTGCGTAGCGTGGGGTTATGTTCTGCATCGTCATGGCAAATTTCCTTTGAAAGGCTGTCGCTGCCAGCGCTTCGCCTTTCTCTAAATGGCGGTAAATATAGGCCTCTTGCGAGGACACCGGGATTATGCATGTCGTGGCAAGGAAAGACTTTGAGAGAACTGCGATTTATTCTCCAGATGCGCATGAGACGCGCTTGAGACGAATTCACGCTTGCGGCGTTCCAAAGGGCCGCGGTCCGGAGCCTGTTTCAACCGAGTTGAATCAGGCTCTCGCGCTGTCTTTTGTTTGAGCATGATCTTTTCGGAAAACCGGTCTCCACTTTTCCGGATCATGCTCTAAGCATCAGATAATCGAATGGCAGCCGGCGAGCCGCTTCGACCCTACGCGTCTCCTAGAACTCCGCATGCCCCTGCGGATCGATCAGCCGGTTGATGCGCTGCGCCGCGGCGATTGCGAACCGTACCGTCATCAGCTTGCGGGTCGGCGCCGGCAGGCGATGCTCCGGCGCCTCGCAATGCAGATGCGCGCCATAGGCGTCGGCGACGATCAGGCCGGTTTCCTGCGGGAAAATCTCGCACGGCAAATCCTGGGTGAAGGCGAAGAACAGCCGGTCGCAATGCGCCCGGTAATCCTGCCATTTCTGGTCGGCGCGCAGATCCTCGACCGAGGATTTGATCTCGACGATCCAGATCTCGCCGCGCTCGTTCAGCGCCACCAGATCGGCGCGGCGTCCCGACGGCAGCGGCAATTCGCTGATGCAGGAAAACCCCAGCGAGCGCAGCAGTCGCGCGGTGCCGCGCGCGATCAAAAGCGCCGTCTCCGACTGACGGCGGTCCGGCGGCGGCGCGAGGCTGATCTGGCGGACGGGCTTTTCCATGAGCACGAAGCCTATCCGATTCCATGGGAACACTGAAGGCATTGATCGGGCGTCCCTTCCAACGCGAACGCCGGCAATGATGAATTCCGGCGGCGCGCGCCGCACCCCGCAATTTCTGCTTGGCGAGCTGCCAAAAATCGGCATTGTGCTGACATGACCCAGGAAACCGAGACCGAAACCAAGGCAAAAGCCGGCGCTGTCATCGTTCCGGTGACGCTGTTTGAGCAGAATTGCACGCTGATCTGGTGCGAGGCCACCAAGAAGGCTGCCGTGATCGACCCCGGCGGCGAGGTTCCGAAAATCATGGCCGCGATCAAGCAAACCAAGGTCAGCGTCGAAAAGATCTGGCTGACCCACGGCCATATCGACCATGTCGGCGGCGCCGCCGAGCTGCGCGACGCGCTGAAAGTGCCGATCGAGGGCCCGCACATCGCCGACAAATTCCTGCTCGACAATGTGGTCACGAGCGGCGCGCGGTTCGGCATGACCGGCGTGCGCGATTTCAGCCCCGACCGCTGGCTCAATGAAGGCGACCAGGTCGCGGTCGGCGAACTGACCTTCGACATCCTGCATTGCCCCGGCCATTCGCCGGGCAGCGTGGTGTATTACAACAAGGAAATGCATTTTGCCCATGTCGGCGACGTGCTGTTCAACGGCTCGGTCGGGCGCAGCGACATTCCCGGCGGCAATCACGCCACCCTGATCAAGTCGATCAAGGACAAGCTGTTGCCGCTCGGCGACGACGTCGGCTTCATCTGCGGCCACGGCCCCGGCTCCAGCATCGGCCAGGAGCGGTTGACCAATCCGTTTCTCACCGGCGCGATGTGATGCCGACGACGGCCTCATAGCGATGCTTTTTGGGTCGGCGGCCTTCTATTCAGCCGCGACCATCTCGATCGTGTCGGCCTGGTCGAGATGGCGCGTGCCCCAGTCGCGAATGGCGGCAATGACCGGTATGAAGCTCTTGCCCTTGCGCGTAAGCCGATATTCGACCTTGGGCGGAACGACGCCGTAATCCCTGCGGTCGATCAACCCTAACTCGGTGAGTGCCTTCAATTCGCGGGAGAGCACGCGCGGCGCGATTTCGGCGGTGCCGCTAGAACCGCGCAGCAGGCCGGTGCGGATTTCGCCATAGCGCCTGGGACCATCCTGCAGATCCCAGACGATCCGCAGCTTGTATTTGCCGCTGATCATCTTCTGGAACGCCGCGACCGGGCATCCGCAAGCTTGCGCCGATTTTGCCTTCGCCATGGCTTGGTCTCCGATGCGTCGCGCATTGCCGCACAAAATTTACCGGCAAGCGGCAAAAGAGTCCATAGTATCATTTTTGTCCATACTTGCGTTATCGCTCCTGCCAGCGCCAGATTACGCCAGGCAAAGGGAGACGATCCATGATCCTCGTAACAGGCGGCACCGGACTGAACGGCAAAGCGCTGCTGCAGAGGCTGTCGGCCGGCGGCGTTGCCGTGCGCGCGCTGGTGCGCAATCCGGCCAAGGCCGAGGCGATCGCGGCATTGCCGAATGTCGAAATCGTGCTGGGCGACATGGCGCGCCCCGAGACGCTGGCCCCCGCACTGGGCGGCGTCGAGCGCGCGATGCTGATTTCATCGTCGGATCCCATGATGCTCGAGGTGCAGTCGAATTTCATCGATGCGGCGAAAAAGGCGGGCGTGAAGCATGTCGTCAAACTGTCCGGGATCATGCCGGAACTTGATTCGGCGTTTCGCTTCGCCCGCATGCACGGCGAAATCGAAAAACGGCTGGAGGCTTCCGGAATGGCGTTTACCCATCTGCGCGCCGGCGAGTTCATGCCGGCCTATTTTCGCCAGGCATCCAACATCGCCACCAAGGGCGCGATTTTCCTGCCGATGGAAGAGGCGAGGATTGCTTCGATCGACGTCGGCGATATCGCGGAGATCGCGGCCAAGGTGCTGACCGGTCCGGGGCACGAAGGCAAAATATATCCCTTAACCGGCCCGCAGGCGCTGACCATGACCGAGGTCGCCGAAAAACTTTCCGCCGCCATCGGAAAGCCCATCCGCTATGTCAATGTCCCGCCGGAGGCGGCGCGGCAGGCGCAGCTCGCCGCGGGAATGCCGCCTTATCTGGCGGACGCGCTGTTCGAACTGTTTGCCGAGCGCCGCAACGGCAAGGAGGCCAAGGTCTGGCCCGATGCCGCCGCGCTGCTCGGGCGGCCCGCGACTTCGTTTGACGAGTTTGCCAGGCGCAATGCCGCGGTATTCCGGGGCAACGCGGCGCCGCCGAAAGTGTGAGGGATCAACCGATGAAACATTTCATGATCAAATATCAGTTCGCCAACGGCACGCCGGAGGAATGGCACCGGGAAGTCGGCCAGTTCATTGCCGCACTCAACAGCGATCCCGAGCTGAAAGGCAGGATCAGCTACCGCGTCATGAAGAACCGCGACGATTCCAGCTATTTCCATCTCGCCGCGGCCGCCGACGACGCCGCGGTAAAGACGCTGCAGTCGCGCGATTTCTTCAAGCACTATACCGAAAAGACCAGGCAGGTCGCCGGCGGCGAGGTCACGGTGACGCCGATCGAGGTGATCGGCGAGACGGCGCAGTAGCGCACCGCTGCATTCAGGTTGGGGCCAAAAATGGTTGCACATCGGCAGCCTCATGGTTCGAGACGCGCGAAGACGCGCTCCTCACCATGAGGGTTTAGACCTCATCCTGAGGAGCGCGCCCTAGCGCGCGTCTCGAAGGATGCAGCCACCGCACGGGAAATGATCTAGCTACCCCGAAATCATCGCGCGAATGCGCTGGGCGAGATGGTCGAGGTCGAACGGCTTGGTGATCATTTCCATGCCCGGCTGCAGAAAGCCCTCCGACATCGCGACGCTCTCGGCATAGCCGGTGATGAAGAGAATTTTCAGATCCGGGCCGCATTTCCCGCGCCTGATCGGCGAGCTGGCGGCCGTTGATGCCGGGCAGGCCGACATCGGTGACCAGCAGATCGATCCGCGCGTCGCTGCGCAGGATTTTCAAGCCCGATGGTCCATCGACGGCCTGCAGCGACCGGTAACCCTGTTCGCCGAGCATCTCCAGGATCACGCCGCGCACCACGGGCTCGTCCTCGACCACCAGCACGGTCTCGCCGGTGGCGGCATGTTCGGCCGCCCTGACGGCCGAGGTCTGCAGGGCCGCGGCGTCGCCATGATGACGCGGCAGATAAAGCCTGACCGAAGTCCCCTGCCCCGATTTGCTGTCGATGGTGACATGGCCGTTCGATTGCCGCGCAAATCCGTAGATCATCGAAAGCCCAAGTCCGGTGCCCTGCCCGATCGGCTTGGTGGTAAAGAACGGATCGAAGGCACGCGCCGCCACTTCCGCGCTCATGCCGACGCCGGTATCGGTGACCGCGATGCAGATATAATCGCCGGGCGAGAGCGTGGGCGTCTCCGCGGTCACGCGGTCGATGCGCGCATTGGCGGTCGAGATGGTGAGCTTGCCGCCATCCGGCATGGCGTCGCGGCGCATTGATGGCGAGATTGAGCAGCGCGCTTTCCAATTGGTTGGGGTCGCAGAGCGTCCACCACAGATCGTCGGCCGCGGCGATTTCGAGATCGATGGTCTCGCCGATGGTCCGGCGCAGCAGATCCTCCAGCGACACCACCAGCCGGTTGACATCGACGCTCTTAGGGATCAACGGCTGGCGGCGCGCAAAGGCCAGCAGACGATGGGTAAGCGCCGCGGCGCGGTTGGCCGAAGTCATCGCCGCGTCGATGTAGCGCGCGACGTTTTCGGTGCGTCCCTGGTTGAGCCGGGTCTGCAGCAGATCCAGCGAACCGACAATTCCGGTCAGGAGATTGTTGAAGTCGTGCGCGATGCCGCCGGTCAATTGCCCCACCGCTTCCATCTTCTGCGACTGCAGCAAGGCCTCCTCGGTGGCCCTCAGCCGCTCGGCGGCGGCCTTCTCCGCGGTGACGTCGCGGGCGACCGCATAGTTGCGGTCCTGGTCGGACACCCCCGTCCATGACAGCCAGCGGTAGGATCCGTCCCTGTGGCGAAAACGGCTTTCGAACCTGACGGTGGTTCCGGTGGTGCCGAGCTTTTCGACCTGCGCTCGCGTTATCCCGTTGTCGTCGGGATGTTCCAGCCATTCCGACGTGCGGTTCAGCAATTCGGCCTCGCTCCAGCCGAGCGTTCGGGTCCAGGCCGGGTTGACCGTTTGCCAGACGCCGTTGCGGTCCGCGACAACCAGAAGGTCCTGCGACACGTTCCAGATCCGGTCGCGCTCGCGGGTTTTCTCCTCGACGCGCTGCGCCAGCGTGGCATTGAGATCGGCGAGCTGGTCGGCAAGCTTGCGGTATCGCTCTTCGCTTTGCCGAAGCGCCTGCTCCGCCATCACCTGCTCGGTGACATCGGTATGCGCGCCGACCAGCCGTATGGCTTTCCCCTGCCCGTCGCGCTCGATGGTGGATTTGACCGAAATCCACCGCGTCTCGCCGTCGGAGGGACGAACAATCCGGTATTGCACGCTGTATTCGCGCACATCGCCCGCGACGGCGTCGCGGAATTTCTTTTCGGTGGCCTCGCGATCCTCGGGATGGATGCGCCGGACCCAGTCTTCGTGCGATTCCTGGGCCGCATCCGGCGGCAGCCCGTGGATCAGCAAATATTCCGGCGAGCGGCGATTGCGGAAGCCGGTCCGCAAATCGACCTCGAGGCCGCCGATGCGGCCGATCTGCTGCACGCGCGCCAGTTCGGCCTCGCGTTCGCGAAGCGCGGCCGCGGCGAGATAGTCATTGGTCACGTCGCGGCAAACCACCAGCACGCCGCCGACGCCATCGTCCTCGTCGATCGGGCTGTAGCCGTAGGTCCAGTAGACCTGCTCGAGCCTGCCATGACGCGTCACCGGAACCAGTTGGTTCTCATGCCAGGTCGCGCCGCCGCCGCTCATCACCTGCTCGATCTGCGGACCGATAATGTGCCAGATCTCTCCCCAGCACTCCCGTCCGCGCTGCCCCAGCGCGCTCGGGTGGCGCTCGGGCCCCATGGTCTGGCGATAGGCGTCGTTGTAGAACTGAATGAGCTGCGGACCCCACCAGATGAACATCGGGTGGTTGGTATTGAGCAGAATGCGCACCGCGGTGCGCAAGCTTTGCGGCCAGGTCTCGGGCGGCCCCAGCGGGCTTGCCGACCAGTCACGGGCGCGCGTCAATGCGCCCATCTCCCCGCCACCGGCGAGGAAATCCGCAGAAGTCGGTCGGTGGATCTTCAACATCAGCAAGGATCAGTGGCCAAGTCCGGCCCAATTTGCAGCCGGAACTTACCCGCCTGTCACAACCCCGGCCAACGCGCGGGCCCGGCATTGGTTCCAGAGATATTTGAGCCGGGCACGACAACTCCGCCGGTGCGTGCGGAGCTTTTGCCGTTAACCATTCTGCCGATGGGGAAGGCGTTCGCCGCGGGCGCCGCTATTTCATCAGGCCGGCGGCAGTCAGCGCGCGCGTAATCACGGCGCCGACGTCGAGCGCGCGCCGCCGCTCCGGCTGCGGCTTGCGCGGCGGTTCGGGAGGACGATTGAGCGTCGTCAGCGGCCACAGCACCTGCGTGAGATCCGGCCCCGGTGCAGTGATCGGAGAAACCACCGGAATCAGCTTGGCGCTTGGCGACTCCACCGCTGCGGGCCTGGAATCACGAATCCATCGGGTCAAGCCGAAGAAACGCGCGATGTGATAGGACGAGGAAATTCCCGCTTCGATCAGGAACGCGCCCTGCATGCCATAGCGCTCGTCATTTTCGGCCCTGCCGAGCGGGGTGCCGTGGGCCATATCGGTGATGGTGTAGGATTCGACGATGGTTTCGCCATCTGCGTTCCACCAGATCTGGCGGGGATGGCCATCGACAATTCCTTCGGACATCGGCGCGAATGGCAGATGGTGCACGTCGAGCCACTGCTTGACGATCTCATCGGCGTTGGCGGGGTTGACCGTGCGATCGGCGCTGCCGTGCCACACCGATAGCTTCGGCCATGGGCCCTTGTGGCTCGACGCGTTGCGCACCAGGTCTCCCAATTCGGCGGCCGGGCGGGATGGCGACTGGAACATTCCGCTCAACGCTTCCCGCACATTGCTGGCAACGCCGAACGGCAGGCCTGCGATAACCGCGCCGCCGGCAAACACCTCGGGATAGGTCGCAAGCATGACCGAGGTCATGGCGCCGCCGGCGGAAAGCCCGGTGACGAAGATGCGATGCGCGTCGATCTTGTAGTCGCCAACCATGCGCGCGACCATCTGCCGGATCGAACAGGCTTCGCCGCGCTCGCGCGCGGTGTCTTCCGGATTGAACCAGTTGAAGCAGCCGTTGGCGTTATTCGACGGCTGCTGTTCGGGCATCAGCAGCGCAAACCCATAATGTTTGGCGAGCGTCGACCAGCCGGCACCCAGGTCATAGCTGGCGGCGGTCTGACCGCAGCCGTGGAGAACCACGACCAGACCGGGCGACCGCTGCAGGCCTTCAGGCACGAAAGAGAACATCCGCAGCGCGCCGGGATTGGAACCGAAGCCTGTGACTTCCTTCAACGGGCTGCGCGGACCTGGTCGCAGGTTCCGCCCATGGCCGCCGAAGCCATTGATCCCGTTCAGCTTTGGCAGACGCCGCAGAAAATCGACATTGTTGGCAAGCGACACCGGCAGCTCCTTGGCGAGAGACTTCTTCTAACCAGACCAACAACAGATAGTTGCTGCACTGCAAAATAAAAAGACCGTGTGCTGTCAGTCCCCAGGATTTCTGATGGGCGTCGCTTTTTTGTCGAAGCGCGACGCATCCATGACAGAAATGCGGCAGATGCGGCGATCGACAGCGCAAACAGCGCGCGGCACAGCTACCGCCCCTGGAAAGACCGCGCGTGAAAACCGAGCGTCGGAGTGTTGCGTGTTCGCGCCGAAGGACCGCGGCAATGATGGCGATGCCCGCCGCCATCACGAACACAGCCACGGCGCCCAGTGGCCCGATTGCTGCATGGAAATTGTTGCATGGAAAAAGCCGCTCAAGCTCAATTTCCAGCCATCTCGCGCGTTCGGACCACCCTCGATGTACGACTATGACATGGTTGTGATCGGCTCCGGCCCTTCCGGCCGCCGCGCCGCCGTGCAATTCGCCAAGCTCGGCCAGTCGGTGCTGGTGGTGGAAAAAGGCCGGCGGGTCGGCGGCGTTTCGGTCCATACCGGCACCATCCCCTCCAAAACCCTGCGCGAAACCGTGCTCAACCTGTCCGGCTGGCGCGAGCGCGGCTTCTACGGCCGCTCCTACCGGGTGAAGCAGGACATCGGCGCCGTCGACCTGATCGCGCGGCTGCAAAAGACGCTCGACCACGAGGTCGAGGTGCTGGAGCACCAGTTCAGCCGCAACGTGGTGCAAGACCGCCTGCGGCGAGGCGCGCTTCGTCGGACCGCACCAGATCGAGGTCACCGCGGAAGCGGCGAGACCCGCGTGGTGTCCGCCGCCCACATCCTGATCGCCTGCGGCACGCGGCCGTTCCGGCCCGACTATGTGCCGTTCGACGGCAAGACGGTGTTCGACAGCGACGAGATCATCGACCTGCCGAAACTGCCGCGCAGCCTCGCCGTGATCGGCGCCGGCGTCATCGGCGTCGAATACGCCACCATCTTCTCGGCGCTCGATGTCGCGGTGACGCTGATCGAGCCGCGGCCGACCTTCCTCGATTTCATCGACAAGGAACTGATCGACGAATTCATGCATGAGCTGCGCGACCGCAATGTCGCGCTGCGGCTCGGCTCCGCCGTCAACGCGATCGAGCGCAGCGAAAGCGGCAGCATCGTGACCAGGCTTGCCGGACGGCCGCAACGTCACCTCCGAAATGCTGCTGTTCGCGGCCGGCCGGGTCGGCGCCACCGACCGGCTCAATCTCGACGCCGCCGGCATCGCGGTCGACCATCGCGGCCGCATCGCGGTCGATCCGCGTGACGCTGCAGACCAGCGTGCCGCACATCTACGCCGCCGGCGACGTGATCGGCTTTCCGAGCCTCGCCTCGACCTCGATGGAGCAGGGACGCGTCGCCGCCTGCCACGCGCTCGGCATGGAGCCGCTGGCGCCGCCGGAATTCTTTCCCTACGGCATCTATTCGGTGCCGGAAATTTCCACCATCGGCCTGACCGAAGAAGAGGTGCGCGACGCGCGGCATTCCCTACGAGGTCGGCGTCGCGCGCTTTCGCGAGACCTCGCGCGGCCACATCATGGGGCTGAACAGCGGCATGATGAAGATGATCTTCTCGACCAAGACCCGCCGCCTGCTCGGCGTGCACATTCTCGGCGAAGGCGCGACCGAGCTGATCCATATCGGCCAGGCCGTGCTCAACCTCAAAGGCACGATCGATTATTTCATCCAGAACACGTTCAACTATCCGACGCTGGCCGAAGCCTACAAGATCGCCGGGCTCGACGCCTGGAACCGGATGTCGCGGTAATTTCTCGAGGAGCCAACCCGGAACTTACCGATCGCTCGTCAGCGGCTTACGATTGCGGACTGGGTATCAGGAGGAACACGGATTTCAATTCGATCAGCCTGTCGCCTTCCTTGAACTGCAACCGCTTCGGTCCCATCGTATCCAGGTTTGCAGCCTGCTTCACCGCTTCCACATTCGGAAAATAGCTCTTGTCGATGACGTAAGCACCGACGTCTCGCGTGGCCAGTGGAGCCAGGAGACTGCTGGTCGAGGTCCGCTTGAACTGAAGATAGTCATAGGTCAGCCGCGGGACATTTGCAAAAAGCAGCACAAAGGTCTCGCCGAACTCCGCGAAGGGCGACTTGTAGGTGTAGTAAACCGCGCCTTTTCCGCCTTCCGTGCGCGCCCGGATCGCCTCCATATCGGCTTGCACCCGCGGAACGGCGGCGGATCGGCTGCTCAACACATATTTGACGTTTGCCGCAACCGGGCTGACCATCAGCAAAACCGCGACCACTGCAATCGCAGCCTGAATAAATCCCGGCTTGTGATTCCATGCCTTGGCAACAAGGTAGTAGGAGACGACCGCTGACGGCAGTGTCGCGGAAATGCCTGCGGTATAGTGAATGTCATAATGCTTCAGCACGATAAGCGCCGATAACAAGGCGGCAGCGCCGCTCGCGATGCTGATGACAGCTACAGGCACCTGCTGCGCGGTTCTGACGCCCGTGACCAGACCAGAGATCGCAAGACCCAGCCCGCCGACGACAGCCAATGGAACCGCCCAGACTCCTTCGGCGACGATCAATCCGATCGCCTGCCCGATCTCCGCGCCGCTGACCACCGTCTGGTCGCCCGTTCCGTACAATCCGGATCCAAGAATAATGATCTGATGATAGTTCAAAACGTCGATGAACCCGGTCCATCCGATAACGAAGAATGCGGCCGCGAGGACCGTTGAGCCAAGCGCGAACACGAAAAGACATAACAGCCAGGCGGCCCTGAACCAGCCGGGTCTGGAAAACACCAGCTTTGCGAAAAGCCCGGCCACGAGCGCCATCGGAATGTAGACGTAGGAGAGCTTGTTCAGATAAGCGAACGCGCCCACGCATCCTGCAAAAATCACGATGGCCGGATCGATATCCTCTTCGTAGGCGAGCGGCACCAGCACCGCAAAAAACAGTGCATTGATGAGAATCGCGAAGGACTCCATCCCCGGCGCGGTAAACATCATGATGGAGGCCGAGGATGAGAACAGCCAGAGCAATAGTCCAATGATGGCGACGCCGAGCGGAGCGATGATTTGCGCCGATCGCACGAAAACATAAACTCCTGCCGTCCCCACCAACGCACTGAGGCAGATCAGTATGGCGTAGTAGGTTTCGACATGATCGAGGACGGCGTTGAAGAAACTCAATCCTCCGGTCGCAACCGGATATCCGGCGAGCGCTAGCGCGGTCCAGCTCATCAAGTAAAATGGCACGCCAGGATGGTACGACAGGCCGAGCGCCGGATACATTTCGAAATCGGCGAGCCGATACGCCATATTCAACGCGTCAGCCAATCCGTGAGGCTCGTTGTCGGACACCAGCCAGAACGAAGTCGGGTAAAAAACAAACAGCCCGACAGGCAAGGCAAAGAATAGGCCCGCCAATATCAGGGGCGCCCGTGGCCATTTTGTCGGACCCAAATTCACCGTTCAATCTCCAGTTGGCATTTTTTGCCAGACGCGCACGATCATAACGAGGCTCTCGCTACCCTCGATGCTGCGCTGAAGCTTCTTTGCCCTCAATGCCAGGCACCGGCAACCACCCTCATCATATGGAACATAGCCGGGTCGAAAGAAGAATTGCAGCCTCCAGGCCAAAAGCAGTGATCGCATTAGCCGAGCAGCGCTGAAGTGTAAATTCAAAGCGAATGCGCGGCTTGGCCGGCCTGTCCCTGTCGGATGCCACACCCGCGCCGTCGCCCGGCAGCCCCTCACCTTCGGGGTCGCCGGCTGCGGGCTGGATGCGGCGGGGAGCTTGCCCAGCGACCGGGCGCCCTGTTAGATCAATGAATGGGTTCGCTGAGATTCTTATTGGCACTGGCCGTTGCCGGCGGTCACATCGCAAGTTTTTTCGGATTTGCCGGGATGTGGATTTTGCCCGGGAGCCGCGCCGTCCAGATATTCTATATCATCTCCGGATTTCTGATGGCGATGATATTGAACGGAAAGTATGCCGACACGCCGCGCGGAAACTGGATCTTCTACACCAACCGGCTGGTGAAGATCTTCGTACCTTATTTCGTAATTCTTTTCGCAACCGTTGCTATCTGCCTTGTTTCGAAGGCCGCAACCGGCAACGCGCTGTTGCTCGGGCCCTGGTTCGCGGAAGCCGGATCCATGACCATTTCGACCTGGATATTCGCGGTGCTGACGAACATCCTGATCATCGGCCAGGAGTGGGGTTTTCTGCTGATCTATCGGGCAGGGTCGCTTTTTTATTCCCTGCAAGCCTATACGCAGCCGCCGATAGAATTCCAGTTTACCGTTATCGGTCCGGCATGGACGCTTTCGATCGAACTCCTGTTTTACCTCATCGCGCCGTTCATCGTGCGGCGTCATATCCTCCTGATCGCGGCGCTTGCCTACATCAGTTACGGCTTGCGCTTCGGGGGTTATCATCTCGGGTATTACAGCGAAGCCACCAACTACCGGTTCTTCCCCTTTGAATTGAGCCTGTTTCTGTTCGGATCGATATGCTTCAGGCTCGGCAAACTTCTGTTGCCAACCAGCCCGGTCTGGTCAGGCGCGATTGCCGCAGCGACGGTTACCACCATTATTTTCCTGCCAAGGTATTTGCTGGAAAATCAGTACCAGCTGTACGCCATCGTCGGCGTACTTCTTCCGGCGCTTTTTGATTTCAGCCGTCGCGTCAAATGGGACCGATGGCTGGGAGATCTCTCCTATCCGCTCTATCTTGTCCACTGGCCCGTCGCCGCCTTCGCTGCCGCGATCACACGCGCTATACAACCCGGCGCGACGGGAACGGTTGTGGCTTACCCGATATTCGCACTGATGCTGGCAATAGCCCTTTCGATTTGCATCAATCGCTACATTGTCGACCCGATCGATGAATGGCGGCAGCGCAGGGCAACGGACGAGGCCGGATCCAGGGATGGAAGCAGGGCTGCGGTCGCACCCTCGCTCGGGGCGCCGGTGTAGGCGAATCTCGCCTGGGCCAGGGGTTCGGTATCGAACAAGTCCGGAGCGCCTCGACGCCATTCCGGGCAAGGCTTCTCCCTCTTCTCAATCCGGCCGCTCGCGCCCGTCGATTAGCGCGTTTTCGAGCGAAAGCCTGCCCCGCACTTGATGCTGGGTGGATACCCGGTTCGCGTGAAGAAAACGCGCTAAAGAAAGAATCCAGAGCATCGTTTCTGATTCAATCAGAACCGATATGCTCTAGGGGACGCTGCCTTTCGATACGGTTGATTGATCGCCGACAGGTTTGGCGCGAAGCCGACCGGCAACAACATTGCCGATATAAATCATCGGCCTCTCGAACCACATCCAGCTTGCGATGGCAAAGGCGCAGGTGGCAATCAGCGCCCCGAACCGCAGGAACTCCTCGGTCCAGAGCGGCGGCAGCGGCGGCTGCAGCATGATATAGACGTAGGAAAATACCAGCGGGTGAATCAGGTAGATCGAATAAGAGGCGTCGCCGAGCAATTTTCCGGCGCGCTCGAATACCGAATCCTCCCTGCTCTTCAAATTCAAAAACGCGAGCAGGGCAAAGAACAAGGCAACCGGATACAGGTTGCGCTGAAGCGTCGCCAGCGGCGCGATCCAAACAAACACCACGATACTTGCAATCACGGGCAGTACGACGCCGACCTTCACGCCGCGCCGCCAGATGATGAATGCAAAAATGCCGGCCATGAAGTTCGGGTAGTAGCTGAAAAACTGGTGGAAGTACCACGGCAGCGCGAACAGGTGATCGGCCACGACGCCTACCGCCAGCGCGCCGATCAGCGCGGCCAGTCCACCGGCCGGCACGAGGATGCTCGCCAGCAGGTAGAATGCCAATTCGTGCTGCAGGCTCCAGCCCAGATCATAGAACGGGAAGCCTTCGGTGGGCAGAAGCGTCAGCGAATAGCCAAAGTATGCATCGGTCTGCAGGGCCGAGCGGCCGAGATAACGGGTCAGATAGAGGAAGATGAACGACGTTGCGATCCACAGCGGATAAAGCCGGAAGGCGCGGCGGATCATGAACGACAGCGGATCGAAGTTGGGCTTGGTGGCGACCATGCAAATGACAAAGCCGCTGATCGCAAAAAAGAAGTCGACGGCGACCCATCCGTAGCTTTTCAGCAGCGCGATCGGGTATGCAGTGTCGGGGGGAAATCCCATCATGACTTTCCACGAGTGGAAATAGGCGATGCTCAGAGCCGCGAACGCCCTGGCAATCTGAAGCCCCGTTAGACGGTCTCGTTCCATACGTCGTCCCCCAGCGACAAGACTTGGCAGAACATCGCCGGCGCCGATCCGGTCGCCTAGCCGACGCGCGCAATCACATTGAGGCTTTCGCCATCCGCGATGCCGCGGGCAAGCTCCTTTGCCGTGGATGGCAGCGGTTCGTGCGTCGTTTCATCATAAAAGGCATAACCGTTCGGAAGGAAAAATGAAAGCAGCTCATCCAGCGACGACCCTCTCTCCTCGAGCACATAGGGCGCCAATTCCATGACAAAGACCGGCCTGGCGTCGCGAAGCATCCCGGCCGCTCCGCGGAGAACGTCGCATTCGAAACCATCGACATCGAGCTTGACCAGATCGACCTTGCGGTCCGGGCGCTCGCTCAGAATACTGTCGAGACTGCGCGCCGTGGCCGCCTCCGTTCGCATCGCGCGACCGAGATGCTTGGCGTGCAGGTTGGGTTCGGGAGCAAGCGGCCAGCTCGAATAGATATCGCCGGGAACATTGATGTCGTCGGCCGCCGTCAGGAAGCACTGCCGCGCATCAACCCTCGAGGCGAGCGCGGGATTTAGCTCCAGATTGCGCTGCAGCTTGCGAAAAGCGAAACCGGTCGGCTCGAACGCCATGACGTGGCCCTGCGGACCGACGAACTGAGCCAGACGAAGGGTGTGTGCCCCGATATTCGCTCCGATGTCGAGCACAAAAGACGACGGACGAACCAGCTTTTCCAGCGCGATTGCCGTGCTTCGTTCGAACATCCCGCCCAGATAGATTGCAAAATCGATGCCCTGGGAAAGATCCAGATCGTAGACAATGCCGCGGCGGACAAACGTGCCTCTATCCGGGCTTCCGGCAAGGCTGCGGCCTAATCGAACCACCCCGTGCAAAGTCCGGGCAATGGCAATCTTGTGAATCGTCTTCATCGAAATTTCCAGTAGCCCGGAATCCTCACTGCAGAAACATCCGGCCGACGAGATGACCGGCTCTCGTTACCACGCCATACCTGGAAAACGAATACAGTTCGCCGTACAGGCTAACCGATTCCCATTCAGGATTGGCGTCGCACCAGCGCGCGCGGGTTGGCTCGGTTTCCGCGTTGCGCCAGAGAGTTTCGCACCACTGCTTTCCCCGTTTTTCGTAAGTGATCCTGATCTGGTCGTGGCAGTCGAAAGGGAGATCGGTCCCGCAGATGAACCGCACCACCACCGGCTCGCCATGAACGAGCCTGGCCTGCCAATAATTGTAGGCGTTGTGTTGATAGGCGTTCCTGATCATGCCGAGAGCGACAGCGGCGGTCGCTACCCCGAGAATGGCCAATGCCAGGTTTTGTCGGGTAGATCGCCTGCCTTTCCTTTGCAAGGGATCGGGGTCCGGCGCCTTGGCCGCATCGATGTCGCCAGCGTTCTGCATGCTAAAGCCTTTCCACGACGACCAGCATTCGAAACGCAATGCGCCTTCGAACAGCTTCCGGCACTTTCTCTTCGAAAGCCAGCATGGAGCGAACCAACGCCGCGGGCATCAGCGACCATTTCTGAAATCCGCCGCTCATCGGGTACGCGAACAGGCTAAACCAGTCGACGCTTCGGACGCGCAACGAGGGAACCGCTTCCTCAACCCGATCGCGCGCAGCCGGCGTCGCAAACAACAGGGTCGGGATGGCTTGATTGGCATCGAATGGATCGCGATCGGGATTGATCGTCACTTCCGCAAACGGGTCGGCGTCCATGTCCACCGGCTCGACGTGAAATTGGTCGTAGAACCGGCGCGCGAGGGCGGTCATTGCCGGCTCGACCATCGCGAGCCGCCCGCCAGGTTTCAGCACACGAGAGGCCTCTTTCAGAAATTCGATCGGGCGCTCCAGATGATGCAGCACGTCGAGCATCACCAGGCCCGAAAAAGCTTCGTTTGGGAACGGCAGCCGATGTGCATCGGCCACGACATCGATCCCCGGAAACGGCAGGATGTCGGTCGACACAATGTCGGGCCTGAACTCCTTGATGTGCGCCGTCCCGCTGCCGATATCGAGCACGCGTCCCTCTGGACAGCTATCGAGCAGCCGCCGGTGGAAATCCCGATACAACAGGCGGATCGACGGCTTCCTTTCCCAATGGCTGCGATGGGTGATCTGGCGTTGGTCCAAATCGGCCGCGCTCCTGGTCATGGCAAATTCGCGATCAAACGGCTTTGAGCTTGCGATAGGCGAACCATACCATTTTCAAAAGCAGCCAGCCGTCGCGAAACCGCGAAATCTGGGTCTCGCCGAAGGTGCGCGCCTTGTAGTGGATCGGGGTTTCGACGATCTTCAGATTCTGCTTCGCCGCGCCGAAGATCAGATCGAAATCGCCGAACGGATCGAAGTTTCCGAAATAGCCGCGCTCCCGCGCCAGCACTTCGTAATCCCTGCGCAACAGCACCTTGGTGCCGCACAGCGTGTCCGTCAGCCGGGTGTTGACGAGATAGCTGAACAGATAGGCAAAGCAGCGGTTGGCAATGAGATTGAGCGGCCGCATCGCCTCGTTCTCCATCGGATAGATCAGCCGGGTGCCGTTGACGAATTCGGCCTTGCCGGTTTCGATCACCGCATGATATTTCGGCAGCGCTTCCGGCGGCATCGTCAGGTCGGCGTCCAGGATCATCAGCACGTCGCCGGTCGCCGCGGCAAACCCCTTGCGAACCGCGTCGCCCTTGCCCTTGCCATCCTGCTTCAGGACCTTGATATCCCAGCTGTCCTTGTAGGCATCGCGGACGCGCTCGCACTCCTGGAATGTGCCGTCGCTGGAATTACCTTCGACAAACAGTATCTCCTGGGCAGCGGCGAATTTCGGCATCCGCAGGACCGCATTCTCGATATTGCCTTTCTCGTTGCGGCAGGGAATGACAATGCTCACCGAAAATTTGCGGTCCGGAAATTGCTGGATCGGACGCCCGACCAGATAGGTCCGCAGGCACAGCTTCCTGATCCCCGGCAATGGCGCGATAAACCGGTTGACGAACGGCCCGAGACCGAGCCAGCGCACCGGAATCAATTGCCGCTGCTCCTGGCTGATGACCTCGAAATCCGCGAGGTCCATCAGGTTCAGGAAGTCGACGGTAGCGATGTAATTGATTGCCGGTTGCCTGCTCCGCAGGCGCGCCAGTTCGGCGAACTTCAGGATCGGCTCCCACAGATGGGAGTAATAGGAGATGATAATCCGTGTCGACGGCGCGCATAAATGATGCACCAGTCTCAACGTGCCATCGATATCTTCGAACATGCCGATGGTATCGGCAATGATGATGTAATCGAACGGACCCTCGATGCCGGCCAGCGTGGCCGGATCTTCGGCGTCGCCCAGCACAAAATGCAGGCCGGGATGCAGCTCGTTGGCCTTGGTAATCGTTTTGGCGCCGAAATCGACACCGACGCCGTAGGACGGCTCCAGCGCGGCGAGCAAATCGCCGCGGCCGCAGCCCAATTCCAGCACCCGTTTGCCGGGCGGAATCAGAAATCGCATGAACTTGCGATCGTCTTCCCGGTAGGCGGCATTGAACTTGCGCCGGCTATCCAGTTCGTCCAGATTCGCTTCGGCGTATTCCTGGAATTCCCTTTTCCGAAGATTGCCGAACTGCGGTGGAACGGCGGATGGCGCTAAATTCATTACGGCCTCGAATGGACACAAAACTTGTATCTGTGGTCTGATCAGGCGATCGGTCTGCCAACTAAATCCCGCAAGAACGCCACTTGCTTTTCGGTCAGCGTCACGCTTTCTAGACCGAACCGGCTTTGAACTGAACCTGATTTGGTCCCGCTGGGCGAAGATTTTGGCGTCAATTGTGGAATTCAGTGCTGATGAATCACCAAGAAGCCAGCTACGGCCGTGGAACGGAACGGGTGAAAGAACTCGATGGCCTCAGGGCACTGGCAATCCTGCTCGTTGTCGCATGGCACTATCTCGGGGTTGGCGACGGCCCCGGCTCCTTCCCGCAACGGATATTCATGGTCGGCCGAAGCGGCGTCGATCTTTTCTTCGTGCTGTCGGGATATTTGATCACCGGCATCCTGTTGTCCAATACTCACTCCTCCCGGTATTTCTCCGCGTTCTATGGACGCCGCAGCTTTCGCATCCTGCCGATCTACGGCGTGATGCTGGTCATCTACCTGATCGGGAGGCGGTTGGGCGGCAGCGCACCGATCCTTTTCGCCGGACCGCTGCCATGGTGGTCGTACTTCGTTGGACTGCAAAATATCTGGATGGCCATCGACCAGAATTACGGCGCGTTCTGGCTCGCCGGCACGTGGTCGCTTGCGATCGAGGAGCAATTTTATCTGATTTTCCCGCTCGTGGTCTATTTTGCGCCATCCCGCATGCTTCCACGATTGCTGATCGCGCTTTTGGTGCTGTGCCCGATAGGACGCATAATCGCCTACGGCCTCGGCGATCGCCTGGGCTATTACGTGCTGATGCCGCTGCGGGCGGATATCCTGGCGATCGGCGCGCTGATTGCGTGGCTGGAGTTTTCCGGCGCCATTTCGCCTTCGGTTCGCAGGATTTTCCGGGTGGTGTTTTGGTCGACCGCCTGCTTTTTTCCGGTCTTCGCCTGGTTCGTCGAGCTCTCGGACTTCAACATGGCGGTGTGGGGCCACACCTATCTGGTGGCGCTATGCGGATCGATGGTCTTCATGGCGCTCGATCAGAGGGGCGCGGCGCGGCTCGCATTTCTCAGGAGCCGTCCCGCGGCTTTCTTCGCGCGCATTTCATACGCACTCTATCTGACTCACGGGTTTGTGCTGGTCTTGGTCTTCCTCGCGGCAAAATATGACAACCGCACCATCCTGACCTGGCATGGCATTGTGCTCACGGTCTGTTCCTTGGCGATATCTATCGCAATTTGCTCGGCAAGCTACCGGTTCATCGAGAGACCCTTGATCCAGATGGCCCATCGAAAATTCCGCTTTGCTGAACCCCAGAAGGCCGGCAACAACGTCCTGACAGTGGTCAGCGCCTAGAATGTGCTCATCGAGCCCGCTTCGTCTTCCCTCTGCACGCGCTTAAAGTGCACGCCGGGGTACCCGCGCATGACCGCGAAACGACCGAAAATTCTGCTCAGCGAAGGCTCCAGCCTGTCATCGCGCGAGGCCATCACGGCGTTGGGACTTGCCGGCCATCGCGTCGAGCTGCTCTCCAGCGATCCCTTGTGCCTCGGGCGCTTCTCGCGCTTCGTCGGCCGCGTGCATCGGGCTCCGGCGTCCGGCGCCGATCCGGACGGCTATCTGGCCAAAGTGATCGACGTCGTCAAAACTGAAAACGTCGACGCGCTGCTTCCGGTGCATGAGCAGGCCTATCTGTTCGCCGCCGCGCGCAAGCAGCTCCCAGCAAGGCTCGCCATTGCGCTTGCCGATTTCGAGGCCTTCGAACAGGTTCAGAGCAAGGCTGGTCTCGCCGACCTGCTGACACGGCTGAACGTGCCGCAACCCAGGACCGAGATCGTGCGCTCGGCAAATGAATTTGCGGCCGAGCGGCCGTATCCGTTCTTCGTCAAGGCCGCGTTCGGCACCGCGAGCACAGGCGTCTGGCGGGTGGGCGATGCAGGCCGGCGCGACGCGGTGCTGCGGCAACTTGAAGCGCAAAATGCGTTCGCCGAGGGCCTTCTGGTCCAGGCTGCGATAACCGGATCGCTCGAGCGCACGCAGGCCGTGTTCGATCGCGGACGCCTCGTCGCCAGCCATATCTATCGGCAGGTCGTCGAAGGGCCCGGCGGCGGCGACGTGCTCAAGATCAGCGTCGTCGGCGCGGAGGTGCGTGAGATCGTCGCGCGGATCGGGCGGGCGCTCGAATGGCACGGCGCGCTGTCGTTCGACTACATTTTCGAAGAGGCAAGCAAGACGCCGTATTTCATCGACGCCAATCCCCGCCTGGTCGAGCCGATGAATGCGTGGCTGAGCGGCGTCGACCTGCCCGGCGCCCTGTTGCAGGTTTCGCTCGGCGAGACACCGCCGGTACAAGCCGAAGGCCGCGCCGGTGTCCTCACCCGGCTCGGCCTGATGGGACTATTGGATGCCGCGCGGCAGCGTCACCGCAGACGCGATATCCTGCGGGAAATCGCGCTGCTCGCCTTCAGTTCCGAGCGATATCGCGGTTCGCGCGAGGAGCTGGTGCCGCTGCTGACGGACCCCTGGTGCGCGATTCCGTTGGCCGTGGTCGTGGCGAGGTTGCTACGTGATCCCGAGACGGCCGCGCGATTTTCCGAGACAACGGTGGCAGCCTACAGCCTGACGCCCCATGCAATTCAACGGCTGCAGGCATGGCGCGATGCCGCATAAACCCAAGGCGTGCTCTCACTGTGGAGGCCGCAACTCGATGCCGTAACGGGCATAGATCCGCGCGATGGTGCCATCCGCCAGCAGCGCCTCGATCGCCGCGTCGACACGCTGTCGCAGCTTGTCGTCGGGGCGGAACAGCCCGGCCGCGATGTTCCAGTTCAAATCCGGATCATTGTCGAACGCCGGAATCAGGCGCAACGGCTTGTCGGCATGCTGCAGGTTGAACCAGCCGACCGTCACCGGTGTGACGGCGGCAGCCTCGATCTCGCGATTGGCGAGCGCCGCAACGATATCGTCCTCGAACACGAACGGAGACGTGACGGTGCCGCCCTTGTCCAGCGTCATGGAGACCAGCGAGCCGACCGGCACCCCGACCCGCTGATCGGAGCCGAGACTGGCCAGCGACGACGCGCGCGAGTCGGCGCGGACCGCGAGCACGACCCCGCTGCGATGGTATGGACGCGATACCTTTATGCCGCCCTCGGGCGGCGTGTCCTTGCGGGCGATGGAGTCGAGCACGAGGTCGCAATCGGCACGGCGATACTGGATCGCACTGACCACCCACTCCCGCGTCAGCTTGACCCCGAGTTGCTGGGCAATCTTCTCGCCGAGCTCGATCTGGAATCCCGGCAGCGGGCCGGTCTTGCTGGCGAAAGGCAGCGCGTTGGGGTTGGCGCAGAGCGTCAACGCCCCGCGCTCGATGATGGTTTCCAGCGAGCGCGCCTCTGCCGCTGCGCTCCCGACCACCAGCAGACAGATGCTTGCCACGCATTGGTTAAGCCGGTTTCGCGGTTTCCACGCCGCAGCCGGGCGATCGCCATGCAGGTTCGCGCGTGCGCTAGTCATCGAGCCCCCGAATGTAGGCCAGGATGGCAATGATCTGGCCGTCGCTGAACACTGAACCAAACTCGGGCATGGCGCCCGGCTTGCCCTTCTTGATGCGTTCGATGATGAATTCGTCGCTGCGCTCGGACTTCGACAGCTTCGGCCCCCTGCCGGCGACGCGACCGCCATCCTGGTGACAAAAGCCGCAGGTGGTGGCGAACATCTGCTCGCCATTGATGTCGTTCGGCGAAGCCTCGGCAGGCGCGGATTGCGGCCCGCCGGATTCGACTGCTGGGAACGAGCCGCGGCGCGACAGCCATGGCCAGATCATGGTCAGGCAAGCAACAATCACAAACAATACTCGCATTCCGGCATCCGATGTTGGACGGCAAAGGCGGCAGGGCACGATCCCTGCCGCCATCGCCGACGTCATTGTCATTTCAGCGCGAACACAATCAGGGCGCCGGTATTCTTCGCCATGCTCTTGAAGGGCTCGCCATAGAGCGCGACAAACTCGTCGGCCACCAGGCTGCCCCAGCCCGCCGGGACCGCGATGTACTGCTTGCCACCCGCCATGTAGCTGATGATGCCGGCATTATGACCCATGCCGTTGTTGTGCGACCAGAGCTCCTGGCCGTTCTCGGCATTGTAGGCGTGCACGACACCTTCGGCATCCGGCACGAACACCAGATTGCCCGCGGTGGCGAGAACGCTGGCCAGCGGCGGCTCCTTGATAGTTGACCTCCCACTTCTTTTCGCCACTCACCGGATCGCGGGCGTCAAGATGACCACGGGCCGGCCCGTCCGGCGGCGCCACCAGCTTGAAGTCGGCGCCGATGTTGAGCTGGGCCATCGGCTCGAGGATCGGCGTGGTCTTCTGCACCGTGATATCCATGCACCACTCCTGGCCGATCTTGTAGTAGAGACCGGTCTTCGGGCTGTAGGCGCCGGAGTTCCAGCTGATGCCGCCGGCAATCGCCGGGCACAACGGAGTGTCCGCCTTGCCAGCCACGAAGTCGCGGCGACCGATCAGCTCGCCGGTCTTCGGATCGATGCCCTTGACGAAGTTGATGTTCTTGACCAGCGGCCAGACGTTCTCGACCTTGGCGTTGGAACGATCATAGACGAAGATGTACCCGCCCTTGTTGGCGTGCACCACGAGCTTCTTGTCGCCACGGTCGATCATGACGAACTCGCCGACCGCGGAATCGAAGTCCCAGGCATCGTGCGGCAGCTCCTGGTGATAGAATTTGAGCTTGCCGGTATCGGGATCGAGCACGATGACCGATGTAGTATAGAGATTGTCGCCCGGCCGCGGTCCGCTCTTCTTCCAGTCGGCGCCCGACCAGTCGTAAAGCGGCGCCGGGTTGGCGGTGCCCCACCACACCGTATTGGTCTCCGGGTCATAGGCACCGGGCATCCAGCCGCCGCCGCCGCCGGTCCGCCAGGAGTCATTGCCCCAGGTCGCCATCGCCTCTTCGGTGCCGGCGACGGTGAAGAACTCCCATTTCTTCTGTCCGGTCTTGCCGTCGACGCCGAAGATCGGTCCGCGCCCCGGCCATTCGCCGCCCTGGGCGCCGATGATCACCATGTCCTTGACCACCAGCGGCGCGCCGGTGAAGCCGACCGTGACCTTCTTGGAATCCAGCAGCTTCGTGTCCCATGCCGGTTTGCCGGTCTTCAGGTTGAGCGCGATCAGGCGCCCGTCGACCGTGCCGACATAGAGATTGCCCTGCCCGATGGCGATGCCGCGGTTGTAAGGCGAGTGCGTCTGCTTGGCGACCAGTGTCCTCGTCGAGCTCCGGAGCATAGGTCCAGATCGTCTTGCCGGTCGCGCCGTCCAGCGCGTAGACACGGCTGTAAGAGCCCGAATAGTACAGCACGCCGTCGACCGCGAGCGGCGTCGACTGCAGGCCGCGGGTGGCGCGCTCCGGAAAATGCATCCACGCGATTTCGAGATTCTTGACATTGCCAGCATTGATCTGGTCGAGGCCGCTGTAGTGGTAGGATTTGTAGGTGCCGTGATGCGTCGCCCAGTCATTCTGGGCCGCCTCGGCATTGAGCGCAGCCGCGTCCTGGGCATGCGTCGGGGAGGCCGCCAATACGGCAGCCAACGCCAGCGCAGCGCAGCCTCCGAGATATCGTGCATGAAGAGCCATCTGTATCCTCCTGTTATGTTTTGTTGGCCGCGTTGTCGTCGCGGCCTTTGCAGTGTTCTGATGTCAACGCTTCATCGGGCCAAGGGTCTCGACATAGATCGCAGGGACCGACGGAACCGCCGTCATGAAGAGACGGCTGCACTTCTTGCCGCCGGGGTAGAAATAGGAAGAGGTTTTTGGAAAAAGACCTGGGAGGGCGCCGTTCGGTTCACGGCGGCGTATACCGTCATCGCCGGGGATTGGCTGCCCTAAGCTGCAACCGACACTTCCGGCGAAGTCGGTGCGGTGCACCATGACACGTCCCCCCGATGTCTCCGGCATTAATTGATCCGGATTGTTGTTTTTTTGTGAGTGCAGGTCAGCCGCAGAGACGCCGAACCGAAATCCGCCGTCTGAGAACGGATGTTCTCTACGCTCGCCTTAGTTGAGCGCGCGCAGCCTAGAACAAGGTGTCGAACTGTCAAGCGGCAAGACCTGCCGCCGGGCTCTGACCGTTGTGCGAGTGCGGCGACTGCGGAATTTTCCGAGACGCGGCAGCACACAACCCAACCGCCCCGACCATACGCCGGCTGCGCGCATGGCAGACATCCAAGCCATGAGCGTCGCGTGGCCGAAAGCGATTTGCCTTGAGGCGTCGGGCCCCGTAGTTTGGGACCAGCCAAGCAACAACAATAGCCGTCCGGAGAGAAACCCATGGCGCGCCTGAAATTCGGAGCCTTTCTCGCCCCGCATCACCCGATAGGCGAGCACCCGACGCTGCAATTCCGCAGGGATCTCGATCTGGTCGAACAGCTCGATGCGCTGGGTTACGACGAATTCTGGTGCGGCGAGCATCATTCGTCGGGCTGGGAAATGATCGCCTCGCCGGAGATGTTTCTGGCCGCTGCCGGCGAGCGCACCAAGCGCATCCGGCTCGGTACCGGCGTGGTCTCGCTGCCCTATCACCATCCCTTCAATGTCGCGCAGCGCATGGTGCAGCTCGATCACATGACCGGCGGCCGCGCCATCTTCGGCTCCGGACCGGGGGCGCTGGCTTCGGACGCACACACACTCGGCATCGATCCGATGACGCAGCGCGATCGCCAGGACGAGGCGATCGCGATCATTCGCCGGCTGTTTCGGGGCGAGCGCGTCACCGCCCGGAGCGACTGGTTCACCATGAATGATGCCGCGCTGCAGATCCTGCCCTTACAGGAAGAGATGCCATTCGTGGTGGCGTCGCAGATTTCGCCCTCGGGCATGACGCTGGCCGGCAAATACGGCATCGGCATCATTTCGCTCGGTTCGATGTCGACGCAGGGCTTGATGGCGCTGCCGACGCAATGGAGCTTTGCCGAGGATGCCGCCAAGAAGCACGGCACCACCGTAAGCCGCGCCGACTGGCGCGTCCTGCTCTCCTGGCACATCGCCGAAAGCCGCGAACAGGCCTGCCGCGAGGCCGGGCCGGGACTAATGCGCTGGCACAATGAATATAATGTCCGTACCCTGCAGCGGCCGGGCCTGCAGCCCTTCACCTCGCCCGAAGACGCCGTGGAGAAGACCGCCGGCGGCGAAGGTGCGGCCTCCACCATCGGCACCCCCGATGATCTGGTTAAGACCATCAAGAACCTGATGGAGGTCTCCGGCGGCGTCGGCACCATCATCGGCTTCGTGCACGACTGGGCCAATCCGGAAAACACCCGCCGGAGCTGGGACATGGTGGCGCGCTACGTGGTGCCGGAAATCAACGGCTATATCGACGGCCTGCGCAGGTCACAGAAATTCGTGATCGAGAACCGCGCGGTGTTCGAGCGCGCGGGACAAGCCGTGATGGCCAAGATCATGGAAAACGACAAGGCCGCCGCCGCACTGCCGCTGACCGGCCCCGGCCGCGTCGCAATCCCCACCATCAACGCGCCGGATCTGCAGAAGGAAGCGGCGAAGCTGAAGGCGTGAGGCGGCCGACCTGCCGCGGCCGTCACCCGCGCCTCCTCACTCAATCACCTCGTCGGCGCGGGCCAGCAGCGCCGGCGATACGGTCAAGCCGAGCGCCTTGGCTGTCCTGAGGTTGATGACCAGGTCGAATTTGGTCGGCTGCTCGACGGGGATATCGGCCGGCTTCGCCCCCCGCAGAATCTTGTCGACTTGTACGGCGGCGCGCCGGAACAGGTCGGGCCAATTGGGCCCGTAGGACATCAGCGCGCCCGCATCAACGTATTCCCGGGCTCCAAAAATCGTCGGCAGCCGCCGATCCTGTGCCAAAGCGTTGATTTGAATGCGGTTGCTGAAAATGAGGGGGTCGGTTGCGACGTAAAGTGCGTCCGCGCGGCCCCCAAGCGTGCTGATAGCGGACACGATCTCGTCCGCCTGCCGGATTTCGATTGGCGCGACTTCGAGGCCCAGCGTGCGCGCGGTTATCAGAGCTTCGCGCATTTCCAGCACCGCGCCGGGAGCGGCGACGTTGGCCATGACTGCAAGGCACGCAAGCTGCGGGACAACTTCGCGCAAAAGTTCAATACGCTTGCCCGCGGTATCGGTCTGCTGGATCGACATGCCGGTCACGTTGCCGCCGGGTCGTGCCAGGCTCGTAACGACACCGGCGCCGACCGGATCCATCTGCGCCGCGAACACGATAGGAATGAGCGAGGTGGCCTTCTTGGCTGCCAGCACCGGAGCCGACGCCCAGGTGACGATGACATCGACCTTCAGGCCGGCGAGTTCGGCCGCGATCTCGCTGTAGCGCTCGGTATCTGCTTCCGCCCAGCGATATTCGATGACGACCGTTTTCCCCTCGATCCAGCCCAATTCGTTCAGCCGCCTTACGAACGCCGCGACCCACTGGCCTGCAATCTCGGGCGAAGCCGCACCGAGAAAGCCGATGGTCGGCAGCTTCGGGGATTGCTGTTGCGCCCACCCCGCAACGGGCAAACATGGCGCTGCCCCAAGCCCTGCAATGAATTCACGCCGCTTCATTCGATTTCCGAATACGTCCCAAAACACAACGCCAATGGCCGAAAGTTATTCCTGCTGAAATCCTGCGGCGGAAGCCTATCACGGCGCGCCGGTTTGTCGCGCCCGATCGATCGACGCTGATTGCCTAAGGCGCCGGTCGAGAGGCTTTGCACAGGGGCGACAAAGGGTTATTTAGTACCCCGCGCTGTGCCGGTGACCGCCCGGACCCTCCGGGTCGGAATAAAGCGGCGGTGCAGCGGATCATATGCCGGGACCAACGGAGCAATGGCCATGTCGATGCAAAGTGTGGCTTCCCCCGCGATCACGCTGACGCCGCCAAAGCGCAATTTGCTGGCGCACATCCCCGGCAACGAGGGCTGGCCGGTGATCGGCCGGACGCTTTCGATCCTCGCGGACCCCAAGGGCGAAGTCGAACGGATGGCGGCGAAATACGGCCACGTCTATCGCAGCCGCGTGCTCGGCGAGACCAGCGTCAGCGTGCTCGGGCCCGAGGCCAACGAACTGCTGCTGTTCGATCAGGCCAAGCTGTTCTCCTCGACCCATGGCTGGGGAACCATCCTCGGCCGGTTATTTCCGCGCGGCCTGATGCTGCTCGATTTCGACGAACATCGGCTGCACCGGCGCGCGCTGTCGGTGGCGTTCAAGTCCGGACCGATGAAATCCTATCTTGCGGCGCTCGATGCCGGCATCTCGGCCCGGGTCCAGCGATGGCGGCAGCTGCCGGGGCCGATATTGTTCTACCCGGCGATGAAGCAGCTCACGCTCGACCTCGCCGCCACGTCGTTTCTCGGCGAGGGCATCGGTCCCGAAGTCGACGAGATCACGCGCGCCTTCGTCGATATGGTGGCGGCGTCGGTGACCCCGATCCGCCAACCGTGGCCGGGCACGCAGATGGCGCGCGGCGTCAAAGGCCGCGCCCGCATCGTCGCCTATTTCTCGGAGCAGATTCCGATCCGCCGCGCCAAGGGTGGCGAGGACCTTTTCTCGCAACTGTGCCGGGCGACGCATGACGACGGCGCGCTGCTGTCGACGCAGGATATCGTCGATCACATGAGCTTTCTGATGATGGCCGCGCATGACACGCTGACGTCGTCGCTGACATCGTTCGTGGCGGCGCTCGCGGCCAACCCGGAATGGCAGCACCGGCTGCGCGACGAGGTGATCGGCGCTGGGGGTTGCCGCCCATGAGCCGACGACATTCGATAATCTGGAGGCCATGAAGCTCACCGAGATGGCGTTCAAGGAGGCGATGCGGATGAAACCGCCGGTGCCGTCGATCCCGCGGCGCGCGACACGCGACTTCAGCTTCAAGGGCTATGCGATGCCGGCGGGCACCCTGGTCGCGGTCAATCCGCTGTTCACCCACCACATGCCCGACATCTGGCCCGAGCCCGATACGTTCGATCCGCTGCGCTTCACCGACGAGGCGCAGCGCGGCCGCCACCGCTTCGCCTGGGTGCCGTTCGGCGGCGGCGCGCATATGTGCCTCGGGCTGCACTTCGCCTATATGCAGGCGAAATGCTTCGCGCGGCATTTCCTGCAGAATCTCGAGGTCTCGCTGGAGCCGGGCTATGCGCCGGACTGGCAGATGTGGCCGATCCCGAAGCCGAAAGACGGATTGCGGGTGACGCTGCAGCCGGTCTGATCGGCGGTTCAGGCCAAGGACGGCGCGCCGATGCCGACCACGTCGATCCCATCGGCGCGGCCGCGAATCGGCAGCCGGCCGAGATCGCGAACCTCAAATGGCGGCGTCGAACTGAATCGCCCGATCGCCGCGCGCGAGGCCAGAAAGCCGCCCTCGACGTTGCGGCTGTGTTCTTCGAGCCGCGCCGCGGTATTCATGACGTCGCCGTTGAAAACGATGGCGCGCTTGACGTCGCCGATCTCGCCGATGATCACCGGCCCGAAATGCAGGCTGCCGCGAATCCGAGGCACAGCGCCGAACTCACGTTCCATCTGGTTCGATGCGCGTGCCAGCTCATCGCGCATCGCCATGAAGCAGCGTAGCGGACGGTAATCGATCGCGCCGCTGCTCTCCTGCCAGGTCACGATCACCTCGTCGCCGACATAATTGAGAACTTCGCCGCGATAATCCACCACCGAAAGCGTCAGAAGTCGAAACGTATGATCGAGAAGGCGGTGGATGCCGACGCCGCCCAGCCGTTCGGCCAGTCCGGTCGATCCCGCGATATCGACGAAAAGCACAAACCGGTTTTCCTCCACCGGCGTGTGATACCTCCCGATGATGAAGTTCAGGAAGGCGCGCCGGCCGATGATATTGGTGATTCCGAAAACCAGATTCATGACAATCGAGAAAACAACGGAATAGATGACTGGCGATCCAGAAGCCCTTCATGGATGGATCGGGTGACTGCCCGGCAAGTACCGAACCCAGCTGGAAGAACTGGGTGGGAACGATAATTGCCGCGTAGATCGCGCTTCGTACGGTCAGATTGGCCGCGAACGAAAGCCCGCTGAGCCACACGCGCATCGGACCTTGCAGGACAAACAGCTCGATGCCGCCGATCGCGACGCTAATAAGCAGCCCGTAAGAGATTGCCACTGCTATCGAGGAAGCAGAGCTGTAACCCTGCGCGAGAACAAACACGATGGCCCCGATCACGCTGCCGGCAGCGACGACGGCGAGCAGCCGCAGTTTTCGCTCAAGCCTTGCGTTCATGTCGCCCGTCCCCGTGTTGCCATCGACGAGACTATACACGGACTGGTCAGGCGCCGTCGGCAAATCCTATTCGATGAACGTCGTGAGCTGCGCGCCCTCATCCGCCACGAACACCGCGATCAGTTCCGCAGGCTCGGTGTTGCTGGCGTTGGCCGAGACCAGATGCGTGGCGCCGGGCGGCTCGAAGAACGACTGGCCGACCCTGAAGGTCTCGACCGGACCGCCGGCGAGCTGCGAGCGGATCTCGCCCTTAGTGATATAGGCGGTGACGGAGCCTGCATGGCGATGCGCGCGGGTAAATCCGCCGGGGCCATAGAACACCCGCACCATCGTCACGCGCTTGCCCGGCACGTTGGGCAAGGCGTAGGAGGCGATCGGCTCGACGGTATCGAGCGCAGAGCCCGCGGGATCGCTCACGGCGCACAGCGGCGCAACAACCGTCGAAATCGTGTCCATGGCGACCGGCAGCATCTTCCCGATCACGAACGCGCAGGCCAGTCCGCCGATAGCGGCGGCATAGAGCGGCCGGGCCTCAAGCCGGCCGAGCGAGGCCACACCAAATCGTTCCGGACATCGATGCCTCCTCCGGATTACCCCGCGCCCTGATCGAACGCCTTGCGCAGCGCGACATAGCCCTGCTGCTGCTGGGTCCAGTTGCGGCCGCCGGTGATGGCGCCATCGACCACCAGGTCGTGGCCGTTGATGAAGGTGGATTCGTCGCTGGCGAGAAACAGCGCGGCATGGGCGATATCCTCGGGCAGCCCGGCGCGCGGAATCGGCTGCGCCGATTTGTAGACCCCGTGCATCAGCTCCGGCGTCTTCTCCGCCGCCTCGACCGACAGGCCGAGCGCCTTGCCGAAAATGCCGGTGGCGATCACGCCCGGCGAGATCGAGTTGACGCGGATGCCGACTTCGCCGAGCTCCATCGCCACGCATTTGGTGAGGTGGATGACGGCGGCCTTGGCCGCGCCATAGACCAGCGAGGTGGAATAGCCGGCGAGCCGTCCGGCGATGCTGCCGTTGTTGATGATGCTGCCGGAACCCTGCTTTCGCATATGGGGGGCGGCGTGCTTCATGCCGAGCATCACGCTGCGCACCAATGTGGCCATCGCGGCGTCGAAGCGCGCCGCCTCGAGGCCCTCGATGCCGCCGGTCTGCGCCGGGCCGCCGGCATTGTTGAACAGGCAATCGATGCGGCCGAATTTGTCGACCGCCAGCCCGATCAGCGCGCGCATCTGCGTCCTCGACCGTGACATCGGTCTGGCGGAAGATGCAGTTGGCGCCGAGCTTTTTGGCCAAGCGCCTCGCCCTCCGGCGCGCGGCGCCCGGCGATGACGATTTTCGCGCCTTCGGCGACGAATATTTCCGCGGTGCGCAGCCCGATGCCGCTGGTCGCGCCGGTGATGACCGCAACCTTGCCGTCCAGCCGTCCCATCTTGTTCTCCCCGTTCTGGCGATGCTGGCTTGATTATATCCCCGGCCCAGCAATGCAACGCAAGCTATGCTTGCGGCGTTAGACCGCGTATTTAGCTGAAGGCCAAGGCCTTGTTCTGGATTCGCTGATCGGCTGATGTGACCCATGACGAAATTGATCGACGAGTTCCGGCGCGGCTGGCAAGGAATATCGCAGCCATCGCTGCTTTTCAGCACGGGCTTTGCCGCATGCTGTCTCGCGCTGTCGACCGCCGCGCGGTGGTCTCTCTCGCTGATCCGGCCCGACGTTTTCTTCACCCCGTATTTTCCGGCCGTATTCTTTGCCACCGCCTTTGGCGGTTTCCGGGTCGGGATCGCGACGGCGCTGCTCGGCGGCGCGCTCGGCATGACCCTCAATTTTGGCGACGCGACGGCCGATTTCGCGCGGCTGGCACTTCTGGTCATCTACCTGGTCGTATGCGGCCTCACGATATGGGGGATCGAGCACTACCGGTCGATCGCCTCCCAGCAACGGCAGATTTCCAGGCGCCTGATCCGGGAGGAGGAGTACCGCAAGCTCGTGGTCGACGAGCTTCAGCACCGGCTGAAAAATAAGCTGTCGACCATTCACGCGGTTCTGCACCAGGTCCTGCACGACCAGCCGCAGATCTGGGCCAGCATCGATCAACGGCTGCGGGCGCTGTCGGCGACCGACGATTTGATCGCACGGGTCGACGGCAGCGGTTGCGACATCAAGGATCTCCTGCTCTCCGAACTCGGACCCTACGGACATGTTCGATTTACCCTGAACGGCGGCGCGCTGTTTCTTCCCGCCAAATTGGCGGTGAGCCTGGCATTGATATTTCACGAGCTTGCCACCAACGCCGGAAAATACGGCGCGTTCTCCTCCGCGCGCGGATTGTTGCAGGTGTCGTGGTCGGTATCCGACGATCGCCTCAACATTGCCTGGGACGAGACCGAGGGTCCTGCAGTCGGCGCGATCGGAGAGCCGGGTTTTGGCACCAGGCTGTTGAAATCGGCGCTCAGGCCTTTCGATGGCAAGACCGAGATCGCTTTCCTGAAGACCGGAATTCATTGCACCATGCAGTGCCGCATTCCCGCCAACTGAGCTTGACGCCGAACCCGCGCCATCAGCGGCCGTCGGCGCTATGAACTCACGTTGAGGTTCTGTTAATGACGATTAAGCGCACCCTAATTTCTGAGTTCCATTTAACCAAAACTACAACCGGATCCGCCAGTCTCCGCGGTCATGCAAAGCCGCCTCAGCCACGACCTGCAGTTCGCCGCGACGGCGGGCGACGACGACGCAGCCGTCGAGTTGAAAATCCTGCGCGATATTGTCCGCATGCTGCCGACCGGCGTGACGGTTCAGGATGAGCAGGGCCATTTTCTGCTGGTGAACGATGCCGCGGCGGTCCAGCTCGGGATTGCCGCCGGCACACCGGCTGTTTCGAAGGAACTGGACCTCCGCCGCGAAGCCGGCCGTGAACTGCTGCGCTCCGGCCGCCCTCATGTCGCGGAAGAATGCGTGACGAGCGGCGAGGTCAAGCAGGTTCTGCTCACGACCCATCGGCCGGTCCGGATCGCCGAGCGCGATCTGCTGCTGTCGAGCTCGGCCGACATCAGCGAACAAAAGGCGGTCGAGGATCACCTGTTTCGGTCGGCCTACTATGACGAACTGACAGGCCTGCCGACGCGGCGGGTGATCGAGCATCGTGCCAACAGCCTGCTGCGCGGCCAGGCTGAGGATAAATTCGCGCTGGCGTTTCTCGACGTCGACAATTTCAAGCACATCAATGATTATTACGGCCACTCGATCGGCGACGCGCTGCTGGTGGAAGTCGCCAAGCGGCTGGGGCTGGACTTGCGCGATACCGACATGCTGTCGCGCATCAGCGGCGACGAATTCCTGCTGTTGCTCAATCCGATCCGGAACGAACGCGAGGTGGCGGACTACATCGAGTTCACGCTGAAACGGCTGAAGGCGCCGTTCTTCATCGATGGATCGGAAATATTTGCTTCCACGTCGATCGGGGTGAGCCTGTATCCCCAGCACGGCCGCAGTTACGACATGCTGCGCCAGAACGCCGACATTGCGATGTATAGCGTCAAGAACGTGGGCAAGGGCGCCGCGGCCTTCTTCGACGATGGCATGGAGCGCGAGGCGCTCGCGCGCATGAAGATCGAGCAGTCGTTGCGGCTTGCCATTCTGGAAAAACGATTCTGCTGCGCGTTCCAGGCCAAGGTCGACATCCGAACCCAGGACATCAAGGGCATCGAGGCGCTGGTGCGGCTGCGCGACGACGGCGGCGTGATCCAGGCGCCGGGCACCTTTATCAATCTCGCCGTCGAGCTCGGGCTGATCGACGAGCTGACCCATCTGGTGCTGGCCGAGATCGTCAAGTCGATCGATCTGATCAACGAAACCTTCGGTCACGACACCTCGATCAGCATCAACGTCGCGGCCAAGCAGGCCGTCAATCCGCAGTTCATGCGTCCGTTCGCCGCGGCGCTCGAGGCGACCGGGTTTCCCAGGCGCTTCATGATCGAAGTCACCGAAGACGCCTTCATCACCAAGACCCGTTTCCAGGATGAAATCCTGCCGATCTTCCGAAAGCTCGGGGTCGGGATATCGATCGACGATTTCGGCATCGGCTATTCGTCGCTGTCGGCGCTGGCCGACATCACCGCCGACGAGATCAAGATCGACCGCTCCTTCATCACCGACATCCATAAGCGCCCGCGCAGCCAGGGCATCCTGCGGGCGATCGAATCCTTGAGCGAAGCGCTGGGCATGACCGTGATCGCCGAAGGCATCGAATCCTTCGAGGAACTCGCCTATCTGCAGGCCGCCACCAAGATCCGCTACGCACAGGGCTTCTATTTTTCCAGGCCGATCTTCCTTGAGGAACTCAAGCCCGCGATACCGCTCGCCAGCGAGACCCGCAGCAGTCCGGCGAACCGGCCGCGCCAGGAAAACCGCCCGATCTATGCCCGCAGCGATCGCTATCGCCGCTGATCCGCAGCTCGTTCGACTGGCGCGTTCAATTGGGACTGGGCCTTCGCACTTGCGATAGGCGCGCCGCTGCCGGGGAGATTTCACTATGCGAAATCGCGCAGCCCTTTGATATGAAGCAAATAGCGTCGAATTCGGCCCCCTTATCATCAACAATGGAATAAAAAGAAGGCTGGACAGACCTCCCGGTTCACTCGCCGCGCTCTCTATCTGGCAATCATCGAGGGCCACTCGCACGCCATGTCCGATCGCCAATCCATCGTCAGCGACCCCGCGGTCATTCGCGCGCGCGCCATGGAAACGCTGTTCGAGCGGCTGGAGAATCTCTGCGAAGGCGCGATTGCGATCGACCGCGCCGGGCACGTCGTCTATGTCAACGAAAAATACCTTCACTCGCTCCGCCTCAACCACACTTCGGAGGCTATCGGCCGGCCGATCGAGGAGATCATCCCCAACAGCCTGATGCGCCGCGTGGTGGAGACCGGCGAGCCGATCCTGCTGGACATCATGGAACTCGGGGGCGAGCAGCTGGTCGTCACGCGCATGCCGATCGAGGATGAGAACAAGAACGTGATCGGCGCCATCGGCTTCGTACTCTACGATCATCTCGACAGCCTCAAGCCGCTGATCGCGCGGATGGGTCAGCTCGAAAGCGATCTTCGCGTGGCGAAACGGCAATTGTCGCAGGCGCGCGGTGCGCGGTTCACCTTCGATGACTATGTCGGCGGGACCTTAGATATTGCGCGCGCCAAGGAACTTGCCGGCCGGGCGGCGCGGCAAAGCGTCACCGTGTTGCTGACCGGCGAAACCGGCACCGGCAAGGAATTGCTGGCCCAGGCCATCCACAACGCTTCGCCGCGCGCCGACAAGCCGTTCGTCAGCGTCAATGTCGCCGCCATTCCCGATACGCTGATCGAGTCCGAATTTTTCGGCACGGCACCGGGGGCCTATACCGGCGCCGATCGCAAGGGCCGCGACGGCAAGTTCCGGATCGCCGACGGCGGCACGCTGTTTCTGGATGAAATCGGCGAAATGCCGCTGCATTTGCAGGTCAAGCTGCTGCGCGTGCTGCAGGAGCGCGAAGTCGAGCCGGTCGGTTCCGACAAGGTCACCAGGGTCGACGTTCGCGTCATCGCCGCCGCCAATGTGGACCTGCAGAAACGCGTCAACGAAGGCGCGTTCCGGGCCGACCTGTATTACCGGCTTAACGTGCTCTCGATCCCATTGCCGCCGTTGCGCGATTGTCTCGACGATCTTCCGGAGATTTGCGCCCGGCTGCTCGATGACATCATCCTGTCAGGCGACCACCCGAACGCCCGGATCACGCCCTCAGGTCTTGCGGCGCTGGCGCGTTACGATTGGCCCGGAAACGTCAGGGAGCTGCGTAACATCCTGGAGCGCGCGCTGATCCTGAGCGATTCCGGCCGCCTGACCGGCGACGATTTTGGGCGCATCCTGCCGTTTGGTTCCGAAGCGAGGGCCGCGGCGGCGCCAAAGCCGATCGGCCTCGTCGTGCCCTATGCGCAGGCGGAAGCCGAGTTCGAAAAGCAGACGCTGGAATGCGCGCTGCAGGCAAGCAACGGGCAGATCTCTGAAGCGGCCAAGATGCTCCGCATTTCGCGGGCGACGTTTTACAAGAAGCTCTCGAAATTCGGGCTGGCCCCGTCTGGCTCACAGCCTGTCTGATTTCCGAGACAAAGAACGTCTCAAGTCTCGGATAATTGACACGACCGCGCCTTGCGCCCATCGCCAGCAACCACGTCAACTGCCGATTTTTCAACCAGTTTGATATATCGCAAGGCAGTTGGCGCGCAGCTTGCTCTGCTCCCGCCACGACGCGACGGATGACAAATGCGCGACGTCGAAACCGGGAGGGCAAAATGACCATTGCGCTGGAAGCGACACGGCCGCCGCCGTCACACGTCACGGTAGCCACAGCCAGTCTGATCGGCACCGCTATCGAGTGGTATGATTTCTTCCTGTACGGCACCGCTGCGGCGCTGATTTTCAACAAGCTGTTCTTTCCCACATTCGATCCCGCGATAGGTACGCTACTGGCATTCGGGACCTATGCGCTGGGGTTCATTGCGCGGCCGCTCGGCGGCCTGGTGTTCGGTCATTACGGCGACAAGATCGGCCGCAAGACGATGCTCTATCTGACGCTGCTGATCATGGGCGTCGCGACCGCGGCGATCGGCCTGCTGCCGACCTACGATACGCTCGGCATCTGGGCGGCGATCCTGCTGGTCGCCTGTCGCCTGATCCAGGGCTTCGGCCTCGGCGGCGAATGGGGCGGCGCCGTGCTGATGGCGGTCGAGCACGCGCCCCCGAACAGGAAGGGCTTTTACGGCAGCTGGCCGCAACTCGGCGCGCCGCTTGGGCTGGTGCTCGGAACCCTGGTGTTCTCGGTCGTGTCCTCGTTCCTGACCGACGCCCAGCTCTACGCCTGGGGCTGGCGGATTCCGTTCCTGTTCAGCATCTTCCTCGTGATCGTCGGCCTGTGGATCAGGTTCACGATCGCGGAATCGCCCGAGTTCCAGAAGGTCAAGGACTCCAAGGAAGAAGTGAAAATGCCGATCATCGAGGCGATCCGCATGTATCCGAAGAACATCCTGCTGGCGATGGGCGCACGCTTCGCGGAAAACGGCTTCTTCTACATTTACGCGACCTTCGTTCTCGCCTTCGCGACCCAGTCGCTCGGCATGAACCGGCAGGACATCTTGAATGGTGTGCTGATTGCCGCCGCGATCGAAAGCTTCACCATTCCGGCCTTCGGCGCGCTCTCCGACATCGTCGGGCGCCGGCCGGTCTATATCTTCGGCGCGGTTTTCTCGGCGCTGATGTCGTTCCCGCTGTTCATGCTGCTCGCAACCAAAAATCCGCAACTCGGCTGGATCGCGATCGTTCTGGGTCTGGCGGTCGGGCACGCCGCGATGTACGGCCCGCAGGCGAGCTTCCTCTCCGAACTGTTCGGCACCAAGGTGCGCTACAGCGGCGTGTCGCTTGGCTACAATCTCGCCTCGATCTTCGCCGGCGCACTGTCGCCCTTGATCGCCACCGGGTTGATGGCCGCCTACAAGCCGGAGACATGGCCGATCTCCGTCTACATGATCGGGCTCGCGCTGATCACCATCGTTTCGGTCTATTTCGCGACGGAAACGCGGCACAATGCCGAGGCGTGAGAGCGGCCGCCGCGATCGTCGCGGCGCCGTTTCGGGAAGCGAAAGGACGGCAAAGGTCGGAGAACCCGGCAGGCGACGTGAAGCAATTCCGGGAGGAACGCAATGAGCCAGCATCCCGCTCTGCCCTATCTGCGCAACTCGGAGAAGGGCAAGATCGTCACCGCGGCGGAGGCCGTACGCCTGATTCGCGATGGTGACACCGTTGCCACCGGCGGGTTTGTCGGCATCGGGTTTGCGGAGGAAATCGCGCTGGCGCTGGAAGAGCTCTATCTCGCCAGCGACGGCGAAGCGCCGTACAGCCAAAGCAAGCCGCACAATCTGACGCTGGTCTATGCCGCCGGGCAGGGTGACGGCAAGCACCGTGGCCTCAACCATTTCGCGCATAAGGGGCTGGTCAAGCGCGTGATCGGCGGCCACTGGGGGCTTGCGCCCAAATTGCAGCAGCTCGCAATATCAAATCAGATCGAGGCCTATAATCTGCCGCAGGGCGTCATCACCCATCTGTTTCGCGACATCGCGGCGCGGCGGCCCGGTCATATCTCGCGGGTCGGCATCGGCACCTTCGTCGATCCGCGCCATGGCGGCGGCAAGCTCAACGCCCGCAGCACCGAGGACATGGTCGAGCTGGTCACCCTGGGCGGCCAGGAATGCCTGTTCTACAAGACCTTTCCGATCGACGTTGGCATCATCCGCGCCACCACCGGCGATCCCGACGGCAATCTTACCATGGAGAAGGAAGCCCTGACGCTGGAGGCGCTGGCCATCGCCATGGCCGCGCATAATTCCGGCGGCATCGTGATCGCGCAGGTCGAGCGCGTGGCCGAAAGCGGCAGCCTCAATCCGCGCCAGGTCAAGATTCCCGGCATTCTCGTCGACTGCGTGGTGGTGGCGAAACCGGAAAACCACTGGCAGACCTTCGGCACGCAATATAATCCGGCGTTCAGTGCCGAGATCAGGGTGCGCGCCGGCTCGCTGCCGCCGATGCCGATGAGCGAGCGCAAGATCATCGCGCGCCGCGCGGCGTTCGAACTGAAGGCCAACAGTGTCGTCAATCTCGGCATCGGCATGCCCGAAGGCATCGCGGCTGTTGCCAATGAAGAGCGGATCATCGACCTCATCACGCTGACGGCCGAGCCCGGGGTGATCGGCGGCATCCCGGCCAGCGGAATCGATTTCGGTGCCGCGATCAACACCCAGGCGGTGATCGACCAGCCCTATCAGTTCGATTTCTACGACGGCGGCGGCCTCGATGCGGCCTTTCTCGGGCTGGCGCAGGTCGATCGATCGGGCAATCTCAATGTCAGCAAATTCGGCCCCAAGCTTGCCGGCGCCGGCGGCTTCATCAACATCAGCCAGAACGCCAAAAAGGTGATCTTTGTCGGCACCTTCGGCGCCGGACGCCTGCAGATCGCCTTGTCCGGCGGCAAGCTTGCGATCCTGCAGGAAGCCAAGGCGAAAAAATTCGTCGAAGCCGTGGAACATGTGACGTTCAGCGGCGCCTACGCGACCGCACGCGGGCAGAGCGTGCTCTACGTTACCGAGCGCTGCGTTTTTACCCTCGGTCCCGATGGCCTTGAGCTGGTCGAGGTCGCGCCCGGCATCGATATCGAGCGCGACATTCTCGCGCTGATGGATTTCAAGCCGGTGATACCGCGCGATCCGCTTGCCATGGACCCGCGGATTTTCCGCGACGACGCGATGGATCTGCGCGAGCACATGCTTGCCATTCCGCTCGATCAGCGTTTCACGCTTGACGAGCAGCAGAACCTGTTTTTCGTCAATCTGGAGCGCTTCGCGCTGCGCAGCCGCGCCGACATCGACTCGATCGCAAGATCCGTGGAGGCCAAACTCGGCGGGCTCAACCGCCGCGTCTACGCGATCGTCAACTACGACAACTTCTCGATTGTGCCCGAACTGCTTGACGAATATTCGGCCATGGTGCGCAGCCTCACCGACCGCTTCTATTCCGGCGTCTCCCGCTACACCACCAGCGGCTTCCTGCGCATCAAACTCGGCGAAGCCCTGGAGAAACGCGGCGTCGCCGCGCATATCTTCGAAAGCGCGGAGGAAGCGCAATCGGATTGGCGCAACGTCGAAGGCATCGCCGGCCCCGGACCAGGGGTGCGGCCCGGCGAAAACAGGGCTGCGATCGGCGGGGGAACGGCATGAGATTTCGAGCCCATTTGCGCCGAAATCGCCTGCAGCCGGAACATCGAATTGCAATGTTCGTCCAGCTGTGCAAATCGCTGTGATAACGTGAATTCTGCAACAGGAGGGACTGCCGTGCGTTTACCACTCATTCTTGCAACCGTCACAATGGGCCTGATCGGGGGCGCCGCCGCGCAGGCGGACGACCTGAAGATCGCCCTGATCTACGGCAAGACCGGTCCGCTGGAAGCCTATGCCAAGCAGACCGAAGCCGGCCTGATGCTGGGACTGGAATATGCCACCAAGGGCACCATGATGCTGGACGGGCGCAAGATCGTCGTCATCACCAAGGACGACCAGGGCAAGCCGGATTTGTCCAAGGCGGCCCTTGCGGAAGCCTATCAGGATGACAAGGCCGATCTCGCCATCGGCACGACCTCGTCGGCCGCAGCGCTCGCCGACCTTCCGGTCGCCGAGGAAAACAAGAAAATCCTGATCGTCGAGCCGGCGGTCGCGGACCAGATTACCGGCGAGAAGTGGAACCGCTACATCTTCCGCACCGGGCGCAATTCCTCGCAGGATGCGATCTCGAACGCGGTGGCGATCGGCAAGCCCGGCGTGACCGTTGCGACGCTGGCGCAGGACTATGCATTCGGCCGCGACGGCGTGGCCGCCTTCAAGGAAGCGCTGGCCAAGACCGGTGCGACGCTTGCCGCCGAAGAATACGCGCCGACCACCACCACGGATTTCACCGCGGTCGGTCAGCGCCTGTTCGACGCGCTGAAGGACAAGCCCGGACGCAAGATCATCTGGGTGATCTGGGCGGGCGCCAGCAATCCGCTGGCCGGCCTGCAGGATATGGACCCGAAGCGTTATGGCATCGAGCTTTCGACCGGCGGCAACATCCTGCCCGCGCTCGCCGCCTATAAGAGCCTTCCCGGCATGGAAGGCTCGACCTATTACTATTACGACATTCCGAAGAATCCGGTGAACGACTGGCTGGTCGCCGAGCATCAGAAGCGCTTCAAGGCGCCGCCGGATTTCTTCACCGCCGGCGGGTTCTCCGCCGCGATGGCTGCCGTTGCCGCCGTCACCAAGGCGAAATCCACCGACACCGAAAAGCTGATCGCCGCGATGGAAGGCATGGAGTTCGATACGCCGAAGGGCAAGATGATATTCCGCAAAGAGGACCATCAGGCGCTACAGAGCATGTATCACTTCAAGGTCAAGGTCGATCCGAACGTCGCCTGGGCGGTGCTGGAGCCGGTGCGTGAACTCAAGATCGAGGACATGAACATCCCGATCCGCAACAAGCGGTAACTATTTCTCCCTCGCCCCGCTCTTCGCGGGGAGAGGCTAGGCGGCCTGCGGCCGCCGTTCTTGAGGAAGAACGCCGATGTGAAACATCGGCTAGGGTGAGGGGCTCTCTAGCGAGCGCAAATCGTGGAGAGTCCCCTGCCGATCGCTTCGCGCGCAGCCGATCGAAGCATCGGCGTTCTATCGACGGCGGCCACACTGCTCTCCCCGCAAGCGGGGCGAGGTGAAGACCAGCGCATCGCGCGTCACCACGAGTTGCTCGAATGACCCACACGCTCGAAACCCGCGATCTGACCATCCGCTTCGGCGGCCATGTCGCGGTCAACCGCGTCAGCTGCAGCTTTCGCCCGGGCGAATTGACCGCCATCGTCGGCCCGAACGGCGCCGGCAAGACCACCTATTTCAATCTGATCTCCGGACAGCTGCGCCCGACCGAAGGCAGCATCCACTTCGACGGCGCCGATATCACAAACCTTTCCGTGCCGCTGCGCACCCGCGCAGGCCTCGGCCGCGCGTTCCAGCTCACCAACCTGTTTCCCAACCTCAGCGTCGAGGAGAATGTCCGGCTTGCGGTGCAATCCGAAAGCGGCGTGCATTACGACATGCTGCGGCCGTGGATGACGCGCAAGGACCTGATCGCGCGCGCCGACGCCATTCTCGACAAGGTAGCGCTGGGCAGCCGGCGGACCGTGGCGGCGACCGCGCTGTCGCATGGCGACCAGCGCAAGCTCGAGGTTGCGCTGATGATGGCGCTGGAGCCTGACGTCTTCATGTTCGACGAGCCCACCGCCGGCATGAGCATCGACGAAGTCCCTGTCGTGCTCAACCTGATCGCGCAGCTCAAGCAGGATTCAAGCAAGATCATCCTTCTGGTCGAGCACAAGATGGACGTGGTGCGCTCGCTGGCCGACCGCATCATCGTATTGCACAACGGCCAGCTCGTTGCCGACGGCAAGCCGGCGGAAGTGATTGCTTCCCCGATCGTGCAGGAGGCCTATCTCGGCATCGCGCCCGGCAGGAGCGCGGCATGAGCGATCTTCTGACGCTGGCCGGCGTGCACACCCATGTCGGGCGCTATCACATCCTGCAGGGCGTCGATTTCGGCGTGGCCGAGGGCCAGACCACGATGCTGCTTGGCCGCAACGGCGCCGGCAAAACCTCGACGCTGCGAACCATCATGGGCCTGTGGCACGCCTCCGCCGGCCAGATATCGCTCGACGGGCAACGCATCGAGAAGAACGCGACCCCGGACATCGCGCGGCTCGGGGTCGGCTATGTGCCGGAGAGCATGGCGGTATTCTCCGACCTGTCGGTGAAGGAAAATCTGATCCTTGCGGCGCGCGACGGGCCGCTCGACGATTCAAGGCTCGACTGGATTTTCGGATTCTTTCCCGCGTTGAAGCGTTTCTGGCTGTCGCGCGCAGGCCTCCTGTCCGGCGGACAGAAGCAGATGCTTTCGATTGCCCGCGCCATCGTCGAGCCGCGCAAGCTGTTGTTGATCGACGAGCCGACCAAGGGCCTGGCGCCCGCGATCGTGGTGGCGCTGATCGAATGCCTGGCCGAGATCAAGCGCCGCGGCGCCACCATCTTGCTGGTGGAGCAGAATTTCCATGCCGCGCGCGAACTCGGCGACAAGGTTCTGGTGATGGACAACGGCAAGATCGTGCATCGCGGCGAGATGGCGGCGCTCGCCGGCGACGTCGCGCTGCAGGAGCGGCTGCTGGGCCTGAGCCTGGAGGCGCATCAGTGACCGAGCTTGCAGCAACAGCCGCGTTGCCGAAGCCGAAGCGGGATTTGCTGCCGGTGCTGCTCCCGGTTGCACTCGCGCTCGCCATGCTGCCGCTGATCGGATCGGCCAGTTCCTGGGTGACGCTGACGGTGGCAAGCCTCGCCATGGGCATGATGATCTTCATCATGGCTTCCGGGCTGACGCTGGTGTTCGGCCTGATGGACGTGCTCAATTTCGGCCACGGCGCCTTCATTTCGGTGGGCGCCTATATCGCGACGCTGGTGCTGCTGCCGCTGGCGCCATGGGTGCAGGCCGACTCGCTGCTGACAAATCTCGCGGTGCTGGCCCCGGCCGCTGTGTTGTCGATGGCGGTCTCCGGCGCGCTGGGATTGGTGGTCGAGCGCGTACTGATCCTTCCCGTCTACGGCCAGCACCTCAAGCAGATCCTGATGACGACAGGCGGATTGATCGTCGCCGAGCAGGCGCTGTATGCGCTGTGGGGGCCGCAGATCATTCCGCTGCCGCTGCCGACCTCGCTGCGCGGCTCGTTCATCATCGGCGATATCGCCATTGCGAAATACCGGGTGCTGGCGATGCTGGTCGGGCTGGTTATCTTCGCCGGCATTCAGCTGGTGCTGAACCGGACCAAGATCGGGTTATTGATCCGCGCCGGCGTGGAAAACCGCGAGATGGTGGAAGCGCTCGGCTACCGGATCCGGCGGCTGTTCCTCGGCGTGTTCATGACCGGCTCCGGTCTGGCCGGCCTCGGCGGCGTGATGTGGGCGCTGTACCGCGAGCAGGTGCACGCCTCGATGGGCAACGATCTCACGGTATTGGTCTTCATCGTGGTGATCATCGGCGGGCTCGGCTCGATCGGCGGCTGCTTTATCGGCGCGCTGATGGTCGCGATGGTCGCCAATTACGGCGGCTTCCTGGTGCCGAAACTGGCGCTGGTCTCCAATATCCTCCTGATGGTCGCGATCCTGATGTGGCGCCCGCGCGGGCTTTATGCGGTGACAAGTCGATGAAGGTTTGCCGATGATGATCCTTTCCGGCGATCCGCCGCGCAGCCGCGCGCTTTCCATCATTCTCGTCGTCATCATCGCGGCGCTGTTGCTGACGCCGCTGGTGTTTCCCGGCGCCAAGGCGATGAACGTCGCCACCAAGATCCTGATCTTCGCAGCCCTGGTCGCGTCCTACGACCTCCTGCTCGGCTATACCGGCTCGGTGTCGTTCGCGCACACCATGTTTTACGGCATCGGCAGCTATTCGATTGCGATCGCGCTTTATTCCATGGGACCGAACTGGGCGGCGGTCGCCTCAGGCGTCATCGTCGGCCTGCCGCTGGCGATGCTGCTGGCGCTTGCGATCGGGCTGTTCTCGCTGCGGGTCGAGGCGATATTCTTCGCGATGATCACGCTGGCGGTGGCGTCCGCCTTCCTGGTGCTGGCCTCGCAGCTGTCGTGGCTGACCGGCGGCGAGGACGGCCGCAGCTTTCAGCTGCCGGAATTGCTGCGGCCGGGCACGGTGCTGATTTCGAAAGGCACGCTCGGCTTCGAACTCAACGGCCGCGTGCTGACCTATTATCTCATCTTTATCGCCTCGGCGGCGATGATCCTGGCGCTGTTGCGGGTGGTGAATTCGCCGTTCGGCCGCGTGCTGCAGGCGATCCGCGAAAACCGCTTCCGCGCCGAAGCGCTCGGCTTCCGCACCGTGTTTCATCTGACCTACGCCAACTGTCTCGCCGCCCTGGTCGCGGCGAGTGCCGGCATGCTGAACGCGCTGTGGCTGCGCTATGCCGGACCGGACACCTCGCTGAGTTTTTCGATCATGCTGGACATCCTGCTGATGGTGGTGATCGGCGGCATGGGCACGATCTACGGCGCGATCATTGGATCGGTGATCTTCATTCTGGCGCAGAACTACCTGCAGGCGCTGATGGGCGCAGCCTCCAACGCGGCCGCCGGGGCGGGGCTGCCGTTATTGCCGGGACTGTTGCATCCGGACCGCTGGCTGCTCTGGCTCGGGCTGTTGTTCATCGCCAGCGTCTATTTCTTTCCGACCGGCGTCGTGGGACGATTGCGAAACGTGGGCCGCAAGCCGTCCTGAGAGTAATCCGCCATGGCCAAAATCGAATCGCGTCTTGCCGCTCTCGGCCTGGTCCTGCCGCCCGCCTTCGCCCCGCCGCCCGGCGTTGTGCTGCCTTTCGTCAATGTGCGCGTGATCGGCAACCGTGCCGTCCTCGCCGGGCACGGACCGCAGAGCCCGGAAGGCCCGCTGGCGCAGCCGCTCGGCAAGGTCGGCCGTGAGCTGACGATCGAGCAGGGCTATGCGGCCGCCAAGCTCACGGCACTGTCGATGCTCGGCGATCTCCAGCGCGCGCTCGGCGATCTCGACCGCATTTCGCATTGGGTGCGCATTTTCGGCATGGTCAATTCCGCGCCCGGTTTTGTCCAGCAGCCCGCGGTCATCAACGGTTGTTCCGACCTGATCCTCGAGCTCTGGGGGCCTGAGGCCGGCGCCCACGCCCGCAGCGCGGTCGGGATGGCCGAGCTGCCGTTCGGGATGCCGGTGGAAATCGAGGGCGAGGTCCTGATTTCGGCCTGACCGCAATTTGGTTTGATTGTCCGGCCTGTCGTCATAGGATCGGCAAAATCACCCGGTGCGATCGACCGTCGCGCCAGCTCTGGAGTGATCCAATGCCGCCAGTTTCCATATTCCTGAACATCCTCTGGCTTCTGCTTGGCGGCGTGTGGATGGCATTTGGCTGGCTGGTCGCCGCGATCATCATGGCGATCACCATTATCGGCCTGCCCTGGGCGCGGGCCGCATTCAACATCGCCGCCTATACGCTGCTGCCGTTCGGGCAGAAAGCCGTACCGCGCGACAGCATCACCGGCCAGCAAGACATCGGCACCGGGCCGCTGGGGGTGATCGGCAATCTGATCTGGCTCGTGCTGGCGGGCTGGTGGCTGGCGCTGGCGCACATCGTCACCGCCTTCGTGCTGGCCCTGACCATCATCGGCATCCCCTTCGCCTGGGCCCACCTCAAACTCGCCGGCATCGCGCTGTGGCCGATCGGCAAGGTGATCGTTCCAGCGTAAGGCTTGCCGCTGAAGGGCAAAAACCTGCGCGGTCTGGAGCCTCTTCCGTTTCGATTGAATTCGAAACGGGGCTCTAGATTCTTCTGATTTGACGCGTTTTCTTGACGCGAACCGGTATCCACCCCGGATCAAGTCCGGGGCAGGCTTTCGCTTGAAAACGCTCTAATGCGTGGCCTCGCATCCGGTCAAATCGAACAGCGCCTTGAGGCCGCAAGGTGAGGTCAGCATCTTGTCGCCATCGTGCCCGACACCTTGTACGTCCCAAAGGCTGTGGTTCGGCGTGCCGGCGTCCCGGGCCGCCATCGCGGCCGCATAGGCGTGACCGCGGGCGTATCGGTAGGGGCCCTCGGCCTCGCCCATACACGTCTTGTCGAGGGCGGGATGATTTGGGTTGGTGTCCAGCGTTCCCAGCAAATAGATCACGCGCCGCGCAACATAGGCTTGCTCCAGGTCCACAATCGATGGCCCGGCCAGATAGGCGGGCCGCGCCTCCATGCCGTATTTCCAACGGTTATAGCCGGGGCAGCTCGCCGCGATCGATGGCTCCGGTCTCTCGCTATTGAAATACGCATAGGACGATGGATTGGCGACTACATAACGCACGCCAATGCCTTGCCGCGTCAGCGCCAGCTCGCCTTTCCCCGCGATCGCGTAGCGTTGCACGACCTGCGCCCCACCGGAATGGCCGGCCACCACGACCTGCTTGAGGTTCGGGAACAGGTTTCGATCCGCCAATCTGGCCAGGATGGCGTCGAGTGCCTCGAACGAACTGGCTGGCGTCGGTGCGAGCGCCGGATCGCCACCTTCCCAACCCTCAAGCGTCCATCGCAGCGTATCGGCGGGCAGATGGTAGGCGTCGACGTCGACCCCGGCCAGAAATTGCGGGACGATCATGATCGCCGACTTGCCGACATCGCCGGCCGCGGCCTGCGCCGTCCTGGCGGATCGGAAATAGACATCGGCGTTGCGCAGCCGTCCGTGCATAACCAGAACCGCGCGCGTGATATCCGGCAACGGATTGGACCAGTCGGCAGAGACATAAAGCGGCAAACTGCCCTGGGTACCGACCGAGATTCGAAGGTTGGCGACTTCCTTCACCGGTCGCCGATGCGGCGCGACTTCGTCCGCCGCCCAGCCGCGGGCGCTGGCTGCTGCAAAAAGCACGAGCACGGCTCCCGCAACCAGTTGCAGCTTCGTCATGATGATCACCCCAAACCGAACCCGTGCCTGGATGATCATTTGTCCCCAGCCGTGCCTTGCTTGCCAAGCGCCTGGACCGCTTCCTCGACGCTTTGGAACTGACGATTCTCACCCAACAGCGTGTCGATGCCAAAGCGCACCATCGCTTGCTGCGCGCGGATCGATTCGAGGCGGGCGATGGCGAAATCGACGCCATCGGCGTGGCATTTGCGAATGAGGTCGCCCAGCACCTGCGCCGCGGTAAAGTCGATTTCGACAATGCCGGTCGCCTCCAGGATGATCAGCCGCGCCTTCTCGGGTGCGGACTGCAGGGCATCCAGGATGTCGCTCCGGAAATGATAGGCGTTGAGAAAGGACAACGGCGCCTGAAATCCGGCGACTATGATTCCGGGTTCACGCTCGCCGGGAAGACTGGGACTCGACGGCCACCAGATCGAAGTCCCTGGTACTCGTTCGAAGATGAGGGCCCTGGCGCGCGTCGTGCTCCAGATGCCGTGCAACAGCGACAGCGCGATGCCGAGGCCGACGCCCTGTTCGATCGGCAGAACGATGATGGCCGCCGCTGTCGCGACGATCAGGGCGAATTCGGCAAGCGACTGCCTGGCAATCGCGACGATCTGGTTGACGCGGATGATCCGCAGCGCGACGAACAGCAGGACGCCGCCGAGCGCCGCGTTCGGAATTCGGCTGAGCAGCGAGGCGCCGAATGCCAGCAACGCGATCACGATGGCCGCGGCGGCGAGGCCGGCGAGTTGGGATCGTCCGCCGGTCTCGGAAACGACGGCGGTGCGCGGCGGACTGGCATTGACGGGAAATGCCCCGATCAGTCCCGACAGCAGACTGCCGACGCCGGTGCCGGCGAAATCGCGATCGACATCCGGCGGCTCATCGGGGATGGACGGAAACGATCGCGTCGTCGCCGCGGTCTGCACCATGACGACGATCGATATGATGAGACTGAGCGACAACAGGCTTGCCAGCTGCCCGGCCGAGATGACGGGAATGGCAAGCGCCGGCGGCGTAACCGAGACCGCTCCGAGAACGCTGACGCCACGGCTCTCGAGCCCGAACAACAGGACACCCGCACTCGCTACGACGAGGCCGATCAAGGCGCCGGGAATGCGCGCGCTGATCCGCTCGGACGCTACGATGATCGCAAGAACCCCGAGGCCGATGGCAAGCGTCAGAAAATTGGTTTCGTTCAGATGTGAGGCCAGCGTCGCGAGCCGTTGCAGCATTGCGCCGCCTGGAGGGGGCACTCCGAGGATAACCGGCATCTGGGAAATAAAGATGTGCACGGAAATACCGGCAAGAAAACCTGTCGTCACGGGTATCGAGAGCAGATCGGCGATCCAGCCCAGACGGAAAACGCCGGCGCCAAGAAGCAGAAGTCCGACCATGAGCGCGAGAGCCGCGGCCAGCACCTGATATTCCGGCGTGCCGGCCGCAGCCAGCGCCGCAAGTCCGCCGGCAAAGATCGGCGTGATGGTCGAATCCGCGCCGCACGACAGGAAGCGGTTGCTGCCGAAGGCCGCGAACGCCAGCGAGCCCGCCAGAAAGGCGAAAAAGCCGATCTGCGGGGCGAACCCGCCCAGCCGCGCCGTCGCCATCTGCTCCGGAATGGCGATCGCGGCCAGTGTGAGACCAGCGAACAGGTCGCGGGTGAGGAACTGAATGCGATAGGCCTTCAGCGAACGGAATACCGGCCAGGCATTGCCCTCGCCTGCGAGATCCAAATCTGCACCGGATTGTTTCGCCATCGCTCGCCGCCTCTCCCTTTGGATATTCGCGTTCAATCGATGCTGCGGCCGGAGCCCGCGCGGCTTTCAGGGTACGTTACCGTTGCCGGTTTTTCACCTCGGGGGCCGCCCCCAATGATGGCTCCCGACGGGTTTTGCCGCAGTGCGATATCCGGGCCGCGCTCCCCTATCGTCGGCGCGAAACCAAGCATTAAGCCTTAAGTAACCGGATTTCCTAACCGGCAGGCCATTTGTGCAACGTAAGCATATCCTCAGGAGTGTGGGGGAATGCGAAAGTCAATTTCCAGCATCTGGGGCAGGCTAAGCGCGCCCCCGACCACCGCGATCGGACCGCAGCATATCGCCACGTCGATTCGGCGGGATCCGGTGCTGTGGCTGATCCTCTGCGGCGGCCTGCTGGTCGCGGCGATCATCATCGGCACGGCCTGTCATGGTCGGCGAATTTCGCGAGCGCGCGCTCTCTAACGGCGAGCGCGAACTCGAAAATACCGTGCTGCTGCTCACCCGCCATTTCGACCAGCAGTTCGAAGACTCCGAAATCATCGCCAACGACCTGATCGCCAAAATGGACTTTTCCGGTATCGCTTCGCCGGAGATTTTCCGCAGCAGGATGTCGACATCCGACGCGCACCTGATGCTGAAATCCAAGGCCAGCGTGTTGTCGTATATCGGCGACGTCATGATCTTTGATGCCGACGGAAACCTGATCAATTCTTCCGGCGACGGGCCGCTGCCGACCGTCAACATCGCCGACCGGGCCTATTTCAAGGAATTCAAATCGAACCCGCAATCGACCAAGGCCCTGGCCGAACCGGTGCGCAGCTTTTTCACCGGGAAATGGACAACCGTCGTCGCCCACAGGCTGAGCGGCCCGAACGGCGTTTTCCTCGGCGTGATGGCGCGGCGGATCGATCCCGCCAATTTCGAAAAATTCTTCGCTTCGGTGGCGCTCGGAGAAGGCGCCGCGATTTCCATGTTCCATCGCGATGGGACGATGCTGGCGCGCTACCCGCACGCCGATACGTTGATCGGGAAGAAATTTACCTCGGCCCCGCTGCTCAACAAAGTCCTGACCCAGGGCGGTCAGCAAACCCTGCGTATGCAGAGCCCGGTCGATCACCAGGACCGGCTCGGTTCGGCGGCCGAGTTGAGCCATTTCCCGATCGTGGTGGTCGCGACCACGACGGTCGCGGCCGCGCTGGCCGACTGGCGCGCACAAACCAGATTCCTGATCGTCGCCGCCACTCTGGCCGCGCTGGTGATCGCCTTCATCCTGTTCCTGATCATCCGGCAGATCACCCGCCAAAGTCGGGAAGCGCAGCAGCGGCTGGAAGCGGAGAAGCATCGGCTCGACACCGCGCTGAACAACATGACGCAGGGCCTCGTGCTGTACGACGCATCGGCGCGCATCGTCATCTGTCAACCAGCGCTATATCGACATGTACAAGCTCTCGACAGATATAGTTAAGCCGGGGTGCAATTTTCGCGATCTGATCCAGCACCGCAAGGAGACGGGATCATTCGACGGCGATGTCGACGAATTCTGTTCAAACATTCGTGCGGAACGTCGCGCAAGGCAAAGTCAACGTCAGCACCCTGAAAGCCGCGGACGGACGGACGGTCCAGATCGTCAACAAGCCGCTGACGCAGGCAAGGCGGCTGGGTCGCGACGATCGAAGACATCACCGAGCGGCGGAACCTCGAAGAAGGAGCGCGACCGCAATTATGCCTTCCTGCATCAGATCATCGACCACATCCCGTCCCAGATCACCGTCAAGGATGTGCGCGACCGCCGCTACCTCCTGGTCAACCGGGTGGCCGAGGCTCAGTTCGGCCTGTCGCGCGATGCCATCGTCGGCAAGACCGCGATCGATCTGTTTCCGAAAGCGACCGCCGATATCATCACTGCAGACGATGAACGAACCCTGCAATCCCCAGACGGCCTGTTCCTGGATGAGCACCCGTGGCAAAGCCAGGCGACTGGGCCATCGCTTCATCACCTCGAAGCGCATCGGAATTCCGGATCAGGCCGGCGAACCCCGCTATATCGTCAACGTCGTCGACGACGTCACCGAGCGCCGGCGCGCCGACGAGAAGATCGCGCACCTCGCGCATTACGACGCGCTGACCGACCTGCCGAACCGGATCCTGTTCCGCGAACAGATCGAACGCGAGCTGCAGCGAACCGGCCGGGGCGAGCAGTTCGCCCTGCTCTATATCGACATCGACGAGTTCAAGGGCATCAACGACTCGCTCGGGCATCATGTCGGCGACGAACTGCTGAAGGCCGTGGCCAACCGCATCAGGGGCTGCATCCGGGAGACCGACCTGATCGCGCGGCTGGGCGGTGACGAGTTCGCGGTCATTCAGACCGCTGTCGGCAACACCGCCGACGTCGTGGAATTCGTGACCCGCATTCATGAGGCGATCCGGCAGCCCTATCAATGCCTCGGTCACCAGCTCTCGACCGACGCCAGCATCGGCATCGCGTTGGCGCCGCAGGACGGCACCGATCTCGATCAGCTGATCAAGAATGCCGATCTGGCGATGTACGGCGCCAAGGCCGACGGGCGCCGGACCTACCGCTTCTTCGAACCGGCGATGGATGCCAGCGCCAAGGCAAGGCTTGCCCTGGAGCAGGATCTGCGCCAGGCGCTGGCGGACGGCGGCTTCGAAATCCACTACCAGCCGCTGGTCGATCTCGGGCACGGCGAGGTGACCGGCTGCGAGGCGCTGCTGCGCTGGCGCCATCCCGAACGCGGCATGGTCTCGCCTGCCGAATTCATCCCGCTGGCGGAAGACACCGGCCTGATCAACGAACTCGGCGAATGGGTGTTGCGGACCGCCTGCGCCGAGGCCGCCAGCTGGCCGGATCACATCCGGCTCTCCGTCAACGTCTCGCCGGTCCAGTTGAAATGCCCGACCCTGGCGCTGAAGATCGCCGCCGCGCTTGCGGCTTCCGGTCTGGCGCCGAGCCGGCTGGAACTCGAGATCACCGAGGCGGTGTTGATCCGCGACGACGAGACGGCGCTCGCCATCCTGCATCAGCTCCGCGCCATCGGCGTCCGCATCGCGCTCGACGATTTCGGCACCGGCTATTCCTCGCTGAGCTATCTGAAACGCTTCCCGTTCGACAAGATCAAGATCGACCGCTGCTTCATCAGCGACATCGCCGAGGTCGACGGCTCTTCGGCGATCGTGCAGGCGGTGGTGAACATCGCAGCCTCCCGCAACATGACGACGACGGCGGAAGGCGTCGAAACGCAGGCGCAAAAGGAAGTGCTGCGCAAGCTGGGCTGCACCGAGATGCAGGGCTATCTGTTCAGCGCCGCCAGGCCCGGTCCGGAAGTGAGGCGCCTGTTCGGCGCCCGGCCGGAAACCGCGGCGGCCGTGGCCTGAGTTTGCCTAAGGCCAATTGCGAAGACTGTCAGCTTATGCCTTCCTTGCAGCGATGCCATTCCCTCAAGGGGCGCTTGACCGGTCCCTGGCTCGACAGCGCAAGATATTCGCCGCGCAGGATGATGTTGACGACATCACCCGATCCGTTTTCCCCGTCCGGAACGACATAGTCGAAGGCGTGACGGCTGTAGTTGCCTTGAATCCGCTTGCCGCCCGGTGTGGTGATCTGCTCACCGCGGATGGACATGCGCATTCCGTCGGTGCTGCACCAGTCGCCGTCGATGGCGTCGGCGCGCGCGGCGCCGATTTGCAGCAGCATTCCGATAGCGGCAAGGAAGATCAGCACGCGACTGGACATCAGGCTCTCCTCATCTGGCCGCGGCTTTACGCCGCCAGCCGGCCGCGATTGTTCTCGGCCAGTATCGGGCGCACCAGCCGCCCAAAACGCTCGGCCTCCTCGTCATGCAGATAGCCGGACAGGCAGAACGAATGGCAGCCGGCGTCGATGAATTGCTGCAGCGTATCGGCGCATTGGGCGGGATTGCCGACCACCGCGATGCCGGCGCCCGGCCGGACCTTGGTGATGCCGGTCCATAGATGCGGCAGCAGGAGATCGCCGTGCTCGCGGGCGAGCTGCTGCACCCGCTGGTTGGCGGCGGAGTTGTTGTAGAGCGTCTTCATCTCCTGCTTCTGCCGCTCGGTCGCGTGGCGCACCAGGATGTCGGCGGCCTCCCACGCCTCCTTTTCGTCTTCGCGGCAGATCACCTGCAGCCGCATGCCGAAGCCGATTGCGTTCTCGCGGCCATGCGCCTTCGCCATCTCCCTGATCTCGGCGATATTGGCAGCGATCCGTTCCGGCAGATCGCCCCAGAACAGATGCACGTCGGAATGTTTTGCGGATATTTCCCAGGCCTGGCGCGAGCCGCCGCCGAGATAGAATTTCGGGAACGGCTGCTGCAGCGGCCGCGGCCGGATATGCGCGCCCGAGATCGTGTGGAATTTGCCTTCGAAAATTCAGCGGGCCGCGCGTGGTCCACAGCGCCTTGAGGATCGAGACCTCCTCCTCCATCAGCGCGTAACGTTCTTCCTTGGCGTAGCGCACGCCCTCGCCCTCGACTTCGCTTTCGTTCTGGCCCGCGATCAAATTGATGCAGATGCGCCCGCCCGACATCTGGTCGAAGGTCGAGATCATCTTCGCCAGCAGCACCGGATTGATGTAGCCGGGCCGGGCCGCGATCAGCGGCTTTATCGTGGACGACCGCGCCGCCATGAAGGCGCCCGATATCCACGCCTCCCAGCACGTCGAGCCTACCGGGATCAGCAGATATTCAAAACCCGCATCTTCCGCGGCCTGCACCACGCGGTCGCACAATTCCGGCGATCCCGGCACCTGGGCCTCGGCGACGCCATAGGCCGTGGTGTCGCCATGCGTCGGCAGATACCAGCCAAATTCGAGCGGACGCATGGACATCTCCTCAAAGCGCGCGATTTCCCCGAGGCGCAGTTTACAGCCTGCGTCCGGCAGGACAATCACCGCCCAGGACCGTTGCCGAGGTCAGGCACCCAGTAACTCACCCTGCAGAATTACGCCTGTGCGGTGGTCGCCGTCATCTTCGCAAATTGATCGTCGCTGATCTCGGTCTGGGCGACCAGGACGCTACAGTGAAGATGCTTGACCAGGTAGGTGCCGACGGAGCCGAACAGCCAGCGCGCCAGCGGCCCGCTGGGACGATGACCTACGACGACGAGATTTGCTCCGATCTCTTCGGCGACCCCAACGATCTCCGCTCCAGGTGCTCCAATGCCCAACCGCGCTGTCGGCGAGAAGCCCATGACCTTGAGCCGCTCCGCGCCTTCCGCAAGAATGGCCTTATAACTATCGAACTGCTCGTCCATCGAGATCATGACGCCTCCCTCTAAGGCTGCGATGCTAGAGGACGTTTCTACAACAGCTAGCAGGAAGACTTCTGCGCCGCAGAATTGCGCGAGCTTCGCACCCTCCCGCAACGCACGCCGTCCTTCGATTGAGCCGTCATAGGCGAGAAGAACCTTCTTATACATGAGGTGCTCCTATCGATTGCCGCGAAGACCAGCCCGTGAAGACTAGCACCAATCGACTGGATCGGATCACAATCTTGACCCGAACAAGAGCTTAAGAAATTGCCCCAATTTCCCGCAGCCCTGCGGCAAAAATCGCTGCGGAGCAGCGATTTGCGGCCCGCCACAGTCCCGGCAGTCTCGGCACGTGCTTTTTTGGCGCACCCCACACGATTCGAACGTGTGACCTTTGCCTTTTGGGCCTTGCTCCTCGACCTATAAGTCCTTGCAGACCCGTTGCCGAGGCCAGGCCAATCGGCTAAATCAACCGCAACGCACCCGTAGCTCAGCTGGATAGAGCGTTGCCCTCCGAAGATGGACCGGCGCAACAACAAATCCCTTTAAATCATAGGTTATTGCAGTGCCCTCGCGCTGATTTTCCGCGATCGGCACGTCCGGGCCACGTTTATTAGCTCTGTAGCGACTGCCCGGCTGCCACTACAGACTGACCAACTGTGTGCATTTCAAATTCAACAAGAACTATGGCAGAGTTGCAACCTTAGCTCTTACATCGTCGGCGCCACTGACCAGATGGACACGCCAAATCTTGATATGCTCATGCGGATCGCAGCCTTCGACCATGTCCGGAGGTTGAATGAAGTCTATGACCATCTTACCGCAACGGAATTGAAACCCGGCTTCCTATTCAGGCAGGAGCGTATTCCCCTCGTCAATCCGCAACGAGGCATTTTCAAGCCTCAACAGATGCGTTTCTTGCTATCAATCAAAACGGTGTTTCCTAAGCCGGGCGGCAAGGTTTGGTATGACGATCAGAGGGAGGTGCACCGCCAGATATTTCAAGGTGATGAGACAATCGATTATGCCTTCATGGGCCAAAACCCTGACGCTGCAGATAATCGGTGGTTGAAGGAGGCCTACGAGAACCAGATACCAGTTGTGTATTTTCTTGGGATTGCTCCAGGTCGCTATCAAGCTCTGCTTCCGACCTTCATTTCTAGTTGGGACGCCAACGCATTAAAGGCCCGAGTTAGCTTTGGACCCAACGTCGAAACTCTAATTCCTCCGGCGGATGGACTGGAGCGGCGATATGCGCTGCGCACCGTCAAACAACGGCTCCATCAGGCGACGTTCAGACAGGCCATGATTACCGCCTACAGCGGACGTTGTGCTCTTTCTGGGTTGCCTGAACCCTTGCTGCTAGACGCGGCCCATATTGTCGCTGATCGAGATGATCAGTATGGCCAGCCGTTAGTTTCGAACGGCATCCCACTATCCAAAATCCATCACGCCGCTTTTGATGCTCATCTGATCGGCATCGACCCCGATTTTCGGATGCATGTGTCGGATCGATTACTCGGCCAAAATGACGGCCCGATGTTAGAAGCACTAAAACAGCTCGATGGCCGGAATATTCGGCTGCCAGACAGAGTGAAGGACCAACCCGACCGGGAACGCCTGGCCATCCGATTCGAACGCTTTAAAGCAGCTGCGTAAAACTGTGCTGCCATCGCGGCCGTCATTGATACCTGGAATCAATGGATTATTCCTCGAGGAAAAAATCTCATAGACACCGGTGATCAATGTCAGATCGCAATTATTCGGATTTGGTTGAAATCGCCAAACGAAATGGCGAGTTTCGCCGAAACTATGGAATTTTTATCGGAGGGTTCCTTTACTTACGCTCTATCAGTGCCACTCGCGCACCCCCTGTTTGGTGGGCTTCATTACTGGCTGCCGCTGCCGGAGCATATGGCTTTTGGGCGCGATAAAGCTGGAAAGGCCCCATAAGTCAGGTGCGTGGCTAGGTTTGTTCAGCTTTGATGTTCCGATATGCCGTCGTCGGTCCGCATTGCCTCCGCTAGTAACTGAGTGGTGTTGGCGAGAGCGCTTCGTAGCCCTTCGAGATTACGACGCGAGAGCATCGGCCTCCGACTTGCGAGCATTAAAACGCATTCAAATACCCGATCTGAATTTTTCATTAACCGCAGGAGGTGCTCACCGCTTGGTCCATTGACGCCAGAGAGCCAATTCTTTGCGGTTCGCTCGTTAGCACCGGTCCATCGCATCAAAGTCTTGTGGGCGCGGTGAGAAGTCTCCGAGTTCGCTTCGAAGCACGTCCGCAATTGAGCTGGCATAAGTGCTCGATCCTCCGTTCGGGAATGTCGCCGGAATCTTTCTGCCCGCTTTCGGAAACATGTTTCCCCACAGCTAAGCTAAGCTTTCGGAGAACTTCACATGCGTTCTTGACGTTATTGGGGCTGCAATGGATCCGAATATCGACTCATCACGCGACCTCATAGGGCCTCCTATCGCGTGCACTCCCGCAGCCGAATATGTGCGTATGTCGACCGATCATCAGCAGTATTCGACAGCGAACCAATCTCAGGCAATTCGTGAGTATGCCGAACGCAACGGTTTCACAATTGAGAAAACCTATGTCGACAGTGGCAAGTCGGGCTTAAACCTCGACCACCGCGATGCACTCAAGCAACTCATTGAAGACGTTCAGAATGGTGTAGCAACATATTCGACCATTCTTGTGTATGACGTTAGCCGCTGGGGGAGATTTCAAGATGCCGACGAAAGTGCTTACTATGAGTATCTTTGCAAGCGCGCAGGAATCACAGTCCGCTATTGCGCCGAGCAGTTCGAAAACGACGGGAGTCCGGTCTCAACCATCGTGAAGGGTGTAAAGCGCGCGATGGCGGGCGAATATAGTCGCGAACTTTCGATCAAAGTGTTTGCCGGTCAACGGCGATTAATTGAACTCGGATATCGACAAGGTGGACCGGCTGGCTACGGGCTGCGCCGTCAATTGATCGATCAAAATGGAACGTCCAAAGCCGAATTAACGCAGGGCGAGCATAAGAGCATTCAAACGGACCGCATAATTCTCGTCCCTGGCCCCGGCGATGAGATTGAGACGATCCGTTTCATCTACGATTTATTCGTTCATCAGTCTCGGACGGAGGCGGAAATTGCCTCCCTTCTCAACCAACGAGAAGTCCTTACCGACCTCGGTCGAGCTTGGACCCGTGCCGTCGTGCACCAGATTCTGATTAACGAGAAGTATGTGGGGAACAATGTCTGGAACAGATCCTCATGTAAGCTGAAAGGCAAGCGAGTATACAACGCACCGGACCGTTGGATTAGGCATGACAAGGCCTTCGATCCCATAGTCGACGATGAGACATTCCAGGCAGCGCAACGGATCATAGACGAACGCTCTAGGTCTTACTCAAACGAAGAGCTTTTGGATTTGCTAAGGGGCCTGCTTGAACAGCACGGCTATCTCTCGGGTGTCATCATAGATGAGCTGGAGTTCGGGCCATCAAGCAGTGCCTATCGGAGTAGGTTCGGTAGCCTAATTCGGGCATACGAATTGATCGGGTTCACGCCAGAACGTGACTATCGATACATTGAGATAAATCGTGCACTGCGACGAATGTATCCGGGCTTTATCGACACAACCATTCGCGGCATTCAGGAAATCGGCGGAAAAGTTCAACTGGACGCCGAAAGCGATCTTCTCAATGTGAACGATGAATTTACTGCATCCCTGTGCCTCGTCCGGTCGCAGGCGACTGGAGCAGGAACCTACCGCTGGCACGTCCGCTTCGACATGGGTCTACGACCGGATATCACGGTCGCAATCCGTATGAATCAAATGAATTCCGGCGTTCTAGATTACTACCTTCTTCCGCGCTTCGACATGGAAATGTCCAAGCTTCGCTTGGCCGAGCACAACGGTGTTGGCTTAGACGCCTATCGATTTGATGAGCTTGGCGCTCTCTTTGAACTTGCCGCACGATCGCAACTGCTTGAGGTTAGTTATGGGCTCAGGGCAATCCATTGAGATCATTCCCGTTAATGCCATAGACGTGGTGAGTCCGCGCGCGCGTAATCGGCGAATTTTCAAGGAAATCGTCACCAGCGTTGCCGAACTCGGCCTTAAGCGGCCGATCACAGTTAGGCGCAAAGAGGTCGACCAGGAAACGCGCCACGATTTGGTCTGTGGTCAAGGACGTTTAGAGGCGTATCAAACGCTCGGCCAGCGGGAGATTCCCGCTATCGTCATCGAAGCGACTAGCGAAGACAGCGCGATCATGAGCCTCGTCGAAAATTGCGCGAGACGCCAGCACCGAGCCATCGACCTCTTGCATGACATTGAGGGTCTAAAAAGCCGCGGCTATGAACACGACGAAATCGCTCGAAAAACAGGTCTCACAGTCGAATACGTCAGGGCGGTAATCAGTCTATTGGAAAATGGAGAGCATCGATTGCTGCGCGCTGTCGAAGCTGGCGCGGTTCCGGTGAGTGTGGCGTTGCTGATCGCACAGGCAGAAGACACAGAGGTCCAGAACGTTCTTCAACAGGCATACGAACAAAAGCTGCTACGCGGTCAGCGCCTCATGGTGGCAAAAAAGCTGATCGAGCAGCGTCGTCGTCGCGGCAAGGGTTACAAAACTGGTCCGCGCCGCGCCGATGGCGGCTCTGTGAGTTCAAATTCTCTCTTGCGCGCTTACCGGGAAGACGTCGACCGGAAGAAGGTTTTGATCCGCAAGTCCAATGGCACCAAAGCGCGGCTCGTTTTCATAATTGAAGCGCTTCGGCGATTACTGGCCGAGAGTGATTTTGTAGCGCTTTTGCAAGCCGAGAAGCTCGATACACTTCCGAAAAACCTGGTGCTTCGCTTACATGGTGAAGTCTGATTTACAGGGGAGCATCCCATGGCTAGACGCGTTCACATTTCCGTCCGTATGGGTTTTGAGGAGCGGACAATTCAGGTCAAGCTGGTCGATCTCCGTCCGTTAAAGCTCATCACAGACGAGGTTAGGAAGTCGGCGAAGTATAAGCAGATTTCTGCCTCAATCGCCGAAATTGGATTGGTTGAACCGCCGGTGGTCGCTCGCAGCAGAGAGGAGATTGGAAAGTTCCTTCTTCTCGACGGGCATCTTCGCGTCGAGGTTCTCCGAGAACAGGGAGTAACCGAAGTTTGTTGTTTGATCTCGACTGATGATGAGGCCTTCACCTATAACAAGCGAGTTAACCGCATCGCTATCATTCAAGAACACAGAATGATCTTGAAGGCGATTGAAAATGGCGTGTCCGAGGAACGGATCGCCCGATCTTTGAATGTCGATGTGGGGAGCATACGTCGCCGGCGCAAACTACTTGACGGAATCTGCGCCGAGGCCGCCGACCTCCTGAAGGAAAAGCATATCGCGCTCAATACGTTTTCTGAACTTAAGAAATTAGGTCCCATCCGTCAGATCGAAGCTGCCGAATTGATGACTGCGATGAATAATTTCTCCAATAGCTATGTTCGCTCCCTCGTCGCGGCGACTTCGAGGTCTCAGCTCGCGCCCAATTTTACGCCACGTCAGCCCAAAGGGCTGTCGGACGAGCAGCTCGCATTGATGGAGCGAGAATCGGCTTCCCTCGCGCGTGAATTCAAGGTGGCCGAGCAGACCTATGGCACCGACCATCTCGATCTAGTGCTCGCCAACGGCTACATTTCAAAGCTTCTGCGTAACGGCAAAGTGGTCGGCCATCTCGCCAAACATTATCAAGAGCTCTTATTCGAATTTCAAAGGATTACTGAAGCTGATGCCGTTGCAGCATGACGGTCCGAAAGTTTCGGGTCGGCTAGCTGGATTGGGGACCCGGACCCATTAAGCGCGGGGACCGCGGGAGAAGCCGCACTGGCGGATCAATCGTGGTGATGGGGATGACGGCGAACCCGTCCGGGGCCCATCAGGTCGGTGAGATTTCACCGGCTGATCTCCGATACCCTTGTTCGGAGCACGGTTTGGGCGTGTCAGCGAAAACAATCCACTCGCTGACACCCTACCCCCGTTTTTTCTTCATTGGACCAGGGCCACTGGACCGCAGCGATACTTAATCTCTTTGAAATTGAGCTTAGAATAGCGGTTACAAGCGATTATTGAGCTCCCCTCCCGATCGGAGGCACACCCGGGCCACGTTTGACGTGATCCGCGCGTGAGTCAGTTACAGCTGCGGCGCGTCGTCCCAAAAAAGGAAGGCCGCAGATTTCTCTACGGCCTTCCGATCAAGAAGTCACAGCGCCTTACCAGCGCGGACCCGCTCCAAACCCAATTCCTACGCCGCCCGGACCAACGCCAATTCCTACGCTCGGACCATTATTATAGTATCCGCCATCGTAGTATCCGCGCCGTTCGATGTAGCGTTCGCGGGGCGCGTAGTTATACGAATCCTGAATAATAACGCGGCGCTGACCACGTTCCCGCCAGCAGCGCCCGTATTCGTTACAGACCATGCGGACGTTTTCAACTCCGTTGTCTGGGATAACTGCGAGACCATTTGCGAGGGGTGCTGCCGAGGCAGCAGTGGCGAACAACGCGCCAACACCGACCGCCAGCGAGATAACAACCTTTTTCATAGTGAACTCCTCTGAGGGACATATCCGGGGGAATTGCCAAATCACCAACTGCCAACCCCTGACATAGTTCCCGCGGCGGCTTCTTGCCGTCTTGAATGAACCAATTTCCCTCCTGTGAATTGGTCTGGCAATTAGGTTGAATTGCAACAAATGGACCCTTCATGACGAGCCAAGATCCAAACTGTGTTCAAATCAATCGCGTCCATAGCGGCGCAATCTGCACTGAGATCGGCGAGAGACTGCGTGCCACTCTCACAGGGAATCCAAACCAATTGCCGTCACATCTTCTTAGCCTGACGGAACGATTGGACAACGTTGAGTGCGGTGACGTTGTCTTCAAGAATTTGATTGAGATTGACTTGAGATGAAAGATTTTTCGAACGCATCTTTTCCGCCTGAAACCATAAGCATCATGAAGTATGCATCTAGACGCTGCGGTTGCGTCGCTGCCAGACCCGGTCAGTTCCGCACATGTGCAAGCCATAGCTGAAACGATCCTCCGCACTGCCAAGGAAGGCGAGAGGGACCCGGCAACTTTGCAAAGAATGGCGCTGATGGAACTTCAGATCTCGCCCCGTCATTGATAGTAGCCCTAAGCCACCGCGCCGAAGGTGACGCGGACTCGCTTCGGATTGCGTTAGCTCCGGAAGCAGTATTTGATCTTCGATCGCTTACAAAGCGCCCCTCATGCCCTGCCTTATTTGAAAGGGCTATCTCGAATATAGTTTGTATTCGCGGAACTCTTTATGATTCCAACGGTTGTGAACTGAATCCCCGAGCTAGTGGGATCGGCTACGAGCCACGATCAGCAGCCCCAAATGATTAAATCTATCACAGCCCTGGCCATAATTGGCCTCTTGGGAGCAGCGGTTATAGCTTTGCCCACCTTCGCTCCTAAGGTCCAAGCGAGCGACACAATCACCTTAGCCAAAGGAGATCGGTCGGCTATCCGCCCGATTGCCAGAAACTGTTTGCAGCAGGTTTGGCCCAACTTCGAGACGTCTTGTTTGCGTAGCGGCGACACCGCGGTGATGATTCTCGAAGCTCGTTTGGTAACTGCGCGCCGATAGGAGCCAGAACATGACAACACGACGCATAATTGCTTTCGCCTTGATTACAGCAGCCTCCACAGTCGCGCCCGCCTACGCCCAACAGCCTTACGACGGGCTTTGGAACGTGACAATTCTTACAAAAGCCGGAAATTGCGAGCCGTCGGTTCAGTATCCGCTCACTGTTACCAACGGAAGGGTTTCGGGTTTGGCGGATGTTTCGGGCAGCATCGGACGAGAAGGTATCGTTAAAGTCTCGATCCGTGGTGCCTACGCGAACGGCCAACTCAACGGAAATGGAGGGTCTGGCAGATGGAATGGGGCTTCCAGCGGAATGGCCTGCAGCGGTCGTTGGGAAGCGTCACGACAATAACAAAGGAGATCCACATGTCGCGCCACACCGAAATGAAAAAGGGCGGACTGGGGACAAGCCACCGTGGAAATAGCGATCCTAAGGGCACAGCGCCTACAATTACGAACGCAACATTTAATTCCAAACCACTCGAGGCGGCCTGACTCATGCAAGTCACAGACCCGGTCGTAACGTTTCTTCTAGTGCTCGCAATCGGCATCATCGCTGGGCTCTTATTCGACCGGCTTGCCGGGCCGTCGTGGCTTGCCCGTCAATTCTCCGGATCGACCCGTGGCATTATCACGAGCGCGTTAGTCGGTGTTGCCGGTGCGTTCGTCGGCTATCACATCGGCCTGCTGCTTGCGCTCGGCGGCGGGATAGTGACATCGGTCTTTGCAGCGGCGGTCGGTGCTGCTGTCGTGCTGTTCGGCTGGCGAATGGCTAAATGACACTAGGCCCGATGGACTACGGCCCCGGCAGTAAATTGCGCTGGAACCATTGCGGCCTAGGTAACTTGCCTATGCACTGCCGGATGCCATCACCCATGGCGTCCGATGAATAACGGCCTCAGCATCCCCCGTGCTGGGGCCGGTTCTTTAAAGATGAATGCTTGCAAGCCTTCGACATTTTGAGCGTCCAACCCTGCATGAGAAGCCGTTGTTGAAAGAACGTGACTAAGAGGCAATCCCTCAGAATCGCTTGACGTCATGTCGTCCCGTCAAAATCTTTGCGAATGAGCAATATTGATATTGACCAGTAGACAAACAGGAATCCAGAATAATGAATCGCAACATTCTTTACCTCGTAATCGGCGCACTCGCCATCGTCGCTGGGGTATTAGGCTATCAATTTTACCAGGAGCGACAGAAAACCACTGGCGTCGAGATCAGCATCGGCGAGCGTGGTATCTCAATCGAAAAGAAGTAGTGCGGCATTTTCCCGGTGGCGCCGCCGACAGACGTCAGTGAAAAACATCAAGATTAAGGCCTTACAATCGGACTACCAAGAGACGCAGTAATTCATAAGGTTCCATCAAAGGAGTCAGATCATGTCGCTCGGACTAATACTCATTATTATCCTTGTCATCTTCTTGCTTGGTGGATTCAGTGGCCGCATCGGCGGCTACGGCTACGGTTTCGGTCACGGTGGCATCGGTGTCATCGGTGTCATCCTGATCATCCTCGTCGTATTGCTACTTATGGGTCGGCTTTGATCTGCCAGACATGGCGAGCCAAATCGTGGTGATGGGAATGGTGGCGAACCCGCTCGGAGCCCATCAGGCCGGCTGAGCTTTCGCTGGCTAGCACCGATGGGTCTCATCGGCAGGAGATCGGGCGTGCCCTATGGCGACCGCGGGGCACACCCACTCCGTTGCTCCATTCCTTGATCGACCGTGTCCCTTCCGAAGCTGGAACGCCGAGGCCCTGATCCCTTTAAAACTAAGCCTGTTGTAGCGACCGGCGCGTCATTTCACGTTTCAGGCACACCCGGCCACGTTTGGCAGCGTTCGCCGCGATCGTCCGACCGTCAGCCGACTAACCTGTGGTCTTGGCTCGCCCCGAGGACGCCATTTCGAATCCCGCGTGTATTATGGCAGGGTTAGACTCCAGATTGGCAGTAGAGCGCGCGTTTGGGTTGAAGCTGGTGAAGTAGCGAGTAGGCGATCGCTGTTCAACTCGGCGCAATCCTTCACGAACACTAGGTTCCCCTTCCGGAACTTAGTCGTGAAATCGAGTGCGCCTCAATTGGGCAGCGAGAAACCCTGCATCGATTTCCCTCGCTATCGGTTCGGAATAGGCGCAGCACGCTCATAGGCATGGTGGCGCGGAAGTGATTACTCATTTGGTCGCAGCATTGGACACGCCAGAATTGGCAGCAGCAATGAACCGGCTAGAGCGCGGGTATGGGTTGAGGCTGGTGAAGTAGCGAACTGGGGCGGTCAACACGTCGGAACGTTCTTGCATCGGAGGCGGTCACATCTTTCTTTCGGTCGTAATGAACCCGAAAACGGTTCGGTCCGACAATCGAAGACCAAAACTGGTAGAAAGCATGACAGCTAAAAAACGTTCGACACCAACTCCGAAAATGCTGATCCGCAAGTATTCCGCGGAGCGTCTAACCCTTCGATACGCGGAATTGCTTCGCCTTCGGCAGGCCGTTCGTGAGGCTGAATTGCCGGCCAGAAGGGTCAGTCGGAATCATCCTGCTCCAACAGCCCATTAAATTCGGAAGCCATCAAGCCGCTTTCCCGACTTGAGTGCTGCAGCTAGCCAACGAGGTTGTTTGCCCCTTCCTGCCCAAGTTTCGGAAGGTCGGTTCGGGTTGCGGTATTTCGGCAAAACAGTCGGATAAGGCCGGCGTGTTTTGCTAATTCTATCGACGTGAGTTTGGCGGTCGAGTTGCCTCAAGCGGTCTTCAAGCACCCTGCTTTCGGCGCTGAATTCTAGCGACGAGCACAGCGGTAATTTCCTCACGAAGACCCCACAACTCATCGAGCGACAAAGATTTGAAGTCACCTTCTTTCATTACGATCCCCAATCATGATTAGTTTTTTATTCCAATGATGAGTTGAACGCTAAGTAAAACCTAGTGTGACAGTCGCTTCGCGTTCGCGGCGACGTGTTCTCGATACCGATCAACTACACGGTTCGCCGTGCCGCCAGCCAAAAGGATTGCAGTAGCCTCAAACATAGCCTGTGCCTTTTCCATCACCATCAAGTGCGCTTCGTCGTGCGAGCAGCTGCCACCTGACATCATCTTCATCATTCGAAGCCTGATAACGTTGCCTGACTTAAATGCTAAGAACACGGTGGAATAAAATGGGGCAAACATCGCGCCGCCTCTCAACAGACGGCATGGCAGCCACCTATTACTACTCACCGGGAGATACCGGCGAGCACGGGCAGAGCTACCACCGATCGCCTCTGAGTCCGTGGTCAATATTGCTCATATTCGAGGATTGGCCTACGCGCAGACTGAAGCGCGCTCACTCGAAATGCTCGGTTGCTACGTCGGCGGCCTAAGCCCGCCTGCCGTCCAGCCCGTGTTCGCAGATTTCAACGGGTCCCCAACTAGCATCTTCTGGACGTGCTCGCACTTGCGGCACTCGAAGGTCCGCAGATCAGCACCGCTTTGGCCGTGTTCGATCTGAGCCAACATCATGCGCCCCTGACACTTGGGGCAGCGAGGCCGTTCAATGGGAAGCAGCGATGGGTCGGAATAATGATAGGCTTGAGGCATGTGATGCACCCCTTCGTAAGGCGGGAGCGTTCAGCACTCTCAGTCACCGATGACTGCTGAATACGGGGCGGTGATGGAATCACTATGCTGCGCGACAATCCAGACTCACTGGTCAATATTGCTCACTTTGGGACCAAATGAGACTTTTTTTAAGAGAACCCCGAACCCGGGAGTCCCGGGTCTAATACCAACGTCGCAGCTTCCCTCCCGGACAGTTCGGCAATGACGATGAAGAAGCGCGGCAGACGCCGTCCGGTGCGCAGCGAAATGAGGCACTCAAAAAAGCAGGCCTTCTCCGTAGAAATACAGACAATCAGGGATTAATCTCGTAGAAGCCGGCCGACCTCCGCAAGTAATGACCTGCTGAAACCGCGGCCTGCCGTTCGCCCCTAAAATAGCCCGCCAGAGACGTTCGTCGAGCCAAAGGGAGGCTCCCGTGGAGAAGCAAGACAAGGACATGTTTGACCCCAAAAACTTTCTCGCCAAAGTCGGGGCTGGGAAAACGATTCTCGAATTTCACAAGAACCAGAACGTGTTTGAGCAAGGCGACGTCGCGGACACGGTGTTTTACATTCAAAAAGGCAGAGTCAAGCTGACTGTCCAGTCCGATCAGGGCAAGGAAGCCGTCGTCGCGATCCTAAAACCCGGCCAGTTCTTCGGTGAAGGCTGCATGAATGGTCATACGCTTCGCGTCGCAACCACGACAGCGTTGGAAGATTGTCTGATCACGGCAATCACGAAATCCGCGATGATCGCTGCGATGCATGACGAGCCGAAATTTTCAGAGTTGTTCGTAGCACATCTTCTGACCCGGAACAGCCGGATTGAGGAGGACCTGATCGACCAGCTATTCAATTCGAGCGAGCGGCGGCTCGCGCGGCTGCTTTTGCTGCTCGCGAATTTCGGCAAGGAGAGCAGCCCGCAGCCGATCAATCCGCATATCAGTCAAGAAACGTTGGCGGAGATGATCGGCACCACCCGATCCCCGAGTCAGCCATTTCATGAACAAGTTTCGCAAGCTCGGCTTCATCAGCTACAACGGACACATCGAGGTTCATAGTTCGATGTTAAGTGCGGTCTTGCATGAGAGGCCCCAGCTAAAAGAAGATTAGAGAAACACTCTCGTCCATAAACGGCCCCAGCGTGGTGGGCGAGCTGAGGCCGGTTGCTCGGAATAGCCGATAACCCAGCAGGAGTTTAAGTAGCCAGCACTGCCCACCCAACCAAAGCTGGGCGGGATCGTCTAGACCGGGAACATCTTTCAGCCACCCTTAGCGGCAGCGACGTAGCCGGCGGCGGCCTCGTCTTTGTGGGCGGCCATGGCTGCCAGGACTTCGGTCTTCTCGGGCTTCGGGACCTTGAAGAAGTCCAGAGTCCGCCCGGGTTCCGCTGCAAGCTCATCGAATTCTGCGGGGGAGATTCGGAGGTTCCGTGGGCCTCCTCAAGGCCGAGCGGCGTCTTGCCGGGCTTGGTGGCCGTGAATTGGAAGGGCCCATCCGAAATATTGCAGACCCACAGCGTTCGCATAAGCGCGGCGGAGCCATTGGCTGCATCCTGAAAAGCCTATCGGCAACCAGGACCGCGCCCGAATTCGTGAGCACGCTCGATATTCACGACCGCTTCACGCTATTTGTCCAGGCTGAGCAATTGAAGCAGCCTTGCCATGTCGTCTGGCGCAAAAACGAGCGGATCGGCGTGTCGCTCGACGGATTCCGCTCAATTTTGGCGCTTTCTCATCACCCCAAATTTTCAAAAGTGAGCGAAATTGACCAGTCAGTCTGGATCGCCGCGCAGCATATTGGTCCGATCACCGCCCCGTCCTCGGCAATTTTCGGTGACTGAGAGTTCGGTAACACTCCCGCCTGATCCAAGGGGGAGCATCATGCCCCAAGCCAACTCAATATCCAGCTTCGAACGACTCTACAGCATCAAGGAGCTTGTTGAACTACGCCGCCAGGTGCTTCGGTTCTCGCGCTCAATGCCGCCCGGACCTGAACGCAACCAGCACAGGCAGATCGCGATGTCGCTTCAAGCTCTTTTCAAAAACAAAAAGTGGTTGGACGCTCACACGATAGAAGGCTCGCGGTGAGGCCGCATCAAAAGACAAAGGCCCCAGCATCGGGGATGCTGAGGCCGATATTTCGTCGGACGACTTGGGCGGAGAACATCCGGTAGTGCATCGACAAGTTATCAGGGCGACATTGGTTCCCTAAAGACTCGCGCCGTCACTTCATTGCTTGCAAGTTTTGTCAGCCGTTAGAGCTGTTTCTGCTGATGCCTTTGTCGGATGAACAGCACCGACTACCTTCATGCTGCCGCCAGCAGCAGGTTGGGCCTCGACGATTTGACATTTCATCGTCGCGGTATCTTGAGCCAGGTAGAACGAGGAAGCAGCTGATGGCGGCGCTTGACCGACAGTCTTGGCCGGTTCGGCCGCGAAGGAAGGCGCAGCGAGTGAGAGAATGGCGACCGTCGCTAGGAGAATTTTCGTCATGGTGTTTACCAGTTGTCGTGCGTCCAGCATTGGACACGGAGCAAATAGTTTCAGCCGATCAAGGTTCCTGGGCGTGGATCCCAATTCATTAATTTTTTGAAAATGAGCGATATTGACCAAGGCTCCGGAACCCGGGAGAGCGTGTTGGTTCGATCAGCGTTCTCTTCAGCATCTACCGGTGGATGAACTCCCGAAAAATCTCAGTCCCGACACCGTTAACGACTGATATCGCAAAGTCCTGGTCGTCGCGAAGGCTGCAGTCACGAATGTGCTGTGCAAGCTCCCTGCAATGCTGAATCGCATCCGCGTTGGTCATGAACTCAAGGCCCACGCGATCTCTCAGGGGAATGCCATCTTTCATGTCGAAGAAAAATGTGTGCATCACCAATTCCTCGTGAGAGCGGGGCGAGCTAAGGCCATCATCTTGGGGATGCCCGTGGGCGGGTCACGCAATCCCTGCCGGACTAAGCCCGCCCAGCTGATATCCGTTCCATTTTCAGATCAGCTCACGGCGCGATAATGTTGACCTGACGATTCAGTCGCAGCGCGCTTCGGCACCTGTGCCAGGCACCGTTGATCGCGCGGACCGAAGTAGTTTAAGAGCTCACGCTCCATATAATTTGTTGCATCATCTGCGTCCGAACAATCCGCCCATCATGCCGCCGATCAGGCCACCTGGACCGCCGCTGCCACTGCGGTGATGGTGAGCACCACCCCCGCCGCGACGATGGGCCAGATGGTCGTCATCGGAATTGTCGCTGCTGCTGGAGTCGGCGTGCGCCGCTGAGACGATTTCGGCGAGTAGCGCCTCATGCTGGCGCGTGTTGAGGAAGCCGGTCTTGGGGTAGCCGCGTGCCCCCTGCCAGCGCGTTATGACGGCGCGGGTCGACTTGTCGAACTTTCCGTTGACCTTGGTGTCGAAGCCGAGACCGGTCAGCCAGCGCTGCACGTCGCGACGCTTTCCCTTGTCGAGGCCGATCTGATCTTCGGTTTCCTGAGTTGCTTCGTCGGTAAAGGCCGCCGGATCGACGGATGCCGACAGGTTGCGGGAGCTCGTGCTCAGACCGGCTTCGGCAGCATCCGCACTGACGAGAATTCCCAGCACTGACAATGCGAGAATCAAGACACGCATGGGCTATTCTTCCCTGATCTTAAAGTCTCTCAATGATTTGGCTTTGAAAACCTATGTCGGTTCAAATACACCGCCGTGAAACCCGGACTTCCGGCGGCGTCTAAATCATAGGTCGACTTCGGTTGGGTCGCTGGGCAACTGTTATCAGGATCACTTGTTCCATAGGGCGCGTCGATTGTTACACCGCATTGCACTAAGCGATGGCAGTCGTGGCGGCGACCCGGACCCAAAAGCGCGGGGACCACGGGAGAAGCCGCACTATGGGCCGGATCAATCGTGGTGGTGGGGATGACGGCGAACCCGTCCGGGGCCCATCAGGCCGGTGAGCTTTCACTGGCTAAACACCGATGGGTCTCATCGGAGGGGTTTGGGCGTGCTGGCATAACGGAACGAGCACTGGCACGCGCTCCGGAGGGTCGTGGCGGCGAAACATACAGAATATTGCAGCCCGAGTTCATGGCATTGGTAGAACGCTCGATTGCACACCTGGGCCTGCCGGAATGATTGACCCGCAAGGGATCGCCTTCTGCGGCGAGTTCAGCCCTTAGCGAGTCAAGCACGGCTCTTCGATGTCGCCTTCTGGCACAAAACGGACATGCCGCGTTGGCCGGACGATGTCTGCTCTTGAGGGTAGAACGGACATGCCGTTCAAGCGGGGCCACTTCCGTTTTTGACCGTGCAGCGAAGCTAGCTGCCATTCCAGCGGGTGCAAGTCCCGCCAACAGAAGGAGATCCAGCCACTGTTGTAGTTATATCCAGCAACGGAGAGGGAGACTGATCCGTTGAAAGCCTGGAAGTAAAAGTCCCCGAAGGCTGGGCGATCCAGTCCGATCCGTACAGGGGGGCGAGCAACCTGGCAGGCCGTAGCGGAAGCGAACCAGTGAAGCCACGAAATCGGAAACCCGCGCGGAACGGATTGCGGGAGTGTCGGGAGTGCCGAGCCGGTGGTCAAACGGCGAAGGCCATGTCGGCATCGAAGTTCTGGAACATATCGATGTTGGACTCCCCGGGGTCGGAGAGGACGGCATGCCAGGAAGGAATGTGCAGTGAAAGTTCGGAACCACTCGCGGGTCGCCTAGGCGCTCCCGCACAGCGAAGGCATCGCGTATAAGCCGCTATGCGGTGAAATCGCGATGTGCCTGCGAGTGGGGCGGATGGGGCCGATTAAGTGATGACGGACCGGGACACTACAACCCGGACCCGAGCGAGGGCCCCTGGGGTAGGTGGAGTATTCCACCGCATGGCGGTGCATGATCGAGTCCTCAGGCCTGACACAGAGCGGACCACCGTAGCGACCACGAAATGCACGAAGGGTGGATGCAAACTGGATGGCGGACGGCGGATGCCGGGAGCAGGCTTAAGCCGCCGATCACCCAGGAAGGCACCGCTTGGACAGTCAGCCTTCCAGCCGTACTGGGGAAAACTCGCCGTACGGAATGATAGGGGGGATCGAGGAAACGTCGGCATCATTCGAAGCCCGATCCGCGCCTCGATCCTACCCGACCACTTCGGAAGTCGGCGACGGGATCCGGTAGCGGGTCTGGTCGTCTCGTCGTTGAAATAGTTGGTGGCGTTACTGAAGTATCGCTGCATGTCCGCTATGGGGGGATCAGCGGACCTAGGTCGGCCCCCTATCAAACAGATGTTTGAGCCGATAGGATGCAGTCTCCTGAGCAGGGCTACGCCATCGAGGCGGTGAAAATCCCGCTGTCGGGATCGGTGGCAGGCTTCGCCGGCGACATCGGCGCAGTGCTGACAAGGCAAGATATTTTGACTAACCTTCAATGCGGGCCATCAAGACGGGGTAGGACAGGGCCCACGAGAGGAGATCGATGAGCACAGTAAAAAGCGCTCTGGCCCAGAAGAGTGGCGCCCTGATCCATGTTCGTTCCGGCGACATGGTCGTCGAAGCCCTGCGCCAGATGCGCGAAAACCGGGTCCGGTCGGTGCTGGTAATCGACGACGACGTGCTGGTCGGTATCGTGACCCAGGGTGACTGCGCCATCAAAGTGCTGCTGCCCGGGCTCGATGCGAAGCAGACGCCGGTGGGCCAAGTGATGACGGGCAACCCGGTGACGGTCAAGCCGGACGATCGGCTGGAAGGCTGTATGGCAATGATGGCTGCGCGCGGTTTTCGCCATCTGCCAGTGCTGGACGCGGGCAAGGTCGTGGGCGTGATCTCGATCGGAGACGTCGTCAAGGACATCATCCGGGATTTGGAGCACAACGTAGGCGACCTGATGGGCTACATCATGAGGGACGGCCCCGGGGGCTGACAGACGAACCGCGGTGCCGTCGCCCCGTCCGCGATCCTGCGGCGGCCCTAGTTCTTCTACAATTGAAAACCGCTCGCCGAGGTGGTCTAGCCGCCGCCACGCGAAGGGTAGTTTTCTCCTCTCGTGCAACAGACTTTGGTTCAGCCCGGCCCCTGCGGCCAGTTTTTTTACGTCAGCAATGCGTCAGGCGGTCGCCGCGATCGCCCGCTTCACCGTCATCGGATGCCACCGCCTAGTTAAGTGACCTGCTGAGAAATGACCGCTTGTGGCACGGAACGGACATGCCGCAGTAGTCGCTGCATGTCCGTTATCGGGGCTGAACCGGACTATTCGGTTGCATTGCGGAATCGACGCGATATGACCCATCTCGGAAGCGGGCGACCTAAAGAGCGGCAATTGACCTCGACCATATGGCCAGACGAAAGTCACACTAGCCCGTGTGCCAATTTAAGAAGCCCAAGGTCTTCTCATTGAACTCGGCCGTGCTTTGGTAAATCGGAGCGTGGGCGCAGGTCTCGAACACCACGAGTTCGCTGCCCTTGATGCCGCCGGTCAGCGCATCGGAAAATCGCAGCGAGGTGACCTGGTCGTGGCGGCCGAAGGTAATCTGGGTCGGGGCCGTGATACGGCCTAGTTGGGCGGATGCATCATGGGTGATCACCGCGTTCGACTGGCGCATGAATGCGTCTAGCGGCTGCTTTGGCCGACTCCGCACGAAGGCTGCGACGTTGTCCATCAATTCCGGATTGCCCGAATAAAAATCCGGCGTGAAGCACCAGGGCAGGATGCCCTGAATGATCATTTCTGTAACGCTATCCAATCCTCTTGCCGTGCTCTGCCAGCCTCCCACCACGGTCTTGAGGTAAGCATCGCTCTTCGGCCAGCAACTATGCAGCGACAGCGACTTGATGAGTTGCCCGAGGGAGTTTCACCCCCGGGCGCTCCCAGAACCGTACATGAACCTCTCGATTTATACGGCTCCCGATGTTCGGCCGTTGCCATGGCAGAGTGGCCAATGGGCAAAGAGACTTGGATTCGCACGGCGGAGCCGATCGAACCAGTCTCTCGCACCCTTGGTCTGATGAACCATCCGCTTGAACTTGCGGCGGGCCCATCGAATGACATAGGCATCGATCCTCTTCAGGGTCGGACGCAACTGCGTCGGATAGAAGTGGCTGTAGTAGGTGATCCAGCCGCGAATGGACGGGTTGTACATCGCGGCCAGATCGCTGAGGGACTTGTCATTGCGATGATGAAGTGCCCATCGCCGAACCGTTCGGCTGATGCGCGTCAACGCTTTCGGACTGGCAGCCGGCTGAAGCTGTGAGCCGCCTTTCCGCCACATCGTCTTCCGGGCTCGAAACTGGAAGCCCAGAAAGTCGAAATGAATGCCGGAATAGTCGCCCCGCCGGTTCACATCCTTGCAATAGACGATCTTCGTCTTCTCGGGATGCAGCACCAGCTTGCAGGCCGCGAAACGGCCTGCAACGCACGCCACAGCGCCTGTGCCTCCTCGGCACTTCTGCAGTGACAGATCGCATCGTCCGCATAGCGCTCGAACGGGATGTGCGGGAACTCTCGCGCCATCCACCTGTCGAACGCGTAGTGCAGGAACAGGTTCGCCAGCAGAGGAGAGATGACCCCGCCCTGTGGCGTTCCCGCTGTGCGCGGCACGATGCTGCCATCCTCCATCTGCACGGGCGCCTTTAGCCAGCGCTCGATGTAGAGCAGCACCCAAGGACAGTCCGTATGTTGGCGGACCGCCTTGAGCATCAGCTCCCAATCGATGCTGTCGAAGAAGCCGTTCACATCGAGATCGAGCACCCAGTCGTAGCGCCAGCAGCGCTGACGGGCCGTGCGCACGGCATCGATGGCAGACTTGCCGGGCCTGTAGCCATAGGAGTCCGGATGAAACACCGGCTCCAAGATCGGCTCCAGAAATCGACGGGCGACTTCCTGGGCGATGCGATCGGCGACCGTTGGAATGCCCAACGGCCTCATGCCGCCATTTGCTTTCGGAATATCGACACGCCGCACCGGCGGAGGAAAGTAGCTCCCTGAGGACATACGATTCCAGAGCTTGTAGAGGTTGCCCGAAAGGTCGGCCTCGAAGTCCTCGATCGATTGTCCGTCTACGCCAGCCGCTCCCTGGTTGGCCTTCACACGCTTGAAGGCTTCCCAGACCTCCCGTTTGGGGATCAGAAACGGCTTTGCCTCGTCCATGGGTTCATCCTGTTACCAGTTGGCCCATGGCCTAGGCTGAACAACGCAGCCCCTTGGCTCCAGCCCCATTACAGGACCTTCAACGCTACTACGGGCTGCTCCGTCCCTGCCCTGCGTATCGGTACTCTCGCCCTCGCGATTGGCGCCGCTTGTGGCTTGTCCCTTCACGCCGCCCATCGAAGGCGAGCGGCGTGACGCAGTGCAGGTTCTCACGTTCCATACGAAAGCCTGGTCGAGCTTCGCGCCGCCTACATGCCGGATGCCGCTCGGGCCGTATCAGGCATCCCCCGAGCTGATCCCAGAGGAAGGGTCATCCCCCGGTTTTGACATCGCCTAATCCGCTTTCGACACTTCATCGACGGTTTGCTTGCGCTCGCCTCTCTCGACCTTGCCGCCTGGACTTCCTGCCCAGACTTGACTGCAACGCTCACCACCACGGCTTTTGTCCGCAGCAGCTTGCAGTGGCTTGGGATCAGCACCTGATTGCCGAACCCGAAGGGCCCTCCTTCATCTCTCGTACAGTTGCGCGTAGCCGTTTGGACCGGCTACGCTCGTGACACACGACCCATGACGGAAGTCACCGACCGGGCCAAAATATTCCTTCCAAGCCCGCCGAATCGGCCTTCCATGTTTCCAATTTTGGCGATTACATTGTCGCACTCGTATTGCAGGCATTTTTTTGCACGGAGGGATTTCATGCCTTTGTCAAACGTCACCCGCCGAAGATTGATCGGCGGTCTCGCGGCCGGAGTAACCGCGGTCTCGGTAACCTCATCAAGCATCAGAAGCGCACGTGCTCAATCGGCACAAAAGACTTTTGTTCTTATTGGCGGCGCCTTTTACGGAGCTTGGTGTTGGCATCGTGTCACCGACAGGCTCGAAAGGCAGGGCCATAAAGTCTATGCGCTTACGCTTACGGGATTAGCAGAACGCTCGCACCTCCTAAGCAAAGACATAAATCTCGACACGCACATCACAGACATCGCAAATCTCGTCGAATGGGAAGACCTCACAGACATTTGCCTCGTTGCCCATTCGTATGCCGGATGTCCCGCATCGGGCGCGCTTGAGCGCATCGGAAACCGTGTGTCATCTATCGTCTGGGTTGATGCAATAAAGCCCGCCGACGGCCAGTCATTTCGAGACTTGGTCCCCTTCCCGATAGAGGAGGGTGCGATCAGCCGTCCAGCTCCGAAAGCACTCCCTCCGACCGCCTTTAGCGACCCTAAAGACGTTGCTTGGGTTCTATCGAAAGTAACCCCACAACCGATTGGCACATGGCTACAACCGGTGAAGCTCTCCGGCGCACGCGAAAGGGTCGCGAAGAAGACCTACATCCGCTTACCCAAATTCCAGTTAGCCGCCTTGGACAAAGCGGCAGGGGAGTGCAAGTCCGATAATTCTTGGACCGTCCTCGAAAACACGACGTCTGGTCACTCAGTTATGATCGCCGAGCCGGATTGGTTGACTGACGTGCTGGTGAAAGCAGCGTGAGACCGATCTGGCAACTTCTGGGCTGTTAAATTGTGGCCGAGCGACCCGTCTCGCTCGGCTTGCGAGCGCTTCTGCACTTTTCGGACATAGCCTTGGTGCTGCGCGATGTCCGCTCGCGGGGGTAGAGCAGACATCGTGCGGAAGCGCCGCCATTTCCGCTTTTGACCCTGACTGTGTAAAAACTCAAAAAATCGAAACGCGACGAGAATGATATTTTTCAGTTCGACTTCTAAGTTGAATTCGCTTGCAAGTTGGACGACTAAAGCGGTCTTGGACGAATAACTTCTTCTATCACGATTGAGCGTCTTTGCGTTTTTACACAGCCAAGACCCAACAGCGACATTGGCTGTGCACTGCGGCAATGGCTTGAATGCAGGGTTTCAGCCTCTTTCAAAGTGCTCGTTTGAGCCGTTAGGATGCTCTCTGCTGCGACTAGGGGCAGGTATGAAGCGACGCGAGTTCATCACGATATTTGGCGGTGCGGCGGCTACGTGGCCGCTCGCGGCAAGTGCGCAGCAGCCCGAGCGTATGCGGCGCATCGGCGTGCTCAGCCCAGGTTCTGATGAGTCAGCGCGCTTAGGAAATTGGCTCCAGGATGATTTGCGAGATTTGGGATGGCTCGAAGGAAAAAACGTGGTCTTCGAACGCCGTTTCGCGGAGAATCGGCCTGAACGGCTGGCTGAGTTCGCAGCAGACCTGGTTCGCCTCAACGTCGACGTCATCGTGGCGACCGGAACACTTGGGCCGCTAGCGGCCAAGCGTGCCACCTCGACGATTCCAATCGTCATGACAGCCGCCGGCGACCCGTTGGGGAGCGGGCTCGTCGCCAGTCTGGCACAACCGGGCGGCAACGTCACGGGCATGAGCCTCATGGCGCCGGACCTCGGGGGAAAGCGCCTGGAATTGCTCAGAGAGCTGCTTCCTCGAGTCTCTAACGTGGCTGTGCTTTGGAATGCGGCTAATCCGTATCCCGCCATCGTCTTCAAAGAGACACAGACCGCGGGACGGGCCCTGGGAATAGACGTTCGATCCTTAGAGGTGCGGGGACCGGACGACTTCGATGGCGCATTCGCGGCGGCAAGACAGCACCGTCCCGACGCGTTGATTACTGTCGAAGACCCTCTCACCTTTACTTATCGAAAGCGCATTGCAGACTTTGCGGTTACTGAGCGATTGCCGTCGCTTCACGGAATTATCGAAGACGTGAAAGCCGGTGCCCTCATTTCCTATGGGGCAAACCTGCGTGATTTGCATCGGCGCGCCGTCAGTTACGTCGACAAAATTCTCAAAGGTCTCAAGCCTGTCGATCTTCCAGTTCAGCAGCCGACGACGTTCGAACTGGCCATCAACCTCAAGACCGCCAAAGCACTCGGCCTCGCCATTCCGCCAACGCTGCTTGCCCGCGCCGACGAGGTGATCGAATAGGAACACAGTTGGCTGCGGTGCAAGAGTCCGGTGATGGCACCTTTCGGACTGGCGGGATCCGACGTAACGTTATCCGATCAATCTCGGAAGTCGTATTTCCGGGCCGTCAGGTCCGTTTTGACCCGTTTCGGTGGTGGGCAAATAAAGCTTAGCAGTTTGACGGATCGCGCTGATTGAGGCTCAAGCGCGCTGAAACTACTCCCATCACGATGGCGTAGCTCGATAGCATTGCCATCGAGAACAGCGCGGGCCATAAGCCGAGACCGGTTGCGGCCGCGAATACACCCAGTCCGACCAGCGGAAATGCCAACAGGTTCATTATCCGCCCTCGACGTTGACGATGTCCGCGTTCAGACCGAGGTCCTTCGCGACTGCAATGGCTATCGCCGCGAAGGCCTCGTTGATCTCGACACGCTGAATGTCCGAGGTCTTCCAGCCGGCACGATCTAGCGCCTGCTTCACCGCCGGCACCGGACCCAATCCGAACATGCCCGGCTCGACAGCGCCTATACCGTAGGCGACGAGCCGCGCCATTGGTTTGAGGCCCTTCTTGTCGGCCCAGGCGCGGTCGGCGACGATCATCGCTGAAGCAGCGGTATTGAGGCCGGGCGCGTTGCCAGCCGTGATGGTGCCGTCCTTGCGGAACGCCGGCCTCAGCTTCGCAAGCGTCTCCATCGTGGTATCAGGCCGGTTGTGCTCGTCCTTATCGAATTTTGTCGGACCCTTGCGCGAGGCAATTTCGACAGCTGTGATTTCCGAGGCGAACTTGCCTCCAGCCTGAGCTGCGGAAAAGCGTTTCTGCGAGCGTTCGGCCCAACGGTCTTGCTGTTCGCGGGTGATCTGGTGCGAGCTTGCGAGATCTTCGGTATGCCACCCGGAATGTTTACCGGAAAAGGCGTCGTTGAGCCCGTCCATCAGCATCGAATCGAAGATTTGGGCATCGCCCATACGATAGCCCCAGCGCCCGGACCCCATGAGATACGGGGCACGGTCCATGTTCTCCATGCCGCCGGCAACCGCGCTGTCGATGAACCCGAGCATGACCTCTTGAGCCGCGCTAGCAATCGCCTGCGCACCCGATCCGCAGACGCGGTTGACCGAAAGAGCAGGAACATCGACCGGGATTCCGCCATGGATGGCCGCTTGCCGGGCCGGGTTCATTTTATTGCCAGCCTGGATCACGTTGCCCATGACGACTGTGCCGACATCGCCAGGTGGCAGTTTCGCGCGCTCAAGAGTCGCGCGGATTGCCACCGCGCCAAGATCGACCGCTGGCATATCCTTCAACGTGCCGCCGTATGTGCCGATGGCAGTGCGCACGGGCGAACATGGCGGGATGTCCGACGTGAGTCCGTTATCCGATCAGAAGCGGACGTCGGCGAAGCATAGATCGCAGTATGATTTAGAAGAGCGCTCCGATTTCATGTCAGACCGAAATGGTTCGATCTTTTGCATCTAGAGCGTTGCCTCGCCGAGCACTCGGCAGCGGGACCCATGCGGGTCATGGCCCGACGATCATCGGTTCCTATTGATCCGATAGGTCTTTCCGATTCCTCGCGCGGTCTGTGGCTCAAACGCGGCACATCAGCGGCACAATGGTTTAGTTGCGGGCCAACAGGGATAGTCCTTGGCACCGAGTCGCTGGCGTCCTTCACTCAGTAAACAAGAGTGATTTGAGCAGCAGACAATGGCGACCATCAGAAAACTACGGGGTCGCTGGCAGGCACAGGTCCGACGTCGGGGCGTGGCACCGCGAGCCAAGTCATTCGACACAAAAGCTGACGCACAGCGCTGGGCGCAGGACCTTGAAGCAGAAGCTAACCGGTCTGGCTGGGTCGCTGACACGCGACTTGCTGAGAAGACGACGCTCCGAGAGCTTCTGACGCGTTACTGCGCTGAGGTGACACCTGGCAAGCGTGGGGCTGTGTCCGAGGCATCGCGGATTAACTCAATATTGCGCTGCCCCATGGCGCACCGGACGCTCGCCAAGCTGACAAGCGCTGACGTCGCGACCTATCGAGACGAGCGCCTGAAGAGTGTCGCCCCAGCGACAGTCGTCCGAGAGCTCAACACGTGTCAGCCACGCGATAGAGATCGCGACCCGCGAGTGGGGTCTCTGGTTGCCCCGCAACCCGGTGAAGCTGGTCAGGCGTCCGCAAGTTCCCCGTGGTCGCACCCGACGCCTGAAAGCCGGTGAGGAAGCTCGCCTGCTTTCGGCATGTGACAGCGGTCGCACTCCACTGATGAAGCCTCTGATCATTCTGGCGATTGAGACGGCGATGCGTCGGGGCGAAATGCTCGACCTGCAATGGCAGCACGTCGACCTCGTTCGCTGCGTCGCGCACCTACCTCTGACCAAGAATGGCGACTCCCGTGACATTCCGCTGTCACGTCGCGCGGTCGCGATGCTCAAGGAGTTGAGGGCTGACAAGGGCCGAGACGCCGATCGGGTCTTTCCGGTGACGCCGTAACTCGGTTCGTCTCTGCTTTCGAGCATCTTCGTGTCCGAGCAGAATGGACGATTTCCGCTTCCACGATCTGCAGGCACGAAGGCGTCAGCCGTCTGTTCGAAAAGGGCCTCAACATCGCAGAGGTCTCGACCATTAGCGGGCACAAGGAGCTTCGCATGCTCCAGCGCTACACGCATTTGCGGGCAGAAGACCTCGTTGCCCGCTTGAACTAACCCGCCGGAGGTTTGAAAGGAAGTTACGACATGAATAAAGCCTTAGCCAGCCTGCTACTCGCATCGTTGATTGTTGGAGCCCCGACAAGCGGTCGAGCCGAGACCATTACCTGGCAGCGCGTGAACGTAAACTTTGATATTGCCGTCAACAGCCTCAGTAAAATGAGGCGCTTTGCCAAAGCTTGCTTTCTGTCGTCGGCGGAGCAGGTCGCGCGCGAATTCGTCATCACTTACAGCGCGAAGGCGCACGTTAGTGTCGCGGAGGTCAACCATCTCGTCGAGGAACATTCCACCCTCGACCCCGGAGCGTTCTCTTCCCAGCCATGCGAGATGAAGAATGTGACGTTCTGGACGGAGGACTTTCGGCAACGCTCACAGGACCTCGACGCGATCCTGACTCAGTATCAGCTCCAAAGATAACCCACCTTATGGGGTGCCGCGACTCCAGTGGCCTTCAAGTTTCTGACGAACCCCGGCCCGCATTTGAAGCGATCTCCGGGGTTCGTTTCGTCTTGGGCTCGCTTGGGCAAAACCCGACAGCAATGTCCTAGAAGGTTTTCGGCCCCCTAGTCCCATGCGTATTGGGTCGGCAACGAATTTGGAAATCGAGACCTTGGAGGTGAAGCGCCCCGTCTCGGCAATCGATTGCGGCGTGTTCAATTGAGGCCGCAACATCGCTTGTATTTCTTTCCCGAGCCACAGGGGCATGGCTCGTTGCGGCCCACTTTTCCGAAGTTTGGTGCCTCAGCCCTGACTTGCCCGGCAACTTGCTGGCTAATCCTCCAGGCATTGAGGGTTTCGACGTAGTGCGGGATCAGATCAGGAGCTTTGGCGGTCAGGTCGTCGACTTGCTCTTTCGGGAGGGTGCTTTCGCCACGACCGATCTGCACAAGGGCGACCAGACCCGCGAGTGCACCGCGCGTGTCCCCATCACTACCACGCAGTTTGGCCCAAGCTTCAGGGCGCAATTTCAGGGCAGTGTCGAAACCGTCGATCCAGAGTTCCCAGAGGATATCATCGTGTCGCGTATCGACGTCAAACAACGGGGCGTAGTGGCCGGGTCCGTGCTGAAGGTCGGCGGCGACTGCGTTGTAGCGCTCAATAATCAACCCGGCCAGTTGCTCTAGTTGCTTTGTGTTTTCGAAGACGGGCGCCGCGTCCTTGTTCTCGCCACCCCACACCATCGGCAGCCACTCACCCGGCATAATCAGATCGGGACAGACGAGAATGCCAGCCAGAAACCCGTCCAGCTGGGTGAGCAACATCGCCTCGTCACCGTCCAGAGCGGCGAGATGCTTCTCAAGCAGCTTCAGGCGATGTGGAAGGCCTGACATTTGGGTTTCGGGTCCGAGATGACGGATGTTCCGGATTGGTCCTATTTATTAGCTGTCGGCGAGCACGACCATGGGAATATTTTATCGTTAGGCCAACCTTGGTGTGTCTTGACGTGACGCGCCGCTCAGCCATTCATTTAATTTCGACCATCGCCTGCGCCCAGAGACATTCCGAACAGCGATGGCGACAGCCTTCTTCTGACCGACCAGCACGACCAGCTTCTTGCCGCGGGTAACGCCGGTATAGAGCAGGTTTCGTTGCAGCATGGCGTAGTGCTGCGTCATGACCGGAATCACAACCGCAGGGTATTCTGAGCCCTGGCTCTTGTGGATAGTCGCGGCGTAAGCAGGCACCAGCGTGTCGAGTTCGCCGAACGCGTAAGTGACAGCGCGGCCGTCGAAGCTGGCTACAAGCTCCCCGTCGTCGAGATCGACCTCGTCAATGTATCCGATGTCGCCGTTGTAGACCTCCTTGTCGTAGTCGTTTTGGATTTGCATCACCTTGTCGCCTGGCGCGAAAGTCCACCCGAAACGCTCGATCTTCTGGTCGCCCGCTGGATTCAATGCCGCTTGCAGCTCAATATTGAGCGAGCGAGCGCCAACGCCGCCTCTATTCATCGGGCAAAGGACCTGAATGTCGCGGATGGGATCGAAACCGAAGCGAGCGGGGATCCGAGTTTTCACCAGCTCGACGATGCGCTGCACGGCGATTTCCGGCTCTTCCGCTTGGACGAAGTAGAAATCGCTATCGTTTCCAGGCGGGCTGAGATCGGGAATTATGCCTTGGTTGATGCGGTGGGCGGTGGTGATGATGCGGCTTTGCGCGGCCTGCCGGAACACCTCGGTCAATCGCACCACTGGTATGGCGCCGGAAGAGATTACATCCGCGAGCACCTGCCCCGGTCCCACGGAGGGAAGTTGGTCGATATCGCCAACAATCAAGAGAGCGGCGGTGGCAGGCACAGCCTTCATGAGCGCCTGCATCAGCATGACGTCCACCATGGAAGCTTCGTCGATCACCAGCAGGTCGCAATCGAGAGGATTGTCATCGCCGCGCTTGAACCCGCCCGTCTTTGGGTCGACTTCGAGCAGCCGGTGAATGGTTTTGGCCTCAAAGCCGGTCGCCTCGGTCATCCGCTTGGCGGCGCGGCCGGTTGGCGCGCACAGCAGGAGCTCCACGCCTTTTGCTGCGAGAATGCGCAGAATACCTTTGACAATAGTGGTCTTACCGACCCCCGGCCCTCCGGTCATCACCAGCGTCTTCGACATCAGCGCGAGCTTAATGGCGGCGACCTGGCTTTCGGCAAGAGCAAGCCCGATCCGACCCTCGACCCATGGCAAGGCCTTGTCTGGATCGATCCACGCCCAAGGGAGCTTACCGTTGGCAAGTTGAACCAGGCGCTCAGCAATGATGCGCTCGGCACGGTGCAAACCTGCCAGAAATACACAGCGTGTTTCGCCGACACTATCGGCAACGACCGTGCCCTCCGATGTTTCGAGATCAAGCGCCGCCCGGACGAGTTCCATCGGAACCTCGAGCAGCTTCTCGGCCAACGGCACCAATTCGTCGGTCGGCAGGCCACAGTGACCCTCGTCCATTGCCTCGGTGAGGGCGAACGAGATGCCAGCCCGGACCCGGATCATGGCTGTCTTCTCGATCCCGAGCTTCATGGCGATCGCGTCGGCTGTCTTGAAGCCTATGCCCCGGATATCCCGAGCCAGACGATAAGGGTTCTCGGACATGACCTGCACGGCATCGGCGCCGTAGGTCTTGAAGATCCGCACCGCTCGCGCCGTGCCGACGCCGTTACTGTGCAGGAAGACCATGATTTCGCGAATGATCTTCTGGTCGGCCCAGGCGGTAGTGATGCGGCTGGCTCGGACAGCGCCGATGCCAGTGACCTCGCGCAGGCGCTCGGGCTCCGCTTCGATCGTATCGAACACCTTTTCGCCGAAGGCGCGCACCAGCTTCTTGGCGTAGACTGGTCCAATACCGCGTATCATGCCCGAGCCGAGGTATTTCTCGATGCCGTCGAGCGACGTCGGCTCCGAGGTCTTCAGAAACTTAGCCTTAAACTGCTGGCCGTGGGTGCGATCGTTGATCCACTCGCCAGAGGCCGTAATCCACTCCCCGGCCGAGATGACCGCAGCATGCCCGATCACCGTGACCAATTCCCGGTGCCCACGTGCCTTGATCCGCAGGACGCAAAAGCCGGATTCCTCGTTGTGAAAAGTCACGCGCTCGACCGGGCCCGCCAAAACTTCCTGCGTAGTTGGTTGAGGCTGAGGTTTCATCTGAATAGTCACGTCGTCCGGCGTGCTGGAACCAATTGGGGCTGCGCGCCCACAACCGCTGACTGACTGATGGAAAGGAAGCCACCCCGCCCCACGATCCATTGTCCAAGTCATATGCTTGCATCTAATTTGATATCACATGCAAGCATGTGTTGACATTTGCGTTAAAACGGTGCACAACACCTGCAAGCAACTGATTCACATCAGTAGCAAGCAAAGGAACGACCCATGAAGCGCATTGTCAACGGCGTCACCTACAATACCGATACATCAACGCAGCTCGCTACCTCTTCCTGGGAGGATGAGGGCAAGATCACCGAAACTCTCTACCAGACGAGGGGCGGCGCGTTCTTCCTGCACCGGCAAACCGTGAATGCAGTCTGGAATGAGGAAGATCGCTCAAAACATATCGAAACAGACCACGCATTCCGGCCGCAAAGCCCAGAAGATGCGCACAAGTGGATTCTGACCGGCGACGTTGAGGTATTGCGCAATCCGTTTGACGATCCACCGGAAGCCGAAGCGGAAGCAGAACCGGGCGCAACAATCTACATTCGCGTTCCTGCTTCCTTAAAGCGCGCGGTGGATGAAGCTGCAAAAACTCAAAACGTATCTGGCAATGTTTGGGCGATGAGATGCGTCGAGCGCTGCTTAAGTGAGGATAAGGCGCTGAAGCGAACGCTCGGAAATATCGAGTTCGCGCTGAAATACCTCGATACCGAGAATCATCGAACTCGAAGCTGATGAGCGATTCCGCGTCTACGGGTGCATCCGCTTTATGATCGAACGACGATGGAGAGAATTTTTTGGAAAGCCGAGCGACGTAACATCTCTGCAAAGCCACATCACATCCTTTGCCGATGATCAGATCGATGAGTTTATCGAAAGCGCAGTTCAGAATTCTTAATTGAAATCACGATGGGAGCCGCCAGCACACAAACCGAAGCTAACTAAACGAAGAACAACTCACGTCGTCGCGCATTCCCCGCTTCTGCGATTGATAATTCATGGGCGGAGAACCCTCGAACGTTACTCTGCACCTAACTGAAAGGATCAAATACAATGTCTACATTTAACTCAATCGCTGAAGGTGTCAATCTTCTCTCGGGAAGAGAGCGTGAAGAATATGCGGAGTTCGTCAACGGCTGGCTACAATTCAATGCAATGTTCGCAGCATACTTTAATCAGCCCTTCGACGATCACGTTCGAGAGACTTACGAGGACGTAAGCGCGACTGACTTCCTTGAGATATTCAAAGCGACCGGGTGGAAACCGAGGCGACGCGAATCGATGCGTGATTTTGACGCGCGTATCAAAGCACTTCCAATCTTTACTCAGCTTGGGCTGGTTGATGGTGGCGTCGACGTCATCAAGGACGGCGATACATCGACTCTCAATCCGGATTCAATTAAGAGCGATGAATCGCCCGTAACCGACGACGACACTCGCCATGCGCTCGCGCTGCTGCAAAGGCCTTACGATGAGCATCGCGGCAATTCCAAGAAAATGATCCACTAGAGGTCATAGAAGACGATCAGCCGTCGCTATAAATAGATACCTCGCAACAACGATCGAGGGGTTCCCAACAGACCCACCAGCCGAGCAGCAGACCGTCCGCGGCAGCGGACGGTTCGCTCTTTCGGTTTTCTTTGAGACGCATACGCGCATTCGCGCTTCTGCGAACGTAACCGCATGCTTCGACGGTATCAAGCACGCCGCAGCAACTCTTCAGAGAGGAAATTACATGACGATCATAATCAAGCGCAACGATGATGCATATGCCCGCCGCCGAAAGAAACGTCGGCGTCCGCAACAAAACCGCCATGGGTCATTCCTTCCGCAAAGGTCAATACGGGCTCGACGTTGGTTGTTTGCGGACAGGGTGTCGCAGGACGGCCAACCGGTCTCGTCGTCAAACACCGTTTCAACAGAAGGCAAAACACCATGACGGCAACAGACACAGCAGAAGCGATTCAGCCCTCGGTGATTCAAGCCCGAGCTGGCCAGAACTTTTATGCGACATCGAGATTCTCGAAACTCGATCGGGAAAGAGAACTCAACTTGTATGGACGGAAGTGGTTTGACTACCGTTTCTTATCGCCAATGGTGGCAACTGCCCGATTCTACGCTCTCTATCAAGATGTCTACCGCTGGAAATACTCTGCTAATATCAACTCCGTGGAGGCTGAGCTAAAAACTGGCGTCAGTAGAAAGGGCGCTCCTAGAGAACTGACATCATTCTGGCGAGCGCGGCAGTTCGCCGATGAACTAGGAGTTACTTATGAGATCTTTCTAGAAGCGGCATTTCACGTCTGCAATCGAAACGGGTGGAACCGTCTACCGCACATCAACCAACTCTACGGCGAGAAGAACAAAGAGGTCATCGCCAGCGCGGTTAAGCTGCTCTGGGCTGAGCACATCGATTCACGCCTCACGATCTCCATTCTTCCTGAATATCGCGAAGAATCCTATATCGGACATAAAGCTCAGATCGATCATCGAAGTTGGGTATTGGACCAGATCAAGGCTCGGCACGGCTCTCCTCGCAGCATCGGTCGGGCCTGCTACATCCACAAAGTCCTGCCCGAAGACGATGCGTTTCTGGAATACGGTCAGGAGAGATTAGACCAAGCTAAGGCTGAAATTGAATTTGATCGCTTAGTTCCGGACGAGCCTAGCGTCGCCGAACTATCCTTTCCGTCCTGTTTCGGCCTGCCTGGCGCACCTGATGCCGGTGGCGGCAAATGTGATGATTGTCCGGCGTTTCGTTTATGCTTGAGAGTGGAGACAAGTGTGCGTAACGCGGTCGTCAAAAAGCTCGGTAGTGATGACCCTGTGCTGAGCCATCGCAAGGCACAGGGCCGCAAGCGAACCGCGAAATTTCGTGCGAGGAAGGCACGCAAAGCTGAGGTCTTGGGCAAAGAAGTATCGAAACCCGGCTGACGGTCAAATCGGGGGCGCCATCGTTGCTGAACGCCATAACTTAATGGAAGGCATTGCCAGCATCCGTGACCAGTTCGCCATCGCTGGCGTATGCCATCATGGTAACGATGCAAGCCTCTGATGATGGCGATTTCTTTTGCTGTTTATGGCAGCAAAAGTTTTCGCCCTCATAGGTCGAAATGCCATCCTGCGATGATGGCGAAATCCAGATGTTGGCGATCGACGTGGCTTTGAGCGCCGGATGGCGAAATCGCCAAAATTCGAGGTCAGATACGGGAGCGTTACGTAACGCGCCCCGGTGCCGGCAGCCGGAACGATTGGTTTCGGGGTCTTTTGTCGTAAATGCCATCATATACAGACGCGCCCTGGTAGCCGGAGATTTTGATGAGAAAGCGCGTAACGCTTCCCATAAGGTTTAGTAAGTAAGAAGTAAGAGAAGAAAGAAAATAAGAAAGAAAGTATAGACGGCGTTACATCCGATCATTCCGGATGTCCTTCTTGTCCTCAACCGGTGCTAAATTTCGCGGATGCTCTCAGAGACGCACCGGCGCACTTCTACGATTTGAGCTCGCGATGTAGCTGATGAGCGCAAAGGACCCACCAACGCTCACCTTATTGGTTCCCTGACGGGTCGCACCGCTAGACTCTTCACTCTTCGTAATCGCTGCAGCTTGCCCAGCGTATGCCCTCGCTAAGATAGCGAAGTCCGTCATGGCGAACTTCATGATGGCGAATGCAAGTTCTATGTCCATCGGGTATTTGGGGGCGCGTTACGTAACGCTCCCGTCCAATGGCGATCGAGCAGCAATCATATCCGACACTCGTGGAGTGAGGCGCCGCAATCGCCGTGTCCGGTCCCGGATCAATTGGTCCGAGTTCACCGTTCCCGTGCTATAATCTCTCGCTTGTCCAAGTGGAGCGAGATTCATGGCGAAATTCATCATCGGTGTAATTATCGGCCTCTTCCTTGGGGCAACAACGAGCGTGTATGGAGCAGGCGCTTCTCAAGCTGGCACTTTGTCCGATTGGACGGTCACCAAGAATGGCGTCGAAGTTCGCTCTGGCCCGAATGCGGCAGACGCCTGCGGCCGCAACCGCGGGTCTCATTCGTGGCGCGCAAATCTCTCTCGATAGGCGTCCAATCCCAGCCGGACATCCTTGTCGACAATCCATTCACCATCCTCGTCCATGACGCCAGCCTCGTGCATTGCGGCAGCGCATGGCCAATGCAGATCGACCCAGGCCGGTATTTTGGTCTCGGCCATGCCGTCGCGCCGACAGGTGCGTTCGGTCATTTCTCGGGCTAGTGGCTCGATATTGGAACTCATAAACGGATATTCGCACAAAACTGATTTCGTCGGCAACCGGGATGGCGCGATGGGCGTCGTCCGCCGCTCTCGCCCGTAGGGAGACATCGCGCCATCATTTCTCACGACTGAAGGGGCGGTCATCTGAGGTCGCCAAAGTCAAAATAAGCCTCGGACGAATGCCGGAGCATATCTGCAACAGACGAGTGCGCAGCCGGTTGACCCGCCTGAACCTGTGGACCACTCTTCAACAGACGGACGTCTTACGCTGCGCGGTCGTTATCGCAGCAATCTCCCGCGACGATGAGGACACCATTATGGCCAATGCCGAACAAGCGCACCCGCGCGCCTACGACATCATCGTCTATGGCGCGTCCGGCTTTACCGGCCGACTGGTCGCCGAACATCTGCTCGGCACTTATGGCGCGATGGGCGAAATCAGGTGGGCGATGGCTGGGCGAAGCGCTGGGAAACTTGCTGAGGTCCGCGACCTCATCGGCGGACCATTGAATCTCCCGCTGATCGCCGCCGACGCGTCCGATCCAGCTTCGCTGAAAACCATGGCGGAAAGCGCCAAGGTGATCATTTCGACGGTCGGGCCCTATCAGCTTTACGGCGAGGGCCTCGTGGCGGCCTGCGCCGCGACCGGAACCGATTATGTGGACCTGTGCGGGGAACCGGCCTGGATGGCGGCGATGATCCGTAAATACGGTGACGCCGCGCAAGCATCCGGCGCGCGCATCGTGTTTTCGTGCGGCTTCGACTCCATTCCTTTTGATCTGGGAGTCTTCTTTCTCGAGCAGCAGGCGCGGGCAAGATTTGGGGAGCCCGCGACCCGGGTGCGGGGGCGGGTGCGGAAAATGAAAGGCACATTTTCCGGCGGCACTGCGGCAAGCCTGCTCGCGACCGTCGAAGCCGCCGCGCGTGAGCCTGCGATCCGCAAGAACTTCTGTCCGATCCCTTCGCCCTGACGCCGGGATTTGTCGGAGCAACTCAGCCGAGTGGAAACGAGGTCGTCGAGGACGTCGCCGCGGGTTCGTGGGTTGCGCCCTTCATGATGGCGATGATCAACACCAAGGCGGTGCATCGTTCGAACCAGCTGCTGAACTACGCCTATGGCCGGGGTTTTGTCTATGACGAGATGATGATGACGGGCTCCGGCTCGGCTGGCGAGAAGCGAGCCAAAGCGCTGGCACGCCGCGAGGCGGTCCAGAACGCCCTGATCGGGTTTGCACCGACCCGCGCCTTGATCCGTCGTTTTGTCCTGCCGAAGCCCGGGCAGGGCCCGCCCAAGGCGGCCCGCGACGCCGGCTTCTACGACATTCTGCTTATCGGCGAGACCAGCGATGGCCGAAGCCTGAGGGTCTCGGTCAAGGGTGACAAGGACCCCGGCTACGGTTCGACGTCCAGGATGATCGCCGAGAGCGGCATCTGTCTAGCGCGCGAGGTCTCGCATGAGGCGGTTTGCGGAGGATTCTGGACCACGGCCTCGTCGATGGGAGAGCCGCTCATCGGCCGGCTGCAAGCCAAGGCCGGTCTCACCTTCACGGTGGAGAATGGTTAGTCCGGGCTTGGAAGCTGTCGCGCTGAACATCTCCGCCGGGGTCAATTTCGGAAGTTGACGCTCGAGTCTCCATGTCCGATTTACCCAGTGAACGGACCTCGCCAACTCAACCGGTCAGATCTGAACGGTGCCTTCAAGATACGCGCAGATACACCCGCGTCAGCAGGCAGAGCATCGAAGTCCTAGAGGATATCGGTTCAAGCCATAGGGATCGGGCCAGTCGCCACCAGCATTTTTTACTTCCTCCTTGGATCGTCTCGAAGGCTTTGCCGGCACGTCGCTATGCTTCTGGAGCTTTCGATGAACACCTGCACACGGTGGTCGGACAGGCGGCTGTCGTGACGTAAGCCCCGGGTCGGTGAGGGCTCGGGTGTCTCTCCAAGGCCGCACGCAATCAACCTCCCGGCCCTACATTTTGTGGGTCGCCCGACGGTCGGCTGTGGGTAAAATGCGGTCAAAAGCGGTAGGCTGTTGGTTGACCTTGGTTGACAAAAGACAACCAAATGACAACCAACGCCCAGTCGACCAATTCGCGCTAGTTCGACCGGTCGAACCCAAAGCAGGTCCCCAGCACCCGCAGAGCGCCGCAGGTTCGGAAGGTCGCGGAATGTCGAGAACACTATTTCGTCGAGCGACCAATGAGACATCCCGAAAGTGAGGAAGGGCCTGCTGTGTATGGCCTAATACACCTATTTTGCGCAGGGTCGTTTTCGCGGCTGACGCCGTAGGCTGTCCAATTGGAACCCCTATAGGGGCGCCAAAAACGAGCGCCAGTGATTGACCTGCAGTGAGAAAGGCCGCTCGGGGGAAATAGCAGGCCGATTTAGTGATTAGGCTGGAATCGGTGTCGTTCGATTCTCTTCGCGTGAATTTTCGTTTTCTGTCCTTGGGGGGTGTTCAGGCCCCAACTACTGCGCGGAACCCACAACCTGTAGGAACGTGGCCTCGTCCACGATCCTTGTGATCTACTCAGACCACCGCTCGTGCCCGAGTGGTTCACGGTTGTCCTAGCCATCAAAAGAAAGCCTCGCCCGTTGCCGACATTGTCGGAACCAAAAGGGCGCGGTCCAAATACAGATTGCGGCTTTCGCAACTCGTCTCAGCGATCAGCAAACAGCTATGGCAAGCTGCGCCGTGGGTCGCGCGATCGCCGCTTTGGGTGTCTGGTTCGTGATCAGAGCACACCGGATCGTTCGAGCAGATGGCAATTCGATCCAAAGCTACTTTGAGAATTGACGCAAACCGAGGCGCTGTGGCCACCAGACCGCCCAAGGTTCCCTGAGCACCGGCTGTTGCCGTATAGATCAAGATTCCAAAGCGGCCTCCATCGCCCTCGGGCAACGCGTAGACCCTCTCCTTGAGGGCACTCGCCGGATATCCGCAGTCGAGCGCGATTTCGGACATCAGTGCGTGCGAGAGGCTGTGGAGCAGCACGTAGGGCAGGCCGGGATACTTAGGGCCTTTGCCACCAAAACGACGTGACCAATGCTGAAAACCGGCAATCAGCTTCGCATCTCGCTCTTTAACCGGCTCCTCGCCGAGCCATGAGCGGATTTTGCCTTCGTCGAAGTGCACGAACAGACCTTCGCCAAACTGCTCGATCGCCGGCAACCAGTCGGCGTCCCTTGATATTGGTGCCCCGTCCACCGCAAGGCTCACATCCTCGATATCGCCGTCACTGGATGTCGGCGCGGCTTCGAACCTCGTAAAACCATAAAGGCAGGACACTTCCCGAAGCCTGTGGACGGCGACGAGGCTCTTTACGCTCGAAAGATCGACATCCGGGGCGCTGGAAGCCCAGGCTTCTCGCTTCAAAGTTTGCGCGTAGAGTTTAGCAGTCGGATGGTTTTGCCCGATCTCCTCACGACCGCTGGCGAACACGTCGAACTCAGCCACCTTCGGAGATTTTGAGGCGTCGGCTTTCGCACCTTCGCGAATTCTCATGAGGCGATCAAAAATGTCGTCGTCGGAGAAATCGCCGAGCGATGCGGCAATTTTTGGATTGAATTGCTTTGCGGCAGCGACATCCTCTACCGATTTAACGTTGATCAGCTCTCCAGAGAGCTCGGCAACCAGTTTCGTCAGCTCATCCTCTTCCGACGGCAGCGAAATGATCGTCAGAACCTGCGGAAAATAGGTGTTTGTCGCGGTTCGCGTGAGCAGCTTCAGGTTCTGGTCACATCCATCGGGATCTTTGTCGAGCAGCCACGGGCGCTCGCCGCGGCATTTTCCGAGCCTGCCCGGGATAAAAGCTTCCTGGAGAGACAGCCGCCTGCCGCAGCCGCACACGACGGAGGTATCGGCAGGGTCCGCACTGGTTCCCTTTTCCTCGACCCACATCGGCTCCTGACAAACGGTGGCTCCGTGCACCACCCAACGCCAGTCGATGTCCTGCAAGTGACCCTTTGTGCAGGCGCAGACGAAGCGAATTGGCGTTACTTCGCTCTTTCGCCCGTCATCGAAGTTGAAGCGCTTGCGGCCCGTCGCATCCAGGTCTCTCCACCGCACCAGTCTGCGGCGACGAAACCCCGCTGGTCCCGTCCCGACAACGTCAACCTCCTCGCACACGAACCATGCTGGAAATATCGCGGATGATATGCCACGAGGCTCGCCATTCGGCGCAACCTCGGTGATCGGTGGCGTTCGCAGCGAGAGGCTCTTGCCTGGATCGAGCCGGTTTCGGTCTTTCAAAAGCCTTTCGAGTCGCTCCTGAAGGCGGGGCTCCGACAAAGTCGTAAATCCGCCGCCCTTCATGTCCCACTGTTCAAGTCCGCCGATAACAACGGACCGCGTTGGCAAATCCACCATGGCCCCCGGGCCAAACGTGGAAATAACCTGGCTGAGGCGCTGCGTATTCTTGCTCATCAGACGTCATCCGCGTTGGCGATGACTTTCCCATCAGGGTCTTTCACCTTCAGCGTCACGCTGGGCTCGACATCGCGCATCGACCTGCCCGCTATGAAAAGTTGATGAGCCTTGCGGAAGGTTGGGTATCTCCGGCGCGAGCGGCATATGCAGCAGCCTGTTGGGGCTTTTCTTATGCGCGTAGGCGAAAACGTTCCCACCAGCGGCTTGATCGTGCTGCCGTCGCTATCCATGCGTCGAGGATCGCGTCAATCTGCAGGGCGAGCGCCGCCTTGCCGCCGGCAATTGCCTTGTCAGGAGCCCGACTGAGAATTGCATCGCGGACGCGTTGTCGGCGTCAGAGGATGATCCTTTAGCGCGCTCACCGCGGTGTCCGGGGTTAGGCTCACATCGACGTGACGGGCGGCTGCAACGACTATTGCGGCCAAGGCTCTATCGAGAGCCCGCGCCGCCCATGGCGTTACGCTGGTGGCCTCGACCGCTCGATAGAAGGTTCGGTGGAATTGGCAGAATTGCTCAAAGTGCATTCGGTCGCGCGGCTTGTGCACGTTGAGCACAACAACCACCAAGCCGGGGCGATCGTGATCACGGCCAACCCGGCTCGTTGCTTGGATGTATTCGGCTGCGGTCTTCGGCTGGCCTTGAACCAGCATCAGGCCAAGTCGCGTGATATCCAGTCCGACAGAAATCATGTTGGTGGCAAGCGCCACGTCGACCACTTGATTCGGAGCGATTTCATCGACCGCGGTCCTGAACAACGGGAGGTGCTACGGATCGCCCGCACTATGTGCGAGACCGGGGTCGCCAGCGCAGTAATGGGCAATCACGAATTCAATGCCATTGGCTGGGCAGCCATGCACGAAGACGGAGAATTCCTCCGAAATCATTCGGAAAAAAATGCGCGCCAGCACGTGAAGTTCCTCCAACAGATCGAAGAGAACTCGGCCGACCACCAGAATGCGCTCCGTTGGTTTAGAAGCCTGCCCTTGTGGCTTGAGCTACCCGACCTTCGTGTGGTCCATGCCTGCTGGCACGAGCCGTCGCGCGCGGCTCTAATGCCCTTCATAGACGAAGATGGGCGTTTCACCGAGGCGGGAGTTCTGGAGAGCTATCGTCGTGGCTCGGACGCTCATGCCGCTATCGAAATACTCCTCAAGGGCCCGGAACAGCGTCTACCAGAGGGCATCCATTTTTTCGACAAGGATGGACACAAGCGAGAGGAAGTTCGTCTCCGTTGGTGGGACCAAAGTGCAACAACGTTTCGAAAGGCCACCCTTGGACTGGAGGAGCGGGAAAGAAATAAACTACCCGATTCGAAACTTCCAAGGGACTACCGATACTTCGAAGGTAAGCCCGTGTTTTTTGGCCATTATTGGCTGGAGGACCAGCCAGCGATCACGGCGTCAAACGCGGCGTGTCTGGACTTTAGCGTTGCTAAGAAGGGCTATTTGACAGCGTATCGGTGGTCGGGTGAAACTACATTGACGGAAGGTTCTCTTGTATCGGTCCCGGCCTAATTTCTAACGCCAGCAATCATAAGGTGGCGCCAAGAATATTCCATGCCGGCTTTATGAGTTTGATCAGACCCATTTCTAAGCCTGCGGCTGTGTTGACTGGTAGACCGTTCCAATCTAGTGCCGGAGGGATTGCAATAAGCACCTCGACACGCTTTTTTTCGGAGAGAGCGGTTGCGATAAGCCCCTTCACACGTCTGCTCGTCCTCTGACGCTCGTGACCTCGTCGATGATGATCCAATCGGGTTCTCAAGCCGGTTTGCGTGAGCCCGACGTAAACGATTACGCCCTCAAGAATGAAGGCGTAGACGCCGGGGTCATTGGGGCCCTTCGCGCTAAGAAGAATTTCGCCAGGAGCCGGCTGTGTCCAATTTCCTAGAAGCTTAAATCCGGCCTGGAGCAAAAACTCGGCATTAACCGGCTCCGTGTCGTCAGATAACTGGACTTCAACAGGTTCATTTTCGACTTCAAGCCTGACGTTCTTCAGGCCGCCTGTGATTCCGGCCTCAAGCAAGACTTTTCGCACGTGCTGATAGCGAATACCTAACAGGGCTGCGATTTCTACCCTCGCATAACCGGCTTTGGCGAGCGCGCGTATCTTGTCCGACTTTGTAACCAGTCCGGCGGTTACATCTTCAAACGGGACGCGATTAGTCTCCAAGACCGATCCTCCGCGATGCTGAAATATTGAGATTTGCAGTTTTTGAGCTGACCCAGAAGGCCTTAGCTCCGCCGCCAGAGTCCGGCACTCTCGGCACGTGCTTTCCAGGGGCACCCGAGCGACCGTTGGCTTTTCAAGACGCTCCTGTCCATCCGTTCGAAGCCCTAGGGCAGTTGCCAGCCCTTAGCCCCTTGCCTTTTGGGTCGCCGACAGAAATTCCAAACTAGCCTTGGAACCAATCGCCGTGTTGTAATCGTCTGGGCAGATCTGCGGTTTCAGGGGGTTTTTTGACAGGCGAGCGGATAGAACGGCGTCTTGCGGCTATCCTTGCGGCGGACGTCGCCGGGTATAGTCGACTTATGGGGGCTGATGAGGTCCGGACCCTACGGGAGTTAACCCAACGGCGAGCCACGCTGGACAACCTGATTGCCTCCCACCGCGGCCGGATCGCTAATACAGCCGGCGACAGCGTGCTGGCGGAGTTTGGCAGCGCCGTCGACGCGGTCCAATGCGCGGTGGAAGCGCAGGCAACACTTGCCGAGGCTAACGCCGGCATTTCACCAGACCGTCACATCAGCTTCCGGATCGGGGTCCACGTCGGTGACGTCATGGTCAAGGGCGGCGACCTCTTTGGCGATGGCGTCAACATTGCCGCCCGTCTTGAGGGTATCGCCGAGCCTGGCGGGATTTGCTTGTCCGACGACGCCTATCGACAAGTCCGGGGCAAGGTCGACATTAGCTTCGACGATTTGGGTGCCCAGACACTCAAGAACATCACCGAGTCAATGCGCGTTTGGCGAATGAAGTCATCCAGCGCTGTCCCTCCTACGCTTCAAACAGGTGCAATTGAGACAAGGCCTACGCTTCCCCTCCCCGACAAGCCCTCCATTGCAGTGCTGCCGTTCCAGAACATGAGCGGCGATCCAGAGCAGGAGCATTTCTGCGATGGCCTCGTCGAAGACATCATCACCACGCTGTCGAAGCTTGCCGGGCTGCGGGTTATCGCGCGCAATTCTTCCTTCGTCTACAAGGGGCGTTCAGTCGATATTCGAGAGGCGGCGAAGCAACTTGGCGTCCGATACGTTCTCGAGGGCAGCGTTCGCAAGAGCGGAAACCGCATCCGGATCACTGCGCAGTTGATCGACGCGACAGATGGCGCGCATTTGTGGGCGGAACGCTACGATCGCGCCATGGACGATATTTTCGCGATCCAAGACGAGATAACCCTCGTGCTGGCCACCGAGATGCAGGTAAAGCTCACGGAGGGCGAGCAGGCGCGGCTGCACTACACGACCACCACCAATGTCGAGGCCTGGACCTACTGGGTTCAGGGGATGACGCACCACCGCAAGGCCGTCACCAAGGAAGCTTACAGTCAGGCGCGGTTTTTTTGGGAAAAGGCACTTGCGCTTGACCCGGCCTCGGCGGCGCTCAATGCCAAGCTGGGCTTCCTGCATAGCCTGGATGCCCGCTTCGGTTGGTGGGACGAACGTGACGCCGCGATCGACAAGGCTCGTGCCTACGCTGACCGGGCACTTGCCATCGATCCCGGCAATGCCGACGCCTACACGGCTTCAAGCCTGGTGCTGTTGTTGCGAGGGCAGCACGAAGAAGCCGTTGCGGCGACCAGAACGGCGGTCAAACTGGCGCCTGGGGCGGCTGATACGGCCGAGCTCGCAAGTTTCATTCTTGCAGCATCGGGCTATCCCGAAGACGCGGTCACGCTGAGCGAAAAGGCGATCGCGCTCGCTCCGAACTTTCCTGCGGTGTATCTGGGCGGCCTCGGCAACGCTTACCGCCTGTCTGGGCGACCGGAACAGGCGATCGCGGCCTTTCAGGCGTATCATGCCCGAAATCCCGGATTTGGCCTGACCGATCTCGTGATCGTCTATCAGCAGACAGGCCAAGCCGAGAAGGCCAGACAAACCGCTGAGCAACTGCTGGTGGCCCGTCCGAATTTCACAATCGCGGCATGGCTCAGGACCCAGCTCAGTCGCCGCGATACTGCTCAAGTTGAAGCCGATACCGCAGCGCTTCGCGCTGCCGGGCTTCCGTTGGGGTAAATCGATCCGCCACAGTCCCGGCACGTTCGGCACATGCTCTCCTGGCGCACCCCACGAATTCGAACGTGTGTGACCGTTGCCTTCGGAGGGCCCTTCTCCTTGCGCGGCCGTTGCCGACGCCCGGCCAATTCATCAGCGCTTCGCTTGAAGTCCTAGATGATCGAACCCCAGACCTATCCCTTGCCTCCTGTGTCGCCGAAGGAATTCCACTCC
>CAVZWE010000018.1:0-161043 GCA_963778925.1 uncultured Alphaproteobacteria bacterium | reverse complement strand
GCCTGACATCGCCGTTTAAGACAGTCCGTAAACAGGGCTGAGCGCCTGCGGCGGCGCGCCGGCATTTGAGGAGCCGACCATAGAAATACCAACGCCGCCGAGCGATCATACTCCGCTCCGGCGGCGTTGTGCTTTCGGGTCGGATCGCCATAGCGTCTGACCATTGATTTAGATCAATCATTGGCAGATCGAAACTTCATTTATTTCAGGGGGAGCTGAACGCAATATTGGAACTATTGGAATTCCAGGCATTGGCCGGTTACGGCTGCTAGGTTAGACTGTTCGGACGGTGGATGGCGAGAAGTTGGTACGTTACTTTTGAGGTTCAGAAACGGGGAATATTGCCCAAAAGGCGAAGCCCTCGGGTGACCAAGACATTCGAAACTGAAGCAGAAGCCAAGGACTTCGCACGAACGAGAAGTCGACGAAGGACTACGGGTCTACGCTGGCACCATCAATCCTCACTTGCCGAGGCAACTCATTCCATCAAACAGGATTCATATGTGGCTCGACGGGAGCACACAGGAACTTGATACCACAGAGCCCGAAATCTCTCAAAGGCAAGCGGAGTGAACGCGCAAAATACCGCCAAAGCAGACTCCCTGATCGGTCCAAGCCAATAGCGGCCAGAATCCCCGCCTGTGTGTACCGAAAACCATATCCGAGTTTATCAGGTAACAGAATCGGCTAGGTTGGCGCAATGGTAGCGCTGATCTGCTTCGTTCTGGCCGTTCTGGCCTCGCCATTCAAGTCGAACAGCCGGCTTGAGGTCGAGAATGCTGTACTTCGACATCAGCTGGTCATTTTGCAGCGGAAGGTGAGAGGCAGAGCCCACCTTACGAACAATGATCGCTGGTTCTTCGTTCAGATGTATCGCTGGTTTCCCTCGATCATGAAGGTCGTGACGATTATCGAGCCTGAAACGCTGGTGCGTTGGCATCGGGCCGGCTTTCGCCGCTACTGGCGGTGGAAATCGCGTTCGCGGGGAGGGCGCCCGCAAATCGACTTAGAACTACGTACGCTGATCCGGCAGATGAGTATGGAGAATTTGCTTTGGGGTGCGCCGCGCATCCACGGCGAACTTCTCAAGCTTGGGTTTAGCGCCGCTCAATCAACCGTCGCCAAATACATGGTCAAGCGACGAGGGCCGCCCAGCCAGGGATGGCGGACCTTTCTGCGAAACCACGCGCCGGATATTGCCGCCATGGATTTGTTCGTCGTCCCGACTATTGGCTTCAAACTACTTTACGGCTTCGTGATTGTGCGGCTTCATCGCAGGGATCTCGTCTGGATCAACGTCACAACCAACCCGACAGCGGAGTGGGTTGCACGTCAGATAACAGAGGCCTTCCCTTGGGCTGAGGCTCCGAGTTACATGATCCGGGACCGCGATCGAATCTACGGCACTGTTGTCATGCGCCGACGTCGCGCCATGGGCATCCGAGATAAGCCAATTGCACCATCCTCGCCCTGGCAGAATGGCTTTGCCGAGCGGTTGATCGGATCGATCCGGCGCGAGTGCTTGGACCACATCATGGTCTTCAGCGAGACACAGCTGCGCCGGATTCTAAAATCATACGCCGATTATTACAACTCCGTCAGAACGCATCGGTCTTTACATAAGGATGCGCCGATGTCCCGTCCGATTCACCAGACCGGAATCATTCGCTCACGCCCGATCCTCGGCGGGCTTCACCATCACTATGTCCGGGTTTAAGTTTTCGGTACACACAGGTGGTGGTATCCGGTCTACCGGATCATCCATCCTGGAAATTAGGACTGCTAGCCATCAACTCAGGACACTACGACCAGCAATTGTGCCCGCGCCGCGCGACTTCCGAGATGGGTCAAACTCGGAAGTCGAACTGGCCGACGCCGACTTCCGCTTTACCCCCGAAAGCGGACTCAACTCGGACATCGCGCGATGTCCGTTTCGTGCCTGCCGGACATTGAGACAAGTTCGCGCGATGTCCGCCTTGCTCCCAAAGGCAGGCACCATCGGCAGGCATCCGATGTCGGATGAGTACTAAGACGAGACTCATGCTGCGGCATAGAACATCCCTATTCGATTAAACAATTCTAGCGACTTAGACCGAAGCTCGACTCGAAGTATGTTTCGATTTACCGTGGCGAAGCGATCGCCTTGCTCCTTGGCCTCGCGAGGGAAAGTCTTCTTCCGACGGACGGCGAGCATGGCGGCGCTGCCAAAGGGATATGACCGTGGAAGGCTCGATCAAGTATGCCCGCAGTGGCGATGTTTTCATCGCCTACCGTGTCTTTGGCGATGGCCCCCGAGACATCGTGCTGGTCCCAGGTACCATCTCGCACGTCGAACTGCTGTGGGAGATGCCGAGCTATGAACATCTGCTCAAGAGACTCACTGCTTTCGCTCGGGTAATCGCCTTTGACAAGCGCGGGCAGGGGCTTTCAGACCGGGTCGCCGAACAGACATTGGAGGAACGGGTCGGTGACGTGCGCGCAGTAATGGATGCAGCGGGCTCTGAGCGCGCGACGATCTATGGCTGGTCGGAAGGCGGCCCGATGTGCCTGATGTTTGCTGCCACCTATCCGGCGCGAGTTTCCGCACTGGTGCTGTTTGGCACTTTTGCATCGATGAAGAACGAACCTTGGATGATGACCCGCGAGGCGTTGGATCAGTTCCTCGCCCAACTAGTTGCGCACTGGGGGGAAGGCATCTTGTTGCGGCTGAATGCGCCCAGCCGGCGCGATGACCAGGCCTTCCTTCAATGGTTTGCCAGAATAGAGCGTGCAGCAGCGAGTCCCGGTTCTGTTCGCGCCTTGATGGAGGCGAATTACGAGATAGACGTCCGTCACCTGCTATCGACGATCCAAGCGCCAACGCTGATACTGCATCGCGCCGGTGATAAGCTCGTACCGGTCGATATGGGCCGCTACTTGGCCGAGCACATCCCCGGCGCCAAGTACGTCGAGATTCCCGGCACCGATCACCTGGTGCTCGATCAGGAGACACAGGATCTCATTGCAGACGAGATCGAGGAATTCATAACTGGCACACACCGACTTCTCGAACCTGACCGGGTGCTCGCCACCATCATGTTCACCGATATTGTTCGGTCCACCGAACGCGCCGCCGAACTGGGCGACGCGCGGTGGCGCGAGGTGCTCAACAACTACTACGCGGTGTTGCGGAAAGAATTGGCCGCATTCCGTGGCCACGAGGTGAACACCACAGGCGACGGTTTGCTTGCTACCTTCGACGGCCCGGCGCGCGCCATGCGTTGCGCCCGCTCGGTGCGCGAGAAGATGCACCCGTTGGGCCTGCAGGTTCGCACTGGACTGCATACCGGCGAGTGCGAGCTGATTGGTGGCGAAGTCGGCGGAATTGCGGTGCATATCGCAGCGCGCGTCACCGCGACCGCAGGACCGGACGAGGTGATGGTATCGAGCACGGTCAAAGATCTGGTCGCGGGCTCCGGACTTCAGTTCGCCGACCGCGGCGCGCACAACCTCAAGGGTGTACCTGGCGAATGGCGGCTGTTCGCTGTTCAATAGAGAGATCCCGAGCTTCTTCAATCGAACTAAACTGCAAGAGACAATCGGATCCGAGCGGTTCGGATGTCCATTTTGGGTGTGCGCCGTGACAAGGCGGCGCTTTCCAGTGGGTGCAAGCCCCACCCGGCAACCGCTCCAGCCGGAAGCAATCGGAGCAGTCATGGAGGTAACGAAGTGGCTGAAGCCTTCGATTAGCGTGTCACGAATTGGTGACAGCGCGAGTGTGCAGGCCGTAACGCGAGTGAACGCCGAGCAAGCCTCGAAAAGGACAATGCGCAGGCCGACCCGACAACCCTTTCGGGGAAGGCTGATACGGCTGGGGTGAATGAGCGAAGCAGTACGCCCAGTCGCTGCGCCGGGGTAGTGGCGACAGCATGTACACAAGGAAAGCGTACGCAACACGGGAAGCCCCATTGCGTGGTCAGCGAGGACCAACCGGAAGCCCGTGAGGGACAGGCCGGGCGCCCTGGGGTGGCGGAGAGGTTCGTAGTACCGCTGAAGCCGGGTAACTCCGGTGGAGGGAAGGGACCTCAGTTCAAGACAGACGCAATACGTGGTGAAGGACATGGAGATTGGGAAACCTATCAACTCCGATAAGTGTTCAGAAGCTGCAGATGGCGTTGCACGCGAAAGCGTGAAGTCTTGTCCGAGAGCCGGATGCGGGAGATCTGCCTGTCCGGTTCGATGAGCGGGATGTGGAAACGGAGTCACGGCTGAACCACTAAGGCACCGCCAGACGAAAGAGGCGGCAACAGATATGTTCTACCTAAAGCCACCGCGCCACATCTCGACTCTACCAAAAGCGCCGTTTTAACCCTCTGCCAGCCACTTCCGGTCTACCCCGAACAACAGACATCATCAGACCGGGCCAGTTGGTCCGGTTAGTGCCAACATGCGACATTATCTTCGGAAAATTAGAGGGAGGCCACGTAGGCAGCCAACGCGATCATGTCATCCTGCGAAAGCTTCTCTACAATTTGTTTCATCTGGGCGCTTGCGTTTCCCTGGCGGCCGCTTTTTTGGAACTCATGGAGCTGGCGTACGATGTAGGTAGGGGAGCGTCCGGCGATTGGCGGAATTGCGTCAACGCCTTTCAATTCCGGCCCATGGCAGGTGTTGCAAGCAGTAGTAGTTCCTGATCCACCGGTTTTGGCGAGTGCTTCTCCCTTTGCCACGCTTCCCACGGGCACATAAGCCGTGAACGTCGCTCGCGAGTCACGAAGCTCGAACTGATCTACATCATCGGGTATCTCGACGATGCGCGGGCCAAGTGGCTCGGTGCCACCCTCCGGACTCTTCACGTAAAACAACCGCGATGGCCCCGTCTTCGGAATCGTCTCGCTCTCGACCACTTTGATGATCCGCTTAGGCTTCAGCGCCGCGAAATATTCTGCCGCCGCTAGCACCTCAGCCTCAGTAATGCCTTTGGCTGATGCCATCATGAATTGAGTGGAGGGCCTTTCAGGGCCTGACATCTTTCGCGCGCCACTCTTGAAGTCAGCGAGCTGCTGGACGAAATAGCTGACCGGCAAACCGGCGAGACTTGCATTTTCAGGACCACCGGTGCCCTCAACGCGATGACACGATCCGCAAGCTCGAACGTCGGGCTTGCGTCCGCTGGCGACGATTTCTGGCATCGCAGAATGGTCATCCGGATGCCAGTCGGGCGCAAAAAATAGGTCACGCGCCTGCTTCCAACTGAATGCAGCATTGCTACCCTGAAGTGGATTGGGCTTGTCGTCAGGTGGGGGCACTTTGACGTTCGGGTCCCATAAGAAAGCCCAAGCTGGAAGCCCGTCAAACAACGACGCCGCGGATGAGCCAACACCGCTCTGCGCGAAGCCAGCATTGCTCATAGAGATCGCGATTGCCAATAATGTAAGCGCACGAAACGAAACTTTACCCGACGAATTCAAGATCGCCCCCTCTATGAAAACTTGTGAGATTGGTTGCAAATGCGAGATTCGTCGCGCGAAACCAGCGAAGCCTAACACATCTAAATCTGAGGACGCGGGTTATACCGACCGGCAAAGCCACCGATTGGTGCGGCGCATCAATGTCGCTGTTGGGTCAAACCCGGAAAAGCCCGCTACGAGCATATGTTTTCCGTTGTGCTCCCAGTAACGGACATAGAGCGACCACTTCGGCATGTCGGTTTGGTGCCATGAGCAGACATGGCTGAAGTCGGGACGATCACGGGTGCGCCTGCTCAGCCGAGCGCCGCCTGCCCACTGGCATATCAAGCTCAAAAATAGAGCCGTCGGCGTCCGACTTGACTAGCCTCAATTTCCCCCCGTACTTTGCAACCAAGTTAGCAGAGATGGCGAGCCCCAATCCCATACCATCGGACTTTGTCGTAAAGAACGGATCGAATATGTGCTTTCGATCCTCGGTGGAAATTCCAGGTCCGGAGTCCTCGACGGACATCAATACGGTCGATTGACCGTCGAACCTGGTTTTGAGCCGCAGCCGTCGCGCTTCAGGGGGCGAGAAGCTCAATGCATCGATAGCGTTTCTGACGAGATTCAAGAGTATTTGCTGGAGCTCCATGCCATCCAGTTGCACGTCGGGAAGGTTGCCTTGAAACTCCGTAGTGACGGATACTTCGTTGACCTGAAGATCGTGTCTTAGCAATCGCAATACGAGTTGCGCTACATCCTCAGCGCTCGTCAGAGCGCTTCGATGAACCGTCTTGGTGGTCATTTCGCGGATGCTCGAAATCATTGCACCAGCGCGGTGGCAATCCGCCTCTATGTCACTAAGGATGTTCTCCATGTCTTCCAGTTCGCGGGGATTCGACCGCAGCTGGCTGAGGGCTGTACTGGCATTAATCGCGATAGCTCCCAAGGGCGATCTCAGCTCATGGGCGATGGCGCCCGTGACAGCTTCCACGCTCAAGAGCCGGTTGGTGCGTTCGCGTCGCTGCAACGTGATGGCGCTGGCAAGGCGCGAGTAAAGAAACATTGTTTCGAAGAGCAACACGGTCAGCAACATGCAACTGCCGACCAGAACAAAGCAGCGAGCCGCGTACCAACCGACGGTAAATCGTACCGAGCTGCCGATGATCGCCACCAGGAAGTTTGGCGAATAAGCAAGCAACGTCAGCATCAGCCATAGATCGAGGATTGTCCGCCTGCGAACTAGCAGCACCGCGAGTGCGGTAGCACCCCATAGCAAAAGCGCCACGTTGGCCTGATTGCCAAGGGGTGTCTGAAACCTGACTTCGGTGTAGAAGCTCGGAAGATATTCCGTTTTCGTTGTCACGATCCAGGTCAGTCCTGTTATCGCCGCAAGGACGCAGGCAACAGTGATTGCAATGGTTGTCATTGCCGGTCTGCCCGGTCTGGCGGCTCCGGTGGCATCCTTGGTGAGCGCATAGACGAGGATCGCCGCCGGAAACGTGGTGTGCCAAAGCACGTAAATCCAGGCTGGAGTGTTAGGCCCGTCACCGATCAGACCAGCGGGGGCATACCCGCCCGGAAAGGCCAGCGTCTGCAAAAACGCGAACGAACCGCTGCATATGTAACCGCTTGCGAGCGCGAGAAGGGCGCGCTGAGGCTGGATCGAATATTGAGCGAACACAAGGGCCGCAGTGATAAGATCGACAACGCACAAGGAGGTCTGCAAGACCGGAATGAAGGCATCAACAGGGGCCAGTTGGATGTGCGCGAACGGTGCGATAACCGCTGCCGCGGCGATCAGAAGGACAGCGACTCCGACGGCCACCGCCTTTTGCTGACCGTTTGCGGGCATGTTTGCGATAATTAATGGAAAGTCCTGCTCTTCTCTTTGAAGAGAGTCTCCGGCTGCGGTGTCCGGTAACGGGGCCGTTCGTACGGCGAGCGGCCACGCTCGTTCCGCGCCGCCGCCAAGTCCCATGAATCGACGCTGCCTCATGCTCGCCCCAAGGATCATAATGCGGCAGTTTAGCTCGCTAGAACCAGCACTTGGAAGGCGTCGGGACCCTGTGAGATGGAGTATCTTTGGAGGATCGCCGATGTCCGCTTCGGGTCGTGTGTCACGAGCGTAGCCGGTCCAAACGGCGACGCGCAACTGTACGAGAGATGAAGGAGGGCCCTTCGGGTTCGGCAATCAGGTGCTGATCCCAAGCCACTGCAAGCTGCTGCGGCCAAAAGCTGTGGTGGTGAGCGTTGCAGTCAAGTCTGGGCAGGAAGTCCAGACGGCAAGGTCGAGAGAGGCGAGCGCAAGCAAACCGTCGATGAAGTGTCGAAAGCGGATTAGGCGATGTCAAAACCGGGGGATGACCCTTCCCCCGGGATCAGCTCGGGGGATGCCTGATACGGCCCGGGCGGCATCCGGCATGTAGGCGGCGCGAAGCTCGACCAGGCTTTCGTATGGAACGTGAGAACCTGCACTGCGTCACACCGCTCGCCTTCGATGGGTGGCGTGAAGGGACAAGCCACAAGCGGCGTCAATCGCGAGGGTGAGAGTACCGATACGCAGGGCAGGGACGGAGCAGCCCGTAGTAGCGTTGAAGGTCCTGTAATGGGGCTGGAGCCAAGGGGCTGCGTTGTTCAGCCTTGGCCATGGGCCAACTGGTGACAGGATGAACCTATGGACGAGGCAAAGCCGTTTCTGATCCCCAAACGGGAGGTCTGGGAAGCCTTCAAGCGTGTGAAGGCCAACCAGGGAGCGGCTGGCGTAGACGGACAATCGATCGAGGACTTCGAGGCCGACCTGTCGGGCAACCTCTACAAGCTCTGGAATCGTATGTCCTCAGGGAGCTACTTCCCTCCGCCGGTACGGCGTGTGGATATTCCGAAAGCGAATGGCGGCACGAGACCGTTGGGCATTCCAACGGTCGCCGATCGCATCGCCCAGGAAGTCACGCGTCGTTTTCTGGAGCCGATCTTGGAGCCGGTGTTTCATCCGGACTCCTATGGTTACAGGCCCGGCAAGTCTGCCATCGATGCCGTGCGCGCGGCCCGTCAGCGCTGTTGGCGCTACGACTGGGTGCTTGATCTCGATGTGCGCGCCTTCTTCGACACCATCGATTGGGCACTGATGCTCAAGGCCGTCCGCCAACATACGGACTGTCCTTGGGTGCTGCTCTATGTCGATCGATGGTTAAAGGCGCCCGTGCAGATGGAGGATGGCGGCATCGTTCCGCGCGCAGCTGGAACGCCACAGGGAGGTGTCATCAGTCCTCTGCTGGCGAACCTGCTCCTGCATTACGTGTTCGACAGGTGGATGGCGCGAGAGTTCCCGCACGTCCCGTTCGAGCGGTATGCGGACGATGCGATCTGTCACTGCAGAAGTGCCGAGGAGGCACTGGCGTTGTGGAGCGCGTTGCAGGCTCGTTTTGCGGCCTGCAAGCTGGAACTGCATCCCGAGAAGACGAAGATCGTCTATTGCAAGGATGCGAACCGGCGGGGCGACTATTCCAGCATACATTTCGACTTTCTCGGGTTCCAGTTTCGAGCCCGGAAGACGATGTGGAACGGAAAGCCGGCTCACGGCTTCATGCCCGCTGCCAGTCCAAAAGCGTTGACGCGCATCAGCCGAACGGTTCGGCGATGGGCACTGCATCACCGCAATGACAAGTCCCTCAGCGATCTGGCCGCGATGTACAACCCGTCCATTCGCGGCTGGATCACCTACTACAGCCAATTCTATCCGACGCAGTTGCGTCCGACCCTCAAGAGGATCGATGCCTATGTCATCCGATGGGCCCGCCGCAAGTTCAAGCGGATGGTTCATCAGACCAAAGGTGCGAGAGACTGGTTCGATCGGTTCCGCCGTGCGAACCCAAGTCTCTTTGCCCATTGGCCACTCTGCCATGGCAGCGGCCGGACATCGGGAGCCGTATAAATCGAGAGGTTCAAGTACGGTTCTGGGAGCGCCCGGGGGTGAAACTCCCTCGGGCAACTCATCAAAAACGGAAGTCGCGGCTTTGCGGCGGGACGTCTGCTTTGCCCCTGTGAGCGGACATCGTCAGGCTGTCTTGGCATGTCCGAAAAGTGCCGATAGCTGCCATTAAGTGCCGTTTCATTCGATCACCTCATCGGCGATCGCAAGGACGCCAGGCGTAATGCTCAGGCCGAGGGTCCTGGCGGTCTTGAGATTGATCACCAGCTCGAACTTGGTCGGTTGCATGACCGGCAGGTCGGCGGGCTTCTCGCCCTTGAGAACGCGGCCGGTGTAGACGCCAGCTAGCCGATAGGCATCGGGAAGGCTCGCTCCATAACTAATCAGACCACCGGCGGCCGCGAACTGGCGATATTGATAGATAGCGGGCACCCCCTGTCGGGCTGCCAACACCGCAAGGTTTTCGGACTGCCTGCGGAAAAACTCGCCGGTGCCGACCAAGAGCGCTTCTATTCGGAGCTCAGGCATAGCCGCAAATGCTGCATCGATTTCAGCTTTGGTGCTGGCATTCAGGACATGGATTTGCAGCCCGAGCGCGTGGGCCGCATCCTGCGCGTCTCTCGTTTGGGTCTCGGTTCTCGGATCGGTCGAGTTCACAAGCATACCGATGATCTTGGCCGTGGGTATCAAGTCGTGCAGCAGCCCCACTCGTTTCGCCACCAACACGGCATTAAACTGGGCCACGCCGGTGGCGTTGCCACCCGGCCGATTCAGGCTAGCCGCGAGGCCAAGCTTGATAGGGTCAGCGGCTGTCTCGAAGACGATCGGAATGGTGGCGGTCGCAGCTTTGGCTGCGAGGGCTGCGGGAGTGCTGGTAGCTACGATCACGCTTACTTGTCGGCGCACCAGATCACCCGCTACCCCCGGAAGTCGATCCAGTTGACCATCCGCCCAATGGTATTCAATCGTGACATTCTGGCCATCGATGTAGCCAGCTTCACCTACGCCTTTCAAAAATGCGGTCTTCAGGTCCTCACTGCCCTTGGCCGTACTGTTGTTCATGAAACCGATCAGCGGCAGCGCCGACTGCTGCGCTTGTGCCGCGAGCGGCCAGGCCACAGCCGTGCCGCCAAGAGCCAGAATGAACTCGCGCCGCCGCATGCGCCCTCCAGGAACACGCCTCGTCCGACACCAAAAGCCTAGCACCTTGTGACCGGGCTGCGAGTGAGAATTGACACCCAACGGCCTCAGGCATTGATCAGGCTCGATGTCTCAGTTGGGTCAAAAACGGAAGTCGCAAAGTCCAGTGGGAATATCCGAAACATTCCCACAAGCGGACATCGCAGGGCGAAACAGAAGCCACAACGTTTGCCCCCACGGCCCTTTTATAGTACCATCTATCCCTTGGCTGTTTTGTCGCGTCGCCGGCGGCGTTACCTCAAATTCGAGGAATGCCCACGTGTCACAGCCGCCCTCATTCAATCGTTCGTTTAGTTTCAACAATTTCCAGCCGCCAATTCCGTCATTGCCGTCGCCCGGAAACCAGCTCGATGGCGAGTTTAACAACGCCAAGGCCACGCTCGACGCATTGGCCAGTGTCGCCGATTGGGGACGCCGCGGCGCCCAGGGCTCGTTAAGGATTTCAGGAATCAGCGCTAGAGCTTGAACCTGCTTCTTCTCAAAGGCGGGCCGATAGCATGACTGAGCCTGATCTCCTACGTCGCAAAATAGATGAGCTGAAGGAATGGCAAAGGGTAGCTTGGCGGCGGATTGCCGACCCGTCGGTTACGCCGTTTGAACGCCGCGAAATTCGAAACCACATTAAGGTGAGCGACGAGGAGTTGCGTCGCTGTTTGACAATGATGACCGAGCGGCTCCGCTTCCGGCCTCGCTCAGTGGAAGATGTCGGCGACATCTTCATAAAGCTCAAGTTCCGGCTTCTTGCAGGTCCCCTGCCTGAGGCTCTTCAGGGAGCGAGAGAAGCTCGCGCATAGGATTCGCGCGCCGTGGGACGAAGCGAAGGCGCTGCAGCGGCCGCTACCGGATGATGCGCTGAAGATCGTGGCGCGGGGGGTCGATAAAGAAGATCGGGCGGCTGCATGAACGGAAGTGTCGATTTGCGCTGCTTCCTGCTCGTGCCGTTGGTCGTCGTGTCGCTCTGCGGCAATGCGCTGGCTTGGGGCGACACTGGCCACAAAGTCATCTGTGAAATTGCTTTCCGGCTGGCGCAACCGGATACGCGAGCCGCCATCCGCAGACTGATGCAACCCGATGCTAGATTCGCGACCTTTTCGGACTCTTGCGTGTTCCCGGACCATCCGCGTATCTGAGCCTCCGAGCACTTCCTCAATCTGCCGCGAGATTCCAAGGGCCTCACGTCAGACGAATGCCCCCTGGCCGACAAGTGCGTGCTCACCGCGATCCTGAACGACTCCAAGGTTCTTTCGTCGAAAGCCGAGACGGACGCGGACAGATTAATCGCGCTGAGATCACTGGGCCATTGGGTCGGCGATATCCATCAGCCGTTGCACGTCTCTTTCGAAGACGATCGTGGCGGCAACAACATCAGGGTGACCGGGCAGTGCGTGGGAAACCTGCATGCGACGTGGGATAACTGTCTCGTGCTGTACGCAGTCGGCCCCGATGCTCTGGAGGCCGCCACCGACCTGGCCGACGCAATCACCCCTGAAATGAGAGAACGGTGGAACGCTTCCGATCCGCGGGACTGGGCGAACGAATCCTTTGCCGTCACCGAGGCGGTCAAAACGGGATATTGCGTGATGCACGGATCATCCTGCGACCTGCCAGGTGGCAGCGTATCGATCGGCGCCGGATATCTTGATGCGAACGAGCCGGTTGTGAAGGAGCAGTTGCAGAAGGCCGGCGTGCGGCTCGCCCGGCTACTTGATGTGGCGTTTGGGAATTGAAACAGTGCTCGCCTCTCTGTTCGCGAGAAAGGCGACTGCGACGATCGTGCCAATGCCGATTAAGATGAACATGGCGCTTCCCTCCGTCCCGGCTTCTTGGGTGCTGCCGAGCAGGGCCTGATGTTAAGTAGCAAAACCGGCCTTCACCCAACGAGTTATTTTGAGTATGGCCCATCCGACGAACCACAGAATGGGTACAGGAACAAGCGAGCCCCAAAAGATATTGGGCCAGTGAATAATTCTGGCGGCCAAGCGCCAATTTTCAGTTGAAGCGTAGCACTCATCGAGGGTGCGGACAGCAGCAGCAGTGCAGCTAAAGAGAAACGACTGCGCAACGTTCATAGCTGCACTGTATTCCCAAAACCGAATGAAGAAGAAGGTTCCGACAATCCAGAACACTGAGAGGATCAGGCCAAGGCGTTGCCAACCACTAAGTCGCCGCATCATTTGATCTCACCGCGCCATGCAGCGCCAGCCGTGGCTATCGCTATGATGCACAGGAAGAACACCATGCGGAACACCCACCATGCCAGCTTGGCCGCAAGCCAGACCAGCGGCACCCCGATGAAAATGAAAGCTAGTATCCAGCCGAGGGTTTCAGATGACATGATCCCCGTTCCCCAAGGATCAAACCTGCGCTTTTTCGGAGGCGCTGTATACGTGCAACTCCCAATGCGCGTTCGCGGCCCGCGCCCGCCAGTGGAAGCTCATGTGCGCAGCTGACGATCGCGGGACGCGCTTGGAGAGGCGAACGTTCAGAACCGTGCGCCGGCGACGACATGGCAAGGATTCAATCGAACGATCACTTTTCCAAAATCGGGCGTAGCGTAAGGCCGCGAATCCTTGCGGAAGGTGGTAGCGCGCTGGTTTCGAGGTTTTGCAAACAGCTCAGAAGTACCCGGAAACAGGCGGATCAAAATGGGGGTGAATTGCAAAACCAGCCTAGCAACATCAACGACTTGGCCCAGAAGCCGATAGGCTACCGTTACACCATTCCCCAATATCTTCAGATACTTAGGATATATTCTTACCAGTACTTGCGACGGATATAGCAAATCGCGCAAGGGTTCGCCCTTCTACCCGCTAGCTCCCGGGCTTGGCAAGCGCGCGGCGATGGGCTTCCTGAGGTGGTTACGGCGAAGCCGCGGCCGTTCGGCGGCGCGGCCAGTGTCGCAGTCAGGGCAGGCCTCGCATGAGCGTCTATTTCGAAGAGCTGGATTTTCGCCCGACGCCGATGGGCGTGCTCAGCCTGCGGCGCCGCAGGTCGCCGACGTCAGGCCTCGACATCTTCGAAATCAAGCTCGGCGACGAGTTCTTGATGTCGAGCGCCTTCACCACAGCCGAGATCGCGCTGGCGCGGCTCGGATTGGCGGCGCTTGACGCGAACCGACCTCGACGTCGTCGTCGGCGGCCTCGGGCTCGGCTACACCGCGCTGGCCGTGCTCGAAGATGCTCGCGTGCGATCGCTGATCGTGGTCGACGCGCTCGCCGAAGTGATCGAGTGGCATCAGCAGGGGCTGCTTCCGCTCGGCAAGCAGGTTGACCGGCGATCCGCGCTGCCGCCTCGTCAACGCCGACTTCTTTGCGATGTCGCATTCCGCTGACGGATTCGATTCCCGCACCCCTGGCCGCCATTTCGATGCGGTGCTGGTGGACATCGACCACTCGCCGAAAAACCTGCTGCATCCGCGCCACGCCGCGCTGTACGCGCCGGAGGGACTTGAGAGGCTTGCCGAACATCTCAATCCCGGCGGGGTTTTTGCGCTGTGGTCGAACGACCCGCCGGACGATGCGTTCCAGCGCGTGCTGGCCGGCGCCTTCGCAATTTCGGATGCGCATGTCGTGACCTTCGACGACGCGTCGGGCAACCACCAAGCAAGCAACACCGTCTACATCGGGGTCAAGGCCGATCTGCCTATGCGGAAGGCAATCATCGAGACGGTGCCTTCGACCAATTGATAGTCTGGCAGCGGACCCGTGCGCGGGCGGCCGCAACTTGCCCCTGTCGACCGGGCATGCCATGCTGAGCGTGCCAAAAACCGGGGAAGCCGCGGGCGCGACGCCTCGTGCATCCCGGCCTTAAGAGCCTGGCGTCGGGTGGCACCTCTCGGAGACTTTTCATATGAGACTTAAACATATCCTCGGGCTGCTTTGTGCCGCCTCGATTTCCGTTGTCCTCGCGGGCCATGCATCCGCGCAGCAGACCGTCAAGATCGGCGCGATATTTCCGTTAAGCGGCAACGCCGCCAGCGCCGGCGTCCATGCCAAGGCCGCGATCGAAACCGCGATCGACATCATCAACAATGCGCATCCCGAACTCGGCAATTTCCCGCTGGCGAAGAATGCCGGTCTCGCGGGGCTCGGCGGCGCCAAGGTCGACGTGGTTTTCGCCGACAACCAGGGCAGCCCGGCCACCGGACAGAACCAGGCGCTGCGGCTGATCACCGAAGAGAAGGTGGTTGCGCTCACCGGGGCCTATCAGTCCGGCATCACGCTGACGGCGAGCGCGATCTCCGAAAAGTATGGAATTCCCTTCCTCAACGGTGAATCGGTTGCCGCCAACCTGACCGAGCGTGGCTTCAAGTGGTTCTTTCGGGTGACGCCGATCGCCTCCGACTTCGCCAAGATCTATTTCGACTTCCTCAAGGACATGAAGGCCACCGGCGCCAAGACCGACAGCGTCGCGCTGGTCCATGACAACACCGAATACGGCACCTCGGTCGCGACCGTGATTACCAGTGTGGCCAAGGAGCAGGGCCTGAACGCCCCGATCGATGTTGCCTACACGGCCAATACCACCGACGTGCAGGCCCAGGTGCTGCAGCTCAAGGAAAAGAAGCCCGACGTCGTGATCATGATCACCTACGCGTCGGATGCGATCCTTTTTGCCAAGACCATGCAGGCGCTCGACTACAAGCCGCCGATGCTGCTGGCCGACGACGCCGGATATTCCGATCCGTCCTTCATCAAGGCGGTCGGCAAGATTTCGGTGGGCGCATTTAATCGCTCGTCGTGGAGCGTCGGGCCTGCGGGTTCGCCGACCGCCATCATTGCCGAGATGTACAAGAAGAAGAGCGGCGACGAGATGGACGATACCGCCGCGCGGCAGATGCAGGGCTTCTTCGTGCTGTGCGAGGCGATCGACCGCGCCGGCTCGACCGATCCCGCCAAGATCCAGGCGGCGCTGAAGGCCACCGACCTGAAGCCCGATCAGCTGATGATGGGCTACAAGGGCGTCAAGTTCGACGACAAGGGCCAGAACATCCTGGCGGCCGGTGTCATCATTCAATTGCAGGACGGCGAGAACTATGTCGCGGTCTGGCCGAAGGCCGGCGCCGCAAAAGCGCCGATGATGCCCTACAAAGGCTGGTGACATCATGAGGGCGGGGCAGTGGTCCCGCCCTCATTGCTTTGCCGCATCGCGTTCCCTGATTTAACCCGCAAGACTTAAACCGCCGGCATGTCCACTATCCTCGTTCAGGTGATTGTCGGCGGGCTTCTGCTGGGTGCGGTCTACGCGCTGTTTTCCTCAGGGCTGACGCTGGTCTGGGGCATGATGAACATCGTCAACTTCGCCCATGGCGATTTTGTCATGCTCGGCATGTATGTGGCGTTCGTGGTCTGGACGCTGTTCGGCGCGGGGCCCCTGCTGGGCGCGCCGGTCGCGGCGCTGGTGCTCGCGACGCTTGGCGTCATCGTCTATTTCGGCCTGATCCGCGAGATCATGAAGGGGCCGATGCTGGCCCAGATTCTCGGCACCTTCGGGCTCGCGCTGCTGCTGCGCTATTCGGTGTTCTGGTGGTTCGGCGCCAATTTCCTGTCGCTGCCGGAAAACATCGTCGGCGGCACCTTCGAGATTCTGGGCCTGCGGATTCAGGCGTCGCGCCTGCTGGCCGGCGTCGTTGCGCTGCTGGTGACGCTCGGCCTGCACCTGCTGCTGACGCGCACCTCGCTCGGATCGAAAATGCTGGCGGTGGCCGAGGATTCCACCGCGGCGCAGCTGATGGGAATCCGGCCCGATACCATGCAGGCGATCGCCTGGGCGATCGCCGCGGGCGCGACCGGGCTTGCCGGCGCGCTGATCGCGACCTTCTTCTATATCGTGCCGACCGTCGGCGAGACCCTGGGCATCGTTGCCTTCGTCACGGTGTCGCTCGGCGGTTTCGGCAGCGTGCCCGGCGCGCTGATGGCGGGGCTTCTGATCGGGGTGATCGAATCGCTGTCGGCCTATCTGATCGGCGCCGTCTACAAGGACATGGTGGTGTACTCCCTGTTCCTCGGCTTCCTCTGGTTCCGGCCGCAGGGCCTGATGGGCAAGATGTGATGCGGCGCCTGGTGTGGCCCTCGGTGGTGCTGGCGCTTGTCATCGCCTATCCGCTTCTGTTCTCGACGCCGTTTCAACAGCGGCTCGGTGCGCTGGTGCTGCTCTATGCGATCGCGGCGTCGGCCTGGAACATCGTCGGCGGCTATGCCGGCCAGGTGTCGGTCGGGCACGTGGTGTTCTTCGGCTGCGGCGCCTATGCCGCGATGGGCGCCTACGCGCATTTCGGGCTGTCGCCGCTGGTCGGAATTCCCGCCGGCATCGTCGTCAGCGTGGCGATCTCGGCCGTGATCGGCGTGCCGACGCTGCGGCTGTCCGGCCACTATTTCAGCATGGCGACGATCGCGGTCGCCGAACTGATCCGGCTGATCGTCACCAACACCGATTATCTCGGCGCGGCCGTCGGCCTCAGCGGCCCGACCGTGCCGCGCAACGTCTTCGATCTCTCCTTCATATCGGCGCTGCCATATTATTATCTGTTCCTGGCGATCCTCGGTCTCACGCTCGGCATCACCTGGTGGATGGCGAACAGCCGGATGGGATTTTATCTGCGCGCCATCCGGGATTCCGAACGCGCGGCGCGCTCGCTCGGCGCGCCCGCCAGCCGCACCAAGCTCTACGCCTTCATGCTGAGCGCGGGCCTGACCAGCGTCGCCGGCGCGCTCTATGCGATGATGTTCGGCTTCGTCGATCCGGAATCCGGGCTCGGCATCCTGATCTCGGTGAAGATACTGATCATGGCGGCGCTCGGCGGCGCCGGCCTGCTGTTCGGGCCGCTGGTCGGAGCCGCGATCCTGGTGCCGCTGGAGGAAATCTCCAACAACCTGCTCGGCGGCAAGGGCGCGGGCCTCACCTTCGTCGTCTACGGCGCCATCATCGTGCTGATCGCGCGCTTTCAGCCGGGCGGCATTCTGACCTTGATCAAGCGGCTCTGGGCAAAGCGCAGCAAGGCGCGGCAGACCACGGCCGCGGCGGGAGCAACCCATGCTCCTTGAAGCCCGCGACGTGACCAAAGCCTTTGGCAGCTTCAAGGCCGTCGACGCCGCCTCGGTGACGCTGGAGCAGGGCGACATTCTCGGCCTGATCGGGCCGAACGGCGCCGGCAAGTCCACCTTTTTCAATTGCCTGACCGGCGACCTCATGTCGACATCCGGCAAGGTGCTGTTCGAAGGCCACGACATCACAGCTCTGGCGCCGGAGGCGCGCGCGCAACTCGGCATCGCCCGCACCTTCCAGGTGCCGCAGACCTTCGAGAGCATGTCGGTGCTGGAGAACGTGATGATCGGCGCGTTTCTTCGCACCTCGCATCGCGCCGAGGCCGAAACGCGCGCGCGCGCCGTGCTGGAGCGCGTCGGCATGAGCAGGCTGGCGGATGCGCCGGCGCGATCGCTGGGAACGCCGGGCCGCAAGCGGCTGGAAATCGCCCGCGCGCTGGCGACCGAGCCCAAGGTGCTGTTGCTCGACGAAGCCATGGCGGGCCTGACCCAGCGCGAGGTGCAGCTCGCCATCGATCTCGTGCGCGACATCCATCGGTCCGGCATCACGCTCGTGATCGTCGAGCACATCATGGAAGTCATCATGTCGCTGGCGAGCCGCGTGGTGGTGTTTCACCAGGGCCGCGAGATCGCGCGCGGCAGCCCGCGCGAGGTCACCGGCAATCCGGCCGTCATCGAAGCCTATCTGGGCAAGCGCGCGGCCAAGGCCGCCGCCGGCCACACGCCGGTCGAGCTGATGGGCGGACCGGCGACATGACCGCGCCTCTGCTCAAGATCGAGCATCTCGAAGTCCGCTACGGCGACCTGATCGGCGTATCCGACGTATCGCTGGAGGTGCCCGAGGGCAGCGTGGTCGCGCTGCTCGGCTCCAACGGCGGCGGCAAGACCACCGTGCTCAACGCCATCGCCGGTCTCATTCCCGTGCATTCCGGCTCGATCGCGTTTCGCGGCGAGGCGATCGGCGGCGAGAGCGCGTTTGCGATCGTGCGCAAGGGGCTGGCGCTGTCGCCGGAAGGCTGGCGGCTGTTCGTGCAGCAAAGCGTCGAGAACAATCTCATGCTGGGAGCCACGCCGTTGCGCGACAAGGCGCGCGCTCGCGACGCTGCTCGATCGCGTCTACGAAATCTTTCCGAAACTGGCGGAGCGGCGCAGCCAGCGCGCCGGCACCATGTCCGGCGGCGAGCGGCAGATGCTGGCGGTCGGCCGCGCCCTGATGAGCGATCCGAAACTCCTGATGCTGGACGAGCCGTCGCTGGGCCTGGCGCCGGCGGTGGTCGAGTCGATGTACGAGACGTTCGGCCGGCTGCACAAGGAAGGCCTGACGATCCTGCTCGCCGAGCAATCGATCGAGCTTGCGCTGGAGGTTTCGGATTTCGCCACCGTGCTGCAGGTCGGCAAGAGCGTGTTGTCCGGCACCGCGGCTGAACTCGCCAACGATCCGCAGGTGCAGAAAGTCTATCTCGGCACCGCCTGAGCCGCGGTGCTGTCATGATCTTCGCAGGTTTCGGCTGCAGCGAAGGCGAACCGCCGATCAACCGGCGTCACAGTCACAGGGAGCAAACACATGGGCGCAGGCAGCGATAACGCATTTCGCGGCACCATCGGCAAGACCGTCGCCGGCTCGAAACCCTGGTGGCCGCCGAGGCCCAAGCCGCCGACCGGTGCCCCCAACATCCTGGTGGTGCTGTTCGACGACGTCGGCTTTTCCGATTTCGGCTGCTACGGCTCGCCGATCAAGACGCCGACCATCGACCGGCTCGCGGCCGAAGGCCTGCGCTACTCGCGGCTTCCACACCACCGCGATGTGCTCGACCACGCGCGCGGCGCTGCTGACCGGGCGCAACCACCATTCCGTCGGCGTCGGCTGCCTCGCCAATTTCGACTCAGGCTATCCCGGCTATCGCGGCAAGATCGCGCGCGAGGCGGGAACGCTGGCGGAAATGCTGAAGGCGCACGCCTATCGCAACTACATGGTCGGCAAATGGCATGTCACGCCGCTGACCGAAAGCGGCGCCACCGGGCCGTTCGACGGCTGGCCGCTCGGCCGCGGCTTTGACCGCTTCTACGGCTTTCTCGACGCCGAGACCGACCAGTTCGCGCCGGAGCTGGTCTCCGACAACACCCATATCGATCCGCCCGGCACCTATGCCGACGGCTATCATCTGACCTCGGATCTGATCGACCAGTCGATCCGCTTCATCGCCGATCACATCGCCGACCGGCCCGATCTGCCGTGGCTGACCTGGGTCGCGCTCGGCGCCTGTCACGCGCCGCATCAGGCGCCCGCCGATATCATCAGGAGCTACGACGAGGTGTTCGCGCACGGCTGGGATGTCGAGCGCGAGCAGCGGCTGGCGCGCCAGAAGGCGATGGGGATCGTGCCGCACGAGACCAGGATGCCGGCGCGCAACGACGGCGTGAAGGCGTGGGACGAGCACAGCGCCGACGAGAAGCGCCTGTTCACGCGGCTGCAATCGGCGTTTGCCGGCATGCTCGACCATGCCGACCGGCATCTGGCGCGGCTGATCGCGTTTCCTGGACAACGGCCGGCGATCCGCGACAACACCCTGATCCTCGTGCTGTCGGACAATGGCGCGAGCCAGGAGGGCGGGCCGTTCGGCTTCGTCAATGCGATGGGGCCGTATAATTTCCGCCCCGAGCCGATCGCGGAAAAGGTGCGGCGGATCGACGATATCGGCGGTCCGGACTCGCACAACAATTTTCCGCATGGCTGGGCGATGGCGTCCAACACGCCGCTGCGCCGCTACAAGCAGAATACCCATGGCGGCGGCATCCGCGATCCCTTCGTCATTTCGTGGCCGAAGCGGATCGCGGCGAAGGGCGAGCTGCGCCATCAGTTCGTCCACGCCAGCGATCTGGTGCCGACCCTGCTCGAACTGGTCGGCGTCAGCGCGCCCGCGGAGATCGCGGGCACGCGCGCAAATGCCGATCGAGGGCGAAAGTTTTGCGCGTTCGATCGCGGACGCCTCGGCGCCGTCAAAGTCCTCGCCGCAATATTTCGAGATGTTCGGGCATCGCGGGCTCTGGCACCAGGGCTGGAAGGCGGTCGCCTATCATCCGCCGGGCACGCCGTTCGAGAACGACAAATGGGAGCTGTTTCATCTCGACCGCGATTTTTCCGAGGTCGACGATCTCGCCGCCAAGGAGCCGGAGCGTCTGGCCGAAATGATAAAGACTGTGGTGGAGCGAGGCCGAGAAGCACAATGTGCTGCCGCTCGACGACCGCTTCGCCGCGCGCTTTGCCGAGAACGCCGCGCGCTTTCAGGGCGCGCGAAACAATTTTGTGTTTCACGCCGGCATGGGCCATGTGCCGACCGACGTCGCGCCCGACGTGCGCAGCCGCAGCTATACCATCGAGGCGCATGTCGAGATCGACGACGCCGGCGCCGAGGGCGTGCTGATCGCGCATGGCGACGCCACCTCAGGCTACAGCCTCTACATCAAGGACGGGCACCTGGTTCACGATCTCAATATCGGCGGCGGCCACGAGATCGTGCGCTCGGATCGCAAGGTGCCGTCAGGCGCGCATCGGCTCGGCGTGCACGTCGAACGCCTGGTGCGCGACACGCCGCCGGCCAAGGGCGCGCGCACCGGGTTCAGCGCCTACACGCTATTGATCGACGGCGAGCCCGCGGGCTCGCTGCAGACCCAGCTGGCATTCAACAATTTCATCTCGTGGTCCGGCCTCGACATCGGTCGCGACCGCTCCAGCCCGGTGTCGCATTACGAGGCGCCGTTCGAATTCACCGGGCGATTGCTGCGGGTCACCGTCGCCATGCACGACGACCAGAAGCTCGACGGCGACGGCGTCGGCGCCGCCGAAATGGCGAGGCAGTGAAATGTGCGGTCGGCTTACTTGATCTTGTCGTAAGCGGCGGCGAAATCGGCGAGCGGCATCGGAATGCTGATGGTTTCCTTGGCCAGGTTCTGAAACGACACCTTCAGCTGCTTGCCCGATTTCAGGGCGGCCAACAGATCGGGTGCGATCGGCGTGCTGGCGTAGCAGCCGCGGTTTTCGCAGGTCTGGATCTGCAGGTCGACGGCCTTGCCGTCATCGACCTGCAATTTGGCGCCGGCCGGCAGGTTCAGCCCGAGCGGCAACTGCACGAGCGCGACCGGCGTATGGGTATCGCTGGGCACGCGAATGTTGACCAGCACGATCAATTGTCCGGTTTTGCTCAGCACCGCGGTCTGCTCGATCGCGCATTCGAGCGGCGCGTCGCGGCTGGCGCTGGTGCAGCGTGCGGCCCAGCCGGGCTGGGGCTGGGGCGGCGGCGGGCGCGGGTTCGGCTTGAGGCGTTGCCGGCGTCGCCGTCGTCTGCGCCGCACGCGGCGCGGCTTTGGACTTGGCGGCCTGCTGGGCGTGGCCGGCGCGAACCGAAAGCGGCCAGCGCGACCAGGATTGTGAACATTGCGGAAATCTTCACTGGCCGGGCTCCGAGCTGAGTGCCTTCCGGATCTGCCGGTGCGCGCTCAAAGTCAAGTCACTCGGCGGCTTGCTTGATCGAGCCCTGCTCGCTTTCGGGGTGTTCGCTGATCGGCATCGTCGCGACCGGCCCCAGCCCGCAAACGCAGTTCGAGAGCTTGTCGAGATAGAGATACACCACCGGCGTCGTGAACAGCGTCAGCGCCTGGCTGACGATCAGGCCGCCGACCATCGCATAGCCGAGCGGCTGGCGGATTTCCGATCCGGTGCCGGTGCCCAGCATCAGCGGCACGCCGCCGAGCATCGCCGCCATCGTCGTCATCATGATCGGGCGAAACCGCAGCAGCGCCGCCTTTCGGATCGATTGTTCCGGCGACAGATGCTCGTCGCGCTCGGCCGAGATCGCGAAGTCGACCATCATGATGCCGTTCTTCTTGACGATGCCGATCAACAGAATGATGCCGATCAGGGCGATCAGGCTGAAGTCGTATCCAAACGCCATCAGGATCGCGAGCGCGCCGACGCCGGCCGAGGGCAGCGTCGACAGAATCGTCAGCGGGTGGATGTAGCTTTCGTAGAGAATGCCGAGGATCAGGTACACCACGACGAGCGCGGCCAGGATCAACAGCGGCACGGTGCCGAGCGATTGCTGGAACGCCTGCGCGGTGCCCTGGAAGCTCGAGTTCAGGGTAGCGGGCGCGCCGAGCTCGACCATCGATTTCTGCACGGCGTCGGTCGCCTGCCCGAGCGCCACGCCCTGCGCGAGGTTGAAGCTGATCGTGATCGCCGGGAACTGGCCCTGGTGGCTGATCGAGAGCGGGCGGACCGGCACGCTGGTCCAGGTCGCGAATGTCGACAGCGGCACCTCGTCGCCGGTCGGTCGGCGATTTGACGTAGATCTTGTTGAGGGTGTCGAGGTTGCCCTGCAGCTCGGGCAGGATTTCCAGGATCACGTGGTAGCTGTTGAGCTGGGTGAAATACTGCGTGACCTGGCGCTGGCCGAACGCGTCGTAAAGCGTGTCGTCGATCAGTTGCGGCTGGATGCCGTAGCGCGAGGCGGTGTCGCGATTGATCTTCAGCTCGAGCGTCGTGCCCTGGGTCTGCTGGTCGGTCGCGACGTCGCGCAGCTCCGGCAGGGTCTGCATCTTGGCCAGGATCTTCGGCGCCCATTCGTTCAGTTCGGCGAGATTGGCGTCCTGCAGCGTGAACTCGAACTGGGTTCGCGTCGGCCGGCCGCCGAGCCGCACGTCCTGCGCCGCCTGCATATAGAGGCGGGCGCCCTCGACCTTGTCGAGCTTCGGACGCAGGCGGGCGATGATCTGCTGGGCGTTGGCCTTGCGTTCGTTGCGCGGTTTCAGCGTGATGAACAGGTTGCCGTTATTGCCGGCCCTGCCGCTGCCGCCGATCGCCATCGCCACGCTGGCGACGTCGGGGTCGGCCTGCACGATCGTGGCCAGGTCCTCCTGTCCGCTGCTTCATCGCGGCGAAGGAAATGTCCTGCGAGGCTTCGGACGTCGCGGTGATCAGGCCGTTATCCTGCTGCGGGAAAAATCCCTTGGGGATGACGATGAACAGATAAACCGACAGTGCCAGCGTCGCGAAGAAAATCGGTGAGCGTCGTCAGGCGCCAGCGCATGCGCAAGGTCGAGGCCGCGCTCATAGGCATGCAGCATCGCGTCGAAGGCGCGCTCGCTCCATTGATAGAACCGGCCGTGCCTGGTTTCGCCGTGCGCGCGCAGGAAGCGCGATGCCATCATCGGCGTCAGCGTCAGCGACACCACCATCGATACGAAAATCGTCATCGCCAGCGTCACGGCGAATTCGCGGAACAGGCGTCCGATGATGCCGCCCATCAACAGCAGCGGGATCAGCACCGCGACCAGCGAAATGCTGATCGACACGATGGTGAAGCCGATTTCGCTGGCGCCCTTGAACGCGGCGGCAAGCGGCTTCTCGCCTTCCTCGATATAGCGCGTGATGTTTTCCAGCATCACGATGGCGTCGTCGACCACGAAACCGACCGCGATGGTCAGGGCCATCAGCGACAGGTTATCGAGCGTATAGCCGAACACCCACATCAGCGCGCAGGCGCCGAGCAGGGCCAGCGGCACGGTCACGGTCGGAATCACGGTCGCCCAGAAACTGCGCAGGAAGATGAAAATGACCATGACGACCAGCGCGATGGTCAGCAGCAGCGTGAACTGGACGTCCTCGACGGCGGCGCGAATGGTCTGGGTGCGGTCGCTGATCACTTCGATCTTGATCGCCGGCGGTATCGCGGCCACCAGCCGCGGCAGCAGCGACTTGATCTTGTCCACGGTTTCGATGACGTTGGCGCCGGGCTGCTTGAAGACCACCAGGAACACGCCGCGCTTGCCGTTGGCCCAGGCCGCCTGCTTGGCGTCTTCCGGTCCGGTGACGGCCTGGCCGATATCGCGGATCCGCAACGGGCCGCCATTGCGATAGGCGATGATGACGTCGTTCCAGTCCTTGGAGTCCAGCAACTGGTCGTTGGCATAGATCGTATAGGCGCGGGTGGTGCCGTCGATGTTGCCCTTGGGGCTGTCGACCGTGGTGATCGCGATCTGGCCGCGGACGTCCTCCAGCGACAGGCCCTTGGCGACCAGTTTCGCCGGATCGACCTGGACGCGGATCGAGGGCTTCTGCTGGCCGCCGATGATGACCTGCGCCACGCCGGAAATCTGGCTGATCTGCTGGGCGAGCTGGGCGTCGACGGCGTCGCTGACGGTGGTGAGCGGCAAGGTATCCGATGTCGCCGACAACAGCAGGATCGGCGAGTCGGCCGGGTTGACCTTGCGGTAGGTCGGCGGCGAGGGGAGGTTCTTCGGCAGCTGGCCGCTGGCGGCGTTGATGGCGCCCTGGACGTCGTTGGCGGCGCCGTCGATACTGCGGTTGAGGTCGAACTGGATCGTGACCGCCGCCGTTCCCAGGTAACTGGTCGAGGTCATCTGGGCGATGCCGGGAATCTGCGCGAACTGCCGCTCCAGCGGCTGCGCCACCGAGGTCGCCATGGTTTCGGGGCTGGCGCCCGGCAGCGTTGCGGTGACCTGGATGGTCGGGAAGTCGACCTGCGGCAAGGGCGCGACCGGCAGCAGCGGGTAGGCGACGAGGCCGACGAACAGAATCCCGGCCATCAGCAGCGAGGTGCCGATCGGATAGCGAATGAAGGGTGCGGAAATGCCCTCGCTCATTCCTGCTTGACCTTGGGCTGCGTCGGATCCGAACTCGCCACGGCCGTGCTGACGACGGTGCCCGGCTGGACCTTGTACTGGCCGGCCGTGATCACCTGTTCGCCCGGCGAAAGACCGTCATCGACCACCGAGCGTCCGTCGATCGATTGGCTGACCTTGACCTTGCGCAGCTCAGCCTTGTTGTCCGGATTGACGACATAAGCGTAAAGACCGTCATTGCCGTGCTGGATCGCGTCGTCGGGCACCACCGTGGCATCCTTCAGCGTCTTCACCAGAAGCCGCGTCGAAACCGACTGACCCGGCCACAATGCGTGGTTCTTGTTGTCGAACACCGCCTTGAGACGAATAGTCCCGCTTGACGTGTCGACCTGATTGTTGACCACCGCCAGCGTTCCTTCGGCCAATGGCTTCTTGCCGTCGGTGGTGATCGCGATGACCTTGAGCGGCTTCACCGACTGGGCCTCGTTGATGTAGGGCAATTGCTCTTCGGGCGCGGTGAAAATGACGGCGATCGGTTCGATCTGGGCGACCGTCACGATGCCGGTCTGGGTCGATGCATTGACGATGTTGCCGATGTCGACCTGGCGCAGGCCGGCGACGCCCGTGATCGGCGACTTGACCTGGGTGTAGTCGAGCTGGGTCTGGGCGTTGGAGATGGCGGCGTCGTCAGCCGCGATCTGCGCGGTCAGTTGGGCTACGGTGGAACGCTGGGTGTCGGTCTGCTGCCGGGTCGCGAATTCGCCGAGCTTGGTGTAGCGCTGCAGATCCAGATTGGCATTGGCGAGATTGGCTTCATCCTGGGCCTTCTTGGCCTTGGCCTGATCGAGCACGGCCTGGTACGGCCGGGGATCGATTTCGACCAGCAGGTCGCCCTGGTTGACCAACTGGCCTTCCTTGAAGGCGACCTTGTCGATCTGACCGTCGACGCGGGTGCGTACCAGGACGGTGTTGAAACCCTGAACCGTGCCGAGCCCGGTCAGGTAGACCGGAAAGTCGGACTTCTGGACCGGGGCGATCGTGACGCGAACCGCAGGCCGCGCCGACTTTTGCGCGTTATTCGCGGCAGCCGCTTGATTGTCGCCGTGAAACCGCTGCCAGCCGAAATAGCCGAGCGCACCGACCGCTGCGATCAGCAAGACCCAACGTATGGTTCGCGACCTGGTCATGCGGGCTCATGGGTTCAAAAATAAGAAGTAGTGCGCCTTCAAAACGGTTCCCGGCGTGGCGTGAAAGTTCTGATTCATCAGCGTGGCGAGTCCGTTAACGAGTCCGTTAATGAGAGTTTCCGAACCAAAACCATACCCGAAACATGGTTTCCAGCGCCCTTTCAAATCCGGAATTCGCAACACCGGTTATGCGACAAGGTGATTGCGAAATCGGATCCGGGACGCCAGATGTTGCGGATATAATATGCGTGCAATTAATGTGTAAACACACTATCACTTGAGAATCCTAAACAATTGGAAAGCTTTGGAGGCGGCCGGCGCCCATGTCGTTCGATCTGAAACGGCAGCTGATTGCGCAACTTGTCGAAAGCTCGCGCCTGCTGCGCAACTATATCGACCATCGCGCCAAGGGCCGTGGCACCACGCGCGCGCAGTGGATCGTATTGTTCCGGTTGCGCCAGCAGGAGGGATTGTCGCAGGTCGATCTGGCCGACGTGCTCGAACTGCAGCCGATCTCGCTGGTGCGTCTGCTCGATCGTCTGGTCGAGCACGGTCTGCTTGAGCGGCAGCACGACCCCAGCGATCGCCGCGCCAACAAACTGTTTCTCACCGCGAGCGGCCGCCAGCTGGTCGACGATCTCGACAGTTTGCGCGACGCCATTGCGTCGGATGTTCTGCAGGACATTCCGGACAATGCAATTGAGACGAGTCTCGAGACCCTCAGGGACATCAAGGAGCGGATCAAGGGTCTCGCCGAGCCTCCCGGCAGCATCGCGGCCAAATGATCTCGTCGTCCGGAATCCGCGACCCGCTCGCCGCGCTTCCGCAATGTCGCGCGCACAATTGAGCTTTTCCAAACTGGATCGCCCTGGGATGCGGTAATAGCCGCGGTGTACGTCGCTGACATCGCTGCGCACATCGTCATCGCGGTGGGGGATAACGGACCGCGCAACTGCTGGGGAGTGCATGATGGATGAATTGAACGGACGCATGATCGCCTGTCAGATTCTGATCACGGGCCTGATCGCGCGCGTCGCCAACAATTCGCCCGATCCGTTACGGTTTCTCACCGACTTTCGCGACGAAATCAAAGCGGTGGTGAAAGGCGTCAACATTGCGGGAATGGACAATACCGATCGCGTGCGGCAGAGCGCGCAGCGAACCGTCGACGAGATGTTTTCGCTGATGAAGCCACCCAGCGTCGATTGATCGATGCCGTCCGGTCTCGACAGAAACGCCCGGTTTATCGGCATTTCCAGGCTTCAGTTTAGAACGTTTCAAACCTCAATTTAGAACGACTTCAAACTCGCGATTTAGAACCGTTTTGATCTTGATGTATTCAAACATCCCGATGCCGTAATCGCATTGACCCGATTTTTTTCGCTCGATACCAACGCATCATCGCTTGTTGCAAATGAACCGCATAAGCGAATGGGGCATCTGGTTCGAGGGGCGGGCGTGGGATGGGTCAGGCAATTGCACCGAGGTCGTTGCGTTCCATCGCAGCATTAAATTCGGTCAACGAAACACTCGACAGCAATTCGGGACGCAAGGTTTCGGCGGTCGCCGGCCTGATCGCGGTCGCGTCCTTTTCCGGCGCCGAAGCGCAGCAAACCAACCTCCCGCCGGTGACGGTCGATGCCCCGGTCGCTCGCCCGCGTCCTGCTGCGTCGAAGCCTTCGCCCGATCAGCTTCGCGCCCGCACGGCGTTGCGGCGCGCCGCACGCCGCGCCCAGCCGGCGCAGGTTGCGGCGGTGCCGTTTCCCAACGCTGGTGGTTTGCGCGCGGACCGCAACCCCTATGCCGACGCGGCGGCGCCCTACAAGGTCGATCACCTGCAGGCGTCGGGCAAATTTCCCGAACCGCTGTTGAACACGCCGAAGACCGTCACGGTTCTCAGCAAGGAGGTCCTGGAAGACAAGAACGCCACGACCCTGAAGCAGGCGATTCTGAGCACCGCCGGCGTGACGCTCGGAACCGGCGAGGGCGGCAACGCTTTCGGCGACCGGTTTTTCATCCGCGGTTTCGATGCCCGCAACGACATCTTCCTCGACGGCGTGCGCGATGCCGGCGTCAGCGTTCGCGAGAATTTCTTCACCGAACAGGTCGAAATCCTGCGCGGACCGGGCTCGTCCTTTGCCGGCCGCGGCACCACCGGCGGCGCGATCAATATCGTCACCAAGCAGGCGACCCCTGAAAAAAGCTTCTACAACATGGACACCACGTTCGGCACCGATCACACCAAGCGCGTGGTGCTCGACGTCAACCAGGTGATCAGTCCGACGCTGGCGGTGCGCGCGGGAGGATTGTTCCAGGACGCAGGTGTAGCCGGCCGCAACTATATCAAGGACGACCGCGACGGCGGCTTTATCGCGGCGAAATGGACGCCGATCGACACGGTGAAATTGAGCGCCAACTACATTCACACCAATCTGCACGGCTTGCCGGACTTCGGCGTGCCTTATTACCGGCCAAGCACGGCAAGCACGGCCGGCGGCCCATTCCCGGATTTTGGCGTCAATCGCAACAATTTCTATGGCTTCGTCAACCGCGATTATTACAGCATCAAGCAGGATATCGGGACAGTCAACGGCGAGGTCGCGATCACGCCTGACCTGACGTTAAGCAACAAGTTCAGGGTGCAGCGTTCGGTGCTCGATTACATCGGAACACTGCCGGAATCGCCGGTCATCAAGAATCCTCTATCGGCGTCGACGCTCAGCGCCAATCCGCAGAGCCGCTATCAGGTCACCGACGTCATGGCCAACCAGACCGAGGCAACCTACAAGTTCGGCACCGGCGACTGGCGGCATACCGCGCTCGGCGGCGTCGAAATCTCGCGCGAACGCGCGATGATCGACAAATACGTCGGCTTGAGTTCGGAGGCGCTGCCGGGCGGCTTCAGCGGTTCGGGATCGCTGGCCGGCGTGAGCGTATTCAACCCGCAATTCACCAATCTGCCGTTCGGGGCTTCGCCGGGGTTGTCCGGATATGCCTACCGTGGTCGGTATCGATACCAGAAGCGTCTATTTGCTCGACACCGCCAACTACAACGATCTTGTCATCCTGAACGGCGGCATCCGCTACGACGACTACGATATCAATGTGAGCGGCTTCGGCACGGTCAACGGCGTGCCCAACGTCTTCGGCGCGCAAGCCGCGGAGTTCGGGCTTCCGAATTTCAACCTCGGCATGGTGCTCAAGCCGCTCCCGATCACCAGCGTCTATGTCGCCTATGCGACGTCGTCGAATCCGGTCGGCGCCGAATTCGACGGCACCAGCTCGCAGTATGGCGGGCTTGCACCATCGCTCAACGGCAATTCGAATCAGATCTTCGGGCCCGAAAAGAACAGGGCGATCGAAATCGGAAACAAATGGGAGCTGTTCGACCGGCACCTGCTGGTCACCGGCGCCCTGTTCCAGACCGAGAAAGACAATGCCCGGGAATCGCGAAACATCACCGCCGCGACCGCGACGGCGGCTTGCCCATTTCCTAATCCCCCGGTGGCGGGCACGGTATCGTGCATCAGCGCCGGCGCGGCCTATCGTATCCGCGGCATCGATCTCGAAGTGGGCGGAAAGATCACCGACAAATGGAGCGTCTTCGGCGGCCTGGTGCTGATGAAATCCGAGGTGACGAAGTCGCTGATTCCGCCCGCGAACACGATTTTGTATACGACCAACGTCGGTCTCCCACTCTCTAACGTCGCGCACCAGTCCTTCAGTCTGCTGACCAAGTACCAGTTCACCGACGTCTGGGAGCTCGGCGGGCAGGCGGTCTACCGCTCAAAGATTTACGGCGGCACCTTCCTGGCCGCCAACCAGGGCACTTCTCTTCCCAGTTATTGGCGCTTCGATGCCTTCGCGGAAGCCAGGATCAACGAGAACTGGACCGCGAAACTGTTCGTCGCCAACCTCTTCAACAAGCTCTATTACGATGCGCTGTATCAAAGTGCCGCGCCGTTTGTTCTGGAGGCGCCGGGCCGCAGCGCATCGCTCGTGATTTCAGCGAGGTTCTGAGCCGCGCCGTGCTGATCTGTGTCCCCCAGGTGCTGAGCAAAACCGAGGTGGCGGATTTCCGCCGCATCATGGACGGCTGCGCCTGGGAAGACGGCCGCTCCACCGCCGGCGCGCAATCGGCGCTGGTCAAAAGCAATCGAACAGCTGCCGCCGGACAGCGAAGCATCGCGAAGACTCGGCAAGCATATCGTCTCGGCGCTGACAGCCAATCCGCGGTTCATCTCCGCCGCCGTGCCGCTGCAGATCTTTCCGCCGCTGTTCAATCGTTATGCGGCTGCCGCCGGACATCATTTCGGCATCCACGTCGACAACGCCGTGCGCGGCGATCACCTGAGCGGCCTGCGCATCCGCACCGACCTGTCGGTCACGCTGTTTCTCTCCGAGCCGGCCGAATATGACGGCGGCGAACTGGTGGTCGAAGACAATTACGGCTCCCACGAAGTCAAGTTGGCCGCCGGCGATCTCGTGCTGTATCCCGCATCCAGCCTGCACATGGTCACGCCGGTCACGCGCGGCATGCGCGTTGCGTCATTTTTCTGGCTGCAGAGCATGATCCGGGACGCCCACGCCCGCAGCCTGATCTTCGATCTCGACACCGCCATTCAGGCCTTGGTGGAGCGGCTGGGTCGGAATGACCCTGAAACGGTCAAATTGACCGGCATCTATCACAATCTGATCCGCTACTGGGCCGAAGTATGAAACCTGTACTAGGCGCGATCCAACAGACGTTATATTGTAACAGCGTGAATGGCTGGAGAGACCTCCAGGCAACCCCGGTCGAGGCAAATGCCGGCATGAAGTGGTTCCGATCAAACATCAGGCTTGGGTCGCGGCTCGCGCTGTTCGCGCTGGCGATCCAGTTTGTGCTGTCGTTCGGACATTTCCACGGCAGCGCGGCGCAGGCGGCATCCGAAGACGCGATGCAATCGAGGCTTCACGCCACCGTCCGTCTTGCGGCCACGCAAGCGGAAGCATCGGACACTTCCCGCCACGAGGGCGTAACGCGTGCTGTTCGGTTGAGGATCCCCACCGATCATGGGCCCAATGGCCAGCCAGCCGATGACTGCGCGATCTGCGCCGTGATGGCGCTGGCCAACGCCATGGCGGTCGCGACACCGCCTTATCTGCTGGCGCCTCAGGCGGTTGCACTCCGGTATTTGCCCGGCGTTGCCGAATTCGTCGATCGAAATGCCGCGCGCGTCGCTTTTCAACCGCGCGCGCCGCCTATTTGCTGACACCGACGGCGGGCACCGGCGCGTTCGCGCCGCGATCCGGCCGCGTCGTGGTTTCCGTCTCGGCATCTCGCACAATTGACGGGATGCCGGCGTCGTAATCTGATCCATTACAGGTACCGGGCCGAACTATGAACATGTCACCCTTCCGAGCGAGGACTTACGCCGTGATGGCGGCGCTGGCGATGCTGTCGCTGGCCTCGCCATCATCGGCGCAGCAGCCACTATCCGCGCAGCAGCCGTCGCCAACGAACCCCGCGCAAACGGTGTCGCCCGCGCCGGCGCCACCGGCGGCCGTTCCTTCCGTGCCAGCGCCCGCGGCCCCCGATGCGACCGCACCTTCCGCCGACGGCGGCAGCCGGGCGCTGAAACCGGCGGCATCAACACTGCGGGAACTGTCGCCCTGGTCGATGTTCCTGTCGGCGGATATCCTGGTCAAGGCCGTGATGATCGGGCTTGCCTTGGCCTCGCTGGTGACATGGACCATCTTCATCGCCAAGATGATCGAGCTTTCGCTCGATTCAGCGCGGCCTGCGCGCGGCGCTCAGCAAGATCGGCGACGCGCGATCGCTGGCGGAAGCGCAGTTCGCGCTTGGCGCCAAGGACAGCGTGCTGTCGGCACTGCTCGCGGCCGCCATGCGCGAGGCGCGGCTATCGGCGGGAATTTCCAGCGACGCCGGCATCAAGGAACGGGCGGCATCGAGCTTTGCCGAGATTACGCGCGCGGAGGCGCGCCGGATCCGGCTCGGCATGGGAGTGCTGGCGACCGTCGGCGCGACCTCGCCCTTCATCGGCCTGTTCGGAACGGTGTGGGGCATCATGAACAGCTTTATCGGCATCTCGAAATCGCAGACCACCAATCTTGCCGTGGTAGCCCCCGGCATCGCCGAAGCGCTGCTTGCGACCGCGTTCGGTCTTGCCGCGGCGATCCCGGCCGTCATCATCTACAACCATTTTTCGCGGGTGACGAAAGCCTACCTTGAACTGGTCGGCCGGGCGTCGGGGGCGGCGGGGCGATTGCTGTCGCGCGATCTCGACCGCACCCATGTCAGTTCTCATGTCAGTCCTCTTGGCAGTTCTCTTGGCAGCGCGCAATCGCGCGCAGCGGAGTAAGCGATGGGCGCCTCTCTCGCAGATACCGAACTCGATGACGATGCCGATTTCGCGGAAACGCATGAGATCAACGTCACGCCATTCATCGACGTCATCCTCGTCCTCCTGATCATCTTCATGGTGGCGGCGCCGCTGTCGACCGTCGACCTGCCGGTCGATCTGCCGTCGTCGACCGCGACCCCGCAGAAGAAGCCGGACAAGCCGACCTATGTCAGCATCAGGCCGGATCTCGCGGTCGCAGTCGGTGAGAACCAGGTCAAGCGCGTCGATCTGGTGCGCACGCTGGATGCGATGGCCGACAGCAGCAAGGATCGTTTTGTCTTCCTTCGCGCCGACCGTTCGGTGCCCTATGGCGAGATGATGGACGTGCTGGAAATCCTGCGCGCCGGAGGCTATTCGAAGATCAAACTGGTGGCGCTTGAGGGCGTTCCGGATACGACCTCCCAGATTCCGCCGCCGCAAAACCCGCAACCTTGAGCGGCTGTGATATCGCGATGTCCGACGTCGACAACGAACAAAGACCTTCCCGGCGGTTGTGGATGCTCGCCGGAATAGGCGCGCTCGCGCTCCACATTGGTGGCGCGGCGCTGGCGGTTGCGCATCTGCGGGCCGACGAAACAGACGATTCCCTCGGTACGCCGGCGATCGAAATCGGGCTGGAAATGATGTCGCCGCATCTGGAAGCCACCGACCTGCCGCCGGGGCCGGACAACGATGCTTCGGTGGCCTCGCCTGCGCTCGCCGAGCAGAAGGCCGAGTTGAAACAGACGGAGCTGCCGAAGGACTTGCCCACCGAAACCGAAGATCCGGATCGGGTGGTGACGCCGAACGATTCCAACAAGCCGAAGGAAGAAGATACCAAGGTTGCGGCGGTGCAGACCTCCGCCTCGGTGGAATCAGTTGCCGCGGAGGCAACTGCGACGCCCAGCACCGAGGCCATTCCGGAGGGACCGCGCTCGGTCGCGCCCGCGCAGGGCACCGGCGAAAGCGCGCAGCGCATGCGTGCGACCTGGCAGAAGGAATTGATCGCGCATCTGGACAAGCACAAGCGCTATCCGGCGGAGCGCTCGCAGAAGAGCGCCGAGATCCTTGTCAGCTTTGCGCTGGACAGGATGGGTCATGTGCTCTCGGCCAATATCGTCAAGGGATCGGGTGACGCGGCGTTCGACCAGGCGGCGCTGACGATGCTGCGAAAATCCGATCCGGTTCCGGCGCCGCCGCCGCTGGTCGCCGATGAGGGGTTGAATTTCACCCTGCCGGTGATTTTTCGGGTCAAGGGACGAAGCTGATCTTTCGGCGGCGGTCCGGACCTTTCAACCTGCCGCAAGCCGCGGCGTGCCCGTCGGGTCACTGCAGCAGATATCTGATGCCGACATAGACGACGACGAGGCAGGTGAAGATCAGCGCCACCGGTAGCGGGCGTTTTGCTTGCGGACCATTCGGGGTATTGGGCCGCTTGGCCGGCGGGCGTTTGAACGCCGTGACATTGTCCGCGGGCGGAACGCTCGAATAGGCGCGAACATCGGGCGGCGCGCCGGCGCCTCCCATCACCTCGTAATAGCTTCCATAGATCAGGTTGATGGTGGCTTCCGTTGCCTCCGCTTCCGGCATCTCCCTGAGCAGCGCGCTATAGCGGGCAAGGAAGCTCTGGGCCTCGGCGGGCAGGGAAGAGGCGCCGTTGAGCTTGGCCATCATTTTCCAGGTCGCAAAATCGGCCCTGGCCCTGGTGTCGGCACGTCGCGCGATCAACATGTCGGCGGCTTTGATCAAAATGGCCTCGGGCCTCTTCGGCGCTTGCTTGAGGAGATTGGACTATGTGTTGCCGGTTACCACCAGAACCAGCTGGATCAGATAGCCGGTCATTGTCCGCAGTATTGCCGAAATAACATCAAGATTTAGACCGAACTGCGAACCGGCCAGCGGCAGAATGATCAGAAATCCGATCAGGATCAGCATCCCGAACGGCTCCAGCCGCGAGAGCGGGTCCGCCAGAAACCGCGGCAGCAGGCCGACCGCGACCCGGCCCCCGTCGAGCGGCGGTATCGGCATCATGTTAAAGACCGCCAGCACGACGTTGATAACGAGCGCATTTTTCAGGTTGTCGGCAAGCCATCGCGCCGCGTTCGCGGGCACCAGGCCCAGCATGTGGAATGCCGACGCCGCGACCAGCGCGAGGGCAATATTGGTGGCGGGTCCGGCCAGCGCCACCCAGACCATGCCGAGCCGCGGAGGACGCAGGGCGCGGAAATTGACCGGTACCGGCTTGGCGTATCCGAACAGAAACGGCGAATGGGTCAACAGCAGGACGGCCGGCAACATCAGCGTGCCGAACGGATCGATATGCTTGAGTGGATTGAAGCTGACGCGGCCCTGTTCAAAGGCCGTGTTGTCGCCGAGCCGATGCGCGACAAAACCGTGGGCAGCCTCGTGAAAGGTGATGGCGATCACGAGCGGCAAGACCCAGACCGATATGTCGTAGAGGGTGATGTTCACGGATGTCCTGACCGGTTCGACGACGGGTTCACGCTACCATGTATTGATGAACGACTGGCGCGAACAGGGCCTCCGGTGGAGAAGTGGCCCACAGCGTCCGTTAATACGTCGCCCGGCCGCCGGAAATATCGAACACCGCGCCGGTGGAAAATGCGCAATCCTCTGACGCCAGCCATGCCACCATCGCCGCGAGCTCTTCCACCAGCACGAAACGTCCTTTCGGAATCTTCGACAGCATGAAGTCGATATGCTGCTGCGTCATCTGGTCGAAGATTGCGGTTTTCGCCGCCGCGGGGGTCACCGCGTTGACGAGGATGTCGTGCTGCGCAAGTTCCTTGCCGAGCGATTTCGTCAGCGCAATCAGGCCTGCCTTCGAGGCCGAGTAATGCGCGGCGTTGGGGTTGCCTTCCTTGCCGGCGATCGAGGCAATGTTGACGATGCGGCCGTAACCTTGGCTGATCATCGCGGGTGCGATCGCCTTGCAACAGATAAAAGGCCCGTCGAGATTGATGCGCAACACCTTGCGCCATTCCTCAAGGTCGGTTTCCCATACCGTCTTGTTGATGCCCGCGATGCCGGCATTGTTGACGAGGATGTCGATCTTGCCGAGCGCTTTGAGCGTCGCGTCTCGCGTCTTTTCGACCGCGGCGAGATCCGACACGTCGACCTTGAACGCGATGACGCCGTCGCCGATTTCCTTGGCAGTCTTCTCGGCCAGCGGCGCGTCGTGATCCCAGATCGCGACCTTGGCGCCGGAGGCGACAAAACGCTCGGTGATCGCGCGCCCAAAACCCTGCGCGCCGCCGGTGACGACGGCGCAGCGGCCGCCCAGATCAATCTTGTTCATATCGAAATCCTTTCACTTCAATTTGGCATCGGCGTCGCACCGTCCGAGGTTTGCTCCCTCTCCCCGCTCTTCGCGGGGAGAGGGTTGGGGTGAGGGGCTCTCGCCATTCGGCAGCTGCCTCCGATGTAGAGGCGTGGTGCCTTGCCCCTCACCCGGAAGCTTCGCTTCCGACCTCTCCCCGCGAAGAGCGGGGAGAGGTCGGAGTCAAAGCGTCCAGCCGCCATCGATGATGTGGGCGACGCCGGTGGTGAACGCGCTTTCATCACTGGCGAGATAGACCGCAAGCGCGGCGATTTCCTCCGCGGTGCCGAGCCGTCCCATCGGCTGGCGGCTGACGAACATCTCGCGCCCGCCGGGACCCGCGGCAGCGGCGCGGTTCAGCATCGACGGTGTCTCGATAGTGCCGGGGCAGATGCAGTTGCATCGTATGCCCTTGGTGATGAAATCGGCCGCCACCGCACGCGTCAGCGCCGCGACCGCGGCCTTGGTGGCGCCGTAGACATAGCGGTTGGGCGCGGCCTTGAACACGCCGGCGGCAGAAGAGATGTTCACGATTGAGCCGTGGCCTCTTTCCAGCATGCCCGGCAAAAATGTCCGCAGCGTCCGGTGCATCGACTTGACGTTGAGGTCGAACGAAAAATCCCAGTCTTGGTCCGAGCATTCCAGCACCGTGCCGTGGTGGACGAAACCTGCCGCGTTGAGCAGGATGTCGATCGGGCCTGCGCGTTTGGCGATCGCAGCCACCGCAGCCGTGTCGCGCACGTCAAGCCGCGCCACGTCCGCCACGCCCTCTTTGGTCAGCGTCGCGAGGCCATTATCGTCGATATCGGTTGCAAAAACCGTGGCCCCTTCGCGCGCAAAGGCGATTGCCGAGGCGCGGCCAATGCCCGCCGCGCCGGCGGTCACGAAGGCGCGTTTGCCCTTGAGGCGGTCTCCCATTCGAATCTCCTTGGAGTTCAGCTTGAGTTGTTATTCCGTCGTTGCGAGCCAACGGGTCCGGCCCTCGGCCGGCCCGATGACTCGCAATGACGGCGTTTACTAATGATTATCCCGCGCCACGCCGACGTGGCCGGCGATGTCGTGGTAGCGCGTCGCCAACTCCAGGCAGGCGCCGGTAGCCTGCTGCCCCACGGTGGACCGATAGAGTTCCTGCCATGGCGTCTGGTTGGCAGGATAGGGGAAGCCGCCTTTTGCCTTCAGTTCGGCGCGGCGCTTCTTCAGCTCTTCATCCGAAATCAGGATGTTGGCGCTGCCCTTGTTGAGATCGATGCGAACCTTGTCGCCGGTCTTGAGGATCGCCAGCCCGCCGTCGGCGGCGGCTTCCGGTGTCGCGTTCAGGATCGACGGCGAGCCCGAGGTGCCGGACTGCCGGCCGTCGCCGATGCAGGGCAAGGACAGGATGCCGCGTTTGATCAGCGCCGCCGGCGGCTGCATGTTCACGACCTCGGCGCCGCCGGGATAGCCGATCGGGCCGGTGCCGCGCACGAACAAGATGCAGTGCTCGTCGATATTGAGCGAGGGATCGTCGATCCGCGCGTGATAATCCTCCGGGCCCTCGAAAACGATGGCGCGGCCATCGAACGCGTTGGGATCCCTGGGGTTGATCAGATAGCGGTCGCGGAATTCCTTGGAGATCACGCTGGTCTTCATGATCGCGGAATCGAAGAGGTTGCCCCGCAGCACCAGGAAACCGGCGTCTTTCACTAGCGGCTTGTCGTAACTCCAGATCACATCGCCGTCAGGCTTTGGGGCGTTGCGGCAGTTATCGCCCATGGTGTGACCGTTCACGGTCATGGCGTCCTCATGGATGCGTTTGTGCCGCATCAATTCGCCCACCACCGCCGGCACGCCGCCGGCGCGATGATATTCCTCGCCGAGATAGAAGCCGGCCGGCTGCATGTTGACCAGGAGAGGAACATCGTGGCCGTATTTCTGCCAGTCCTCGATCGACAGTTCCACGCCGATATGGCGGGCAAGCGCGTTGATATGGATCGGCGCATTGGTCGAGCCGCCGATCGCCGAATTGACGACGATGCAGTTCTCGAACGCCTTTCGCGTCAGGATGTCGGACGGTTTCAGGTCCTCCCATACCATCCCGACGATACGGGTGCCGGTCTCGTAGGCGATCTGGCCGCGCTCGCGGTAGGGCGCGGGGATCGCGGCACAGCCCGGCAGCGACATCCCTAAGGCCTCGGCCAGCGAATTCATGGTGGAGGCGGTGCCCATGGTATTGCAGTGGCCGACCGAGGGTGCCGAGGAGGCCACGATATTCATGAACTCCTCGTAGTCGATCTCGCCGGCGGCAAGCCGCTCGCGCGCCTTCCAGACCACGGTCCCGGAACCCGAGCGCTCGCCGTTGAACCAGCCGTTCAGCATCGGCCCGCCGGACAGCACGATCGCGGGCATATTGACGGTCGCCGCCGCCATCAGGCAGGCAGGCGTGGTCTTGTCGCAGCCGGTGGTCAGGACCACGCCGTCGAGCGGATAGCCGAACAGGATTTCGACGAGGCCGAGATAGGCCAGATTGCGATCGAGTGCCGCGGTCGGGCGTTTGCCGGTTTCCTGGATCGGGTGCATCGGGAATTCCATCGCGATGCCCCCGGCGGCGCGGATTCCCTCCCGGACCCGATGCGCCAGTTCAAGGTGATGGCGGTTGCATGGCGAAAGATCATTGCCGGTCTGGGCGATACCGATGATCGGCTTGCCGGACTGCAGCTCGTGCCGGGTCAGGCCGTAATTGAGGTAGCGCTCGAGGTAAAGCGCGGTCATGCCGGGATTGTGCGGGTTGTTAAACCATTCGCTGGAACGGAGTTTGCGCCTGGTGACGCCGGTAAGCGGCTTGTTCATGGTTTCTCCCGCAGCGCACACGCCTTATTTTTGTGCGTCATTTTTGTATTGGCGCCCGATGTTTGCATGTCAATGGCTGCTTCGCAATGTTCGGGACGGATGGGAACTCCTACGACTTTGATCCAACGACATCGCCGAAAAAGTCTGGTATGACCCCGGTCAATAAGAACAAAGACGGCGGCATCGACCGCCAAGGCTCTGGTGGAAGGGGAGGTTATGTATGTCGTCGGTGCAGATTCGCGACGTGCGGAAATCGTTTGGCGGCTTTGAAGTCCTGCACGGCGTGTCGATCCCGATCGAGGATGGCGCCTTTGTCGTCCTGGTCGGCCCCTCCGGCTGCGGCAAATCGACCCTGCTGCGGATGCTGGCGGGGCTCGAAAACATCACTTCCGGGACGATTTCGATCGGCGACCGCGTCGTCAACAATGTCCAGCCCAAAGAGCGCGACATCGCGATGGTGTTCCAGAACTACGCGCTCTATCCGCATATGACGGTTGCCGACAATATGGGATTTTCGCTGAAGCTGCGCGGTGCAAGCGCAGACGAGATCGGCAAGGGGGTCAAGCGCGCCGCCGAAATCCTGGCGCTGACGCCGCTGCTCGATCGCTATCCCCGGCAATTGTCCGGCGGCCAGCGCCAGCGGGTCGCGATGGGGCGCGCCATCGTGCGCGATCCCCAGGTGTTCCTGTTCGACGAGCCCTTGTCCAACCTCGACGCCAAGCTTCGGGTTGCGATGCGCACCGAAATCAAGGAACTGCACCAGCGGCTGAAGACCACCACCGTCTACGTCACCCACGACCAGATCGAGGCCATGACCATGGCCGACAAGATCGTCGTCATGCATGACGGCATCGTCGAACAGATGGGCACGCCGCTCGATCTCTATGATCGGCCCGACAACCAGTTCGTCGCCGGCTTTATCGGCTCGCCGGCGATGAATTTCCTCAAAGGCAAGGTCACGGCGAACGGCAGCCTGGGATTTGAGGGTCCGAACGGCATCAAGCTGCCGCTAGGGGCGGCGCCTGCCAATTCGGCCGGCCGGCCGGCGGTCTACGGCATCCGTCCTGAGCATTTTACCATCGCGGACGACGGCGCCGACGCCGAGATCGTGGTGGTCGAACCGACCGGCTCGGAAACCCAGGTCATCGCCAAACTGGGCGGCGAACAGGTCATCGCCGTGTTCCGCGAGCGTCATCAGTTCAATCCGGGCGACAAGGTCCGGCTGAAGCCCGACCCGTCGCTCGTGCATCTGTTCGACGAGACGACGGGCAAACGACTGAATGCCTGAGCAACAAAAAGCAGCACCAAAGGGAGATTGACTATGCATGACTTTACCCGCCGCACTCTGCTTCAGGGCGGCACCGCGCTAGCGGCGGCCGGCGCGCTGACCGGGCCGGCTCTGTTCGACTTTGCCAAGGCCTGGGCGCAGACCGCGCCGTGGAAGGCCGAGCCGGGCGCCAAGCTCACCGTGATGCGCTGGAAGCGCTTCGTGCCGGCAGAGGACGACGCTTTCAACGCCATGGTCGCGGCCTTCAAGGCGGCGACCGGAACCGAGATGAACGTATTCAGCGAATCCTTCGAGGACGTGCAGCCGAAGGCTTCCGTGGCCGCAAACACCGGCTCCGGTCTCGACATGGCTTGGGGCCTGCATACGCTGCCGCAGCTGTTCCCGACCAAAGTGCTGAAGATGAACGACGTCGCCGATTACCTCGGCAAGAAGTACGGCGGATGGACCGACGCTGCCGCAAAGACCTGCAAGCAGGGTGATGACTGGCTCGGCATCCCCGTCGCGACCATCGGCGGCTACATGACCTACCGCAAGTCGGCGACCGACAAGGCCGGCTTCAGCGCGTTCCCCACGGATTTCCCCGGCTTCCTCGAAATGTGCAAGGCGCTGAAGAAGAACAACACCCCGGCCGGCTTCGCGCTCGGCCACGCCACCGGCGACGCCAATGGCTGGCTGCACTGGATCCTGTGGGGCCATGGCGCGTACACCGTCGACAAGGACGACAAGGTCATCATCAACTCGCCGGAAACCGTCAAGGCGCTGGAATACTGCAAGGCGCTTTCCGACACCTTCATTCCCGGCACCGCTTCATGGAACAATTCGTCCAATAACAAGGCGTTCCTGGCCGGCGAACTCTATTGCACCTCCAACGGCATCTCGATCTATGTCGCCGCCAAGGACGATCCGACCAAGAAGGATCTGGCGGAAGATACCTACCACGCGCTGTGGCCGGTCGGTCCGGTCGGCAAGCCGACCGAACTGCAGCTCGCGGTTCCGATCCTCGCCTTCAACTTCACCAAATATCCGAACGCGGCGAAGGCCTTCACGGCGTTCATGCTGGAGAAGGAAAACTACGATAAATGGCTGTCCGGCGCGCGGGGCTATCTGACCCACACGCTGAATGCCTATGACTCCTCGCCGGTATGGACCGCGGACCCGAAGAACGCCGTGTTTGCCCAGGCCAGCAAGCGCGCGCTGCCTGCTTCGGGCATCGGCACCCCCGGCGAGAAGGCGGCGACTGCGATCGCCGACTTCCTGGTGGTCGACATGTTCGCCAACTACTGCACCGGCCGCGAAGATGCCAAGGGCACGATCGCGATTGCCGAGCGGCAGTTGAAGCGCATCTATCGTTGAGTACAATCGGGCGGGCTGCAGCCAGGCTGGAGCCCGCCCGATCGACGGCATGGCGTGATGTTCGACCGCGCGTACCGGTGAAGACGGCATCGCTATATCAAAGGGATTTCGTCAATGGCTGACATCGCACTGCAACCCCGGACGGCCAAGGCGCAGATACGCGAGGCCACGAACTGGGACCAGCTTCGGACCAACCGGAACTGGCTCGGCTTCTGGTTCATGCTGCCGGCGATGGCGTTCCTGATATTTTTCCTGGCCTATCCGCTGGGGCTGGGGATCTGGATTTCGTTCACCGACGCCAAGATCGGGCGGCCGGGCGTGTTCATCGGCACCGAGAATTACGAGTGGCTGTGGGGCAATTCGATCTTCTGGCTCTCGGTGTTCAACACGATGCTCTACACCACGGTGGCGAGCGCCATCAAATTCGCGATCGGGCTCTATCTGGCGCTGCTGTTGAACGAGAACATGCCGTTCAAGGCGATGCTGCGCGCATTGGTGCTGATCCCCTTCATCGTGCCGACCGTGCTGTCGGCGCTGGCGTTCTGGTGGATCTTCGATTCGCAATTCTCGATCATCTCGTGGTCGCTCAAGCATCTGGGCGTCATCACGCAGAACATCAATTTCCTCGGCGACGTCACCTGGGCGCGGATCTGCGTGATCTTCGCCAATATCTGGCGCGGCGTTCCCTTCGTCGCGATCACGCTGCTGGCCGGCCTGCAGACCGTGCAGCCCTCGCTCTACGAGGCCGCGACGCTGGACGGCGCCAGCAAGTGGGAGATGTTCCGCTACATTACCTATCCGCTGCTCACCCCGATCATCGCGGTGGTGATGACGTTCTCGGTGCTGTTCACCTTCACCGACTTCCAGCTGATCTGGGCGATGACGCGGGGCGGGCCGGTCAACGCCACGCACCTGATGGCGACCTTGTCGTATCAGCGCGCCATCATCGCCGGCCAGCTCGGCGAGGGCGCCGCGATCTCGAGCGCGATGATCCCGTTCCTGCTGGCCGCGATCATGGTGTCCTGGTTCGGGCTGCAGCGCCGCAAGTGGCAGCAGGGAGAGAACAATGACTGATCCCCGGCGCGGCGTTGTTTTTTTGCGCGAACGGGGCAGGCCCCGCGCGCGCTGCCGCAAGTGGCAGCAGGGGGAGAACAATGACTGATCTCGTCGCTCTCCGTGTCCCGGCCGCCGCGCAGCACAAGAGGTTTGCGCCATGACTACTGAACTCCCGACCTTACCGGTCGATGTCAAGGCCGTGCTGTCGGGCACCTCGCCGACGGCCGCAAGGGACGATCACAGCGAGGGCATGAGCTATCTGGAGTCGCTGCCGCGACGCCTGGTCACGCTTTATCTGCCGCTGGCGATCATCGTCTTCATCCTGCTGTTCCCGTTCTACTGGATGGGGCTGACCGCGATCAAACCGGACGAGCAACTGCTCGATCTCGACAAGTTCAACCCGTTCTGGACCTGGAACCCCACTTTCAAGCACATCCACAAGCTGTTGTTCGAAAGCTATTATCCGCACTGGCTGTGGAACACGATGTATGTCGCGATCTGCGCCACCGTGTTGTCGATCGTCGCCAGCGTGCTGGCGGCTTACGCGATCGTGCGGCTGCGCTATCGCGGCGCGCAATGGGTCGGCGGGTTGATCTTCCTGTCCTATCTGGTGCCGCCCTCGATCCTGTTCATTCCGCTCGCCACCGTCGTGTTCCAGTACGGCCTGTTCGACTCGCCGATGGCGCTGATCCTGACCTATCCGACCATCCTGATCCCGTTTTCGACCTGGCTGTTGATGGGCTATTTCAAGACCATTCCGTTCGAGCTCGAGGAATGCGCGCTGATCGACGGCGCGAGCCGCTGGCAGATCCTGATCAAGATCGTGCTGCCGCTGGCGATCCCCGGGCTGATCTCGGCCTTCATCTTCTGCTTCACGCTGTGCTGGAACGAGTTCATCTACGCGCTGACCTTCCTGCAATCGACCCAGAACAAGACCGTGCCGGTCGCGATCGTCAACGAATTCGTCGACGGCGACATCTACCGCTGGGGATCGCTGATGGCCGGCGCGCTGGCGGGCTCGCTGCCGCTGGTCATCCTCTATGCGTTCTTTGTCGAGCACTATGTGTCCGCAATGACCGGGGCGGTGAAAGAGTGAGCGCGCGGGCCTTGTGGTTGGTCCGACGAATCAATCGGTTAGAGAATCCGCAATTTTGGACCTCATCCTGAGGAGCGCGCACTTGGCGCGCGTCTCGAAGGATGGCAGCTTGCACAGTCTGTGACCATCCTTCGAGACGCATCGCTTTCGCGATGCTCCTCAGGATGAGGTAAGAAAAACAACAAGGAGTTGGGTCTTGCACATTCTGGTTCTCGGCGCGGCCGGCATGGTCGGCCGCAAATTGACCGAACGGCTGTTGCGCGACGGCCGTCTCGGCAAGGCGACATCACCCGGATGACGCTGCAGGACGTGGTTGCACCGGCAACGCCCGCCAAAACCGGATTTCCCGTCGATGTCGTGACCTGCGATTTCGCCGTCCCGGGCGCGGCCGAAAAGCTGGTCGCCGATCGCCCCGACGTGATCTTCCATCTGGCCGCGATCGTCTCCGGCGAGGCCGAACTCGATTTCGACAAGGGCTATCGCATCAATCTCGACGGCACCCGGATGCTGTTCGATGCGATCCGGCTCGCCGGCGGCGGCTACAAGCCGCGCGTCGTGTTCACCTCCTCGATCGCGGTGTTCGGCGCGCCGTTCCCGGAAAACATCGGCGACGAGTTCTTTCACACGCCGCTGTTGAGCTACGGCACCCAGAAGGCGATCGACGAATTGCTGCTGGCCGATTATACCCGGCGCGGTTTCATGGACGGTGATCGGCATCCGCTTGCCGACCATCTGCATCCGTCCCGGCCTTCCCAACAAGGCGGCGTCCGGCTTCTTCTCCAATATCCTGCGCGAGCCGCTCGCGGGCAAGGAAGTGGTACTGCCGGTGTCCGAGGAGGTCCGTCACTGGCACGCCACGCCGCGCTCGGCGGTGGGGTTCCTGCTCCATGCCGCGACCTTGGATACTGCGGCGATCGGCCCGCGCCGCAACCTCACCATGCCCGGCCTTTCCGCGACCGTCGGCGAACAGATCGCCGCGCTGAAGCGGGTGGCGGGCGACAAGGTGGCGGCGCGGATCAAGCGCGAGCCGGATCCCTTCATCATGGGCATTGTCGATGGCTGGCCGCGCAATTTCGAGCCGAAACGGGCGCTCAGTCTCGGCTTCACCACCGCCGAAAAGACCTTTGACGACATCATCCGGATTCACATCGAGGACGAACTTGGTGGTAAGTTCGTGGCCTGATCTGATTGCCGAAAAAACGGGAGACCAACCATGACAGCCAGCATCGTCGGATGGGCGCACACGCCGTTCGGCAAATTCGATACCGAGACCGTCGAGAGCCTCGTCGTCAAGGTCGCCAACGAAGCGCTCGCCGACGCCGGCATTTCGGCTTCCGATGTCGACGAGATCGTGCTCGGGCATTTCAACGCCGGCTTCTCGCCGCAGGATTTTACCGCTTCGCTGGTGCTGCAGGCCGACCCGGCATTGCGCTTCAAGCCGGCGACCCGGGTCGAAAATGCCTGCGCCACGGGCTCGGCGGCGGTGCATCAGGGTATCCGGGCCATTGCCGCCGGTGCCGCCAAGATCGTGCTGGTGGTCGGCGTCGAGCAGATGACGCGCACGCCGCCGGCGGAGATCGGCCGCAACCTGCTGCGGGCGTCCTATCTGCCGGAGGACGGCGACACCCCCGGCGGTTTCGCCGGCGTGTTCGGCAAGATCGCGCAGGCCTATTTCCAGAAATACGGCGACCAGTCCGATGCGCTGGCGATGATCGCCGCCAAGAACCACAAGAACGGCGTCGCCAATCCCTACGCGCAGATGCGCAAGGATTTTGGCTATGAATTCTGCCGCTCGGAAAGCGAGAAGAATCCGTTTGTGGCGGGGCCGCTGAAGCGCACCGATTGCTCGCTGGTGTCGGATGGCGCCGCGGCTTTGGTGCTGACCGATGCGGAAACCGCCAGATCGATGGGCAAGGCGGTCAACATCAGGGCGACCGCCCATGCCCAGGATTTCCTGCCGATGTCGAAGCGCGACATCCTGCAGTTCGAAGGCTGCACCGTGGCATGGCAGCGCGCGCTGCAATCCGCCGGCGTGCAGCTTTCCGATCTCAGCTTTGTCGAGACCCACGACTGCTTCACCGTCGCCGAACTGATCGAATATGAGGCGATGGGACTGACGCCGCGAGGGCAGGGCGCGCGCGCCATCAAGGAAGGCTGGACCCAGAAGGACGGCAAGCTGCCGGTCAATCCGTCCGGCGGCTTAAAAGCAAAAGGCCATCCGATCGGCGCCACCGGCGTCTCCATGCATGTGATGACCGCGATGCAGCTCGCGGGGCAGGCGCCCGAGGGCATGCAGATCAAGAATGCAAAGCTCGCCGGCATCTTCAACATGGGCGGTGCGGCGGTCGCCAACTACGTCTCGCTGCTGGAGCCGGCGAAGTAAGGAGCAGGGCCTCTCGGCACGTCGTCCCGGCCTTGAGCCGGGACCCATAGCCACCGGCGCTCATTGTTTTGCGATGACGACGGCAGCATTTTCCAATCGCGACTTCACGGAGTATGGGTCCGGGCTCAAGGCCGGGACGACGCTGAATTTGCCTCGCCACGCATACGCCCATACGCCAGGCGCCCTTGATCTTCCCGACCCCCTCCCGTTACTGGGCCCGAGAACATGGCGCGGGCCAAGCGCCGCCCATGTCGGAATCCGAAGCTGACTGTCAACTGATTTGCCCGACGGGCAGTTTTGCAAATTTCGTGTCCAGCCCCTTTTGCAAAAATATTCTGATTTTCCGAAGACGCAAATCAGTCTATATCGGCTTCCGTCCCGTCCCACTGAGGGGCGGCTCGCGATCGTCACGGACGCGGGGCGGGATGCGGTGGACGCGAGTGGTGCTGCTGACGAGAGCACTTCGCTTGCGGACGGCGAAGCCGTGTGGTCCCGACACCCCGACGCTGGTGTCAAGTCTGCGATAAGAAGCGCAGGCGACGGTGGCAAAAGAGCCCGGTCACCGGGGAGAGCACGGTATAAGCCGTAAACCATTGCGCGGGGAATGCTGGGTGTAGTCCGGTGTGACCGTGGTGACTACGCTTGTGTGCTTTTATCACTTTGCACACAAGGCTGCGGGCGCATCGTGCGCCCGGCATTCCCTGCGCCCTCCGATCAAGAGGGACGTTTTTCGTATAAAACTCGGGCGCGAAACGCGGACCGGGAATGCGAACGTGCGTCTGGTTCTGGCCAGGTTCCGCGGGATGGATGTGAAGCAAAGCGCATACCGCCATACGCCTGCCGCCCTTGATCTCGGCTGCGCGCTGCCGTTAGTTGGCTTGAACCGATAACAGGGAGCCAACGCCGCCATGGGACCGCTGCAGGGCATCAAGGTCATCGACATGACCACCGTGCTGATGGGGCCCTATGCCACCCAGATGCTCGGCGACTACGGCGCAGACGTCATCAAGATCGAAACGCTCGATGGCGACGTCACGCGCCTGATCGGCCCGACACGCCATCCCGGCATGGGTCCGGTGTTCCTCAACACCAATCGCAGCAAGCGCAGCCTCTGCCTCGATCTGAAAAATCCCAGGGGGCGCGACGCCGCGCTGCGGCTGATCGCATCCGCCGATGTGCTGGTCTACAACGTTCGGCCGCAGGCGATGGCGCGGCTGCAGCTCGGTTACGACGTGGTGTCGAAGATCAATCCGCGCCTGGTCTATGCCGGCGTGTTCGGCTTCGGTCAGGACGGGCCTTATGCCGCAAAGCCCGCCTATGACGATCTGATCCAGGGTGCGACCGCGTTGCCGGCGCTGATGGCGCAGACCAGCGACGGCGTGCCGCGCTACGTCCCCAACGCGCTGGTCGACCGCATCGTAGGCCTTACGGCCGTCGGCGCGATCTGCGCCAGCCTGGTGCATCGTGACCGCAGCGGGCGCGGCCAGCGCGTGGATATTCCGATGTTCGAAACCATGGCGGGTTTTGTCATGGGCGATCACATGGGCGGTCTCACCTACGAGCCGCCGCTGGACCGAGGCGGTTACGCACGGCATTTGTCGCGCGACCGTCGGCCGTACAAAACTTCCGACGGCTATATCTGCGTGATCGTCTATAACGACAAGCAGTGGGAGAATTTCTTTGAGGCCACCGGTCGCGACGATCTGCGCCGCGATCCGAAATTTGCGACCTTCGCCGGCCGCGCCATCAATATCGACACGGTCTACGCCGAACTGGCCCGCATTTTTGAGGCGCGAACCACCGCCGAATGGACCGAGCTGCTCGACAAGGCCGATGTGCCCGTGATGCCGATGCATGACCTCGAGAGTATGTTGCAGGACCCGCACCTGGTCGCCACCGATTTCTTTCCGATCGTCGATCATCCCAGCGAGGGCCGAATCCGAAACATGAAGGTCTCCGCCGCCTGGTCGGAAACGTCAGCGGAGCCGGTGCGGCTGGCGCCACGGCTTAACCAGCACGGCGCGGAGATCTTGCGCGAGGCCGGCTTTTCCGCGGACGAGATTGCGATGCTGATACGCGAAGGCGTCACCCGGTCCGCCGGCACCGCAGGGGATTGAAGGCATGGACTTTGCGCTGTCAGCCAACCAGGAATCGATCCGCGATCATTCTCAGCTTCATCGCCGAGAAGGTGCTGGGCCTGCCGAAGTCGTATTGAGGTTTTGGCGAGATGAAAGCCTCTAACTCGTCATTCCGGGACGCGCCCTCGGTCGGCAATTGCCGACCTGAGGCGACGGGCCCGGAATCCATAATCCCCAATCGTGGTTATGGATTCCGGGCTCGCGACTGCGTCGTGCCCCGGAATGACGAAGGGTAGGGGGGCTGCACTGCCATGAGCTTCATCACCGGCGTCGGACTGACCGCCTACGGCAGGCATGAGGGCTCGTCCTCGCTCGACCTCATGAGCAAGGCCGCGGAACTGGCGATATCGGATGCCGGGCTGAAACGTGCCGATATCGACGGCATCCTCTGCGGCTATTCCACCGTCGCGCCGCACATCATGCTGGCCACGGTGTTTTCGGAACATTTCGGCATTCGCCCGGCCTACGCGCACGCCGTGCAGGTCGGCGGCGCCACCGGGCTCGCGATGACCATGCTGGCGCATCATCTGGTCGAAGCCGGCGTGGCCAGGCATGTGCTGGTGGTAAGCGGCGAGAACCGGCTGACCGGGCAGAGCCGCGACGCCTCGATCCTGGCGCTGGCGCAGGTCGGACATCCCCGACTACGAAGTGCCGCTGGGGCCGACGATTCCCGGCCTATTATGGCCTCGTCGCCTCGCGCTACATGCATGAATACGGCGTGACCGAGGAAGACCTCGCCGAATTCGCGGTGCTGATGCGAGCCATGCGCTGCACGCATCCCGGCGCGCAATTTCACGAGGCCATCACGGTGGCCGACGTCATGGCCTCGAAACCGGTGGCGCTGCCGCTAAAATTGCTGGATTGCTGTCCGGTGTCGGACGGCGGCGCGGCGTTTGTCGTCAGCCGCGAACCGACCGGCGAGACCGGCGTCCGCGTGCTCGGCTGCGCGCAGGCGCATACCCATCAGCATGTCACGGCGGCGCCCGGCGTTGAGCGAACTCGGCGCCGAGATCGCGATTGCGAAGGCGAAACAAGCCGCAGGCGTCGCGATTTCGGACGTGCGCTACGCGGCGGTCTACGACAGCTTTACCATCACGCTGGCGATGCTGCTGGAAGACCTCGGCCTTGCCGGGCGCGGCGAGGCGGCGTCCCGGGTGCGCTCCGGATATTTCAGCCGCGACGGCGAAATGCCGCTCAACACCCATGGCGGGCTCCTGAGTTACGGTCATTGCGGCGTCGGCGGCGCGATGGCGCATCTGGTCGAAACCCAGCTGCAGATGACGGGGCGCGCCGGCAAGCGCCAGGTGCGCGACGCCTCGATCGCGCTGCTGCATGGCGACGGCGGCGTGCTGTCGTCGCATGTCAGCATGTTTCTGGAGCGCGTGCGATGAGCGGCAAACCGGCGCTGGCGGACTGGACCACGGGTGCCGAAGCCATCGTCTATCAATCTTGCGGCACTTGCGGGAACTTGCAGTATTTCCGCCGCAGCTTCTGCCGCGTGTGCGGCGCGCCTGACCCGGTCGACAAACGCGCCAGCGGCGAGGGCACGGTCTATGCCACCTCGCTGGTGTGCCGCGCCGCCACGCCGGAAACCCGCGCGCACATTCCCTACAACATCATTCTGGTCGATATGTCCGAAGGCTTTCGCATGATGGCCCATGGCGACAACGAGCTTGCCATCGGCGATCGCGTCACCGCGCGGTTCGCTTCCTTCGCCGGCCGCCTCGTTCCCTATTTTGAAAAGGCAAAATCATGAGCCGCCGGAGCAAACCGCAGGGCAAGTCAACGGGTCGGCGCAGGGCGCCGCCCGATGACAAGCTCCGCGAAGCAATCCAGAACCGACACAATACTGATGGCTGGATTGCTTCGCCGCGCACGCTTCTTGCAATGACGGTCACCGCCAGTAGAAGACAAAGCTGGCGATGACGAGCATCGCCGTCACCGCCAGCATTTGCGCGAGCGCTTCCGAGGCCGCCCTTTTGGTGGCATCCCTCATGCCGTCCTCCCTAGACTTGGGCATGGCTCATCGTCGCGCGAAAGCGCGAGCAACGGCCAGATTATAACTCGGAACACCCCACGACGAGTATTCGCTTTAGTTGAGTCCCCACTCGGCGAATATCGACGGCGTCAAGGTCGAATAGTAATGCGGCGGCATTTTGACTCAGTCGTGTCGAGAATGGCGAGCGATGCGCTAAAAAAATCGTCAGCCGAAACTCGCGCCGGTTCGGCAAAGCGCTGATTTTGCGAGGCAGCGCAAGCTGTTGCTCCGGCGTTTTCAGCCGGATAGGGTTTCGAATGGAACTTGCCCTTTGATAGAAAAATAAGCGATCCCGCAAAACCCAAGGTGAAACATGGCCCGCATCGACTATTGCGATACTTCGAAATCAAGCGAACGCACGCGTGAAATCCTCGGCAAGAACCGCAATGCCAATATTTTTCGGATGATGGCGCACTCGCCGAAATATTTTGAACAATATTGCCGGCTCGGCGGCGCCATCCGCAACAGGGGCGAACTGGATCCGGTGCTGCGCGAGCTTGCGATCACGCGCACCGGAATTCTCTGCGAGGCGCCTTATGAAATCGTCGCGCACAAGCGCATCGGCAAGGAAGTTGGCGTCACCGACGAGCAGAACGCGGCCCTGGAGGACTGGAAATCCGCGACCTGCTTCGACGAGCTGCAGCGCGCGGCGCTCGCCTTTACCGACGAGATCGTCAAGCTGCGCCGTCCGACCGATGCGACCTTCAACGCCATCGCTTCAAAACTGACGCCGGCGGCGCTGGTCGAACTGCAGCTCTCGGTCGGCTTCTACATCATGACGTCGAAGTTTCTGGAAACCTTTGCGATCGACATGGAGCCGGTGACGGAAGTGGTGTGAGAGCAAAGTCACTTCGCCGTCAGCAGATCCACCTTGGTATTGGCCACGATCAGGCGATCGGCGAGCAGTTGCGCCAGATTGCGCATGATCCGTTCGCCGGTGCGCGGATGCTGCTCGCGAAAGCGCTCGAAATCGCGGAGCGGTATTTCGAGGGCGGTTGCCGACATGTCGGCCAGCACATCGGCGGAGCGGTGGGTTTCCAATAGCGCCATCTCTCCGAACGCCATTCCGGCCGTCAGCGTCGCCAGCCGCACGCCGTCGGGCAGGGTGACGTGGACGACGCCGCTGGTGAGGAAAAACAGCGATGTCGAGGGATCGCCGGCAGCGACGATCCTCTCGCCCGATCGATAGCTTCGCATCGTGCCCAGCGCGGCGATGTTCTCGATCTCCTTCGCCGAGAGTCCCGCCAGCAGCGGCTGCTCGGATAGTTCGGTGGTCTCGTGGAAGTCGATGGCGCCGCCGTGACGGTACACCACCTGGTCTTCGGCCCATTCGATGGCGGTATCGAGCAGGTAGAAGTCACGCAGATTCGAGATGCCGCGGGTCCTTTCCCTGATCATTTTCCACTCCGCGGAGGAACGCTTGATGCCGGACAGGATCACCGTGACATTGAACGCCGCCAATTCGCTGGAATTCCTCGGCGAGCAGGCGGGTGCCGGCGCGGGTCATCGCCGCGACGCGGCGCAGGTCGAAGATGACGAATTGCGGGCGCGGCTTGGCCGCAAGCTGGCGCGAGACGTAATCGACATTGGAGAAGGTCAGCGGGCCCACCAGCTCGATGATGCGGACGTCCTGGTGATGGGCGGCGAGGATGTTCCGCTCATGCGGCCGGCGGCTGCGCCGCGACGGGCTCTTGCCGATGTTGTAATCGGCGATGATGCTGTTGCGCGCGTCGTCGCTGCGGTTGAGCATGTGCAGATCGTAATGCGAGGACAGCGCCTCGCAGACCTTGATGCCGCGCACGCTGTTGCCGTGGCTGTCGAGCCGCGGCGAGTAGCTGCCGAGCCCGAGCCGCGCCGGCAGCGCCGCCAGGATGCCGCCGCCGACGCCGCTCTTGGCGGGAATGCCGACGCGATAGATCCATTCGCCGGCGTAGTCGTACATGCCGGATGAGGTCATCACCGACAGCGTCCGCGAGATCGCATAGGGGGTCATCACCTGCTCGCCGGTCACCGGATTGACGCCGCGATTGGCGAGCGTCGCCGCCATCACCGCGATGTCGCGCGCCGTCACCAGGATCGACGCATTGCCGGAAATAGACCTCGAGCACCTTGCCGACGTCGTCCTTGATGACGCTGGAGTTGCGCAGGAGATAGCCGATCGCGCGGTTGCGGTCGCCGGTCGCGCTTTCGGAGGCGAATACCGCTTCGTCGACGCCGAGTTCGCGCCCGGCAAAGCGGCCGAGCGCCTGGCGGATATATTCGAACGCGTCATCGCCCTTGGCCTCGCGGATCAGCCCGGAGCAGGTGATCGCGCCGGCATTGACCATGGGATTGAAGGGATGATTGTCGGCATTGAGCCGGATCGAATTGAAGGGATCGCCCGACGGTTCGACGCCGATCGCGCTTTCCACCCGCGCCGCGCCGAGCGTGTCCAGCGCCAGCGCGAACACGAAGGGTTTCGACATCGACTGGATGGTGAAGGGAATCCGGCTGTCGCCGACCTCGTAGACGTGCCCGTCGAGGGTGGCGAGGCTGATGCCGAAATGATCGGGGTCGGCCTTGCCGAGCTCGGGAATATAGTCGGCGACCGCGCCGCCGGTCTCCGCCGAAAAGTCCGCGTGACAGGCGGTGAGGAAGCGCAGCAAGGGCGGTTCGGAGGCGGCCCAGTCATTCGCGTTCCGGCCAGGCGTTCGTTGCGAGATATCCATGTCGGGTCCTGCCGTGCGACGCTGTCCGCGCCACACGATTTTACGTCGCATCGGCGAGCGCTGAAACCGCCTCGATGGCCTTTTATGCGGCAGGGCCTGCGCAGGAACCGCGCGCTCAGGTCTCGATAATCGCCAGCACCTGGCCTTCGGCCACCACATCGTCGAGGCTGACGAGGATCGATTTGAGCCTGCCGGCGGCCGGTGAAGCGACCGGGATTTCCATTTTCATGGCCTCGACGAAAACGATGTCGTCGCCATCGCCGAGGCTTCCGCCGATTTCGACGGGAAGCGCGCAGACGCGCCCGGCGACCTCGGTCACGATCTTGATATCTGGCATTTCGCTCTCCGGGACGGCCGCCGCGCGCATTGCGATGCAAATGCGCGCATTATGAAGGGCGGGTGCCCTCGGCTTTTTGTTGTGGCGGCAGATTGCCTGAGGTAGCTTGATCTGCAAGTGGAATTTTATTCCGCAAAGCGGAATTAATGGGCAGGAAACCACATGGGACGACGCTCGGAGCGGCTTAGCAAGCAGGGAATGCTCGCCAGCGATCTTGCAGGCGAGGGTGACGTTATCCAGGTGGTGTCGCGCGCATTCGACGTGTTGCGCTGCTTCGAGGGCCATGAGGCGCGGCTCGGCAATCTGGAGATTTCCAATCGCTGCGGGCTGCCGCGATCGACGGTGTCGCGCCTGACCCACACGCTGACCCGGATGGGCCAGCTGGTCTATCTGCCGCGCGACCAGAAATACCGCATCGGTCCCGAGCGCGGTCGCGATGAGCACCTCGATGATGCGGGGTTTGCAGCTGCGCAATCTGATCCGGCTGCGGCTGCAGGACGTCGCCGAGCAATTGCCGGGCACCGTCGGCTTCGTCATTCCCGATCGCTTTCATCTGGTCTATCTCGAGTTTGCCCGCGCCGCCAATGCGCTCGGCCTGCATGAAAGCACCGGCAGCCGCATCGCCATGGCGAGCACGGCGGCAGGCCACGCCTATACCGCCGCGCTCGACGAGGACGTCGGCGACGCGCTGCTCGCGGAAATGGAGCGCGAAACTCCCGACGGCGCCAAATTGCTGCGGCCCCGCATCCAGAACAACCGCCGCTTCCTGCGCGAACACGGCTATGTCGTCGCCTGCGGGCTATGGAGCCCGCATATCAACGGCCTCGCGGTGCCGCTGTGGTCGCCGCAATATCAGACCTTCGTCGTGGTCACGATCGGCCTGTCTGTCCGCGATGTTTGACGAGAAGCGGCTGCACAGGGAGGTCGCGCCGCGGATGCGCGAACTCGCCGCCGCGATCGGCAGCGTGCTCGAGGGCGGCGACGGAGAACTCTTCAATAACCGGCTGGAGAGGAAGGCGCTTCCGGTGCCGGCCCAAAATAATAAAATCATCAAGACGGAGGCAGACGAATGAACTGGAAGCCGGAACTCGACGACCTCGCCCGCCGCGAAGCGTTCGCGCGCGAGATGGGAGGCGTTGACAAGGTCAAGCGGCAGCGCGACCAGGGCCGGCTCACCGTTCGCGAGCGCATCGACAAACTGGTCGATGCAAAAAGCTTCCACGAGATCGGCGCGATTTCCGGCACCGCCGAATATGACGAGAATGGCGAACTCAAGAATCTGACGCCGGCGAACTGCGTGTTCGGCCGCGGCAAGGTCGACGGCCGCACCGTGGTCGTGGTCGGCGACGATTTCACCGTGCGCGGCGGCTCCGCGGACGCCTCGATCTCGGCCAAGCCGCTGATGGCCGAGGAGATGGCGCATGATTTCCGCCTGCCGATCATCCGCCTGATCGAAGGCTCCGGCGGCGGCGGCTCGGTAAAAACCATCGAGACCAAGGGCGCGGCCAATCTGCCCGGCGGCATCGGCGGCACCCGCTGGTACTGGTACACGACGGCGAACATGGCCCGGGTGCCCGTGGTCGGCCTGGGGCTCGGGTCGGTCGCAGGGCTGGGCGCGGCGCGGCTGGCGGCCAGCCATTATTCGGTCATGACAAAAAACTCGGCGATGTTCGTGGCCGGTCCGCCGGTCGTAAAGCGCCTCGGCCAGGATCTCGGCAAGCAGGAGCTTGGCGGCGCCGACATCCAGACCCGCGCCGGCGGCGTCGATGACGCCGTCGATACCGAGGAGGAAGCTTTCGAGCGCGCCAGGCGCTTCCTGTCTTATCTGCCATCCTCGGTCTATGAACTGCCGCCGACGATCGCTAGCGACGACGATCCGGAACGATCGGAGGAATCCCTGATGAAGGCGGTGCCGCGCAACCGCCGTCAGGTCTACAAGATGCGGCCGATCATCGACGCGGTCGTCGACAAGGGCTCGTTCTTCGAGATGGCCGCGAATTTCGGCCGCCCGATGATTACCGGCTTCGCGCGGCTGGAGGGCCGCGCGGTGCTGCTGCTGGCCAGCGATCCCTTTCACTACGGCGGGTCGTGGACGGCGGAAGCCTGCCAGAAGGTGGTGCGGTTCGCCGATCTCGCCGAAACCTTCCATCTTCCGGTGGTCTATCTGATGGATTGTCCGGGCTTCATGATCGGGCTCGATGCCGAGAAGGCGGCCACCATCCGTCACGGCGTCCGCGCCATGGCCGCCGTCAACCAGACCACGGTGCCCTGGTGCACCATCATCGTGCGCAATTCCTTCGGCGTCGCCGGCGTCGTGCATCAGCCGGCGGACCGGTTCTCGCTGCGCTATGCCTGGCCGTCGGCCTATTGGGGTTCGCTGCCGCTGGAAGGCGGCATCGAGGCGGCCTATCGCGCCGATATCGACGCCGCGGACGATCCCAAGGCAAAGCTGCAGGAGATCGAGGACCGTCTCAACAAGCTGCGCTCGCCGTTCCGCTCGGCTGAAAAATTCTGGGTCGAGGAGATCATCGATCCCCGCAAGACCCGTTCGCTGCTCTGCGAATTCGCTCGGCTGGCCGATCCCCTGCGCACGCCGGGGCCGGCGACCAACATGACGATCAGGCCGTAGCTTGCTTACCTCGCCCCGCTTGCGGGGAGAGGTCGGCGCGAAGCGCCGGGTGAGGGGAACTCACCGCGGGCGCTTCGTCTTCAGAATTTGCGGAAACAGCCCCTCACCCCGCCCCTTTCCCCGCAAAGGGCGGGGAGAGGGAGAAGAACGCCTTCTTCACCGTCACAATGGACGTTGCAGCGGGCGAGAGCTGCCACCTCCAGCGTCAGTGAACCATCCGCTCCACCGCAATGGCGGTGGCCTCACCGCCACCGATGCAGAGCGCCGCGACGCCGCGTTTCAGGTTTTGCGCTTCCAGCGCATGCAGCAGCGTCACGATCAGGCGGGCTGCCCGTGGCGCCGATGGGATGGCCGAGCGCGCAGGCGCCGCCGTTGATATTCAGCCGGTCGCGGGGGATGCCGAGGTCGCGCTGTGCCGCCATCGCCACCACCGCGAACGCCTCGTTGATCTCGAACAGGTCGACATCGCCAACGCTCCAGCCGACCTTGTCGAGCAGTTTGCGGATCGCCGGGATCGGCGCGGTGGTGAACCATTGCGGTTCCTGGCTGTGGGTGGCATGGCCCCTGATCTCGGCCAGAACAGGCAGGCCGTCGCGATCGGCCAGCGATCGTTTTGTCAGGATAAGGGCTGCGGCGCCGTCGGCATTGGCGGACGAGGCCGCTGGCGTAATGGTGCCGTTGGCGCGGAACGCCGGCTTTAGTCCGGGAATCTTGGCGGGATCGACCTTCAGCGGAATCTCGTCACTGGCGACCGTGCGCGGACCGGCCTTTTCCGTCACCGTGATCGGCACGATTTCGGCCTTGAACGCGCCGCCTTCCACCGCCTTGCGGGCGCGGGTCAGCGTCTCCATGGCGTAGGTGTCCTGCGCCGCGCGGGTGAACTGGTAGGCTTCGGCGGTGGCTTCGCCGAAATCGCCCATCGAGCGGCCGACCTCGTAGGCGTCTTCGAGACCGTCCATCATCATGTGATCGATGATCCGGTCATGGCCGGCGCGATAGCCGGCGCGGGCTTTGGCCAGCAGATAGGGCGCATTGGTCATGCTCTCCATGCCGCCGGACACGACGATATCGGCGGAGCCTGACTTGATGATGTCATGGGCCAGCATGGTGGCCTTCATGCCGGAGCCGCAGACCTTGTTGATGGTGGTGGCGCCGGTCGCATCCGGCAATTTGGCGCCGCGGGCGGCCTGCCGCGCCGGCGCCTGGCCTTGTCCGGCCGGCAGCACGCAGCCCATGAACACTTCGTCGATCCGCTCGGGCGACAATTTGGCCCGCTCCACGGCGGCGCCGATCACGTGGGAACCGAGCTTGTGCGCGCTGAACGGCGAAAGATCGCCCATAAATTTGCCGAGCGGGGTGCGGGCGGCGGCAACGATGACGACGGGATCGGAAGCGGTGGCCATGGCGGGTGCTCCTCAATTTTTTGCAGCCCGGGGAGAGCGGCGCTTTTTGGATGATATCCATCATATGATGCGCTGCGCAATTTGCAACGGCAAGGAGGGATAATTTGTCGTGAGACATAACTGTCATGCCCCGCGCAGGCGCGTGGAGCCAACACAACTGTCATCATCCGCGAAAGCGGATGATCCAGTAAACGCAGCCATCTCGATTCTCACAAAGTTCGCGGCGTACTGGATGCCCCGCAGGAGCCTGTCATCGGGCGGCGCTTTGCGCCGACCCGTTGGCGGGGCATGACGGCCGCCTACTACCCGCTACCGCTTGCGGTCGACAAACGCCTGCATCAGCCGCTGCGGCTCGTCGGTCAGGAACGACTGCCCGAACACGCCGATCGAGAGGTCGACCGATTGCTTCAGCGGCAGCTCTTCCCATTGCCGGAGCAGGGCTTTTTGCGAACGCAACGCTTCCGGCGCGCATTCCAGCAGCGCCTTGACCGTGTTCTCGACCGCGGCATCGAGGCCGCCCTCCGGCGCCACCACGTCGACCAGCCCCCAGGCAAGCGCGGTGGGGGCATCGATATTCTCGGCCGTCATGACCAGCCAGCGGGCGCGGCCCCAGCCGATCAGCCGCGGCAACAGCGCCGCGTGGATCACGGAGGGAATCCCGACCCTGACCTCGGGCATGCCGAATTTGGCGTCGTGCGCCGCAATACGGAAATCGCAGCATGCTGCGACTTCGAGCCCGCCGCCGAGGCACCAGCCGGGCATCCGCGCGATCACAGGCGCCGGGAACGCCCGCACCGCCTCGCAGAGGTCGCGCAGGCCGGTGATGAATTTCTCCGCCGAAGCCTGGTCGAGTCTGGCCATCTCCTTGATATCGGCGCCGCCGATCATGCTCTTCTCGCTTTGGCCCGACAGGATCAGGGCGCGAATCTGCCGCTCGCTCGCAAGCACCTCCAGGCCCTCCCGAACGCCGTTGATGACGGCGGATCCGAGAATATTCAGGGAGCCGGCATTGCAGATCGTCAGGCGAACGACGCCTCGGGGGTCGCGGTCGACGCCGCAATGGGGATTGAGCATTTGCATGAACGGGTCTCGCCGATCGGGGCGCGCGCTGGGCGCGGTGATCGCGCCACTTCCCCGGCAAACCCCGGCCTTGTCAAGCTGCGCGGGCGAGGCGGTCACTGGCGAGGCAGGCGCCGCAAACGAAATAAGATGCAGCTTTTCGCGGCAACAACTGTTATTATATGACCTCAGACATCTTATGAGCTAACGGGATTGCCGATGCGCTACTCCAGGGAACACAAGCTCGAGACCCACGCGCGGATCGTGAAGAGAGCCTCGGTGCGGCTTCGCGAAAAGGGCGCGCATGGCATCGGCGTCGCCGACCTGATGAAGGACGCAGGCCTGACCCATGGCGGCTTCTACGCCCATTTCGATTCGCGGGAAGCGCTGGTGATCGAGGCTTTTGCCCACGCGATGGATCGGGGGACCGAGCGCTGGCGCAAGCTCGCCGAACAGACGCCGCCGGAAAAGCGCCTGGCGATGATCGTGGATTCCTACCTGACCAGGGTGCATCGCGACGATCCCGGCCACGGCTGCGCCATACCGACGCTGGGCGCGGAAATTGCCCGCGAGAGCCCGAAAACCCGCAAGGCCTTTGCGGCCAAGCTGGAGCAGATGATCGACATGCTCGCCGAGCAGATTCCAGACACCCCGCCCAAGGCCGCGCGCAAACAGGCGACGGCTGCACTCGCGACCATGATAGGGACGCTGGTATTGGCCCGCATCGCCGGCAATGGCGAGTTTTCCGACGAAATTCTCGGCGCCGGGCGCGACGCCGTGCTCGAGGTCGCGCCAGCCAAGCCGAAACGGGCCGCCAAGCGGCACTGATCCGGTCCTGCTGCAATTGCCTTCGACGTTGGTCGTAAGAAGCCCGGAAACGCGGTCCAAGCCCGCATTTTCGCAAATGCGCTGCGCGTGGAAACCCTTTCCAAACGCCGCAAAGACTGCAAGATGCCGCAAAATCCGGCTTCGGGAGGAACGCATGCGTACAATCGGACATTTTATCGGCGGCCGCGAGGTCAAGGGCACTTCGGGGCGGTTCGCGGACGTTTTCGAGCCGATGACCGGCGAGGTCCAGGCCCAGGTGGCGCTGGCCTCCAAGGCCGAGGTTCGCGCCGCGGTCGAGAACGCCAAGGCGGCGCAGGTGGAGTGGGGCGCCACCAATCCGCAGCGCCGCGCCCGGATCATGATGAAGTTCCTGGAACTGGCGCAGCGCGACTACGACAAGCTCGCCGATCTCCTGGCGCGCGAGCACGGCAAGACCGTTCCCGACGCCAAGGGCGACATCCAGCGCGGCCTCGAAGTGGTCGAATTCGCCTGCGGCATTCCGCATCTGATGAAGGGCGAATACACCGAAGGCGCCGGTCCCGGCATCGACATCTATTCGATGCGCCAGCCGCTCGGCGTCGTCGCCGGCATCACGCCGTTCAATTTCCCGGCGATGATCCCGATGTGGAAATTCGCGCCGGCGATCGCCTGCGGCAACGCGTTCGTCCTGAAGCCGTCCGAGCGCGATCCCGGCGTGCCGATGGCGCTGGCGGAGCTGATGATCGAGGCCGGCCTGCCGCCGGGCATCCTCAATGTCGTCAACGGCGACAAGGAAGCGGTCGACGCCATCCTCGACGATCCCGATATCAAGGCGGTCGGCTTCGTCGGCTCCTCGCCGATCGCGCAATATATCTACGAGCGCGCCGCGGCCACCGGCAAGCGCGCGCAATGCTTTGGCGGCGCCAAGAACCACGCCATCGTGATGCCGGACGCCGACATGGACCAGACCGTCGATGCCCTGATCGGCGCGGGCTACGGCTCGGCCGGCGAGCGCTGCATGGCGATCTCGGTCGCCGTGCCCGTCGGCAAGACCACCGCCGACCGGCTGATGGAAAAACTGATCCCGCGCGTGGAAAACCTGAAGATCGGCACCTCGATCGATCCGTCGGCGGATTACGGTCCGCTGGTGACCAAGGCAGCGCTCGACCGCGTCAAGAACTATGTCGAGATCGGCATCAAGGAAGGCGCCAAGCTCGCGGTCGACGGCCGCGGCTTCAAGATGCAGGGCTATGAGAACGGCTTCTACATGGGCGGCTGCCTGTTCGACAACGTCACCAAGGACATGCGGATCTACAAGGAAGAGATTTTTGGGCCGGTGCTGTCGGTGGTGCGCGCGCACGACTACGACGAGGCGCTGGCGCTGCCGTCCGACCACGACTACGGCAACGGCGTTGCGATCTTCACCCGCGACGGCGACGCCGCGCGCGATTTCGCCGCCAAGGTCAATGTCGGCATGGTCGGCATCAACGTGCCGATCCCGGTGCCGATCGCCTACTACACCTTCGGCGGCTGGAAGAAGTCCGGCTTCGGCGATCTCAACCAGCACGGCCCGGATTCGATCCGCTTCTACACCAAGACCAAGACGGTGACCGCGCGCTGGCCCTCCGGCGTCAAGGAAGGCGCGGAGTTCTCGATTCCGACGATGAATTGATCGCGCATGGTCTCTGGTGGGTCGATTCCACTCACAGGCCTCATCCTGAGGAGCGCGCTTTTGCGCGCGTCTCGAAGGATGGCGGCTTACACGGTCGTTGCCTGTGGCCATCCTTCGAGACGCATCGCGGAGCTGTCATCGGGCGCGCGTTCGCGCGACCCGTTGGCGATGCTCCTCAGGATGAGGTTGGGGAATGGTATCGATATGATGCGAAGCTATGGAAACGCTGTACTAGGTGGGCACTGATCCCAGATGCAATTCGCTCTCAACGAGGACCAGATTGCGGTTCGCGATATGGCGCGGGATTTCGCCGCGGAAAAAATCGCGCCGCATGCGGTGCGCTGGGACGAGGAGAAGCATTTTCCGGTCGACGTGATGCGCGAGGCGGCCAAGCTCGGCATCGGCGGCGTCTATATCCGCGACGATGTCGGCGGCTCGGCGCTGACGCGGTTCGATGCGGCGCTGATCTTCGAGGCGCTGGCGCAGGGCTGTCCGACGGTGTCGGCGTTCATCTCGATCCACAACATGGCGTCCTGGATGATCGACGCCTATGGCAACGACACCCAGCGCCAGAAATGGCTGCCAAAACTCTGCACCATGGAACTGCTGGCGAGCTATTGCCTGACCGAGCCCGGCTCCGGATCGGATGCCGCGGCGCTGCGCACCCGCGCGGTGCGCGACGGCGACCATTATGTGCTCAACGGCCAGAAGCAGTTCATCTCCGGCGCCGGCAAGCGGCGACCTCTATGTGGTGATGGTGCGGACCGGCGAGCGACGGCCCCGGCGGCATCTCGACGCTGGTGATCGAGGGCGACACGCCGGGGCTGTCGTTCGGCGCCAACGAGCGCAAGATGGGCTGGAACGCGCAGCCGACCCGCGCGGTGATCTTCGAGAATGCGCGGGTGCCGGTCGCCAACCGGCTCGGCGAGGAAGGCATCGGCTTCAAGATCGCGATGGCCGGGCTCGACGGCGGCCGCATCAACATCGCGGCCTGTTCGCTCGGCGGCGCGCAATCCGCGCTCGACAAGTCGCTGGCCTACATGAAGGAGCGCAAGGCCTTCGGCAAGCGCCTCGACGAATTCCAGGCGCTGCAGTTCCGGCTCGCCGACATGGCGACCGAACTGGAGGCGGCGCGGACCTTTGTCTGGCGCGCGGCCGCCGCGCTCGATCGCAAGGATGCCGACGCCACCATGCTGTGCGCGATGGCCAAGCGCTTCGGCACCGATGTCGGCTTCGAGGTCGCCAACCAGGCGCTGCAACTGCATGGCGGCTACGGCTACCTCAGCGAATACGGCATCGAAAAGATCGTGCGCGATCTGCGCGTGCACCAGATTCTCGAAGGCACCAACGAGATCATGCGGCTGATCGTTTCGCGCAAGCTGATCGAGGGCGCGCGATGACGGCCCAGGCCGCCGCGGTCGCGGGCAGGAACCCGACCTGATCGTGCGGCGCGAGGGCGCGGCCGGCGTCATCCGCCTCAACCGGCCGAAGGCGATCAACGCCGTGACGCTGGAGATGTTTCGCGACATCGACAAGGCGCTCGACCAGTTCGAGGCCGATCCCGCGGTCGGCCTGATCCTGCTGGAAGGCGCCGGCGAGCGCGGCCTGTGCGCCGGCGGCGACATCCGCGCGCTCTATGAAAGCTCGAAGGTCAAGGGCGATCTCGGCAAGATCCTGTGGCGCGAGGAATACATCCTCAACGCCCGCATCGCCAAATTCCCAAAACCCTATGTGGCCTTCATGGACGGCATCGTGATGGGCGGCGGCGTCGGCCTGTCCGCGCACGGCAGCCATCGCGTCGTCACCGAGCGGACCAAGCTGGCGATGCCCGAAGTCGGTCTCGGCTTCTTTCCCGATGTCGGCGGCACCTGGCTGCTGTCGCGCTCGCCGGGCGAGATCGGCACCTATTTTGGGTTGACCGGCCAGACCATGAACGGCCCGGACGCGATCTATGCCCGTTTTGCCGACGCCGTGGTGCCGTCCGACAAACTTGCCGCGCTTGCGCGAGGCGCTGATCGACCTTCGCGCCGGCGTGACCGCCGCCGAAGTGAAAGCCGCGATCGACGGCTTTGCGACCGGCGAGACATCGGGCCCGGTCGCGGCGCTGCAGCCGCAGATCGACCGCTGGTTCGCCCATGACCGGATGGAGGATATCGTCGCCGCGCTGCAGCGCGATGGTTCGGAGCTGGCGCAATCGACGCTGAAGACGTTGAACGAGAAATCGCCGCGCGGCATGGTGGTCGCGCTGAAACTGCTGCGGCTGGCGCGGGCGTCGTCCTCGCTGGAGGAATGCCTGGTGCGGGAATATCGCGCCGCGCTGGAAGTGTTCGCCAGCGACGATTTTCGCGAAGGCGTGCGCGCCGCCGTGATCGACAAGGACCGCAATCCGCGCTGGTCGCCGCCGCGAATCGAGGATGTGACGCCCGAGATGGTCGCGCCTTATTTCGCGGAAATCGGCGCCGACGAACTGGTGTTCAGCAATACAAAATAGAAACGGCTGAGCGGAGGGAATTCAACATGGCAAATATCGCATTCATCGGCCTCGGCAATATGGGCGGGCCGATGGCGGCCAATCTGGTCAAGGCCGGCCACAAGGTGATCGCGTTCGATCTGGTGGAGGCCTCGCGCAATCAGGCCAAGGCCGACGGCGCTGCGATCGCCGACAGCGCGGCTGCCGCGGTGAAGGGCGCCGACGTCGTCATCACCATGCTGCCGGCCGGCAAGCATGTGATGTCGGTCTGGACCGACGTCGTTCCGTCCATGACCAAGGGCGCGCTGATCATCGATTGCTCGACCATCGACGTCGAAAGCGCCAAGCAGGCGCATGCGCTGGCGGCGAAGCACGGCGTCGCCTCGGTCGACGCGCCGGTGTCCGGCGGCACCGGCGGCGCCAAGGGCGCGACGCTGACCTTCATGTGCGGCGGCGAGGACAAGGCGTTCGCGGCGGCAAAGCCGGTGCTGGAAAAGATGGGCAAGAAGATCGTGCATTGCGGCGGCGCCGGCGCCGGGCAGGCGGCGAAGATCTGCAACAACATGATCCTGGGCATTTCCATGATCGCGGTCGGCGAAGCCTTTGCGCTCGCCGAAAAACTCGGTCTGTCGCATCAGGCGCTGTTCGACGTCGCCTCGACCTCGTCGGGACAATGCTGGGCGCTGACATCCTATTGTCCGGTGCCGGGCCCGGTGCCGACCTCGCCCGCCAACAACGACTACAAGCCGGGCTTTGCCTCGGCCCTGATGGTGAAGGACCTCACGCTGGCGCAGGATGCGGCCAAGGCCGCCGGTGCTGCGACGCCGCTCGGCAAGCATGCGCAGGAAATCTACAAGGCGTTCGACGCGGCCGGGCATGGCGGGGTGGATTTCTCCGGGATCATCCAGCACGTGCGCGGCCTGGCCGGGAAGTGATTATCGTCATCCTGAGGTGCGAGCTCTTGCGAGCCTCGAAGGATGACAAGGCCGGTGCACGCGGCCATCCTTCGAGACGCCGCGCATCGCGCGGCTCCTATCGAGTGAGCGCAAATGCGCTCATCCGGGGATGACGGGTACTGAACGTGGTGAGACCGCAGGACTTGATATGACATGACGACATTCCAGGAAGCGCGCGCCTTCCTGCTCAAGCATCGCACCGACTACGACAAGGCGGTCGCGGATTTCCGCTGGCCCGATCCGGTGCCGTTCAACTGGGCGCTGGACTGGTTCGACGCCGAGCTGGCGCGCAATCCCGAAAGCAAGGATCGCCCGGCGCTGTGGATCGTCGATGCCGGCAGCAACCGCGAGACCAAGCTGTCGTTCGAGGCGCTGTCGCGCCGCTCCAATCAGGTGGCCAACTTCCTGCGCGCGCAGGGGCTGAAGCGCGGCGATCATCTGCTGCTGCTGCTCGGCAACGTCGTTCCGCTGTGGGAGACCATGCTGGCGGCGATGAAGCTCGGCGTGGTCGTGATCCCCGCCACCACGCTGCTGACGCCGGACGAACTGCGCGACCGGCTCGATCGCGGCCGCGCCAAGGTCGTGGTGGCGACGCAGGACCAGGTCGCGAAATTTTCAGGGCTCGGCGGCGAACAGCTTATCCGCATCGTCGTCGACGCGTCGTCGAAGCAGGAGGGCTGGCTGGCTTACGAGCAGGCCGCGGATTTTCCGGAAAGCTTCACGCCGGACGGGCCGACCAAGGCCGACGATCCGATGCTGCTGTATTTCACCTCAGGCACCACCGCAAAACCAAAACTGGTGCGGCACAGCCAGCGCAGCTATCCCGTCGGCGGATTGTCGACGATGTACTGGCTCGGGCTGCAGCCGGGCGATATCCATCTCAACATTTCCTCGCCGGGCTGGGCCAAGCACGCCTGGAGCTGCTTCTTCGCGCCCTGGAATGCCGGCGCCACCGTGTTCGTGGTCAACCAGCCGCGCTTCGACGCCAAGGGACTGCTCGCGACCATCGGCCGCTGCGGCGTCACCACGCTGTGCGCGCCGCCGACGGTATGGCGGCTGTTCATCCAGGAGAAGCTTGCGGACTTCAAGGTCAGCTTGCGCGAAGTCTGCGGCGCCGGCGAGCCGCTCAATCCCGAAGTGATCGATCAGGTGCGCGCGGCCTGGGGGCTGACCATCCGCGACGGCTACGGCCAGACCGAGACCACGGCGCTGGCCGGCAATTCGCCGGGGCAGAAGGTAAAGGTCGGATCGATGGGCCGGCCGCTGCCGGGCTACCGCGTGCAGATCACCGATATCGACGGGCATGTGACCAAAGAGGGCGAGGTCACCCTGCTGCTCGGCGCCGACCGGCCCGCCGGCCTGATGCAGGGCTATCAGGGCGAAGACGGCAAACTGAGCGGCGCCGACGGCGATCTCTATCGCAGCGGCGACGTGGTGTTCGCCGACGACGAGGGCTATCTGACCTTCGTCGGCCGCTCCGACGACGTGTTCAAATCGTCGGACTACCGGATCAGCCCGTTCGAACTCGAGAGCATCCTGCTGGAACATGACAAGGTCGCGGAAGCCGCGGTCGTTCCCAGTCCCGATCCGATCAGGCTTGCGATCCCCAAGGCCTATGTGCTGCTGGTGTCGGGCGCGGAGCGCTCCGGCGAGACCGCGCTGTCGATCTTCCGGCACCTGCACACGCGGCTGGCGCCGTTCAAGCGTATCCGCCGGATCGAGCTGGTGACCGAACTGCCGAAGACGATCTCCGGAAAAATCCGCCGCGTGCAGTTGCGCCGGCTGGAGCACGACAATGATCGCGAGGATCCGCTGCGGGGCGACGAATTTCGCGAAGAGGATTTCCCGGAATTGCAGAAGATGCGGCCGGCAGGATCAGCGGAGAATGGATGAATGAACGAAGTCTGGAAGAAGCCGCCGATCTCGCTTGAGGCCTACCAGAAAATGGTCGGCCACGAAGTCGGGGTGTCGTCATGGCATCTGGTCGATCAGGGCCGGATCGACGTCTTTGCCGACGTGATCGAGGATCATCAGTTCATCCATGTCGATCCCGAGCGCGCCAAACGCGAAACCTCGTTCGGCACCACCGTGGCGCACGGTTTTCTGACGATGTCGCTGCTGAGCATCATGTCCTACGAGGTGATGCCGGTGATCTCGGGCACCACGATGGGGGTCAATTACGGCTTCGACAAGCTGCGCTTCATCTCGCCGGTGCGCGCCGGCTCGCGCGTGCGCGGCCGCTTCACGCTGGCCGAGGCGACACTGCGCAAGCCGACCGAGCTGCTGTCGCGCACCAATGTCACCGTCGAAATCGAGGGCGAGGCAAAACCCGCGCTGGTGGCCGACTGGATCGGCCTGATCTATTTTGCTTGAGCGTAGTGCGTCATGGCCGGGCTAAGCGCGAAGCGCGTCTTCGCGCTAGATGTCCCGGCCATCCACGCCTTGCTTGATGCAGCGACCAAAAAGACGTGGATGCCCGGCACAAGGCCGGGCATGACGAAGGAAGAAAGACTGGGAACGGCAATCATGACAATCAGGTTTGACGGACGCGTCGCCATCGTCACCGGCGCGGGCAATGGTCTTGGACGCGCGCATGCGCTGGGGCTGGCGAGCCGCGGCGCCAAGGTCGTGGTCAATGATTTCGGCGGCGCCCGCGACGGCACCGGCGGGTCGCTGACGCCTGCCGAAACCGTGGTCGAGGAAATCCGAAAAGCCGGCGGCACGGCGATGGCCGACGGCGCCGATGTCTCGAACTTCGAGCAGGTCAAGGCGATGGTGGATCGCGCCACCAGGGAATGGGGCAGCGTCGATCTGCTCTGCGCCAATGCCGGCATTTTGCGCGACAAGTCGTTTGCCAAGATGGAAGTCGCCGATTTTGCCAAAGTGCTCGACGTGCATCTCAACGGCACCTTCTATTGCTGCAAGGCGGTGTGGGACGGCATGCGCGAGCGCAATTACGGCCGCATCGTCGTCACCACCTCGTCGTCGGGCCTGTTCGGCAATTTCGGCCAGGCCAATTACGGCGCGGCCAAAACCGGCATGGTCGGGTTGATGAACGTGCTGGCCGAGGAAGGCCGCAAGAACAACATCCGCGTCAACACCATCTCGCCGACCGCGGCGACGCGGATGACGGAAGAATTGCTGCCGCCGCAGGCGCTCGCTTTGATGAAGCCGGAAGCGATCACGCCGGCGGTGCTTTATCTCCTCAGCGAGGACGCACCGACCCGCACCATCATGGGCGCGGGCGCCGGGTCCTTCGCGGTGATCAGGATCATGGAAACCGAGGGCATCAACCTGGCCCAATCCGACTGGACGCCCGATGCGGTCGCGGCGCACTTCGCCGAGATCAGCGACATGTCGACGGCCAAGGCGCTGGAAGGCGCATTCCAGCAGACCCAGAAATATGTCGGCCAGGCCGCGGCGAGGGCGGGCGTGAAGTTGTAGACGTGAGCCCGGACCGGCGGTGGCCTCATGGTGAGGAGCGCGTCTTCGCGCGTCTCGAACCATGAGCGTGCACAACTCATCCTTCGAGACGCGGCCAAGTGGCCGCTCCTCAGGATGAGGTTCGTATGCCGGGAGGGAGCGCGTCTTGGCTAAGGGCGTGAAAAGTTCACAAGCAAATGTCGCCGTCATCGGCGCCGGCCCGGCCGGGCTGATGGCGGCCGAGGTGCTGGCGCAAGGTGGCGCGGCCGTCACGGTCTACGATGCGATGGCTTCCGCCGGTCGCAAGTTTCTGATGGCCGGGCGTGGCGGGCTCAATCTGACCCACAGCGAGCCGCTGCCGGCATTTCTCGAGCGTTACGGCAAGACGCCGCCGCAACTAACTGCGGCAATTGAAGCATTTCCGCCGGACGCCTTGCGCGAATGGAGCGAGGGGCTGGGGCAGCCGACCTTCGTCGGCTCCAGCGGCCGGATTTTTCCGAAGGCGTTCAAGACCTCGCCGCTGCTGCGTACCTGGCTGCGGCGGCTCGATGCGATGGGCGTGCAGTTCAAGCTGCGTCACCGCTGGACCGGCTGGGACGCTAACGGCCGTTTGTTGTTTCAGACCCCCGATGGACAAAGCGTCGTCGATGCCCGCGCGACCGTGCTGGCGCTCGGCGGCGCGAGCTGGCCGCGGCTCGGGTCCGACGGTTCCTGGGTGCAAACGCTCGTCGCCAAGGGCGTGTCGATAACACCGCTCCAGCCCGCCAATTGCGGTTTCACCGTCGCCTGGTCCGACATCTTCCGCGATCGTTTCGAGGGCCAGCCGCTCAAGGATGTGGCGCTGTCGCTTCGCGAGCACAGCGTGCGCGGAGAGGCCGTCATTACGCGGACGGGTATCGAGGGTGGCGCGATCTATGCGCTGTCCGCGGATTTGCGCGACGCCATCGTCACTTCGGGGCGGGCAATCCTGTACGTCGCCTTGCGGCCCGATCTCGAAGCCGGCTACCTGATCGCGCGGCTGTCGGCACCGCGAGGCAAGCAATCGTTTTCGAACTGGCTGCGCAAGGCCGCGCAGCTCTCCCCCGTCGCCATCGGCCTGTTGCAGGAGGCGGCGATCGCTTCCGACGTGTCGTTATCGTCGCTGTCGCCCGAAAAGCTCGCCGGATTGATCAACGCCGTGCCGATCAGGCTCAATGGCATCGCACCGATCGAGCGCGCGATCTCGACCGCGGGCGGAATTGCGTTCGACGAACTCGACGCCGATTTCATGATCCGCCGTTTGCCCGGCACCTTCGCCGCCGGCGAAATGCTGGACTGGGAAGCCCCGACCGGCGGCTATCTGCTGCAGGCCTCGTTCGCCACGGGCGCGGCGGCGGGCAGGGGTGTGTTGAAGTGGCGATCGCAAAACAGCTAGAGCGTATTCGAGCGAAAGCCTGCCCCGCACTTGATGCGGGGTGGATACCGGTTCGCGTGAAGAAAACGCGTCAAAAGAGGAATCCAGAGCCTCGGTTCTGATTCGATCAGAATGCTCTAGTAGAAACCGCGCTGCTGCCGGTAACGCGATCCCGCAAGAGCTTCCGTGCCCGCAAAAAATGGATTGGTGAGGCACTGGCCGCCGCGGCCCGATGCCGACACGTTGCACTGCGCCAGCGAGCTGTAGCTGCATTCGATGTAGCCCCCACCTATATTGTAGCTCTGCAGGCAAACCGGATAGTTCGGATTATACGTCTGGGCCCAGGCCGGTGCCGCAGTTAGAACCGCCGTGACGGTCAAAATCGCCAAAGTCGGAATGCGCATCAGAAACTCCCTCGGGACCGCGGCACAGCAGCAACGCACCGAAATAGACAGACCATGTTGGTCTCAGTCAATTCACATTCGCGCGTAAGCCCGCGAAAGCGCGCTCGATGGCTGGAACGATCCCTGACGGTACCGATTATTGAACCGTCGCGCTTTCCCCTAGGAGCCGTCTGTTGCATGGGGTAAAGATCGAAAGCAATCAAGGAGGCCCACCCATGCGTCGCCATGTTTCCCTCGCCGTTCTGGCAACTATTTCCGCCCTGACGACAGTCGGATCAATGTCGCCTGCGCCTGCTGAGGCCATACAGGATCGCTACTGCTTGCAAGGGCGCAAATGGGGCTATCCCGGCAATTGCCAGTTCTCCAACTACGCCCAATGCATGGCCACCGCGAGCGGTACTGGCGCCTATTGCGGGATCAATCCCCAATACGCTTTCGCGCGCCAGCGGCGCGGCGCCTATCGGGAGGGATACTGACTGGCAGCGAATCGACCGCGCGGCAATTAGAGGCGTGACGAGATCGCGGCGCGAGTTGATCGAGAAGTCAACGAGTTGACCAAGCGGTTGTCAGCGCCAAAAGGCAAGCAATCGTTTTCGAACTGGCTGCGCCAGGCCGCGGGCCTGGGCGTTTCGGTTTCACCGAGCGTCCTGCGATTGGACAAAACTCGCTAAAGATTTTCCATTTTCGCACGAAATATTCTTTTTTTCGTCGGGACGGTTGCAACTTCATGGTGTCTTGCCCTACTTGCTCTCCTGTTGATCATTAAGATGCGTTGCGCGGGCATTTGATCGGCCGAAGCATCGCATTGACCATGACGCCCGGCGGCAGGTTGTTTCGCTCGGTTTTTGAATCCGGATGCAGTGTCGTCCAAGTTGGAATCGATACGCGGCATCATGTAACCTCGGCGAACGGAATCAGGGAAACTGTTTGGATTTATGATCGATCCTCTCTATGTGGCCTCGGGATTCGGCGTCGGCCTTCTGGTCGGCATGACCGGGGTGGGCGGTGGCTCACTGATGACGCCGTTGCTCATCCTGCTGTTCGGCGTCCACCCCTCGACGGCAGTGGGCACCGATCTGCTCTACGCCTCTGCTACCAAGGCTGTTGGTAGCGCGTCGCACGGTTGGGCGAGGAGCATCCATTGGCCGGCGGTGATCCGGCTCGCAAGCGGCAGCATCCCGGCAAGCATCTTGACGCTCCTTGTTCTTTCGCGGCTCGATCTCAATGCGGAATCCTCGCGAAACCTGGTTAACCTGGTGCTTTGTCTGGCGTTGTTGCTCACCGCGGCGTCGCTGATATTCCGTCAGGCAATTGTCGAACGCTATCGTCAGCGCTTGCTGCAGATCGACCCCCGCACGACCTCCCGGGCGACGGTGCTGGTGGGCGCTGCGCTTGGTGTGCTGGTCTCGATATCTTCGGTCGGGGCCGGCGCGGTGGGCGTAACAGCGCTTGTGCTGCTCTACCCGCAGCTGCCGATGAAGCGCATTGTCGGCTCCGACATCGCGCACGCGGTGCCTTTGACACTGGTTGCCGGGATTGGACACTGGGCCACCGGCGCGGTTGACTGGCACCTGATGGGCGTGCTGCTGATCGGCTCATTTCCCGGTATCTTGATTGGCAGCTATTTTGCCCACCGCGTGACCGAAACGGCGCTGCGACTGGTGCTCGCGGCCACTCTGATCCTGGTTGCAGGTAACCTTGCATCCCGTGAGCTGTGGCCGCCGCCAACCGAGCAGCGTGTTCGCGGTCAGGAGCTCATTACGCCAGCGTTACATCTGACGCCACGAGGTTCACCGTCCGGCTAAGACAATCGGACGCCATGCCGCAGAAAGCGGAAGCAGCTTCAGGGCATCACCGCAGCTTCCCTCTTGCCGCGACCGGCAGCGTGCCGATGATCTCCTCGCCGCGCACCATCACCACCTCGTCCATCATGTTGACGACGACGCAAACGTGATTGGGCACGATCCGCACGACGTCGCCGACATGGGGGCGGGTGTTGCTGCGGGTGAGATCGAGAAAGCCGTGCTCCTCGGCAAAGCGCGCGATTTTCGCCTCGGGATGTTCGAGGATCAACCCGTGGCCGTCGAGCCCGCCGCCGGTGTCCGACGTCAGCGTTTTTGAGCCGGCATCGAGAATGCCGCGGTCCAGGCCGGCGCGGCTGACCACGGTCGAATAGATGTTCAGCGCGCAATCGTCCCAGCTGGCGACGCCGGCGGCGACCTGCATCCGGTCATTGTAGATATAGGTGCCGGGCCGATGCTCGGTGGCGCCCTTGAGTTTTCCGACATTCTTCAGGTTCGGCGTGCCGCCGGTCGATACCATCGCCGCATCGAGTCCGTGCACGCGAACGCCGGCCAGCGCCTCGTCGTAAAATTTCTGTGCTTCGGCCCAGCCGGTCTCGGTCGGATAAAGCATGAAGCCGCCAAAGCTCAGTCCCTTGGAGGCCGCGATCTCACGCGCCAGCGCGATGGCCTCTGCCGGCGTCTCGACCCCTGCGCGCTTGCGTCCGGTATCGCACTCGACCACGACCGAAAGCGGCCGGCCGGAGGCCGCTGCCGCCTGCGGCAGCCCCGCGATCACCACCGGATTGTCGGCGGCGACCGTCATATTGGCGTTGGCCTGCAGCGCGCCGAGCCGCGCCATCTTCTCCTCGCCGATCAGGTTGTAGCTGATCAGGATGTCGTCGATCCCGGCCTCCGCCATCACCTCGGCTTCGCCGAGCTTCTGGCAGGTGATGCCTTTGGCGCCGGCTTCGATCTGCAGTTTTGCCAGCATCGGGCTCTTGTGGGTCTTGATATGCGGACGGTTAGCGACCCCGGCCGCGTCGCAGACGGCCTGGATCCGCGCGATGTTGCGCTCGACGCGATCCATGTCGATGACGGCACAGGGCGTGCCATAGTCGCGGGCGATCCTGGCGGCGAGGGGCGTGGTCATCAAGTCGAACTCCAGTTGTGCCGTCGCCCTTCGAGGTGCGCATAAATGCGCGCACCTCAGGGTGACGGCAGGAGAGAGCGTCATCTCTGCGCAACGGCGTTGCCGTTGTCGCTGGAGGTGCGAGCCTCGAAGGGTGGCGCGGGCATGCTCAAGCCTGCTCTATCTCCTCCCGCAGCACTTCCAGTTCCAGCCACTTGTCCTCCGCCTCCTGCAATGCCCGCTGCGCTTTGGTAAGCGCATCGGAGGCTTGATCGAATTTCTTGCGATCCTTGTGGAACAGATTGGGGTCGTCAAGATGCCGCTGCTGTTTGGCGATTTCGGCCTGCAATTTGGCGATCGTTTTCGGCAGGGTTTCTAGCGCGTGCTTTTCGTTGAAATTGAGCCGGCGCTTCGTCGCAGCCGAAGGCGCGCTGCTCGCCGCTGGCTTTTCGCGCTCGACCGCAGCCACCTTCACCGCCTCGCGCTTCAGGTCGGCGCCGCGCTGCGTCAGCATGTCGGTATAGCCGCCGGCAAATTCGATCCAGCGGCCGTCGCCTTCCGGCGCGATCACCGAAGTGACCACGCGATCGAGAAAATCGCGGTCATGGCTGATCAGGATCACGGTGCCCTCGTAATCGCCGAGCATCTCCTCCAGGACGTCGAGGGTTTCGAGATCGAGATCGTTGGTCGGCTCGTCCAGCACCAGCAGGTTGGAGGGTTTTGCCAGCGCCCGTGCCAGCATCAGCCGGCCGCGCTCGCCGCCGGAGAGCACTTCCAAGGGCGTGCGCATCTGCTCCTGCGCGAACAGGAAGTCCTTCATGTAGCTGACGACGTGCTTCGGCTTGCCGCCGACCATCACGTGGTCGCCGCGGCCGCCGGTCAGGGCGTCGGCGAGAGTCGATTTGGGATCGAGGCTTTCGCGATGCTGGTCGAGCGTCGCCATCTCGATATTGGCGCCGAAGCGGATGGTGCCGCTATCCGGCGGATTGGCGCCGGTCAGCATGTCGACCAGCGTGGTCTTGCCGGCGCCGTTCGGCCCGACGACGCCGATGCGGTCGCCGCGCAGCACGCGGATCGAGAAGCTGTCGACGATCTTGCGATCGCCATAGGATTTGCTGATGCCCCTGGCCTCGATCACGAGCTTGCCGGATTTTTCGGCCTCTGCGGCGGCGAGGTTGGCGTTGCCGGCCGCGCCGCGATATTCGCGCCGCTGTTGGCGCAGCGCGTAGAGATTGCCGAGCCGTTTGACGTTGCGCTTGCGGCGGCCGGAGACACCGTAGCGCAGCCAGTGCTCTTCATTGACGATTCTGCGGTCGAGCTTGTGCTGGTCGCGCTCTTCCTCGGCCAGTACCTCGTCGCGCCAGGCCTCGAACGCGGAAAAACCACGGTCGATCTGCCGGATCTGGCCGCGATCGAGCCAGGCGGTAGAGCGCGACAGGTTCGACAGGAAACGGCGGTCGTGGCTGATGATGACGAGCGCGCAGCGGCGGCTGTCGAGCTCGCTTTCCAGCCATTCGATGGTGGTGAGATCGAGATGGTTGGTGGGCTCGTCGAGCAAGAGAATATCGGGCGAGGGCGCCAGCACCCGCGCCAGCGCTGCGCGGCGGGCCTCTCCGCCGGACAGTTGCGCGGGGTCCTCGTCGCCGTGCAGGCCAAGCTGCTCAAGCACATAGCAGGCCTGATAACGGTCATCGCCGGGGCCGAGGCCTGCTTCGACATAGGCCTCCGTGGTGGTGAAGCCTGCAAAATCCGGCTCCTGCGGCAGATAGCGGATGGTCGCGCCCGGCTGCACGAAGCGGCTGCCGCTGTCGGGCTCGACCAGGCCGGCCGCGATCTTCAGCAGCGTCGATTTGCCGGAGCCGTTGCGGCCGATCAGGCAGACGCGTTCGCCCGCCGATACCGACAATTCGACGCCCGACAACAGCGGCGTGCCGCCGAAGGTCAGCTTGATGTCTTTCAACTGGATCAGCGGAGGCGCCATGACTCTCAATACTGTTTTTGCGCGGACTGATCTGTGCGCTGGCGCTGGATGCGGCGGATGGTCTGGTCGAGCGCCGACAGGAAGGTCGAGCGGTCGCGCGGGGCGAAGGACCTCGGACCGCCGGTCACTTCGCCCGACGAGCGCAGATCGGTCATCAGGTTGCGAACCGCCAGCGTCATCCCGATCGATTGTTCGGTGAACGGCTTGCCGTTCGGTGCGATCACCGCGCAGCCTGCCTTCACGCAGCGGCTCGCCAGGGGGATGTCGGAGGTAATGACGATATCGCCTTGGCCCGCGCGTTCCGCAATCCAGTCGTCGGCGGCGTCCATCCCGGAACCCGCCGCGATCCGCTCGATCAAGGGATCCTGCGGTACCCGGATGAATTGGCCGGCGACCACGCTGACGGGCAGGCGATGCCGCGCGGCGACGCGGTAGATTTCGTCTTTGACCGGGCAGGCGTCGGCGTCGACATAGATGCGGCTGGTGTTCAAAATGGGCGTCATCGGTTGGGGATTAGCTGGGGAACGCGAGCTGCGCCCTCAAGATGCGGGTCGTACCCCATCGGACATGGAATTGCGAGCAAAACACGGACGGCAAGCCGCTTGCCACGGCATATTCTTGGCGTACCATTATCGCAGCAAAGATGACAAAAGTCAGGGAAAACCGAGGACATGACCAGCCGGCTCGAAACCTACCGCGTCCAGGCCTACAACACCTCAAAGCAATCCGAAAACAAGATACATGACGACGCCGTGGCGAAGCGGTTCGGATTCAGCGGCGGGCTGGTGCCTGGCGTCGATGTGATGGCCTACATGATGCACCTGCCGGTCAAGAGATGGGGCCGGGCGTTCCTCGAGCACGGCTTGATCGAGGCGCGTTTTGTAAAACCGGTCTATGACGGCGAGGTCGCCAATGTCAGCGGCGAGGAGAGCGATGGCGTGCTCTCGATCGAGGTCGAGAGCCGCGGCCAGCTCTGCGCCACCGGCAGCGCGTCGCTGCCAGCGTCCGCGCCTTCGCTGTCGATATCGGATTTTTCGGAAGTCGCCGCGGTGGCCGAGCGCCGGCCGGTCAATGCGGCGTCCTACCAGCTCGGCAACTGGCTCGGCACAGTGCCGCGCGCCTGGGCCGGAGAAGCGGCACGCGAATATCTGACCGACGTGCGCGAGCATGATGCGATCTATTTGGCCGAGGGCCTCGGCCATCCCGGCCTGCTGCAGCGGGTCATGAACATGGTTCTGGTCGACAACGCCATTCTCGGGCCGTGGATCCATGTCGGCAGCCGGATGCAACTTCTCAACGCCGCGCGCAGCGGCGACGAGCTGACCGCGCGCGCAAGAGTCACCGGCAATTATGAAAAGAAGGGTCACCGCTTCGTCGAGCTCGATGCGCTGGTTCTCGCCAACCGCCGCACCCCGCTGGCGCATTGCCAGCACACCGCGATCTACCAGCCACGCGAACAGGCGGCGGCGTAGGATTATGGAGAGGACGCGACGCCTCGGCATTCTGACTTGTCATCCTCCGCGAAAGCGGAGGATCCAGTACGCCGCGGCTTTACCGCTCAATCACTGATGTCTCTGGAATACTGGGTCGCCCGGTCAAGGCCGGGCGATGACAGTTATGAGCGTGGCCGCTACGCCCTCACGCCACCTTCGTCTTTGCGTCCCTGATCGCGCGCCAGACCCGCTCCGGGGTCAAGGGCATATCGATATGCGTAATGCCGTAGTCGGAGAGCGCATCGAGCACCGCGTTGACGATGGTGGAGAGGCTGCCGGCGCAGCCGGCTTCGCCGCAGCCTTTGGTGCCCAGCGGATTGGATTTGGCCGGCACCGGATGATCGCCCACCTCCATGACGGAATGTCCTCGGCGCGCGGCATTGCGTAGTCCATGAACGAGCCGGTGATCGGCTGGCCGCTTGAATCGTAGCTGATGCATTCCATCAGCGCCTGGCCGATGCCCTGCGCGACGCCGCCATGTAATTGTCCGGCGACCAGCATCGGATTGACGATGGTGCCGAAGTCGTTGACGCCGGTATAGCGGACGATCCGCACGATCCCGGTTTCCGGATCGATCTCGACTTCCGCGACGTGGCAGCCATTGGGGAAGGTCGACGGCACGGCTTCGCTGGTATGGTCGACGTCGAGCGACGACGGCACGCCGTCCGGCATCTTGCCTTCGCGCATTCTTTTCGCCAACTCGATGATATCGATCGAGCGATCGGTGCCGGCGATCGTGAATTGGCCATTGCCGAATTCGATGTCGCCCTCGGATGCTTCCATCAGGTGGGCAGCGGCGCGCTTACCCTTTTCGATGACCAGCTTCGAGGCCTCGACGATCGCCATGCCGCTGGCGGTGATCGAGCGCGAGCCGCCGGTGCCGTTGCCGGTATGCACGATGTCGCTGTCGCCCTGTTCGAGCTTGACGCTCTCGAAGGGGACGCCGAGTTGCGCGCAGAGCACTTGGGCAAACGGCGTGGCATGACCCTGGCCGTAATCGAGCGTGCCGGTGATCAGCCGCACCGAACCGTCATCCTCGAACACGATCTTGCCGAGTTCGACGCCGGGAGGCGCGGTGACTTCGAGGTAGCAGCCGACGGCGATGCCCCGGAGCTTGCCGCGCTTGCGGCTCTCTTTCTTGCGCCTGGCAAAATTGGCGTGATCCGAGATCTCGATCGCCTTGTTGAAGACGCCCTGGAAATCGCCGCTGTCATAGGTGACGCCGGAGGAGGCCGCGAACGGCATCTGCGCGGGCTTGATGAAATTGCGCTTGCGCAGCGTCAGCCGGTTGATGCCCATCTCGTCGGCGGCACGATCGATCAGCCGCTCCATGTAGTAGTTGGCCTCGGGGCGTCCGGCGCCGCGATAGGCGCCCATCAGCGTGGTATTGGTCAGCACCGTCTTGATGTCGACGGTCATCATCGGCGTGCGGTAGACGCTGGCGATGTTCTTGCCGACGTTGAGCGAGAGCGGGATCGGCGCGACGCCGGTGATGTAGGCGCCGAGATTGCCATAGCCTGAGACCCTGATCGCGAGAAATTTGCCTTCGGCATCGAGCGCAAGCTCGCAGTGGATCTGTCCCGCGCGTCCATGACTGTCGGAAAGAAAACTGGTCGAGCGTTCGTCGGTCCATTTCACCGGACGGCCCAGCGCCTTCGCCGCATGCAGGATGCACATATATTCGGGGTAGTTGACGTTCTTCATGCCGAATGAGCCGCCGACATTGGCCGTCAGCAGGTGGACCTTCTCGTTCGGCACCTTCAGGTTCTTGGCCAGGTTCAGGCGATTGCCGGCCACGCCCTGGGTCGGAACCTGGATGGTGTAGCGCTCGCTTGCCTTGTCGTAGGAGGCCAGCGCCGCGCGCGGCTCCATCGCCACCACGGCGACGCGGGTGTTTGTGATATCGAGTTTCGTCACATGGGCGGCGCCGGCAAACGCGGCCTCGACCTTGGCGGCGTCGCCATAGTGATAATCCAGTGCCACATTGTTGGGGATGTGATCGTAGAGCTGCGGCGCGCCGGGTTTTGCTGCTTCGGCGGGGTCGGTGACGGCGGGCAACGGATCGATATCGACCGCCACGGCTTCGCCGGCATCGCGCGCCTGCGCCAGCGTCTCGGCAACCACGAACGCCACGGGGTCGCCGACAAAGCGCACCTTGTCGGACACCAGCGCGCTACGGTTGGTTTGCAACAGCGGGGTGCCGTCGCGGCTCTTCAGCGGCAGGCCGCAGGTGAAGGGCGCGTAATTGGCGGCGGCCAGATCAGTTCCGGTCCAGACGCCGAGCACGCCCGGCATCGCCTTGGCGGCCGAGGTGTCGATGCCCCGGATGATGCCGTGGGCGTGGCTGGAGCGTACGATCCATGCATAGACCTGTCCGGGCAGATTGAAATCGTCGGTATATTTGCCCTTGCCGCGCACCAGCGTGTCGTCTTCCTTGCGGCGAACCGGCTGCCCGACACCATACTTTTGCAGTGCAATAGCGTTATCCAGCGAGGCTGAAGACGGTTGATCTTGCATTGAAATATCCCTGAAATGCCCGGCTTTTCGCGCGATTTGCGGCGTCCCTGAGATAACGCGCCGATATCCGGACGACAACGCCTGATTGGGCATGGTCCTATGTGAAGGGCTGTTGCGCCACGGCTGGGCACTGCTAAACTTTCCGTGAACGGAAATTCCTCGTCGGCCCGGATGTGGCCGGGGAAAGACATTTTGGATGAATGATGACACGCGGCTTCGCGATGGCCCTGGGCCGCGCGGAGACGACGGCCAGGGTCCGCCGCGCAGCAGCGATGGGCATGTGCCGCGTAACGGTTCGGGTGGACGCGGAGCGGCCGCGGGAACCGGGGTCTACGCTGCGCTTGACCTTGGGACAAATAATTGCCGCCTGCTGATCGCCTGTCCGTCCGGCGACGGATTTCGCGTGGTCGATTCGTTCTCGCGGATCATCCGGCTTGGCGAGGGAATCTCGGCGACCGGCTGCATCAGCGAGGCCGCGATCGAGCGTGCCATCGCTGCGCTCAGTATCTGCCGCGACAAGATCCAGTCAAAAAAAGCAAAGCGCCTGCGGCTGATCGCAACCGAAGCCTGCCGCGCGGCGTCGAACGCCGAGGGCTTTCGGGAACGGGTGGCCGCCCAGACCGGCATCCGGCTGGAGGTGATCGATCGCGAGACCGAAGCCGCGCTCGCGGTGATCGGCTGCTCGCCGCTGCTCGACCCAAAGGGGCGGGGCGCCATCCTGTTCGACATCGGCGGCGGGTCGACCGAACTGGTCCGGATCGAGCGCGATCCCGACGAACCGGATGCTTCGCCGCGCATCAAGGCCTGGATGTCGATCCCGCTCGGCGTCGTCACGCTGGCCGAGCATTTCGGCGGCAAGGACGTTACCCCGACCTCCTATGCGGGGATGGTCGAGGTGGTCGCGCAACACGTCGCGCCGTTTGCGGCCGAGCATGGCGACGACCTGGGGGATATGCACCTGCTCGGCACTTCCGGCACGGTGACGACGCTGGCCGGGGTTCATCTGGAACTGGTGCGCTACGATCGCCGCCGGATCGACGGGGTCTGGCTGAACGATACCGATATCACCGCTGTCATCGCGCGCCTGCTCGGAATGAGCTACGAGGAGCGCGCTGGCAACAATTGCATCAGCGTCGAGCGCGCCGACCTGGTGCTGGCCGGCTGCGCCATCTTCGATGCGATCCGCAATGCGTTCCCGCTGCCGCGGCTGCGCGTCGCCGATCGCGGCCTGCGCGAGGGCATGCTGGTCGAGATGATGCGCGAGGACGGCGCGCTCGGCGGATGCCGATAGGCGCACGGTTTCGCGATGTGCTAAAGCACATTCAACGGCTTCATGCTTCGAGACGCACGCTAGCGCGTGCTCCTCAGGATGAGGTCCAGCCCCTCATGGTGAGGAGCGCGGTAACGCCGCGCGTCTCGAACCATGTGGCCCCCGAATGAACGGCGCCGGTTTTCGAGAGCAAGCAGACCGACATGGCGAAAGACACCACCGGGCGGCTGCACGTCACGGTCAAGACCGGAGGCAAGCGCAAGCTGTCCTCAAAACTCTGGCTGGAACGGCAGCTCAACGATCCCTATGTGGCGCAGGCCAGGCGGGATGGCTTGCGTTCGCGCGCCGCCTACAAGCTGATCGAGATCGACGACAAGTACCATTTTCTCAAGCCCGGCCTCATTGTGGTCGATCTCGGCGCCGCCCCCGGCGGCTGGAGCCAGATCGCCGCCAGGCGCGTCGGCGCCGCCGACGGCAAGGGCAAGGTGGTGGCAATCGATCTGCTGGCGATGCCGGAGATTGCAGGTGTCAGCTTTGCGCAGCTCGATTTTCTAAAGGAGGACGCACCGCAAAAATTGCTTGCGATGATGGGCGGCCGTGCCGACGTGGTGCTGTCGGACATGGCGGCCAACACCACCGGCCATCGCAAGACCGATCAGCTGCGGATTCTCGGCCTCGTGGAAGGCGCCGCCGCCTTTGCCGCCGATGTGCTCAAGCCCGGCGGGACCTTTGTCGCAAAGGTGTTTCAGAGCGGCGCCGATGCGGCGCTGATGAGCGAACTCAAGCGCGATTACGCCACCGTCAAGCACGTCAAGCCGGCCTCGAGCCGGCAGGATTCTTCCGAGCGCTATGTGCTGGCCATGGGATTTCGAGGGCAGCCAAAGGCTTCAGCGGAGGGGCTCGCATGACCGACAATTTCCGCGACAACGAGGATCGCAACCGATTCGATCTCGATATCGATGGCACTATTGCCTTCGTCACCTACCGAAAATCGCCGGGAGCGATAACGCTCGTGCATACCGAAGTGCCGCCGGAACTGGGCGGACGAGGAGTGGGCTCAAAGCTTGGTCGCGCGACCCTTGATGTGGTGCGGGCGCAGGGGCGAACGCTCTCCGTCGAATGCGATTTCATCCGATCGTTCATGGAGAAATATCCAGAATATAACGACCTGCTGGCATCGGGCGAAGAGACCAAAAGCCATGCCGCCACCTACAAGGCCCGCTGTTTTTGTGGCGCCGTCGAACTCGAGGTGACCGGCAAGCCGGCCTTCGCGGGATACTGTCATTGTCGCGACTGCCAGGCCTGGTCCGCGGCGCCGATCAATGCCTTCAGCCTGTGGAAGTCTGCCAGCGTGCGTATCACCAGGGGCGAAGCCGACATCGGAACCTTTCACAAGACCGAAGATTCCTACCGCAAGTTCTGCAAGGTCTGCGGCGGACATATCATGACCGAGCATCCGCGGATGCGGCTTGTCGATGTCTATGCCAATCTGTTGCAGGGTTTTACGCATGAGCCGACGCTGCATGCGAATTACGGGAGCAAGATGGTTTCGGTAAGGGACGGGTTGCCAAAGTTTCGGGATCTGCCGGCCGAACTCGGTGGCTCCGGAGAGACTTTGCCCGATTAGAGGCATAGCCCCGCAATGATGAAGTAGCGCGATTTACCCCAGCCGCTGATCCCTGGCGTTGGCGGTCTCGGCGGCGGCGGTTTCTTCCGGTTCGGCGTCGGGCTCCGACGACGGGATAACAACGACCCCGCGTCCCGATACCTGGTGGCCGGCATCGACGGGCATCTCATAGAAAAAATACGCCGAAATCGTCGAGATGATCGACACCACGACGAAGGCCGGCGCGAAATAGGCTGCGGTCAGTTCGCTCACATGATGGAACCACATGGTCGATTCCACCGAGAACGCGCCGACGGCGACGCCGGCGGAAAGGGCCAGTTGCTGGTTGACGCTGACCAGCGTGGTGGCGCGGCTCATCCGCGCCGGATCGACTTCCGCATAGGCCAGCGTGTTGATCGCGGTGAATTGCAGCGAACGGAAGAAACCGCCGACCACCAGCAGGATCATGATCAGCAGCAGCGGCGTCGCAGCCGTGAACAGCGCGCAGGCGGCCAGGAAGACCGAACTGACGACAGCGTTGATGGTCATGATGTTGCGGAAGCCGAAGGTCCGGATGATGCGGGCGGCGAGCGTCTTCATGCCCATGGCGCCGGCGGCGGAGGCGAATGTCACCAGCCCCGATTGGAACGGCGACAGGCCGAATCCGACCTGCATCAAAAGCGGCAGCAGGAACGGCAGCGCGCCGATGCCCAGGCGAAAGAGAAAGCCGCCGATGATGCTGGCGCGCATCGTCGGCAACCGCAGCAGCGCGAAATCCAGCACCGGCGAAGCGGTCCGCCTGGCGTGGATCACATAAAGCGTCATCGAAATCGAGCCGATCGCCACCAGCGCGGCGACGACGGTCCACGGCAACAGATTGAGGCCGGCTACCGAAAGCCCGAAGGCGATGCCGGCAAGGCCGATGCCGGCCAGCATCAGTCCGTAAAGATCGAAACGCTCGGGGTCCTCGCTGCGAATCGGGTCGATATAGCGCAACGCCATGAAGATGCCGAGCAGGCCGATCGGGATGTTGATCAGGAAAATCCAATGCCAGGAGAAATAGGTGGTGATGAATCCGCCGAGCGGCGGGCCGATCACCGGCCCGACCAGCGCCGGCACTGTGACCCAGGCCATCGCGTTGACCAGTGCGCTTTTGTCGATCGAGCGCAGCAGCACCAGCCGTCCGACCGGGGTCATCATCGCGCCGCCGAGGCCCTGCAGGATGCGCGCGATCACGAAATCGGTCACGGAAGAGGAAAGTGCGCAGCCGATCGAGCCCACCATGAAAACGGCGATGGCGATCGAGAACACCATGCGGGCGCCGAAGCGATCGGCGGTCCAGCCGCTCGCCGGAATGAACACCGCGAGCGACAACAGATATGAGGTGATGGCGAGCTTCAGCGTCAGCGGGCTGGTGCCGATATCGGCCGCGATCGCCGGCAGCGAGGTCGCAATGACCGTCGAATCCATGTTCTCCATGAACAGGGCAGTGGCCACGATGAGCGGGATCAGGCGTTCTTTGTTCATCGAGATTCGGGGAGGGAGAGCGATGGAAAGGGAGGAGAGGAGCGGATCATGGGCTGTATCACCCCATTGTCACAGAGGCCATTGCGGAACCCGAAAAACCGCCTAAATCCCGCGTGAGACCGCCGCCGGAGATCCGATGATGATCTACGTTCTTGCCGCTCTGCTGCCGCCGCTCGGACTGCTCGCCAACGGGCAGCCATTTTCGGCGATCTTCAACCTGGTCCTGATCGTGTTTTGCGCGATTTTCGGGCTGTTTTTTCACGTCCTGCTGCTGGTGCCGTCGGCGCACGCGGTGATCGCGGTGCATATGAGGCGGGAACAGCGCCGGCATCGGGAGATCGTCGAGGCGATCCGCCAGTACGGCCCGCCGCGGGGTTATCCGCGCTGACGCGCCGCAAGAAGGCCTCGCGAAAAGCCTGTGCATGGCTGGCAAACGCTTTGATTCGGCCGCCCGCCATGCTATCGACCACCGCCAACCCTACCGATGGGCTTCGATTCGACGGTGATGCCATCTGCATCGCCGGAGGCGGCGTTCATCCCGGAATCGTATCGCGGCGAACGGCCGCCGAATGGAGTTGGTAATGGCGCTGGTGCAGGGAATTCAGGGGATTCGCGAAGCCTATACGTTCGACGATGTGCTTCTGAAACCCGGCCTCTCGGACATCCTGCCTTCCGAGGCCGATATCCGCTCCCACGTCACCCGCGCCATTCCGCTCAACATCCCGATTATCGCCTCGGCGATGGACACCGTCACCGAAGCGCGAATGGCGATCGCGATGGCGCAGGCCGGCGGCGTCGGCGTGATCCATCGCAATTTCGATGTCGATGGCCAGGCCGCCCAGGTGCGGCAGGTCAAGAAGTATGAATCCGGAATGGTGGTCAATCCCCTGACCATCGGTCCGGACGCGATGCTGTCGGACGCGCTGGCGCTGATGAACGATCACGGTTTTTCCGGCATTCCCGTGGTCACCGGCGCGGCCAAGGGCGTGCCGGGAAAACTGGTCGGCATTCTCACCAACCGCGACGTGCGCTTTGCCACCGATCCGCGCCAGAAAATCTCCGAATTGATGACGCACGAGAATCTCGTGACGGTACGCGAAGGCGTCAGCCAGGACGAAGCCAAACGGATGCTGCACAAGCACCGGATCGAGAAGCTGCTCGTGGTCGACGATCAGTACCGCTGCGTCGGGTTGATCACCGTCAAGGATATGGAAAAGGCGGTCGCGCATCCCCTGGCCTGCAAGGACGCGCAAGGCCGCTTGCGTGTCGCGGCCGCGACCACCGTCGGCGCCGACGGCCACGAGCGCACCGAGCGACTGATCGATGCCGGCGTCGACCTGATCGTGGTGGATACTGCACACGGCCATTCCTCGCGGGTGCTGGAGGCCGTCAACCGCATCAAGCGTCTTTCCAACGCCGTGCAGGTGATCGCCGGCAATATCGCGACCCAGGAAGGTGCACAGGCGCTGATCGACGCCGGCGCCGACGCGATCAAGGTCGGCATCGGGCCCGGCTCGATCTGCACCACGCGGATTGTCGCCGGTGTCGGCGTCCCGCAACTGACCGCGATCATGGATGCGGTCGAAGCTGCCAAGAAAGCCGACATCCCTGTGATCGCCGATGGCGGCATCAAATATTCCGGCGATCTGGCGAAGGCGCTCGCCGCCGGCGCCGACATCGCCATGGTTGGCTCCTTGCTGGCCGGCACCGACGAGACTCCGGGCGAAGTGTTTCTGTGGCAGGGCCGCTCCTACAAGGCCTATCGCGGGATGGGATCGGTGGGGGCGATGGCGCGCGGTTCCGCCGACCGTTATTTCCAGCAGGACATCAAGGACACGCTCAAGCTGGTGCCGGAGGGGATCGAGGGCCAGGTGCCCTACAAGGGCCCGGTCGGCAACGTCATGCATCAGCTCGCCGGCGGCTTGCGCGCGGCGATGGGCTATGTCGGCGCCAGAAACCTCGCCGAATTCCATGACAAGGCGCAATTCGTCCGCATCACCGGCGCGGGCCTGCGCGAGAGCCACGTCCACGACGTCACCATCACGCGGGAAAGCCCGAACTATCCCGGCGGGGTGTGATTATTCCGGCCTAAATTGACCACCACAAAGCCGGCGAAACGCGGTACGTTGTGCCCTGGATTGCCGGCCAGCGATCGCGCCGTGCTCCTCGAGCTGCTCATCTCATTCAAAAAAGAAATAAGTCATTATGGTCGATTGGTCGGACGACAGGATTGCCGCGCTTTCAGATCAGGATCTGAAGAATCTGCTTGTCAATGCGGAGCGCAAATCGGCAGCCGCCGTCATCGCGCAATGCAAGGCGGAGATGGACAAGCGCGATGCCGCAAAACCCCGCAAGGCGGCGAAGCCGCGCACCGAACTAAAGGAATTCGAGCACGACATCTCCGCCCAGCTCGCCGCCGTCGGTAAAGAGATGGCCGAAAAATACGATCTGTCGGAAGAGACCGCGAAAGCAAAGTCGGCCGGCGTGAAGGGATTCCGCTCGCACAAGCTGCTGGACGCCAAGGGTTTTGCCAAGCTCGGCGGGCATCAGCGCGACGGCACGGTCGCGGTCGACCGCTATATCTCCTACCGTCTCGGCAATGACATCGTGACGCTCGGGGTCTGGCTGTTGAAGGACGCCCCGATCGAGGACCATGAGTTTCATGTCAGCGCGCCGGCCGGCATGATCGAAGGTGGCAAGACCTTCGCCGAAATTCGGCCGGGTATCTCGGACAAGGATGCGGTGGAGACGCGGCAGATCCGCGCCTTCAAGGATCTGCCGAGCGCGGCCGCGGCATTCGATGCGGCGCTGGCGAAGATTACGGCTTAAAACACAACCGTCATCGCGAGCCAACGGGTCGCGCGAATGCGCGCCCGCTGATAAACTCCGCGAAGCATCCAGCTTCTTAGCTTGGCGACGATGGATTGCTTCGCTACGCTCGCAATGACGAAAGAAAAAACCGGAGGAAACAACCATGTCCCAATCCGCAAAGCGCGTCGTTCTCGTCTCTCGCCCCGTCGGCGAGCCCAAGGCGTCTGATTTTCGCATTGAAGATTATGCGATGCCGACGCCGGGCGAGGGCCAGGTTCTGCTGCGTACGATCTGGCTGTCGCTCGATCCCTATATGCGCGGGCGCATGAGCGACGGCCCCTCTTATGCGGCGCCGGTGCCGATCGGCGGCGTGATGGAGGCCGGCACGGTGTGCGAGGTGATCGCCTCGAACAATCCTGGCTTTGCCAAGGGCGATATTGTCCTGGCGCGCGCCGGCTGGCAGACCCATGCGCTTTCGGACGGCAAGGGATTGACCAAGATCGATCCAAAACTCGCACCGGTCTCGACCGCGGTCGGCGTGCTCGGCATGCCCGGCATGACCGCCTATACCGGGCTATTGGATATCGGCAAACCGCAATCCGGCGAGACCGTCGTGGTGGCGGCGGCATCCGGCGCGGTCGGCTCGGCGGTCGGCCAAATCGCAAGAATCAAGGGCGCGCGCGCCGTCGGCATCGCCGGCGGCAAGGACAAATGCGACTACGTCAAAAAGGAACTCGGCTTCGACGCGTGCCTGGATCACCGCGATCCCAATCTGGCGCCAAAACTGAGGGAGGCCTGCCCGCAAGGCATCGACGTCTATTTCGAAAATGTCGGCGGCGCGGTGTTCGAGGCGGTGTTCCCGCTGCTCAACGCGTTTGCGCGGGTTCCCGTCTGCGGCCTGATCGCACATTACAACGATACCGAAGCGGTCGCGCCGAAATGGGCGTCGTCGTTGATGCGCGCGGTATTGACAAAGCGCCTGACCATCCGCGGCTTCATCGTCAGCGATTTCGCCGCGCGGCACGCCGATTTCCTGCGCGACATGTCGGGGTGGGTGCGCGAGGGCAAGGTCAAGCATCGCGAATTCATCACCGAAGGGCTCGACAGCGCGCCCGGCGCTTTCATGGGGCTCTTGAAAGGCGCAAATTTCGGCAAGCAACTGGTGCGGGTCGGGCCGGACAAGACGTAACGGGACGTCGCGGCAAAGCCGACGGAACGATGAACAAGATGGTTTAGGCCATGCTCACGGCCAGGGAGAACACGATGCGCAGTCGTTCACTGCTGATCCTGTTAGGCATGTCGGCATTTGCGGCGCCTGCCGCAAATGCACAATACACCGCGCGGGATTGGCCTGACGGCCCGGGCAAACAGCGGTTCGTGGAGGCCTGTGGCGGCTGCCACGACGTCAATCGCGTTCGGGTCGGCTATACCCCCGAAGGCTGGCTCACCGTTGTGCGAATGATGCAGAACGTGCAGGCGCCGGTTCCCGCTGAAGAGTGGGGAGCCATGACCGAATACCTCATGAAGAGTTTCCCTGAGCGCAAGCGGCCCGCGGCCGTCATCATCGACGGCCCGGTGAAAGCCAATATTCGGATGTGGGATGTGCCGACCCAGGGGTCACGCCCGCACGATCCGCTGGCCGCCCGGGATGGCTCGATCTGGTGGACCGGCCAGCTCGCCAACAAGCTCGGCCGGCTCGACCCGAAGACCAATGCAATCAGGGAATACACGCTCAAGTCGGCGTTCACCGGTCCCCATGGGCTGGCCGAGGACAAGGCCGGCAATATCTGGTTCACCGGCAACAACACCGCCCTGATTGGCAAACTCGATCCCAATACCGGCATTGTCACCGAATATCCGCTGCCTGACGCGAACGCGAAGGATCCCCACACGCTCAATTTCGATCAGAGCGGCATTCTTTGGTTCACCGTGCAACAGGCGAACATGATCGGGCGCCTCGATCCCGCGACGGGTGCGATCAAACTGGTCACCTCGCCGAGCCCGAAGTCGCGCCCCTATGGTCTGAAGATCAGCGCAGAAGGCATTCCGGTGTTTGTAGAATTCGGCACCAACAAGATTGCCGGCATTGATCCGAATACGCTCGCGATCAAGGAATATGGTTTGCCAAATCCGGATGCCAGGCCGCGGCGCCTCGCAATCGGCCCCGACGGCATGGTCTGGTATGTTGATTTCGCGCGCGGCTACCTCGGCAGGCTCGATCTGACAACCGGCGCCGTCAGCGAATGGCCCTCGCCAAGCGGAGCGAAATCCGAGCCTTACGGCATCGTCTTCACCAAGGATGCGGTCTGGTACAGTGAGTCTGCGGCCAAACCAAATACCATCGTGCGTTTCGATCCGGCCACGGCCCAATTCCAGAGCTGGGCGATACCCGGCGGCGGCGACATCGTACGCAATATGGATGTCACGCCTGACGGCAACCCTGTCATCGCGGACAGCCTGACCAACCAGGTCGGGCTCGTCGACATCAAGTGAGCGCGCTGTTGCGCCGCCGGCGCGAACTGGCCCGCTCATCGCAGCAGACCGCAAGCGGCGGGCGACATCAGAACGGTGCGATTGAGCCAAAACCGGCCGAATGTGCTTTTGGGCGTTAACCGCCTGAAAAGCCCGGCGACCGGCTGGCGCCTCGTCGGCGCCTTGCCAGTAAGAATCTCTTAAGCAGACCTGCCCTAACGTTGCGGCGCACGCCTGACGCGCCGTGAATATCCGGTCACGAGCAGTTTCGTGATCGTCACGATCGGCTGATGCGTGAGCGCACCGTCCCCCCAAACGCTCCCGGCCCAGCTCATGATCAATGCATCTCATAATCCGAACCGCAGCCTCGTTCATATCTTCTGTCTGTCGCTGAGCGGTCTGCTGTTGCTCTATTCGACGATCGCGGTTTACAGGCTTTTTCAGATCGAAAGCATCAATGCGGCGGACCTGGCTGTCGCGGCGTTCCGGATTGTCCTTGGGCTGGCTGCGGTGGTTGTCCTGTTCCGCTGGGACTCGTTTGCCGGGCCGCTGGAAAACCAGGTCGCCGCGATGGGCGCCACCTTCGAGGCCGACTACGCGAATTTGAGCACCAAGTCCAAGATCAGATTGATCGTGCTGGTGACGATGCTCAGCCTGCTGCTGGAGCTGGTGCTGATCCGCTGGCTCGCCTCGGTCTTCCCGGTCTATTCCTTCTACAAGAATTTCACGATGCTGGCCTGCTTCCTGGGTCTCGGCGCCGGCTACGCGGTCGCGGAGCGCCAGCCCTGCGCGCCGGCGATGGTGCTGCCGATGCTCGCGCTGTTCGTCGGCGTCATCATGCTGTTGCGCTACGATACCGGCAGCGGATATTTGATCTTCTCGATCGGCTGGCTCAGCACCTTCGATCTGCCGGTCTACTTTCTGCTCGGCGCAAGCTTCGTCATCTGCGCATGCATCTGCTATCCGGTCGGCCAGCTTTGCGGCAAACTGCTGCACAGCTCGAATTCGCTCAACGCCTATAGCCTCAACCTCGGCGGCAGCATCCTCGGGGTCATCGCGCTGTTCGTGATGAGCCTGTACTGGACGCCGCCGGTGATCTGGTTCGCCGTCACCGGCGGCATCCTGCTTTTGTTCGTGCTCTCGCGCGACCAGTTCCTCCCCGTCGGGATCGCCAGCTTTTGCGTGCTGCTCACCATCCTGGCCTGGCCGGTGCAGCCCGAAACGCAGCGCATCTATTCGCCGTATCAACTGCTTGAGCGCACCGCCAAGGCCGACGGGCTGATGCAGATCCTGTCGGGCGGAAGCTACTACCAGAAGGTCTACAATTTCGCCGACGGCAAGCGCGGCCAGGAATCCGATGCGGACCGTTATGTCCGCGCCTATTACGAGTTTCCCTACAATTTCAAGAAGGCGCCGGAGCGTGTTGCCATCGTCGGCTCCGGCAGCGGCAATGATGTGGCGACCGCGCTGCGGATGGGCGCCGCCCATGTCGATGCCATCGAAATCGATCCCGCCATCGCCTTCCTCGGCAAGAAGTATCACCCCGAGCGCCCGTATGACGATCCCCGGGTCAATCTGTCGATCAACGACGCGCGCAACTTTTTCCGCACCGCCGACCAGCAATATGACCTGATCGTCTATGGCGTGCTGGATTCGCACACCGCGCTAAGCCATGCCTCCAATCTGCGCGTCGATTCCTATGTCTATACGCGCGAAGGAATCGCCGAAGCCTATCGGCTCTTGAAGCCGGGCGGCGTGCTTTCGATCTCGTTCACCCTGGTCAACGACGCCCTGGGGTTCAAGCTGTCGAAGATCCTCCGCGACCTGCCGGGTGTCGGCCGACCGCTGGCGGTGCGGGTGCTGTATGACTTCTCGCGAACCACCGCGTTCATCGCCAAGAAAGGCGAGCCGGTGACGATGCCGGATGCGAATGCGTTCGCGTCGATCGGCTTTACCGACGTCACCAACTATTTCTCGCAACCCTATCCGGAATCCGCCGTTCCGACCGATGATTGGCCGTTCTTCTACATGGTCGAACGCGCCTATCCCGTCACCTACATGATCGCGCTCGGGATGGTTCTTATTCTCAGCTATTTCTTCGTGCGCCGGACCATCGGCTTCACCGATCCGATCGATCGCAGCTACCTGCCGTTCTTCTTCCTCGGCTCCGGCTTCATGCTGGTGGAGACCAAGGCCATCACCGAACTCGGGCTGCACCTCGGCGGCACCTGGTTTGTGATCGCGGCCGCCATCCTCATGGTGCTGATCATGGCGTTCCTGGCCAACCTGATGGTGACGCGGACGGGGCGGCAATTGGCCGGGCCCGCTTATCTCGGATTATTCGTCAGCCTGCTGGTCGGATACGGTCTGGCGACCAGTCACGGCCAATGGGTGTTCGGTCCGCCGCTGGTGCAGCTTGCGGTGAGCTGCTTTGTGCTGACCATTCCCTTGTTCTTCGCCGGGATCATCTTCTCCAGCCTGATCGGCGAGGCCAAGATCAATATCTCGACGGCGTTCGCCTATAATCTGATGGGCGCGCTGTTCGGCGGCGTGATGGAATACAATTCGATGTATTTCGGATTTGCATTCCTCTATCTGCTCGCGATCGGCTTTTATTCGCTCGCCTGGGTGTTCTCGTGGAAATCCCTGCCACTTCTTCAGCCGGCGGAATGAGTACCGCCGTTCCCCGTCCAGGCCCCGTCGTTGCTTGCGATGCGCTCAGGACGCCTGCTGGAAGAGTTTTGTGAACCTGTTCAGATCCCTGATGTTGAGATCGGAGATGGCCCAGTAGGTCCTCACGCCATCATTCCAGCTCACCATGTTATAACCCTGTATCTGACGAGCGGTCATCGAGTTCTTGCCCGGCGCCCGATGACAGGATCGAAGTAACACTGATAATGTGAAGGTCTTTGCTATAGACCAGGGTGGGCACCGCGGTTTTATCGATAACGTCGATGCGTCCTCCGACGAGTGGAAAACCCTCTGCAATCAAATCCACAACCCGGGGAGATTGCGATATCTTTCCATTGAACCATGGCTTGACTTTGTGCGTGTCTGAGGACGCGACGTCGATTGGCTGCGGCGCAGCGAGCGCCCGCATGTGACTGTCGATCAGCTCTGCCGAAAAGCTGCTCGTCGCAGGCGTTCGAAGGGCGAGCCAGGTAGAGCCGCTTGACAGGCCGATGGCCACCAGCACCGACGCCGCCATCAGCGCCCAGCTCGGCCGATGACGGATCGCCTTCCTGCCCACGGCCGCATCGATCCGTGATTTCAGATAGGCCGGCGGCTGCTCGGGCGGAAATTTCTCGCGCAAGGCAATCTGAAGCGCCGTTAACTCACTCAGGTTGTTAGCCAGTACAGGATCGCCGGCAATCGCTTGCTCCAGCGCGAGGCTGCCCGCTACGTCGAGCTCCCCGTCGAGGTAGGCGTGAACGAGCAGGTGAGGATCCACCTCCGTCGGATTTGATTTTGACGCGGTCACGAATTGCCTTCCTTGATGGCTGCGATTACGCGCTGTCGCGCGCGCGCCAATCTCGACATCACGGTTCCCACCGGCACGCCCGTCACCTCGGCGATCTCGCGATATCCGAACCCCTGCAGGTCACGAAGCACCAGGGTTTCCCGAAATTCAAGCGGTAAATCGTTAATAAGGGCCTCGATCTGCTTGACGTCGGCACGGGCGATCATGCCGGATTCCGGGTCTATGGGGCCGTCGGCCCCATCGCCGCCGCTCTCAACCCGGATCCGGTCCCTTTCACTGAGATCGTCGATGCCTACCAGCATCGCCGAGCGTCGGCCGTTGATCCAGGTATAGGCCGCGTTACGAACGATCGCCATCAGCCAGGCTCGCGGGTTCTGGCCGGAGCGCTGATCGATGGCGCCGAACGCTCTGATGCAGGCCTCCTGCAATACGTCGTCGGCATCGGCCTGACTACGAGTCAGCCACCGGGCAAGCGTGTACGCATCGGTGAGGTGGGGCGTCACCACGGTTGCGAACTTGGCATGTTGCTCGTTGTCGGTCAAAAATTTTCACCTTCAAACCCTGACTCCGGAATTCGTCAAAATATTCCCGGCCAGCTCAGAAATAAAAATTAGTGGTGCGGGGAATTTTTTATCCGTCGGCAGAGTCACCGCGCTGGATAGCGAAATCCTAGATGTTGCCGATTAGGTCAAGCAATTCTGTTCATAAGCCAGCAAGACGTCATTCTCGTTAAATGTTGAAAAAATGAGCGAGAGAGCCGTTGCGATATTTCGGCTGACGGCAGTGCACTCTTTTTGTGCTGAGAGATGTGCAATCGATGCCGTGAGCAATTGAACCGAGAACATTTGACCTGAGGGAGTGAAATTTATTTATCCAAGGGGGTATTGCTGTGACTTTACATCTCTTCCGAGTATTTCTCGTTGCCGCCATCACCTGTCTGCTTGCGAATGAAGGCTTCGCCCAAAGAGATCCGGGTGTGCGGGGCGGGCTGCAAAATACCGGCGGCGGGCTACAAGCCCAGGGCAAGAAGATTCCGCATCCGCCGATCATCAGCCCCAATCCGACGACCGAGGCCGGCATAACCGACAACGAGAAGCAATCTTTTCTTGAAGGAATCAACCGAGCCGGTCAGCTGGAATCCACCTGCGATAACTGCGGGATGGTAACCGACGGCTCGCCCGCAGTGAAAAACCCCATCAACGGGCTAAGAGAGCTCGACCCGCTGTTTCCGCAATTTACCACCAACTCGAACGGACTGGGCGCCCGCCACAACGCCGACCAGTGTTTCTCTTGTCACGGCCACCCGGTACTGGGCGGGTCGGGAGGCTTCCTCGTACCCAACCCGGTGGACCTGGCCAGGTTCGGTCCAGCGGCGGCGCAGCCGCCCGAGAACCCGCAGTTCAATTTGATCCCGCACCGCTTCGGCAAGCAGAATGTCGTGCCGAGCTTCCAGGAGCAGTATGGGCCAATCCGAGAAGTCCGCTTTATCAATAAGGTCGACGACAACGGCAACATACTGCGCGACGCCAACGGCATGCCGATGCCTGATGGCGGCGTGCATGCGCTATGGGTCGTGAAGGGCATCAGGTTCGACTCGACGATCCCGAACTGTTCTATTGCTCAGCCGGATTTCGAAAAGCAGTTTCAGCAGAATAATCTGGCATTCCGGATTCCGCTGCAAATGCTGGGGCTCGGCCTGATCGATTCAATTCAGGATCGCGAGATTCTGGCGAAGCAGGCGGCCACCGCATCGCAGCGCGCCGCGCTTGGCATTGCCGGCCGTCCCAACCGCAGCGGTAATGACGGCACCATCACCCGCTTCGGCTGGAAGGCGCAGAACAAGTCGCTGACGATGTTTGCCGGCGAGGCCTACAATGTCGAGATGGGCATCACCAACGAACTGTTTCCGACGGCAAGGGAGGAGGATCCGAACTGCAACGGCTCCGGCAAGCCGGCGCCGAATGACGTGACGCGGATGGATACCAATGATGACATCAACCAGTCCTTCAACAACCCATTGCACCTCCTGGCGGACTGGATGCAGTTCACGCTGCTGATGCGGTTTACCGACGGCCCGCAGCCGGATCCGACTCCGAGCCAGAGTGCCATCCGCGGCAAGGCGCTGTTCGCCAGCGTCGGATGTGCCCTGTGCCACACGCCGACGATGCAGACCGCGCCGGTCATGAACAGCGCGGTGCTGCAGAACCGGCCGGTTAGCCTGTACTCCGACCTGCTGCTGCACGACATGGGTACCGGGCTCGCCGATGGTATCAGCCAGGGCCAGGCCGGTCCGCGCGAATTCCGCTCGACGCCGCTGTGGGGCGTCGGACAGCGAATCTTCTTCCTCCATGACGGGCGGACCAGCGACCTGCTGGCGGCGATCAGCGCGCATCGCTCCAACGGCTCTGAAGCGAACGCCGTCGTCAACGCGTTCAACCAGCTCCAGGTCTCCGACAAACAGGCGATCCTGAACTTCCTGCGTTCGCTTTAGCCGTCTGGTCGCCGGGTCGATGCCGCGTTGTTCGAGCATCGGCCCGGTGACAGACCAGGAGCAGGAGTTCTTTCATGCACGCCCCCGGTACCGCCGCCCTGATCCTCACGCTCGGCACCGTGATCGCTGGCGTCGGGGGTTCTCAAGCGCACCGGGCGGGCGAGCCCTTGTCGGATATTCCAGCGAGCGCACTCGCCGCGGTCGAAGCGCCGCGTCGCATATGGGCAGGGCGGCAATCCATTGTGGGCGGTGCCGCTCGGCGGGCTTTCCGCCACCCGGGATCGGCCGGTCTTTTCGGCCTCCCGCCGCCCGCCGGCGCCGCCCGCGGTTTTCGCCGTGGCGGCGGCACCACCGCCAAAGCCTGTCGCAGTGCCGCAGGTGCCGGATCGTCCGCCGCTGGTGCTGATCGGTACGATCATCGGCGAGTCCAAAAGAATCGGAATTTTTCTCGAGGAGACGACCAGCAAGACGGCGCGTCTGGTGATCGGCCAGGATCATGGCGGATGGATTTTGCGTTCGGTCGACAACCGTGAAGCCCGGTTCGACAATGCCGATCGGTCCGCAACACTGGCGTTACGGCCGCTTGCTCAGGCCGCGGGGAAAGGCAACCTCGCTCTGGCGACGACGGAGCCCGTTACCGCTGCACGGCATCGCAAACGGTGAAGCCGGGGACTGCCAGCACCCGACCTGAGCATCTGCCGCGCCGACAGCTGATCGCTCAGTCGTGCAATGTCTGTTGTTGGGCATAGACCCGCCACCCCGCATCAAATGCGGGGCGGGCTACCACGCCTCAGTAGCAGGGCGGGTAGGGATAGAGGATCACGGAGTCAAAGCAGCGCGGGACTCGGTCGGCAACCGGACCGTAATTATTGTCGATGATGGGTACCGCTACCGGCGCGGGTGCAGCGACGACTGCCACAGGCTGACGAACGGCCTTCTTGGCGAAGGCGTCGGTTGAAACCGTCGCGGTAGACGCGACGCCGACGATGACGGATGCAGCAAGCAAGACGATGGCTCGGCGCGACATAGCAGATCCCTTTCCCACGCTGATCAGTCCAGCCTGATCAGTTTCCGTACGCGGCACGCTAACACGAAGCAGACCCAGACCCTAGCTTGAAGCCGCACCGAGCAGGGAGTCAAGATCGACATTGATCTGGCCCGGCGCCCGCACATGAAGCACCTCGAAGCCGTCGGGCTGGAAGCGGTATTCCACCAGCCCGGCCTCTTTGATCCCGATCACTTCCTGCCTCTTGTCGGAAATGACGAAGCCCGCCGAAGGCGCCCAGACGTGCCTGACATGGCGATGAGTAAAATCCCGGCGCTGGTGAACGTGGCCGCTGGCGACCAGCCGCAGATCGACGGCGCGCAGCATATCGATCAGGCGGCTTCGCGCAGGCATCGGCACGTAGCGGATCGCGGTTGCCGCGAGCTCGGGATCACCGGGGGTATTCAGGAACAGCGGCTTGTGCAGAAACAGCGCCACCGGCTTGCCATTGACGCTGGAGAGCTGGGAGGTGAGCCACTCGAATTGCTCGGCCTCGCTCGCAAGCCCCGTGTTCATGATAAGCGAATTCAGCCCGATGAAGCACCATCCGGCGGCCTCAAAACGCCAGCGGTCCTCGCCGAAAATCGACAGGAACCTCTGCCGGCCGGCTTCGCTAGCCGGTTGTGACGGAGCCGGACCTACCGCGGTCGGGTTATCGCCGATGTCGTGATTGCCGGGCAGATAGCGGCAGGCGACGGGAAGTGCTGCGTGCAACGTCCCTGCAAATTCCAGATCGTCGCGATTGGTCGGCGCGTCGAAGGCGATGTCGCCGCTGTTGATGACGAGATCGGGGCGCCTGGTGTCGATGTATTCGCTGGCCCGATGAAAGTTCTCGGTCAGTGTCGGCAGGCGGCGGGCGAGATGGGTGTCGGAAATCTGGATCAGACGAAACTCGGGCATGCAATATTCCTTCCGGGCCGATTAAATATTTTGCGGTAGTCGAAATGGGAAAATTTAATATGTCACACGGTTACGGTTGTCATCGCCCGCGAAAGCGGGCGATCCAGTACGCCGCGGCTTCTCAATTCTATCGCAACTGCTCTGGAATACTGGATCATCCGCTTTCGCGGATGATGACGACTTTGTGTTTGATCGCTCAAAGCACGCGATAGCGGATCGAAAAAGCGTCATTCTGCTCGGTGCGGGTTTCGTCGCCTTTGCCCGGAGCCGCGACACGGTCGGCCAGATGCCACGGTCCGAACTGACCGGAACGGCTGGGATTTGCCGCGAGCCGAAGCCTGAACTCGCACTGGGCCTGACCCGGCAGATTGACGATCACCACGCGGTCCGTGGTTCGATAATCCAGCGGCACCGAACCCCTGAGTACGCTGCGGCCGTCCTCGCTTGAGCCGAGCCCGCTTTGCACGTTGGCGAGCCTCTGGTTTCTGTCGGTGTGCAGCTCGATCTGGGTTTCGGCGACCCCAGACACCGCCGTCTTCGGCAGGCGGATTTCAAACTCGACCGCGGGCTTGGCCGGGTTGATGCCGAGATAGGCCAGCGCGGCATGATGCATGTCGTAGGCCACGAAGGCGACCAGCGCGAGCGCCAGCGCGGCGGCAAGCCCGTGCCTGACGATATCGCGCAGGCTGCGATACCCGGTTCGAAAATACACCGTCAGCAGGATGACGACCGCGAGCGCGGCGGCGATCCCCGATAGTCCCGACATCATGACGCCGAGCGTGCCGTCCGGGTCGTCGGCAAAAAGGCCGGTGCTGTCGCCGACCATTTTGAGCAACGAGGTCATGGAATCGCCGGGGAGGCCGGCGACATGGGCCACGCCTTTCATGATCGGGGAAGTGATGTTCATCGCAGCATCTCGCGAGGGCGCGTCAAAGCCAATTCGGCACTGAAATCGCTGGAACTATTGCGGGTTAGTCGCCGCAACGAAGCCTGCGGTTCAACCCGGCCGCGGCGGATCGATTGCGGGGAGCGGGGGCTGCGGCTATAGCGGGGGACTGGCGCTCGCCCTGGGGAGAATTCCGATGTCAGTTCAAATGGTTTTGCTGCCGGTCTTCGTTCTGGTGGGGCTCGCTTTTGCGCTTCTGGTGTGGATGGCCGGGGCGCGCCGGCAGGCGCTGGTCGGCGGCGAGACCAGGATCAGGGACATCGTGCTGGGACAGCCGAACTGGCCCAAGCGCGCCACCCAGATCGGCAATTGCTACATGAACCAGTTCGAACTGCCGCTGTTGTTCTATGTCCTGATCGCGCTGGCGCTGCCGCTGCGTCATGCCGATCTGTTCATCGTGCTGATGTCGTGGGTGTTCGTGGTCACCCGCTTCGTGCACGCCGGAATTTTCGTGACCTCCAACGATCTGAATCGACGCTCGCTGGCATGGTTTGCCGGTGTGCTGGTGCTGCTCGTGATGTGGATCTATTTCGCGCTGAAGATTCTGCTCTTGATCTGAGCACGCGCCATTCTCGAACCGAAAGTTTTGCATGACTCCCGCAGCGCGGCTCTCCGCGGCCATCGAACTGATCGATATCATCGACACCCAGCGCGTGCCTGCGGCGAAGGCGCTGAAGGAGTGGGGCACCGCGCACCGCTATGCCGGCTCCGGCGATCGTGCCGCGATCTCCGGCCTGATCTGGGACGTGTTGCGCCGGCGCGCCTCGAGCGCATGGATCATGGACGAGGACACGCCGCGGGCGCGGGTACTGGGCATGCTCCGGCTCGAGCGCAAGCTGGATGCCGACGCAATCGCGGCGTTGTGCGACGGCGGCCGCTTCGCGCCGGAACCCCTGAGCGAACGCGAGCGCGCCGCGCTCACCTCGCGCTCGCTCGACGATGCGCCGGCCCACATCGCCGGCGATTACCCGGAATGGCTCGATCCCTATCTGGCGCAAGTGTTCGGCGATGACCGGGTCGCCGAGGCTGTCGCGATGGCGAGCCGGGCGCCGCTCGATCTGCGTGTCAATACCCTGAAAGCCAGGCGCGAGAAGATTTTGCCCTCGCTCGCCCATCTCGGCGCCAGGCCGACGCTATGGTCGCCGGTGGGCCTGCGCATCGAGCTTTCCGCCGACGCGCGCAATCCCGGCATTCATTCGGAGGAAGATTTCATCAAGGGCGCCATCGAAGTGCAGGACGAGGGCTCGCAGCTGGCGGCCTTGCTTTCGGCGGCAAAACCCGGCGAGCAGGTGATCGACCTCTGCGCCGGCGCCGGCGGCAAGACCCTGGCGCTGGCGGCGATGATGGCCGGCAAGGGCCGGCTGATCGCCACCGACCACGACAAGCGGCAGCTGGCGCCGATCTACGAGCGGCTGTCGCGTGCCGGCGTGCACAATTGCGACGTGCGGACGCCGAAAGGCGACAGCGATACGCTGGGTGATATCAGCGCTTCCGCCGATCTGGTGCTGATCGACGCGCCCTGCACGGGAACCGGCACCTGGCGACGCAATCCCGACGCCAAATGGCGGATGCGCCCCGGCGCACTCGAGGTGCGGCTGAAGGATCAGGTCACGGTGCTCGACCGTGCCGCGGCATTGGTAAAACCGGGCGGCCGGATCGCCTATATCACCTGCTCGGTGTTGCCGCCGGAGAACGGCGAGCAGGTCCGCAGTTTTGTTACGCGCCATCCCGAATTCGCCGCGGTGCCGCCGGCGCAGACCATCACCGTGCTGTGGGAGAAGGCGGAAGAATTCGCCGCCGCCACCCTGCAATCCCCGGAAGGATTATTGATGACGCCGCGCCGCACCGGCACCGACGGGTTTTTCGTGTCGGTCCTGAAGAAGTCGTAATCTCGAAACTCGATCAGCGCACTGAACTGAACGGGGAGCATGATGAAACGACAGCAATGGATCGGCCTTTCGGGCGCTGCGGCCATGCTGCTCAGCCTTGTCTGCGGTTCGGCCTTGGCCGACGAGACGGTCAGCATCGGCGGCTCCCGCGCCGTATTGATCAAACCGAACGCGCCGCGCGCGAGCGTGATCCTGATGCCGGGCGGTAGCGGGGCGATCGCTGCGGGCGACCACGGCGATATCCACGCGCTCATGGGGAACCAGCTGGTCCGCACGCGAAACGCCTACGCGGCGCGAGGGCTGGCGGTACTCGTCGTCGATGCAAGCACGCCGCTCGACGGCGCGGTCCAGTACATGGCGGCGATCAAGCGTCCGGTCACCGTCATCGCCACCAGTCGAGGCACCATTCGAGCCGCCGAGGGAATCGCGCGCGGCGCCCGGCCGGACGCGCTGGTGCTGACGTCGGGATTGCTCAGCCCCGAGTCGGGCAGCGGTCAAAATGTCATGTCGATCCTGGGCTCGCCGGCGTCGCTGCCGCGCACGCTGGTGATCGAGCACAGCCAAGACAGCTGCAGGGCGACCCTGCCGGCCGGCGTTGACCCGTTCATCAGATGGTCGGCCGGCCGCGCCCGCGCGGCCTGGATCAGCGGCGGGGCCAGTGAAGGCGACCCCTGCGAGGCCCAGGCCCATCACGGCTTCAACGGCAATGACGGCCAGGTCGTCGGGCTCGCGGCGGGCTTCCGCTGACGCACAGCGCTATCCATCGTCATCCTGAGGTGCGAGCCCGGCGACGCACTTTAGCGTCGCCGGAACAGCGAGCCTCGAAGGATGACTGAGGCAGTGGGGCCGTCGCCCCCGAGTGAGCGCAATTGCGCTCATCCGGGGGTGACGGCGAAAGTTGTGCAAATGCCCGCCAAAAGCCCACTGTAAGCGCGCCCCGGACGGCTTTTCAGGGTTGCGGGGCCACCCCCCGTCGCGTATCTGCTTGCCATGACAGCAGCCCAGCCCGCCCGCGAGTCGTCGATGCCCCCGGTGGCCTCGGCGCATGACAAGATTCTGATCGTCGATTTCGGCAGCCAGGTCACGCAACTGATCGCGCGCCGGGTGCGGGAGGAGGGCGTCTATTCCGAAATCGTGCCGTTCCAGAAGGCGGAAGCGGCGTTCAGGGAGATGAAGCCGAAGGCGGTGATCCTCTCCGGCGGCCCGGAATCGGTGCACGAGGAGGGCTCGCCGCGCGCGCCGCAACTGATCTTCGATTCCGGCGTGCCCGTGCTCGGCATCTGCTACGGCCAGATGACCATGGCGGCCCAGCTCGGCGGCGAGGTCGAGGGCGGCCACGCCAGGGAGTTCGGCCGCGCCGATGTCGAGGTCAAGGGCGAAAGCCGGCTGTTCGATTCCACCTGGGGCGTCGGCGAAAAGCATCCGGTCTGGATGAGCCATGGCGACCGCATCACCAGGATGCCGCCGGGTTTTGTCGTCGCCGGCACCAGCGCCAATGCGCCGTTCGCGGTGATCCAGGACGAGAAGCGCAAATATTACGGCCTGATGTTCCATCCCGAGGTGGTGCATACGCCCGACGGCGCCAAACTGATCCGCAATTTCGTCCGCAAGGTCGCAGGGCTTGCCGGCGACTGGACCATGCGCGCCTTCCGCGAGGAGGCGATCGAGAAGATCCGCGCCCAGGTCGGCCGCGGCAAGGTGATCTGCGGCCTGTCCGGCGGCGTCGATTCTGCCGTCGCCGCGGTCCTGATCCACGAGGCGATCGGCGACCAGCTCACCTGCGTGTTCGTCGATCACGGCCTGCTGCGGCTCAACGAGGCCGAGACCGTGGTCGACCTGTTCCGGCATCACTACAACATCCCGCTGGTTCACGTCGATGCGTCGAAGCAATTCTTGGGCGAGCTCGCCGGCGTCAGCGACCCCGAACAAAAGCGCAAGACCATCGGCCGCCTGTTCATCGACGTGTTCGACGCGGAAGCCAAGAAGATCGGCGGCGCGGAATTTCTGGCGCAGGGCACGCTCTATCCCGACGTGATCGAGAGCGTCTCGTTCACCGGCGGTCCGTCGGTGACGATCAAGTCGCACCACAATGTCGGCGGCCTGCCCGCGCGCATGAACATGAAGCTGGTCGAACCCTTGCGCGAACTGTTCAAGGACGAGGTGCGCGTGCTCGGCCGCGAACTCGGTCTGCCCGAAATCTTCGTCGGCCGCCATCCGTTCCCCGGACCGGGCCTCGCGATCCGCTGCCCCGGCGACATCACCGCGCGAAAAACTCGACATCCTGCGCAACGCCGATGCGGTCTACATCGACCAGATCCGCAAAGCCGGCCTCTACGACAAGATCTGGCAGGCGTTCGCGGTGCTGCTGCCGGTGAAGACCGTCGGCGTGATGGGCGACGGCCGCACCTACGAATACGTCGTCGGCCTGCGCGCCGTGACCTCGACCGACGGCATGACCGCGGACTTCTATCCCTTCGACATGAAATTCCTGGGCGAGACCGCGACCCGCATCATCAACGAGGTCAAGGGCGTCAATCGCGTGGTCTATGACGTGACGTGCAAAGCCGCCGGGGACGATCGAGTGGGAGTGATCGTTCTACTTCGGTTAGGAGGGCTCCCGTGGCGGACGGCATAGCGGTTGTCGACGGACAGCGGAGAAAACGGTCTCTTGGCTTACTTCACGTGTAACCGGAAGCCTCGGTTAACTAGCCAATCGTCAATCGTTTCGCTGTACATCGCGTAACCTTTGAAGGCATCGCACCCGACGATGAGGCCCGCCCACGCGGTGCCTGTCGCATCGGGGGTGCATACCGGTGCCCCGGAATCACCAAGCTGAATAACACCCGCAGTCCCGTATGGCGATTCCACCTCGAAGAGATTGCGGAAGCAGTATTCCTGTCCATTGTGTGGAAAGTTGTACCAAGCAGCCAGTCCACCGACTTGCAGAGCGTTGTGCCGGCTGGTGCGTCCCATTACCTCGACTGCCTGGGACGTCGAGATCGATGACCGGGGCGCGATGCCCGTGAGCGGACCAATGTCCAGGACCTCAAGGACCGTGGTTACTTTAGCCGGGTCGATTTCGATTAAGGACAGGTCGACATCATTTGGGACGACACCGGACCAGGGATTGCACTTGGTCCCAGCCGGACAAACCGTAAGACTTGTCGATGCAACAGTTTGACCAACGATCGTGGTCGATGACGAGTCCCGCTGTGAGGGTTGCTTCACATTGCTGGCCGCGCCGGCCACGTGGGAACAGGTCAAACCATAGTGAGCGCGCGCGCCGTCAGTGAGGATGACGCCAAGTGTTCCGAAGTCGGCGGCGCCGACGCCAATGCTCACGCCGCCAGGCAGTGGTGTATGCGATTTTCGCGGATCAGAACCGAGCCGGGCGCGCGAGCGAAGTCTCCAACTCGATCTGCAACCGACCGGTGTACGGGCGCAACTCTTCGAGGTTTGGGAATTGCTCCTCGGCGTTCAGCCTCGGGCGCAAGCACACCTTTACAAGGAGCGGCAACTCCTTGGGATCCACTCCGCTCCGATCCTGCCAATAGCGCCAATGGTTTGGTCGCCAGCTCTCAACATCTGCTTGGGTCAGGGGTCGACTGAAGATGTTGGGTCCGCCCGTGTCTGTAAATCCTGCCAACCACGTCGCTGGCCTCCGCGGGTTCCCGATGAATTCCGAGAGCAAATTGTCGAACCAGATGTTGAGCCGCTTGTCTCCCCAACGTTCGCGGAGTTGCCAAGTCCATAACCAAAACCGGTCTATATCCAGCACGACACCCTGAACTGTGTCGTATTCGGTCGCCCGACGCAGTATGTCCTGGAATTCCTCGTCGCTCGCTGCGAAGTCGATCAAGAACTGCATGATGGTACATCATCGGTTCATTGGGATGAGGGCGGTCACCAAACTGAAAATCATGGCCAAAATTGTGCCAAGGCTGGCATCGTAATAGACAGGTATGACTTGGCCGCCGGAGACTAAGTAGGCCCAGACTGGAAAAGCTACGGTCCCGACGATAATTTGGTTGCGCTTCGGCTTGCCTGGATCGGCGACATGGTTGAGGTAGAACGGCGTGAGAATTAGGCAGATCGCGAAGCAGGCCCAGATCGCTGGAATGCGGAAGGATTGCCAGTAAATTGCTGCCGAGGCGCTAACCAATCCGGCGTAGGCGGTTATTAGTTCAGTCGGAATAAGCTTGCCGATCTTTTTGGTTGTGTCGCCAATATCGATAGCACCACCACCGCCGCTAGCCAGCTTCCCCATTGTCGGCTTCGGATAGTAGAGACGAGACATAATGCTCTCCTTCGGCAATCCAAATAGAAACGGCTTACAAACAATCGACCGCGGGCAACTCGGGACGTTTGCGATGCAGAAATATCGAAAATGAAATATCGCTCGTGCTGCCTTAGGCTTCCGACAAATTAAACCAGTAGTTGTTTGGAAGCGCAAGACCGCCTTTTATATTAAAATCAATTCTAGCAACTCCTCTTGCTCCGGCATGATTGCGGATGGAGATAAATTACTGAGGACGCCCATGGACCTTTGCTCGCAAACTGCCCGTCGGGCAAATCAGCAAGTCATGTCCAGCCCCAATTCGAGAAATATTCCGCTTAACCCGTCGGGCAAATAAACTTTATAAGCTCGCCCGTCTCGTCCCCAGAGGGGCGGCTCGCGATCGTCACGGACGCGGGGCGGGACGCGGTGGACGCGACAGCGCCGGCGCGCAATCGTGGTCGCAGGGCGATCCCTCGGGCTCGTAAGCGATTTACAGCACGCAGACGAACGGCGCTTGTTTCCACCTTCGCCAAAACTTCGGCGGATGGGTACCAAACCCGTCGAAGATTTTGGCGTAGACGGGTCGCGGACGGCGAAGTCGTGTGGTCCTGACGCCCCGACGCTGGCGTCAAGTCTCGCGGAGGCGCCTCACACCCAACCGGGCTTTGGCGCGCCAATATCCGTGAAGCGACGGTGGCAAAAAAGCCCGGTCACCGGGGAGCACGAAGCAAGCCGTTAAAACCATTGCGCGGGGAAAGCCGGACTGATCCGGCGAACCTGTGGTGACTAACTCGTGTGCTTTCTACACTTTGCACCCGAGGCTGCGGGTGCCTCGGACACCCGGCTTTCCCTGCGCCCTCTGTTTTTGGAGGGACAAATTCCATGCACACCTCGGGCGCCTCGCGCCGCGGTATCGCGAAGCCGTAACCCGCCGTCATTGCGACGAGCAAAGCAAAGCGACGATGCAATCTACTCTTTCTGTTTGGCGCGCTATGGATTGCTTCGCGGAGCCTGTCAACAGGCGCGCATTCGCGCGACCCGTTGGCTCGCAATGACGCCGGTACACCGCTCGACGGTGCCAAGGGCCGTAGGGCGGAATAGCGAAACGTATCCCGTCAAATCGAGCCTGGTCGGCGACACGCGTCACGCCGCGCCCGAACCGCCCGCCACGATCTTCTCGTTCAGTTTCTGATCCACGATCTCGACCGTGCGGTCGATCTCGGCATTGGGCACGCCGAGCTGATGCGAGATCAGCTTCACCAAGAGGTCGACCCGCTCGATGAAGGGCGCGCCGCTGGCGACCGCGCGGGCGGCGGAAGAAGGTTTGAGCAGGCTTTCCGCCGCCTTGGCGTATTTTGCGAAGGGAACCTGATCCTCCGGCTCGGCGCCGAGGCGCCGGGCGATGGCGTCGACATGGTCGTAGATCGACTGCGAGCGCTTCAGGTCGCCGTGCACGGCGTCGCGGATCGACTGCGGCTCGTGCAGCGTGATGCAGCGGTAATTGCCGGTCAGCAGCATCGACCATTTTGCCAGCGGCACGAACAGCGAATCGAACACCTTGAGTTTGACCGGAACGTCATGGCCATCGAGCTTCACCGCGTCGATGTCCGCTTCCAGTTCGCGCAGCAGCCGGTTGTGTTTCTCGTCTGCGAAGGCCGCCGCCTTGAAGTTGGTCGGCAGGCCGACATGAAGCACATTGGCCGCCTCTTCCGGCGGACGGAAGGCCTGCGGATCGGGCGAGCAGAGCGACACCAGTCCCGGTTCGAACCGTTCCCATATCTGGGCGTTGGTATAGGCCTCCTCGAGCTCCATGTCCGCCAGTGCCGGGATGCGCTTCAGATAGGGCAGCGGCGGCATGTTCATGATCGAAAGACAAGGCAGCTTCGCCGCGGCGATCTTGATCATCAGAACCCGGATCGTATGGTTGGTGTATTGCGGCTCCTGCATGGCAAGACCAACCAGATCGTAACGCGAAAGGTCGACGTCGCCGGGCGTGATCGCGTCCAGTTTCCCGGGCAGGTCGCGCGAGAAGATCGCCCGGTGCACCGCCTCGTCACGCAGCTTGATGCGAACTTCCGTGCCGTCGCGGTTGATGAGTTCTGCGGTCTTCGTTCCGGCAAACCAGGGTCACGTTGTGACCCGCCATCAATAGCTTGGTCGCCAGCAATGAGCCATACGAGGCTCCAAGGATCAGAATGTTGCGCGCCATACTCTCTCTTTCACCTGTTATCGCGTGGTGCCTACCGCAAATTGATAGGTATGACAATCACATAGCGGTTCTCAATTTCTTCCTCTGCGGCGCGCGCCATCGATCCCGCATTCACCTCAAAGTCTGGCTCAAAAGCAGTCAACGAAAATAGCTCGTAGGGTGGGTTAGTCTTACTGCGTCACGAGTTTTCGTCTTCCGGTTGCTGCTCCGTGCTCCGCAACATGGGCATCGTGGCAAGCTTTTGACGAGCGCGTCGATCAATCGTATGCGCATGGTTGCGATCGAGTTGGGGATGTGGCGTTCAGGCCGCAAGGGCGGATCCTCTGGGTCGATAACCGTCGGGTACGACAGGTTGCCGGAACAGCGCGGCGGAACGAGGTCCTGAGGGGGGAATCGTCTCCCGCTCGGAGATCAGGAATCCGTAGGCCGCGATGCACAGCGTGGCGTGATGATGGAAGCCGCGCCATCCGCGTCCCTCGTAGTGCCCGAGCCCGACCTCCTGCTTGAGCTCCTGATAGTCCCGCTCGATGCGCCAGCGCAGCTTGGCGAAGTCGACGAGCTGGCGGAAGCTGATGTTCGCCGGCAGCGTCGAGAGCCAATATTTGGTCGGCTCGACTTCGCCCTCGGGCCACTCGACCAGCAGCCACTCCTGCGAAGCCGATTCCGGGATCAGCCGATTATGCCCGACCCGAACGCGCACACGCGCAAAGCGCGAAGACAGCCAATCGGTCGACCCTTCCCGCCATCTGATCGTGCGCCAGGCATGCTTGGGCAGACCAAGCGCTACCTCCTTGGCCGAGATCAGATCGGGTTCGTCGCGACGTCCCGTATTGTTCAGCGGTTTGCCTCTCCGTCTCGGGCCGGCGCCGGATGGCCACACCAAGGTATTCGGCTGAATGCCGGCCACGTAGATCACATCCCAAGGCCGTCATGCCCGCGCGCAGCCGCGAGTCATTGCCATAGGCGGCGTCCATCAATCCGACGCCGCGCGGCAGGCCGGCCTCGCACGCCCAGCGTAGCTGCTCGAGCGCGATCTCCGGCTTGGTCTTGAACGCGATCTCCTACGGTACGCCGGCCTTGTTCCGACGCTGCACGATCCTCGGCCCAGTCCTTCGGCAAGATACAGCCGATAGGCCACCGGCAGGCTGGCGCAGTGGTTGGCAATCGACAGCGACACCGCCACCTGACAATTGGCCTGCTTGCCGAGCTGCCCGCAATATTGATGCTGCACGCCGACCGAATGCGTGCCCTGCTTGGGGAACGACGTGTCGTCGATGATCCACGCCTCGATCGGCCCGTCCTTCTCGATCGCCGGCAACACCATCTCGCGCACCTTGGCCAACACCTTCTCGTCCGACCAGGTCGCGACGCCGACAAAATGCAGCAACGACTGGTGCTGTGCCGCCGTCCGCGCCGGAGCCGTCCTCGCTGCCATCGGCTCAACGCTCTTGCGCTCGCCCGGCAGCATCAAGCCGGTGCAATAGTCGCGCAGCGGCCCCGTTCGGTCCGCGTGCCCGATCACGCTCGCAAGCCCCTCCACATACGCCGCAAACCGTGCTTCGCTGTCCTTTCCGCTCCTTGAGATTCATCTGGCCCTCCACGTGCCAAAATCTTAAATCCCTTCAATTATTTGATTCTCAACCGTATTGCCTGCGACCTTCTGACTCAGTAAGATTAGCCGAAGGCGTAACCCACCATCTTTCTTTACGCATCGGTGGGTTACGCTTTGCTAAACCACCCTACAAACCCCGCGACACCTTCTCAAATCGCTTGATCAGCCGCTCGCGCTTGAGGCGGGACAGCCGCTGGATCCAGAACAGGCCGTTGAGCTGATCGATCTCATGCTGGTGGCAGACCGCGCGCAGGCCTTCCAATTCTTCGGTCTGCAGGTTGCCGTCGACCTCGCAATAGCTGATCCGGACGCGCATGACGCGTGATGTCGTCGTTGACGCCGGGCATCGAGACGCCGCCTTCCTGATGTGTGATCATCTCGGGCGATGCCCAGATGATCTCCGGATTGACATAGGTTCGCGCACCATCGACGGGGTCGAGGTCGAGCACCACCACCCGCAGGGAGATGCCGATATGCGGCGCGGTGATCCCGATACCGGGCGCGGCGTGCATCGTCTCGAGCAGGTCTCGGGCCAGATCGCGCAGTGCGCCGTCAAAGGCGGTCACGGGTTGCGCTGGGATCGCAAGCCGAGGGTCGGGATAGCGGACAATCGGGCGGATGGTCATGATCGGTTGTCACACGTCGGTAAATCGCTCCGGACCGTCGCCGGTCGCGTCGTATCGTTGTCCCGATCTGCCCGACGGGCAAATCACTTCCCGATTTTCAAAACTCCTTGTCCAGTCCCTCGCGCAAAAATATTTCGCTTAACCCGTCGGGCAAATCAGTGATTTGACTTCGCGCGTCTCACCCGAGACGAGGGGCGTATCATGATCGTCACGAACGTTGCGGTGGGATGCGGTGGACGCGGGAGCTGCGACTGACGAGCGTGGTTCAGGCGGACGGCGAAGCCGTGTGGTCCTGGCGCCCCGACGCTGGCGCTAAGCTTTGCGGAGATGATCTGCGAAGTCGACGGTGGCAAAAGAGCCCGGTCACCGGGGAGAGCGCGGAGTAAGCCGTAAACCATTGCGCAGGGAAGGCTGGATTGATCCGGCGAACCTGTGGTGACTAACTCGTGTACTTTTTACCTTTGTACACGAGGCTGCGGGTGCATCGGACACCCGGCTTTCCCTGCGCCCTCTGTCTTTGGAGGGACAAAGTGCATGCACACCTCGGGCGCCTCGCGCCGCGAGAATGCGAGCGCACGCCCTCTCGGCTGTTTGAAAATTGAATCGGAAATCACGCCGAACCTGAGCAGGCTTTTGCGGAGTCGATGCTCCCGCGGGGCTGCCGACGTGGCGTCCCGGTCGGCCGGGTGATCGAGCGGCAGAGAGGACGCCGGTTCGCCTACCCTACGGGTGATGCACTTTCCCACCTTGAAAGGCGGGGGCTTTCGGGATATATGACTACAGTAGTCATATCTGAAGGGTGCACCATCATGCGCGAGATTCAGCTCCGGGATGCCAAAGCCAGCCTGTCGGCGGTGGTGGATGAGGCGATGCGAGGAAAGCCGGCCGTCATTACCCGGCACGGCAAGCGGCAGGCGGTGGTCGTGAGCTACAAGGAGTGGGAGCGGCTTTCAACCGTGCCGAGCTTCGGCCGTGTCCTGATGGCGGCGCCGTTGAAGGCAGGGGATTTACCCGGCCGCAGCAAATCGCCTTTGCGGAAATCAGGTCTCTGATCTTTCCAGTGTACCTCGTCGATACCAACGTCATTTCAGCCGCGGCTCCGTCCCGACCGGTGCCAACAGCGCTTGTTGAATGGATGGATGCGCATTCGGCATCCTTGTTCCTGTCGGCCGTGACGGTGGCGGAGATCGAGGACGGAATCGCCAAATTGCGGCGCGAGCGTGCCTCTCGCAAGAGCGCTGAGCTGACGGCATGGCTCGATACGGTTCTGCACCTCTACGGCGATCGCGTTCTTGCGTTCGATGCGCCCACCGCACGGATCGCCGGCGCGATGTCGGATCGGGCGCGTGGTCTGGGACACGCACCCGGACTTGCCGATATCATCGTAGCCGCGACAGCGCAGCGTCACGGGCTGACGATCCTGTCACGCAACGTCAGGCATCTCGAGCCATTGGGCGTGGCAGTCGTCAATCCCTTTGTGAGACTGCCAACCGCCTAGCGGCCGCCACCCGCCGCCGCACCTTGCCTAGGCCGGCGGACGGCTCTGACCTTGCCGCTGTTTCCGCCTCCGCAGAAGAACCGGTCGCCGCCATCGGACTCGAGCCCCGACACGGCCACGCCGGGCGGCATCTCGAGCCGCTCCAGGACGTCTCCGGTTTGAGGATCTATTCGCCTCAAATCGCTCTCGTCGCCTTCCCAGGTGCCGTGCCAGAGTTCGCCGTCGACCCAGGTGACCCCGGTGACGAAGCGATTGGACTCGATGGTGCGAAGAATAGCCCCGGTCTGGGGATCGATCTGATGGATCTTGCGGTCCCGATGCTGCCCTACCCAGAGCGTCCCTTCGGCCCAAGCGAGCCCGGAGTCGCCGCCGCCGCCGGGCGCCGGGATCGTGGCGAGCACGCGGCCGCTCTCGGGATCGATCTTCTGGATACGATCCTCGGCGATCTGAAACAAATGCTGGCCGTCGAAGGCGGTTCCTGCATGGGCTGCGACTTCGATCGAGCGCAGCGTCTTGCCGCTTGCGGGATCGAGGGCATTCAGTCTGTCGCCGGACGCAAACCAGACCTGCTGGCCGTCATAGGTGACCCCGGCGACGCGGTCGAGACCCGGAAAGGGCCCATACTCACGGACGATTTCGGCCGCAGATTGTTTCATGCTTCGCTCCTGATCACTCGGGTGTGGCTTTTCATCCTAGCCACCCGGCAACGGAGCCGGGAGTAACAAGGTCGTCGTGAATCCTCCAACCGGCGGGGTCATCCAGCGAAGCGCGCGCCCGCGGCCAAACGACTGCACCTTGCCTGCCGCCGCAAGCGCGTCGAGGGCCCGCTGCACGGTGCGCTGGCTGGCCCCCAGCGCGAGCGCCAGCGCCGAGCTCGACCACGATTCACCGTCGGCGAGGAAGGCGAGCACCGCCGCATGCTGCTCTTCGACCGGCCGCGCCAGCACGACGACGTCGCGCGCGCCGCGCGGCACCAGCACAAATCCCCGGCTCGTCGCGCTCACGCCGGCCAGCGTCCGAACCGCCTTGCGAAGCCGCCCGATCTCGACCCGCAACCGCGCGCGATGCAATTCATCGGCGAACTTCGCGCCGAAAGCCCGCGCCAGCAGCGTGCTCCTCGGCACGTCGGCGGGCCAGGCTTCGGCGAGCGCGCGTGCGAGCGCGAACAGCACCGGGCGCGTTGCGAGCGAGACCGCCTTGCGTGCGTCACGCACGACATAGCGGCAGGCGTCCACGACCAGCGCCCTCGACGCCAGTAACGCTTCGACTTCCTCGAGCCGGAGAATTCTCTCCTCGCCACGCACAATCGAGCGCGCCGCGGGCGCGTTCAGGACGAGCGATGCGCTTTCGACCTCGGCCATCAGCGCAGGGATACCAGCGTGGCGCGCGGCGTGCTCGGCCCGCGCCAGCGCGGCGCGCGCCGTCTTGGTCCGGATGCGTCGCATCGCGATCCCCGCAACGACCAGTTCGTGGGCGGCTCTTGAGGCGGGCGGGAAAGGCGCGGGGTCGAGTTCGGCGAGCGTGCGCTCGGCCTCGTCGAGATGTCCGATCAGGAGCAGGCGCCGGACCTCGAGATATCGCGCATGCGCGGCGTTCACCCGGTCGCCATGCGCTTCCAGCGTCGCCCGCGCCGCATCGAGCGCCTTTGCGGGCCAGCCCAGGTCGCGCGAGACCAGCGCGATCTCGGCCTCGGCGACGACGCATCGCGCGCGGGCCACGGCCTCTTTCGGACCGAAGGCGCGTGCCGCACTTTTCAGCAGAGCCTTGGCGCGAACGAGATCGCCGAGCTGCGCCATCGCGATGCCCCGAAGCGCGAGCGCGGGCGCGTCGTCGCGCAGCGCAACCCGCTTCAGGGCGCCGAGGGGATCACCCGCCGCGAGCGCGCGGCCTGCGGCCGTGATCAGCGAGTCCATTTGAATCCCGCCACACTTGTCACTCTCACCGTTTCGATTTCCGGTCCTAGTCTATCTTTCGACCACAAACCAGTACGTCGTAACGAGAAGGCCACTGCCATGGTTGACTGGACCATCCTTTCGCCTGCGTTTCTCGCAGCCGCGGTCGAGTGGGCTGGAGCCGTTGTGACCGTGCTTGCCGTCGGCCGGGGCCACGCGACGACGGAACCCAATGGAGAAGAACGATGACCACGATTACATCACCTGAGAAGCGCCGGAAGGAAGGACAGCACGCCATGAACACGCCGCCGATTGTGTCGCCGCAAGAATGGGAGGCTGCGCGCGAGCAGCTTCTCGTCAAGGAGAAGGCGCTGACCCGCGCCCGTGACGCGCTGGCCGCCGAGCGACGGCGGATGCCGTGGGTTGCCGCGGAAAAGGCATATGTGTTCGACGGGCCCGGGGGCAAAGCGAGCCTGCTCGACCTGTTCGAGGGCCGCCGTCAGCTGATCGTCTACCGCGCCTTCTTCGAGCCCGGCGTGCACGGCTGGCCGGAGCATGCCTGCATTGGCTGTTCGCTCGGCGCCGACCAGGTCGGCCATCTCGCCCACCTGAACGCGCGCGACACGACTCTCGTCTATGTCTCGCGTGCACCGCAGGCCGACATCGCGCGCCTGAAAGCGCGGATGGGCTGGGAAATCCCCTGGTACACCATCACCGACGGTTTCGATGCCGACTTCGGGGTGGATCAATGGCACGGCCACAACGCGTTCATCCGCGACGGCGAGCGCGTGTTCCGCACCTACTTCATCAACAGCCGCGGCGACGAGGCGATGGGCACCATTTGGAGCTATCTCGACATGACGGCGCTCGGGCGTCAGGAGGAGTGGGAGGATTCGCCGGAGGGCTACCCGCAGAGCCGACCGTACAAGTGGTGGAACTGGCACGAGAGTTACGTCCCCGACGCCGCGCCCGATCCGAAGTGGGTCGAGGTGTCCGACGCCGGAGAGGCCGCCTTCCGGAATCGCGACGGCTAGCGCGGCTCGGCGCTGTTGGCGAGCGGGGGCGCGTCGGCGCCCTCTAGAGTTCGTGGTGATAAGGAGGTTGACCATGCGGTATCAGGCCGTCCCGCACGAGGAATTGCTGAAGGCGTGCCGCGAGCAATGGGACAACGAGAGATGCGGCAAGATGATCTCCAGCACGACCCATTTGGTCCACCCTGAAGTCGGGCAGCGTCGAGAATGGCCCAAAGCAAGCGCGGACCGTTTGCTGTCGCTGGCGGCCGCGCCGACCTTCGCCATCATGGCGCTGCTGACGGGCGTTTTTGGTGGCGGCGCGCCGGACATGCTCTGCTCGGCCATGCACGATGGGTCGCCGCTGAGCGGAATGGTCCCGATGTACGTGCTGATGAGCGTCTTCCATTCGGCCCCTTGGCTGAAGCTGATCTCCGACAGGCGAAGCGGCGCAAGCCGGTCCTGATCGGCGTTGTGCTTGCGTCGCTCGAAAAAAATGCTGGCGCAGACATCCTGGTGTCGGCTTCAGTGCGTCCCATTCGTCTTTCATCCCGAGGGAGCTGTACGGGAGATGGAAATGAGCAATTCTGGATATCGCTGGGTGATCGTCGCGGCGGGGGGCTTGCTCGGCTGCGTCGCCATCGGCGGCATGTTCTCGCTGCCGGTGTTCCTGCAGCCGATCGCGCGGGATACCGGCTGGTCGGTCACCGGCGTGTCCAGCGCCATGACCATCGGCTTTCTCGCCATGGCCTTCACCAGCATGATCTGGGGCACCTTGTCCGACCGGGTCGGGCCGCTGCCGGTGGTGCTGACCGGGTCGATCGTGCTGCCGGCAAGCCTCGCGCTGGCCAGCCGGGCGCCGTCGCTGCTCTCGTTTCAAATCATGTTCGGACTGATGGTCGGCGGCTCGATTTCCGCGATCTTTGCGCCGATGATGGCATGTGTCACCGGGTGGTTCGACACCCATCGCAGCCTCGCGGTGTCGCTGGTTTCGGCGGGTATGGGCATGGCGCCGATGACCATGGCGCCGCTCGCCGCCTGGCTGGTCTCGCACCATGACTGGCGCACCTCGATGCAGATCGTGGCCCTCGTCGTCGCTGCTATCATGATCCCGGTCTCGCTCTTGGTGCGCCGGCCCCCGGCGCTTGAAAGCGGGCCGTCCGCTCCATCAGGCGAGCCGGCTAGTGCGGAGATGTCGCTCGCGCGAGCGCTACGCTCGCCGCAATTCATCATCCTGCTCGCGACGAATTTCTTGTGTTGCGCCACTCATTCGGGTCCGATCATCCACACCGTGAGCTATGCGGTCACGTGCGGGATCCCGCTGATATCAGCCGTCACGATCTACAGCGTCGAGGGGCTGGCAGGCATGGGCGGCCGTATCGCTTTCGGCCTGCTCGGTGATCGCTTCGGCGCCAAGCGTGTGCTCGTCTCGGGGTTGCTCGCGCAGGCGTTCGGTGCGCTGGGCTACGCCTTCGTGCGCGAGCTTGCTGCGTTCTATGCCGTGGCGGCGCTGTTCGGCTTCATCTATGCCGGCACCATGCCGCTCTATGCGGTGTTGGCGCGCGAGAATTTTCCGCTGCGGATGATGGGCACCGTGATCGGCGGAACGGCCATGGCCGGCAGCCTCGGCATGGCGACCGGGCCGGTCGCCGGAGGTTTGATCTACGACACCTTCGCCAGTTACGCGTGGCTCTATGTCGGTTCCTGGGCGGTTGGCCTTGGCGCATTCCTGATCGCGTTGACGTTCAGGCCGTTTTCCACGGATCGGAGGCAGCTTGCGCCCGCAACGGCGTGAAGCCGAATATTGACGGATGCGGGTGGTACGCTGGCTGATTTGCCCGTCGGGCAAATCAGTTCGCCCTCGCGCAAATCCCGAGTCCGGCCCCGATTCGAAAAACATTTCGCTTAACCCGTCGGGCAAATCAACTTTATAAGCTCGCCCGTCTCGTCCCCAGAGGGGCGGCTCGCGATTGTCACGGACGCGGCGCGGGTTCTTTGTCTTTGGAGGGACAACGTTCATGCACACCTCGGGCGCCGCGGGAACGCGAAATCATGTCTGGAGCATCCCGTCGTGTCCCGTCCTTCGAGACGGCGCTGGAGCGCCTCCCCAGGACGAGGCCGTCAGGTCTGGCGAGACGCACGCCCCTTATGGTGAGGAGGCGCGCGTGGCGCGCCGTCTCGAACCATGCGGCCGTTGCCCTGCGTGGCCGTCGGATCACGCGCACTCTGAGAACTCAATCGCGGAAATGGATTGCGAACCGGCGCGCACCACTCTCATATCGCACATGATATAGATCTAGATAGATTGATCCTCCGACCCAACGAAAGCAGGAACCCCAATGGCACGCGTGCGCTGCATCACCGAAATGGGCATGGGCGTCGATGTTCACGGCAAGGATGCCACCAAGGCGGCGAGGCGCGCGGTTTCCGATGCCATCCGCCACAGTAGCCTCGGCTTCTTCCGGATGGTCGGCAAGACCGGAAACGACATGTTCGTCGATGTCACCATCGGCGTGCCGGATCCCGGCGCGGTCAACACTTCAGCGGTCGCCAAAGAGCTGCCTTATGGAACGGTGACCGTCACCGCGGTCAAGGGCGGGCTCGAAATTGCGGCCGAGCAGGGCAGCGATGCCATCATCATTGCCAACGCCGCGGTGATCGTGAGTCTGGACGACGGCAAGCCAGGCTAGACGCGGATGGGCATGTCAGGCGGGATTCGCTTCGGCGTAAACCTTGAGCGTCCGCATCATCCGCTCGTTTTCGGCGCGGAACATCTTTACCACCAGGGGCATGGCCAGGCTGATCGGTCCCTGCGGCGAGAGCTGCAGTTCTCGCGAGAGGTGCACCGAAGCACCACGAGGGGTCAGCGTATGCAACAGCTTGATGCCGATCACGCCCATCACGCGCGGCTTCAACGTCATCGGCTGCTCGAACGCCAGCCGGGCCGGGCTATCCATCGCCGTGACAACGCCGTGGCGTGTGCCGAGCGGCCCGGGCTCGACGTAGGTTGTGCCGACCGCAATCGGCCCATCGGAAATCCTGACCGTGCCGTGGAAGGCCGACGATGCCGGCAGCCAGCGGTCGTAGTCGCGCAAGTCGGACAGCAGCGAGAACACGCGCTCCGCGCTCGCACGGATATCCGCCTCGAATTTCAGCTCGACCATGACGGTCTCCTCTCCACGGCGATCCGGATGGGAATCGCAGAGTGTGGTCGGCCGGTCTGGAAAATAAATCACAATTCCGGCAACTGTCGCGTGAGTTGGCAGCCAGCCGGGAGAGGTCGAACGATGCCATGACCGCTGATTGGGGAGTAAAGGAAAGGTAAAATGCCCGTTTTCGAAACATCGTTGCATCCGCTTGATCATCCCGTCTGGTATGCGCTGATCACCCGGCAGCGGGAATTGGCGCAAGGCGGTGCGCGGGCGCGGCGCTATCCGCCCGACATCGCGCCGTTCGCGGATATCGTGGACACCTCTCCGCAAACGTTTGCGGCGCTCGGCGCGCTGATGTCGCCGTCCGATTATGTCGTGCTGTTCACGCCCGATCCGGTGACCGCGCCGGCGGAGTTCAAAACGCGGCTCGCCAAGACCGGCGAGCAGATGATCGGGATGCCCGCCGAGCCGTCCGGGGTCTCTTTCAATATCGTCACGCTCGGCGCCGATGACGTGCCGGCGATGATGGAACTGACAAAGCTCACCAACCCCGGCCCCTTTGCCGAGCGCACCCATGAATTGGGGATGTTTCTGGGCGTCAAGATCGACGGGAAGCTCGTGGCGATGGCGGGTGAGCGGATGAAGCCGGCCGAGTACACCGAGATCACGGCCGTCTGCGTGCATCCCGACCATCGCGGCCGCGGCTACGCGCAAGCGCTGCTTGGCGCCGTTGCCCGGCAGATTGCGGCGCGCGGCGAGATTCCGTTCCTGCACGTCTTTTCCGATAATGAGAGCGCAATTGCATTGTATCGGCGGCAAGGAATGGAAATCCGGCGCCGCTTGTGGGTGACCGTGTTGGGGAGGGCGGTTTCCGGATAGCGGGCCACACGCTTGAGTAATCTACGCCGCAACCAGTCGGACGATCGCGAAAATCACGATGCGCCGATCATCGTTTCTGTGGACATTGATCACATCGGGTCGTTGCACGTATGGAAATGACGCCAGCGCCGGGGGAAAAGGCATAGAATGTCGGATCAACGTCCCGCGAGCGCCTCTTTCTCACTGAACGGAATGTACCTCGATGAAACCCGAGCGCCGAAACCTGAATTACGCGACCAAACCGAACAAGGAACCGAAGCTCTCGCGCACCCACGCGCCCACCGGTCTTTCGCCGGTGGACTGGCAACGCGGCTTGCGTCGCCAGTTCGGCCGCGAGCAGCCCTTCGAGCTTGAAAATCTGGGCGGCGAGCCGTTTTTCTCCGAGTTCCGGGTCAGCAACCCCGTTTCGAAGTCCAGCTATCGCGTAGCGATTCGAGGCAAGGGGCCGGGCGGCAATTTCTGTTCCTGCCCCGATTATGCCACCAGCGAATTGGGTACCTGCAAACACATCGAATTCACGCTTGCCCAGCTGGAGAAAAGGCGCGGGGCCAGGGCGGCGTTTGCGCGTGGCTACCAGCCGGCATTCTCCGAGCTGTATTTGCGCAATGACGGCAAGCGCTGCGTGCATTTTCACGCCGGAACGGATTGCCCGCCGGCGGTGTGCGTGGCCGCGGCCGGTTTGTTCGACGCCGAACACAATGGGATGCTGCCGGAGGAGCGCCTTGGCGAGCTGGAGCACTTTATGACCATGGTGTCGAAGGCCGGTCATGAGCTGCGTGCCTATGACGATGCGCTCGATTTCATCGCCGGAAGGCGGGATGCGGAACGGCGGGCCTCAAGGCTCGAGCAGTTGTTCCCGCGCGGTGCTGCCGATCCCAAGCTGCTGGGACTTCTGAAGGTGCCGCTCTATCCCTATCAGGCCGAAGGCGCGCTGTTCGCCGTGCGTGCCGGCCGGTCGCTGATCGGCGACGATATGGGACTGGGCAAGACCATTCAGGCAATCGCCGCGACGGAAATACTGGCTCGGCATTTTGGCGTCTCGAAAGTGCTGGTGATCTGTCCGACCTCGCTCAAATACCAGTGGCAAAGCGAGATCACGCGCTTCGCGGGACGACAGGGCAAGAATGCGGCCCGCGTCATCAGCGGCGGTCGGGCGCAACGGCAGAAGGACTACGCCCTGGACGACTTCTGCAAGATCACAAACTACGAGAAACTCAAGCCCGATCTCGACCTGATCGCCGGCTGGGCGCCCGAACTGGTGATCGTCGATGAAGCACAACGTGTGAAGAACTGGAACACCATTGCGGCGCGCGCCCTGAAACGCATCGATAGCTCCTACGCGATCGTGCTCACCGGGACGCCCCTGGAAAACAAGCTGGAGGAACTGATTTCGATTGTCCAGTTCGTCGATCAGCACCGGCTCGGGCCGACCTGGAAGTTGCTGCACGAGCATCAGGTCAAGGACGAAGGCGGGCGCGTCACTGGCTATACCGGGCTGGAGAAGGTCGGCCAGACGCTGGCGCCGGTCATGATCCGCCGGCGCAAATCCGAGGTGCTGCGGCAACTGCCGAGCCGGACCGACCAGAACCTGCTGGTGCCGATGACCGAGCCGCAAATACTTTATCACAAGGAAAATGCCGACGAGGTGGCGAAAGTCGTCCAGCGCTGGCGCAGGACCAGGTTTCTGTCGGACACGGATCAGCGGCGGCTGATGATTGCCCTGCAGAACATGCGGATGTCGTGCAACAGCACCTATCTGCTCGACCAGCAAACCGACCATGGCGTCAAGGCCGACGAATTGGCTGCACTCTTCGACGATTTGTTTGCCGAGCCCGAAGCCAAGGCGGTGGTATTTTCGCAGTGGACGCGGACCCACGACATCGTGATCCGCCGCCTCGAAGCGCGTGGGCTGGGCTTTGTCAGCTTTCACGGCGGCGTGCCGTCGGAAAAACGGCCGGCGCTGATTGAACGGTTTCGTGACGACCCCGCCTGCCGCGTGTTCCTGTCCACCGATGCCGGCAGCACGGGGCTCAATCTGCAGCATGCCTCGACCGTGGTGAACATGGACCTGCCGTGGAATCCGGCGATCCTCGAACAGCGCATCGCGCGCATCCATCGCATGGGCCAGACGCGGCCGGTGCGGGTGATCAATTTCGTGGCAAAGGGCACGATCGAGGAGGGCATGCTTTCGGTGCTGGCGTTCAAGCGCTCCCTGTCGGCAGGAATTCTCGACGGCGGCAGCGGTGAGATTTCACTCGGCGGTTCGCGTCTCAACCGCTTCATGAAGGAGGTGGAAGGCGTCACCGGGCATATGGGTGAGGGCGAAGCCGTACCACCGGCCGAGGAAATGACGAATATCGTCGCTGCCGGTGACGCCGGATCCGTGGAAGACGCAAATGCCGATGCAAACACCGGCGCTGGCGAGATGGCGGTCGCCCGGACCAATGGGGCCGGAGCATCAACGCGCGATACAAGTCCCGATCCCTGGCAAGCATTGGTACAGGTCGGTGCGCAGTTTATTGCGGCTCTGGCGGCGGCCAACGATCCCGACGCCCCGGCGCATCCATGGATCGAACGCGATCCAGCCACCGGTGCGCAGAACCTCAAAATGCCGTTGCCACCACCGGAAACCGCGAGACAGCTTGCCAGCACTCTTGCTGCGCTCGCGGACAGCCTGCGGGGCAGGGCTGCGTGACGGGCGACGACCCTTGTCTTTCACGTCCGTGGATCAACTTTTTCGAGCAAGAAAGAGAATATGAAAAACATTGTCGACGATGTTTCGTGAGGTATCTTCGGATGCGGAGCTCGCTTCGCCCCGGAAAACTGAGGAACCGCTTTGCCCATCACCATCTACGGCATCGAGAACTGCGACACCATGAAGAAGGCCCGCGCCTGGCTCGACAGCCACGGCGTGGCCTACGATTTCCACGACTACAAGACCGAAGGCATCGCCAAGGACAGACTGAAAGGCTGGTCTGACGAACTCGGCTGGGAAACCCTGCTCAACCGCGCCGGCACGACCTTCCGCAAACTGCCGGACGGCGACAAAGAGGGCCTCAACGAGCGCAAGGCGCTGGCCTTGATGCTGGCGCAGCCTTCGATGATCAAGCGGCCGGTGCTCGATCTTGGCGGCGACAAACTGCTGGTCGGGTTCAAGCCGGAAATTTACGCCAGGGAGGTCAAGCCATCGGGCGCGACGCGGAAACGCTAGCTCAGCTCGATAATATCTTCCGACGCGCGGTCGCGCACGGAGCTGCGAACGATATCCTGGTCGATGATGGCCCTTACAGAGATCACCGGCGCGGCTCTGGGCCTCATTCCCATCAGGTTCCTGATCTTGAAGCGGCCCTCGATGCTGATGGCCTTGTAGGAGCCGACGATCTGCTCGACGCGATCTGCGCTTCCGAACGGCAGCAGCAGGCGCTCGTATTGGACGTCCTTGCCGTCCGGGTCCTGCACCATGGAAATCGAATAGGTCGGCCGCTTGCACGCGAGGCAGGTGCGGTACAGGGTAACTACGTGCTGGTATCGCTCGGGACCGATCGCGTCGTCGAGATAGCGGTTGGTCCGCTTGTCCGGATCGATGTGCTCGTTGCCGTAGGTCGTGGTCAGTCTCGAGCCTTCGTGGGTGATCACAAACCGCGCGGCGTCGCCGCTGCCCTCGACATTAAATCTCATCATGTCGGCCAGTTCGTCGGCGATGCGATCGGGCTGGTAGTCGGCAAGGAGGGGCATCGCCCGGTACTTGCCGCACGCGCGCAGCCAAATGTTTAGCAGATCGCGCTGTTTCACGGATCTGACCACCGAGGGATTGGCGCTTTCGAATTCCATCTGGACCTAATTGAATTCGATCTCGTCGCCGGCCGGAATCCGGCCGGGCGCACGGTGAAAAAGATCGCGATCGATGACGGTGCGAAGCTTTGCCGTCGGCAGCATGTCGTTGCCCCGCATCAAATTCTTGATTTCGAAACCGCCGTCTTCGCTGATGGTCTTGAGCGAAGCAATGATATGCGTGACGTTGCCGCCTTCCGAAAACGGCAGCAGCAGCCGTTCATAGGCGACGATGCGTCCATAGATGTCATCGATGTTGGAGATGGTGTAGACGGGCAGGCCGCGCGCCGTGCATTGATAGTAGACCGGCATCACCACGGCTGCGAGCCGGGCTCCGAGATACTCATCGAGAGATCGGCCCTTGCCGGTGTGGCCATAGGCGGTCGACATCCGGGTGCCCTCGCTCTGGATCGTCAAACGTGGAGGGTGCGGGGAGGTATCGACGGTATAATAGACGAGGTCCGGGAGTTCGTCGTCGAGCCGCGCGGGCTCGTATTCCTCGATCCGCGGCATCACCCGCTCGCGGGCATAAAGCCGCAACCAGGTGTTCAACAGATCCCGCTGCTTGATCGATTTGACGACGGTCGGGTTGGCGCTCTCGAATTCCAAGGCTGCGATCCGTTCTCAATCCAAGACACGCAAAAACACCGAACCATCGGCTTTACGGGAAAATTTTTGATGAAAGCGTACAATTGCGTGGAAATACCGTTAATGAAGGCTTTCCGGAGAGTTCCAACGGGCCGCCGGAAACATCAGGGCAACCCGCGCAGTCGCGCCGCTTAAGCAATTCGACTATCGGCGAATCCTCAAGCTCGTCGCTGCCGCCGCTGCTGCCCTGCTTTCCGCCTTGCGTAACCCCCTCCGTTGACGGCATATTCGCGCCCAGAGGCGGCCGGTCCGGGACGGGATTTTCCAGGGCGTCTTGGGATAACCTGCCGGCCGGGAAAGAATTAACCACGCGCGAAGCGCATTTCGCGGCGATGGTGAGGGGGAAATTGATTGGCCGATGAGTTCATTCTCGAAACCCACGGATTGACCAAGGAGTTCGCGGGCTTCTTTGCCGTTCGCGATGTCGATCTCAAGGTTCGCCGTGGCAGCATTCACGCGTTGATCGGCCCGAACGGGGCCGGCAAAACCACATGCTTCAATCTTCTGACCAAGTTCCTCAAGCCTTCGGCCGGTCAAATCCTGTACAGGGGACAGGACATCACGGCGATGGCGCCGGCGGACGTGGCGCGCCTGGGCCTGGTGCGTTCGTTCCAGATTTCAGCGGTGTTTCCGCATCTGACCGCGTTGGAGAATGTCAGGGTGGCGCTGCAGCGCCAGCACGGGCACTCCTTCGACTTCTGGCGTTCCAAATCGGTACTCGACCGTTTTAATGGCCGCGCGCATGAGTTGCTGGATGATGTGGGCTTAAGCGAGTTTGCAAAGACGCCCGCGGTCGAGATGCCCTATGGGCGCAAGCGCGCGCTCGAAATTGCCACTACGCTCGCGCTCGATCCGGAAATGATGCTGCTCGACGAGCCGATGGCCGGCATGGGACACGAAGACATCGACAAGATCGCGGCCCTGATCAAGCGCATCTCCGCGAAATACACGATCCTGATGGTCGAACATAATCTAAGCGTCGTGGCCAACCTTTCCGACATCATCACCGTGCTGACGCGCGGTCACGTGCTGGCGGAAGGCAATTATGCCGACCTCACCAAAGACGAGCGCGTCAAGGAAGCGTATCTGGGGGCGGGGCATGCCTGATCTGAAAGTGGCCGAGACCACGGCGAGCAAGCCTGTGCCGAGATCCGGCGCCGCCGCGCCCGTACTGTCGGTTCAGAACCTCGAAGCCTGGTATGGCGAGTCTCACATCCTTCACGGCATCGATTTCAAGGTGAACCAAGGCGAGGTGGTCACCTTGCTCGGACGCAACGGCGCCGGCAAGACCACCACGCTGAAATCGGTGATGGGCATCATCGGCAAGCGCTCGGGCTCGATCCGCTTCAACGATCAGGACATTGTCCGCGCATCCTCGGACCGGATCGCGCGCATGGGCGTCGCCTTCTGCCCCGAGGAGCGCGGCATTTTCGCCAGCCTCGATGTGCGGGAAAACCTGCTGCTGCCGCCGATCGTGCGCAGCGGCGGGCTGTCGCTCGACCAGATTTTCGACCTGTTTCCCAATCTCAGGGAACGGCTCAACAGCCAGGGCACCAAATTGTCGGGCGGCGAGCAGCAGATGCTGGCGATCGCGCGTATCCTGCGTACCGGCGCGCGGTTTTTGATGCTGGACGAGCCGACCGAGGGGCTTGCTCCCGTCATCATCCAGCAGATCGGCCACACCATCGCGCGGCTCAAGAAGGAGGGTTTCACCACTCTTCTGGTCGAGCAGAATTTCCGCTTCGCAGCTACCGTCGCCGACCGCTACTACATCGTCGAACATGGCAAGGTGATCGATGGTTTCGCCAACGCCGACCTGCAGGCCAATATGGACAAGCTTCACACCTATCTCGGCGTCTGAACGACGTCTTCAACCAGCATCCGCGGAGAGAACATGAAGAACAGAATTTTGGCTTTTTTGCTTGGCGCAGCATGCGCGCTCGCCGTGAACGGCGGCGCGTTTGCGCAGGACAAAATCGTGAAGATCGGCGTCCTGACCGATAATTCGGGGCTTTACTCCGATCTCGGCGGTGCAGGCTCCACGCTCGCGGCCCAGATGGCGGTCGAAGATTCCGGTATGGCTGCCAAGGGCTGGAAGATCGACATCATTTCCGCCGACCATCAGAACAAGCCCGACATCGGCACCAACATTGCGCGCCAATGGATCGACGTCGAGAAGGTCGACATCTTCATGGACGTCCTGAATTCGGGAGTCGCGCTTGCGGTCAACAATCTGGTGAAGGAGAAGAACTCCGTCATGATCAATACCGGCGCGGCGACGTCGGATCTCACCAATGCCCAGTGTTCGCCAAACACGATTCACTGGGTTTACGATACCTACATGCTCGCCAACAGCACCGGTCAGGCGCTGGTGAAGGCCGGTGGCGACACCTGGTATTTTCTGACTGCCGACTACGCGTTCGGCGCGGCGCTGGAGCGCGACACCACCGCGGTGGTGGTGAAGGCAGGTGGCAAGGTTATTGGCGGCGTCAAGCACCCGCTGAACACTGCGGATTTCTCCTCGTTCCTGCTGCAGGCGCAGGCATCGAAGGCCAAGATTGTTGGAATGGCCAATGCCGGCGGCGACACCACGAACACGATCAAGCAGGCGTCGGAATTTGGCATCGTTGCGGGAGGCCAGAAACTCGCCGGGCTTCTCTTGTTCATTACCGACGTTCACTCGCTCGGTCTCAAGGTGGCGCAGGGACTGAACTTCACCGAAACCTTCTACTGGGATTTGAATGACGGGACGCGCGCCTTTTCCAAGCGCTTTTCCGATCGCATGAAGAACAAGGCGCAGCCGTCCATGGTGCAGGCGGGCGTCTATTCCGGCCTGATCCACTACTTCAAGGCACTCGACGCAATGGGCGGCAATCCGCATGACGGCGCCAAGGTGGTGGCAAAAATGAAGGAGATGCCGACGGACGATCCGCTGTTCGGCAAGGGCTCTATTCGTGCGGACGGTCGCAAGATTCATCCGGCCTACCTCTTTGAAGTCAAGAAGCCGGAAGAATCCAAGGGACCATGGGACTATTACAAGCTGGTCGGAACGACGCCCGCGGACCAGGCTTTCAGGCCGCTTTCGGAAAGTGCCTGTCCGCTGGTAAAGAAGTAAGAATGGCGACCCGCCGGCCTTGTACCGGCGGGTACGGCCAGGCGTTACAACGGGATTGGGTGCGAAAGATCGATCGATGCAGGCTCTCTACGCACAGCTTCTGGTGGGACTGATCAACGGCTCGTTCTACGCGCTGCTCAGCCTTGGGCTTGCCGTGATCTTCGGCATGCTCAACATCATCAATTTCGCCCACGGCGCGCTCTACATGATGGGCGCGTTCTGTGCCTATTTCCTGCTGAATGTGGCGGGCATCGGATACTGGCCGGCGCTGATCCTCGCGCCGATCGCGGTCGGCATTTTCGGAATGATCCTGGAGCGGACCATGCTGCAGTGGCTGGCCGGCCTCGATCACCTCTATGGGCTGTTGCTGACATTCGGACTGGCGCTGATCATTCAGGGCGTGTTCCAGAACTATTTCGGTTCGTCCGGTTTGCCCTATGCGATCCCCGATGAATTGAAGGGCGGCATGAATCTCGGCTTCATGTTCCTGCCGATCTATCGAGGCTGGGTGGTGATCTTCTCCCTGATCGTCTGCCTCGGGACCTGGTATCCTGATCGAGCGGACGCGGCTCGGCGCCAATCTGCGCGCCGCTACCGAAAATCCGACGCTGGTGCGTGCCTTCGGCATCAACGTGCCGCGCATGATCACGCTGACCTATGGGCTCGGCGTCGGCCTTGCGGCGCTCGCTGGCGTATTGTCGGCGCCGATCAATCAGGTGCGGCCGCTGATGGGCGCCGATCTGATCATCGTGGTGTTCGCGGTGGTGGTGATCGGCGGCATGGGTTCCATCATGGGATCGATCATCACCGGCTTTGCGCTCGGGGTGATCGAGGGACTGACGAAATACTTTTATCCCGAGGCCTCCAACACCGTGGTATTCGTGCTGATGGTGCTGGTGCTGCTGGTAAAGCCATCGGGACTGACGGGACGGGCGAGCTGATATGACGGCGCTGACCGACGACACCTTGCCGGTGACACCGCGCACCATCCGCGACGAGATGATCGCGTTTGGCATCATGACGGCGCTGCTGTTGATCGTGCCGCTGACCGGGGTCTATCCGTTCTTCGTGATGCAGGCGCTATGCTTTGCACTATTGGCATGTGCCTTCAACCTGCTGATCGGCTATGGCGGACTGTTGTCGTTCGGCCACGCGATGTTTCTGGGCACCGCCGGCTACATCTCGGCGCACGCGCTGAAAGTGTGGGGCGTCTCGCCCGAGCTTGGAATTCTGGCCGGCACCGCTGGTGCTGCTGCGCTCGGCGTTATCACCGGCCTCGTCGCCATCCGCCGCCAGGGCATCTATTTCGCGATGATCACGCTGGCGCTGTCGCAACTTCTGTATTTCATCTATCTGCAGACGCCGTTCACCCACGGCGAAGATGGCATCCAGGGCATCCCGCAGGGACATCTGTTCGGTATTTTCGATCTCTCGAAGCCGACGGTGCTCTATTACGTGATCCTCGCCGGATTCCTGTTCGGTTTCCTGGTGATCTTCCGCACCATCAACTCGCCATTCGGCGAGGTGCTGAAAGCGATCCGCGAGAACGAGCCGCGCGCGATTTCGCTCGGCTACAAGACCGACCAGTACAAGCTGCTCGCCTATATCCTGTCCGGAACGCTGGCGGGATTTGCCGGCTCGCTGAAGGTGTTTGTTGCGCAGAATGCCTCGCTCACCGATGTGCACTGGAGCATGTCCGGCGAGATCGTGCTGATGACGCTGGTCGGCGGCCTCGGCACCGTGTTCGGCCCGGTGGTCGGCGCCTTTGTGATCATCGCCATGCAGCAATATCTGGCAGGCTTCGGGCAATGGGTGACGGTGATCCAGGGAGCGATCTTCGTGATCTGCGTGCTGACCTTCCGCCGCGGCGTGATCGGCGAGATCGCGCATTATTTCCGGCGCTCGCTCTGAACAGGCCGATTTCCTCAGCATTTTCAGGCCTTGCCGACCGACAAAGCGGTGGATGACCCGGTTCCATTGATCGCTATCAACGCGCATTCCCCCGAAAATGCTTTATGACAGTTTCGTGACAGGCCGCCCCAAGCGGCTCTCCCGCATATGGACATAAGCAATGCTGCGTTGGTTTCGCGCCTTTCTGCCGAAGGAGGAGCGGTTTTTCGAGCTGTTCGCCCGCCACGCCCAGACCTGCGTGCAGGGCGCGCTGGCGTTGCAGGGCATGCTGCGCGGCGGCGAGGAAACGCCGGTGTTCTGCCAGCGTGTCAATCAGTTCGAAAATGACGCCGACAACATTACCCGCGAGGTGCTGACCGCGGTGCGCCGGACCTTCATCACCCCATTCGACCGCGGCGACATCAAGAACCTGATCACCTCGATGGACGATGCCATCGACCAGATGCAGCAGACCGCCAAGGCGGTCATTCTGTTCGAGGTCCGCACCTTCGAGCCGCCGATGCGCGAAATGGGAACGCTGCTGGTCGAGTGCGCCAACCTGGTCGGCCGCGCGTTGCCGCTGTTGCAGTCGATCGGCGCCAATGTCGCGATGCTGACCTCGATCACCGAGGAGCTGACCAAGCTGGAAGGCCGGGTCGACGATCTCCACGATATCGGGCTGAAGGAGCTTTTCCTCAAGCATCGCAATGCCAACACGATGGATTTCATCGTCGGCGCGGAGATCTACGACCATCTGGAGAAAGTCGCCGACCGCTTCGACGACGTAGCCAACGAGATCAACAGTATCGTGATCGAACAGGTATAGGGCAGGGCCGCGCAGTGGACGCCACGCTTGGTCTTCCGATACTGGTCGGATTAATCGCAGTCGCGCTGCTGTTCGACTTCCTCAACGGATTGCACGACGCCGCCAACTCGATCGCGACCATCGTATCGACCCGGGTGCTGCGGCCGCATTATGCGGTGTTCTGGGCGGCGTTCTTCAATTTCGTCGCCTTCATGGTGTTCGGACTGAACGTCGCCCGCACCATCGGCACCGGTATCGTCGAGCCCAGCGTCATCGACGCGCAGGTGATCTTTGCCGCCCTGATCGGCGCCATCGTCTGGAACCTGATCACCTGGGGATTGGGGATACCGTCCTCCAGTTCGCACGCGCTGATCGGGGGGCTTGTCGGGGGCGGAATGGCCAAGGCCGGAATTTCGGCCGCGGTCTGGAGCGGGCTGTCGAAGACCTTGCTGGCGATCGTGCTGTCGCCGATGGTAGGATTCCTGCTGGCGCTGGTGCTGGTCGCGATCGTGTCGTGGGCGTCGGTACGCTCGACGCCTTTCGCGGTCGATCGCGCCTTCCGCATCCTGCAATTCGCTTCCGCCTCGTTGTACTCGCTGGGTCACGGCGGCAACGACGCGCAGAAGACCATGGGCATCATCGCGGTGCTGCTTTATTCGGAAGGCCATCTCGGTGCGGAATTCTCGGTCCCGTTCTGGGTGGTGCTGGCGTGCCAGGCGGCGATGGCATTGGGTACCCTGATGGGCGGCTGGCGGATCGTCCGCACCATGGGCTTGCGAATTACAAAACTGACGCCAATGCAGGGGTTCTGCGCGGAGACCGGCGGAGCCGCCACCTTGTTCATTGCGACCTTTCTCGGTGTTCCCGTCTCGACCACGCATACCATCACGGGCGCCATCGTCGGCGTCGGCGCGGCGCGGCGGGTCTCGGCGGTGCGCTGGAACGTGGCCAGCTCGATCGTCTATGCCTGGGTGATCACGATTCCTGCCGCGGCCGGGGTCGCGGCGCTGGCGTATTGGGCGGTGGTGCTGGTGAAGTCCCACTGACTGGAGTTCAGCCGCGTAATCCCTATATGGAACGTGCCGATCCTGCTTGATCCGGCCCACATTCCCTGCCAAACGCTCAGGCCCCATGTCCGACCTCGCCATTGCCGCCGAATCGCCGTCCCGCTCGCCGCTCGCCCAGGAAGTGGCGCGGCGGCGGACGTTTGCGATCATCTCGCATCCCGACGCCGGCAAGACCACGCTGACCGAGAAACTGCTGCTGTTCGGTGGCGCCATCAATCTCGCCGGGCAGGTCAAGGCCAAGGGCGAGCGCCGCAACACCCGTTCCGACTGGATGAAGATCGAGCGCGAGCGCGGCATCTCTGTCGTCACTTCGGTGATGACCTTCGAATTCGAGGGCCTGGTGTTCAACCTGTTGGACACGCCGGGCCACGAGGATTTTTCCGAGGATACCTACCGCACGCTGACCGCGGTCGACTCCGCGGTGATGGTGATCGACGCCGCCAAGGGCATCGAGGCGCGCACGCGAAAGCTGTTCGAGGTCTGCCGTCTGCGCGACATTCCGATCATCACCTTCATCAATAAAATGGACCGCGAGAGCCGCGATACCTTCGATCTCCTGGACGAAATCGAAAAGACGCTGGCGCTCGACACCACGCCGATGACCTGGCCGGTCGGCCGCGGCCGCGATTTTCTCGGCACCTATGATGTCGTCAATGGCGGCGTGCGCCTGCTCGAGGGCGGCGGCGCCAAGACCGGCGCGACGCAACAGATCGACATCGCCGATCTCGCCGGCCGCAATCCCAATCTCGACGTCGGCGCCATCAAGGAAGAGCTCGCTCTGGTATCGGAGGCCTGCAAGCCGTTCGAACTCGAGGCGTTTCGCGAGGGCCATTTGACGCCGGTCTATTTCGGCAGCGCGCTGCGCAATTTCGGTGTCGGCGACCTGCTGGAAGGTCTCGGACGTTTCGCGCCGCCGCCGCGCGCGCAGGACAGTAACCTGCGCAGGGTCGAGGCGGCGGAGCCGCGCATGAGCGCCTTCGTTTTCAAGATCCAGGCCAATATGGATCCGAACCATCGCGACCGCATTGCGTTTGCGCGGCTGTGTTCCGGCAAACTTTCCCGCGGCATGAAGGCAAAACTGGTGCGCACCGGCAAGAACCTGTCGCTGTCCAGTCCGCAGTTCTTTTTCGCGCAGGATCGCGCGCTGGCGGACGAGGCCTTTGCCGGCGACGTCGTTGGCATTCCCAATCACGGTACTTTGCGGATCGGCGACACGCTGACCGAAGGCGAGGATATCACCTTCGTCGGCGTTCCCAGTTTTGCGCCCGAAATCGTCCGCCGGGTGCGGCTGACCGATGCGATGAAGGCGAAGAAGCTCAAAGAGGCCCTGCAGCAGATGTCGGAGGAGGGCGTCGTGCAGGTGTTTCGCCCGCGCGACGGTGCGCCGGCTCTGGTCGGCGTAGTCGGCCCGCTGCAGCTAGACGTACTCAAGGCTCGGCTCGATGCCGAATATGCGCTGCCGGTCGAATTCGAGGTCTCGGAGTTTCAGCTCGCGCGCTGGATTTCGTCCGACGACCGCAAGAAGCTGGAGGCCTTCATCGCCGCCAACGGCTCCGGCGTCGCCGACGACGTCGATGGCGACCCGGTGTTCCTGGCCAGGAACGAGTTCTACCTCGGCTATACCAAAGAGCGCGCCGAGGGCATCACTTTTTCCAGCATCAAGGACGTGAAGAAGAAGGCGTAAGGGGCGGGGCGGCTCACGCGGCTCCTACTTCAATGTCGTCCCCCGGCTTGACCGGGGGACCCCAGTACGCCGCGGCCTCTCGGTTCTACCACTAAGTCTCTGGAATACTGGGCGCCCGGTCAAGCCGGGCGATGACACTGATTGTGGTGGTGGCACCCCCGCGCCATCCATGCGCACGGCGGATGCTCCCATGCGGGCGCGCGCCCCGCAAAAAACCGCTTGAACCTCCCGTGATAGTGCGAAAGTATCCAGTGGATGCTTTTATCGACAGGGAGGCCGCCGTGACAGATCTTGCAACATATTCCCGCTCCGGCCCCGTCGGCACCATCGTGATGGACGACGGCAAGGCCAATGTGATGTCGCTTGCGATGCTGAATGCGCTGCATGCAGCGTTCGACGCGGCCGAAAGGGACGGGACGGTTGCGATCCTGAAGGCGCGGGGCAAGCATTTTTCCGGCGGCTTCGACCTTAACGTCTTCGCCAAAGGCAGCGCCGAGGACCAATATCTGATGGTCAAGGCCGGCGCCGAGCTGGCGCTGCGCATCCTGTCGTTTCCAACGCCGGTGGTCGCGGCCTGCCAGGGCAACGCCTTTCCGATGGGCGCCTTTCTGATCATGGCGAGCGATCACCGTATCGCCGCCGAGGGCAATTACCGGATCGGCATGAACGAGGTCGCGATCGGGCTGACGCTGCCGCGGTTTGCCATCGAGGTGGCGCGGCAGCGGCTGACGCCGGCCTATTTCAGCAGGGCCGTGATGACCGCGGAAATGTTCGGTCCCGCCGAAGCAGTGACCGCGGGCTTCTTCGACCGCGTCGTTGCCGCCGGCGAGCTCGAGCGCAGCGCGGAACAGGCGGCGCGGGCGCTGAGCGCGCTCGACATGGCCGCCCACGCCGCCACCAAGGCGCGGGCCCGCGGCGCCGTCATCAAGATGATTCGCGGCATGATCGACGAGGACATCACGCCGCAATACGGCGAAGATCGCGTCACCAGACGCGCGTCGGCATGAGGCGCGCCGCGGCGGTAGCGTTTTGGCCGCTGCCTTTGTATGAAGGCGCATGACCACAAAATCGCGCAGGGCGACCTATCGCCATGGCAACCTGAAAGCCGCCGCGATCAAGGCCGCCTTTCGCCTGGTGGCGAAGGCCGGGCATGAAGCCTTAAGCCTGCGCGAGGTCGCCGATGCCGTCGGCGTCGCGCATCGCTCGCTCTACAATCATTTCGAAGACCGCGAGGCGCTGCTGGACGCCGTCGCAACCGACGCCTACACGCGGCTCGCGGCCCGGCTGGTGAAGGCGCAGACGCCCGCGGATTACACCGCGGCCTATGTGCGCTTTGCGCTCGCCAACCGCGCGATCTATCGGCTGATGACCAGCCGTCCGCATGCGACCATGAAGCACAATCCGCCGTTGCAGCGCGCGGTTCACAAGGTCATTACCGAGGCGATGCGGATATTTTGCCGGGACATCGAAACCCCGGCGGAGCGCCGCCGCGCCGTCATGAAGGTTTACATAACGCTGTATGGCGGGATTTCGCTCTATGCCGCCGGCGTGCTCGACCAGCCCAGCGAAAAGGCGCTGATTGCGGAACTCTCGGCCATGAACGCGGGGATGTGAACGCCGCCGGGCTTGATCGTAGCTGATGCGGGCCTCACTTTGCCGGAGTATAGCTTGAATTGTGTTGCGAGGGCCCGCGTCATGCTCCGGCGCATCGTCATCTGTCTCATCGTTGCTGTTGCGGGAATGATGTTCGCCGCGACGGCGGACGCCCGGCCGCGGCATATCGATGCCACGCCGTTTGCACATGCGCCCTGCAGCGTGCTGTCCGGACGGCCCTGCACGCCATCGTTCTGCAGCGTGTTCCATCGCGGCCCCTGCATTCCCGAACTCGATTATCCCTACGGCGAAAACCTGCAGCTCACGATCCAAAGCGTGCCCTCGCAGGATGACGCCGCAAAATACCAAAGGCCCGGCCACGATCTCGACACCATCGGCGATCTCTTTGCGGAACTGCGGTCCTGCTGGACACCGCCGCCGGCCGACGCGGCCCGTGCGGACATGCAGATGACGGTGCGCTTCAGCTTCAAGCGCTCGGGCCAGATGATCGGAGCCCCGCGCCTGACTTTCGCCACCGAAGGCGCCCCAGCCGACACCCGCGCAACCTACCTGAAGGCAATCAACGCATCGCTCGATGCCTGCCTGCCGCTGAAATTCACCGACGGGCTGGGTGGCGCGCTGGCCGGGCGGCCGATCGCGATCCGCTATGTCGACAATCGCGAACTGGGCAAGCAGTCAGCGACGCCGTGACAGGCGTTGATCTTCCGTTCGTGCTCCAGGGCAGGAGATAAATCCGGGCAACATACCATTGCAAAATCGTCGCGGTGGAGGGATGCGTTCCCGGAACAGTCGAGATTGGCCATGCGCATAAAAATGCTGGTAAAAAAGCAAGGCACGGGGCTATAGGAAGTTTATTGCGCTCCTGCGCAGGCTCGCGTCGGTGGGGATATCCGAAACTCTGGGAAGGAAGACGTCATGAAATCAGTAACGGCCGTGTGTTTCGCAATATTGCTATGCTCGTTCCCGGAGGCGAAAGCACAACCGGCGGCGAAACTGCCAGCGGTCGACTTTTCGGCAATGACTTGCGATCAATTCTGGGAGAAAACGGCCGCTTCCGATAGAGGCCCGTTTTTATTCTGGTTGAGCGGCTATTTTGGACACAAGAAAAGCTCTTCCGTGTTGGACCCGGTGGATTTTACCGACAAGACCAAAGCCTTGGCCCAATACTGCTCCAAGCAGCCCAATGACAGCATCCTCTCCGCTGCCGAGAAGACCTTTGTCAATTGACGGATGGAATGAACCCCGGCGGCATGATCGCCGGAGGTCGATCGCAACCGCCATATCGACAACGCGTGGTGGACAAGAAGTCGGCGACGGCGTGAGTTTCGTACCTTCGTCATTGCCGGGCTTGACCCGGCAATCCATCCTTCTTCGAATAAGCTATGGCGAAATGGTCCGCCGGCGCGGACGATGGGTACGCGGGTCAAGCCCGCGTATGACGGCTGAATATGCGGAGCCATTGGGAATTTAGCCGACACGCGCATGTTAACGCATTGCAGTTCGATCCCCTGAAGTGTTACGCGAGGCCGGAAGGTCGACCCTGCAACGGAGGACGTCATGGGACTGCTGGTCATGATCCTGGGGCTGCTGCTGTTTCTCGGCGCCCATACGCTGACCACCCAGCGCGACTTGCGCGCACGCCTGATCGCGTCGACGGGGGAGGGCGGCTACAAAATCGGCTATGCGCTGGTATCGCTGCTGGGCCTGGTGCTGATCGTCTGGGGTTTTGCCGAATATCGCGCGGCCGGGATGTGGGAGGTCTGGACACCGCCGACATGGCTCAAGCACGTTGCCGGGGCGCTGATGCTGCCCGCCGTGATCCTGGTGGTGGCCGCCTACATCCGCGGCCGCATCTACACCACGCTGAAGCATCCGATGCTGTCGGGGGTAAAATTGTGGGCGGCGGCGCATCTGCTCGCCAATGGCGATCTCGGCTCGATCATCCTGTTCGGCTCGTTCCTGGGCTGGGCGGTGTTCGACCGCATCTCGCTGAAACGCCGCACGGACGCCGGGGCGCCGCCGATTCCGGTCGGCGGCCCCGGCAACGACCTGATTGCGGTGGCGGTCGGGATCGTCGCTTATCTCGCGCTGGCATTCGCGTTTCATCCCGTCGTGATCGGCGTTCCCGTCTTCGGAGTCTGAGATGTCCCTCTACGGCATGAAGGCTAAGGGCTAGGACGAGGGCGCGCGATGGACTGGTCGCATTATTCCATTCCGGCCATGCGGCTCGAGGCGCGCTTCGGCGACCGCGTGGTGCCGGCATTTCGCGAGCGGCCGAACAGCCTCTGGGCGATGATCTCGGAAGCGGCCACGCGAAATCCCGAGGGCGAGGCGCTGGTCTGCGGCGAGCGCCGCATGACCTGGCGCGAGGTTGCACGGCAATCGGCACAGATCGCTGCCGGTTTGCGGAAGATCGGCGTGCAGCGCGGCGACCGCGTCGCGTTCCTGCTCGGCAACCGCATCGAATTCGCTCTCGCGCTGTTCGGCGCGGCGCATCTCGGCGCGGTGACGGTGCTGCTCAGCACCCGCCAGCAAAAGCCCGAGATCGCCTATGTGCTGACCGACAGCGGCGCGAGGCTCCTGATCCATGAGGCCGCGCTCGCCGACCGTCTGCCTGATCCGCGCGACGTTCCCGACCTCGCAGATCGGATCGCCGTCGACGACGACGCAAGCGCTTCGCAGTTCTCCGATTTGATGGATGACGAGGCTTCGCCGGCGCCCGCCGATGTCGGCGAGGCAGACACGGCGATGATCCTCTATACCTCAGGCACCACCGGCCGGCCGAAAGGCGCGATGCTCGCGCATTGCAATATCATTCACTCCGCAATGATTTTCGTGTCCTGCCTGCAGCTGACGGCTGCGGATCGCTCGATCGCAGCCGTTCCGCTCGCGCATGTCACCGGCGTGGTCGCCAACATCATGACCATGGTCCGCTGCGCGGGTACGTTGATCATCATGGCCGAGTTCAAGGCGGCGGAGTATCTGAAGGTCGCTTCGCGTGAGCGCGTCAGCTACACGGTGATGGTGCCGGCGATGTATAATCTCTGCCTCTTGCAGCCGGACTTCGACAGTTACGATCTGTCGAACTGGCGCGTCGGCGGCTTTGGTGGCGCGCCGATGCCGGTGGCCACGATCGAGAAGCTGGATGCCAAGATTCCCGGCCTGAAGCTGATGAACTGCTACGGCTCGACCGAAACCACATCGCCTTCGACCATCATGCCCGGCGAACTCACGTCAGCGCATATCGACAGCGTCGGCTTGCCCTGTCCCGGTGCGGAGATCGTCGTGATGGACGCCGGGGGCCATGAGCTGCCGCGCGGCGAGATCGGCGAGATCTGGATCCGCTCTGGTTCCGTCATCAAAGGCTACTGGAACAATCCGAAGGCGACCGCGGAAAGTTTCACCGCCGGTTTCTGGCACTCCGGCGATCTCGGCTCGATCGACGATGAGAATTATGTCCGCGTGTTCGACCGCCAGAAAGACATGATCAACCGCGGCGGCCTGAAGATCTATTCCGCCGAGGTCGAATTGGTGCTCTCAGGTCATCCCGGCGTGGTCGAGAGCGCGATCATAGCAAAACCGTGCCCGGTTTTGGGCGAGCGCGTGCATGCGGTGATCGTGACCCGTGACAGCGAGGTCACCTGCGGGGACTTGCGTGCCTGGTGCGCGGAGCGGCTCTCGGACTACAAGGTGCCGGAGACGATGGCCCTGACGCTCGAGCCGCTGCCGCGCAACGCCAACGGCAAGGTGTTGAAGCGGCAGCTGCGCGAGGCCTGGACGGCGGGGCAGCCGTAAGCTTGGCACGCCTACGGGGCCGGATCGGGCCCTGGCTCGCGTGTCCTGGCAGCGTTAACGGTTCGGCCCGGCCGGCTTTGCCTTGCCAACGCCATATCGCTAGGGTATCGCCGCGCCGAGCCGGGATCGGGCGTATCGCAGGCGGCTTTGATGCGGCCGGGTCCACCGGGGATGGGATATCTTAAGTGTCTGAATTATTTGACGAAGTCGACGAGGATGTCCGTCGCGACCAGCTCAAAAAGCTGTGGGAACAGTATTCGATCTACATCATCGCCGGCGCGCTTCTGATCATCGCCGCGGTGGGCGGCTGGCGTGGCTATCAGTATCTGGAGGCGAAGAAGGCGGCCGAGGCCGGCAGCGCCTTCGACCGGGCCGTCGAACTTTCCGAGCAGAACAAGCACGCCGAGGCGGAAGCCGCCTTCAACGACCTGGCGGCCAAGGCGCCGTCGGGGTACCGCATGCTGGCGCGGCTGCGCGCGGCGGCGGAACTCGCAAACCGCGATCCCAAGGCGGCGGCAAAATCATACGACGATATCGCGGCCGATCGCAGCGTCAGTGCGCCGGAACAGGATCTGGCCAGGATCCGCGCGGCCGGCCTGTTGCTGGAAACCGAGAGCTATCCCGGCATGCTGCAGCGGCTTGAGCCTGCCACCGCGCCGGGGGCGACGTTTCGTCATAGCGCGCGTGAACTGCTGGCGCTGTCGGCCTGGCGCGGTGGCGATACCGCGGCGACGCGGCAGTGGCTCGATCTGATCGCCAATGACGGCGAGACGCCGCCAAGCCTGCGCTCGCGCGCCGAGGCGCTGCAGGCGTTGCTTCCGCCGGTTGCAAAAAGCTGACGGCGGGAAAAGTGTTGGGTGAGACATCGACCATGCGCCGCTCGCAACGTCTGATCGCCGCTTCCGTCCTGATCGCGCTCGCGGGCGCGCTGGCCGGCTGCTCCAGCGGCATGAGCAGTTTCGATCCGACCGATCTGCTCGATTTCCTCGACACCAAGAAAAAGCTGCCGGGCGAGCGCAAGCCGGTTTTCCCCGACGGTGTGCCGGGCGTCGAACAGGGCGTGCCGAAGGAATTGTACAAGGGGTCGGCGCAGGAACGGCTCGATCAGCAGAACGCGCAGGCCGCAGCGGCCGCCGCCGCTCCACCACCCGAAGAGCCGAAATCGAAGCACGCCTCCAAGGGCAAGGGCAAACCGCCGGCTGCAGCCAGCACGGCACCCGCCGCCGCGCCCGACGCCGACGCCGCGACTGAGGAAGAAGGCGGCACCGCCGCGGCGCCGCCGGCTCCCAAGCCCAACAAGATCGTGCGCAAGCGCACCACCGCGCCGCCGCCCGATCAGACGGGCGCCCAACCGGCACAACCCGCGCCATCGTCGCAACAATCCGCAGCGCCATTCCCGGCGCCGATGCCGAGCGGTACTTTTACGCGCTGATTTTCGTTTTTCGTCTCATTGACAGGCGCTCCATATCGAGCGCACGGATCGCTTATGCCTTTCACGATCGCCATTATCGGCCGGCCCAATGTCGGAAAATCGACGCTGTTCAACCGGCTGGTCGGGCAGAAGCTCGCGCTGGTCGACAACGAGCCCGGCGTCACCCGCGATCGCAGGGAAGGCGAGGGACATCTCGGCGATCTCGCATTCACCGTGATCGATACCGCAGGCCTCGACGAGGGCGCCAAGGGCTCGCTGACCGCGCGGATGCGGGAGCAGACCGAAACGGCGATCGGGCTTGCCGACGCCCTGATGTTCGTGATCGACGCCCGCGCAGGGTTGACGCCGAACGATCGCGCCTTTGCCGACTTCGCGCGCCGCGCCAACAAGCCGGTGGTTTTGGTCGCCAACAAGAGCGAGGGCAGGCACGGTGAGATCGGCGCCATGGAATCCTATGCGCTGGGGCTCGGCGATCCCGTGCAGATTTCAGCCGAGCACGGCGAGGGCCTGAGCGATCTCTACGACGCCTTGCGCGGATTGATGCCCGAGCCCGCCGACGAGGAAGAAGAGTTCGACGATGACGACATCATCGCGACGGATGAGGACATCGCAAAACGGCCGATCCGGGTGGCCATTGTCGGCCGCCCCAATGCCGGCAAGTCGACCCTGATCAATCGCCTGCTCGGCGAGGAACGGCTGTTGACCAGCGCGGAAGCCGGCACCACCCGCGATTCGATTTCGGTCGAGGTCAACTGGCAGGGCCGGGATTTTCGCGTGTTCGATACCGCGGGGCTGCGGCGGCGCTCGCGCATCGAGGAGAAGCTGGAAAAGCTCTCGGTGGCCGACGCGCTGCGCGCCATCCGCTTCGCCGAAGTCGTGGTGCTGATGATGGATGCGCAGAACAAGTTCGAGGAACAGGACCTGCGCATCGCCGACCTGATCGAGCGCGAGGGCCGTGCGCTGGTGATCGCGGTCAACAAATGGGATCTGATGGGGCGGCAGTCCAGTCTGATCTGCTGCGCTGCGCACCGAGGTCGATCATCTGCTGCCGCAGGTCAGGGGCGCACCCGTCGTCGCGGTCTCCGGCCTGATGGGCGAGGGCATCGACCGGCTGATGAGCGCGATCGAACAGGCCTATGCGGTGTGGAACCGGCGGGTGCCGACCGCGGCGCTCAATCGCTGGTTCGAGCAGGCGGTCGACGCCAACCCGCCGCCGGCGGTGTCGGGCCGGCGGCTGAAGCTGAATTACATCACCCAGGCCAAGGCGCGGCCGCCGAGTTTTATCCTGTTCTGCTCGCGCGCCGATGCGGTGCCGCAATCCTATCTGCGCTATCTCGTCAATTCGTTGCGCGAGTTCTTCGAGCTGCCGGGCACGCCGGTGCGGATCACGCTGCGCGAAAAGGCCAATCCGTTCGCCCACAAGCGCAAGCGGCCGTCGTGAGCGAAGGGGCTTCCGAGAGCGTTGCCGAAGCGGCTCCCGTGCGTAGCGCGGCGGTGGCCTTTATCTTCGTCACCATCCTGCTCGACATGTTCGCGCTCGGTCTGATCCTGCCGATCCTGCCCAAGCTCGTGGAAAGCTTCGTCGATAACGACACCGCGCGCGCGGCGCGGATCTTCGGCCTGTTCGGCACCGCCTGGGCGCTGATGCAATTCGTCTTCTCGCCGATCCTCGGCGGATTGTCGGACCGGTTCGGCCGGCGGCCGGTGGTGCTGTTGTCGAATTTCGGGCTCGGGCTGGACTATGTGCTGATGGCGCTGGCGCCGTCGTTGAGCTGGCTGTTCGTCGGCCGGGTGATCTCGGGCATCACCTCGGCGAGCGTCTCGACGGCGTTTGCCTACATCGCCGACGTGACGCCCCCGGAACAGCGCGCGGCGATGTTCGGCAAGATCGGCGTGGCGTTCGGCGCCGGATTCATTCTGGGGCCGGCGATCGGCGGCCTGCTCGGCGGCATGGATCCGCGGCTGCCGTTCTGGGTCGCCGCGGGCCTGAGCTTTGCCAACACGCTGTACGGCTTGCTGATCCTCCCGGAATCGCTGCCGCGCGATCGCCGCTCGCCGTTCCGCTGGAAAAGTGCAAATCCGCTGGGGTCGCTGCGTCTGTTGCGCTCAGACCGGGTTCTCGCGGGGCTGTCGATGGCGAACTTCCTGGCCCAGGTCGCCCATGTGGTGCTGCCCTCGACCTTCGTGCTGTATGCGACCTATCGTTACGGCTGGGATGCCGCAACCGTCGGTCTGACGCTGGCCCTGGTCGGCATCTGCTCCATGGTGGTGCAGGGCGTGGCGATCGGGCCGATCGTCAGGCGATTTGGCGAGCGCCGCGCGCTGCTGCTCGGGCTTGGCAGCGGCGCCGCCGGTTTTCTGATTTATGGCGCGGCGCCGACCGGCCCGCTGTTCTGGGTCGGCATCCCCGTGATGGCCTTGTGGGGCGTCGCGGGAGCTGCGACCCAGGCGCTGGCGACGCAGCTGGTGGCGCCGGACCAGCAGGGCCAATTGCAGGGCGCGACCTCGAGCGTGCAGAGCGTGTCGCAGATGGTGGGACCGTTTCTGTTCACGCTGACGTTTGCGTATTTCATCGGCGCGCAGGCGCCTATGAAATTGCCGGGCGCGCCGTTCCTGCTGGCGGCGGCATTGCTGCTGCTGGCGCTCGTAATCGCCGCGCGCACACTGGCGGGCACCAGTGCCCGTGATGGCGTGCACTCATGAAAGGGACTTGGCCGCGCGCGGCAGAATCACCCTGAATTCGGTGAACTCGCCGGGCCGTGTATCGACCTCGATCGAGCCCGCGTGCTGCTTGACGATGATGTCATGGCTGAGCGAGAGGCCGAGGCCGGTGCCCTCGCCGGGCGGCTTGGTCGTAAAAAACGGATTGAACATCTTGTCTTTCACATCGGACGGGATGCCGCTGCCATTGTCGCGAATTCTGATCTCGACGCAATCTCCGAGGTCCCTGGTCGCAGCCGCAAGGATTGGCTCGAAGCCGCCTTTCAACTCCTTCTTGCGCTTGGTCGCCGCGTAAAATCCGTTCGAAATCAGGTTGAGAAGCACCCGCGTTATTTCCTGCGGGAACAGGTCGACCTGGCCCGCGGCCGGATCGAAATTCTGGTCCAGCCTGATCTGGAAGTCCTGCTTCTCGGCGCGCGCACCGTGATAGGCGAGATTGAGGCTCTCCGCGACCAGCGAGTTGAGATCGACCGGCCGGCGTTCGCCGGAACCTTCGCGCGAATGCAGCAGCATGTTCTTGACGATCGAGTTGGCGCGCATGCCGTGCTGAACCACCTTTTCGAGATTGCCTTTCAGCATATGGGTCAGCTCGCCGGTTTCCTCGCGCGTCCGGCGATCGAGTGCCACCGGCTTCAGCGCTTCGTCCAGTTCATCGACCAGTTCGACCGACAGGGCCGAAAAATTATTGATGAAATTGAGCGGGTTCTTGATTTCATGGGCGATACCCGCGGTGAGCTGGCCGAGCGAGGCGAGTTTTTCGGTCTGGACGAGGCGATCCTGCGCCGCCTGCAGGTCTTCCAGCGACTTTGCCAGTTCGCGCGTGCGCGCTTCCACGCTTTCGAACAGCCGGACGTTCTCGATGGCGATGGCGGCCTGGTCGGCAAAGGTCGTGACCAGTTCGATCTGCTTGTCAGTGAACGGCCGCGGCTCCGACCGCGTGAGGGCCAGCACGCCGACGGGAACACCCTCGCGCAGCATCGGGACGCCGAGGATGGTTCGAAAATCACCCAGCCGCTGCGCCTCGTTAAAGGTGTAGTCCGGGTCCGCCATGACGTCGGGGATATGAACGACGACGCCTTCCAGCAGAGCGCGCGCCGTGGCGGAGCCGCGGTCCGGTATGACCGGAACTTCCCTGACATAGTCCATGAATTCGCTGGAGAAACCAAAATTCTCGGCACGATAGAATTCGCCGCCCCTCTGGCGGGTGATGGTGGCCTTGTCAGCGTCGCACAGCCGGGCCGCGGATTTCGACCAGGGTTTGCAGCACCGTTTGCAAATCGAAGGTCGAGCGGCTGATGACCTTCAGCACGTCGGCGGTCGCGGTCTGCTGCTGCAGCGACTTGCTCAGATCGTCCGTGCGCCGGCGCAGTTCCTTGAGCAGCCGTGCGTTCTCGATCGCGATCACGGCCTGCTTGGCGAAATTGCCGACCACTTCGATTTGCTTGTCGGTGAAGGGCCGGACCTCCCGGCGATAAATCGCGATGGTCCCGACTAACTCGTTCTCCCGGAACATCGGCACCGCGACCAGTGTACGATCGCCGTCGAGATGGACTGGCTTTCGCGCATGTCGGACACGTCAGGCTTCCGGTTCTGCGGCGCGAACCATGGGGACGTCCGGGCCTGACGGCGATGCCGCTGTCGAAAGCGGCAGCGGCCGGCACCCGCCTGCGCTGCGGTCGATCGCCTTCGAACAGCACATCTACGCCTCGAACTCGCCCGGATAACCCAATTGCATCGCCGGCGATAGACCTCGCCAGCAACTCGGAGAGCTCTTTGGTGCGCGCCTGGACTTCTTCGAACAATCGCACATTCTCGATTGCGATCACGGCTTGATCGGCGAACGTGGTGGCCAGCTCGATCTGCTTTTCGGTGAATGGACGAACCTACAGCGTATCAAGCTGATGACGCCAATCGGAACGCCTCGCGCAGAAGCGGGACTGTGAGTTCCGTCCGATAACCGTCTACCGATGCCCCTCGGTCAGCGTGTATTCAGGATCGCCTTTACATCGGGGATTTGAACTGCTCTCCCCTCCAGCAGCGCCCGACCAACCCCCGAGCCTCGCTCGGCTTTGATCCGAGATATTCTTTGAATGCTCCCGGGACTTGCTGGAGACAACCCGTAGCCTCGGCGAGAGTAGCTGGTCCCTTTCGGGCACCAGTAATATTGGTAAGGTCCGCCTCGCAGAGCCGCGCAGCGCGATTCAACAAGCGTTTGCAGAACCGCCGGCAAATCGAACGCCGAGCGGCTGATGACCTTGCAGCACGTCGGCGGTCGCGGTCTGCTGCTGCAGCGATTCCCGCAAGTCTTCGGTGCGCGCCTGCACCTCGTCGAACAACCGCACATTCTCGATCGCGATCACCGCTTGATCGGCGAAAGTGGTAACCAGTTCGATTTGCTTGTCGGTGAACGGAGAACCGTTCACCGGACAGAACGAATCACCCCAATCGGGATGCCTTCACGCAAAAGGGTACGGCGAGCATTGTCCGATAGTCTCCGAGCGTGACGACCTCACTTAGGTCGTATTCTGGATCGTTTTGAGCCGATCCGGAATTTGGACTGTTTTCCGGTCCAGCAAGGTTCGACCGACAATCGATTCTCGGCCCGGTTCGAGACCGATGCTTCCAGTTCGCGATTTTCGACTGCGACCGGGACTTGCTGAGACCGACCAGCTTGATGGTAGCTGTCCCCCTCACCCGCGAAATATCTTGCATGATCCGCAGCGCAAAGTCTAGCCGCCGATTCGACGAGTGTGTTGAGCACCGCCTGGAGGTCGAAGGTCGAGCGGCTGATCACCTTCAGCACATCTGCGGTCGCGGTCTGCTGCTGCAGCGATTCGGTGAGATCATCCGTTCGCTCGTGCAATTCCTTCAGCAGCCGCGTGTTCTCGATCGCGATGACGGCTTGCTTTGCGAAATTGCCCAGGAGTTCGATCTGCTTGTCGGTAAAGGGCCGGACCTCTTGTCGATAAACGGCGATGGTGCCGATCAGGTCGGTGCCCTTCAGCATCGGCACAATGACGATGGTCCGGGCTCCCGCCAGATCAGAGAGGGCAACGACGGTGGGGTTACCCTCGAGGTAAGCCAGGTTCTTCCGAATATCGGCGATGTGAGCCACTCGTTTGGTCTTGAGTACTTGCCAACGCCGCTTTGCGGATGGGGCCGAAAGCCTTCAGTTCGGGCGAGTTTGCTAATGCGGCGGGCGCATTATAGACCGCGACCTGGCGAAAGATGTCTCCTTCGTACAAATTCATCGCGCCGAATTGTGCCCCGCAAACCTGCGTCGCGTTCTCCAGCATCTTCTGGAATACGGGCTCGAGCTCGCCCGGCGCGTTGCTGATGACCTGAAGAACCTCCGATGTTGCGGCCTGCCGCTCCAGGGCTGCGTTGAGCTCCAGCTTGAGGTCCGCATTTTCTTTTAGCAACTCGCCATAGGACGGCGCCGGCGCAGGGCTGTCAGGTTTTGCCGCTGTTGGCCGGCGTTTGCGCACGGTCTGTCCGCGCTCAAGGTTCGAATTTTGCTTTTTTGCACCGGTATCGACTGGCGCACGCTTGCGCTTCGCCGGTGCCTTGCGGTCTGCCGGACGCCTGCGCGCCGCTGATCCACGCTTTGCCATTTGGATGCGTTCCGGCCTCGGAAAGCTGGGCAATAACTCAAGATATCGGCCAAGCTAGCCAAATCGGATGCGGCCGTATAGCGAGATATCGCCAAGCGGCGACTGGTGGCACGTGCGGTTTTGCCAAATGGCGGCTCTGGCGTCAGTAACGGGTTGGTGTAGGCTCGCGCCAAACAATGGGTGGCAAGCCCGGTTCTTGAGGGGAGCAAACATGAATCTCAAACATATCCTGTCCTGTCTCACCTTTGCCGTTACGGCGGCAGCAGGTCTGCCGGCCTTTGTGGCGGCGCCTGCGCATGCCCAGCAGGCACCGGTCGCCATCGACAATGACGACATCGGCGGCGTAGTGCGTGGTCCAGCGGGGCCCGAAGCCGGTGTATGGGTGATTGCGGAGACGACAGAACTGCCGACGAAATTCGCCAAGATCGTCGTCACCGACGACCAGGGCCGCTATGTGATCCCGGATCTGCCGCCGAATGCAGACTACTCGGTCTGGGTGCGCGGCTATGGACTTGTGGATTTGCCAAAGATGCGTGCGAAGCCTGGCCAGCAGGTCAACCTGACGGCGGTCCCGGCCCCGGACGAGGCGGCGGCGGCACATTATTATCCGGCGATCTACTGGTTCACGCTGTTGAAGATTCCACCGGCAAAGGATTTCGGCGGCAGCACCGATATCCCGAAAGAGATCACGCAGGAGATTTGGCGCCAGCGGATGAACAATGTCGATTGCATCGGCTGCCATCAGCTCGGCCAGGAAGCCACGCGGACGATTCCGGCTGCCTTTGGTGAATTCAAATCGGGTCAAGAGGCATGGATGCGCCGCGTTGCCTCAGGACAAACCGGCGAGTGGATGGTGAACCGGCTTGCCGGGCAACTCGGCGGCGTGCCGTTCAAATATTTTGGTGACTGGACCGACCGCGTCGCCAAGGGCGAACTGCCCAGGAACAAGCCGCAGCGGCCGGCCGGCATCGAGCGCAACGTCGTGATCTCCTCGTGGGAGTGGGCGACCGAGAAGCACTTTGTCCACGATCTGATTTCTTCCGACCGGCGCAATCCGACCGTCAACGCCTACGGCCCGCTGTATGGATCAAATGAATACTCGTCGGACGACATGCCGATCCTCGATCCGAAGACGCACACGGTGACATTCTTCAAAATGCCGGTCGCCGATCCAAATGCGCCGGAATTGTTCGGGCCGCCGCTCCATCCCAACGCCACCCTCAAGCCGATCGGCGCGTCGGCCTATTGGGGCGAGGAGAAAATCTGGAGCCAGAAGGCGAATAACCACAATGGAATGTTCGACGGCAAGGGCCGGGTGTGGTTCGCCGCCGCCGTGCGCGGCATCGAAAATCCGGCGTATTGCAAGAAGGGTTCCGATCATCCTTCAGCCAGGGCATTTCCGCTGGAACGCTCGCCGCGGCAAATCTCGATGCTGGATCCCAAGACGATGAAGTACAGTTTCATCGACACCTGCTTCGGCACCCATCACCCGCAATTCGGCTATGACGCCGACAATACCCTGTGGTTTTCCGGGACCGGCCCGGTGGCCGGCTGGGTCAACACCAGGATGTGGGACGAGACCGGCGATGCCGTGATGGCGCAAGGCTGGGCGCCGTGGGTTCTCGACACCAGCGGCAACGGCAAGGTCGACGAATACACCGAGCCGGGCAAGCCGGCGGAACCGGGCAAGGACATGCGGGTCGCGGGCTCCGGTCCCTATGCGGTGATGCCGCATCCGACCGATGGTTCGGTCTGGTACACCTTCAACGTGTTCGCAGGCACGCCCGGCTTCATACGTTTCGACCCCAAAACCAGGCTGTCGGAGTTCTATGCGATTCCGAAGGAAGGCATCGGCGTGCGTGGCGGCGACATCGACAAGAATGGCGTGCTGTGGGGCTCGGGCTCAAACGGAACGTTGATCAGTTTCGACCGCGGCAAATGCAAGAACCCGCTTAACGGGCCGAATGCGACCGGCAATCATTGCCCCGAAGGTTTTGCCTTTCACAAATATCCGGGGCCCGGTTTTGAGGGTTTCGAAAACACCAGCGCCGAGGCCAGCTACTATACCTGGGTCGATCATCACAACACGGTCGGTCTTGGCGAGAACATCCCGATCTCGACCGCCAACCTCAATGACGGCTTCGTCGCTTTCAGGGACGGACAAATGGTCATGCTGCGGATTCCATATCCGCTGGGTTTCTTCGCCAAGGGCCTCGACGGCCGCATCGACGATCCAAATGCCGGCTGGAAGGGCCGCGGGCTGTGGAGTACCAGCGGCGATCGCGTGCCATGGTTGATGGAGGGCGGCAAAGGTTCAAAGCCGCGCGCCGTCCACATTCAGATACGCCCGGACCCGCTGGCAAACTAGGGCTTCGGAGGCCGGCGTCAGTCGGAGCACCTAGTCGTTCACAGCCGGCCGGATCATGCAAATCCGGCCGGCTGCGATTGTCCTACTTCTTGATCAGCGGGCACTCGCTTTCGCTGAGCGGCCTTGCGGCCTGCTCCGCCGGGATGGTCGCGACCAGCTTGTAGTAATCCCACGGGTATTTCGATTCCTCGGGCTTCTTCACTTCAAACAGATAGGCCGGGAGCAATTTGCGGCCGTCGGCGCGGATGACGCCCTTGCCGAACAGGGCGTCGTCGGTCGGCAGTTCCTTCATCTTGGCGACGACCTTGGCACCGTCGTGCGGATTGCCGCCCATCGCCTCCAGCGTCTTGAGGTAATGCAGAATGCCGGAATAGAGCCCCGCCTGCGTCATCGACGGCATGGCGCCCGTTTTCGTCTGCGCCGAAAACTTCTTCGACCATGCGCGGGTCTGGTCGTTCGTGTCCCAATAGAACGATTCGGTGAACGACAGGCCCTGCGCGGTCTTCAGGCCCAGCGAATGCACGTCGTTGATAAAGAGCAGCAGCGCGGCGAGTTTCTGGCCGCCCTGGACGATGCCGAACTCCGCCGCCTGCTTGATCGCATTGGTGGTGTCGCCGCCGGCGTTGGCGAGCCCGATGACCTTGGCTTTGGAGGCCTGCGCCTGCAAGAGGAACGACGAAAAATCCGAGGTGTTGATCGGATGCTTGACGCCGCCGATCACCTTGCCGCCATTGGCGGCGACGACCGCGGTGGTGTCACGTTCCAGCGCGTAGCCGAAGGCGTAGTCGGCGGTCAGGAAAAACCAGCTATCGCCACCGGCCTTGGTCAGCGCGGTGCCGGTGCCATGCGCGAGCATGTAGGTATCGTAGGTCACCGACAGCGTGTTCGGGGTGCAGGCCTTGCCGGTCAGGTCGGCGCTGGCGCCGCCCGAATTGATGTGGACCACGTTCTTCTCTTTCACCAGGTTGGCGATCGCCAGCGCCACGCCGGAGTTCGGCGTATCGACCACCGCATCGACCTTGTCGACATCGATCCATTGCCGCGCCATGTTGACGCCGACATCCGGCTTGTTCTGATGGTCGCCGCCGAGCACGTCGATTTTCCAGCCCTTGTCGAGCAGACCGGAATCCTGCACCGCCATCCTCACCGCGACGACCGAATTGGGACCGCCGATGTCGGCATACAGGCTCGACATGTCGTTGAGCACGCCGATCTTGACCATTTTGTCCTGGGCAAAAGCCGACGTGGCCGCAAGGCCAATGCCCGTCAGCACGATGGCTGCGGTCAGGCCGCGACGGCGCGAGAGTGCAGATGTCTTCATCAGTATTTCCTCTTTAAGTGATTTCGCGCGAGGATTTGCCGTCTTTTGCGGCCTGATCCTTCGCCCTAGGGATATGGAGTCGTTTACGAATTATCCTGCTCGCCGGCTCCAATCGGATGGCGGCGACTATACCAGCAAAACCGCGGCAGCCAATATCCGGCCACCCGTGGCATGTCGGCACAAGGGCCGGATGGCTCACAAATATGGCCCCGGATCAGCGCGAGCCAATCCGGGGCAAGGTCAGCTCAGTCAGGGAGGGTTCGGATCAGCGGTTTTTGGTGATGACGACTTCGAGGTACTCGCTGGGAATGACCAGGGTACCGTCCGTGGCGACGTTGAACCTCGTGAGCAGGGCGTCGATGTCGGTGCCGAGCGCTTTGGCCGCTGTGGCGTCGAGCGCCTCGAACGCCTTCACCACCGGACCGTAATAGTTGCGGAAGACCTCGACCCAATGCTTCGGCGACTTGTAGCGGAAGACGAAATTCCGCTTCTCGGTGGCCACGCTGCCCTTGCCGGCGAACAGGGTGTTGAGGTGCGACACGCTTCCCCACAGCGCTGGCGACTGCACGCCGAACGGCGGCGGCAAGTGCTTGCCGATGGTCTTGAACAACTGGCCGATGAAACTTTCCGGGGTCCAGTTGGCCAGTCCGATCTTTCCGCCCGGACGGCAGACGCGGATCATTTCGTCCGCGGCCTGGCGCTGGTTCGGCGTGAACATGACGCCGAAGGTCGACAGCACGACGTCGAAACTCCCATCCGCAAACGGCAGCGCCTCGGCGTCGGCTTCGCGGAAGCCGACCGTCAGCCGGTCGGCCTTGGCGCGGGCGCGGCCGTGTTCGAGCAGCGCGCCGACATAATCCGTCGACACCACCTCGGCGAAGCGGCGTGCCGCGGCCAGCGTCGCATTGCCATTGCCGGCGGCGACATCGAGCACGAGCTGGTTGCTGCGGAGGTCGACGGCTTCGCACAGCATTTCGCCGACAATCTGCAGGGTGACGCCGACGACCGAATAGTCGCCGGACGACCACGCCCGCTGCTGGCGGCCCTTGATCGCGGTGAGATCGAAAGTGTCGGGATTGATGGCTTGAACACTCATGATGCCGTTCCTTGGTTGAAAGCTGATGCTGCGGTGAGGGTGGGGCAGCGGCCTATTCGGCCGCTGCTTCGGTGTTGCGAACCTGGCCGGCACGCAGTTTTCGGGTCTGCGAAATCGGAGTGCGCCATGGCAACAGCATCGAGACGCGATCGCGGTAGCGGCGGTAGTCGTCGCCGAACAGCGCGATCAGGTCGCGTTCCTCCAGTGAGATGCCGATCAGGATGTAGCAGGTGGTCACAGCGGCAAATAACAGGTGCCCGGCGGTCATCGTGGGCGCGACCCAGAACGCAACGATGAAGCCGAGGTAAATCGGGTGCCGCACGAATTTGTAGAACAGCGGGCTCCGGAACCGCGGTGCCGGCGTCTCGCGGCCGACGAGGTTGTTGGCGACCTGCTGTACGCCGAACAATTCGAAGTGGTTGATGAGGAACGTGCTCGTCAACAAGATCAGCCAGCCGGTGAAGTAGAGTCCGGTCAGCGCCATGGCAATTGCCGGATTGTCGACCTGCCAGATCACCGCCGGTATCGGCCGCCACTGCCAGTACAGCAGCAGCAGCGTAAGGCTGGCGAACAGCACGTAGGTGCTGCGCTCCATCGGCGCCGGCACGTATCGTGCCAACCATCGCTTGAATGGCTGCCGCGCCATCACGCTGTGCTGAATCGCGAACAACGCCATCAGGCAGAGGTCGACGAACGCCGCCTGCAATAGCGGGACCTGCGCGCCGCTGTCGATGGTCTTCGGCACGACCTGCCCGATGACGAAGCCGATGGCGTAAAGGATCGTCCCGAAGGACAGCAAGTAAGATACAATGCCGTACAGGAAAATGAGCAGTCGGTTCATGTCGGTCTCCTCAAAGTAAATGCTGAAAAAATTGATGTTGTTTGCCGTAGTTATGCGCGAAGCCCGCTCTGGCCTCGGCGTTTGGCACGCCGGGCCAGAAATCGGCCCGGATCGGTGGTGAGCGGGGTTGAAAGGCTCTCGATCACGTCGGAACGAGACAATCCGACGTCGGCGAGCGAGCGGTCATCGATATGGAGCAGCGGCTTGATCGCGGACCGCATCAGCAATGCCGCGATTAGTTCGGTTATCCGGTTGGCTGCGCTGGCAGCCCATTCCTTGATCATGACAGTCTCCATCGGCTAAGGTGCAATGCGCCAGACCAAAGTCGGCGCCTCTGAAGCGATGGATATTGTCGAAGGGCTATTCTCTCAATGATCGGGACGCCGCCTTCATTTGCAGCGACGCCGGAACGCGATAATTCCGATCACGATGTGCTCGCGGAAATGTTACGCGCGGTGCGTCTGACCGGATCGGTGTATCTCAACGCCTGCTTCACGGCGCCGTTCGCAATCGTCAGCCCCAGGCATTTCGACGAGCACACGCCGATGGCGCATCTGCGCCACATCAGCATCTTTCATCTGATTTCCGCCGGTGAGTGCAGCGTCGAATTGGCAAGCGGCGAACAGCAGGAAAGTCACGGCCGGCGACATCCTGCTGATGCCGTTTGCGGACACGCACAAGTTCTGGAACGGCCGGCCCGCGGAAATGGCGGCGGCCGACGATGTCTTGCGCCCCGGACCGCTGAAGGGCATGTGGAACATCAACCACGGCGGCGGTGGCCAGGAAACACGAGTGGTCTGCGGCTTTCTCGAATCCTCGGAGTTCATGCTGACGCCGGTGTTTCGCACTTTGCCGCCATTGCTGATCGACCACACCGAGGACGATCAGGCCAGCGCCCTGATTGCATCGACGGTCGGGCAAATCCTCACGATGACGGAAGCCGCTGCTGCGGGGACCGAACTGATGCTCGGCCGGCTAATGGAATTGCTGTTCGTCGAAGTCCTGCGCCGTTACGCCATGAGCCTGCCGCCAAGCGCCAGGGGATGGTTTGCAGGCCTCAACGATCCCATCGTCGGCCGCGCGCTGCAATTGTTGCATCGCGATCCGGCGCGCCGCTGGACGGTGGACGATCTGGCGCAGGAGGCCGGCTCGTCGCGCACCGTGCTGGCCGAGCGGTTCAACTCCGTGCTGGGCCAGGCGCCGATCGAATACGTCACCGGCTGGCGCATGCAACTGGCCGCCGAGCGGATTCGAGCAGGCCAGGACAGCCTTGCCGCCATCGCCGCCGACATCGGCTATGAATCGGAAGCGGCCTTCAATCGCGCCTTCAAGCGGGTGACCGGCGTTACGCCCGGCCGCTGGCGCGACACCGCGCCGCCCGTCCCAACCGGTGTCGCATTCGCCGCGCCGCGCGCGGGCACCTGAACGGCGCAGTTTTTTCCGGTTCAGCAGACTCATCCTTCGAGACGCGCGCAAGAGCGCGCTCCTCGGGACGAGGTTCTTGCTAAACCTTCATGGTGAGGAGCGCGGCCACGCCGCGCGTCTCGAACAATGGGGCCACGATGGGCGATCATGATTCGGCCCAACCGGAGCGTACTCTACCTAACGCAGCGCGTCCGAGGTCAGCTTGAATTTCTGGATGCGCTTTCCGGTGTCGACCTCGGCGGTATAGACGTTGCCTTTGGCATCGACGGCCATGGCATGGATCCAGTGAAACTGCCCGGCGTTGCGGCCGCTGCGCCCAAACCTGCCGACCACGCTGCCGTCGTCGCGCTTGATCACCCGGATCTCATTGTTCTCGCCATCGCGCGGCAGTATTGTTGCGCCGACGAGCGCGATGCAAATCGCGAGAGTTCTAAAGAAGCTGGCGGCACGAATCGTGCGCCCGCGAGTCTGCATCGGCGTCATGGCATCCTCCCTTTATTCTTGCTCGCGGGTTTCCCGTCTGGCGGGCAAGTGAATAGCGGGAGGTCAGGGAGTCAATTGCGTGGGACGCGCAAGACGGTTGCGTCAAACAAAGTCGTCATCGTCCGCGAACGGGGCGATCCAGTACGCCGCGGCTTTCTCGATTCAATCACAACCGCCTCTGGAATACTGGTTCCCCGCCTTCGCGGGGATGACGACCGATGATGAGGAAGGCGCTGTGCCCAGCATGACGCTCACGCCGGCGGCCTAAAACTCAGCAGGCTGCGCGTCTTGTAATCGTAAAGCTTGCCGGTCTCGCTCCAGTCGGGCGCGCACATCGGCACGATGAATTCCGCGGCCTGCTCCGGCGTGTCGAGCGTCATCGGGTCTTCGCCGGGAAACACCGACGCGCGCATCCGGGTCCGGATCGGGCCGGGGCTGAACAGGTTGACGCGAATGGCCGTCGATGCGGTCTCGTTGGCCCACACCCGCACCAGCGTTTCGAGTGCGGCTTTTGAAGCCGCGTAGGGACCGACATAGGCCAGCGCCAGGTGGGATGCCGCTGAAGTCACGAACACCGCGCGGCCGGCGTCGGACTTCCTCAACAGCGGCTCCATGCAGCGGATCAATTGAAAATTCGCGGTGACGTTGACGGCCATCACGTCGTTCCACGGTTTCAATTCGATGTGGCCGAGCGGCGAGGACGGACCGGCGACCCCGGCATTGCCGACGAGGATATCGAGTTTGCCGTGGCGCTCGTGCAGCGCCGCACCAAGGCGGGCAATGCCGTCGAAATCGCCGAGATTGAGCGGCACCAGTGTGGCGCTGCCGCCGTCCCTGCGGATCTCGTCGTCGAGTTCTTCGAGGCCGCCTTGGGTGCGCGCCACCGCCACCACATGCGCGCCGGCCTTTGCCAGCGCGCGCGCGGTGGCATAGCCGATGCCGCGCGAAGCGCCGGTGACGAGAGCGATACGGGAGGCGAGGGGGAGGGGCATTGAAACAATTCTCTCCGTCATGCCCGGGCTTGTCCCGGGCATCCACGTTCTTTGCGGCGCGTTTTACAGACGTGGATGGCCGGGACAAGCCCGGCCATGACGAAATAGCAAACACCGTGATTCCGGAATGACGCTTCGCGTCAACTCGCCTCCGCCAACAAGGAAAGTTGCCGCGGCTGCGGCTCGACCTGGGTCTGGTCGGTCAGGTTGCGTCGGATAGGCGCCGGTGAAACAATGGTCCGAGAATTTCGGATTTAGGGGATCGCGGCCGGGCTCGCCCATGGCGCGGTACATGCCGTCGATCGACAGGAACGCCAGTGAATCGGCGCCGATGATCTCGCGCATCTCTTCCAGATTGTGGGTCGCAGCCAAAAGGCCGCCGCGGTCCGGCAGGTCGATGCCGTAATAATCGGGATGAATGATCGGCGGCGAAGCCAGCCGGAAGTGCACCTCGCGCGCGCCGGCGTCGCGCATCATGCGCACGATCTTCTTCGAGGTGGTGCCGCGCACCAGCGAATCGTCGATCAGGATGATGCGCTTGCCTTCGATCGCCGCGCGGTTCGCATTATGCTTCATGCGCACGCCGAGTTCGCGCACGCTCTGGGTCGGCTGGATGAAGGTGCGGCCGACATAGTGGTTGCGGATGATGCCGAGTTCGAACGGCACGCCGGAATGCTGGCTGTAGCCGACCGCGGCCGGCACGCCGGAATCCGGCACCGGCACCACGACGTCGACCTCGACATGGCTTTCGCGCGCGAGCTGGGCGCCGAAGGCCTTGCGGACGTCGTACACCGAGCGCCCGCCGACGATGGAATCCGGCCGCGAGAAATAGATGTATTCGAAGATGCAGGGCCGCGGCGGTTTCGGCGGAAACGGCTTGTGGCTCTGCGCGCCGCGCTCGTCGAACACGATGATCTCGCCGGGCTCGACGTCGCGGAGGTATTTCGCGCCGATGATGTCGAGCGCGCAGGTCTCCGACGCCAGAATCGGGCAGCCGTCGAGTTCGCCCAGCACCAGCGGGCGGATGCCGAGCGGATCGCGGGCGCCGATCAGCTTCTTGTTGGTCATCGACACCAGCGAATAGGCGCCCTCGATCGCGCGCAGCGCCTCGATGAAGCGGTCGATGAAGCGGTTGCGCTTGGACTGTGCCACCAGGTGCAGGATCACCTCGGTGTCGGTGGTGGATTGCATCATGGCGCCGTTGCGCACGAGGTCGCGGCGCAGGGTCAGCCCGTTGGTCAGATTGCCGTTATGGCCCACGGCAAAACCGCCGGCGTTGAGCTCGGCGAACAGCGGCTGGACGTTGCGCAGGATGGTGGCGCCGGTAGTGGAGTAGCGGACATGGCCGACCGCGACGGTGCCGGGGAGGCGCTCGATCACCTCGCGGCGGGAGAAGGTGTCGCCGACCAGGCCGAGCCGCCGTTCCGAATGAAAGCGCGTGCCGTCGAAGGAGACGATGCCGGCCGCCTCCTGGCCGCGGTGCTGCAAGGCGTGCAGTCCGAGCGCGGTGATGGCGGCGGCCTCGGGGTGGCCGAAGATGCCGAACACGCCGCATTCCTCGCGCAGCGAGTCGCCCTTGAGGTCCAAATCGTCGAGGCCGGTATTTTGGGGGTCGGAGATGGGCGGACCCGGATCGGCGGGGCCGAGGTTCAGTTGGTATTCGGCGGCATCGGAAGGGCTCTGTATCTCGTCCATCGCGCCTCTCTTTGGGCCTGAACTCAACGCGCTGCCGGTTTCTCGATCAGCTTTTTCAGGCTGTCGCGGGCAGGCTTGGTATAGCCATCACCGCTTGCCGGCGCCGCCGGCTCGGTGTCAGTTTGCTCATCATCCGGTTTATTCTTCTTGAATCTCTTCAAGATGGTGTTCTCGGGGTCATCCGGCAAGAGCGACATCAGCCATTGGCCGGTGCCGTCCAGCACGACCCGGGACTTCGCCCCGGTCACCCAGTCCGGCCGCTGCTTGTCCGGGACCAGCCAGCTGAAGAACATGAAGGCGACCACGACGATCAAAAGCCCCCGCGCCAGCCCGAACAGGAACCCCAGGGTGCGGTCCAGCGCCCCGATCCGGGAATCCAGGATCATGTCGGAAATCCGCACCGTGATCACGGAAACCACGATCAGGGTGCCGACGAACACGCCGACGACCACGACGATGCTCGCGATCGTGTCGTTGTTGAAATAGGTTTTGGCGGTCGGCAGCAGCTTTCCGAAAGCATAGAGCGTGACCACGGCGGCGGCGCCCCAGGCCGCGATCGAGAGGATCTCGCGCATGAAGCCGCGCACCATCGCCAGCAGGCCGGAAACAAGCATCACGGCGAGCAAAGCGAGATCGAGGATCGTTATCGGCATCGGCTAGTCAGGTCCGCATCAGAAGGTTCAAAACCGCGAATCGGCATGTCGGTGCCGCTTTAGGTGAGGGGCATCCGGCCCATCCCGCAAGGCCGGAGATCGCAACCGGTGCCTGTGCGCGGGTTGTATAGCGGCGAGGGCGGGTGGCGTCACGCCCAGCTAGCCTTCCTGACGCCGGAATCTCGCAGGTGTGGCATTTTTCTCAGCCGCGGCCGTCTCCCGGTTTGCCTCGCGGCTTCCATCCCGATTTCCATCTCGATTTCCACGGGGGTTGCCGCGCGCGGCGATGTCCGCGACCAGGCTGGTCAAGCCGCCCACGGTATTGAGCACCAGGCCGGCGTCACCGCCGACCTCGCCACGGGCCGATTCGGGCAGCACCGCGCGGCCGAAGCCGAGTTTTGCAGCCTCCTTCAGCCGGGCCGAAGTCTGCGCCACCGGCCGCACCGCGCCGGACAGCGAAATCTCGCCGAAATACACCGCATCCGTGGGCAACGGCGCATTGACCAGCGACGACACCAGCGCGGCGGCTGCGGCAAGGTCGGCCGCCGGTTCCTGGATGCGCAGGCCGCCCGCGACGTTCAGATAGACGTCATGGCCCGACAGCTTGACGCCGCAATACGCCTCCAGCACCGCCAGCACCATCGACAGCCGGCTCGGATCCCAGCCCACCACCGCGCGGCGCGGGGTGCCGAGCGAGGTCGGCGCCACCAGCGCCTGCAACTCGACCAGCACCGGGCGGGTGCCTTCGATCCCTGCGAATACCGCCGTGCCCGGGCTGCCGAGATCGCGTTCCGACAAGAATAGCTCGGAGGGATTAGAGACTTCGCGCAGGCCAAGCCCGGTCATCTCGAACACGCCGATCTCGTCGGTCGGCCCGAACCGGTTCTTGACCGCGCGCAAAATGCGGAACTGCTGCGAGCCTTCGCCTTCGAACGACAGCACCGCATCCACCATGTGCTCGACCACTCGGGGGCCGGCAATCTGGCCGTCTTTGGTCACGTGCCCGACCAGGATGATCGCGGCGCCGGATTTTTTGGCAAACCGGATCAGTGCCTGCGCCGAGGCGCGCACCTGCGTCACCGTGCCCGGCGCGGATTCCACCGTGTCGGTCCACATGGTCTGGATCGAATCGATCACGATCAGGCGCGGCACCGGGCCTTCGGACAGCGTGGAGACGATGTCCTCGACCGAGGTTTCCGCCGCAAGCTGCACCGGCGCGTCCGCAAGCCCCAGGCGCTCGGCGCGCAGCCGCACCTGCGCCACGGCCTCTTCGCCTGAAATATAGACCGCGCGATGCCCGGCCCGCGCCATCAGGCTGGTGGCCTGGGTCAGAAGCGTCGATTTGCCGATCCCGGGATCGCCGCCGACCAAAAGCACCGAGCCGCGCACAAAACCGCCGCCGGTGACGCGGTCCAGCTCGGCCATCCCGGAGGGCAGACGCGGGGCTTCCACGCTCTTGCCCGTCAGCGTCTCCAGTTTGAACTGCCGGCCCTTGCGCTTGCTGCGGATCGAGACCGGCATGGTCGTGGCGCCGGTAGTGTCTTCCTCTGCCAGCGTATTCCACTCGCCGCAGGATTCGCACTTGCCCTGCCAGCGGTTATACGCCGCGCCGCAGTTCTGGCAGACGAAGGAGAGCGCGGATTTGGCCATGAGGGGTGAGTCGCCGTGGGATTGCCTTGTGGTTGATAGCACGGAAATCTCGGGGGTTTGACCTTCTGTTCTTTTTTTGTTCTAATAGCCATCCGGCGGTCCCAAATGTAGGCCCTTCGAATATGTACTCTAGATCGTACATTTTCGCCTGCCACAACTAGCCCTAAAGTCGATCTCGGGCCGTGGGAGATGTGCTGATGGTCGTACTTAGGGATATCCTGGTTAATCTGTTCGCTGGCTTCATCGCCGATTTGTCGAGTCCGCACGGCATGATCGGGATATGGATCAGCCTTGGATTGACCATCTATCTGATCGTAAGCTGGCACCGCAAACGCATCGCGGGGGGAAAGCGCGGCGTGGATTCCTGGTATTTTATTGCGCTCTCATTGTTCGTTGCGTTCGTCGCAGTAGGAGCAGCGGCTTATGGGATCGGGTTGCGTTCGACCGTTGCGACACCCCCTAAAGACTTGGCCCTCGCTGTTCCAACTCAACCGCAAGTGTCATCTAGACCCATCAAATTCTACTCTCAACGTAACAAGAACGACCTTGCAGATGCGCTGACGGATTTATCCGGAATACTCAACACCAGTGCTGACGATATTGTAAAAAAGGCCGAGACGTTCTCAAGAACGTGGGATCATGAAATGGTCCTCATCGGGCAACAAAAAGGCCCTGACACGGTAGCTTTGGTCGGCCAACTAAAGGCCCTAAGTAATGCAACTGTTGGGTTATATCGTTCAATCCATGATGATGACGGATTTCTCCAAAAACATAAAACTTATACTGATGAAATGAATTCGATTTTGCAGCTACCTAGAAACTCACCAAATTACAATCCGATCGACATATTACAAGTAAGTATCAACGGCTTCGTAAACGGACTTACAACTATTGAACTTGCTACCAAATATGACGATCAACGACTTATTGCTGGTATGGCGCAAAATATGACGCCGGCACTTTATAGTTTCCAAAAAGGGGACGAAGGCTTTCGTCATTGGCTCGGTCAAACAAGGGAGCGCATAGAGGCTTTCCGCAATACATTGGGATAGCTCGTAGCGCGAATTAGCGAAGCGTAATCCGCCTTTCATCGACAAAATAGAGGCGGTTACGCCTTCGGCGAGCCCGCCCTACTGGCCACGGCCCTGATCCGAGTGCATTGAAAGGGTCAGAAACCGCGTTCGCTACGGCGCGGCAGCGATATAGGGAATGCTGGCCACGACAGCGGCAAGCTGGATCGCATTGCTCAGCATGCCGCCCCAATGCAGCCGTCGCAGCCGGCGCAGGGCATCGGCATCGCCAGCATCTCTGTCGCTAAGCCGGGCATCCATCTGCCGCAAAAACCAGCGGCGCGACGAGGCCGCGAAAGCCGCGATCAAGCCAATGCCAATGGCCAGAGATCAGGCGACCCTTCGCGGCAACGGCTATCGTCCCGATTACACCGGCAATGGCCAGCGTCAGGAAATAGCCATTGAACATGGCGCGCAACAGCTGGGCGACAGGCAGGATGTCCAGCCTCACCAGCAGAAAGGCCGGCGCCGCCAGCAGGAAATAAATCATCGGAAGCAGCAGGATGATCGTGGCGAACAGGGCGACGTTATCTGGCATCATCCGAACACCCTTTCCTTCCCCTGCCGGGCAGGGGTTTTCCGGCGGCATTCATAACAATATCCGCCTCGACCTGTCACCGACACCATTGGGCTTTGGTCGGGTGCGACATCGAACGGCTCACGCGAGGTTTCGTTCAAGGCGGAATGAGCCGCTTCGGGTTATTCGCAATGGTTTGCCTTTCTGCCGGCGACTTCCGCTCGACCCCGAACAATGGACTTCATCTGATCGGCCGGTTGGTCCGGTTCGTGCCACAAGGAGGCTGGCGCACCGCAACATTGTGGCTTGAGCGGAAATGCGCCTATAGTCGCCGGCGCTGCCGTTGTGTTGGTAACTGTGCAAGGATTTGAACGTGGAGTAATGCCGGGATTTTGGCGAGCAGAGAGGGACACTGGGCACTGCCGAAAAGGACGGTCGTTTTGGCTCGCCAACCGCTCGCAGACGGGGCAGGCGTTATTTCGACCATCGAGAGTGGCACTGGCCTATTTTCTCGCCGCACGGCTCAGCCTCGCATTGGTGGGGCCGCTCGATGGTGCCCGTATTCTGGCCACTGCGGGATGGCTTCAGGATTCTGATCGCCCTTGGTTCTCGCGGCTCGGTGGACTGTCGTCGATCAGGCGTGATGGCTGCAACGATGGCGGCCAATTTGCTGGGCGATCGCGACACCTGGAGCTCGGTGCTCTTTGCGGTCGCGAACGCGGGTGACACCGTCATCATCGCAGGCCTGATCCATGGATTTTGCAGCTCCCCATTCGAGTTGAACGAACTGCGAAGGGTGCTGGCGCTGTTGCCGCAACTGTTGCAGGCGCGAGCCTCTCCGGAATTGTCGGTACGGCAGGTTTTGTGATGTTTTACGGGTCGACCCGCGTCACCCCCGGCGATCTGGCTTCACTGGTTCTCATCTGACGCGATCGGGAATACTACAGTGGCGCCCCTCGCGATTGGGCTGGCGTCGTTGGTGCGCAACTTCCCACGCGGCCGAGGTCGCGGAGGGCGTTTTAGCGCTTGCCGTGGTGTCCCTCGTATGCGCGTTGATGGTCTCCCTGCCCAGCGAGCCCTGGACCACGGAGCTGGCGATTGGCGCGCTCTGCCCGCTTCTGCTCTGGATCGCATCTCGCCCTTCGCCCAGCGTTCACCGCGGTTGCCACGTTCAACGTTCGATCACGATTGTATGGACGACGATCTTCGCAATCGGCATTTTCGGGGACTTGCACCTGTCGATCGAACAGCGTGTGCTGGGGGCCCAAGCTACCGATCCTTGCGATCTCACTAGGCGCCCTGGTTCTTGCGGCCCTGTTTAGCGAGCGGAGGTCTCACGAAGGCGCGATTCTGGAGAGGGAGGCCCGATTGCAGGAGCGTGCAGGCCGGCAGCGTCATGGCCTTCGACTGGGACGTGTCTTCCGACGAAATGCGCTTCAGCCAGAATGCGACCGGGATCCTCGGTCTCAACCCGCAAAAAGTTCTTCGCGAGACTGAATGGCGGCAACATGTACATCCCGAAGACCAGCCGGGGCTGGTATCCTGCCTCGAAGGTGCTCGTCCGGACCAGCCCTCGACTTCGATCGCATTCCGCTACCGACGGCCGGTGATGATGGTGAAGTCTGGCTGGAAAAGATTGCGATCGTCCAGTTCGATGCGGCCGGCAAACCTGCGCGCGTCAATGGGCTCATGACGGATGTCACCGAGCGCAAACGTCTTGATGAGGAGCTTTCGCTCGCGCGGAAATCTGCCGAAAAGGCCGATCGCGCCAAATCGGGCTTTCTGGCCGCGGCAAGCCATGACTTGCGACAGCCATTGCAAACCTTGAAACTCCTGCAGGCAGCGCTTGAGCCACACCATCCAGACGGCGAGGCCCGCAACCTTGTCGCTGGAATCGGGCAGTCGCTGGACACCATGACCGGCATCCTGTCGAGCCTGCTCGACGTCAACGGCTGGAATCCGGAGTATCTACGTCCATCCGTGAGCGAGTTTCGCTGAACGAAATCTTCGAGACGCTCGCCGAGACTTCGTCGCGCCGGTGCAGGAAGGGACTACCGCTGCACATCGTCCGTTCCAAGCTCATCATCCGCAGCGACAGGCGCATGCTTGAGGTTATGGTTCGCAACCTGTTGTCGAACGCGGTCCGATACACTGACCGGGACGAAACTCCTGCTAGGGTGCCGGCGAGCCGGCGACAATGTTCGCATCGAAGTCTGGGACAGTGGCGTCGGTATCACCGAGGACGAGCTCCCGCATATATTCCATGAGTACTATCGGGAACGGCGCGCGGCGGGGCGGCTTTGGTCTGGGCCTGGCGATCGTGAAGCAGCTCGGAGAAATCCTGGACCACAGCATCGAGGTGCGCTCGATTCCGGGAAAGGTACGCGGTTCTTCATTGAGCTCCCGCGAGGTCGAGCGATATCACGGTGCCGGATACAGCGCCGAGGTGCATGCCTCGCAATGATGCCTTCCTGGGCAACGTGCTCGCGATGAAGATGAGGCCTCGGTGCGCATGGCACTCAGGAGTGTTGAACGAGAAGGGGTTGACGCCACCATTGTTGCAGCGACGACGAAGCCTGACCCTGGTCAAGGAGCCGCCTGCGTCCGGACGTGCTCTTGTGACTACAACCTTCGCGGCTCACCGGATGGTATGGACTATGAATCGCCTGCGGGCAGCCCTGGCAGGAACATACCGGCCATCGTGATGACCGGCGACACCAGATCGGAAACGGTCAACTTGAGTTCTCGCGAGGTGTTTCTGTCCTGATCAAGCCCTTCCTGGCCGAAGCCTTCTGAACCTTGAGAGGCCAGACGATGCGAGCAATCACTGTGAACACCTTCATCCCATTGAATTGCCATGCCACCGCAGCGCCAATGATCGCCACGTCTCCCCTCGAAATTGCTGACGTCCGCTGTGGGTCCATTCGCGTCATTTTGACGGTATCCCATGACTTCCGGTCTTCCCCCGGAAGCGGACATCGTCACGGCCGACCGGCATGTCCGAAAAGTGCCAACAACCGACATAACCGCCGAATCTGACAGCACCACCTGGCTGACATCGCAAGCTTGGCAAAATCATTCCCATTCGGCGGCTCACTTTCAAAGCCGCTTCGCTTCGACGGCCTTCTGCCACGAACCCACCCCGCTAAAAGTCTGATACAATTCACCAGCAGATCGGAGTTCATTGGAGAATATTTCCATGCGAACATGTCGCATTCTTGTCGCGCTGGCTGCTACTGTTCTGTTTCGTCTAATATCAGCCGTCGCGCGGGATACCAGAAATCCCAAAACTGGAGTTATCCTTCAGGGAGGTTCCTGGTGAGTGAATTGACCCGAGCACCGCATTCGTCCGGGACGTCATCGGCGCCCGATTGTCGCTCGGAAAAGATTGCGCTGGAACAGGAGATCGGACGAAGCCGTCATGCGGTTCTCGTGTGAGACATGCGCTCGCGACATGGTGCGCACGCCTATTCGGAAGCCAAGAGGCTGCTCGCAGAGGGAGGAATCACCCTGATGCGGCCTATCTCCGTTCGGAACGCGGAGAGGCTGCAGGAGATAGTACGGAGGAAAATACCAAAGGACGCAAGTTCATCATCCTTGGCGGTGGCGACGGCACCATCAGTTCGGTGGTCGATCATTTTGCCTACACCAGCGTCGTATTTGGCGTGCTGCCGCTCGGCACGGCCAACAGCTTTGCGCGCACGCTCGGGATCCCGCTTGACCTTGCGGGCGCCATCGATGTGCTGGTCAACGGGAAAGTCGCCAATATCGATCTCGCCAAGATCAATGAAGACTACTTTGCCAACGGATCGTCAATCGGAATGCCCGCCATTGTCGGTCGGGCGACGCCGCACAGCCTGAAGAAATGGCTCGGCCGGGGCTGCCTATGGCCTGGTCGCGGCGTACAGTTCATGGCTTCGCGCCGTTCCGCTGCATCGTCACGGTCAACGGTCGAGCAGACCTCGTTCCAGGCATTCGACGTTCTGATAGCGAGTCGCGGGTATCAGGTGGTGTCCTCGTCGCCGCGAAGCGGTCCCCTACGACGGCAGAGATTGCATCCGCATGCTAAGGGGCCGTCCAGAAGTGGGCATTGGCAAAAAAGTGGGCTCGCGATTGCGTTAGGCGTGCCCTTCGGTCCTTCCGACCTTGAGGTCATCAGAGTCCCGGAACTGACAATCGACACCGTCCCGCAGCAATACGTTGCCGTCGATGGCGCAGGTCATCACGCAGACGCCGATCCGGTCTCGGTGGCGCGTGAGGCGTTGCATTGATGACGCTGAGGGATTCGAGGAATTGAAGACCGAGACACAGGCAAGTCGATAGGATGGCAAGAACGATGCTTGCAAGGCTGGAAGCGGAAGGCTCCGCTTGCGTGGAAGACCAACCGAGTCCCCGCTGTTTCGATTCGCAAAAGAGCGGAGTTTTCTCGATGCAAGCAATGTGGCGTTGTGAGCGCATGCTCTCGTTAAAGTCCGGCGACCCATTGCTTGGAACACTCCTGCTCAGGATCGCCGCTCATACTTCGAAAAGGCAGAACTTGCGATGGGGGAGAAGTATCGATGAGCGTCGGACCGATCACCCTTCTTGACGATCTTGCGGCGATCGCAAAGGTGGCGCAGCT
>CAVZWE010000017.1:0-284304 GCA_963778925.1 uncultured Alphaproteobacteria bacterium | reverse complement strand
CCCGGGGTGCGTTTTCTCCGCGTGATCTCGTTGGCAATTAAACCAGTATTCGTGGTCATTTCCGATTTGAGCACTGGACGAGCGCTTGGCTTTTTCTCCGGAAGGCCTGTTTCTCCCTCTCAACCTCTGGGCTGCGGCTATTTCGTACGGTTCTCAAAATCCAAATGTTTAGAGCTGCTTATACCAGAATACGAAGACTTTGACTCATTACGCGTTCGACGCCTCAATCGAGCCGTTCCAGAAAGGCAAGATTATTCAATAGCATGCTGTCGCTTCAGTTAGGCAACGCGACGGCAGGGATGAGTTAAGCCTTCGGAAGTTTGGTATTAGTGCTTCACCGGAAAGGGAGATCAGAAACATCTCCTGGATCGACTAGAGCGACCGATTTCCGTCATCGGGTTTCAATTCGCCATCTCGCGCGGTTCGTACAAATACTTCGCCGAAAGTTCCATTTTCGCGCTGCGGCGTCGGCAAAAGCCAAGTCTGCAATAGGGAAAGGCGGCGCAAGATTGCGCTCATTTTGTCGGCGAATGGCAGGTATAGATCAAGAGCCGCGAAGGGATCAGGCTGGGTACTTCGTCCGCGGGCAGGCCACCGAGATTGACATCCGCTGAGCTTGGCCCGGGGTGCGTTTTCTCCGCGTGATCTCGTTGGCAATTAAACCAGTATTCGTGGTCATTTCCGATTTGAGCACTGGACGACCGCCTGGCAAATTCGTCCAGTTTATCTCCGGAAGGCCTGTTTCTCCCTCAACCTCTGGGCTGCGGCTATTTCGTACGGTTCTCAAAATCCAAATGTTTAGAGCTGCTTAGTGCTTCACCGGGAAGGGAGATCAGAAATATCTCCTGGATAGGCGAGAGCGACCGATTTCCGTCATCGGGTTTCAATTCGCCATCTCGCGCGGTTCGTACGAATACTTCGCCGAAAGTTCCATCTTCGCGCTGCGGCGTCGGCAAAAGCCAAGTCTGCAATAGGGAAAGGCGGCGCAAGATTGCGCTCATTTTGTCGGCGAATGGCAGGTATAGATCAAGAGCCGCGAAGGGATCAGGCTGGGTACTTCGTCCGCGGGCAGGCCACCGAGATTGACATCCGCTGAGCTCGTGACCTGAGCCCCGCAAGTTCCTCCAAAAATGGATAAAGTCCATCACCCGCTGGGGATGGACATGAAGGCAAGTTGGCCGCGCTTTACCGCGTCGGAACGACAAAGATCTGGCCGGGATAAATTAGGTTGGGATTGCGGATCTGCTCTTGGTTCGCCTTGTAAATGACTGCATAACGCGTGCCCGCGCCGTAGGTGAGGCGGCTGATGCGCCACAGACTATCGCCGCGGGAGACCGTGGTGGTTGCGATCCTCGGCACAACCACGGCTGAGGGCGAGCCTCCGTCTGGCGGAACGGTGGACGCGGTCGCCGCAAGCTGCGGCTGCTGTGCAGCGGCAGTCTCCGGCCGTTTGGGCGCTGTTGCTTGCGTCGGCACGGACGCGGTGACCAGAGCGTCGGGAACGTTGAACGGTACCTCGGCGCGTGCGCGCACCGTACCGGAATTCGACTCAACCTCGTCCAGCCTGACGCGGTAGCTGCCGGACACGACCCCTTCATTGATCGTGACCGCAAAACGTCCATCCGCGCCGGCGGTTACTGAACTAACGAAGCTATCGTTGAGATAAAGTCTCACCGCGGCGCCGGGACGTGCGCGGCCACTGACATGGAGTTTGCCGCCCGGCTCGGTCTCGACCGTCTCCACAACCACTGCCCCGGCCATCGGCTTTGACGTAGCCGGCTGCGACAGCACGATGGTGGGTTTGTCCGGCGTCATCAGCGCCACGACCGGCCCGTCCTTCGGACTGGGCTCAAGCGCCACCGCCACGCTCTGTCTGGACGTGGCCAGCTTGCCGTCCGGCTCCTTAGAGCGCAGCGTCAGGTCATAGGTGCCTGGAGAAAGCCGCGGCGGGACCATAGCGAATTGTCCGGATTGATCCGCGACCGCCTGATCATACAGTTTGCCGTTGCGGAGCAGTTCCACGGTTGCGCCCGGCGCTGCCCGGCCCGCGATAACCGCTTCGCCTGTCGGCTCGATGCGGGCAATGTCGAAGGTCGGTACTCCATCGCCGCTGTCCGGCTTTGCGGGCGAACCGGCCAGCGCGGCTGCCACGGCGTTTGCTTCCGATTGCGCCGCCGCAAGCGCGGCCGGCGCTTGATTTTGCGCGCCTGGTGCCTGCGTTGAGGGCGCGGCGGATACGGCTTCGGTGTTAACCGGCGGTTCGCGGCGGACAGATTGGATGATCAAAACCAGGGCGACACTGCAGGCCGCAACAAATGCCATCAATGGCACGACCATTCGGCTCATGGATCTGGCAGTCATGGTGTTCGCCCGTCGGCCGGATCGTCAGCTCATAAACATTATAGCATTTTCCAGCGCGGTGGTCTCCGATTCTGCCCTTACCAGCCAGCTCAGAATGGCGAATGGAAATTCGGACGGTTGGAGGCATTATCTTACCTGGGCCAAGCATTAATCCGCTCGAAGGCGAGCCAACTTCCCGGCCTCCCCAACTATGGCGCGGTTTCGAGTTCTTCGGCCTCGGAGAAGGTTCGAACCAAGTTCCTCTCCCTCCGCCATCTATCGGTCCCCAATTCAGCCCCCAAACCCGGTTTCGTTAAAAGCGGTTGTTACCGCTACCGATGGCTGTTTCTATGCTCGGGGGAGTTGAAATGGCTAGCTGCGACTTTTGCGGTGTATCGCACAGGGGTGGACACGTCAGAGCCGGGAGCTATCGCTTTTGCACGCAGAACTGCGCTGATCGAGGTCGAATTCTAGAGTCGCTCGATCAATTTCCGAACTCGGCCATCAGCTCTTATGTTGAGAATACGAGATCCGATAGCGCCCATGCTTGTAGGCGTTCCGATTACCCTTTGGTGCCCCCGGCGATGGCCTCGATTCCTGCGGCCTTGATGACAGGCCACCATTTCTCGATCTCGGCCATCTGCCGCGCACAGAGCGCCTCCGAAGTTTGTTGTTCGCATGGAAAAAAAGCTTCTGCCCGACATTGGCAAACCGTTGACATGCCGCCGGATCGTTCAAGCTTTCGACCGCGGCGGCATTGAGCCTTGCGATGAGATCCTTGGATGTGGCCCTTGGAGTCCAACGTTGTCGCCCTCGACACAGGGCGGCTGCGGGCCCGGCAACACCCAATATGCGATCCATGAAATCCAGAGGCCTGTGCCCCCTATCAACATGGGCGCCATAATCCAAAATTTCCGATTGGCGAGCAGTGTGCTCGCTCGGGATTCGTAGCCAAGGGCAAGCGCGAATGCCAAGGCCCCGAGCAGACTGATGACGATTCCCAGGCCGCTGAACGGCTGATGAGGAAAAGTCACAACGCCCGGGGTCTTATGGGCAAGCACCGCCTCTTGATCCGCGCGCACCCAAACGCTCCAACGCCAGCGCAGGAGGGCGGCCGCGGCCCACGCGGCCAGTGCTACGAGAGCCGTGAGTATGGCGAATCGTGCAACCGGTGGCCCCCAGTCCCAGAACCAGGAGGGAAAGCTAAATGGTACCGGCACGCGGGCCTCGTGTCGCGTCCAAAGCAGGTACCATACGAATGCCCAGAGCATCCTGTTGCCCCATACCGTCCACCGCAGGAGACCGACGCGCCAGGCGGCGCGCCGATCCAGCCAGCCAACCTGCGTTGCCGGCGGCAGCTTGTCTTGCCAGGGGCTCTCCGCCGTCTCGGCGCATATCCGCGCGACCCGCAGCACGAAACCGTCGAGATTTTCCCAGTAGGTCGTATGGTCGGACAGGAGCGCGCCACGATTCCAGACTTGCACGGACGTCACTTCCGCGGACGTCTCTTCGATTCTCGTGGGTCCGTTCGGCACCGGATCTGCGGATGCATACACATCCATCCATCTGGACAGGCCTGGGGGGTGTCGCACGGGTCTCGTCACCGCAGTTCGTGTGGTGGACGACAGGATTATCCAAAGCGAAGCCCCCAAGTTGGCAAGCAGGATAACTAGATACTCGACGTTGGTGGTTACGAGATCCCCCATGGGGGGAAGGAAGTCTTTGAAGAAGTAGAAGATGAGCGCCGAGAACGCGACATAGATGACCATCACAGCCCATAGCTTGAACTTCTCGTCGGCGGCCTCCTGCCGCGCTCGCAGCACCCCCCAAGCCGTGAGCTTGCCGAGCATCTGGTAAGCACCCCAGGACACGAGAGCGGTGATGCCCCAGAACACTGTGAGGAATGTGACGGCTCTGACCAACTGCCCGATGTTGGTGCTTTCGGATCGAATGCTGACAAAGAGAAGGACGAGCGAAGCGATCATCCCCAGTGTCGCCATGACGGCCATGGAGGCCGCATTGGTGCCGGCGTCCCGCTCCAACCGCCCGGCCGACAGGACCTTGAGGCTCACAAGCTGGTTGACGCCGGAGCCAAACGTCACCAGGGCGTCGGGGACCGCTACCTCCGGAGGTGGCCCCGGACTTTCGCTCGTTTCGTGATGGTCCACGATGCCGCCGAGCGCATCGAGCGTCGCGGCCGCGCCCTGCGAGTGCGCGACGATCACGGTGTGCTCGCAGCGGCCTTTGAGTCGGTCGAGCCCCTCCAGAATGCGGCCGCGGATGAGCGCGGCCCGTAGCGGGCTCTCGACGAATGCAAGACTGTCTCCGACGGTTCCTATGAGCATGGTTTGCGTGGTCAGGATCAGCGCGCGCAGTTGCGGTATCGGGAGCAGGCCCAACACTAACGTCAAGGCCAGTAGGATCATGAACACGGGCGTGAAAGCCATGGCGCCGAGTAGCTGCCCGACGGCTTTCGCACCGGCCCATAGCCATGTGCCTTTGGACGCCTTCGCGCTGGTCTGCCAGAAGCGTTGCGCGACGTGCAGCGCGATTGCCCATGGCGCCGCGCGAAAACTCCACGAGACCAACTCCGAATAGGTGGGCGCCGGAAAGCTGTCCGCCCACCAGCCTTCGGCGAGCAGCCATTTTTCCCTCTGGTCCCGGTCGTTGCAGCGAAATTCCACGGCCACCTCGGCCGGCTTGTCGCCGGAACGGTCCCCAGCGTCTGCCTGGCCGACAATCGGTATGGTTCGGCCCGGCTCCTCTTCCGTTGCGCGGCCGATGACCTTAAGCAGCACGTCACCCCAGCGCACCAGCGTGTCGCGCGGTGGCTGGTTGCCGATCCCGTGGACGAAGAGTACGCCTAGTCGAAATTCCTTCATGGCACGCCTCGTATGCATGGCCGACTCTCACGCCGGCGACGTCGGTAACGAGATTGCGGATCTGCATGAGGTGCAGGTTAGCACAGTCCGGCCTCTCCGAACCTGATGGTCCCAGAGACGGCCAGCAGCAATTGCCCACCAATATCCATTCGAATCGAAACCCGAGGGAGAGTGATGTCTTAATCTGGGCCAACGGCGACTTCTCTATCTGATACATCGCATCATTTTCGGTGCGATGCGGAGTTTGGTCGCTACCGGGACAAAGCGGACATCGATCAGGCCGCACCAATCAAGCTCGATTTCTGAAAACGCGCCCTAGTCAGCGCGAATTCAGGGCCAGAAACCTTGGCAGCCGCGGAGTGGATGCAGTCTCTGTCGTGTGCGCGCCCGCCGCGATGACACGCATCAATTCCGCATCGCGCAACTGTTCGACCCGCGCGGTCCGCCCGTCTAGCTCGGCCGTTTGGTAGGCCTTCACGAAGCTGTCGATCGACGAATGCCAGCCAGCCGCCGACGATTGCCGACGGGCTGCGGCGCAAGGCTGATGTCCGGCCGCAATCCTTCAAGAACCGCTGGCCCCAGGCGAACCGCGCCATCAGGCCCCGCAATTCCCGCAGCGTCCGACCACGACGGCGCTAACGGGCGATGACGACGACTTCAACGATTGATAGAGATGCCTCTAGCCGGCCTCCACGTGGGCCGGTCGGCAATAGATCATTCTAAGGAAGGGCCTTGCTCAGCCTATTGCACCAAGCCCAGCGTCCCAAATGCTGAACCCTGGGGCCGTGGTCCAATACCAATGATGCTATGACCTATGCCAAGGCGGCCGGGTCGTTAGACCCGAAGACGAGGTGCTCGCGGTCTGGCAGCGCTACGGTAAGATCCAATAAGATCCAATACATGATCCAATACATAGAGAAGGTTCGATCCCAGTTCCTCTCCCTCCGCCAGCATGCCCCGGAGCGCGTTTTCTCCGCGTGATCTCGTTGGCGATTAAGTCCAGTATTCGTGGTCATTTCCAATTTGAGCACTGGACGACCGCCTGGCAGATGCGTCCAGTTTTTCTCCGAAAGGCCTGTTTCTCTCTCAGCCTCTGGACTGCGGCTATTTCGTACGGTTCTCAAAATCCAAATGTTTAGAGTTGCTTAGTGCTTCACCGGGAAGGGAGATCAGAAACATCTCCTGGATAGGCGAGAGCGACCGATTTCCGTCATCGGATTTCAATTCACCATCTCGCGCGGTTCGTACGGTTCGTACAAATACTTCGCCGAAAGTTCCATCTTCGCGCTGCGGCGTCTGCAAAAGCCAAGTCTGCAATAGGGAAAGGCGGCGCAAGATTGCGCTCATTTTGTCGGCGAATGGCAGGTATCGATCGTCCGCCAGCAGGCCACCGGGACTGACATCCGCTGAGCTCGGAACTTGACCCAGGCGCGGCCGCGGCGTAAGTTGTGTTTGGTACCGGTATGTATCGGTAGGCGAATGATCCCCAAGGGGAGAGCAGCCATGCCACGTTTCCGCGTCCGCGATCTGATGATTAACGTCGGTGAGGGATCAGGTGGTATCTGCGAGATCATTACCAATTGCGGCGGAGTGACCGAACTCTGCGTCGAGAACACGCAGGGTTGTGCGTTCACCGAGAACTGCGATTGCACGATCCAGACATGCGGCTTGAACTCTTGCGGGGTGTGTACGCCCTTCAGCGTAGTGACCGTCGGGTGCGGGGTGTGCACGGCCTGCAGCGTAGTTACCCACGGGTGCGCATGCACGAACTGCTCCGCTTGCAGCCTTGGTTGCAGCCTTGGTTGTACCCTCGTCACACAGGGCTGTCGCGTTCATTCGCTTTGCGGTCGTTCGTTCGTTTGCACTCCGACGTTCGAGCAGACGTTTCCTGGCGGCCTCCAGGCCGAGCACCTCGCGGCTCTCAAGGACGAGCTACGCGCGACGCTCGATAAGATGGAGGCCCACGAGAAGGTCGTGCGCGAGCGGCAACAGCCTCAGACACAGGAACAGGTCGATCAGGTCGAGAAGAAACTAAACGAAGCTCTCGAGGCACTTAAGCAACGCCGCGCGGAACTGCAGAAGCGGACGAAGGGCTGAGGCCCGTGAGTGCAGCCGTGGCGGATCCCGCGCCCCGTGCGCGGCCACGAACCAACCTCCTGGGCGCTTACATCCGCGCCAACCCGAGACTGACGTTCATTCCGTTCCAGAGCCTTTCCGACGAGGAGCGTTCCGGGTTCGGCTCGCTCGCCGATGATCCGGCGCTGCAGGGTGTCGTGCGCGACGAGCACGGTGCCGTCAAGGTCGCTGATCAGGAGACCATGCGTCTGCTCGATTCGCTGCGCAAACCGCAGCGCGTGGAAGGCGAACTCGCCGGAGACGAAGTCAGCCTTGTGCGGTTGGTTCTGGACGGGTTGATCGAGGTCGAGTCCGGTACCGGCGACTTCGTCTCCCGTAGCCCGGCCTACGACGTCGTGTGCGACATCTTTTCGCTGCCGGAGCCGTCGACGAAGACGGCGCGTCTGTCGCAGATGGCGCTACAATATGCCCAGGCACTCGAAATCGAAGATGCGCTACGCCTGTCGGCGCGCTTGTATTTCTACGGGCGCCACGCGACATCACCGAGTTGGCTCGCTCGCTACCCCACGCGCGAGTCAATCGAGCGATTCCTGCAAATCGAACGCGGTGGGACGCTCGAGCGGAAGATGCGTCGTGCCTGGCGAGCCGTCGACCTCGAGCCGCCGAACGACGGGTGGTTTCTGTGGAGCTCGAGGCAACCACCGAGCGGGAAGCGCTCCGACCGCTACAAGCTCTATGTCAGTCCGCTTCCCGAATTGGTTCCTGTCGCGTTTTCGGCCGCCGCCGGCGTCGCTGAGGAAGTGGGCGCCGTGGCGCTCAAGGTCGGCAACGACGCGCCTTCGTTCCTGCGGCCGGACAAGATCGTTCTCTACTTCTCTGATTTCGATCGCGTCTCCGCCGCTGCCGCGCGGCTTTCACACGAACTCGCCGGGTGTCCCGGTCATGGTGTACCGTTCACGGCGGAGCTGGTCGGCAATGACGGGCTGCTCTCGTTCGGTATCGATCCTCCGCGCGCCGAGCACGCGCTGGCGTGGCAGGACCGCGAGAGCTGGCGTCTCTGGCTGACGAACCGCCTCGCCGTGGCGCTGGTTGCCGCGCGCCGCGACGGCGGATCGCTGGAGCCGTGGCAGTATGCCTTGGCGCGGCTCGAGCTCGATGGTATCGACCCATCGACGTGGGTGGCTCCCACCGATCTCTGGGATGAGGCCGCATGAACTTCGCCACCGCCGCGCCCTATGTGCTTCCAGCCGATGTCGTGCTGACCGCCGCACGGTTGCTCCCCTCCGCCCTGCGCCGGGAACTCGAGTGCGAGGACGGCGACTACGCCGTCCGGCGCAAGCATTCGCGCACTCCCTCGCGCGTGATCGACGCGAGCACTGCCGAGCTGCTGCACCAATTCGCCGAGGCGAAGCCGATCACCGAGGCGATCATCGCATTCAGCCGGCTCAACGGCAGCGATCCGGAACAAACGCTGGTCGAGGCATTCCCCGCCATTCAACGGCTCATCAACGACGGGTTACTTGTTCTCGCAAGTTCGGATGCGCGCAACGCGATCGAGTTCGGCTTCTCGACGGGCGACCGCATCGACGGATTCGTCGTGGTCGACGAGGTGCAGGTTCTCCAGGACAGCGAGGTGTACCGCGCCGAGGCTCCGGACGGACGGTCGGTCGCAATCAAGGTGGCGCGCCTCGAGGCATCGGGACTCCGCAGAGCCCTCGCGCGGGAAGCCGCCATCTTGCGGATCCTCGATGGCACTGCGTCGCCGAAGTTGGTCGGAGCCGGTCAGATCGACGACCGTGCTTACCTGGCCGTCGAGTGGCACGAAGGACGCGACGTCGCGACCGCGGGGCATGCGCTTCTCGCGCGCGGAGAGGCCGGCCGCGCATTCGAGCTCGCTGGCCGACTGCTCGACGCATATGCCGCTATCCACGAGCGGGGGGTGCTGCACGGCGACGTTCATCCGCGCAACGCACTCGTCCTGAACGACGGGAGCGTGCGGCTGATCGATTTCGGCCTCGCCGACAGTCGCGTGCTCGCCGCGGAGCTGCGACCGCACGATCGCGGCGGAGTAGGCTTCTTTCTCGAGCCGGAATTCGCGCGAGCTCGGCTCCACGATCAGCGCCCGCCGCGTGTCAACGCCGTGGGCGAACAGTACTCAATCGCTGCGCTCGTATATTTGGTAATTGCCGGTTCGCACTACCTTCGTTTCTCACCGGAAAAGCAGGCGATGCGCCGCCAGATCGTCGAGCAAACTCCGCTCACGTTTCTCGAAGCCGGAATCGACACAAGTCCGGCGGTGGAAGCGGTCCTTTGCAGGGCGTTGGCCAAGGACCGCGCAGCACGGTTTGCATCGGTTGCCGAGTTCGCCTCTGCGTTCCGCACCGCTACCCTTGCCGATCTGCGCCGCCCGCGGCACACGCCAGACGAACTGGCGTCGGCGTCGGAGAAACTGTTCGAGGCGCTGATCGCGAAGACGCGAGTGGAATTGGCGCGGGCGCTGCCCGCGCCGGCAGCATCGGTAACCTATGGCGGCGCCGGCCTCGCATACGGGCTGATCCGCCTGGCGCGGGTGCGCGAGGATCCCGAGCTGCTCGCGCTCGCCGATTTCTGGTCGGTGCGTACAGGTGTGCGTGCGCAGCAGGAGGGCGCCTTCTACAACGTCGAGCTCGAGATCGATCCCGAGACGGTTGGCCGCTCTTCACCGTACCACACGATGAGTGGCGTACATTGGGTGAGGGCCTGCGTCGCCCAGGCCATGAATGACGTCGCCGGGTTCAACCAGGCGTGTGAGGATCTGGTCCGCGCATCGCACGATCTCGGCACGAATCCCGACCTCACTCTCGGCCGCGCGGGAACGCTTGTGGCGTTCAGCAGCCTGATCGACCTCGGACGCTCCATGCCGCTGGTCGACCTCTCCTTCGTGCAAGCCGCCGGCGACCGCCTGGCAGCGTCACTGACCGCGCACCTGGAGTCGCTGGCGCCTATCGCCGAAGAGCCGACGTTGAGATTCCTTGGAATTGCCCACGGGTGGTCGGGAATCGTCTACGCCCTTCTGCGCTGGCGAGAGGCGACCGGGTTTTGTACTGGCGCGGGACTGTTGGCCCGCCTGGACCAACTCGCCAGCGCCGCCGAGCCGACAGCGGATGGCCTGCGCTGGCCGCGCCTGCGTCGCGACGGACGTTCCCGGTCGGGGGACTTTGTTCCGAGTTGGTGCAACGGCACCGCTGGCTTCGTGCATCTATGGCTCATCGCCGAGCGCGTGCTTGGAGACGAGGGTTATCGGGAGCTCGCATACGGCGCAGCACGCGATGCGCGCGGTCCGATGGAAAGCGGCATCGACCTCTGCTGTGGACTCTCCGGTCGTGCCTATGCTCTGCTTGCATTGCATCGTGCGAGTGGGGACGAGTTCTGGCTGGGAGAGGCGCGGAAGCTCGCGTTTCGCGCGCTTCGTCCACGAACTCCTGGATGCGCCCTTCGCGCTCAGCCTGTACAAGGGCGCCGTCGGCCCGGTGGTGCTCGCAGAGGAGCTTCAAGCACCGATGACCGCCTCCATGCCGCTCTTCGAGTTGGAGAACTGGCCGCGGACCGAAGTGGTTTGACCTGTCAAGCAACCCTCCGCCCTAGCGGTCCTGGGCTGGCAGGTCACCGACGCGGCTGGTCACATCCTTGCGGGCGGCTTCTCCGGTCGAGCAATCGCGGCAGATCACGAGTTTGCGCTTGAGCCTGATCTCGTCGTCTCGATCCGCCGCCTGCTCTTGCTCCCATCGGTCCTTCGGTCGAACATTGCCATCTCGTTCGGTCGACACGGCGTCGAGCGGGCCGATGATGATTTCCCGCTTTGCCCGCGCATGCTTCTTTGGCTGAGGCTCAAGCGGTTGCGCGTCGCCGGTCGGGGCGGTGCCAAGTCCGTCCCACGCGATCGGCGCTCCGGACACCGGTACGCAGCCGTTCCCCAACGCGCAGCAATCCGCAAGCGTCAGTGCGGCAACCAGGAATACAATGCATTTCGCAATCATCGTGGTCCCTTGATAGCGCGATCCCTGACGGCGTGGCAATCAAGGACGTGAAACGGCGAGCCGGCATTGGCGGGCCGGCACCACCACCTTGCCACTAATTCAGGCACACTCAAAAGCCGAGCAGCGCCAGGCCGACCCAGCTAAATGCAAATATTGAACCGACGATTGCCGCAACTGACGCCATGGTTGCAATAGCTCTGACGGATAGCATGACCAAAACCCCTTAAAGGCAATGATCAAATTCTGTTCGATGACTGGTGCCCAATCATGGCGAGAATCCGCCGCGACAAACAATGCGGCCGACTGTGGCCGCATTGCTACATCGGCGCACATGCTTGCCCGCAAAAACCCGCATTTACTGCACGTAGTGGGCGAATCGGTGGGGAATTTAGCGCATGTACCGTTTTCCGAGTGGCGTCGCCGAGAAGCGCGTTGTCATAGCCATTGGGTCCATCGGGCTGGCTTCGCTGGCGCTTGTCGCCTTGTGGCTGGTTTTTCGTGGGTCGCCCCCTCAGTCTGCCCTGGATTTTGAAGAGTGCGCCGAACAGGTCCAGGCTCAGCTCCAGGCCAAAACGCCCGGGAGTGACGAGAGCGGCGCTCCGATGACGGACTGCTACACGCGGTTCGCGGGCCGGCGAAAACCGGGCGGCGGCTATACATATTACGACTTCATGCAGGATCGGACTTTCGACATCGCGGGCCCCAATCCGACGGCAGAGGAACGCAAGCAGATCGATCGCGACTATATGGCTTTCCTTGATGCCCAACGGCGAGAAACGATCTCGGCGGAATTCGCAAAACGACAGAACGAACAACTCCGGGCGGATCTGGAAAGCGCGCGTCAACCTGTCGGGCCGCCGATGGTATTGACGCCGAAGAACCCGGCTTCCGCAGCGGCAAAGCGGCCCGCCGATCGATCGAAGCGCTGCGAGGAGGCGTCAATAGCTTGCAGTTGGGCCAAGCTTTCAGCGGTCGTGAAGAACGCATTCGCATCATCGCCCAAGACCAAGCCCTGATCCGACGCCATTGCGGGACTAACTGACCTCGCCACCGGCGTGCCGCACGAAATGCCAATCATGAACGTAACGCATCGCGGTTGGACCCATTAAGCGGGGACGCCCGTCCACCTCTCCGTCGGGGAGATTTTCCTTGGTTGACGGCCGTCTCAGGCCAGTCGAGGCGATCGGTCGACGGATTCTCCGCTCCAGCGGGCGATCGAACTTCTCGGTGTGGTCTTCGCGGTCTCGAGAATAGCGTCCGCGGCCTTCTCGCCGATCATGTAGACCGCGCATGCGATGAAGAAGCCGGGAATGCGCGGAAAGACCGACGCGTCGACCACGCGCAGCCCTGTGGTTCCGTGAACGCGGAAATCGCTGGCAAGGACGCCGCAGGCATCGCGTGGACCAATGGCGCAGGTGCAGGACGCGTGATGGCCCCAGGCATGCGTGCGAACGAATTGCCGCAACTGCTCGTCGTCCTGCAATTCTTCCCCGGGCACCTGCTCGGCCAGGATGAGGTCGGCGCTTTGCAGCCTGTCCGACATGCGCCGGATACGGCGAATGCCTTCGACGACGGCGGCGAGATCGTCGCCGCTCCGGTCGGTTCCTTCCTCGAAACAATGAAAATCGACCGCCGGCGGGTCGCGCGGATCGCTCGACTTCAAGGTCACCGTTCCCCCGCGGTTGTTGGTATGGGCTTTCAGCAGCGCGAAGGTAAGATCGTCGCGACTGTTGCGGATGGTTTCGGAGTAGCCTGGAAAATATCCGCAGAAGCGGGTCAACAGCGCCATCACGAACAGATCCGGGTTCGCCTGGCGGGGGCTCGATCGCAAGGTAAAAGCTGCCGCCGCGCCGTTGGAAATGTACATGCCGCGGCCCGCGAGCCAGTCGCGATAAACGGGATCGCCGACTGCGAAGCGTGCGTCCTTCATACAGCTCCACGGCCTTCGCGCTTTGTGAACCAGGCCGACCTCATAGCGGTCCTGCAGATTTCGTCCGACCCCTTCCAGCGCAACCTCCACCTTTATTCCCCAAGCGTCGAGCTGGCCGGGCGGGCCGATACCCGACAGCATCAGCAGTTGCGGGGTGTTGAACGCGCCGCCGGCGAGGATGATCTCGCGTGCCGCGCCGACGCGCCTCGGCGCGCCAGCCGTGCCCGCGGCGTTTGGCGATGCGCGATACAGATTTCGGCCTTTCAGATACTCCACGCCGATCGCGCGCTTGTCGGCGTCCAGCAGCACGCGTGTGGCAAGGGCGTCGAATTCGACGCTGAGTCCGTGGTTGCGTTTGGCGCACAGAACCCGTTCGCGCGCGCCGCGCCGGCGTCCCGAGCATGTCGATAGCGGGATTTCGCAGAGACCCTCGGCGAGCCGGCCTTGCAGCCGCTGATCGTTGGGATCGTCTTCGCCGGCGACGAAACGCGCCAACCGCAGCCCGATATGGCGCAGCCTGGCGGCGAACGTACCGTCGGCGGCCGGTTGAAGATCGGCGCGGATCGTCTCCCGGATCGATCGCATCAGGGTGCGATCGCCGAACGCCTTGCGTGGCAGCGGGATTTCAGTTTTGAGCCATCCCTTCCAGCCGTGTCCGCTGGGATCGAGCCGTCCGTCGGTCAGCCAGGAGAGCAGGCGCCAGAGCGGGCGATGCCGGCAATCCTCGAGGCGGCGGAAGTAATCTCGCATACTCGCCGCGCTCCAGGAGCTGTCGCCGGTGAGCTCGGCGATCTCGTCCCAATCGGTATCGTGCGGATACATGAAGATCATGGCGTTGTGCGCGGTGCAGCCGCCAAGCGCCGAGGCGCGCGGATAGAGCACGCCCGGCGGCGGATCGTTCTCAGGCAGCCGACGGTGGGCATCGTCAGCGAAATCGTGGACATGAAAATTCCACGCCATCGCCGGGTTTTCCGAGGCGAAGGGATGAAAGGCGGGAACCTGGTATTGGTCTTCAAGCGTGGAGTCCTGGCCCGCCGGGTTACAGGGATCGCCGCCTGCTTCCAGCAACAGAACCTTCATTCCCGCCTCGGCGAGGCGCGCGGCCACTGTGCCACCGCCGGCCCCCGAGCCGACCACGATGTAATCGTAATCGCAGGTCGGGGGATCCTGCATGGTCAGAACGTCTTGATGAATTCGATCAACGCCTTCTTGTCGTCGTCGACGAGCGGCGGCTCGGCCCCGAAGGCCTTTTCGTCGTCGCTCAAGCCATCGGTCTCATTGAACTTCGCCGTGCCGAAATAATGGCCGCGGTTGACGACGAAATCCGGGCACTTGTTCAATTTCAACAGCGGGTCGCCAAGATTAGCCGCCCAGGCGAGTAGTTTGGCGTCATCCGCCGAAGGGTCGAGGCTTGACCAGTTCTGCACGACCTTGTCGACAAGCCGATTCAGATTGATGAAATGCGAAGCCTTTTCTGCTAGGCTCGCATTATCGGCCAGCGGCTGGTAGTTGGCCGCCAGCCCAATCGGAAATCCCTTCGGGATCGGCCCAAGCTTGAAATCGCCGTTCTTGTCGAATACCCGCCTGAACGGTTCGTCGGGAAGAAAATTGATGAGGTTCTTCAACTCGACCGGAATGCTCCGCCTGGGAATGTTGACATTGCTCCGCGCAAACGTGCGCACGATGAAGCCGTCGAAGCCTTCCTCGTGGACGCGCTTTTCCGGCCACAGCAATTGCTCGATCGAGGCTTTGAAAATCTCCATCCGCCCGTCGACCGACGGATCTCCGGAATAGGGGCCGAGCCGGTTGTTGAGCAGCAGCGGCGCGCTCGACCAGACGCTCACCAGCGAAGGCACCCGGGTGAAGCCGCGCCCGCCGCCGGGCATGGTGTATTGCCAGCGCTTGGCGGTGAAGGGATCCTGCACGGTGATCTTGCCGACAGAAGGAAGATCCTTGTAGGTCGAGGAGGAGAAATCGTTCCAGATGTTGCCACGGATCGCATTGGTCGCCAGCGGGCTGCAGGCGTTGGTTCGCAGCAGCGTCACCGGCACGCGCGCTTCGGTCGAAAGATAATTGTCCTGGAGGAAATCCGGACTGGCGACGATGTCGCGCATCTTGGCCTTGAATTCGTCGGTCTTGGTATAGGCCCAATAGCGCTTCCAGCAGGTCAGATAGTTGGGTCCCGAACAGCCGCCCGGCATCATCTGCGCCCGCGCCGTGTCGGGCAGTTTGCTGGAATGGCAACGCGCGCAGGTCTCGGCGAACACTTTCTTGCCGCGCGTCAGCACGGCAGCGTCGGCTGTCAGGTGTTGCTTTCCTTCCGGCACGTCAGCCAAGCGGTCCGGCTGGCCGGCCTTGAGGAGAAATTTTGCCATGTTGCGCGTGCCGACCTCGGTGGCACGCCAATAGACCGAATTCGCCTCGGCGGTGGCGATCTCAATCGGCGTGATCTTCTTGCCGCCAAAGAACGGATTGAAGTGCCTCATCCACTCTTCGCTGTAGAGCCCGATATTGAGATAGACGCGGTTGAGCGCGCCGAGCACGCCGACCGAATCCGAGCCGTCTTTCAGCACTCGCGGTGACCAGGATGTCGGCTTGTCGAAGAAACCCTCCAGCTGCTGGTTGTTGAGCTCGCCTCCCTTCAGCGTCTCCTTGCCCCAGAAATGCGTCTCGCCCAGCCGCGCGCCCAACAGATAGACCGCATTCATCGTGCGTGGGTTGTTGATGTAGTCGGTCGAGACCAGCGAGGTGTCCATCGTGCCCTGTGGGAAGGAATGCATCAGCTGATAGAGAAACTCGTTTGGGTCGGCGGAATAAACGAAAACCCGGTCCATCCAGAGATACTGGCTGCCGACGGTCGAGTTGAGTTCGGACCATTGTGGATTGGACGGGTCCTTCGGCGGGTGAATAGGACTTGGGCCGACATGACAGAATCCACAGGCCATGCCCACGCGATAGGGCTTTATGAGGTCGGGATCCTTGTAGTAATTCGCGTCGGTGTAATATCTGTCCGGATCCCATCTGTTCTTCGCCGCCTGGTCGAATTCCGGGTTGGGGAACAGCCGCAGGCCAAGAATGCCCGAGGGATACCCGAAATAGGAGCCGACCGGCAGCCTGGAGCCATCGGAGAAGGTCGTGCCGCGGGCGCCGATCTTGACGCCCGGATAGGCCTTCTCGTCTTCAAACGGGTCCGGCGGACAGTCCTTGCGGCGCACGTCAAGCCAGAGGCCAAAGCGCTGCGGATCGGCCGCAGAGGCTTTCTCGAAGCAAGGTTCATTGATCGCGCCCAGCCACTTCCAGCGCGTGTCGCGATCGCAATGTTTGCCGTCGCAATAGCCCTGGCTGGGATGCGAGGTGACGATTTTCAAGAGGTCGAATGTTGCGAGGCTGTTTCGGGTGACCTTGTCCCAGAACCGGTCATTGCCGCCGGTCCAGAGCAGCCACATGTTGCGCCCCTGCACCTCCTCGGTGGACAGCGGCACTCCGTTGTCCATGTCGTGGAAATAATCCTCCTTGGCCTGAGGAAAACTCGTGACGTCGCGATTGACCTGCTGCGCCTCGTCCATTGGCGCTGCGGCCTGGGCTTCCGTGCGCAGTGCAAACAGCAGGACGCTTGCCGCCGCCAGAGCGCTCAGCAGCAACGCAGCGGGATCGGAAAAAATGATTTTTCGCATGACCGTTTCCTTGCTCCAAATCCGTCGTTACCCAAGAGGCGGCGCAAACTATTGGTCAACTGGAGTGCAATCCGGCGCGGCAATTCCCAACGGCCATGGCGCGGGAATGCGGGCGGCGAATTTTCCGTTGCGGTCGGTGACAGTCGGAGCGCAATATAGCAAAAGATTAAAGGGTGTACAGGGTTAGCTTTACAACCATTGGAAATGCGGCCAAACTCGGTTTGTTGCCAATTGGAAACAGAAATGTGCGGCCTAACTTTGTTCGGTGGTGAGAGTAGAAGTTTGCGTTCGCTGCAACCTCGTACCGAAGTCGACCGTCCACGGCAATTGAAGCGCGCGTCGATTTCCCAAACCCCGGCAAGTCGGGAAATTTGCAGCGAATAGCCAAGGCCCAGGCGGTGCCTGAAAAAGGGAAGACCGGCGATGCTTCTCAGGCTCCTTCACCGGATATTCGAAATCCTGTTGCATCTCGAGCGACGGCTCGAACAACCGTTTTTGCGGCCGGCGGCCAACGCCCTGCTGCGCGAACCGATGGCGCGGCTGCTGGCGGCGCTGACCAATCTTCAACGCAGCCGCGAGAACGTCGGACTGGCTGAGGAAACCCCGCAGCCCGGCGAGGAAGAGGATGTCCAGACCATGATCGACGAGATGCGTCGTCATCTGGTCCGGGATTTCCCGCCGGGCGGCTTCGAGCGTGCCGGTAACACCAAAACCCACGGCCTCGTCCACGGCGAGCTGATCATTCACGACAACCTTCCCGACGCTTTCCGGCACGGATTGTTCGCGACGCCAAGGACCTATCCCTGCTGGGTCCGCTTTTCCGGCCCCGGTCCGCATGTCGAGCCTGATATCGACGACGTCGGCTTCGTCAGCATCAGCGTCAAGGCGATGGGGGTCGAGGGCGAAAAGCTATGGGACGACGAAAAGCATACCCAGGATTTTACCTCGGTTTGCACGCCGACTTTCGTGACGCCCGACATCAAGGCCAATGCGCGGCTGCAATACTGGAGCCGCCGCCACATGCCGACCTGGTATTTTCTCGATCCTCGCCAGCCTCATTTGCTCGACATGCTGATGCAATCCTTATGGAACGAAACCCAGACCAACCCGCTCGGCGCGACGTTCTATAGTTGCGTGCCCTATCTGCTCGGCCCTGGCCAGGCGATGCAATACAGCTTCTGGCCGAAGACCGCGGTCTACCGCAAGATTCCGCGGTTGCCGCTACGGCCCCCGGACAACTATCTGCGCGACAACATGGTGCGCACGCTCGACGAAACGGATGTCGAATTCGAAATGCGCATTCAGCTGCAGACCGATCCGTTTCTGATGCCGATCGAAAACAACGCGGTGCTTTGGCCGGAACGGTTGTCCCCGCGCGTCCCGGTGGCGACGCTGCGAATTCCGCGGCAGAAATTCGACGATCCGGCGCAGTTCGCCTTTACCCGCAATCTGAAATTCAACCCCTGGCACTGTCTGCCGGATCACCGGCCGCTCGGAAATCAGAGCCGCGCCCGCAAGCGGATGTACGATGAACTGGCGATGTTTCGTCAGAAAATGAACGCCGCAAGCCACATCGAGCCGACCGGCAATGAGCGGTTCGGGTCAGTCGCTGGCGATCCACTTCAGCGCGGTTAGGCCGGGCAGGAAGAAATAGGCGCCGCCGCAAACCCTGACGAATTGCGGAAGCCCGGTCGCGTGCCGGCACTGCGGTGGAGCGCCGGGCCGCGAAAAACCATCGGTCGGCTGCGGGCCTGGCGACCGGGGTGGTCGGGAACGGCTCGCGATTTCCAAGCAGGGGATCCTGCTCGCCGCTAAGGGCTGCGAACTTGGCGCTGGCGATCCAGGCGCTCTGAACAAACTCGAATTGCCGCGCGATATTGGCATTGAGACAAAGGAAGTGGATTCCGGCCTGCGGATCTGATGTCGCCGGGTCAAGCGCCGCGTCGCGATCGATCTTGACGCCATATTCCCGGCCGCGCCGCAGGATGCGATGAAAGCGGGCGGAGGCGATGGCGTCGTCCTCGGACCGGACGAATGGCCAGATCGTTGTGTTGCGCGGCCATGGCAGCGTGGAGGCGGTGGCCCCACGGTCGCGGCGCATGGTCAATCCAAGCATCACCAGGAGATTGTCGAGCGGGCCCTGCCGGCCGCCCGGCGCGTCGCCGGTGCGCGGATTGGCGCGGCGAATATGAGCGCCGATCGGGCAGCTCAGCCCGTCCGGATCGGTATCGTAAAGGAAGCCATTGCGGTCTGAGTTGCGCGGCTCGACGCCCGGAATTTCCAGGCCAAGGGTCAGATCGGCAAGCGGCGTTCCATTGAGCCTGCGTCCAACCATCGATTCAGCCAGGTCGTTGGTCGCGACGCCGACGCGCGCGGCCTCCTGCGCGACCCATCGCCAAAAGCCGAGAACGTCCTGGGCCAGTTGGCGATAGACCAGGTAGCTGCCGTTGAGGCCGAGATCGCGATTCTCCGCAGGACCCTTCGGCAGCAGGGCGGCATTCTTTTCGCCCTCGGCCAGCAACGGGCGTTCGGTCAGCAGGCCGTATTCATTCCGGTGTCCGAGAAGAAGCTCGCCGAGGGCCAAGAGATTGGTGTAGTCGAGATCGGCTATCGTGCCTGGCGTGCGCGGGCGATCCCAGTCGAAACTCGGTTGCGAGATGCCGTCGGCGAAGCCGAACGGCTCGACGTTGTTCATATCGCTGGTCGGCAAAATCTCGATCAGCGACAGGCCGGCGTCCAGCGCCTGTTGCTGCATCCGGTCGGCAAATGGCTTGAGCCGGGCGAAATCGCTGGCAAACAGGATCAGCAGAATGTGCGGTTCCCGTTCGCCGACGCCCCACGTCCAGTTCACCGGCGCATTGGCGCCGGTGTCGCCCAATCGCAGCGACCGGTTCTCGTCGCCCGCCATGCCCTCGACGAATTCGGGCGAGAAACTTCCTACGATGGCGTGGTCGACGCCGAGAGCGCACAGGCCGGCCGCTGTGAAGGCGATCTGGCAGGTTTCCTCGACGTGTCCGGAGGCAAGCTCAGCCAGGCTGGCCGGGGCGAGATCGCGCAGCCATCGGCGCGCGGCCTGCGACTCGGTGACGCGCAGCAGCATGTAACTCGCACCCTTGAGCGAGTCGAAGGCGGTCCTGGCGATCGCCTGGATGTCAGCTTTGTCGATCTCACGTCGCGTCATGGTTCTTTCGCGTTCTTGGCCGTCATATTTCGGCCAGCCAGCGGCGAATTTCGTCGTCGCTCATGCTCGCCTTCTCAAAGCCATTGCGAATCCGGCTGTTGCGGGCAAGGTCGCGGGCGGTCAATCCCGGATAGGCCTTGTACCAGACGTCGGTCGGAATCTGGTGATGCCGCTGGAATCGCTTGAATTCCTGTTCGAGCCAGGCGCCTTTGGCGACCAGCCAGTCGGTGGTCGGATAGGCAATAAAGCTGGAGAATGAGAGGTTCAGCCCGAAGCCGGCCTTGTTGATGAAGTCGTCCATATAGGCCTCATGACCGCCGTCGTAATTGCTGCAAAAGAAGCCGCGGCGACGGTCGTCGAGAAATACCCAGTGGGCGAAATGGATGGTGCCGATGCGTCCGATCGACCCGCGCGTGAAAATGTGGCGCGCCACCCAATCGACCCCGTAAAGGATAACGACCTCCGTCCACAGCCGAAATCGTCCCGGCTTGATCGAGCCCATCGCGGTGTATTGGTTGCTGACATCGTGATCTTCGCCCTTGCGCAGCAGCGCAATTTTCGCACGCTCGTAAGGCTGGGCCATGATCGGATCGGCTTGTTCGTGCCTGCGCAACGCAATGAAGAACAGCAGCGCGGCAAGGGCAAGCAATACGATGGTAATGAGCGGGAACAGCGTGAAGCAAACAGCCGCAAGCAAGAGCGGCAGCAACATGTGCGTCAGATTGCGAATGCGCCAGTCGCGCGGCGTCGTCGGCGCCGGGGTGAGCGACCCGGCCGATGTGGCCAACTGGCGTAACTGAGCGAACAGACGCTGCGGATCGCGCTGATCGGTCCGCGCCAGGGCTTCGCGCAATGCCTGGTGCAGCCGCGCCTCTTCCCGGATCTGGACCACGCTGCGCCCGACCCAATTGACATAGGAGGCCATCGGCTGGACGCGGTGCGCGCGCAACCAGCCGAGCAAGTCGGCGCCGTCCGCAAAGTCCTCGCAATGTTCGAAGATTTTTCGCAGCCCGCCGGCTCTTTGCGCCATGAGCGTCAGCAATTCGTCCGCATCACCGTCGCAATCCGCCATGAAGCAAAGGTAGGTCGGCTCGTCGCGCGGCAGCTGCGGATAGGCTGCGCGATCGGCCAGCGTATTGTCCGCGAGCACGACGAAGCGGGCGAAGTGGATGGTCTCGAAGCTGCCGAACGGCACCAGCGTATTGGCCGGATCAGCGAAGCCTGCGCTGCCGGCATAATTCATCGTCGCCAAAAGCGTTCTCAGGGCGTCGATACGATCGGCCCGGATCTTCGCGACGACGGTGAAGCTGTCTTGCGGGATCATGCCCGTTCCGGCTCTATGTCCTGAAGTCGAGCGAAAAATCGATCAGCCGTGCCTGGTCCCAGTACACCTTGCCGAGATAAAAGCCGGCTTCGATCATGCGAATCTCATCGCGGATATGGGAGGCCACCAGCGATGTCTCCGAATAATCCAGCACGATGCATTCCTTGCCGTCGAGCAAGCTCGGTGCCTTGTAGACGCGGGCGATGATGGCCTTGAGGCCGAACGGCAGAATATGGTTTCGCAAAAGCCCCGTCTTGGCGTCGAAGACCTTGCCTTGCCAGGCGAAGATGTTGATCACCTCCGCGATCGCGGCACTGCTCGATGTGCCAGGCGCGATAATCGCGGTTCCCTTGGCTTCGCCGTCGGGGATCGGCCCGGAATCATGGGCGCTGAACAGCGCATCGAGCTGCTGTTGTGACATCTTGAGCAGCTGCTTCGCATCGACAGCCATGGGCCTCTCCCTGATGATCAAATTGGAAGGCGCAGCTCATCACGTAACCCCAAACTGTACTAGATAGGACTTCGTTCAGCAACTATAGCGGGAGTAAGACTACGGCAAGGCGGACGATGTCGCAACGGTCTGCCTGCGGCCCGGGCTTTGACCGATCCGATGCCGGCGCCCTATTTTCGCCGCCGCCGATCCGGAAAACCGCCCGGGGCGAACCCGACCGATCAGCCCCGTGCCATGAAATCAGTGCAGTTTGGCCGCAGACGGGCCTTGACGGCCCGTGGTGCGATTGATCTCCACGCGCTTTGGGACGGCGTTTAAGAAAGCAAGCTTCATGACCGATCCTTCCTTGACGTCCGGAACGCCTGATGCTGCACAGATCGTGAGTTTTCTGCGCAGATTCTCCGATCTGCTGGCGACGGGCCCCAACGCCGAATATCTGCGCCGGGCGGCTGAACTGATCGAGACCCTGACTGTCCGCGTGGCCGCAGCGTCGGAACAGGAAGATCTCTGGCGATTCAAATATGAATCCCTGAACCGTCATGCCGACGTACTGGAGGCCGAATGCAACGCGCTCAAGCATGACGTCGAACGGCAACAGGACCGGCTAAGGGCACGTGACGATGAACTTGCTGCGTCTCGTGTGGCGTCCGAACGCGAGCACGACGCGCTCACGCAGAAGATCGCTTTCCTGGAAGACAGGCGTGGCGAGCTACGCTCGGCATTTGATCGGATCAATCATCCCGGGGAGCAAGCCATCGAGCCTCGCGGCGGCGCCGAAGGAATTGGCTCAGGAAAACCGGCATGGGAAGCGGAAGCAAACCTGCTTCCGGCGCAACCGGGCGGCGAGTGTCTGGCGGCCGGAGAAACCAACGCCATCGTGCCGAAAACCACCCTGCGTCAGGCGCGGGCCCAGTTTGAATATCTGGCAAAGGAATTCATCCCGCTCGGCGATATCGCCTCGCAGGTGATGTGCGAGCTCGGGGCATATACCATGGATCTCGCCTTGATCGAGGGCCAGGTGGCGGACCGTCTGCCGGTGGGCGAAGTGGCACGAAGCATCCTCGCTCCAACAGCTAACGCCGGACATAGTTGATCAAGCGCAGCCTCAGCGCCACATCGCGCGCGTGCGAGCGCCGACATCGATCCGCGCTCCCTGGCTCGCGGAACGTGCGGCCGCGCCGGCTGCCGCAAGCGGCCAGGTGGTCGTTTCGAACAGGCCGAGCAGCGAAGCCGGAATGAAACGCGTCCGAGCCGCATAGACGTGGCGGTCGCCTTTCGCATGTTGGCCATGGGTGAAAAAGCGCTGCGGCACCAGCAGATGCAGATCGTCGCGCGCACGGGTCATGGCCACGTAGAGCAGCCGGCGTTCTTCCTCGAGTTCGGCCGACGTGCCGGCGCCAAGGTCCGAGGGCATGCAGCCGTCGACCACGTTGAGCACGAACACCGACTTCCATTCCTGGCCCTTGGCGGAGTGGATCGTCGACAGGATCAGATAATCCTCGTCGAGCAGCGGGACGCCTGCCTGGTCGCTGGTCGCGTCAGGAGGATCGAGCGTCAGCTCGGTCAGGAACCGCTCGCGCGACGGGTAGCCGCTCGCGATCGCTTCGAGCTGGATCAGATCGGCACGCCGGGTCTCGGCATCCTCGTGGATCCGGTCGAGATGCGGCTCGTACCACAGGCGGGCGCGTTCGAGGTCGGTGGGCCAGTTCGAATGCCTGATATCCGCGACGGCGCCGACGAATGTCCGCCAGTCCTCGCCGGTGCGGGGCGGAGCCGGTACGCGCGCGAGCGCTGCGATCGGGTCGGCGTCATCAGTGATGGCATCGAGCACCCGCTGCGCCGAGGTGGGGCCGACGCCGGGGATCAGGTGCAGCAGCCGGAAGCCGGCCACGCGATCGCGCGGATTTTCGACGAAACGGAGCAGCGCCAGCATGTCCTTGACATGCGCGGCATCGAGGAATTTCAGCCCGCCGAACTTGACGAAGGGAATGTTGCGGCGGGTCAGTTCGACTTCCAGCGGTCCGCTGTGGCTGGAGGTGCGGAACAGCACGGCCTGCTGCTTCAGGAGCGTGCCGGATTCGCGGTTTTCCAGCACGCGCTCGACGATGCAGCGGGCCTGGTCGGCCTCGTCACGCACGGTGACCAGACGGGGCTTTGAGCCGGACGCTCGCTCGGTCCAGAGGTTCTTGGTGAAGCGCTCTTTGGCGAGATCGATGACGCCGTTGGCGGCGGCGAGGATGGTCTGGGTCGAGCGATAGTTGCGCTCCAGCGTGATGATATCGGCCGGCGGCGAGAACTGCCTTGGGAAATCGAGGATGTTGCGCACCGTCGCCGCCCGGAACGAGTAGATCGATTGCGCATCGTCGCCGACCACGGTGAGGCCGCGACCGCCGGGCTTGAGCGCCAGCAGGATCGACGACTGCAGGCGGTTGGTGTCCTGATATTCGTCGACCAGGACATGGTCGAAGCGGCCGCCGATGTCGCTGGCGAGCGCCGGATCGCCCATGGTCTGCGCCCAGTACAGCAGCAGGTCGTCATAATCGAGCACGTTCTGGCGCTGCTTGGCCTCGACATAGGCGGCGAACAATTGCTTCAGTTCGGCCGCCCATCCGGCGCACCAAGGAAATGATGCGCCCAGCACCTGCTCGATCGGGGTCTCGGCGTTGACGCAGCGCGAATAGATCGCAAGACAAGTTCCCTTGGTCGGGAAGCGCTCTTTCGTCTTCGAAAATCCCTTGTCGTGCCGGATCAGGTTCATCAGGTCGGCGGAATCCTCGCGGTCGTGGATCGTGAACGCGGGGTCGAGGCCGATCTGGTCGGCGTAGTCGCGCAACAGTCGCGCGCCGATGCCATGGAAGGTGCCGGCCCAGGCCAGCGCGTCCGTCATCGCGCCTGATTTGTCGCCCATCACCTTGCGGGCGATCCGTTCGACCCGTTTTGCCATCTCGGCAGCGGCGCGGCGCGAGAACGTCATCAACAGGATGCGCCGGGGGTCGGCGCCGGTGACGATCAGGTGCGCAACGCGATGGGCCAGCGTGTTGGTCTTGCCGGAACCCGCGCCGGCGATCACCAGTAGCGGCGCAGCCGGACCCGCTGCCGTCACGCCATGCTCGACGGCCCGCCGCTGTTCCGGATTGAGGCTTTCAAGGTAGGCGGCTGCCGCTGGCACGGAAATGGCGGTCCCTTTGGGGGTAAGAACTCACCCTCGGTGATTCCCGCTCTGCGCACAATGACTTCGCCAGGTATCGGCGCGGCTTGCCAGCCCATCGCTGATGCCTCTGCGCGGCTGGCTTTCACCGGTCGCGATCGGCTCATTGCCGCGATGGTCGAACTTCCTGTCGCCGACGAACGCCGGTTCGGCCAATTCCTGTGGATCGCGATCTATTCAATGAGTTGTCACAAATTTTTCGTTCGGCTGTGACGCGGCTCTGAAAAGTTCAGCGCGGCACTTCTTGGTCGCCATTCGCAACTCTCATCTTCCAATTCAACTCTTTCATCAGGAGGCAATCCCGATGCGTTTGCCAATAACTCTGGGTTTGGTTTCCGCCCTGGCGCTTGCGGTCGGCGGTGCAGTCGCCCTCGCCGACGATCGCCACGACCGCGATTCCGACGATTTTCATCGCATCCCCACCGCGACTCCGATCAAACATGTCGTCGTCATTTTCCAGGAAAACGTCTCGTTCGACCATTACTTCGGCACCTATCCGAACGCCCTCAATCTGTCCGGCGAGACAAGGTTTATGCCGTCGCCGCGGACGCCGAAGGTCAACAATCTCGTCAACCCGCTCGACGTCAACCATCATTTCAAGCCGCTCGCGGGTGTCGATCTTCTCAACCACAATCCCAACAGCGTTCCGACCAATCCGGGCGCTCCCAACAACAGCAAGATCAACGGCACCGGCGCGTCGAACCCGTTCCGGCTGTCGCCTTCACAGGCACTGACGGCGGATCAGGGACACAATGAAAGCCCGGAGGAGAGCGCCTACAATAACGGGCGGATGGACGGCTTCCCGGCCTTCGTCGGAACCGCCGGTCCGCCGCCTGTCGGCATCGGCAGCAAGGCGCTGGTGATGGGGTATTACGACGGCAACACCGTCACCGCGTTATGGAATTACGCCCAGCATTTCGCCTTGAACGACAACAACTACACCACGCAGTTCGGCCCTTCGACGCCCGGCGCGCTCAATTTGATTTCGGGCCAGACCAACGGCTTCGCCGCCACGCTGAATGTCCTCGACAGCACGGGCAAGGTGCTGCTGCACCCCACCCACGAGGCGTTCGGCGACTGCGACCCCCGACCCCAGCAACATCACTGAGATCGGCGACGGCGATCCGCTGCTGGACGTGTGCTCCAATCCTACGCTCGATCAGGTTACGATGGCTGGCAAGAATATCGGCGATCTCCTCAATGCCAAGGGCATCACCTGGGGTTCGTTCATGGGCGGATTCGATCTGACCGTCGTCAACGCCGACGGCACGACCGGTTGCTTGCGGCACACCAACCCGACCGCGTCGGGCACGCCTGCGTTCACGTCGGTGGATTACATCCCGCACCATGCCTGGTTCCAGTATTATGCGTCGACCCGCAATCCGACCCACGCCCGTCCGAGTTCGGTGGCGGCGATCGGTCACAGCCTGATCCCGCATACCAACACCCCGGATCCGGCCAATCACAATTATGACATCAATGACTTCTTCACCACGCTCAAGGCGGGCAACCTGCCGGCCGTGAGCTTCCTGAAGGCGGCGGCGTTCGAGGACGGGCATGCCGGATATTCCGACCCGCTCGACGAGCAGCATTTCGTGGTTCGCGTCATCAACGCCCTGCAGAAGAGCCCGGAATGGTCGGAAACCGCCGTCATCATTCTCTATGACGACTCCGACGGCTGGTACGATCATCAAATGCCGCCGATCGCCAATCCTTCGTTCAGCCCGGCGGTCGACACGCTCAATGGCCCGGGGATCTGCAATACCAGCAACGGCTTCCAGCAGGACGAGCCGGTCTCGACCACGCCGCTCAAGGGCAACGGTGGCGCGCCGGTGTGGGGGCGTTGCGGTTACGGAACGCGGATGCCGCTGTTGGTGGTGTCGCCCTTTGCGAAACGCAACTACGTCGATCACACGCTGACCGACCAGACCTCGGTGCTGCGGTTCATCGAGGACAACTGGCTTGACGGTCAGCGCATTCAACACGGCGGCTCGTTCGATGCCATCGCCGGACCGCTCAACAACATGTTCGACTTCGATGACCGGGATGATGACGGCCCGCGCAAGGTGGTGCTCGACGAGAAGACCGGGGTCGTGGTCGCAGTGTCCAACGGAGACGACGATCATCATCGTCGGCACTAAGGGCGTACGAGTTTAGGAGTAGCCCTGTTGCTTCCGGTGAGGCGGGAATCCGCCTCGCCGGAACGCTGCTGCGCCAGGCTCGTTTCCGCTCACGCCTCGGTGCGACCAGCCTTCACCAGCGCGATCAGCTCATCCCCGTAATGTTCGAGCTTCTTGTCGCCGATGCCGGGGATGCCGCGAAGTTCGTTGAGCGTTGTCGGGCGCTGGGTCGCGATGCCGTCGATCGTGGAGTCGTGCAGCACGACATAGGCCGGCACGCCGCGGCTCCGCGCCACCTGCGACCGCCAGGCCCGGAGAGCGCCGAGCAATGTTGGATCGCCTGACTTGCCGGCGCCGCCGGGTGCGGGCGCGAGATCGCCGCGCCGCGATTTGGCTCGGCTGGCGCGGATGCGGGAGCCCGGGCTTTCCTCGCGCAGCATCACTTCGGTCTCACCCTTGAGGACGCCGCGTGCGGTTTCCGTCAGCTTCAGCGCGCCAAAGGCTTCCGAGTCGGGCTTCAGATGGCCCAATGCCACGAGCTGTCGCAGCGCGGCGCGCCACTGCTTTTCATTGAGTTCGCGGCCGATGCCGAACACCGATATCTTGTCATGCCCGAATTGCTCGACGCGTTCGGTCATGCGGCCGACGAGAACGTCGATCAAATGCATCGCGCCAAAACGCTGCCCGGTGCGATAGGCGCAGGACAACAGTTTTTGCGCGACCACCTTGCCGTCGCGAAGCTGCGGCGGCGACAGGCAGTTGTCGCAATTGCCGCATTTGGAAGAGCTAAGCGTCTCGCCGAAATAACCGAGCAGGCGGCTGCGCCGGCAGCCCGCGCTTTCCGCAAGGCCGACCAGCGCCTCGAGCTTGCCGATCGACACCCGCTTGAACGCGTCCGAGCCGGTGGACTCCTCGATCATGCGGCGCTGCTGCACGATGTCGGACAGGCCATAGGCCATCCAGGCGCTGGACGGCTTGCCGTCGCGCCCGGCGCGGCCGGTCTCCTGATAATAGGCCTCGATGCTCTTGGGCAAATCGAGATGCGCGACGAAGCGAACGTCGGGCTTGTCGATGCCCATGCCGAACGCAATGGTGGCGACGATCACGACGCCGTCTTCGTTGATGAAGCGGTCCTGGTGGCGGGCGCGCAGGCCGGCATTGAGGCCGGCGTGATAGGGCAGCGCCTCGATGCCGGCCCTGGTCAGCGCCGCAGCGGTATCCTCGACCTTGGCGCGGGACAGGCAATAGACGATGCCGGCATCGCCCGCGTGGCGCTCGCCGATGAAGGCCTTGAGCTGCGCCGGCGCGTTGTGCTTGTCGACGATCTCGTATCGGATGTTCGGCCGGTCGAAGCTGGCGACAAAGCTGGGCGCCTCGGCAAGCCCGAGCCGGTCGATGATCTCCTTGCGGGTGAGCTCATCGGCCGTGGCGGTCAGCGCGATGCGCGGCACGTCGGGAAAACGTTCTGCGATCACCGACAGGCCGATATATTCCGGGCGGAAATCGTGCCCCCATTGCGATACGCAATGCGCCTCGTCGATCGCAAACAAGGCGATGTCAGCGCGGCTCAGCAGGCTAAGGCAGCGCGGCGTCAACAGCCGCTCCGGCGCCACGTAAAGCAGGTCGAGATCGCCGGCTATGAGCCGCGCCTCGACCGCGGAGGCCTCCTCAAAGGATAGCGTCGAATTCAACACCGCCGCCCTGACGCCGGCTTCGAGCAGGCCGGCGACCTGGTCGCGCATTAGCGCGATCAGCGGCGACACCACGATGCCGCAGCCTTTTCGCAGCAATGACGGCAATTGATAGCACAGCGACTTGCCGCCGCCGGTCGGCATCAGCACCAGGCAATTGCCGCCGCCCACGACATGCCGCACGATCTCCTCCTGCGCGCCACGAAAACCGGGCAGGCCGAACACGGAATTCAGCAGCGAGAGCGCGTCGGGGACGATTTCGGGCTCCCGGTTGCTGGGTAAGGAAACAGGCATGCGGAATGGATCGTCCGATTCGGGCAGGGCGCGCATATTCGCCTCCAAATCGACTTCACGCAAATATGCATCGCGTGGCCGAAATATGGTTGTGGCTGCTTCGCCGGCATGCTGAATCGTGGGTCACGAACAGGCGAAGGGAAGATCATGGCGAAGGCGGTCCTTGGCATTATCGGCGGCTCCGGCATCTATGACCTGCCGGGGCTGGAGGACGCGCGCGAGGAGGCGATTCGTAGCCCGTGGGGTGAGTCCTCCGCGCCGGTCAGGCATGGCGCCATTGCGGGTCTGCCGATCGTGTTTCTGCCGCGCCACGACAGGGGACACCGGCTGTCGCCCTCCGACATCAATTACCGCGCCAACATCGACGTGCTGAAGCGGGCGGGCGTCACCGACCTGATCTCGCTATCGGCCTGCGGCTCGTTCAAGGAGGAGTTGCCGCCCGGCACCTTCGTGCTGGTCGACCAGTTCGTCGATCGCACCTACAAGCGTGAAAGCTCGTTCTTCGGCAAGGGCTGCGTCGCGCATGTGTCGATGGCGCATCCGGTGTCGCCGCGGTTGCGCATCCACCTGGCCGCCGCCGCCGAGGCCGAGGGCATCGCGGTTGCGCGCGGCGGCACCTATCTCTGCATGGAAGGTCCGCAATTCTCAAGCTACGCCGAAAGCATGACCTACAAGATGTCAGGTTATTCCGTGATCGGCATGACCAATATGCCGGAGGCAAAACTCGCCCGCGAGGCCGAGATCTGCTATGCTACCGTTGCCATGGTGACCGATTTCGATTGCTGGCATCCCGATCATGACGCCGTGACCGTGCAGGACATCATCCGGGTGTTGACGACCAATGCCGACAAGGCAAAAGGTCTGGTCGCGCGCCTGGCGAAGGAATTTCCCAGGGAACACGAGCCGTGTCCGATCGGATCGGACCGCGCGCTCGACACCGCGCTGATCACCGCTCCCGAGGCGCGCGATACCCTGCTTTTGAAGAAGCTCGATGCGGTGGCGGGAAGGGTGCTGCGGTCGTGATGATGAGGCGTCCAACGGGCCTCATGGTTCGAGACGCCGCGCCTTCGCCCTTTGGGCTACGGCGGGCTCCTCACCACGAGGGTCTAAGACCTCATCCTGAGGAGCACGCGTTAGCGTGCGTCTCGAAGGATGAAGCCACCGGGTGGAAATGCAATAGGGTATTCGTGGTGGCGTCATGAAGTTAGACGGCCGACATATCCGAAGCATCTGGCTGGAGCCGGACGGCCATACCGTCAGCGCCATCGATCAGCGACGGCTGCCCCATCATTTCGTCGTGGCGCAGCTTGCGAGCTGCGATGCCGCGGCGGACGCCATCGCCTCGATGCTGGTGCGCGGCGCGCCGCTGATCGGCGCGACCGCGGCCTTCGGGATGGCGCTGGCGATGCGGGCAGACAGCTCCGATGCCGCGCTCGATCAGGCCTATCAAACGCTGATCGCGACGCGGCCGACGGCGATCAACCTGAAATGGGCGCTCGACGAAATGCGGTCGCTGCTGCGGCCGCTATCATCTTCGGATCGAGCCGCCGCGGCTTACTCGCGCGCCGCCGAGATCAGCGAAGAGGATATCGCCATCAACCGGGGCATCGGCCGGCACGGCCTTGTTTTGATCGAGGCGATCGCGTCGACCAAAAAACCCGGCGAACGCGTCAACGTGCTGACCCATTGCAATGCCGGCTGGCTGGCGACGGTGGATTGGGGCACCGCCACCGCCCCGATCTATCTGGCGCATGACCGCGGTCATCCCGTTCATGTCTGGGTCGACGAGACCCGCCCGCGCAATCAGGGCGCTTCGCTCACCGCCTGGGAACTCGGCCATCACGGCGTGCCGCACACCGTGATCCCCGACAACACCGGCGGTCATCTGATGCAGCACGGGATGGTCGATCTGGTGATCGTCGGCACCGACCGGGTGACCGCCAATGGCGATGTCTGCAACAAGATCGGCACGTATCTCAAGGCGCTCGCCGCACATGATAATGCCGTGCCGTTCTATGTGGCGCTGCCGTCGCCGACCATCGATTTTTCCGTCGCTGACGGCATCAGGGAAATTCCGATCGAGCAGCGCGGGCCCGAGGAAGTGACCGATATCACCGGGCGGACCGCCGACGGGCGGATCGAGACCGTGCGGATCGTGCCCCGAGGGATCGCCGGTTGCGAATTACGGTTTTGACGTCACGCCGGCGCGGCTGGTGACGGGATTGATCACCGAGCGCGGCGTGTTGAAGGCCAGCCGCGCCGCGCTGTCGGCCGCCTTTCCCGAACGAACCGCAGCAGCGGCCGAATAAGAAGGAACCACCGATGCAGAGCGCCTGGATCGATCGCGACGCGGAAGCGGCCGTGGCCCGCTATGCAAATCTCGGCCGCGATGTTGCGCTTCGGGTCTATACCACGCGACTATTGGGCCGGGATCCGCGTCTGGTGCTGCACGGCGGCGGCAATACCTCGGTGAAGACGCGTGTCAGCGATCTCAACGGCGAAGATACCGACGTGCTATGCGTCAAAGGCTCCGGTTGGGATATGGGCTCGATCGAGCCCGCGGGTCTGCCGGCGGTGCGGCTCGCGCCGCTGCTAAAACTTCGCGCCCGCGAAAAACTTTCCGATGAGGAAATGGTGCGCTTGCAGCGTGCCAATCTGATCGACCCGGCGGCGCCGAATCCTTCCGTCGAGGCGCTGCTGCACGCGTTCATCCCGCACAAGTTCATCGACCACACCCATTCCACCGCGGTGCTTGCGCTCACCGACCAGCCCGACGGCGAAGCGCTGTGCCGCGAGGTTTTTGGCGCGCGCGTCGGCTATGTGCCCTATCTGATGCCAGGCTTCGGTTTGGCAAGAGCTGCGGCAGAGGTGTTCGACGCCGATCCGTCGGTCGAAGGCCTGATCCTGGTCAAGCACGGCATCTTCAGCTTTGGTGCCGAGGCGCGGCAGGCCTATGAGCGCATGATCGCGCTGGTGACATTGGCCGAGGAGCGGCTGGCGAGACAGCGCAAGCCGGCATTTACCAGCGCCAAACTGCCGACGGGTACGGCACGACTGGCGGACGTCGCGCCGATCGTTCGCGGCGCCTGTAGCCTGCCGGACAGCAGGACCGACGGCGCCTGGAAGCGTTTTGTCCTGGACTTCCGCGGCTCGGCCGCGGTGATGAATTTTGTCAACGGCGCTGAGGTCGAGCGCTATGGCCAGGCCGGCGTGGTGACACCGGATCACAATATCCGCATCAAGAATTGCCCGCTGGTGGTTGCAGCGCCCGAGGAGGGAGATCTCGGCGGCTTCAAGCAACAGGTCCGCAGCGCCGTCGCGGCCTATGGCGAGCGCTACAAGGACTATTTCACCCGCAACAACGTCCGCGTCGGCGGCATCAAGACCATGCTCGATCCCTTGCCGCGCGTGGTGCTGGTGCCCGGTGTCGGCCTGTTCGGGCTTGGCCGCAGCAAGAAGGACGCCAGGGTCGCCTCCGATTTGGCGGAGGCCGCGATTGCCACCATCACCGATGCGGAAGCCGTCGGCCGCTTCGAGCCGCTGCCGGAATCTGATTTGTTCGATGTCGAATACTGGTCGCTGGAACAGGCAAAACTCGGCAACGCAAAAGAGCTGCCGCTGGCAGGACAGGTCGCCGTCATCACCGGTGCCGCGGGTTCAATCGGTTTTGCGACCGCCAAGGCCTTCGCGGCGGCTGGCGCCGAAGTGGCGCTGCTCGATGTCGACGAGGCCGCAGCCCAGGCGAAGGCCAAGGCGATCGGTGGCACGGCGCTTGGGCTTCGCTGCGACGTCACCGACGTCGCATCGGTCAAGGCTGCGTTCGCTTCTGTTGCCTCCACCTTCGGCGGGGTCGACATCGCCATCTCGAATGCCGGCGCCGCCTGGCAGGGGCGGATCGGCGAGGTCGACGAGGCGGTGCTGCGAGAAAGCTTTGAACTGAATTTCTACGGCCATCAGCGCGTGGCACAGGCGGCGGTTGCGATCATGCGGGCGCAGGGCACCGGCGGCTGCCTGCTGTTCAATGTATCCAAGCAGGCGGTCAATCCCGGGCCGGATTTCGGCCCTTACGGTTTGCCAAAAGCGGCGACGCTGTTCCTGGTGCGGCAATACGCGCTGGATTACGGCAGCCAAGGCATTCGCGCCAACGCCGTCAATGCCGACCGCATCCGTTCCGGTCTGTTGACCGAAGACATGATCGCGTCACGCTCGAAACTTCGCGGCGTCAGCGAACAAGCCTATATGCGGGGCAACCTGCTCGGCCGCGAAGTGTCGGCCGATGATGTCGCGCAGGCCTTTCTGGCGCAGGCGCTGGCACTGAAAACCACCGCCGATGTCACCACCGTTGACGGCGGCAACATCGCTGCAGCATTGCGGTGAAGTTTACCGCAGCGACAACCCCGTCGCGGCTTCCAGCTCGGCGATGGCTTGCAGCCCATTGACGACTTTGATGGTGGTCATGCCCATCTCGCGCGCCGGCTTCAGGTTGACACCGAGATCGTCGAGATAGACGCAAGCCTTGGGATCGACGCCGAGTGCTTCGACCATCATCTGGTAAATGCGCGGGTCGGGCTTCCTTAAGCCGATCTTTGCGGACTCGATGACATGATCGAACAGCACCATCACCTCGGCGATATAGAGCGACCGGCCGCTGGCGCTGCCGATGGCATTGGCGGGAAGGTTGTTGGTGATGCAGCCGGTCTTGAACTCGCCCCTGACCCGCCGCAACGCTTCGACCATCTCCGGCCGCAGGTCGCCCGACAAAAGCGGCAACACGTCCCTGCCGCGAACCTCCGCGCCGAGCGCCAGCGATTCCGCCGCGAACAGCCGATCGAAGGTCTCGATATCCACCTCGGCGCGCTCGAATTTCGCCCAGGCATTCTCCCAGTGATTGGCCGCATTGGTGCGCCGGATGATGTCGGCAGGCAGCCCGCGCTCGTTCTCGAAACGTGCAAACGCCTCGAACGGCGATGACGTGAGCACCCCGCCGAAATCCCAGATCACTGCCTCGACCATCCATTCCCCTGCCGATTGCGAAGGCGACTTTACATGCAGCTAACACGACAGGGTAGCGTGAGCCAGCCCGTCGCTTTGAGGCGCTCTCTTTTTCCCTGTCACATTCCAGCCTCGCAACGAGGCATGCAGGTCGAACGGCTCACTGATTTGCCCGACGGGCAGTTTTTCGAATTTCGTGTCCAGCCCCGTTTGCAAAAATATTTCGCTTTGCCCGTCGGGCAAATCAGCGGCATGACTCCCGCCATCCCGGCCCACACAGAGGGGCGTTTCGCGATCGTCACGGACGTAGGGGCGGGATGCGGTGGACGCAGATGGTGCTGCTGACGAGAGCACCTATCCGCGGACGGCAAAGCCGTGTGGTCCTGACGCCCCGACGCTGGCGTCAAGTCTGCGCTAAGAAGCGCAGGCGACGGTGGCAAAAGAGCCCGGTCACCGGGGAGAGCTCGGAGTAAGCCGTTAAAACCATTGCGCAGGGAGGGCCGGGTAATTCTGGTGGACCTGTAGTGACTATGCTCGTGTGCTTTTTATTTTCGCACGCGAGGCTATGGGTGCATTGGGCACCCGGCTTTTCCCTGCGCCCTCCGTTTTGGAGGGCCAACGTTGATGCATAGCCCGGGCGCGCCGCGCCGCGAGATCGCGGACTCACATCAGGAGCGCGGATTGGAGCTGGTTGCGCCTTGCTGTAAGTTGCCGGCGCTGTCCAGTGGTGAGCAAATCACATGAAACCGCGGATGCGGGCAATATCGGCCGCGACGAAAATGCTGCCGGGGATTATTTCAGGCCTGGCGCTGTTTTTCGCCGCGCCAGCTAACGCGATCGTCGGCGGCGGCGTGCCGTCGGCCGAGGGCGTCGGCCGCGCCGTCGTCACCATCGTCGGCTCGCGCGGCAATTTTTGCACCGGCGCTCTGATTGCCCCGAAGCTGGTGTTGACGGCGGCGCATTGCGTGCAGCCGGGGGCCGTCTACAAGATCGTCGAATATGGCGCGGACAAGCAGCCGCAGCTGCGCGACGTGAACAACGTCGTCGTCCACCCCGCCTTCAATTTGCAGGCGATTCTGGCCCATCGCGCCACCGCCGATGTGGCGCTGCTGCGGCTCGAAACGCCGCCGCAAGAGAAGATCGCCGCGACGCTGGGTGTGCCCAACGTTCCCATTGTCGTCGGCAGCCGTTTCACCATCGTCGGCATCGGCGTGACCATCCGTGGCGAGGGTTCTAGCGGCGGGACCATTCGCGTCGCCGGCCTGGTCGCGACCGGCCAGCCCGGGACGTTGCAGATCCGGCTGGTCGATCCGCTCACGCAGGGCGCACGCGATGGGCTTGGCGCCTGTACCGGGGATTCCGGCGGCCCGGTGTTTGAGGACCGGCCGGGCGGCGCCGCCATCGTCGGCATCATCAGCTGGTCGACCGGCCCGAACGGCGGCGCCGGCTGCGGCGGTTTGACCGGGGTCACGCCGCTCACGCTCTACCGCGACTGGATTGTGCAGACCGCCCGCCAGTGGGGTTCTGCGCTGTGAGTACAGCAGGTTGATCTGGCGCATTGTGTCGCCGATGATTGATCTCTACGAGAGGTCCCGGAACCAATCAGAAAAAGAACCTGACTTATGAACGTACTGGCAACAACCCGCACCGCTTCCACCGCACAATCGACTGAACATTTCGATGTCCTGATCGTCGGCGCCGGCATTTCAGGGGTCGGCAGTGCCTATCACCTCACAGTGCAACTCCCGGACACCAGTTTTGTCGTGCTCGAGTCGCAGGAGAGCTTTGGCGGCACCTGGCTGACCCACCGCTATCCCGGCATCCGCTCCGACAGCGATCTCCACACCTTTGGCTATCGCTTCAAGCCCTGGACCTCGGCGCCGATCGCAACGGCAGCAGAAATCCGCGCCTATATGGGCGAGGTCATCGCCGAAAATGGACTCGAAAAGCACATCCGCTACCGGCACAAGATTTCTTCGGCGAGTTGGTCGAGCGCGGCCAATCTGTGGACGATCGAAGCGGTCAAGACCGACACCGGGCAAGCCGTGACATTCACCGCGAACTTCCTCTGGATGTGTCAGGGCTATTACCGCCATTCGGAAGGCTACACGCCGCAATGGAAGGGCGTGGAGACCTTCAAGGGCCGCATCGTTCACCCGCAGCGCTGGCCTGACGATCTCGATACCGAAGGCAAGAAGGTGGTGGTGATCGGCTCGGGCGCGACCGCGGCGACGCTTATTCCGGCGATCGCGGACAAATGCGGCCACGTCACCATGCTGCAGCGCTCGCCGACCTATTTCATTACCGGCCGCAACGCGATCGAACTGGCCGAGACGCTGCGGCAGCTGCAGGTCAGCGAGGAATGGATCCACGAGATCGTGCGCCGCAAGATTCTGTTCGATCAGGCCACATTCACCCGCCGCGCCTTCGAGGAGCCGGAAACGGTCAAGAAAGAACTGCTCGGCGGCATTCGCGCGGCGCTCGGTCCCGACTCCGATGATGTCGTCGAGAAGCATTTCACGCCCAACTATCGGCCATGGCGGCAACGCATCGCCTTCGTGCCCGATGCGGACCTGTTCAAGGCGGTCAAGCGTGGCAAGGCTTCCGTCGTCACCGACGAGATCGATCGGTTCACCGAAACCGGCATTCTTTTGAAATCCGGCGAGAGGCTCGACGCCGACATCATCGTCACCGCGACCGGGTTCAACCTCAATGTGCTCGGCGATATCGCCTTCGCCATCGACGGCAAGCCGCTGGATTTCGCCGAGACCGTGACCTATCGCGGCATGATGTTCACCGGCGTGCCGAACATGGTCTGGGTGTTCGGCTATTTCCGGGCGAGCTGGACGCTGCGCACCGATCTGGTGGCGGATTTCGTCTGCCGCCTGCTGGCGCATATGAAGAAGAAGGGCGCCAAGAAAGTCGTGCCGGCGCTGCGGCCGCAGGATGGCAACATGCCGTTGTTGTCCTGGATCGATCCGGAAAATTTCAACCCCGGCTACCTGATGCGGGACATACATCTGTTGCCCAAGCGCGGCGACAAACCGGAATGGCAGCACAGCCAGGACTACTGGACCGAAAAGGACGAATTCCCGGCAATCGATCTCGACGACGCCGCGTTCGTCTACGATTGAGATTTTGCGCCGGGCTCTCGCCGCTTGCCACGTATCATGCCCGCCGTCTCTGCGCCTGTTGCGGCGCGGGTCGCAACGCTGTGGGATTGGTCTGCGGTTTATTGAGCCAGCCCCCGAAGCGCGTCATGACGTTGGCCTGTTTGTCCGCCTTGGCATTCGACAAGAAGGGGTCGGCATAGCACCTGGCGCCGGCGGCTCTCGCGATCCGTGCGACGCTCTCGGTCATGGCCGGCGCGCCGGCGGTGTAGACGACGTCGTTCGCCGACAGATTCGGCAGGTGCTCGGTTGGCCGTCCGATGCGAACGGCGGCGGAGACGCTTTGCGGCTCCGATACGGTCGGAATGATCGTGACGTTGGGAAACCGCGCGAGACGGCACAGGGCGCCATGCATGTACAGCGACTGCAGCTTTCGCGCAGCCACCACGAATATCAGCTCGCGCTGCGGCCGTTCCGTGATCGCCGCGACCGCGATCGACCACATCGGCGCGAAACCGGTGCCGCTGGCAACAAGGACAATGCTGCCGGCATGACCTGGCCTCAGAAAGGCGCTGCCGAACGGACCCGTCAGTTTGACGCGGTGCCCGACCCGGATATTGCGGCCCAGCGCTGAGGATACCGCCCCGTCGGATAACTTTCGGATGTGAAAATGCAGCAGGCCATCATCGGGGACCTCCATCGGATAGGTTGGACTGTAACTTCGCGCCGGGAAGCCCCGAAATTGCACCTTGCAATACTGACCGGGAAGATAACGAAGCTTCTTCGGCAGCTCGACATCGACGCCGATGACGTCAGGCGCCAGCCGAGCGATGCCGGCCACGCGGGCTACAATGTTAACCGGATCGGGGACGGCTTCGGTCACGATCTTGACGTCGGAGACGATCCGCGCCTGGCAGGCATGAACGATGTCGTCACCCTGCTCGTGGCCGCCAAAGACCTGTCCCTCGACGACGCGGACGCGGCAGGCGCCGCAAATGCCGCTGCGGCAGTCATGAGGCAGGTCGACGCCATTCATCAACGCCCAGTCCAGCAGCAGGTCGCCGCAATTCGCCAGGAACGGCTCGTTGTTGAGGGTCACCTTGCAGATCTTACGCATTATTCTACCTCGAGACGAATTGGCCGGACGTGCCGGGTATGTCTGATCTGACTGTGGTCAAAGGCTGCGACCCGCATGAAAACGCCGGTCTTGATCGGCACGTCGTATTCGCTGTGGGTGTCGAGACGGCGTGCCACTTCCAGCGCCCAGTGACCGGAGGCCCAGCGGGCTGCACATCGCACGTCGGCGCGATCGCCCGAGAATTCGCCGGCGATAATGACGCCCGGAATAACCGTTCCCATCGGGATGCGGGCGTCCGCCTCCGCGGAATATGGAATCAACTCCTGCTCGGTCATGAACCAGCGCGTGCCTTCGCCCTCGCCGCGATCCGGATCGATATCGACATCGCCCATCGTTGCGATTGTTGTTGCAAGGTCGTTGGGCAACCGCAGCGGCGCGATGAGCCGGCGGCCGCCGCCGGTCGCGTCGCCATCGATGGCAAAATTGTCCGTGTAGCTCGCAGTACCCGGATCTGGAGCGAAGCCGCCCTTATACGGGATGATATTTCGCACCTGCATGGGCGTTGGATCCAGCGGCGGGCCGAAATGAGCGTCGTCCATCCAGCCGGTCGGACCCCCGCTGGTCGCCTTCCATTGCCAGACGTCGACATAAGCTCCCGATGTGAAATGCAGGCCGCGGCCGGTCATGGTGGCTGGTGCGTCGGCGATCGGGTGCGGGCCGGCATGAAAGGTACGGTCGCCCGCAAGGGTCACGTCCGAAGTGGTCAGCAAGACGGAAAACTTGTCTTCATTGTAGTCGTGCTCGTCTCCGGTCTCATAGCCGTCGTGAAGCATGTGCCATCCATCGACGTCCTTGATAAGGGGCAGGTGTTTCAGCGACCGCGTCGGATCTTCCCACGTGAACAGGAAATAGGCCCACGTGCCGTCGTGCACCGCGCGGATCTCTATTCGCGTTTCTCCTTTGCCGTCAAAGTTCCCTCCCTCGCTGGTCATCAGCGAAAATGGCGCAATACTGCGCCAGGCGCGGTCGGAGGTGTCGCCGTCGAGGATGGGCGCATCGGCGCTGTTGATGCGGTGGATCTGCAGGCGGTCGACCGCCATCTGGTCGGCGGCAACGATGACCGAAGCACCGGTGATTGCGATGGCTGCGGCGACGACAAGAGGATTGGATTGCAATGTCGGATTGCGTCGCTTCGGCGCGGCGGCTTTTCGCGGCGGTCCCGGCGTCGCGGGGGCGGCCGGATGACGTGGGGCCATCCGATCCCGCGCAGCATCGTCAAGCGACCGCGCGGGTCTTGCATTCGGCCGTGCGGATTCCGGCTGTAGCCGCGCCGATTGCTCAGCCAGCAACGCCAGCAATTCGATCGGATCGAGCCGCGGCGGCGGCGCGGACAGGCGCGTGGGCCGAAAGATGCGAAGCAACTGCGATGCGCCGCCGATCCTGTAATGCGCCAGGATGTGAAGGCCGGAAAGGACGAGGATCGCCCATGTTCCGTACCAGTGCAGCTCCGCCACATCGTGACCGGCGTAAAAGCCGAAATAAAGCAATCCGCCGCTAGAGATCAGCGCCAGCATCGTGACGAAGAAAACCCAGTACAGAACGATATTGAGGGCGCCCAGTCTCGCCTGCTTCCTGCCGAAAAGTCCGCGCAGGCGAACCTTGTCGAGCCGGATGCGGCGGACGAGACCTGACCTGACCAGATAGATCGCGTATGCGAGCGACACCGCGACCAGCACGAGGGCCGCCTGCATGTGCGCCACCCATACGCTCTCGCGCGGCAGCACGGCATCGAACAGATTGATCCAGGTGCGTCCAGGCGCTTCGGTCGCGATACGCAATCCGCTCAGAAAGGCGATGCCGAACGCGGCCACAAGCAGCCAGTGCAGAATGATGGTTCCGTAGTCGGTCTTGCGATGTCTCACGCCGGCGCTCCATCCTTAAGGAGGCCGCAACCGGCGACATCAGGACGACGCCTGAACTCCACGTGAATTTCGTATGCAGTATTCGCCGGCGCGCCGCATCGGATCGCACGGTCTTCCATCCTGGCCCGCGCGGCATTCGGCAAGCAGCCATTGTTGCTGATACACAAAACACTCGTCCCCAAATCGCGATTCGCCGCGCCCGGCGAATGAAGAGTTTTCCCTTGTTTTGCGGCTGCCCGGCCGCGACGTGGCGATCGTTCAAGCGACAAGACCTGAGCTGGATCGAACGATCCAGTGGTCCTCCAGCGCCCCATCGATGTGACGGGACGCTGGAGGTCGCGCTGATCCGCCGTCATCCCCACATGTGGTGGAAATGGTGCGCCGCTTCGGCAAAGAACGAATGATGCATGCCGGACCCTGTCGGACCTTCTGTCGCTGATGCTCCGGCGTCGGCGGTTGTGACAGGCGCTGCCGGTGCGTTGCTTGCAGCCGCCGGGGCCACTGGAGCAGCGGCCGCTACCTGAGCGGCCGGAGCAGCAGGCGTCAGGAGCGAGGCCGGAGCCGGAGGCAGCGGACCCGTAGCGGTGCTAAGCGCATCGGCTATGGTCGTGCCGTCGGCATTGTAGGTTCCGCCGTTGAGCGGGACATTGTTGCCGGAGACGTCCGCTGCATTGGCATGGAATCCGTCCGCGGCTGCCGTGACCAGTGCCGCGTTGTGACCCTGAAGACCTTTGATCATCGCCGCTACGTCGGCACCCACTGTGGAGTTCGCCCCGAGCAGCTCGTTATCGAACCGCGCTTCGAAGATGCCGCCCTGGGCCGCGTCGAAGTTCTGGATGTTGTGTTCCCAGCCCTGAAGCGTGTGAACGAAGTCCTTGATCTGCTGAGCGGTGCCTGTGGAGACAAGCTGCTCGGCCTGGGCTCCCAGAGTGTTGCCGGAGGCGATGAAGTCGGCCCAGAAGTTGGTCTGCGCGGCATCGTCCTGATACTTGACGGGTACCACGTCAGTTGCAGGGGCTCCCGTCCATCCGGTGACGCCATTGGCCGACGCCATGTTGGCCAGATTGGGGTCGCCCGCAACGATGTCGGTAATATCGAGGAAATTGTCATTGGTCGCTTTGGCGGCGTCGGGATTGAACCCGTATTGATGGTCGAAGTTGGTCAGCTGGAGATTTATCTGATCAACGATGGTGGATGCGTGCACGCCGGTCGCGCCACCAAACAACTCCGGGTGGCCCTTCATCAGCGTCAGAAGCCCATCGTGTACGGTCTGCAGATCGGCCTGAATCGCCGGTAGATTATCTGCGTTGATGCCGCCCAGCGATTTGGACTGGGCGTCGTCGAAAATCGCTCCCAACTCGGCGAAGGTGCTGTGCGGCGTCTTGGCGTTCAACGGCGTGGCCAGTTCGGGGGGCGCGAAGTTGAACCCCGGATTGTCATCCTTGATGCTTAGGGCCTGAAGAACCGGATCGTTCTCGATGGTGTTGATGATGTCCAGATGTGCCGCGCGCAAGGCGGCTTCGGCATTGGGGTCGTTGTTGACGGCTCCTTGTACCGAGCCAAGAGCGGTAGTTATGTCGGCGAGCACCGTGTTGACATGCGTGAGCTGATCGCCGGTAAAATCATTGGCCGCGACATCTGCGGTCAATCCGGTCTGAACCGCCTTCAGGTCGGCGGTGTACCTGCCGTCCGTGCCATGGCCTTGGTTGCCTACCGGCACATTGTTGTGCCAGAGCCCGCCTTCAAGGATTCTGGTCGCGTCATTGAACATGTTGTTGAAATAAAGATCACCGGGATTGAGCGCCGCCGCTGCCGGTCCGGTGCCTGGATCGCCGGCAGGCGGCGTTCCCGTGTTGTCACCCGCCGGTGTCACGGCTGTGGCCTGCGCCGCCGCCACCACGCCCGCATAGCTCCCGCCATCCGCCATGAGGTTGTTGCTCCCCACGTCGCCGGAGTTCGCCGCCAGCTGCTCTGCGGCCGCGTTGACTTCGCCGGCATTGTGGTTCTGCAAACCCTCGATCAGCGCGCTCGCCGCCGTGCCCGACGTGCCATCCGACCGGAATTCGTTCCAGAAGCGCGCCGACCAGAGGCCGCCCTGAGCCTGGTCGAAGGCGTTGGAATTATTCGCGTAGGTCTGGATTTGCTGGACCAGTGCAGCGACGTCACCGGTGAAACCGTTATTCTCGATCGTGATCGCCGCCTGCCCGAGATGATTGCTGTCCTGGATCCATTGCGTAATGAAGGCCGTCTGGGCGGCGTTGTCATGGAACGGCGCAGGGGGGGTATTCAAGTCCGGGAGAGGCGTCGGGTTGAACAGCGCCTGAACACCCGTATCGCCTTGAGCGATATCGATAATATCGCGATGGATATCGTTGATCGAACGCCCGACATATTGTCCGAGATCTGTTCCCAGCGTCAGCGTACCCGTTGTCGGCGCGTTGGCGTTCTCGACGGATGCGATCTCTTCATTGAGCTGATTGATGATGATGTGGGTGTGCAGATCGGTGAGGTTGTTGATCTGGGGATCTGCCGCGCTCAGCATCTGCTGTACGCCGAGAAGGTCCGAGACGATCAAGTTGACCTGATCCGGGCCGACGCCGCCGATCTCGCGGGTCGTTGCATCGTTGAATAGATCCGTTGCTGTCAGTGCCATTTGCGTCGTCCCTCTCTTCGGTGTTGTTGTTGGCGATACTGAATAAGCTGCCATTACTTCGGTTGGTTACGTAACATCGCGCTGGCACAAGCCCCCTTCGAGAAACCTTATGGCCGCAACGTTTGGCGCAGCGGTTAAATGGCCGTGATCATCCCCTCATGACCATTCCGCGCACTGATTGCGCGAGATGAAGAATTATTTAGCTTCGTGGCGGCTTTCAGCCGACACGGGGGCCAACGCGCGGGAGAAGCAAGGTGATAGGCGGACGAAACCGTGACGCTCGTTCCGTCTTAATGCGGCAGATGTGGCCTTCATGAGAGAAAAATATGAAGACGTTGTCGGCGCTTGCCGCGGGAATCTTGATTGCCGCTTTGTTGTCGCAAATTTTTTTCGATCCGCATGACGCAATGATCCCGGTAATAACGACACGTCTCGACGCGTTTTATTCCGGTTCGATCCACAACTGTTGGATGTGGTCGCATTCTTGCCGAAAAATGGTCGGTATCGCGGGTCAATCATATTTGATCGCGCCGGCGATATCGGCCGGCGGGGAGGCGTAACCGAATGAGTGTCGCTCAAAGTCACGGGCAAATATTTCCGTCGCTCGGGATTTCGAGTCTGCGGTCGACGCTGGCGTCCGATGATCCCGTGGCGCTGGGGCTGCGTGAGAGTGCGCGGCGCATGGTCGGCATTGCCCTATTCAGCGGGGTGATCAATGTCCTGATGCTGTCGGGCTCGCTTTACATGTTGCAGGTTTACGATCGGGTCATTCCGAGCCGCAACATTGCGACCTTGCTGGGCCTCTCGCTCATGGTGTTGTTCGCATATCTGGTGCAAGGCTATTTCGAAGCGTTGCGCGCGCGCATGCTGTGCCGGGTCGCAACGGTTTTCGACGCGAGCTTGCAGAGTTCGATCCACACCGCACTCGCCACCCTGCCGCTTCGCGGGGTCAAACCGATGCTGATGCAGCAGCCCCTGCGCGATCTCGATCAGGTGCGCGGCTTCATGTCGAGCATGGGGCCGACGGCGTTCCTGGACATGCCGTGGATTCCGATCTTTCTGGTTGCGCTGTTTCTGTTTCATCCGGCGATCGGCGTGACGGCCCTGCTTGGGACGGCAGCCATCATCGCCATGACATTGCTGACCGAGCGCATGTCGCGCCCTGCGGCCAAGGCTGCGATGGATTCCAGCGCGCAGCGACAGGTGCTGGCGGATGCGACCCAGCGCAACGCCGAAATCATCCGGGCGCTGGGCATGACCGATCAATTCACCGCGCGCTGGTCGCAGGCCAATGAGCGCTATTTACGGGAAAATATCCGTGCCACCGACGTATATGCCAATCTCGGCTCGGGGGCGAAAGTACTGCGCTACGCGCTGCAATCGGGGATGCTGGGCATCGGTGCATACCTCGTGGTGGCCGACCGGGCGTCGGGCGGCATCATGATCGCTTCGTCGATCATGATGGGCCGCGCGCTTGCGCCGGTTGAAATGGCACTCGGGACCTGGAAGCAGCTTGTCGCCGCGCGGCAGGGCATCGCTCGCTTGCGCGAAATCTGCAAGGCCACCGCGGCACCCCCGGCGCCGCCGGTGGTGCTGCCGCGTCCCTGCCGTGAGCTATCGGTGCAGGATCTCGCCGTCGCCGCACCGGGAACGGAAAAGGCGATCGTGTCGAATATTTCGTTCTCGCTCAAGGCCGGCATGGGACTGGTGCTGCTCGGCGCGAGCGCGTCGGGCAAGACCTCGCTCTCAAAGGCGCTGGTCGGAATCTGGGCGGCGCGGCAAGGCGTCGTGCGGCTCGACGGCGCCGCGCTTGATCAATGGCGAAACGAGGATCTGGGCCGCTATATCGGCTATCTGCCTCAGGATGTGGCTCTGTTTGATGGCACCGTTGCTGAAAACATCTGCCGCTTTGATGAAACTGCGACCTCCGATTCTATCCTGAAGGCCGCGCAGATCGCGGGCGTGCATGAAATCATCTTGCGTCTGCCCGAGGGCTACTCGACGCGCATCGGCCAGGGTGGCATGTCGCTGTCCGCGGGGCAGCGGCAGAGAGTTGGGCTGGCGCGAGCGGTGTTCGGCGATCCGTTTCTGGTCGTGCTCGATGAGCCGAATGCCAATCTGGATACCGACGGTGAGAATGCCCTGACCCGTGCCATTCAGATCCTGCGTCACAACAATTGTATCGTCATTGTCATATCGCATCGTCCCAGCGCGCTTGCCGCGTTGAATATGGCGATGGTGCTCTATGAAGGGAAGGCGATTGCATTCGGCCCGTGCGAGGAGATATTTGCACGCGTTCGCAACGCGCCGCGACAGACCGCGCCGGCCAGACAGGCCGCGGCGACGCCGGCTCCGAAAGCTGCCCGGCGGGCCTCGTTGGCCGAGAGCGTTCAGCCATGAGGCCCGGCAACGACGCACGGCATGATGACCGGGTCACGCGGCGCTGGCAAAGCGAGTCGGTCGACGATGCCGTGGGACCGCAGGGCGCCGCCCTGATTCTCGAGTTGCAGCGTCTGCGGCATGCGTTCGAGCGCGAAGACTTCAATGAGACGAACGCGCCGCAACCGCGGCGTCCGGCTCGCGGTAACGTCCACCCAGCCCCGCGCGAGCGCACCCGCAAGCAGAAGCGGCGTCGGAAAGGCAAGATGGGGCGCGCCATCGATGTTTGCCTTGAACAATTCGGATTCAATGCGACCACCACGGCCGGACGCAGAGGCGCAGTGGCGCACGAACCGGCTGCCGCCCCGCCGCCGCACCGGCGCGGCCCGATCATCGCGCCCGACGATCCGTCACTGATCAATGTGACGAGGCCCGGACCGGCACTTCGCGGGCTGGATGACGTAAATCGGTCGATGAATATCGAGAATCCGCGATTGGAACTGCCGCGCCCGGCCGGCAATGCAGAGCCCGCGACGGCGGTTGCGCAGTTGATCGAGCGCTGCCGCGTCGGCCTGGTCGAGGGCGTTGCCTTCCTCGTCAATCGCGACGGCGTTGCCGACAACGATAATGTGCCGGGTGATAGCCTGACGTTGCGGGCCGGACGCGCGTTCGAGAGCGAATTGCGCAGGGGGCTGTGGGTGCTGCTTACCGTCGGCCTCCTGGCCGGCGGCTGGACCGTGTTGATGCCGCTGGCGGGTGCGGTCGTGGTGCCGGGCAATCTCGTGGTTCAATCGAACGTCAAGACCATTCAGCATCCGACCGGCGGGGTTGTTGCAGAGATCGCGGTCCATAATGGCATGCGGGTGGCGGTTGGCGATTTGCTGGTGCGGCTCGACGCGACCCAGGCGCAGGCCAGTCTTCAGATGGTCAGCAAGCAGCTCGATGAAGTTCGGGCGCGAATCTCGCGACTGCTCGCCGAGCGGGATGGCCTGCCTCGCCCCGAAATTCCAGCCGAAATGGCGACGCGGCTGGCCGAAAGCAATGTCAAGACTCTGCTGGCGTCGGAAGCGTCGCTGTTCAGGGCCCGGGCCAACGCGCGCGACAGCCAGAAGGACCTGCTGCAGAGCCGGGTCTCGCAACTCGGCGAGGAGATTACCGGCCTCGATGCCCAGGTCGGTTCCAAGGCGAAGCAGCTGGAGCTGATTACCGGGGAGCTTTCCGAAGTCCAGGATCTGTACGACAAGCGGCTCGTACCGCTGACGCGGCTCACTTCCTTGCAGCGCGAGAGCGCGCGGATCGAAGGTGAGCGCGGGCAATTGGTGTCGGCAATCGCCGAGACGAAGGCGAAGATTGGCGAAGCGCAGCTTCAGATCGTTCGGCTCGATCAGGATTTTCGGACCGATGTTGTCAAGGAACTTGGTGAGAGCCAGGGCAAGGAAGCCGAACTCGTCGAGCGTGGCGTTGCGGCGCGCGATCTTCTCGACCGCATCGAAATCCGCTCGCCGACCGCAGGCGTGATCCATCAGCTTTCGGTGCACACCATCGGCGGTGTCATTCGTGCGGGCGATACAATCATGGAAATCGTGCCGGATTCCGATGACCTGCAGATCGAGGCGCGACTGCAACCCAACGATATCGATCAGGTGCGGACCGGCCAGAAGGCGTTCGTGCGCTTCACGGCCTTCAACCAGCGCGTCACGCCGCAGCTCACAGGCATGGTGTCTTACGTCTCGCCTGATACCAGCCACGATCAGCAGAGCAATGCGCCGTATTTCACGGTCAGAGTGACGCTTTCCGAGGACGAGCGCCGGCGACTGGCCGGGCTGCAGTTGGTCTCGGGTATGCCCGCGGAGGTCTTCATGCAGACCGGCAGCCGGACCATGATGAGCTATCTGCTGAAGCCGATTACCGATCAGCTGCAACGCGCGTTCGTCGAGCGATGAGCTCGCCGTGTATTGTCACGAATTGCGATGACTCGCGCTGTTCTACCGCTTGCCCTCAGGCCAGCGCATGGCCACGCGACTGAACGGCGCAAAAAGTTTTCCGACCGCGCGGCCCTGGATGATCAGCCACTGATTACTGCCGCTTCGGGTTCGGCTTTCGCGGCGGCGCCGGAGCGTTGTCGCCGCTTACGGCTTGCGGGTCGAATTTGCGGGTCACCTTGATCGCCGCCTGGCTGATATCGAGTAGCGAGCGCCGGCCTTCCTCCATCACGACGGCGGACTTCTTGTTGAAGGTCTCGGCGAATTCGCGAATCGATTTCACCTTCTCGAACAGCTCGTCGACCTTGCCGTCGGCAAGGCCGGGCATGATGCCATCGACCTTGGTCATGGCGCTGTCGAAGCCGGCGAAGGCATTGTCGGCCTTGCGGATGACGCTGTCGATCGCCTCGCCCTTGCTCGCCAGCGACGCCGTATAGGTCTCGAAGTTGAGCAGCGCATCCTTCAGCATCGCCTGATTGCCGACGAGGACGCGGTCGACATTGTGCAGGGTATCGCGGATCGAACTCGATCTCGCTGAGATCGGCCGTCAGGGTTGGAACGCCGTCTTCATCGAGCGGCACCGGAGATGCGGCGGCCGCACCTCCGGTCAGCGAAATCGCCGCCACGCCGGTCAGCCCCTGGAATTCCAGGCCCACCACCGTGTCCTTGCGGATCGGCGCGCTGTTATCCACCATGGTATAGGCGACAACCTTGCGAGGATTGTCGAGCTTGAGGGACAGGATCTCTCCAACCTGAACGCCGTCGAAGTTGACGCTGCCGCCCTTGCGCAGGCCGCTGGCGGAACCTTCGAAGACGACGCGAAGCGGGCTGCGCTGCTGGATGCCGTGGATTTTCCGGTATCCGAGCAGGCCGACGAATGCCGCGGCGATGACCGCAAGCGTCGTGGTTCCGACCATCAGGTTGCTGGCCCGCGTTCTCATCCCGAAATCCGGCGGCGATGTGCAGACTTGAGAGGGTTAACGCACTTCGCCATCGCCGTATTGTACGGGCAAAGCCAGGCGGGCGATAGGTCGATGCGGCAGGCGCCACCGGCCGCCCGCACTTCTTGACAGAGCCAGACCGCGGGGTCACCCTCGATCAAGCGTTTGCTGCCCGCCCTACAAACAAAAACAAGAACATTTGGAGGAAACCATGCCGAAATTGCTGAGCGAGGACGAAGTTGCTGGTTATCGCGACCGCGGCTATCACTTCCCGATCGACGCACTGAGCGCCGGCGAAGTGGCCGATTTCCGCCGCAAGCTCGAAGACTACGAAGCGGCAAGCGGCGGCCCGATCAGGGGCGAGATGCGCCATCGCAGCCACGTGCTGTTTACCTGGATCAACGAGATGATCCGCCATCCGAAAATCCTCGATGCCATGGAAGACCTGCTGGGGCCGAATATCCTGTGCTGGAACACCAGCTTCTTCATCAAGGAAGCGCATGACCCGGGCTTCGTGTCCTGGCATCAGGATGCCACCTATTGGGGGCTGAGTTCATCGGATGTCGCGACCGCATGGATCGCGATGTCGCCGGCCAACAAGGTTTCCGGCTGCATGAAGTTCATCGCCGGGACCCACAAGAGCCAAGTCCAGCATGAGGATACGTTCGACCAGAACAACCTGCTTACCCGCGGTCAGGAAATCGCCGTTACCGTCGACGAGGCCAAGGCGGTGCATGCAGAGCTGAAGCCCGGCCAGGCATCGCTGCATCACGTGCTGCTGTTCCATGGTTCGGAGCCGAACCGCTCCGATGAGCGGCGCATCGGGTTGGCCATCCGCTACATTCCAACGCACCTCAAGCAGGCGGTAGGCCAGCGCGATTGGGCAACACTGGTGCGCGGCAAGGATACCTACGGTCACTTTCAGCCGGAATACGTGCCGAGGCGCGATCTCGAGCCGGAGGCGCTGGCCTTTCACAAGGAAGTCTCGGAAGAGCAGGTGCGCGTGCTTTACCGCGGCACCGGTAAGACCGCCTATCGGGCGTGAGGCTTAAGTAATCGTCCACTCCTCGGCGCTGGCGCCGGCGAGCGCCCGGACCCGCCCCTCGTCCGCGGCGAGTTCCTGGGCCGGGCCGGAATAGACGACGATGCCGTCATCCAGCACATAGGCGTCGTCGGCGATTTCCAGGCTCATCCGCGCGTTCTGTTCGACCAGCAGCACCGAAATGCCCTCGGCCTTCATCTGCTGGACGATGCGAAACACCTCACGCACGATCAGCGGCGCCAACCCCTGCGAGGGCTCGTCGAGAATGAGAAGCCTCGGGTTCAAGAGCAGCGCGCGGCCGATCGACAACATCTCCTGCTCGCCGCCGGAAAGTTGCCGGCCGCGATTGAGCTTGCGCTCCTCCAGGCGCGGGAACAGCTGGTAGATTCGCTCGATCGTCCACGGGCCGCCGCGCTCCAGCGGAACCTTGAGATTTTCCTCGACGCTGAGATTGGCGAAGATGCGCCGGCCTTCGGGCACATAGCCCACCCCGGCGGCGGCAACGCGAAAAGTCGGCCAGCGCGTGGTGTCCTCGCCGAAGATCGTGATCTTGCCTTCGCGCGCCGGCGTCAGGCCCATCAGGCTGCGCAGCGTCGTGGTTTTGCCGGCGCCATTGCGGCCGAGCAGCGCGGTGATCCTGCCCTCGGCGACCTCGAGGCTGACGCCATGCAGGATGTGGCTCTTGCCGTAATAAGTGTGCAGGCCCTCGGCGATCAGTGCGGCGGTCATGCGGCGTTGCCCAGGTAAGCGGCCTGAACGGCCTCGTTGGCGGCGATTTCCTGCGGCGTGCCCTGCGCCAGCATGCGGCCCTGGTCGAGCACGCAGATGCGGTCGGCGAGGTGAAACACCACCCGCATATCGTGCTCGATCAGCACGATGGTGTAGTTGGAATCGCGGTGCAGGCGGCGGATCAGCTGGGTGATCTGGTAGGTTTCCTGGTCGCCCATCCCTGCGGTCGGCTCGTCAAGCAGCAACAGATGCGGCTTCAGGGCCAGCGCCATCGCTATCTCGGCGGAGCGCTGATCGCCGTGCGCGAGTTCACCGACCAGTCGGTCTGTCTTGGTCTCCAGCGAAACCAGCTTGAGCGTATCTTCGACGTAGCGATGGACCTGCGCCGCTTCCGAACGGTTGATCCATGGACGCAAACGATATCCGCCGGCGACTTCCGCGGCGATGCGGACGTTTTCGAACACGGTGAGTTCGGGGAAAATCTCCGTGATCTGGAATGTCCGGGCCATGCCGAGGGTAACGCGCTCATGGGTGGAGAGTTTGGTGATGTCGCGGCCGTCGAAGGTGATGGCGCCCGAGGTCGGCGGAAAGAATCCCGAGATCAGGTTGAAGAAGGTGGTCTTGCCGGCGCCGTTCGGTCCGATGATCGCGCACAGCTCTCCCTTTGCCACGGACAGCGACACGTCGCGCACGGCTATCAGATTTCCGAACCGCTTGGTGACGTTGTTGATGTCGAGAACGTTCATGCCTTGCTCCTCTGAAGGAAGCCAAGCAGCCCGCGCGGGAAGAACAGCACCACGAGCACGAACAATAGCCCGACGAACGACATCCAGTTGACGGTGATACTCGACAGATAATCCTGCAGCACGACGAATACGGCAGCGCCAAGCAGCGGGCCCCAGAAGCTTCGCATGCCGCCCATCACAGCCATCATGACGAAATCGCCGGACTGGCTGTAATGCAGGCCCCGCGGATCGGCGAAGTTGTTGACCAGTGCGTAAAGCGCGCCGGCAAATCCCATGAAGAAGCAGGACAGCGTGAAGGCGATCCAGATGTGGCGCTCGACGGGAATGCCGAGGAAGCGGGCGCGGCGCTCGTTCTCGCGGATCGCGATCATGGTGCGGCCGAACGGCGAGCGCAAGACAAATGCCATGGCGCCGACCGCCAGCGCAAAGCAGAACAACACGAAGAAATAGAAGTTGTTGGCGTTGGAGAGAATGTCGATCTTGAAGGCGCCGAAATCGATCGGCTGGCGTGAGAAACCGCGCAAGCCATCGTCGCCGCCGGTCAGCGAGCTCCACTGAAAAGCGATGTAGTAGAACACTTGTCCAAACGCGATCGTCACCATGGCGAAATAGACGCCGCGCCGCCGCACGATCAGCGTGCCGAGAATGGCGCCGCAGAGACCGCCCAGCAGCATTCCCAGAATGAGCGCCAGCGGCGTACTTGGCGCCAGGAACTTCAGCGTCAGCCCGGCGCCATAGGCGCCGAGGCCGAAATAGGCGGCGTGACCGAACGACAGCACGCCGGTGAAGCCCAGCAGGAAATTCAGCGACATCGCCGCCAGCCCGAGTACCAGCACGCGGGTGGCGAGCGCGGTATAGCCGCCGAGCGGGATCATCCAATAGGGCGCGAGTAGCAAGGCTGCCCAGATCGCGGCCAGCGCGATCAGCTTGCGGGTTTGCTCGGCGCTCAACTCATCATTCCTTCTTCGCCGAACAATCCGCGCGGACGGGTGAGCAGGATCACCGCCATCATGACGTAGATCACCGCCTCGCTGGCGGCGGGGAAAAACACCGCCGTCAATCCTGAGGCCACCCCGATCAAGAGGCCGCCGACCAGCGTCCCCGGCAGGCTGCCGATGCCGCCGACGATGATGGCGATGAAACTCGGCATCAGGAGGCCCGTGCCCATGGTCGGCTCGAGGCCGAGTTGTCCCGCGGCGAGCACGCCGGAGAGACCGGCGAGAAAGATGCCGACTGCGAAATTCAGCGAGCGCAACATCTGTACGTTGATGCCGAGCGCCGCAACGGTCTCAAGGTCGAGCGTGCCGGCGCGGATGCGAATACCGAGCCGGGTGTAGCGCAGCAACAGGAACAGGAATGCAACCGCAATCATCACCACCGCCACCATGAACAGGCGGTAGCCGGTGATGAAGAACAGATCGTTGCTCAAAGGCTGCGCCAGAAAGGCGGGAATGGTGACCGGCTTGCCTTGCGGGCCGAAGATAAATCGCGCGCCATCCTCGATCATGAACGCGAGGCCAAAAGTGAGCAGCAGGCTATAGAGCGGATCGCGTCCATAGAGCGGCCGGATCAACACGCGCTCGACGGCGAGCCCAATGACAGCCGTCAATGGCGGCGCCAGCAGCAGCGCACCCCAGAAGCCGATATAGGGGGTAATAGTATAGGCGATATAGCCGCCGATGACGAGAAATCCGCCATGGGCGAAATTGATGACGTTACTCAGATTGAGAATCAGAGAGAGGCCGAGCGCCATCAGCACGTAGAAGGCGCCGATGATGAGCCCGTTGGTGACATTAAACAGGAGAAGCTGCGCCATCATTCACCGGATCGGAAAACATGCATTTGATCCGGGAGCATGGCTCCCGGATCACGGGAAATAGCGGACATTATGTCAGGACGGCCACTGGATGGTGCAGCCGGTTTCGGCGACGGCAGGCGCCGTCTTGTCGCCGGGGACAACTTCGTCGACACGATAGAGATCTTCCGGATCGTCCTTGCCCTTCGACTGCGCCTCGCCGACGAAGGCGGACGTCATCAATTGATGGTCGCCCTTGCGGTAATAGACCTTGTTCGGCTGCAGCTTGACATCGTCAGGCAGTTCGAAGTTCTCCAAGGCGGCAGCGAGCTTGACCGCGTCGGTTGTCTTCTCCTGGTTCGCAACAAGCGCAAAGGTCATGGCCGAGGTGTAGCCGAACCAGTGCCGCGCGGTCGGCACATTTCCATTGTTGATCTTGCGGATGTCGGCGACGAATTTCTCGACGCCGGGAACGCCCGGCTGCTTCCAGTACCATTCGAACATCCAGACGCCGATCCGCGCTTCCGGCGGCAGTGACGCCAGCGATTCCAGCTCCTGCTGCGTTCCGGCCACGTGAATCTGCTTGTTGAGGCCGAACTGCACGACCTGCTTGAGGCAGTTGATCATGTCCAAACCCTGCACCAGCAGGATCATCACGTCGGGATTGGCGGAACGCGCCTTGATCAGGTAGGCGGAGAAATCCGTGGTGCCGAGCGGCGTCAGTTCGTTGCCGGTGACGGTGCCGCCGAGCTTCTTCAAATCATCGGTGCAGGCGTCATACAGCGTGTGGCCGAAGGCATAGTCGGGCGTGATGAAGTGCCATTTCTTGCCGTACTTGGAAAACAGCACGCTCGATACCGAATTGGCTTCCATCCGCGTGGTGTTGCAGACGCGGAACACATTCCACTTGCAATCCTTGCCGGTAATCGAATCGGTGTGGCCGCCGGAAACAATGTGCAGGACCTTCTTTTCGGCGGTGACCTGGGCGATCGCCGCCGCAATGCCCGAATTGACGTCGCCGATGATGAAGTTGACCTGGTCCCGCTCGATCAGCTTGCGTGCCTTTTGCACGCCGGTGCCGACGTCATTGGCGGAGTCTTCCACCAATAGTTCGACCTGGCGTCCGAGAATGCCGCCCTTGGCGTTCATTTGCGCGACAGCCAGCCTGGCCCCCATCACTTCGTTGCCGGCAGGGGCAGCGTAGACGCCGGTGAGCGGATCGATCATGCCCATCCGGATCGGCGTCTCGCCGCGCGCCTGGATGATAAAGGGGGAAGCCACCTGAAGGGCGCCGAGCGCGGCGGCGCCCTTGATCAGGGTGCGACGATCGAATTTCGAGTTGACGATTGGCGATGTCATGAGATGTTCCTGCGGGGTTCGTTGAGTTTCTTCTTGGGAAGTCGCGCCCGGTGCGTTGAGGCACCGGGCGAGGTGTCGTTTGGTATCAGGCCGGCCATTGAATCTTGCAGCCGGTGTCCTCGACCGGTCCGGCAGCTTTTTCGCCGGGTATGGGATTCTTCACGGTGAACATATTGTCGGGATCGCCCTGCGGCGGGTGCGCCTCGCCGACGAACACGGTGCTCATCAATTCGTGGTCGCCGGCGCGGAACGCCGGCGCGCCCGGTTGCAGTGCGATCTCCGGCGGCAGCTTGAAGCCGGAAAGCGCGCGCGCCAGTTTCGGCGCGTCGAGCGTCTTTTCCTGGTTTGCAATGACCGCCAGCGTTTGTACCGACGCATAGCCGAACCAATTGCGCGCGGTGGCTGCCGAACCCGTAATCTTCTTGATCGCGGCGTTGAATTCCGCGACATGCGGCACGCCGGGCTGGTCCCACCACCATTCCATGGTCCACCATCCGACGCGCGCGCCATCGGGCACGGCGCGGATGCTCTCGAGCTCGAACAGGGTACCGCCGACCGCCATCTGCTTGTCCAGGCCGAACTGGACGAATTGCTTGAGGCTCGAGACCTGGTCGCCGCTGCCCATGACGTTGATCAAGACCTGCGGACCGTAGGCCTTGGCCTGGATCAGGTAGGACGAATAATCGAGCGTTCCCAGCGGGACGAGGGAGCCGGAGGAAGTGCCCCCCGCGGCTTTGAGGAGCTTTTCAAAGCTGGCCTGCACCGAGTGGCCATAGGCATAGTCCGGTGTCAGGAAGTACCACTTCTTGCCGAATTTCTCCATCAGCGTCGTGGCGACGGCATTGGCGTCCATGGTGGTGGAATTGCAAACCCTGAACACGTTCCACGAGCAGTTGGCGCCGGTGATCGGATCGGTGTGCCCGCCCGAGACGATATGGAGCACCTTCTTTTCGCTGGTGACCTGTGCCATCGCGATTGCAATGCCGGAATTGACGTCGCCGACGATGAAACTCACCTGATCGCGTTCGATCAGCTTGCGGGTTTTCTGCACGCCGGTGCCGACATCATTGGCCGAGTCTTCGATCAGAAGTTCGACCGGCCGGCCCAGAATGCCGCCTTTCTTGTTGATCTCTTCGGCGGCGAATTTGGCGCCCACCACCTCGTTCTGTGCGATCGCGGCATAAACGCCGGTCAGCGGATCGACCATGCCGATCTTGACCGGCGTTTCGCCACGGGCCTTGATGATGAAGGGCGAAGAGAATTGCACCGCAGCAATCGCGGCGCTGGTCTTTAGAATTGTCCGCCGATCGATCGACCAGGATCGTTGCGAAATGGCCATGCAGTCCTCCCTGACTAAATGCCTATCTTGATGGCAGGCATTCTTTGATGCCCTTGAGAAGGCGAGCGTAACCCGTCCGGTCTGTCTTTGCCAATGACCAACCCGGGAAATTCCTCCAACCTTCGGCTTAGGACCCGCGATTGGGAAACACGTCGCCGCCGCCATGGCCGGGATTGTCCAAAGAGCGCTCATTTCTGGCGGAAAGCAGTACGGCCCTTGGGGCCGAGGGCAAAAGTTGGACGATCGTGCCCGGACCCACTCACCGGTCCGCTTGCATCGCGGCGAGTGCCTTGGCGCGGATTGGCGCTGCCGGACGCCGCGCCTCGCCGGGCTCCAGGACGAAGCGCTGATCGAGCGAATACCAGGGTGCCGCGAAATCCAATTCTGGACGAGGGTTCGTCATGGCGCAGGTAGTTGCCGATCAGCGCGCGGGTGACGCCGAACTGCACATCGGAATCAATGTGTTCGTCGTCAGGGGCGTAGATCTGCGAGATCAAGGTCTTGAAGCCGGGCTTGTAGATCATGAAGTGCAAGTGTGCCGGTCGATAATTGTGGCGGCGGGTAGCCTTCACCAGTTCACCGACAGGCCCATCGACAGGGATCGGATAGCCTGCCGGCTTGACCGTGCGGAAATGAAAACAGCCGGCTTCATCGGAAACGAAACGCCCGCGTAAATTCATTTCGGCCTGCTTGGGGTCCTGGTTCTCGTAGAGACCCTCCGGCGACGAATGCCAGACGTCGACTTCGGCCCCCGCGACAGGGCGGCCATTTCCATCCGCGATGCAGGCACGCACGATCAGACCCGGGCCCGGCGTCGGTGAGCGCACCAGGCTATCCCCGCTCGCACTCAGCGGCTGGTCTTCACGCCAGAATGGTCCCAGCAGGTTCGCCTGGGTTTCGGTCTGGCCCTGGTTGCCGTTGTTGAGCAGGCAGACCAGCGAAGACACGCCCAGCGAGCCCGCCATCAACACGACTTCGTTGTGCGAGGCGGTTGTCTTCTGGCCCATCGCCGCGATGATCCTCACCGCCTCCTGGAACTCGCGCTCGGTCAGGCGAACCTCGCGTACAAAGCCATGCAGATGCCGCACCAGCGCGAGCAATATCTCGCGCAGACGCGCATCCTCGGTGCGGCTGACGGCCTCCACGACGGCGTCGGTAACCATGGCCTGATTTTCGATGATCATTTTAAGACTGCCGATGGTGCCGTTTGCGGTTTCAAGGATGAAATATAGGCCGCAAGCGAGATCATGTCGCCATGCGAGAGTCTTTCGACCACCGGCGCCATTGCCGGCATCAATGGCCGGCGGCGCTCTTGGCCGCGGCGTTGTTGAGAACGATCAGGGCATCGACGGCGACGCCGGTTTTGGTGTTGATCAGGAACGGGTTGACGTCGATCGAGGCGATGCGGCTGCCCGCATCCGCCATCAGGTTGGACAGGCCGACGATGGCCTTCACCGCGGAAGCTTCGTGCAGCGCCGGCTTGCCGCGATAGCCCTTCAGCTTCACGCCGGCCTTGGTCCGGGCGATCAGCTCTCTCGCCTCAGCCGCATCGAGCGGAGCTCCGGCCAGCGCGACATCCTTCATCAGTTCGATATCGACGCCACCGGTTCCAAACAGCACCACCGGTCCCATCTCGGCATCGAGCGCGGTGCCAATGACAAGCTCAAGCTCGGCCTTGACCTGCTGCGCGATCAGGATGCCCTCAAGCTTCGGCCTGCCTTTCAGTCGCTTCACCCGCGCGGTGATATCGTTGAATGCCTTTTTGACCTCGGCGGCGCTGTTGATGTTCAGCACCACGCCGCCGATATCGGATTTGTGCAGGATCTCGGCGCTGACAACCTTGGCGACGACGGGAAAGCCGATCGTCTTGGCAATCCTCACGGCATCAGCCGCGGTCTGTGCGATTTCTTCCTTCGACACCGGAATGCCATACGCCCGCAGCAGCTTTTTCGAGGCAACCTCGTCGAGCGCCGCGCCGCTGGCGTGTTTGAGCGTCTTCTCCAGCCTCGCGCGGGCGGAAGCAGAGGAACTCGATACGATATCCGGCACCACCTTGCGCAGCGAGGCATAATCGATCAAGGCCTTGATCGCGCCCACCGCCCGATCGAGCCCCTGCATCACGGCGATATGCGGCAGCGACTTGCGCAAACCCTTGGTGAATTCGGTGAAGCCGATCGACATCGTCGAGATGTAGACGACCGGCTTGCTGGCGCGCTCCGCCATGGCATTGACGATGCGCAAGTTCCGTTCGCGCAATTCGTGCGGCGCCTTGGGCAGTTCGGCGTCAATGATGACGATGTCGGTATCGGGATCGTCGATCATGATCTTGATCGACTGCATGTAGACGGAAGGATCCACCACGGCGGCAAATCCCGCATCAAGCGGATTGCCGACGATGGAGCCCGGGCCGAGCATTTTGGCAAGCTTGTCGCTGGCGCTCTGGCCGAGAGAAGCGAAATTCAGGCCCGCCGAGAAGAATGCGTCGATCAGGAGACCGCGCTTGCCGCCCGACAAGGTCACCGCGGCCAGCCGATTGCCTTTCGGCGGGTCGGCATGAACAAAGCATTCGGTGGTTTCGATCAACTCATCGAGACCGCGCACGCGAATGACACCCTCCCGCGTGGAGATGGCGTCGAAGGTTTCGATCGATCCGGCGAGCGCGCCGGTATGCGCCATCGCCGCGGCGCGTCCGCCTTCGGAGGCCCCGAGTTTCAGCGCAATCACCGGCTTGCCGGCCGCGCGCGCGGCCTTGCAGGCGGCGCGGAACACCCTGGTGCCGCGCACGCCCTCGAGATAAACCACGATCACGCGGACCGAGGGATCGGCCGCGAAATAGCTTATCAAATCCGGCGTCTCGAGGCCGGCCTCGTTGCCGGTGGTGACCATGTAACCGACGCCGACGCCGCGATCCTCCAGCGCCTGGCGGATCGCCATCACGATCGCGCCGGATTGACCGGCGATCGCGACGGGGCCGGCTTCCATGGTGACGACGCGGTCGTCGATGTTGGTGAACAGCTTTTCGCCGGCGCTGAGATTGCCGAGACAATTCGGGCCGGTGACCGCAAGTCCGGTCTCCCGGATCGCCTGCTGCAATTCGCCGGCGAGCCTTTGGCTTTCATCGTCCTGCAATTCGCTGAAACCTGACGTCACGATGGTCGCCGAGCGGGCGCCGGCCGCCGCGGCGTCGCGGATGACCTGAACTGCAAAGCGCGCCGGCACCAGCACCAGCACGTGATCGGGCTTGTCCGGAAGGCTGGCAAAATCCTTGTAGCAGGGAACGCCCCAGATGGTTTCGCGTTTGGCATTGACCGGATAAAGGCCGCCTTCGAACTTGTACTTGATCAAATTGTTCCAGATGCGCTCGGCGTAATTGCCCGGCTTGTCGGTCGCGCCGACCAGCACGATATTGCGCGGATGCAGCATCGCATGAATGCTCTTGACGATATCGCTGGCGTCAGGCGAAGGCGACCATTTGCCGACCGGGACAGACGCGGTGCTTGCCTGAGCTTCCATCGGCGTAACCCTTACCCTTGTTTTCTTTGCGAAAATGAACGATCGATCGCGATCGTCCGTTTCATGGCTTTGCATTTCTTATTATGGGGAGTTGGGGAGGGTGGCAACTCGCGCGGTCGCACATTGTCCGTCACACGGTATTTCCGGATTTCACCAGGCCGGTCGCGGGCGCGATGGCGAGGCGATGCCGGCGAGCAGGACGGCAAGAATCCCGGTCAGGAATATTCCGTCGAAGGTCCCGGCGCCGCCGATCGAGGCGACCGGCGCGCCAAGCCCGCTGATCTTGTCGAGATTGAGAAGATCGGCGCCAACAAGTGTTCCCATCGAGCCGCCGATATAGGCCAGCGGTGCGGCGTATTCGCGGGACAGGATGAAGGCCAGGATGGCCGTGCTCACGACCGGCGCAAACACCGGCACCGCAATGCCGATGCCATGCACCGGGGTGGCCATCATATGGATGATAAAGGCGATCACGGCGGTCGCAATCGCCGCCTTGAGCCAGAGTTGATATCGAATGACGAGATAGGTGGACATCAATGTCGGAATCACCGCACCGCCGACATTCACCGCAAGCACCGTGCCGGGCCATGAGGTGACGAGAGGCACGACATAACGCATGCCGAAAAACTCGACGATCTGTCCCGACTGGACCGTCTTTCCGGGCAGGATCGTGATCGGAATATTGAAATAGCTGCCGATCAACGAGCCGAACAGGAGCAACAGCGCGGCGCCCGGACCGACCCCGAGCCGCATATAGGCATATCTGAGAATGCGCAGCTGAACGAGGATGATCAGCCCCGCGAACAAAACCACCAGGATGGAAAACAATCCCGGCGTCATTGGCAGATAGTGCACTTGGGAATCCATGGCTCTGGCGGCTTGGTCTCAGTCGGCTGTCGCGTGTTCCGGTCACCGGTTCAAATATTGATTTTCTGCCGCGCGGCAAGAGTGCGGCCGCGCGGTAACGCCGGTCGATCACGACAAACACCGAATTTAGTTCAAGGAGGAGGTCGTGCTCGCACTGGCTGGCATGTATTCATCGGTAGCGTCGGCGGCCCCGATCATGGTGGCATGCAGCACATAGCGCGCCGGTCCCGGCGTCACCGCATCGAACGGCCAGCAGGTCGACAGCACCAGTTCGTAACCGTTGGCCAGGGGATCGATGCCCGAGGCATCGAACCGGACCACCGAGGCGCCATCCGCCCGATAGCGGAACGCCTTGCCGTCGCTGCGCGTGATCACGATCTCATCGCCGATGGCGATATCCTTCAGGAAGCGGAAATGCGTGTCGCGGTGCGCGGAATAGACCGCCGTGCCGCGTTCGCCGGCGTCGGGCGTGAGCTCGACATGGCCCGGACCGAAGGCCAGCGCCTGTCCGCTGCTTCCGGCCAGCACGATGGCGCTGGCATGAAGCCGCTTCACCTCGATGCGCGCGACCGGCCAGGTATCCGCCCATGACCAGGGTTTTACCGGATGGCCGCTGGCGAGCGTCTCGTCAAAGGCCCGCTCCAGCAGCACCTGCGCGACCAGCGCCTTGGCGTGAATGTAGCCGCCTTGGCCGAACAACACGAGGCCGGCGATTGCGAGGATGATGGAGGCGAGGCGAGTCATCGAGATCCTCAATAATGTTTCCGTCATTCCGGGATGGTGCGCTAGCACCAGACCTCAGATGCGCAATTGCGCATCGGGGAATCCTTGGATTCCGGGTTCGATGCGGAGCCTGCCATCGGGCCGCGCTTCGCGCGGACCCGTTGGCATCGCCCCGAACTGACGATGAAGAGATACGCGCGCGGCCCTGGGGGGAGGCCGCGCGCGCTTTTGAGGAGGAGGTGGGGACGGCTCCTCCTTTCATCCGGCATCAGCGCGCAAACATTTGACGCCGGTTGAACACGAGCAGGATCAGGCTGAGCGCCAGCAGGATCGAGCCGGCGATCATCCTCAGTTCGGCGTCGGTTGCGGTCTTCGGCAACATCACCGTATTGGGCGCCGATGTGACGGCAGGGAGGGCGTGCCTGGCCGCAGCGAGCTGCACCCGCGCGTCGCCTGCGTCGGCGCGCCGTCCGGTCGGCGGCAACGGCGGCTGCGGGCGCTCGCCAAACACCTTGGCGAAATCCCAGCCTGCCGGCAGATTGAGCGGCAGCTCGGTGAGTTTGAGCGGTTCATCGGCGGGACGGCTTGGCGTCTTGTCGACCGCGACCAGGCTGGTCAGCCGGGTCACGAGCTGATGCTCCAGCGCCAGGGCCAGGATGGTCTTGTCGGCGTCTTCAGGCGTCGCCTGCCGCATGGTGCGGGCGATCTCGGCATCGGCGATCTTGCGCCGCGCCCACAGCTTTGACAGGCCCTTGCCTTCGGCGGCGTTCTCGAGCGGCAGCGTCACCACCCAGGGCCGGTCGCCGATGCGGCCCTTGATCTCGACCGAGCCCGCGAGCTTGTCGAGCCTGGCCGCCAGCACCAGCGGCTCGTCGCGATAGACGTCGGGGATCGCCGCCGGCGTCAGATCGGCCTTGGCATCGGAGAATATTGCCGCAAGGCCGGTCACCGCGGGATTTTCGAGCTTGGCGAACAGGCCGCGCATCCGCTCCTCGACCTGTTCGACCGAGCCGATATGGGTAAAGGTTCCGCGGCCGAGTTCGGCGGCGCGCGTCATCAGGAAGGTGTTCGGCGCCGAGCCGATGCCGACCATGAACACGCGCGAGCGGCCGCGCATCGCGGTGATGGTATCGAACAATTGCTGCTCGTTGCCGATCGCGCCGTCGGTCAGGAACACCACCTGGCGGACGTAGTTGGCATCGCCCGTGGTCTGATCGTTGAGCGCCGCACGCATCGCCGGCACCATCTCGGTGCCGCCGGCGGCCTGCAGCGCGCCGACGAACGAGGTGGCGCGGCCGAGGTGCTCTCGATCGGCGGGCACCGAACCCGGGAATAACACGTCCATGGTGTGGTCGAACCGGATCACATTGAAACGGTCGTTCGGCTGCAGACGGCCGAGCGCGTAAATCAGGCTCGCCTTGGCCTGCACGATCGAAGTGCCGCCCATCGAACCGGAATTGTCGATCACAAAGATCACCTCGCGCGGCAGCGGCTTCTGCTCGGCCTGTTCGATCGAGGGCGGGGTGACGAAGGCCAGCAGATAATCGGCATTTCCGACATGCTCGCGGAACAGCCCGACCGACGGCGCCTTTTCCGCCGCGGGTTTCCAGGTCAGCTCGAAGTCGCGATCCGCCGGCACCAGGCCCTCGGCAAGCCGGATGATTCGTGTTTCGTCGTCGGGGCTATCGGTCTTGACCTGATGATGATGCGACTTGACTTCGCCCGAGCGGAAAGCCGGCCTGCAGGCGAACCGTGATGGCGGTCGGATTGACCGGGCCGTTTTGCGCGGGGTCCAGAACCGGTGGCGAGATGCGGTCGCGGTCCGGCACCGGATCGGAGCTGGTCGAGGCCCAGCCGCGGCCGTCGGGCCGGAAGTCGACGCTCTGCACCACCGGCGCGGGATTGTAGCGCGGGCCGACCACCAGCGGCACCCGCAACGAGAACTCGTTGCCCGACTGCTGAACCGGCTCCTGATATTCGATCTGCACCAGCACCGTCTCGCCGGGGCCGATATTGGCGACCGAGTTGGTGAAGATGTTGGGCCGTTCCTGTTCGGTCAGCGCCGCCTTCTGTCCGTTCGATCGCGCCTGCTCGTAGACGGCACGCGCCTGCTGCCGTTCCTTGATCTCGCCGACGATGACGCGCTCGCCAACCACCATTTTCAGCGTGTCGACCGCGCCGCCGGGCGGCAGCGGATAGACGTAAGTGGCCTCCACCCAGTTTTGCGTCGGGTTTCGGAAGATCTGCGTGACGCGGGCGCGCACCGTCGGACCCGATACGGTGAGATCGACATCGATGCCGAGCCGGATCGCTTCGGTGGTGCCGTCATCATCGCTCTTCAGGAGCAGGGTGCCGGAGCGGGCGTCGCTCGCCTTGAGGACGGCCGGCTGCGGGCCTTGCGCCGACCACACCGGTTCGAAGCTCAGAAATAATGCCGCAAATCCGACCAGGATGACGGCGGCGCCTTGCATCACAAAGAACAACAGCAGCCTGATGATACGCGACAGGCGTGATCGGCCGCGGGTCTCGATTTCGTCGCAGGTGGTCATTTCGCGTGCTCCCGAAAAGGCATTTTGATCGCTTGCCTTTGTGCGGAGCGCCGCGTCCTGGCGCGAGCATAATGATCGGCAATGTTTGGCCGCCGGCCGCTTCGGCGCGCCGTGGCCGAGGACGGCTTTGTGCGGCTTTGTGCCGAATTGTGCGTCTGCTAGAGTGCCGGGATTCGGGAAGGGGTGAGGATGTCGACGCCGGACAAGCAGCTTTCCGCCGAGCAAAGCCGGCAGGTGGCCGAGACCATTCGTGAGGAAATCGCGCGTCGCCGTATCTCCCGGCAGTCGCTGGCCGAGCAGGCCAAGCTCAGCATCTCGACCCTGGAGAAGGTGCTCGGCGGCCGCCGTCCGTTCACGCTTGCAACCACGGTGCGGCTCGAACAGGCGCTCGGCGTCTCCTTGCGCAAGGCGGTGGATGCTCCACCGGCGGCGGCGCCGGCCAACGGCGATGTCGCGCCCGACGGACTCGGTGCCTACTCGCGCCGCGCGGTGGCGTGGCTCGAGGGGATGTATCTCACGCTGCGGCCGTCGTTCGGCGACAAGCAGGCGATCTATGCCTATCAGACCGAAATCGCCTGGGACGCAGCCGCCTCGTCGCTCATCTTCCGCGAAGGCGAGCGGCTGGATGCGGCCTACACCCAATACGGCGAAGTCGCGGTGCCGAACCAGTCGGGCCACATCTATCTCGTCACCAACCGGCATGGCCAGCATCGCCTGATCACGGTATCGCGTCCGACCATTTCGGGCGAAATGTTCGGGATCATCACCACGCTGCTGGCCGGACGCGGCTCGCTGCTGACGCCGATCGCGGCGCCGATCGCGTTCTTGCCGATCAAGACGATCGCAAATCCGACCCTCGGGCGGATTTCGCCTGACGACGCCAATTACGCCGTCTATCGCGCGCATCTTCGCCGCACCACCGACGAGCCGTTCGCGCTGTTCTTGCCGGGGTAGTTGAGCGCACGAAATCAAGGATCGTCGTCCCGGCATTCGCCGGGCATCGCCGCGCTCTTTTCCCTCCCCCGCTTGCGGGGGAGGGTCAGGGTGGGGGGCAGCCACGAACACCGGCGCCAGCCGTTCCCCCACCCCAGCCCTCCCCCGCAAGCGGGGGAGGGAGCCGAGCATGTTCGCGGCGCGAGCGTGCGCATCGCGCGTATGTCCGCTGCCAGTCCAAAAGCGTTGACGCGCATCAGCCGAACGGTTCGGCGATGGGCACTGCATCACCGCAATGACAAGTCCCTCAGCGATCTGGCCGCGATGTACAACCCGTCCATTCGCGGCTGGATCACCTACTACAGCCAATTCTATCCGACGCAGTTGCGTCCGACCCTCAAGAGGATCGATGCCTATGTCATCCGATGGGCCCGCCGCAAGTTCAAGCGGATGGTTCATCAGACCAAAGGTGCGAGAGACTGGTTCGATCGGTTCCGCCGTGCGAACCCAAGTCTCTTTGCCCATTGGCCACTCTGCCATGGCAGCGGCCGGACATCGGGAGCCGTATGAATTGAGAGGTTCAAGTACGGTTCTGGGAGCGCCCGGGGGTGAAACTCCCTCGGGCGACTCATCAAAAGGCGAAATACTCGCTGCGAGTAGATGTCTTCCGCATTATCCCCGAAAGCGGACATCGTCAGCCGGATCGGCTACGTCCGAAAAGTGCCAGAAGGCGACATACCATCTGTCCTAATGAGTGTCCCGATTTCGTAGTAAACGTCGGGTGGCTTAGCAGCAACGTCAGAGTAACCTTGGTCTCCGGGTTATCAGCATCAGCGCGTTGGCACCCTCGAGGAGTAACTGAATTTCCTTAGCCATCGGCGGCAAAACGTGCATGTAACTGCTACGCTTCTGCGTTAGTCCGGTCTTTTTTGGATCGATGTTCACAGATTTGAGCCGCGGGACCGAAAGCTATCCTGCGCCCGAGCCCGGTGCCGGCGCAGGACTCAGCGGGGCGCCTCTGACCGAAACAGGGCCGACAGGTTTGGGCAGTGGAGAAATTATTTTTCGCGACGCCCCGGCGCCCCGAGCGCGAGTGTTTGGATGTGGGATGCTGGAAGTCGTCAACGGCGTCACCGCACTCTGCAGAGCGTCCGCCTGCGCCGCCAGCGAGGTGAGTTGACGGGATATTCTTTTCAAATCCGCCTGTTGAGTTGCAGAGCTCTGCGTGAACGACACCAACACAGCTGCGTTTTGCTGCTGCGACAACTGAATATCCTTCAGTGTCGCGGCGTTTTGCTGCTGCGACAACTGAATGTCTTTCAGTGTCGCGATGACGGCGGGATCTGGTATCGGGGCTGAAGCCGTCTCAGGTGGAGACGGTGCAGCGAAGCGATTGAAATTCGGCAAAGAGAAGCCATCGAAATTCGGCAAAGACAGGTGATTGAAATTCGGCAAGGACAAGCGATTGAAATACGGCAAGGCATTGGCGGTGGCCGCGCCAATGACGGCCAAGGCGGCAAAGGACACCACTATCGCCGGCACCCGGCTCGAAGCCCCCTGCTGTGCCGCCTCAGACTGTTTATCTCCCTGCGCTTCCTTATCCGGTGTTTCAGCCACCTGCGTTCCCTACGTGTCAGCCCGGTCGCAAGATTTTTCCTCGCCGCCGATCAGCAAAACAAAAACAGCCGTCGCGTGGACGATCCTGCGACGACTCTCGCGCGATTGCCCACCCAAATTCGGCTTAAATCATCGGCTTATATGGTTAATGATCAGTTATTCTCAGCCGTCTCGCGTGTGAGGCGATCTGCCGCCGGTTGCCGCCCCGAACAACCTATTTTTGCAAACAGGTCTGGACAGACAAAAGTCCGCAGACGAACTGATCTTTCCGTCGGGCAGCAGGGAGCGCTTGGTGTCGCCTGAATTAGGGCGTGAACCCATAAATTCAGAATGGTCGGCCGAAGTCCGCTTTGGTGCGCATTCCGGACTCAAGTCGGACATCGCGTGAGGTCCGCAAAGTGCCATGAACGGACATTCTGCCCTTCCGCAGAGGGGATTGCGTAGGAGCAAAGGCCCAACCCCTTCGGGCTCCGATAGCCAACAAGCCGGCAGCAAGGATCACGGCTAGGTGGCGAATGGTCATTCGGGGTAACCAGCGAGCCGCAAGTCTGAAAGAAACGCCTCCGCAAACCCGGGAGTCCGCGACGGTGGCTTGATGTTTGCGAGGTGACTCCCTGGAACGATCTTCAAAAGCCGGGCGGTGGCCTCCCGCGCCTCTTGCAGCCGGCCGAGACGAACCAGTGCTACGATCACTACGCGATGGCTGGAGCTATTTTTGGGCATTTCTTCGACCGCGCGAAGCCCGGCTTCAAGGGCTTCCGCCTTCCTGTCGCACATCAGATAGGTCGTTCCCAGACCGTGAAGCATATAGCCCATTTCCTGGTCCCGTGGGCTGACCCTGATAGCTCGAACGAAGCAATCGATAGCCTGCTCGGTGTCGCCCGACCACATATGCACAAAACCAAGGCTGTGGAGCGCCTGCGCCGAGTTGGGGTACAGTCGCAGCGCACGGTTGAGTGCGGCGGTCGCCGTACCGAAGTCACCTCCCGATACGCCAGCCGTCTTGTCCGCGAAATACGCGAGAGCATACCCTGCCGCCCGCAGCGTTATCGGATTGTCGTCAGCTGCTCCGATCGCGTCGCGTGCCAGTGCGATCGCCGTCTCGCGATCCCCCGGCGCCGCCCAACCCAGAGCGTCGCGTACCGCATAGGCCAACGCCAGATAAGCCTTTGCGAGTTCGTAGTGAGGATCGTTTGCCACTGCACCGCGCAAGAACCCGACCGCCGCATCAAGGGACTCATGTGTCGCAACATAGATTTGATGGACACCGCGGAGATACAGATCATAGGCATCCAGATTATCGGTCGGCTTCGCCCAGGCACGCACGGTTTCAGCGCGCCGAAGACTCGGCTCGATGGCGCCGACAACGCTATTGGTAATACGGTCCTGCAACTCGAAAATGTCGTCGAATGCGCCCTCAAACCGATCAGCCCAGACATGCCCGCCCGTCGCCGCCTCGATCAACTGCCCGGTGATCCGCACCCAGCCACCAGCGCGCCGGATACTCCCCTCCAGCAAGTAACGCACGCCCAGCTCGCGCCCTACCTGCTTGATGTCGACCGCGCGCCCCTTGTACGTGAACGAAGAATTCCGCGCGATCACGAATAGCCATCCTGTGCGCGACAATGCTGTGGTGATGTCCTCCACCATGCCGTCGGCGAAATACTCCTGCTCGGGGTCGCCGCTCATGTTTTGAAACGGAAGCACGGCGATGGAAGGTTTGTCGGGCAGCGCTAACGGTACCGACGCATTCGCGGACGCAGCGACTACCGCCGCTCGCGCAGCCATTAGAGCAAAAGCCCGAACCGGCTCATCGATGTTCTTGACCTGTTGCGCACCAAGATCAGCGAACGCAAACGGTAGAATTTTTCTGACCTGATCGTACGCGACGCCTGACAGACAGACGCCACCAGCACTAGCGAGGTTTTGCAGCCGGGCCGCAATGTTTACACCATCACCAAATAGGTCGCCCCCCTTGATCATGACATCGCCGACGTGGACGCCGATGCGGAAGTTGATGTGACGGTCAGGTGACAGGCCCACATTAGCTTGGGAAAGCGCCGCCTGCGCCTCGACCGCGCACTGAACGGCATCGACAGCGCTGCCGAACTCCGCCAGCACACTGTCGCCAGCCGTATTTGCAATCCGACCGCGACGAAAGGCAATCAGGCCATCAAGGATGTCGCGTCGTTGGGTCAAATCCTGGAGGGTACCGACCTCGTCGGCCGCCATGAGGCGGCTGTATCCCTCGACGTCGGCCGCAAAAATCGCGACCAGCCTGCGCTCGGTATCGCCTGTGTTGGTCAAGACACGCCCTCGGACCGCGCCGGATAGACTACCGCGCGTCCGGCGGGGGGAACATCCCGGAATTGGGGTTCTTCGTCTCGCTTCTGGGAAATTGAGAATGTCGTCCTCGGGTCAATCGCGCCGTTTTTGGCATGTCTGCGGCATGTCCCTTACAAGGTAATCTCGGCAATGCTGGCTGTCCGGTTTCGCCGGTTGAAGGCATCGATTGGGACATGGAAGAAAATTCGTCCTTCATTCGTGCTGTATGCTGCATCTCCAGCGCTGGCCGCCGTTGACGACATTCGAGACACCTACCCGGCTTTCCCGGCCCGCGCCAGCCACTCGACGCAAGTTTGGCCGAGGCGAATCCGGCCATCGTATCCATTGCGGCACCAGGAGCGAAGCGAATGGCAAGCCCATTCTATACCGCCGAACATGAGGCCTATCGCGAGGTGGTGCGCCGCTTTGTCGAGAAGGAAATCGAGCCCTACGCCCATGAATGGGACGAGGCCGGCGGGTTCCCGCGCGTGCTCTACGAGAAGGCCGCCGAAATCGGGCTTTTGGGCCTTGGTTTCCCCGAGGAATATGGCGGCACCGAAGTTGATAATTTCATGTGGATCGTCGCGGTCCAGGAACTGGCGCGGGCCGGTGCCGGCGGCGTTTCCGCCAGCCTCAAGAGCAATTCGATCGGCGCGCCGCCGATTGCGCGGGCCGGCACGCCGGAATTCAAGGCGCGGGTGCTGCCGCAGATTCTCTCGGGCAGGAAGATCTCGGCGCTGGCGATCACCGAGCCGAGCGGCGGTTCCGACGTCGCCAATCTGCGCACGTCGGCGCGCCGCGACGGCGATGTCTATGTCGTCAACGGTGAGAAGACTTTTATCACCTCCGGCATGCGTGCCGATTATATCACGACCGCCGTGCGCACCGGCGGGCCCGGGCCCGGCGGCGTCAGCCTCTTGGTGATCGAGGGCGATACGCCCGGGCTGTCGCGGACGCCGCTGAAGAAGATGGGCTGGTGGGCGTCGGATACCGCGACCCTGCATTTCGACGATTGCCGCGTGCCGGCCGGAAACCTGCTCGGCGAGGAGGGCCGCGGCTTCAAGATCATCATGCACAATTTCAACAGCGAGCGGCTGACCATGGCGGCCGGCTGCACCGCGGCGGCGCGGGTCTGCCTCGAGGAGGCTGTGGAATACGCCAAAGCGCGGCACACCTTTGGAAAACCGCTGGCGCAGCATCAGGTGATAAGGCACAAGCTGGTCGACATGGCGCAGCGGGTGGCGGCCTCCCAGGCGATGCTTGAAATGCTGGCGTGGCGGCTCGATCACGGCGAAAATCCGGTCGCCGAAATCTGCATGCTGAAGAACCAGGCGACCCAGACCATGGCGTTCTGCGCTTCGGAAGCGGTGCAGATTTTCGGCGGCGCCGGCTATATGCGCGGCATCAAGGTCGAGCGCATCTACCGCGAGGTCAAGGTCAACGCCATCGGTGGCGGCAGCGAGGAGATCATGAAGGATCTGGCGAGCCGGCAGATGGGGCTGTGACTGTTGTTCCTCGTCATGCCCGGGCTTGTCCCGGGCATCCACGTCTTGACAGTGTTGCCGCGAGAAAGACGTGGATGGCCGGGACAAGCCCGGCCATGACGGGCAACTTGAAGCGTCATTCCGGGGCGATGCGCAGCATCGAACCCGGAATCTGGAGATGAGTTAAACAATATCGAGATTCCGGGTTCGCGCTGGCGCGCGCCCCGGAATGACGGGGGAATAAAAATGCTCTTCACCGCCGACCACGACGAACCCCGCCGCATTCTGCAAAAATTCATCGCGGCCGAAATCAATCCCTTTGTCGATGAATGGGAGAAGGCGGAACAGTTCCCCTCTCATGAGCTGTTCAAGAAGCTCGGCGACCTCGGCTTTCTCGGCCTCAACAAGCCGGTGGAGTTCGGCGGCCAGGGGCTCGATTACAGCTACGCGCTGATGATGGCGGAAGAGCTCGGCGCGATCCGCTGCGGCGGCGTGCCGATGGCGATCGGGGTGCAGACCGATATGGCGACGCCCGCGCTGGCGCGGTTCGGCTCCGACGAGGTGCGGCGCGAATTTTTGGCGCCGGCGATCGCGGGCGACGCGGTGGCCTGCATCGGCGTGTCGGAGCCGGGCGCGGGCTCCGATGTTGCCTCGATCAAGACCAGCGCGCGCTCCGATGGCGACGATTACGTCATCAATGGCGGCAAGATGTGGATCACCAACGGCGTGCAGGCCGACTGGATATGTCTGCTCGCCAACACCTGCTGACGGCGCCAAACATCGCAACAAGTCGCTGATCTGCGTGCCGATGAAGAGCAAGGGTGTGCAGGTCGCCCGCAAACTCGACAAGATGGGCATGCGCTCGTCCGATACCGCGCAGATCTTCTTCGACAATGTGCGGGTGCCGAAGCGCAACCGCGTCGGCGAGGAGGGCCACGGCTTCACCTACCAGATGCTGCAGTTCCAGGAGGAGCGGCTGTGGGCCGCAGCCGCCTGCCTCAAGGCGCATGAATACATCATTGCCGACACGATCGAATATACCGGCAACCGCAAGGCATTCGGCCAGAGCATCCTTGACAATCAGACCGTCCACTTCAAGCTGGCGGAAATGCAGACCGAGGTCGAACTGTTGCGCGCGCTGACCTATCGCGCGGCGGAGGCGCTGATTGCGGGGGAGGACGTGACAAGGTTGGCGACCATGGCCAAGCTGAAGGCCGGCCGGTTGGGGCGCGAATTGAGCGACGCCTGCCTGCAGTTCTGGGGCGGCATGGGTTTCATGAACGAGACGCCGGTGAGCCGCGCCTATCGCGACAGCCGCCTGACCTCGATCGGCGGCGGCGCCGATGAAGTGATGCTGACGGTGCTGTGCAAGATGATGGGCACGCTGCCGGGAATGAAGCAGAAGCAATAGGACCTCATCCTGAGGAGGCGCACTTGCGCCGTCTCGAAGGATGGGCCGCGGGCTCTCATGGTTCGAGACGCGCGAAGAGCGCGCTCCTCACCATGAGGGTTTAAGTCCTCGCCATGAGGATTGAAAAGGGAGGCGGAACGGATGATCACGCTTTATCACTGCCACGCGGCGCGCTCGTTCCGGCCGCTGTGGATGCTGGAAGAAATGGGTCTGCCCTACGAGCTGAAAATGCTGCCGTTCCCGCCGCGGGTGTTTGCCAAGGAATATCTCGCGCTCAATCCGCTCGGCACCATTCCCCTGATGATCGACGGCGACACCAAAATGACGGAGTCCTCCGGCATCTGCCACTATCTCGGCACCAGGCACGGACCGACGCCGCTGGTGGTCGGCGTCGACGAGCCGGCCTATGGCGCGTTCCTGAACTGGATGTATTTTTCCGACGCCACGCTGACCTTTCCGCAGACGCTGGTGCTGCGCTACACCCAGCTCGAGCCGGAGGAGCGGCGCAATCCGCAGGTGGCGACCGACTACGCCAAATGGTTCCTGGGGCGGCTGCGGGCGGTCGAAGCCGCCACCGGCGAACGCGGAGACGCTCGCCGCCGGCCGCTTCACCGCCGCCGATATCGTGATCGGCTACGCGCTGCGGCTGGCCGAAAGCATCGGGCTGGCAAAGGATTTTGGGCCCGAACGTCGCCGCCTACTGGCAGCGCCTGCAGGCGCGCGATGGTTATAAGCGCGCGGTCGCGGCGGAAGAACTGCGCCGGCGAGCAGCAGAAGGTAGCGCCCCGCGTTCGCGCCTGATTGTCGGTGCCGTCATTCCGGGGCGATCCCGAACGTGTCCGAACTACGATGTGCAATTGCACATCGGAGAATCTCGAGATTCCGGGTCTGGTCGCTTCGGACCATCCCGGAATGACGACTCGTCGATGCTTCGCATCGCCCTGGAATGACGCTATGGTTGGCGCCACGCAGCGGCCGAAAGAGCCGCCGCCAGGAGGATCGACCATGGACGACAAAGGCCGGGAATCCGGCCACCTGATGCTGATTACGCCCGAACGCGTTTTTTACGCCGGCCTGCTCGGCCGTCCGCGCCAACGCGGCTCGGGCGCATTTCACGTCTATGTGGCGATCCAGGGCGGCCTCCGGCTTACGATCGAAGGCGCCTGTGAGAGTTATGGCGAACTCGCCGTGGTGCCGCCGAATGTGCGGCACACCATCGCCAGCGACCATCGCTCGGTGATTTGCGTCCTGATCGAGCCCGAAACCGTCCGTGCCGGCGCATTCGATGTACTCGCAGAGCGGTTGTCGGGAGCGGAGCGCCGGTTCTTCGTGGAACGAATCCGCGCGGCTTACCGGCAGCTGCGGCAACAGCGATGCGGCGACGACATCGTCAGTGCCGCGTTCGACGTCATGTGCTTTGGCGAAGCGCTGCCACGGCGCCCCCTCGATCCGCGCGTGGTGCGGGCGATCGCGCAAATCGGCCGGTTTTGCGGCGAGCCGGTGACGGCGGCAAGCTGTGCCGTGGAGGCCGGACTGTCCTCGTCGCGTTTCCTGCATTTGTTCAAGCAGGAGACCGGGATCTCGTTCCGCGCCTTCCGCGCCTGGAAACGCGCGCGGCATCTGCTGCATTTCGCCAATCAGGACATCAATCTGGCGCATCTGGCGCAGGACATCGGCTATCCCGACTCCACCCATTTCAGCCATTCGATCCGCCGCTTTTACGGGCTGAAGCCGCGCGCGATTTTCTCGGGCTCGCGGGACCTTGCGATCTACAGCAGCGATCCCGGGTTCCCCGACAGCGCCGGTTTGCGCCAGGGGCGGCTCTGATCCGGCGATAGCGCGTGGACGCAAGAAGCCGATTGCGGCGGGACGCATGATCCGCGGTTCCTGAAGACCGAAAGCCAATCCATGAGCGACAAGGCCGTCATCACCTGCGCGCTGAACGGCGTGCTGACCGACCCGAAACAGCATCACGTCCCGGTCACGCCTGCGGAAATGGCGCGCGAGGCCAAGGCCGCCTTCGACGCCGGCGCCAGCGTGATGCATATCCATCTGCGCCAGCAGGCGCCGGGCAAGGGTCATCTGCCGTCATGGGATGTGATCGTGTCCCGCGAGATCCAGCAGGCGATCCGCGAGGCCTGTCCCGGCGTCATCATCAATCACACCACGGGCACATCAGGGCCCAACTATCAGGGTGCGCTCGATTGCGTTCGCGAAACCAGGCCCGAGATGGCGGCCTGCAACGCCGGCTCGCTGAATTATCTCAAGGTGAAGGCCGACAACAGCTGGGCCTGGCCGCCGATGATGTTCGATAACGCGGTCGAGAAGGTGCAGGCCTATCTCGACGTGATGAAGCAGGCCGACACCATTCCCGAATTCGAATGTTTCGACGTCGGCATCGTCCGCTGCGTCGGAATGTACCGGCAGACCGGCATGTATTCGGGCCCGCTGGAATACAATTTCGTGATGGGCGTCGCCTCGGGCATGCCGGCCGATCCGGAATTGCTGCCGATCCTGTTGAAGCTGAAAGCGCCTGATGCGCACTGGCAGGTCACCGCGATCGGCCGCGCGGAAATCTGGCCGCTGCACCAGCGCTGCGCCGATCTGGGCGGCCATCTGCGCACCGGGCTGGAGGATACGTTCTATCTCGGCGACGGCACCAAGGTGACCTCGAACGGGCAGCTGATCGAGAGCATCGCCGCCTGCGCCCGCCGCGCCGGCCGCGAGATCGCGAGCCCGGCGGAAGCACGGCAGATTTTCGGGATCAGGCATTAATTCATGAACCGATGGTGGTGTTTGAGTTCGGCCACCTCTCCCCTTGTGGGAGAGGCGTAGGCCGCCTTCGGCGGCCGTTCTTAAGAATGACGCCGAAGCGAAGCTTCGGCTATGTCGCATCGTCAGATGCGATCCGGGTGAGGGGTTTAGGTCCATCGATAGACCGTGACCCCTCACCCCAACCCTCTCCCACAAGGGGAGAGGGAGCTCACCGCCGTTGTTGATACTTGGGAGGGAACAGCATGACCAATCTCGCAGCCACCGGCGGCGTGCCGGGCCCCGGCCGGATCGGCCGGGTCGCGATCGGCGATCTCCTGAAACGCGCGGCGGCGCGCTTTCCGGACCGGATCGCCGTCACCGACGGCGCGCGGCGCGTCACCTTCACCGAACTCGAGCGCGACGCCAATCGCTTCGCCAATTACCTGGTCGCGCGCGGCCTAGAACCCGGCGAGAAGATTTCGACCATCTGCAACAATTCGGTCGAATTGGTCAAAGCGCTGTTCGGCATCCATCGCGCCGGCCTGGTCTGGGTGCCCATCAACACCATGCTCGGTCCTGCCGACATGGATTACATCCTCGACCATGCCGAGGTGCGCTTCGCCCTGATCGACGACAATCTCTATGCGCAGGCCGACCGCCGCGCCAGCTTGCAAAAGCGCGGCATCGACCTGATCGCGGTCGATCTGGCCGGCACCGCTGCTGCGATTGGGCTGCAGGAGTTCAATTCGCTGCTGAAAGGCCAATCCGAGATCGAGCCCGACATCGACTTCGACGACCGCGATCTGGCGATGATCATCTATACCTCCGGCACCACGTCGCGGCCGAAGGGCGCGATGCATTGCCATCTCGCCGTCGTCATGGCGGTCATGAGCAACGCCATCGAGATGCATCTCGACCGCAACGATGGCGTCACCGGGCAGTTTCCGCTGTTCCACTGCGCCGGTCACGTGCTGCTCTTGAGTTATCTCTCGGTCGGCGGACGCATGGCGCTGATGCGCGGCTTCGATCCGGTGGTCTGCATGGAGGCGATCGTGCGCGACAAGCTCACGGTCTTCGTCGGCCTGTCCTTGATGTATCAGGCAATCCTCGACCACCCGCGCCGCAGGGAGTACGACCTTTCGGGCTTGAAGACCTGCATCTACACCATGGCGCCGATGGGCCGCCCGCTGCTGGAGCGCGCGATCGCCGACCTCTGCCCGAATTTCGTGCTGACCAGCGGCCAGACCGAAATGTATCCGGCCACCACGATGTCGCAGCCGGACATGCAATTAAAACGTTTCGGCAACTACTGGGGCGAATCGCTGATCGTCAACGAGACCGCGATCATGGACGATAACGGCAATCTGTTGCCGCGCGGACAAGCCGGCGAACTGGTGCATCGCGGGCCCAATGTCATGATGGGCTATTACAAGGACCCGAAGGCGACCGAAGAGGCGCGCAAGTTCGGCTGGCACCACACCGGCGATCTCGCCCTGATCGACGAGAACGGCGAAGTGCTGTTCCTCGACCGCAAGAAGGACATGATCAAGTCCGGCGGCGAGAACGTCGCTTCCGTCAAGATCGAGGAGACGCTGCTCGCCCATCCCGCCGTGCAGAACGCCGCCGTGGTCGGCCTGCCGCACCCGCAATGGGGCGAAGCGGTGTCGGCCTTCGTCAAATTGAAACCGGGCGCGACAGCAGACGAAGCCGGAATCATGGAGCATTGCCGCAAGCATCTCGGCGGCTTCCAGGTGCCGAAGCTTGTCAGGATTGTGGATGAGATGCCGATGACCGCGACCGGCAAACTGCGCAAGGTCGAACTGCGCCAGGCGTTTGCCGAACATTTTGCCAAGAAGAGCGCGTAGGGGCGCCGTCATTCCGGGGCGCGTGCAGCGCGAACCCGGAATCTCGAGATTCCGGGTCTGGTCCTTCGGACCATCCCGGAATGACGGCGGAAAAGGAATGACCGGTATTCATGGCCATCATTGAATCCACCATCGCCCCGTCCAGCGACGCCTACAAGGCCAACCGCGACGGCATGCTGGCGCTGATCTCGCGTATGCGCACGCTTGAAGAGCGGACGCGCGCGGCATCGGCCGCGGCCAAAGACCGCTTTCACAAGCGCGGGCAATTGCTGCCGCGCGAGCGGGTGGCGCTGGTGCTCGATCCCGGTACGCCCTTCATCGAGCTGTCGACGCTCGCCGGCTACATGTTCGATGTTCCCGATGCCGACAAGAGCGTGCCCGGCGGCGGGGTGATCGCCGGCATCGGCTTTGTCGCCGGGATCCGCTGCATGGTCAGCGCCAACGATTCCGGCATCGATGCCGGCGCGCTGCAGCCTTTCGGCCTCGACAAGACGCTGCGGGTGCAGGAACTGGCGCTGGAGAACAAGCTGCCTTACGTGCAGCTGGTCGAAAGCGCCGGCGCCAACCTGCTGCGCTACCGCGTCGAGGATTTTGTCAGGGGCGGCAACATTTTCCGCAATCTGGCGCGCTTGTCCGCGGCCGGTCTGCCGGTGGTGACGGTAACGCATGGGTCATCGACCGCCGGTGGCGCCTACCAGACCGGCCTCTCCGACTACATCGTGATGGTGCGCGGCCGCACCCGAGCATTTCTCGCCGGACCGCCGCTGTTGAAGGCGGCGACCGGAGAAATCGCCACCGAAGAGGAACTCGGCGGCGCCGAAATGCACACCAGCGTTTCAGGCCTGGGCGACTATCTCGCCGAGGACGACCGCGACGCGCTGCGGATCGCGCGCGACATTATGGCCAATCTCAGATGGGACCGGCCGGGCAGGGCCGAGACGGCGTATTGTCCGCCGCGTCACGATCCCGAGGAGCTGCTCGGCATCATGCCGATGGACCACAAGCGTCCCGTGGACATGCGCCAGGCGATCGCCCGCTTCATCGACGATTCCGATTTCACCGAGTTCGGCACCAATTACGGCCCGGCCACCGTGTGCGGCCACGCCCGCATCGAAGGCCAGCCGATCGGCATCATCACCAATAACGGCCCGCTCGACGTACCCGGCGCAAACAAGGCCACGCATTTCATTCAGGCCTGCTGTCAGTCGCGCACGCCGTTGCTCTATCTGAACAACACCACCGGCTACATGGTCGGCAAGGCTTACGAAGAAGCCGGCATGATCAAGCACGGCTCGAAGATGATCCAGGCGGTGACCTCTGCCACCGTGCCGCAGATCACGATCTACTGCGGCGCCTCCTTCGGCGCCGGCAATTACGGCATGTGCGGACGCGGCTTCCATCCGCGCTTTTGCTTCTCCTGGCCCAACGCCAAGACCGCCGTGATGGGCGGCGAGCAGGCCGCCGAGACCATGGCGATCGTCACCGAAGCCGCCGCGATCCGGCGCGGCAAGCCGATCGAGCAGGCAAAACTCGATGCGATGAAGGCGCAAATCATCGGCGTGTTCGACGGCCAGATGGATGTGTTTTCGACCAGCGCGCGCGTGCTCGACGACGGCGTGATCGATCCGCGCGACACCCGAGCTGTCTTGAGCGAGGTGCTGGCGATCTGCCGCGAGGCCGAGGCCCGCTCGCCGCAGCGCATGCAGTTTTCGGTCGCGCGGCCATGAACGGAGTGTCAGTCAAGGCCACAGCGTTCCGCAAGATCCTGATCGCCAATCGCGGCGAGATCGCGCTGCGCATCATGCGCACCGCGCGCCGCCTCGGCTACGGCGTGGTCGCCGTCTATTCCGACGCCGACCGCGACAGCGCTGCATGTGCGCGAGGCCGATGAAGCCGTCCGGATCGGCGAAGCACTGCCGGCGCAATCCTATCTCAATATTGCTGCGATCGTCGCCGCGGCGAAATCAAGCGGCGCCGACGCGGTGCATCCCGGTTATGGCTTTCTCGCCGAGAACGAGGATTTCGCGCAGGCCTGCCGCGACGCGGGCCTGGTATTCATCGGCCCGTCGCCCGAGGCCATCAAGGCGATGGGCAACAAGGCCGGCGCCAAGGAGATCATGCGGGCCGCGGGCGTGCCCTGCGTCCCCGGTTATCAGGGCGCGGACCAAAGCGATGCCGCGATGCTCGCCGAAGCCAACAAGATCGGCTTTCCCGTGATGATCAAGGCCGTCGCCGGCGGCGGCGGGCGCGGCATGCGGCTGGTCGCGGATGCCGCAGTGTTTCCCGATTCGCTGCGCAGCGCGCGCTCCGAGGCGCAGGGCGCGTTCGGCGATCCCCAGCGTGATCCTGGAGCGCGCGATCGCCGATCCGCGCCACATCGAAATCCAGGTGTTCGGCGACGCCTTCGGCAATGCCATCCATCTCGGCGAGCGCGATTGCTCGGTGCAGCGGCGGCACCAGAAGCTGATCGAGGAAGCGCCGTCGCCGGCCGTGTCGCCGGAATTGCGGGCGCGGATGGGCGCCATCGCGGTGTCGGCGATCAAGTCGATCCGCTATGAGGGCGCGGGCACGCTGGAATTCCTGCTCGACCGAAGCGGCGAATTCTATTTCATGGAAATGAATACCCGGCTGCAGGTCGAGCATCCCGTCACCGAGGCGATCACCGGCCTCGATCTCGTCGAACTGCAATTGCGGGTCGCAAGCGGCCAGCCGCTCGGGCTTCGGCAGGAGGACATCAGGTTTTCCGGGCACGCCATCGAGGTGCGGCTGTGCTCGGAGGATGCTGCTCACGACTTCATGCCGCAATCCGGGCGGATGGCGCTGTGGCAAATGCCCGGCGACATCCGCGTCGAGCACGCGCTGCAATCCGGTTCCGAAATTCCGCCGTTCTACGATTCGATGATCGCCAAGCTGATCGGCCATGGTGCCACCCGCGACGAGGCGCGGCGCCGGCTCATTCATGGTCTCGAACAGACCGTCGCGTTCGGCGTGACCACCAATCAGGCATTTCTCGCGGCCTGTCTGCGGCATCCCGAATTCGCAGCGGGCGAAGCGACCACGGCCTTCATCGCAAAACATCGCGACGAGCTGCTGGCGCGGCGGCAAGACGCGGCTTCGGAGGCGGTACTTGCAGCGCTGCTGCTTTACGTCACCGATCCCTTTGCGCCGCCGTGGCGGCGCGGCCGGTCGCTGGCGGCGGCCTTTCCGCTTCCCGTCCGCGTCGAGCTCGATCATGGCATCCATGATCTCGAAGTCGGGCGCGAGCGCGATGGCGGCCATTACGTCGGCCTCGAAAACACGCTGTACCGGATCGACATCGACGGGCTCGACAGCGATACCATCCGCATCCGCAGGGATGGCCACGCCGAATCCATAAAGTGGTCGCGCGACGGTGACCGGCTTTTCCTCCTGCATCGCGGCGTCACGCTGGCGGTCCGCGATCTGACGCGGGCGGCGCCGGCTTCTGCCGCGGCAACCGGCGGCGACGGCAAGGTCCGCGCGGCCATGAACGGCCGTGTCGTTGCGGTTCTGGTCAAGGCGGGCGAGCGCGTCGCGGCCGGCCAGCCGGTCATGACGCTGGAAGCGATGAAGATGGAACATGTGCACACCGCGCCGATCGCGGGCACGATTTCCGCGATCGATGTCGCCGAAGGCGAGCAGGTGACGACGGGGAAGATCGTCGTCGAGATCGAGGCGGATTGAATTCGCTTCTTCGTCATGGCCGGGCTTGTCCCGGCCATCCACGTCTTTCTTGTTGCTGCGCGTTAAGACGTGGATGCCCGGCACAAGGCCGGGCATGACGAGCTTCGTTGGGTCAGCCCACTAAGCCGCTCGTCCGCTTCCCTCATTGAGAAAGCACGCCACCTGATGCTGTGCGCCGATATCGGCTAACCCCGGCCGTCTCGATCTTGCACCGCTCCATCGCATAGCGGCAGCGGGTGTGGAAGGCGCAGCCTGACGGCGGATTGATCGGGCTCGGCACGTCGCCATCGACCAGCGGCTTGAGCGATTTCTTTCGGGGATCGGCCACCGGAACCGAGGCGAGCAAGGCCTGGGTATAGGGATGCCGCGGGTTGGCGAACAGCTCGGCCTTTTCCGCGATCTCGACGATGCGTCCGAGATACATCACGGCGACGCGGTGGCTGATATGGGCGACGACGGCGAGATCATGCGCGATGAACAGATAGGAGAAATCGTGCTTGCGCTGCAGGTCGATCAACAGATTGATCACCTGGGCCTGGATCGAGACGTCGAGCGCCGATACCGGCTCGTCGCACACGATCAGATCGGGCCCGAGCGACAGCGCACGCGCAATGCAGATGCGCTGGCGCTGGCCGCCGGAGAACTGGTGCGGATAGTTCTGCATCTGATCCGGCCGCAAGCCGACCTGATCGAACAGTTCGGCGACCCGCTCGCGCTTTTCGCTGCCCGCCGCGATGCCGTGGACGGTGAGCGGCTCGCCGACGATATCGCCGGCCGTCATGCGTGGATTGAGCGAAGCGAAGGGATCCTGAAAGATGATCTGCATCGAACGCCGGTGCGGGCGCAAGGTCGATTTGCCGAGATGGGTGATGTCGCTGCCGTTGAGCCGGATGCTGCCGGAGGTCGGCTCGACCAGACGCAGGATAGAGCGCGCGACCGTCGATTTACCGCAGCCGGACTCGCCGACCAGCCCGAGGGTTTCGCCTACGCCAACCGTAAAGCTGACGCCGTCCACCGCATGCACGGTGCCGACCTTGCGGCGAAGGATGCCGCTGCGCACCGGATAATGCTTTTTCAGGTCCGATACTTCGAGCAGTGCGCGCGCGTCGGTCATAATGGCCCCGTAAGTTCCGCCGCACGCCAGCATGCCGCCAGATGACCGGCGCCCCAGTCCTGCAAGGGCGGATATTCCTCGCGGCAGCGCGCAACCGCGAGCTGACAGCGCGGCGCGAACGCGCAGCCTTTCGGCAGGTTCGTCAACGACGGCACCATGCCGGGAATCTCCACCAGCCGCACATCGGTATTCGCGCCGGGCGAGGGCACCGTCGGTATCGAGGCCATCAGGCCGCGGGTGTAGGGGTGTCTTGGATTGGCGAACAGGGTTTCGACATCGGCCTCTTCGACCTTCCTGCCGGCATACATCACGATGACGCGCTGCGCCGTCTGGGCGACCACGCCGAGGTCGTGCGTGATCAGGATCAATCCCATGCCGAGCTCGTTTTGCAGCTCGAGCACCAGCGCCAGTATCTGGGCCTGTATCGTGACATCGAGCGCCGTGGTCGGCTCGTCGGCGATCAACAGCGCCGGCCGGCAGGCCAGCGCCATCGCGATCATCGCGCGCTGGCGCATGCCTCCCGAGAGCTGGTGCGGATATTCCAGCGCCCGCCGCTCGGGTTCGGGGATTCGGACCAGGCGCAGCATTTCGACCGCCTGGGCCCATGCCTGCTTCGAGGTCATCGACCGATGCAGACGCACCGCCTCGGTGATCTGGTCGCCGATCCGCATCACCGGGTTGAGCGAGGTCATCGGCTCCTGGAAGATCATGGAGATGCGATTGCCGCGGATCGCCCGCATGTCGCTCTCGTCGAGACCGAGCAGATCGGTTCCTTCAAGCAGGATGGAGCCGCCGACAATCCGGCCCGGCGGATCGGGCACCAGCCGCATCACCGAAAGCGCGGTCACGCTCTTGCCGCAGCCGGACTCGCCGACGATGGCGAGCGTCTCGCCGCGACGGACATGGAATGAGACGTCGTCGACTGCCTTGAACAGCCCCGAATTCGTGAAAAAGACCGTCTGCAGGCCTCGCACGTCGAGAACCATGTCTTGCATCGGCGCTTCGTCCATCAGCCGCGCTGCCTGGGGTCGAGGATGTCGCGCAGCGCGTCGCCAAACAAATTGGTGCCGAACACCGCGAGGCTGATGGCGACGCCCGGGAAAATCACCAGCCATGGCGCGACGCGGACATACTCTGCCGCCGATTCCGACAGCATCCGCCCCCAGGATGGATAGGGCTCGGGAATGCCGAGGCCGAGGAACGACAACGAGGCTTCGGTGAGAATGGTCGAGCCGAGCTGCGCGGTCGCCAAAACGATCAGCGGCGCCAGCGTGTTGGGCAGCACGTGGCGCAGCGCAATCCGCGTCTCGCTCATGCCGATCGACTTGGCGGCCTCGACGAACGGCAGCTCGCGCAGCGCCAGCGTATTGGCGCGGATCACGCGGGCGACGATGGGGATCAGGGGAATTGCGATCGCGAGGATCACGTTCGGCAGCGAAGGCCCCAGCGCGGCCGTCATCACCAGCGCCAGCACCAGCAGCGGCAAGGCTTGCAGGATGTCGGTAACCCGCTGGAACACCAGGTCGACCCAGCCGGACAGGTAACCTGACGCCAGACCGATCATCACGCCGATCGACGAACCGAGCGCGGTCGAGCCGATGCCGACCGCGAGCGATATCCGCGCGCCGTGAACGATCCGGCTCCAGACATCCCTGCCGAACGAGTCCGTTCCCATCCAGTGCCGCGCATCGGGGGCCACCAGGCGATGTGCCGAATCGACGCTGAGCGGGTCGAAGCGGCAAATGATATTGGCGGATATCGCCACCCACACGAACATCACCATGATGCAGAGGCCGATCGCGCCAAGGATGTGACGCTGCGCCAGGAACGTCAGCCTGCGCCAGCCATGCGCCGAATTGGCGCCGGCGCGCTTCAGTTCGCTATCGTAGTTGATCGTGGCCAAGCGGTCTCCTAATCGGTGTAGCGGATGCGCGGATCGAGCGCGGCGTAAAGCATGTCCACCGTGAAGTTTGCGACCACGACCACCACGGCAATCAGCATCACGAGGTTTTGCACGATCGGGTAGTCGCGCCATCGCAGCGCCTCGACCAGGAAGCGCGCGATGCCGGGAATGTTGAACACCGTCTCGGTGACGATCAATCCGCCGATCAGGAAGGCCGCCTCGATCCCGATCACCGTGATGACGGGAAGAACGGCATTCTTCAGCGCATGGTGATAGTTGACGGATGTTTCGGAAGCGCCCTTGGCACGCGCGGTGCGGATATAATCCTGCCGCAGGATCTCGAGCATCGAAGAGCGCGTGATTCGCATCGTCAGCGCGGCGCTGCGAAAGCCGACCGCCATCGCGGGAACGCAATAGATCGCGAATGCCTCGGTCCAGGTTTTCGGATTCGGATTGAAGATCGGCATGGTTCCGAACAGCGCAACCGATGCCATCAGGATCAGGAGGCCGAGCCAGAACGAGGGCAGCGACAGGCCGCTCAGGCTCAACACGCGCAGCGCATAGTCGAGCCTTGTGCCCTGATGCACCGCGCTGATGACGCCCAGCGGAATGCCGATCGAGGCGGAGAACAACAGCGCAAGCCCGGCCAGCCGCGCCGTGATCGGAATCCGCGGCAGGATCTCATCCAGCGCGGGCTTCTCCGACACATAGGAATAGCCGAGATCGCCGTGCAGCAAGCCGCCGATCCAGTGCAGATATTGCACGACGATCGACTGATCGAGCCCGAGTTCCTGCTCCAGATGCGCCTTGTCGGCGGGATCGACGAAACCGGCGGCATCGAACAGGATGTCGACGATGTTGCCGGGCACGACGCGCAGCAGCACAAAGATGATGACGGAGATCCCGAACAGGGTCACCAGCATCAATACGAGGCGCCGCACGATGTAAGCAAACACCTGGTTACTCCAATGGGCCGGCGTAAGGGACCTGTTTTCGCTGGAGCCCGGTTCGACCGAGTTGAACCAGGCTCCAGCGTTAGTTTTGTTTGAGCATGATCTTTTCGGAAAACCGGTTTCCACCCCCGGGTCAAGCCCGAGGGCATGCTTTTCCGGATCATGCTCTGGTGGCAGGTGAGCACTAATTATCCAGCCATACGTCCTCGTAGCGATAGCCGTTGTAGGAGCTGTTCACCATGATGGTGATGCCCTTGACATAGGGCTGCCAGCACGTTCCCTGGCGGCCGTGGAAGATGATCGGACGGGCGACATCTTCCTGAAGCTTCTTGTCGATGTCCCAGACCAGCTTCTTGCGCTTGGCGACATCGGTCTCCTGGGACTGCTGATCGAACAGCTTCTCGATCTCCTTGTTGCAGTAGTTGGTATAGTTGCGTTCCGAGTTGCAGGAGTAGTTCTCGTAGAACGACTGGTCGGGATCGTCGACCGCATTGCCGGTGAGGTTGAGGCCGAGCGCATAGTCCTTGCGCGCCACCTTGGAGAACCAGTTGGCGGTTTCGACGACTTCGAGTTCGCCGTCGATATAGATGTTCTTGAGCTGATCGATCAGGATGACGGCGGGGTCGCGATAGACCGCGATGTTGCGCGTCGAAACCTTGACCGGCAGGTGCTTGTCGGGCCCGTATCCCGCCTTCTGCATCAGCTTGCGCGCCTCTTCCCGGCTGGCGTTCACGTCGGGACCGTAGCCCGGGATCGTCTCCAGCATTTCCTTCGGCATCGCCCACAACCCGCCGGGTGCAGGCAGCATGGTGGCGCCGATATCCGCCTGGCCCTCGTTCAGGATCGAGATGAACGCCTTGCGATCCAGCGCCATCGCCATCGCGCGGCGGATATCCGGATTGTCAAAGGGAGGCGAGGTCGAGTTGACGATGATGTTGGTGCTCACATTGATCGGCTCGACCTCGCACACCGCGTTCGGCGCCTGCGCCTTGACATCCTTGAGCAGCGGGATCGACACTTCGGTCGGAAATGTCATGTCGAACTTGCCGGCAACGAACGCCAGAATCGCCGTCGAACGATTCGGGATGATGGTGAACTCGATGCCGTCGAGATGCGGCAGGCCCTTTTTCCAGTAATCCGGGTTGCGGACCAGCTTGATCAATTCGTTGGCCTTGAACTCGACGAATTTGAACGGTCCGGTGCCGATCGGGTGGGTACGCATCTCTCCCGGCGAAACGTGGCAGGGGTACACCGGCGTGTAGCCGGAGGCGAGCAGCGCCAAAAGCGCTGGCTGCGGCCGTTTCAGGTTGAACGCAACTTCGAAGTCGCCCGAAGTCGTGACGTCGACGACCTCGTCATACCAGGACTTGCGCGGGTTCTTGCGAAATTTCTGTGCGGACTTTCCCATCAGCATGTCGAACGTGCATTTGACGTCGGCGGACGTGAAGGGCTTGCCGTCGTGCCACTTGACGCCCTGCCTCAGCTTGAAGCTGAGCGTCTTGTTGTCGCCGCTCCAGGCCCAGCTCTCCGCGAGGTCAGGGACGATCAATTCCATGCTGTTCTGCGCCACGTCCTGCTTGTACATGACGAGATTGTTGAAGACCGGCATGAAGGGAATGTTGACCGAGTAGGTCGCCTCCTCGTGAATCGAGGCGCTGGCCGGGCTGTCGCGATGATAGATCCGCAGGATGCCGCCCTGCTTCTCGGCCGCGTGCGCAAGGCCGCAGACTGCCAGCAACGACAACACAGCGGCGACAAGCGCCCGCACGCTCCGCATGTTTCCCTCCCTCGATCTTTCGACCTCATGGCGGGCCGATTGCGTCGAACGATAGCATGGCGAGGGGCCCGCGCAACCAGCAAGGCCGATGGCAGCATTGGCAATTCGGATTAATATGTGCCGTGCGACCGATGCGCGCAGGGCGGCGCCGGCATCTGGAATTCAGCCGGGTGCGTCGGCGGGCTTTTGTTTCGGGGGTTTCTTCTTGGAAGACTTGTCGGTAACCAGGAACTCGACGCCGATCTGCTCGCCGTCCACGCGCACCAATCGACAGCGGCGATAGGCGAGACCTGTCGACGACAGCAGCAGGAAGAACTCCTTCAGGTCCAGCCCTTCGAACGATCCCTTGATCGAGAGGCGGGCCCCGGTTTGCGATACGTCGATCATCGTACAGTCGCGGCGCCAGGTTCCATCAATCCCCATCATGAAGACGTCGAAGCCACGTTCGAAATCGACACGTTCGTTCTTTCTGTTACCGAAGGCCATCTGTGCAATCCAATTGTGCAAAAAAATTGAAAACGCCGTCAGGCGCGGAACGGCGGGCCGGATTCAGCGTCAACACGCGAACCTGTGCTTTGTTCAGGCGATAGGCTTTGCTCGGGAAAAGATCGGTTACCGGGTGCGGCACGGCTGCGCGCTCCTTCAACGATTCGCTATGTGGCACAGCGTCGAGATCATCGAAAAGGCATGGGCTATCGGCTTTCTGCACGATCGCAATCCATAAATTGACGCGGGAGCCTCGTCGCTCTCGCCACTACTTCATCGCATGGGTCCGGAGCTGTTGCGCAACTCCGACTCAATTCGCCCCGCAAGCTAGGTCAAAAATGAAACTATTCTGTAAACCGCCGGTAGCTCAACCCGTTAACGATTTGTAAAGATCAACTTTGGGTAGTGGCGAACAGGCCGTCTCATCAGGAGAGTCGCCGGTGTCTGGAGGCCCCCTTGCGATCTGCAACCATGGCTACCCGCAGGCGTGGGTTCGGATGCGCCCTGACCAGCGCGCCATGACGGACTTCGATAACCATAAAACTGAACGAAGCGTTCAAAACATCTTGCGAAATTGTTGCCTCAGTTCCGGAGAAGCCTTGTCGGGTTTGGAGCGCGCGGGGCTGCATCGGGGGTGCATTTTAGCAGACTTGCCAATTGGGGGCGCCTGGTCCGGCGACCGGATATCCAGCATGCAAGATATCTGACGCATAAACCGGAGAAGCCGTTATACCGGCGCAGCGATCGAACGAACGCAGTCAAACGAATATGAAGCAATGTCATTTTTGCAGGAACTAGAAGTCGCGGTCTCGCAGGGATCGGCCGCCAGCCGTCAGCGGGCGTTGTGGTACGCCACCGATTTGCTGATAGCCGGGCGCTACACCGAGGACGAGATCTGGGTCTTTGGCGAGATCATCGGGCGGCTTGAGCTGGAGATCGAAGTCGCGGCCCGCGCTCAACTCGCAAGACGACTGGCGCGCACCGACAACGCTCCGTTCCGCGTCATCAATAAACTCGCCTTCGACGATTCGATCGACGTCGCCGGTCCTGTGCTGCAGTATTCCGAGCGGCTCGATGCGAAAGCGCTGATCGCCAACGCCAGGTCCAAAGGCCAGCAGCATCTGCTTGCGATCTCGAAGCGGAAGGCGATTATCGAGGATGTAACCGACGTGCTTGTCCGGCGGGGCAACCGGGAGGTTCTGAGCTCGGTTGCAACCAACAACGGCGCGCGTTTCTCCAATTCCGGCATTCTGCATCTGATCAAGCGTTCCGATAATGATTCGATCCTCGTCGATCAGCTCGGCCGCCGCAAGGACATCCCGAGGCATCTTTTCCATCAGCTGATCGCGAAGGCCTCGGACGACGCAAAAAGACGGCTCGAGGCCGAAAATCCGGAAGCCGCAAGCCAGATTCAGGCGTCGGTTGCCGATGTCACCGGCGCCTTGCATTCGAAATTCGGTCCCGCCTCCAAGAGCTATTTCGCCGCCAAGCGTGCGGTGGCGGCACAAAAGCGCTATGGCGATCTGAACGAAAACAAGATCCTCGACTACGCCCAGTCCCGCAAGTTTGAGGAAGCCACCGTCGGATTGTCGTTGTTGTGTTCGTTGCCCGTCGACGTGGTGGAACGGGCGCTATTGGACAGCAATAAGGAAATAGTGCTGATTCTCACCAGGGCGCTCGATTACTCCTGGCAGACCACGATGGCGCTGCTGTTTCTGGGCGCGCCGGACCACAAGATTGCTGCACGGGACCTGGACGAAATGAGACGGGAATTTGCCGCGCTGAACGTCGAGACATGCCGAAGCGTTTTGAAAACCTATCGGTCGCGCCGGCAGGCGGCCGCGGCCGATTCCGACGAACGCCGGCTGCCTCAGCTCCATGCCCAGTAATGCCGGCGGCCGCGGCCTGACGTCCCTATGCTGCCTGCCCAGTTAGCGGGAGCCTTACGTCAGAACCGCTGCGCGGCCCAAATCCGTGATCTCGTAATGAACGCCATTTCCCGTCGCCTGCGTCGTCACATATCCTTCCAGCACCAGCCGCTGCAACAGGCCGTGATCAAACACCGGTGGGCTGGTCCATGGCTCAAGACACAATCGCCTCAGAAAATCGCCTTCGACGGAAGTTGGCATCATGATGAGATAGCTTCAATCGACGGGGAAGATTTTGCGGGCGCAGCACGGGCATTGCGGCTTCGGCGCAGCCTGCGGCGAGCTAACGCCGCGTCGGCTCGGGCGTTCGTGTCGGCTCATTGGGACGAGGGGGCGGTGGCGGCCGTGACGGCAGGGGGCGTCTGGATGGTTCCGACTTTCGAATGCTCATCTTCCTTCCCCGCGAAAAAATAAACTCAAGGACCGCGTCATCAGCCGGGAACCCGACTTACACGAGCGCAAAGTGACAGAAAGGACTTAACCGGTTCTGAATTGCATCCGCAAAACCCCGGTGTAGCGGACGAGGATGGCGGTTCCCGCCGCAGCCGTCACACCTCCAGCTTGTCGCCGCCTTTCAGGTCGAGAATTTCACGGGCCTCGTCGGAGGTCGCCACCTGGAGCCCGAGACCTTCGATGATCTTGCGGGCGAGTTGCACCTGTTCGGCGTTCGATGCCGCCATCCGGCCCGGCGCCGCCCACAGCGAATCTTCCAATCCGACGCGGACATTGCCGCCCATCGCCGCCGCCATTGCCGCGATCGGGAGTTGATTGCGCCCGGCACCCAGCACCGACCACACCATCTTGTCGCCGAACAGCCGGTCGGCGGTGCGCTTCATGTGCAGCACGTCCTCCGGATGCGCGCCGGTTCCGCCCTGCAGGCCGAACACCGTCTGCACGAACAGCGGCGGCTTCACCATGCCCTGTTCGAGGAAGTAGTTCAGATTGTAGAGATGAGCGGTGTCGTAGCACTCGAACTCGAAGCGGGTGCCGGTCTCCGACAGCGTCTTCAATACGTATTCGATGTCCTGGAAGGTATTGCGGAACACGATGTCCTTGTTCTGCAGATGCTTGAGTTCCCAGTCATGCTCGAATTTCTTGAAGCGGTTGAGCATGCCGAAAAACGCGAAATTCATCGAGCCCATGTTCAGCGACGCCACTTCCGGCTTGTAGACCGCGGCAGGGCGGACCCGCTCGTCCACCGTCATGGTCGGGGCGCCGCCGGTGGTGAGGTTGATCACGCAATTCGAGCGCTGTTTTATGATCTTCAGGAACGGCGCAAAGGCTTCCGGGCTCTGGTCGGGCTGACCGGTCTTCGGATTGCGCGCATGCAGATGCACGATCGCGGCGCCGGCTTCGGCGGCATCGACCGCGGCGTCGGCGATCTCCTGCGGCGTCACCGGCAGCGCCTTCGACATCGAGGGGGTGTGGATCGCGCCGGTCACGGCGCAGGTGATGATGACTTTGCGGCTCACGGTTGCTCTCCTTCTGGCGGGGGCGCTCGATAGGTCATGATTTGTCTTGTTGGGCAGCCTTGTGCGCGGCCAGCGCCGCAAGGCGCTCGTTGCGCCGCTGCGTCAGCGCGGCAATGCGCTCCGGCGTCGCCGGATGCGGCCACGCCGCGATCACGCGGTCGACATTCGGGCTCTGATAGACTTCGGGCCCGGCCGCAGCCGACGCCAGCTCCTTGTAGAAGCCGGTGTAGCGCGCGCAGTAATCGGGTATGCCGCCGGGCGCATTGAGTTCGATGGTCTCGAACGGACCCAGGAACGACCAGCGCAAGCCCAGGCCGTCCTTCAGCGTATGGTCGAGATCCTCCGCGGAGATATAACCCTCGCCGACCAGGCGGAAGGCTTCGGCCAGCAGCGCGCCTTGCAGCCGGTTCAGCACGAAGCCGTTGATCTCACGCTTGATCGTGACAGGTACCTGTCCGATCTCGCGATAGATTGTCCGCGCGCGCTCGATCGCTGCGGCCGAAGTCCAGGGCGCGCCGCAGAGTTCGACCAGGGGTATCAGATGTGGCGGATTGACGGGATGGCCGACCAGGCAGCGCGCGCGGCCCGGCAGCACTTCGGTGAAGCGCGACGCGGTGATGGCCGAGGTCGAGGACACCAATAGCGCATCCGGCGGCGCCAGCCTGTCGAGTTCGGTAAAGATGATCTGCTTCTCTTCGACTTTCTCCGGCCCGTTTTCCTGCACGAATTCGACGTCCATCACGGCCTCGCTCAGGCTTGCCGCAACCGAGACCCGCGCCAGCGCGCCATCGGGATCGGCGGCCAACCCGTGGCGCGCGAGTGCGTGCAGTTCCTCGCGAATCAGGCGGGGCGCTGCGGCCAATGTCGGAACATGCGGATCGGTCAGCCGCACGTTCCACCCCGCTCGCGCGAAGATCGCGGCCCAGGCGCGCCCGACCAGGCCGACGCCGACGATGGCGACGTTACGTTCAGTGCTTGCCATTTTGTTCTCTCATAACCTTATCTCTCAAAGCCTTGTCTCTCACAGCCAGAGCACCTTGCGGCGCAGATCGAGATCGTCGCGCAAGGCCTTCGACGGCCCCTGGTGAATCACCCGGCCACGCTCCAGCGCCACCGTGGTGTCGGACAGCGCCAGCGCCAGATCGAGATTGTGATCGACGATGATGATGGCGATTTCCCTGCGCAGCCGGTCGAAGGTCTCGAACAATTGCTCCACCACGGTCGGCGCCAGGCCCTCGAACGGCTCGTCCAGCAGCAACACCCGCACGTCGCCGGACAGCGCGCGGGCGACCGCGACCATCTGCTGCTCGCCGCCGGAGAGATAGTCGGCAGGACTATCCAGCCGCTCGCGGATGCGCGGGAAATATTCGTAGATGCGCTCGCGCGTCCAGTGCACGCCGTTGCCGGTCTGCCGTTTCAGTCCGCCGAGCTCGAGATTTTGCTCGACGCTCATGCCGGCGAACAGGCCGCGGCCCTGCGGCACATAGCCGATGCCGAGCCGGGCGGTTTGCGCGGACGAAAGCCCGACCAATTCATCGTCTGCGAGCTTGATCGATCCGTTCGAGGCCGGCGCGATCCCGATCAGCGTCTTCAGCAGCGTCGACTTGCCGGCGCCGTTGCGGCCGAGCAGCGCGATGATCTCGTTTTCATGCAGCGTGAAATTGACGTCGTTGAGGATGTGGCTCTTGCCGTAGAAGGTGTCGACATTGGTTGTCGTCAGCAGTGCGCTGATCCGGGCGGCGGTTTCGCGCGGGCGCGCGGCGACCTCGGTCGCACCGGAGCCGATATAGACTTCCTGTACCTTGGCGCTGGCACGGGCGTCCTCGACGGTGCCGTCGAGCAGCACCTGGCCTTCATTCATGACCGTGACCCGGTCGGCAAGCTGAAACACCCGGTCGATGTCATGTTCGACCAGCAGCACCGGCAGGTCGGCCGATATCCGCTTGATGATGGCGCCAATGCGCTCGCGTTCCGCGGCGGCAAGGCCTGCGAGCGGCTCGTCCAGCAACAGCACGCGCGGCGAAGTAGCGAGCGCCACGCCCATGTCGAGCAGGCGCTGGCCGCCATAGGACAGCATGCCGGCTTCGGCCTTTTCGATGCCGGCGAGGCCGAGATAGCGGATGGTGGCGTCGGTCTCGGCATTGATCGCTTCGATCGACGACGCCGGCGTCAGCGGGTCGAAGCGGCGGGGATGCCGCGCCTGCACGGCGAGCCGGATGTTTTCGCCGACGCTGAGCGCCGGAAACAGATTGGTGATCTGGAACGAGCGGCCGATGCCGGCGTGCGCGATTTCTTCCGGCGAGTGCCCGGCGATCGGCCGGCCCATCAGCGATACCGTGCCTTCGTCCGGCGGATACATGCCGGACAACAGGTTGAACGCCGTGGTCTTGCCGGCGCCGTTGGGTCCGATCAGCGCGTGCAGGGTGCGGTCGGCGATCGAAATATCGATGCCCCGAACCGCCCGGATGCCGCCAAAGCTCTTGACGATGTGGCGGGCGGCAAGCACCGCGCCGTCGATGTGAGATTTGGGCCGCAGGAATTCCGGCAGCGGCAATACTTCGATCCGTCGCGCCGACATCGCGGCGTCCTCGATCGTCTTCTTGCGGAACGGCGCGATCAGCCGCTCGCCGACGCCGACCAGACCGGTCGGTGAAAACACGATGAAGGCGACGAACACCAGGCCGAACCAGAACAGCCAGTTCTCGGTGTAGATGCCCAAGAATTCGCGAAACAGGATGAAGAACAGCGCCCCAAGCGCCGGCCCGAGAAAGCTGCGCATGCCGCCGATCACCACCATCGCCAGCAGATCGCCGGAGAACGAAACCGAAATCGGATCGGCCGAGGTCATGCGGTTCTGGTACAGCAAGAGAATGCCGGCAAGTCCGGTGATCGCAGCGGACAGCACGAAGGCCAAGAGCTTGTAGCGATTGGTCGGATAGCCCAGAAAGCGCGCGCGCTGCTCGTTCTCGCGGATCGCCACCAGCACGCTGCCGACGGTCGAATTATGGAAGCGCCATAACAGGATCAGCACCGCAAAGGCTACTGCCGCAACCAGCCAGTAATAGTCGGTCGAGGATTCCAGGTTGAAGCCTGCCAGCGTCGGCCGCGTGATGCCGCCGAGACCGTTCTCGCCGCCGGTGACCTCGGTCCAGCGGAATGACACCGCATACAGCATTGCGGAGAGTGCCAGCGTCAGCAACGAGAAATAGACGCCGCGCCGCCTCAGGATCAAAAATCCGAACGCGGTCGCAACCAGCGTTACGATCAGGACGCCGGCAATCGTCGGGCCGAAGAACGAATCATGCATCCAGTTGCGCTGGAGCAGCGCCGCCGCATAGGCCGCAAGCCCGAACCAGGCGCCGTGGCCGAATGATACCAGGCCGGTATGGCCGACCAGGATATTCAGCGCCATGCACGCCGTGGCGTAGACCACGACTTCGGTGGCCGAGGTCATGGTAAGGCCAAGCGCGAGCAGCACCGGCGGCAATACCAGTAGCCCGAATGCTGCGATCAGCAGCGGAAGCGGTGGGCGCTTTGGCATGTCAGCGCCTCACTCGAACCGCAGGATGCGTTCGCCGAACAGGCCGCGCGGCCGGAACAGCAGCACCAGCAGCATCAAGAGATAGATCGCCGCCGTGGAAGCCGCGGAATAGCCGATGCCGACCATGACGCCCTTGACCAGGCCGACCAGCAGCGCCGCGGCCACCACGCCCCAGAACGATCCGAGGCCACCGATCACCACGACGACGAAGGCGGGCGTGATGATCTCCTGGCCCATCGCCGGGTGGATCGAATAGATCGGCGCCAGCAACACACCGGCCAATCCGGCAAGCCCGATGCCGAGGGCTGCCACCGCCGACATGTAAGGCTGCAGCGAAATGCCGAGCGCGCCGACCATGTCGGGGTTCTGGACGCCGGCTCGCACCACGCGGCCGAATGACGTTCGTTGCAGCAATAGCCAAAGTCCGGCAATGCAGGCGGCGGCGATGCCGAGCAGCACCACGCGGTAGAACGAATAGATGAAACTGCCGATGAAGACCTGTCCGCGCAGCCAGGGCGGTATCGAATAGGACAGCGGCGGCGCGCCAAAGATCATTCGCAACGCCTGCTCCGCCACCATGGCAAGCCCGAACGTCATCAATAGCGACAGGATCGGATCGGAGCGGTAGAAGCGGCGGAACAATGTGCGCTCGATCAGCATGCCGAACAGGGCGACCGCGACCGGCGCCGCCACGAAGGCGCCGCCGAAGCCGAGATAGGGCGAAATCACCAGCGTCAGATAGGCACCGATCGCATAGAACGCGCCATGGGCGAGGTTGACGATGCCGCCGAGCGAGAAGATCAGCGACAGGCCAAGCGCGATCAAGAGATAATAGACGCCGTCAAGCAGCCCGTTGAGGATTTGCTGCGCTAACAACATGGCGGACATGGTTTGGGTTCCGACCAAGGAGATGAAAAGGGTTTGAAGCCGTCATTGCGAGCCAACGGGTAGCGCGAATGCGCTCCCGATGACAGGCTCCGCGAAGCAATCCACCCTTATGGAATGCGGACTAGTGGATTGCTTCGCTGCTTCGCTCCTCGCAATGACGGGAAAGCGGCGCTTTCATGCGCCGCTGTTCGAACAACCGGTCAGGTCGGGAACGTACAGCTGTTCTCTTCCTTGGTGGCGGCGATCACTTCCAGATCTTCATCGGGGCCCGGCACCGCCGGGCTGGAAGAGAAGATATCCCACTGATTCTTGATCTTGTCGGCGGGCAGTGCGGTGACCGCATACATTTCATGCATCAGCTGGTGATCCGAGGCGCGGAAATAGCCCGGCCGGGTCTTGAGCAGATCGAACTTCGCGCCCTTCTCGAAGTGCTCGATGATCTTGGGCGATTCCGCCGATTTCAGCTCGTTGATGGTCTGCGCCACGATCTTCATGGAGATGTAGTCGCCCCAGGCCTGGTTCTCCGGCGGCTTGTTATATTTCCTGGTGAAGGCGCCGACGAACGCCTTGCTGCCGGGGGTGTCGATCAGGTGATGCCAGACCACCGGCCAAGTACCGACGAAGTTGCCCTTGCCGGCCGCCCAGGCCAAAGCGGTGTCGAAACCGAAGCCGCCGACCGGGATGGTCAGGCCGAACTCGGCATATTGCTTGAGGAAGTTGGTGGTCTGGTTGCCGGCGAGGTTGATGGCGACCAGATCGGGCTTGGCCTCGCGGATTTTCAAAAGGTAAGCGGAGAAATCGGCGGCGTCGGTCGGCACCAGATCGTCGCCGGCGAAATTGCCGCCATTGGCTTCCATGAAACGTTTTGAAACCTTCAACAGATCATGGCCGAACGCGTAATCCGCCGTCAGCGAGTACCATTTCTTGCCCTTGACCAGCCCGTCGCGCAGAAGCGAGCGGCCGACGGTCTTCACATACATCGAATTCTGCGATTCGACGTGGAACATATAGCGCTGGCAGTCCTTGCCGCGCAGCGCATCGGAGTTGCCGCCGGTGTTGATGTACAGCACCTTGTTGCGCGACGCGACCTGCGCGATGGTCAGGCACGAGGCGGACGAAATCTCGCCGATGATGCAGGCGACCTTGTCGCGCTCGATCATGCGCTCGGCCTTGGTCGAAGCGGTCTGCGGATTGACCGAATCCTCTTTCAGCAATTCGACCTTGCGCCCCATCATGCCGCCTGACGCGTTGATCTCCTCGACCGCGAGATCGACCGCCATCACGGCATATTCGCCGAGCGGCCCGAGAAAGCCGGTGCGCGGCGTCAAATGGCCGATCTTGATGACATCGGCGCTCTGCGCGCGCAAAATCGAAGGCGCGGAAATTCCCGACGCCAGCGCCATGCCGCCGGCGGTCTTCAACAGGCCGCGGCGCGTGAATTGATTATTGGTGGACATCAGCCTTCGTCTCCCTGATACGGCCGCGTCAACTTGCGGCTGTTTTCCTCTTCGGCAGGCGTCGCGCAGGTTCTCTTGAGAAGCGCTTCGTCCCGCTTGCCGTGATCTGTGATCACAGTTAGACTTGCAAAACACGGGGCCCTTGTCGAGTCCCCTCTGGAATTTCCTGCGCTGCATGGAGTCGCCTGCGTTGAATTTGCCCGCCGCGCTCAATCTGGTCGAGCCGCTCGACCGTCAGACGTTGGGTGAGCGCGCCTACGCGAAGCTGGCCGATTTGCTGATTTCCGGGCGGCTGGCGCCGGGCGAGAAGTTATCGTTACGCGCCGCCGCCGACGTGCTCGGCGTCTCCATCATGCCGGTGCGCGAAGCGGTGTCGCGGCTGGTCGCCGACAAGGCACTCGAGGTGACGCCGAACCGCGCGGTGCGCGTGCCCCTGATGTCGGTCGAGCAATTTCGCGATCTCACCAAGGTGCGGATCGCCATCGAAGGCCACGCGGCGGCGCAGGCCGCCGAGCACCGCGACAAAAGTGACCTAGCCTCGATCGCGCGCGCGGAAGAAGCGATGCGGGCGGAGAGCGAACTGGCCGCGCCCGATCTGCCGCGCGCGGTCGAACTCAACAAGACCTTTCATTTTGCGGTTTACGAAGCGGCACACTCGCCGATCCTGGTCGAAATAATCCGCGCGCTCTGGCTCAAGGCAGGGCCTGTGATCAATCTCGATCTGCGCGCCAATCCCGAGCGGCTGGCCAAGGGCGACGCGATCCGGTTTCATGCCGATGTGCGCAGCGCCATCGCCGCCGGCAATGGGGCCGCGGCGCGCGAGGGCATCGCTGCCGACATCAGCGGCGCCGCCGATTTTATTCTGTCGCGCGGCGGTCTCGCCGGCTGACACATTCTACAAACGACACCTCGGAGCGATCATGGATCTCGACATCAAGGGTTTGCGCGTGCTGGTCACCGCCGGCGGTAATGGCATTGGGCTTGCGATTGCGCGCCGCTTCGCCGGCGAGGGCGCCAAAGTTCACACCTGCGATGTCGATGAAGCGGCGCTGGCGGCGCTGGCGAAAAGCGATCCCGCGATCACGGCGACGCCGTGCGACGTCTCCGACCGCAAGTCCGTGCAACACCTGTTCGCGGAAGCACTGACAAAACTCGGCGGCCTCGATGTACTCGTCAACAATGCCGGCATCGCCGGGCCGACGTCGAAGGTCGAGGAGATGAACCCGGAAGACTGGGACCGCTGCCTGGAAATCTGCCTGACCGGGCAATTCAACTGCGTCAGGCTGGCGGTGCCGCATCTGCGCCAGAGCAACAACGCCTCGATCGTCAATATCTCCTCGGCCGCGGGCCGGCTCGGTTTTGCGATGCGCACGCCCTATGCCGCGGCGAAATGGGGCGTGATCGGGCTGACCAAATCGCTGTCGATCGAACTCGGACCGGACAACATCCGTGTCAACGCGATCCTGCCCGGCCTCGTTGCCGGCGACCGCCAGCGCCGCGTGCTGGAAGCCAAGGCACAGCAGCGCGGCATCTCCTATGCCGAGATGGAGCGCACGGCGTTTTCCTACACCTCGATCAAGGACTATGTGACGCCGGAGCAGATCGCCGACCAGATCCTGTTCATGTGCAGCCCGCGCGGCAGGACGATTTCGGGGCAGGCGATCTCGATCTGCGGCGATACCCAGATGCTGGGGTAGAGCGGATTCCACTTGTGCGCAATCGCGACGGCGTATCCAACGGCCTCGTGGTTCGAGACGCGCGGCGTTGCCGCGCTCCTCACCATGAGGGTCTAGACCTCATCCTGAGGAGCGCGCACTTGCGCGCGTCTCGAAGGATGAAGCCACCGAACTGGAAAGTGCTCCAGCCGTTTCGGCGGGGCCGTCAGTATTTCGCGACGACGACGACCGGCGTGGTGTTGAATCGGTAGTTCACGCCAAGCTTGACGACATTGATGTCCTGCTGGACCGCGATATTCCTGGCGCCGATCACGGCGACCGTCGGCAACGCGACCTGGGTGCTGGACAAACCGACATAATCATATTCGAGCATCGTGGACCAGCAGTCGGTCAGCGCATATTCAACGCCGCCACCCGCGGTCCATCCCAAAGTGGTTGCGCTGCTGCTCCCCGTGCCCAGCGTGACGGCATTGGTATTTCCCTGCAGACCATAGGTGACGCTCGCCAGCGCGCCGCCGGCCTTCACATATGCAAGCGAACGATCCCAGGCATAGCCGGCGCGGCCGGTGACGGTGCCGAGCGCGTTGATGACGCGCTGGCAGTTGACGCCGCCAAGACCCGAGAAGCAGGTGTTCTCGCCGCGCAGATCGGCGGCACTGGCGTCCGCCTGCAAGCCGAATACCGCGTGACCCCTTTGCAGATCGAATCCGGCCTGACCGCCGCCCAGCGGGCCGGTCGCGTGCGTGGTGTCGCCGAAGCCTGCGATGTTGGTGGCGCCGAGGCCGCTCGGTGCCGAGCCGAACGAATCCGACCAATGGTCGTTACTCCAGCCGCCGCCGAGATAACCGCCGGCATAGAAGCCGGTCCAGTTCATCGGTGCGGCCAGAGCGATCTCGGTGGCTGCCGGACTGGTGTTGCCCCATTTATAGCTCGACTGCACGAACATGCCGTAACGTTCGGAGTTGTAGCGCGCCGGTTCGACGAATGCCGGCGGGAATCCCAGGAAGTTGAAGGTGGTGGTGCCATCGCGGGTGTTGAATACCCAATAGCGGCCGCCGATGCCGACGTTCCACGCGTTGGTCACGTTGTAGCCGAGAACCGCTTCGATCATGACGCCGTCGCCGCGCGACGCCGTCTCCGGAAGCAGAAGCTCGCGGGCGTTGTGACTGTCGAGGCCGGTGAAATTCACCGCGGGCAAATAGGCGACATCGGCCGTCAGTCGCAACCGGTCGGTCAACATCAATTGGCTGGAAAGGCCCAATCGCAGCGACTTGTAATGACCGTCCTGGGAGATGCCGAGGAAATTGGCGGGAAACGGCGTGGTGGGGTCGCAGGTGACGGCGGCGGCAAGCTGCCTGCATCCATACGTGTTGAGGTCTTCTTCGTAATAATTATATCCGATGAATGCCCCGAGCTTTGCGACCGCCGTCTTCAGGAAGCTATAGCCGGCATCGATCGTTCCGTAGGCGATGTGTCCCGATGCGCTTGAGAGCGTATTCGAATACGCCCCCGCCGCCGGGAAATCCTCATCGTTCAAATTCCCGCGGCCGATCCCGCCGGCGCCCAGCAATCCCTTGACGAAAAATCCGCTGGATTGGTCGGCGCGGGCGAAGACTTCGCCGGAAGCGGCGTTCAGTCCGGTGAATGTGAGCCTTGAAGCCAGCGTTGAGTCGGTCGGGAAGTTCAGCAGTGGCTGCGGCGCACCGATGCGGCCGGAACTGAGCCAGATGCGCGATCCCGCTTCGACTTCCCAGTCGGATATGTTGAGCGACAGTGCATCGAACACCGGCGCCCGGACCGGCAGGGCCGCGACGGCTGGCGACGGATAGCCGTTGGCGAACCGGTAGTTGAGGCCGACGCGCACGATATTGGCCGAGAAATCGCTGCTATGGGTGAAGACCTGGTCCGGGAAGAACGGGGCAAGATTATTGCCCGTTACCGCCGCGCTGGATTTGCCGAAGTTCACATACTGATACTCGGCTTTAAGGCTCAGCCGGTCCGCCACCGGCGTCTCGAAGCCGGCGCCCACGGTGTAGCCGGTCTTGGTGGCGTTGATCCTGGCCGATTCCAGAACGCCGTTATTGTCGGTGAACAGGAAGTCGCTTTCCAGTTGGGTGAGTGCCAGACCACCGGTGACGAAAAACAGCCCGTTGTCGTCGGTCACGATGCCGGCGCGGGCGCGGGCAGTGAACAGCCAATTGCTGTTGCCATAGGAGGAGACGACAAATTGAAATCCGGGTGCCCCCGGATATCCCAGCGCACCGCTGTTGGCCGCGCCGTTCAAATGCAGCGCCTGCAGATCGGCCTCGCCGCCGAGCACGAACCTGCCGGATTGCCAGTTGTAGCCGGCCTCGATGCCGACAGCGGACCCCTTCGGCCCGATGGTTTGAGCGCCGGCGCCGGTTACGGCGGCAGCCTGCGTCGCATCCAGATAACTGCCGCCCAGGGTCGAGGTCCTCTGGTGATACGATCCCGAAGCGGCGCCCGCGGTCACGCCGACGTAAGCGCCGGTCCAATCGAAGACCGAGGGCCTCAGCTGGACCAGAACGGGTGGTGGTGGCGCATTGCGCTCCGGCGGGCGCGATGCAATCTCGTAGACCGGCTCAGCCCGGCGCAAATCCGGCTTTTGTCCCGGCGATTTGGTGGAGAGGTAAGTCCGCTCCAGCCCCGTTGAGCCGCGCAGATGATCCGAACCCAGTTCGCCGGCCCTTGCGGCATGCGCGAACCCGATCGCCAGGGGGATTGCCAGCCAACGCATGCTACACTCGTCCAGGTTTAGTTCGCCTCCTTTGGATAATGTCCCATTAACCCTAACAGTTGACTAACCGCGCCGGCCTTTCCGGCGCGAATGGCGCGACAGAAGCCAAAACAGCGTAGAAACACCGCATGATTCCGTGGGAGCAGGTCGATACCGCACGCGTGCCCGGCGCCGACGTCGAACTTCGCCTGATGCGAAGGGGCAGCGAATTCTCGATGATGCTGGGCCCGAACGAGTTGATGAACAGCCGGCTCAGCGGATCGGAGGAGGCGCTGGCCACGCTCGCCTGCAAGCGCATCGGGGCGGTCAAGTCGCCGCATTTATTGATCGGCGGGCTGGGCATGGGCTTCACGCTGCGCGCCGCGCTCGCGGTGCTCGGGGCCGGGGCACAGATCATGGTGGCCGAACTCGTGCCCGCCGTGATTGCGTGGGCGAGGGGTCCGATGGCGGCTCTGTTCGGCGACAGCCTCGACGATCCGCGCGCGCGCATTGTCAGCGCAGATGTCGCCGATGCGATCAAGTCCCATCCCTTAGCCTTCGATGCCATCCTGCTCGATGTCGACAACGGCCCGGAGGGCCTCATTCGCAAGGCCAATGATGCGCTCTACGACCTGAAGGGCCTCAAGGCCATCCGGCGGGCGCTGCGGCCGAACGGCGTGCTGGCCGTTTGGTCGTCGGGCCCAAACCCGGCATTCTCCGGGCGGCTTCACGCCGCTGGCTTCGCCGTCAACGAGGTTGCCGTGCGCGCCACGACCAAGCGCAGCGGCGCGCGTCATGTCATCTGGTTTGCGACCAGGTCGTGAGCGTGTGTTGACTGCGACGCGGACAAACCGATGCCTTCAACTGGCAAAACCGGACAACCGGCATTTCCGAGATTACCCCCGGAGCGGACATGACTCGGATTGACCAAAGCTGACCTATCTCTCGGATGCCCGTCGAGGCGACTCGCGCGCTGCCAGCTGCGAACCGTCAAGCTTTCCTTGTCCGGCTCGCCCTTCTTCGTGATCCCGCTGTAGGTTGGGGTGGGTTTTTTGGCGTGGCGAATGAACATGATGCGGCGCGGCCCATCCGCTCGCCGGCATCAAGACGTCTGTTTGACGCGACACAGATCACCGCGGGCGTTAGCCAACTCAATCTCGATCACTTTGGCTGTGTGGAGCAGTAGCCCGCGCATTGGCGATCCGACCACTTGCGCTGACCGTCCGACGCTTTGACCTGATGGCAACAGCCTATACAGGTCGCATAGTTTCCGACCTTGCAGCTGTCGTTTGCGCCGGTGACTCGGCCGTGCGCGTCGTACGTTGTCCATTGTGCTGCTGAAATTGGAGAAGTAATCATACTGGCAAGGCCAAATAGAACTGCAGCCAATTTGGTCCTCACGAAAACCTCCCAATTCGAAAACATCAAAACATGCAAGATCGTTATTAGACATATGGGCAAGAAAATACAATGTTAGATCACCGACGTTCAATGCCCGCCGCGCGCGACGCCCATCTTCCAAGTCGATGAAGTGCTGAACGCATAACCATATGCCGTAATCCTGAAAGTTGAACAGCATCGCCGGCGGCCGATGAGGTGATCGAATGAGACGGCGGGTACCTCCGCATCTGGCACTTTTCGGAACTGCCGTAATGTCCGACGTGAGTCCGGAAAGCTCACCAAGGCGGACGTCTGTCGACCACTTTGTATTCATGGGCTCGCGCCCTAATCAAATGTGCTCGACATTGCTGCTGACGAAGTGACCGGATCGCCGCTTTTCTGAGCTTGGCACCACACCGGCGTGCCAATAATGTCCGCCGATCAACCAACAGTTGATCGGTTCCTTTAGGGAGCGTCGCATGGATGTTGCAGTATTGCGCCGGACAGCTATTGCTTTTGGATGCTTGGCGCTTGCGGCTATGCCGGCTTTGGCACAACAGCCCGCAAAACTGTCCGGCTACAATGCCGACATCGGCGAAAGCTCGATATCCGGCATCTCCTCCGGCGCGTACATGGCGGTGCAGTTCGGCACCGCCTGGTCTTCGGTGATCAAGGGCGTGGGCGTCGTCGCCGGCGGACCGTTCTGGTGCGCCAAGGCCGACGCCGACGACTTCATCAACGGCTACACGCTGCCGGTCATGACTGCGACTGGCGCATGCATGTCCGGGCCGCCGCCCGAGCTGAATAGTTTTTACGCCAAGGCGGACGCCAAATCGGCGTCCGGCGCGATCGATTCGCTGCAGTTCGTCGCGCGGCAGAAGATATATCTCTTCCACGGCTACAATGACGCGGTGGTGGCGAGGTCGGTCACCGATGCGGCGGCGGACTTCTACCGTCATTATCTGGGCGAGGCCAACCGCGGCAACCTCTATTACCAGACGACGCTCGGGGCGGGTCATTCGCTGGTCGTTGCACCGGACGGCCACGTCAATGGCCTCAACGATTGCAAGGACAATACCGTCCCGTATATCGACGCGTGCGGCTACGACCAGGCCGGAATTATCCTCCAGCACATTTACGGGGCGTTGAATGCGCCCAACCGCGGACAATTGACCGGGACGATGAAGCGCTTCGACCAGTCGGTCTACGCCAGGCCCGACGATCCCGCGCCGCTGAGCCTGGCCGACACCGGCTACGTCTTCATCCCCAAAGAATGCGAGGATGGCGCGGCCTGCCGCGTCCATATCGCCCTGCATGGCTGCCAACAGGACGCCGGCGATATCGGCCGGCGCTTCATCGATGATACCGGCTACAATGCATGGGCCGATACCAACCGCCTGATCGTGCTTTATCCGCAGACCACATCGAGTTCCTATTTGCCATTGAATCCGCAAGCCTGCTGGGACTGGTGGAGTTACGTCAATCATGAAGACAGCTATGTCACGAAGTCCGGAGCGCAGATCAGGACGATCAAGGCCATGCTCGACGCGCTGACCGCGCGCGCAACGCCTGCGCCGGTGCCGCCACCGGCCGCCGCCGCGGCGCCGACGATGCTCACCGTGATCGACACCTCGGATACCGGCGCCGATCTCGTATGGGCCGCGCAACCGGGAGCGACGGCCTACCGGGTCCGGCGCGCCGGCAGCGACGGCCAGTTTGTGGCCGTGGGCGATGTGGCCGGTCCGAGTTTTGCCGATTCCGGACTGACGCCGCAATCGGCCTATCGCTGGCGCATCTCGGCTGTCGTCAACGGGGTTGAGAGCACAGATTTTACCGAGGCCGCCGCCAGCACGCGAGCTATCCCCGCGCCCTGCGACAGCCCGGGCAGTTGCCCGATCGGTAAATGACCCGAGCGTCACGGCGCGCCGGCATGCTCGTCTTGCCGGCCCGTCAGCACTTCAAGGCCACTTCCTTGAATGCCCCGACCAGCGGGATTTCGAGCTTTGCGTGCATGCCGGACAGGATCTCGTAGGCCTGCGGCCGCGGCATGGTGGGCTTGTATCGGCGATCCTCGATCAGCGCCGCAAAAATATCGGAGATGGTCAGGATCCGGACGATATCGGAGATGTCGGCCGCATGAAGGCGATCGGGATAGCCGCTGCCGTCGAGATATTCATGATGGTGCCGGACGGCGTCCAGGATCTCGGAGGAAATTCCGGTCGTCCCTTTCAGGGCATCGTAGCCGGCCGCCGGATGGGTTTCGATCAGGGCCCGCTCCTGGTCGTCCAGACGCCCGGGTTTGTCGAGCACAGCCAGCGGAATCCTGGCTTTGCCGACGTCATGAAACATCGCTGCCGAATGCAGCCGCTCGAGGTCGAGCCTGGCCAGTCCCAGTTTCAATCCGAAAGCGGCGGCCGTGCCCGTGACCAGCAGGCAATGCTGATACGTTCCCTCGTGATGGCGGCGCACGGTCTCCAGCCAATGCGAGAAGCCTTCCTCGGCAATGCTGTCGGAAATTCTGCGGGCGGCGTCCTTGACTTCCCTGACGTCCACTTGCTGGCCGCTGGTGACGGCGGAGAACATCGCGGCAACCGCGGCGGCGCCTTCGGAAGCCGCGCCGCGTGCACCCTGCTCGGCATCTCCGGACGGCTCGCTTGATCTGCCGGAGTCGTCGGCCAATGCCGCAAACAGTGCCCGCTGATAGACCGGATTGAACAATACATGGGTGGCGCCCAGCGCATAGGCCTGTGCCGCACCGAGCCGCGCCTTGTGGTCGATCACGTAGATCTTGCGCCGGGCGCCCTTGAAAAGAACCGACAGCTCCTTCAGCGCGGCGATGTTCTCGGCGTTGCGGAGATCGGCCGCGGTGATCATCGCATCGCATTGTTTCGGCACGCTGCTCTCGCCGTCGAGCAAGGCGGAAGTGATGCGATGCTGCGGTCCGAACAGCGAGCGCAGCTCTGAAATCTTGTTTTGGCGGTCTGCGACGATATGCACGAACATGAGGGTACTGGGTTCTACCCGGCCGGATTCTTCACAAGATCAAATCAAGCCCCTTTGGTTACGCGGGCTTGTAGTTACGCGGACTTGTAGTTACGCGGATTTGGCGCTGACATGGCGAACCTGCCAAAACCGGAGCAACCGTTCCGCATTCGGTTTCGACAGCTTGGCGAAATCGCTCTTCAGCCGTTCGCGGTCCGTCTTCGGCTTGGCGTTCAGCGGCAGCTTGGCGTCCAGGACGGCGCTGACCGTGCTCCAGTCGAGGCCGGCTACCTTGCAGGGAATCAGGAGCCCGTCCTCGCGGGGGCTTTGCATCAGCGGCTTGATGATTTCGAGCGAGGACGAAGACAGCAGCGAGATCGCGACCACCATTTCCTCGTACTTCCCGGCCCGGGCAAATCCGAGCAGAGTCTCTTCGTCAAGTTCGTTGTTCTTCTTCAGCAGTTCCACGAACGCCTTGGCGGCGCGGAAATCCCGCGGCACGGTGGATTCGCGGTCGACCGTCTCTGCCGCCTTTTTCAAGGCGAGGCGAATTTCCTCCTGCAGCTCGGGAGGCGACCGCGAAAGCAGCTTCGATCGAACCGCCTCGGTCGCCCGCATCAACAATTCGCGCAACAGCTGTACCGGCAGATCGAGCCGCAGGCCGGTCTTCTCGGCCAGCTTCTCGTCGCCCTCGGCTGCCTTGAGCAGAGTCGCAAAGCCGGTCTCGGATAGCTTGGCTCCCGAGTTGCCGGCCACCTTGTGCACCACCGCGCTGTTGCCGCGATCCAGCAGCACGTCGGTCACGTCGGTTTCGATGTGGCGGCGCCCGGAAATGGCCAGCAGATGATCCTGTCCTTTGGTTCGGGCGATATCGACAAGGTCGTTCGTGCTCAGCCGGGTGGAATTGGTCAACACCGGTCCGGCGACGGCGATCGCCTCATGCCGGGCCAAGCGCAGCGTGACGTCGAGCGGCGCGTTCTCGACCGGCGCCAGCCGGGCGCTGATCTCGGCCAGGGTCTTGGCCTCGATCTTGTTGATCAGCTGCACCAGCACCTCGTCGAACACGCCGATCTGCTGGTCGTTCAACCGATCGGCGTCGCTCAGGAAAAGATCGGTCACGCGCCGCAGCATATCGACGCGTTTGTCCGGCGCACCATTGCGCAGCGCGTCTTCCAGGTCGTCAAACAGGGAGCGTTCAGAATTGGGCATTAATTAAGCACCCGAACAAGGACGGCCGGCTTTGTCGCCAGGCCGCCAACCAAAGGCAGATCTGCAGGTTGTTCGCGTCTCGCCGCGATCATGGCCGAACCGGTATTTATTAGAATGCGACTCCCATTCGTCTTCCGGCTTTCCACACCACGCGACACTTCTTCCTGGTGCTGCCCCAGAGCAGTTCGAATCGGGACGGCACGTTGATCTGCCCCCCGACTTCCAGGCAGGCCCCGCCCGGCGCATAGTCTACGACGGTGCAATCGATGATCGGCGCTCGCGGAGCGACGATTATCTTTGCGGTCCTGGACACCTGCCCATTGGGCCGGACCCGCGCATATCGGCGAGGATGGATCATCTCAAGAGCCAATCGAGGTACGTAGTTGGCTGGCATTGTGTCAGCAGTTCAATAACGCTCGATTAACTCGAAAGGGTTAAGCGGCGGCAAGGTTTGAGTTCCCGCCTGTGCGTCAGGGTGGCGGACAGCCAATTCAGCCAAGCGGGCGGCTTTTCGCCGATAAATGCCCGTTTTCGGGTAATGGCGCAGATGAAGTTGGTTACCGAAGTCTTTCCATCAACCGGAACTGTGGCAAGGACGGTAGCCGTCGCCGTCGGCATCGCCGGCCTCGGCCAGGATTTCCGCCACTTTGAGGCCCTGCCGTTCGGCGCGCACCGCCGTCTCCTCGCGCGCGATGATGATGCCGGAAACCTCGACGATATCGGCAAAGCAGGATTTTGCCGCGTCAGCACGGTGACCGCCGCGCCCTTGGGGGCGTCGGCCTCGTCGGCGGCGAGGGAGGGGGTGGCGAGGGAGAGGAGGGTAGCGATCGCCACGGATGCGGGGCGGACGCGGCGGCGCGTGAGCGGTGGCGTGACGGCAGGACGGGCTCTTATGGCTCATGAGCGATCGACGGCGCGCTGACGACAGATGCTTCCCGCCTTTGATCCACGGCGGAAAAGGTCATCTGATTTGCCCGACGGGCAAATCATTAAAAACCCTGTCCAGCCCCTTTTGCAAAAATATTTCGCTTTGGGCGTCGGGCAAATCAAATTTACAACTCGCGCCGTCCCGTCCTGAAAGAGGGGCGTTGGCCATCGTCACGAACGTTGGGGCGGGATGCGGTGGACGCGGTTGGTGCTGCAGACGAGCGGCACAGGCGCGGACGGCGAAGCCGTGTGGTCCTGACGCCCCGACGCTGGCGTCAAGTCTGCGATAAGGAGCGCAGGCGACGGTGGCAAAAGAGCCCGGTCACCGGGGAGAGCCCGGAGTAAGCCGTAAACCATTGCGCAGGGAACGCCGGGTCATCCTGGTGGACCTGTGGTGACTATGCTCGTGTGGTTTGTTTTTTTCCCACACGGGGCTGCGGGTGCAGCGGGCACCCGGCGTTTCCCTGCGCCCTCATTTTTTCGAGGCGAGGTTTTATTTAAGCACGACCCGGACGCATCGCGCCGCGGGAATGCGGTGGTGTGTTTTGAATTGGCGCACTATAGCCGAGGCTCGTCATGCCCGGCCTTGTGCCACGAGCGTCCGGCACGGTTTGTGCTTTCATGCCGCCTTCTCCGTGGCGGCACAGCACGACTTGCCCGCCGCCGTTGAGCCGCTCGGGTAGCGTGTCGGCCTGAAGTCAAAGGTGCTCTGTTGTGGCGTCGGTGTTGGCGGTGATGAGCTTGCGAGCAGTTCAGCGATTGGGCGTCGATGCATAAGATTTGCTTGGATGAGCCTGGCGAAGGCGAGCGGGCTCTGGCCACGATTTTGTTGGCATCGTGCGCGAGGCGCAGCAGCAGAAAGGCGATGAGCGCGACCGCAATCTGAATGCGAACGGCGTTCTCGGAGGTGCCCAGGAAGTGGCTGATTTTCAAGGTCTGTTTGACCCATCGAAAGAACAACTCGATGGCCCATCGACGCTTGTACAAATCAGCGATTTCTTGCGCGCTCGCCGTCCAGATCATTGGTGAAGATGCGCAGCACCTTGCCGGTCTCGATCAAGACCCGAACTTCGCGGACCAGACCCGACATCGGGTTGGTGCGGGAAGTGGCGAGCCGTTTGGGAAGGTGCCCGGTTCGATCGCTCAGGATCGACGATCCAGGCGCGACCGGCCGATCCTCGACGACTGTGAAAGGCGTATTGGCCTTAAAGCGCGTGACGATGCGGCAGCCCACCTGATCGAGCGCCGCCCACCAGCCGTAGTCGTAATAGCCGAGGTCGAAGACGTAGGTCGCCCCCGCCTCGATCGGCATCTCCTTGGCGGCCGTGATGTCGTTGACGTTGGACGGCGTCACCATGAGATAAAGCGGTTGATTGGCATCCGGATCGTAAACGATATGCGCTTTGGCGCCGTACACTCCGGCCGAAAACGTCGCCCAATTGCCACTCAGATTGCTCAGCTGCACCCTGGTCGAATCGATCAGACGGACGCAATCGCCGATTTTCCGTCGATATCCGCGCTGCAATTGGGCTATCAGGGCCGACAGCAGACCTCCAAAGACCTCAACAGGACGCGAAGCATTGGCCGTCGAAAGCGCCGACCTCGACACTGTGCAGCCTCCGAGGTGATAAAGCTTGCCCGCATGGCTTCGCAGGTTCGTTTCGATCCCGCGCAGACTTCGCAAGCCGCAAAACTGCGCATACAGCATCGCAATCAGATGGGCCTTGGTGCTCAAGCCTCGCGGATCGCCATCGGCACCGCATTGCTCCACAAGCTGATCGACCCTCGCCCACGGAATATGCTTCAGAAGTCCATGAAAAACGATATTCTGGTGCTGCACGGCTTTGATCCCTTTTCGTGTCCAGATTGATTCGCAACCAACTGGAACCCGAGTAGAATCAATGCCGTGCACTCCTTCAAGCACAAACCGTGCCGGACACCAGTGGCCTTGTGCCGGGCATCCACGTCCTAAGCCGCACGGAAGCAAGCAAGACGTGGATGGCCGGGACGAAGCCCGGCCATGACGAAAATGGGAAATCATTTTCCGGGCTGTCTGAAAAATCAAATAGGTCGGAATTCAGGGCTGACCCGACGGGCCGCGTCGCTTGATGCCTCACACGATCCGCGACGTCTTGTTGCCCCAATAGCGGTCGCGCAACAGCCGCTTGTAGAGCTTGCCGGTCGGCAGCCGCGGCAGTTCGTCCTCGAAGTCGATCGAGCGCGGCACCTTCTGGCGCGACAGCGACTGGCTGCAGAATGCGATCAGCTCCTCGGCCAGCGCCTCGCACGGTTCGATCCCCGGCATCGGCTGCACCACCGCCTTGACCTCCTCGCCGAGATCGGCGTTGGGAACGCCGAACACGGCGGCGTCCGCGATCTTGGGATGGGTGATCAGCAGGTTCTCGCATTCCTGCGGATAGATGTTGACGCCTCCGGAGATGATCATGAAGGTCGCGCGATCGGTCAGATAGAGATAGCCGTCATTGTCGACATAACCGACGTCGCCGACGGTGCTCATGCTGCCATCCGGCGAGCGGGCCTCGCTGGTCTTGTTGGGGTCGTTGAAATATTCAAACGGCGTCGCGGTCTTGAACCAGACCGTGCCGGGCGTGCCGACCGGGCAGGCTTTCATGTTTTCATCGAGAATATGCAGGTCGCCGAGCAGCACCTTGCCGACGCTGCCGCGGTGGGCCAGCCATTGCTCGCTGTCGCAGGCGGTAAAGCCGAGACCTTCGGTGGCGCCGTAATATTCGTGGATGATCGGCCCCCACCATTTGATCATGTCTTCCTTCACCGTCGCCGGACAGGGCGCGGCGGCATGGATCGCGATCTCGAGCGACGACAGGTCGTAACGTTTTCGGATTTCCTCCGGCAGCTTCAGCATGCGCGAGAACATCGTCGGCACCAGCTGGCTGTGGGTGACGCCCCATTTCTCGACCAGTTCGAGGTAACGCTCGGGATCGAAATGCTCCATGATGATGACGGTGCCGCCCTCGCGGATCGTGAGATTGACGGCGGCCTGCGGCGCCGAATGATACAGCGGCGCCGGCGACAGGTAGATCATGCCCTCGCGGTAGCGCCAGAGCTTCTGCAGGAACTCGAAGATCGGCAATTGCTGGGTCGGCGGCTGCTCCGGCAGCGGCCGCAAGATGCCCTTCGGCCGCCCGGTGGTGCCCGACGAATAAAGCATGGCGGTGCCGTTGCATTCGTCGGCAATCGGCGTCCTGGGCAGCCCGCGCGTTGCTTGCTCAAGGCCGACGATCCGCTGGCTCTCGCCCGGGCCGTCGGCAACGATGCAGAGCTCGACCTTCGGGCATTGCTTGAGGGCCTCGCGCGCGACATCGAGTTTTGCCACCGACGTGATGAGCACGCGGGATTCGCTGTTGTTGACGATGTAGGCAAGCTCGCTCGGCGTCAGATAGGAGTTGACGCAGGTGAAATACAGTCCGGACCTCTCGCCCGCGCCGCAGGCCTCGAGATAGCGGCTGTTGTTCTCCATGAAGATCGCATAGTGGTCGAGCCGCTTCAGGCCGCGATTGCGCAACAGATGCGCCAGCCGATTGCTGCGTGCCTCCAGCTCGCGATAGGTCACGGCCTCGCCGGTAGCCGCCATGATGAAAGCGGGCTGAAGCGGACGGAGATGGGCGTGCTTGCCGGTGTACATTATGTCTCCATTGTTCTTATGCGGCCAGAAGAAGAATTTCGCGCACCTGCGCCGGGTTGTCGATCTTGCGCGGGTTGCGCGGTATCCACGGCGTTGCCATCGCCTGCTCGGCGATGCGCTCGAAATGCTCGGGGCCGATCCGCACGTCCTGCAGGCGGCGCGGCAGCCCGAGGCCGCGGATGAAATCGTCCAGCACGTCGGCGGCGTCCTCGTATGGCTTTCCCATTGCCGCGGCGACCTGCGCCTGCCGCTCGGCATTGTCCGGCCTGTTCCAGCGCAGCACCGACGGCAGCATCACGCAGGAGGTATAGCCGTGCGGCACGCCGTAGGCGGCGCCGAGCACATAGCCGATGCCGTGGCTGGCGCCCATCGGCACACCCGAGGACAGCGGCCCCATCGAGAGCCAGGTGCCGATCTGGCAATCCATCCGGGCGTCGAGATCGCCGGGGTTTGCCTTCACGCGCGGCAGCGCCTGCGCCAGCATCGACAATCCCTTCAGCGCATGGGCGTCGGCGTAAGGATGGGTCTCGCGCGAGCACAGGCCTTCGACACAATGGTCGACAGCACGAATACCGGTCGAAAGCCACAGCCATTCCGGCGTATGCACCGTCACGGCCGGGTCGAGGATCGCCGCACGCGGTATCGCCAGATCATGGCGCAGCATCTCCTTGACCTTGCTGCGCGCGTTGGTGACGCCGGCAATGGCGCTGAACTCGCCGCCGGCGATCGTCGTCGGCACGCTGATCTGGCGCGCGGCCGGCGGATTCATCGGTGGCGCGACCCCCTTGTTGGCGCGAATCCTGTCGATGTCCTCGACAGAGCGAATGTGGTTGGCGAGGCAAAGCTGCACCGCCTTGGCGCCGTCGGTGATCGAGCCGCCGCCGACGGTGACGATGAGATCGGCGTTGGCGGCACGCGCCTGTTCGGCGGCGGCAATGACCGCCTCGCGGGGCGTGTGCGGCGGCATCGCATCGAAGGTCGCCACGCAGCGGGGCCCGAGGCGCTTTCGGATCTTCTCGATCTCGTCGGTATTTCGGTTGAGCGTGCCGCTGACCATCAGGAAGGCGCGGGCGGCGTGCAGGCGGTCCATTTGCGCGGCGATGGCCTCGGCGGCCGGGCGGCCGAAGACCACCTCGTCCATGGCGCCGAAAACGACACGCCCCGTGTGCACGATGATGGCCCTCCCGCGACGCTCGGCCCTTGTTGCAGCCTTGACGACAATTTAGCGGAGGTGGTGCGGGGAGGGGAACAACAAAATCGCTGCTCGATGGCCTCGCGCCCTGGAATGCCTATGGGGTGAGTACAATCTGCCCGCATCGGCTCACGCCGCGCGGGTGAAGTACGATTTCCTGGCCGCCGACTGCGTTTCGTAGATCGATCCCTGCCGCCTGGCCGGCGGCAGCGGAAGTCGCACGGGAACGTTGGTCAGGCGCGGCGCCACGACGGGATCTCCGGACAGCAAGCGGCTGTTGAATTCGTCAAAATCCTTGACCCCCATCAGCGGCCAGGCGTCGCTGGCCGCGACCTCGTAGAGCAACAAATTGCGCGAGCGATCCGAGGTGTTGAGGGCGGAACCGTGCAGCGCCCGCACATGGTGGAATGACATGCTGCCGGCCCGCCCCGTGCAAGGCACCGCGCGATCGATTTCGCTTTTGATGATGTCGGGATCGATCAACCCCGCAAAGCAGCCGTCATCGCCATGGTGATCCCAGACGACGCCGGTATGGGTGCCCGGCGTAACCAGCATCGGTCCATTGGACAGGTCGGTATCGTCGAGCAGCACGCCGATCGCGAGCACGTCGTCATTGCTGTGCGGATAGAACGCCCAGTCCTGATGCCATTCCACCGGCGATCCGTAATGCGCCGACTTCATGTTGAGCTTGGAGCCGTGCAGCCGCAAGCCCGGACCGATCAGTTGCTTCAGGATGTCGAGCACGGCCGGGCCGCGCACGACCGCGTCGAACAGCGCATGAAGCTTGTGCGGCGCCTTGATCCGGCGGACGCGGGGGTTTTCCGCGCTGTGGCCGGGTTCGAGGTCATAAACGTCGGTATGCTCCAGCGTTGTTGCCGAACCCGCGACCAGCTCCGCGATCACCGCGCGAACTTCAGAAAGCGTATCCGCGCCGAGCACGTCGGGCACCATGATCACGCCGTCGCGCCGGTAGGCCTCCACATCGTGGTCCGAAATCATCCCCTCGCGTCCCCCTGTCGCAGCCGCTAACTCCCGATTAGCGGTCGAGAAGTCCGCCGATCTCGCCCAATGCAACCCGCCGCTCCGAAAATATGATTTCCGCCGCTTCGCGCTCCCAATCGCCGGCGCCGGGCGCAAGCGGATCCTGCGCGCTCAGGCGATGTTCGAGGACAAGCCGCGCATACAGCGCCCGGCGCGCATCCGCTCCCGCTCGTGCTGCTTCCCACGTCATCAGGACTGGCGCTTGTGATGTGATAGAGGCTGCTCGCCGCCTGCCGCGCGCTGTCTTCCAGCGCCGGCTCGGCGGCGACGCGCTCGGCGAAAGCCAGCGTCCGCTCCAGCGCCAGGCGCAGGCGATCCCGGAAAGCCAGTGGCACATTGGTGGCATTATCAAGCAACTTTGTCAGCGCGGTCCCCAGCGTCCGGTGGGCGCGGCTCTTGCCGATCGCGCGGGTGACGATATCGAGCGCGTTGATGTTGCTGGTGCCCTCCCAGAGCACGCCGATATGGGCGTCGCGAATCAGCCGCGCTTGCACCCATTCCTCGATATAGCCGTTGCCGCCGCGCACTTCCATGGCGCCGGTCGCCACCGGAATGTTGTCGCGGCAGGCGCGAAATTTCAACAGCGGGGTGAGAATACGCAGGCAGCCTTCGGCTTCCCTGGAACCGGCTATTGGCGCGGTCCATCGCGCTTGCAGCAAACAGGAACATCGAGAGCGACTGTTCCGTTGGCACCGCGATCTTGAGAAGCTGGCGGCGCAGCAGCGGATATTCGATGATGGTCTTGCCGAAGGCCATTCGCGTCCGCGCGCAGACCATCGCCTCGTTGACGCAGCGCCGCATCATCGCGCTGGCGCGCACGCCGTGCGAGAGCCGCGACAGGTTGACCTGCTCCATCATCTGCTTGAGGCCGCGCCCGGCATCGCCGACCAGATAGGCGACGGCGCCGTCAAGCAGAATCTCGCCGCTCGCCATCGAGCGGGTGCCCAGCTTGTCCTTGAGGCGGACGATGCGGTAGGCGTTGCGGCGGCCGTCCTTCAGCCGGCGCGGCAGCGCGAACAGCGCGAGCCCCTTGGTGCCGGCGGGCGCGCCTTCCGGCCGCGCCAGCAGCAGTGCCACATCCGCGTCGGCATGCGAGCAAAACCATTTGTCGCCAAAGAGCCGCCACACCCCGTCCTCGCAGCGCGCGACCGTTTCGATCGCGCCGACGTCGGAGCCGCCGGCGCGCTCCGTCATGAACTGCGTGCCCTTCCACAATGTCGCGAGGTCATCCGACAGCATTTTCGGCAACAGATAGTCCTTGAGTTCGGCGCTGGCGAATTTGCGAATGAGATGGATCGAGGTGTCGGTTACGCTGATCGGACACATCAGTCCGAATTCGGCCTGCACGAACAGATATTGCAGCGCGTATTTGGCGACCGCCGGCAGCGGGCGATCCATGCCGAGCGCGCCCGCGCGATGGCTCATGGCGTGGAACTGGAAATCGCCGAATGCGATCTTCTCCATGTCGCGGTAGGACGAATGGTAGTCGATCCAGTCCTCGTCGCGGCCGAAGCGATCGCGCGGATGCAAAACCGGCGGATGCTTGTCGGCGATCCTGGCCAGTTCGTCGAGCCGGCCGCCCGCCAGCGCGCCGAGGCGATCGAAATGAGGTTCCAGCCGGCGAAAATCATTCGGCGCCAGATACGCTTGAAGTAGATCGCGCAGGCCGCGATCGATTGCGTAGAAATTCTGCCCGGCGCAATCCGGCGCCAGATGATCGGCGCCGCGCCTGAGTTCCCGCGCCTCGGCTTGGTCGAACGATTTGTGAAATGGAGGTGCGTGCATGTTTGACCTCGGTTGACGGATCGTACGCTCAAGTCGCAGCCGCCGACCGTGAAAATATCGCCTTCCAGCGGAATATTCCAACACTATCGCCCGGTTCGCTCGGGTTTTGGATGCCGGCATCGCCGATGCATAACAATTTTGCTTGATCCCGGCCGGTTCTTGAACAGACTGCCCATCGATCTCATCTTGATCCAGCCGCGATCTGGCGGCCGCTCGGTTGCGGCGAATGTGCAGAGGAGATGGAATTGAGCGCGACTGAGAAATCGGAGCGTTTGGCTCAAAGCCCGGATTTCAATCTCCGTTCATTTGGCGGCCTCGGGCCGCTGATCGTTCTGCTCGCAGTCACTCTGTCCGGCTGCGGCGACAAGCCGCCGCAACAGGCTGCCGCGGCGGCGCCGCCGGTCACGGTCGCACAGCCAACCAAACGCACCGTCACCGATTGGGACGAATTCACCGGCCGGTTCGAGGCGGTGGAAGAGGTTCAGGTTCGCGCCCGGGTCGGCGGATTCGTCACCAGTGTCGAATTTCGCGACGGCGCCTTCGTCAATACCGGCGACCTCCTCTATGTGATCGATTCCCGCCCCTTCGAAGCCGTGGCCGAGCAGGCCGACGGCCAGCTCTCGGACGCGCGCGCCAAGGCGGAACTCGCCAAGCGCGAACTCGACCGCGCGCTGACCCTGAATCAAACCCAGGCGGTCTCCGACTCCATCGTCGATCAGCGCCGCCAGGCCCTGCAGGCGGCAAAGGCCGCCGAGATGCAGGCCGAAGGCGTGCTCAAGGCGGCCCAGCTCAATATCGAGTTCACCCACGTCGTGGCCCCGATCGGCGGCCGCGTCAGCCGCCACCTCGTCAGCGTCGGCAATCTCGTGCAGGGCAGCGACAGGCGGCAGCGCGACGCTGCTGACCTCGATCGTCTCGCTCGATCCGATCTACATCTATTTCGACATGGATGAGGCGACCTACCTCAAAAACAACCGGCTCTATTTCGAGGGCAAGCGCCCGAGTTCGCGCGAAAACCCGAATCCCGGTCCAGGTGACGCTGACCGGCGAAACCAAACCGTCGCACGACGGCAAGGTGGATTTCCTCGACAACCGGCTGGATGTCTCGACCGGCACGCTGCGCGGGCGGGCGGTGATCCCGAACAAGGATTTTTCGATCCTGCCGGGGCAGTTCGGCCGCGTGCGCCTGATCGGAAGCGCGCCTTACGAAGCGCTGCTGCTGCCGGACACCGCCATCGCGACCGACCAGTCGCGCAAGATCGTCTTCGTGGTCAAGGACGACGATACCGTGGAGGCAAGGCCGGTCATCCTCGGGCCCCTCGACGAGGGCCTGCGCGTGATCCGCGAAGGACTGAAGCCGGAGGACCGCGTCATCGTCGACGGCCTGCAGCGCGCGCGCGTCGGGCGCCAAGGTGAGTCCGCACGCCGCACCCGCCGCTCCGGCCGGTAGCAAGACATGAACCTCGGTCAGCTCTCCATCAATCGGCCGATTCTGGCGATGGTGCTGTCCATCGTGCTCCTGATCGTCGGCGCCATTGCCTACACCACGCTGCCGGTCGCGGAATATCCGCAAGTCGTTCCGCCGACCGTCGTGGTCACCACGCAATATCCCGGAGCCTCGGCGCAAACCGTTTCCGACACCGTCGCGGCGCCGATCGAGCAGCAGATCAACGGCGTCGAGGACATGCTGTATCTCTACAGCCAGGCGACCTCGAACGGCCAGCTCACGATCACGGTCACCTTCAAGCTCGGCACCGATCTCGACAAGGCGCAGGTGCTGGTGCAGAACCGCGTCGCGATCGCGCAGCCGCAACTGCCGGAGGAAGTGCAGCGCAACGGCGTCGTCACCCGCAAGAACAGCCCGGACATACTGATGGTCGTGTTCATGCTGTCGCCCGACGACAGCTTCGACCAGCTCTATATCAGCAACTACGCGCTGCTGCAGGTCCGCGACCAGCTGCTTCGGCTTGACGGCATCGGCGACATCCAGATTTTCGGCGCGCGCGATTACTCGATGCGGCTGTGGCTCGATCCCGACAAGATCGCGAATCTCGGCATGACCGCGGGCGACGTGCTGGCGGCGATCCGGGCCCAGAACCTGCAGATCACCGGCGGCCAGCTCGCCGCTCCGCCGATCGCCGACCGGGCATTCCAGCCCAACCTCACCTTCACCGGCCGGTTGAAGGATATCCAGCAATTCGAGGACATCCTGGTCAAGGCCGGCGCCGATGGGCGCACGGTGCGGCTGCGCGACGTGGCGCGGATCGAACTGGGGGCGCTGGACTACACCACCAACAGCTTCCTGCTCCGGAAAACCGCGGTCGCGATGCTGGTGACCCAGCGCCCCGGCTCGAACGCGCTGGCCACCGCGAAAAATATTTCCGACACCATGGTCAAGCTCAAGGCCAATTTCCCCAAAGGGCTCGACTACAATATCGGCTACAATCCGACCGAATTCATCGCGCAATCCGTCAGCGAGCTGATCAAGACGATCTACGAGGCGATGGTCCTCGTCGTCATCGTCGTGCTGGTGTTCCTGCAGGGCTGGCGTCCGGCGATCATTCCGATCGTGGCGATCCCGGTATCGCTGGTCGGCACCTTCGCCGCGATGGCGGCGCTCGGCTTTGCGATCAACAATCTGACCCTGTTCGGCCTCGTGCTCGCGGTCGGCATCGTGGTCGACGACGCGATCGTGGTGGTCGAAAATGTCGAGCGGCATCTTCGCGACGGCATGAGCCGGCGCGACGCGGCGCTGCGGACCATGGAGGAAGTCGGCGGCGCGCTGGTCTCGATCGCGCTGGTGTTGTGCGCGGTGTTCGTGCCGACCGCGTTTCTCGGCGGCATTTCCGGACAGTTTTTTCAGCAATTCGCCATCACCATCGCGGTCGCGACCGCGATCTCCTGTTTCTGCTCGCTGACGCTTTCGCCCGCACTGGCGTCGCAAATCCTGCAGCCGCATGAAGAGAAGCGGCCGCCGGCGAGCTGGAATTTGATCGGGCGCGGCTGGGAAAAATTCACCGGCTTCTTCAACCGCGGTTTTGACCGGCTGTCGCACGGCTACGGCGGTGCCGCGGGTTTTGTGATCCGGCATTCGGCGCTGATGCTGCTGGTTTATGTCGTGCTGATCGGCAGCGCCGGATGGCTGATCGTCACCACGCCGCAAGGCTTCATTCCGGCGCAGGATCGCGGCTATGTCATTGTCTCCGCGCAATTGCCCGGCGCGGCCTCGCTGGCGCGAACCACCGAGATCGTTCGCGAGATCGAAAGGATTGCACTCGATACGCCCGGCATCATTCGCGTGGCGGCGTTCGCCGGTCTGTCCGGCGCGACCCGCACCCAGGCCAGCAATGCCGCGGCGCTGTTTCCGGTATTCGAGGAACCGGAAGTGCGCCTGAAAAAGGGTCTGTCGGCCGCGAAAATCACCGGCGAACTGCGCAAGCGGCTTTCCGTCCTTGAGGGCGCTTTCATCATCGTGATTCCGCCGCCCTCGATTCCCGGCATCGGCACCGGCGGCGGCTTCACCATGCGCATCCAGGACCGGCAGGGCCGCGGCCCCGAATTGCTGGCCGCGGCGACCGACGAACTGGTCGCCGCGGCGCGCAAGGCGCCGGGGCTGACCTCGGTGTTTTCTCCGTTCACCGCGAACACGCCGCAGGTGTTCGTCGATATCGATCGCATCAAGGCGCAGAAGCTCGGCGTGCCGATCCAGAACGTGACCGAAACGATCGAGACCTATTTCGGCTCGGCCTATGTCAACGACTTCAACATTCTCGGCCGCACCTATCACGTCACCGCGCAGGCGGATCTTGCCGTTCCGCAAGGAGACCGCCGATCTCGCTCGCCTGCGCACCCGCAATGCCGCCGGCGACATGGTGCAGCTCGGCAGCGTCGTAAATTTCCACAACATCTCCGGACCGGACCGCGTCGCGCGCTACAACCTCTATCCGGCGTCCGAACTGCAGGGCGATACGATGCCGGGAACCAGTTCAGCGACCGCCATCGACACCATGAAGCGGCTGGCCGAGCAAACGCTGCCGAGCGGCTTTTCCTACGATTGGACCGACCTGTCCTATCAGCAGGTCACCGGCGGCAATTCGGGCCTCTACATATTTCCGATCTGCGTGCTGTTCGTGTTCCTGGTGCTGGCGGCGCAATACGGCAGCTGGAGCCTGCCGTTCGCCGTCATCCTGATCGTGCCGATGTGCCTGTTGGCCGCGACCATCGGCGTGCGGATCATGGGACAGGACGTCAACATCCTGACCCAGATCGGCTTTGTGGTTCTGGTCGGGCTCGCCGCCAAGAACGCCATCCTGATCGTGGAGTTTGCCCGCGACATCGAGCTCGAGGGCCGCGAACGCCTGGAGGCCGTCATCGAGGCCTGCCGCCTGAGGCTGCGGCCGATCCTGATGACATCGTTCGCGTTCATTCTCGGGCGTGCTGCCGCTGGTGATTTCGACCGGCTCCGGATCGGAAATGCGTCAGGCGGTCGGCGTCGCCGTGTTCTTCGGCATGCTGGGCGTGACGTTGTTCGGGCTGATCTTCACGCCGATCTTCTACATGATCGTCCGCAATCTGGCCGATGCGTCGCGGCGCAAAAAGCCGGCCCCCGGAGGCTGACGATCGGGCGACGATCCTTCGATCGGCCTTGCGCCACGCTTCGATACTATTGGCGTATGCGAAATAGATGGGCAGGCGCAGGGTTATAAAATATCATGCTCGGATAGAAATCTTGGGAGGCCAATATGAAATCGGGATTGTTGTCGGCGGCTATTGCGGCGTGCGGACTTGTGCTCGCCGGGCCAGTGTCGGCGCAGGGGGTCAAGATCGGCATCCTGAACGATCAGTCCGGGGTCTATGCCGATTACGGCGGCAAATGGTCGTTCGAGGCCGCCAAGATGGCGGTCGAGGATTTCGGCGGCAGCGTGCTCGGCCAGAACATCGAGGTGATCTCCGCCGATCACCAGAACAAGCCCGATCTGGCCACCGCCATCGCGCGGCGCTGGTATGAGGTCGAAGGCGTCGACATGATCACCGAGCTGACGACCTCATCGGTCGCGCTCGCGATCCACGACCTGTCGAAGCAGATGAAGAAGATCGACATCGTGGTGGGTGCGGCGACCTCGCGGCTGACCGGCGACGCCTGCCAGCCCTATGGTTTCCACTGGGCCTACGATACCCACGCGCTCGCGGTCGGCACCGGCGGCGCACTGGTCCAAGCCGGCGGCGATACCTGGTTCTTTTTGACCGTCGACTACGCCTTCGGCTATGCGCTTGAAAAGGACACCAGCGATCTCGTCAAGGAAAAGGGCGGCAAGGTGCTGGGTTCGGTGCGCGTTCCCCTGAACTCGTCGGACTTCTCGTCGTTCCTGCTGCAGGCGCAAAGCTCGAAAGCGAAGATCATCGGGCTCGCCAATGCCGGGCTCGACACCACCAACTCGATCAAGCAGGCGGCCGAATTCGGCATCGTCAAGGGCGGCCAGAAGCTCGCGGCCTTTTGCTGATGCTGGCTGAAGTCCACGGCCTCGGTCTCGAAGCCGCGCAAGGCCTGGTGCTGACGGAGGGCTATTACTGGGATCGCGACGACAAGAGCCGCGAATTCGCCAATCGCTTCTTCAAGCGCACCGGCCGGATGCCGAACATGATCCAGGCCGGCACCTATTCGGCGACGCTGCAATATCTGAAGGCGGTCAAGGCGGCCGGCACCAAGGACACCGAAGCCGTCGCCGCCAAGCTGAAGGAGCTGCCGGTCGACGACATGTTCGCACAAGGCGGCAAGGTCCTGGCGAACGGCCGCATGGTGCACGACCTCTATCTGTTCGAGGTCAAGAAGCCGTCCGAATCGAAGAAGCCGTGGGATTACTACAAGCAGCTCGCGGTGGTGCCCGGCGACAAGGCATTCCCCTCGGCAAAGGACAGCGGCTGTCCGCTGACGAAGTAGACAGTTCGCGGGGGTCCTCCGTCATTGCGAGCGCAAGCGAAGCAATCCAAAGTTACAAAACAAGAATGGGTTGCTTCGTCGCTGAGCCTGTCATCGGGCGCGCATACTAGCGACCCGTTGGCTCCTCGCAATGACGCTTGAGCGCGATTCCCTAGCCCCTTCTTACGCTGGCGCCGCCGTCGACCGGCAGTGTCACGCCGGTGATGAAGCTGGCCTCGTCGGAGGCCAGGAACAGCGCGGCGTTGGCGACGTCCCAGCCGGTGCCCATCTTCTTTCGCAAGGGGACCTTGGCGTCGCGCTCGGCCTCGACCTCGGCGCGGCTCTTCTTGAATTCGCGGGCGCGGGTGTCGACTGCCATCGGCGTGTTCATCAGGCCCGGCAGGATGACGTTGGCACGGATACCGTACTGCGCGTTCTGGTAGGCGAGCTGTTCGGTGAAGGCGATCATCGCCGATTTGGTCGCCTTGTAGGCGACGTAGGGATAGGTGGTGATGGCCGCCATCGAGGAGATGTTGATGATGGCGCCGCTTTGCTGGCGGCGCATGATCGGGATCACATGCTTGGCGGCGAAGATGCAGCTCTTGAGGTTGATCGCGACGCAGCGTTCCAGCGCCTCCTCGGTGAAGTCGAGCAGCTCGGCGTCGCCGCCGGCGATGCTGACGCCGACATTATTATGCAGGATATCGATGCGGCCCCAGCGGGCATGCGCATCGGCGACCATGGCCTTGAGGTCGGCATCCCTGGTGACGTCGGCCTTGAAAGCCACCGCGGCACCTCCCTTGGCGCCGATCATGTCGACCGTTTCCTGGGCAGACGCAAGATTGTGATCGACGCACTGCACGCGAGCGCCTTCGCGCGCGAAGGTCAGCGCGGTGGCGCGGCCGTTGCCGATGCCTTCGCCGGGGCTCTGGCCGGCACCGACGACGATGGCAACACGATCTTTCAGGCGCATGTCAGTTCACTCCCGGAATTGGGTACTGCTGCAGTACCTCTTTGTAATAAGGCTCGTTGTCGATCTTCATGGTGGCGAGCACGCGGACCACGGCGCAATAGAACGCAATGGTCAACACGAGATCGGTCATGTGCTCATCGGAGAGTTGCCGCTTGATCTCGGCAAAGGTTGAGTCCGACATCGCGAGCTCGCGCACCATCTCGCGCGCGCCTTTCAGGATCGCTTTGGCCAGCGGCTCGAGCGCGGAGGGCTTGCCCTCGGTCTCCGCCATCAGCCCCGCGATATCCGCGTCGGTGACGCCGAACTCCTTGCCGATCTTCACGTGATGGGTGAATTCATATTCCGACTTCTCGATCCAGCCGACCTGGAGGATCGCGAGTTCGCGTAAGCGCGGGTCGAGTTTGCTCTTGAAGCGGATGTGGTTTCCGACGCCATTGAAGGCGCGCGCCATGTCGGGCGAATTGACCAGTAGCTTGTGCAGGTTGGTGTTGCGCTTGAGCATGTCGCGATATTCGGGCGCGACCTGGTCGGCCTCGAGGTAGGGCAGGCGGGCCATCTTGTTCGTTCTCCCTTGCTGACGCTTATTTCGCCTTTATACCGCCAGTGCAGCATTCGTCTGGAATTCCTATCCCAACGCTTTCACATTAGTCGCCGAAATCGGCTCGCAATTCGCGGCCGATCCGAAATGTTTGTGATTTTGGTGCTGCCATGAAGAATTATTCTCAAGGCGACGATGCAAAACCATACTCTCCGCTGCTGTGCATCCTATTGCTTTTGACGGCCGGAATAGCCGTTAAGATCGAAGCCGCAACGCACGCCGCCGCGGGCCTGGGAATGCAGCCCTAGCGCCGGTCCCGGAGCGGTTGACGAAATCTATCCGTGGATGAGGCGCCAGAGGATGGCGCCGACCGCGCCCAGCCAGAGAATGAAGGCTGCCGACGCCTGAATCCCGAACCCCCGCCCGCGTTTCGCGGCGGCTTGCGAATAGCCGGTCATATAGAGGATACGGCCTGCGATCCAGCCGAGGCCAATGGCTGCCGCGACGGGATCGCTGAGGTAAATCGCAAACAGCCAAAGCGACGGCAGGAAGATCGGCATCCATTCCAGCGTGTTCATCTGCACGCGAAACACCCGCTCGAAATCGGGATTGCCCGAGGTAGCCGGCACCTTGATGCCAAATGCGGCGCGCGCCTTCGACACCTGAATGGTGGTGAAGAAGTAAAACAGGATGGCAACACAGGTAACGAGTGCCGTGTAGTGATACATCGCGAGGGTCCCCCTTTTTGAACGATAACTCAAACGTCATTCCGGGTTCGCGCTAACGCGCGCCCCGGAATGACGCCGCCATAGGCCTCAATATCCGGTCATCTCCAGATATCCTACTCCGCTGTGGCTGCCCCCAAAACTGATCGGCCCCTCCCAGTAGGGAAAGCTCGTTCCCATCCAGCTCCTTGTATTCAGCGGGACACATTCGAGGGCCAGCGCAAGGCGCGGAATGGCGATATGCCACGCGGTCGGGAGCTTGCGTCCTTCGATCTCCGTGAAGGCTAGCGGCGTCATCGTGATATCGGCAGATGCGATCTGCTGTGTCTTGCCGTCCGGCAGGATCCAGTTGGCGGAAGCGTAATTATGGCCGTCGGTCTGGCGCATCCGGTACAGCATCAGCTTTTCGCCCGAATTGAAATGCAGCGACAGCCAGTCCCAGCCGGTTTGATCGGAGGCGAGCGGCTGGCTGCTCCATTCGCGGTCCATCCAGGCGAGGCCGGTGACGTCGAGGGGCTTGCCGTCGATGCTGATGCGGCCCGTCGCCTTGAAAAAAGGCTGACTGTAATAATACGAGGCCTGTTCGCGCTCCGATTTGCGGCTGTAGCCGGCATCGCCCTGCAGCACCAGCGGCCGATCGGCATCAAGCCGCAGCGCGTAGGAAAAATCCGTGGACACCGCGTTGAGTTCAAGCGGCGCGATGCTGTCGTCGCGCATCGCTTGCCCCCCGCGCATTTCCCATTCATCGATCCAGGCTCGAAACGGCGTGGCCTCGACACCGGCCTGGCCGACCCCGCCACGGGCGAATTTTTCGCTGTAGCGGTGGGTGTCCGCGCGGGTGACCGCGGCATGGCCCATCCAGATATGCTGATTGGCCCAGCCCTCCTGTTGAGCCCCCGGCCGCGTCGCCTGGCGGAACAAGGTCCATTGTGCGCCGAAGGGAGCGCCCGCCGAATCCAGAAGATTGGCCGTCACGTACCACCACTCGATCCGATAATCCGGATGCGGACCGTGATCGGCCGGAAACGCGAATGTCCTGCCGGGAGTGATAGCTGCGAACCCTTCCGTTTCCTTGCCAAGCCCGGCAAAGCCCTGCGCCAGCGCGCGCCGGCCGCCGAGCCCAAGAGCAACGGCGCCGCCCATGAAAGCACGGCGCGATATCGGGAGTTTACCGCTCATCGGCAAAGATCTTGATCAGGCTCGCCGGCTGCATGCGTGCCAGCTTGAGAACCGGAATCAGCGCGGCCAACAGCGAGGCGACCATGGCCACCGCGAGAAGCTGCAACAGTTGCAGCGGGAAGACCTGAAACGGCAGCCGCCAGCCGAACGCCTTCACATTCACCACCGCGATCAGGCACCACGCGACCAGCAGCCCCAGCGGCAGCGCGAGCAGGGTGGTGATCAGCGCCACCGACATCGTCTTCAACAGCTCGATTGCAGCCAGCCGCCGCCGCGTGATTCCGACGGCCCATAGCGGCGCAAGCTGCGGCAGGCGGGAATTGCTCAGGGTCAACAGGCTGGTCAGCAAGGCGACGCCGGCGACGCCAAGCGTGAAGGCGTTCAGCGCCGCCGTCACCGCGAAAGTCTTGTTGAAGATCCGCGTCGAATTCGGCCTTCAGCGTGGCCTGGTCCAGCATGCTGCGGCCATCGAGCCCGAATTCTGCCTGCAGGTCCGAGATCAGCGCCGGTATTGCCGCGGGCCAGACGCGCAGGCCCATTCGCGTCAGCGGCACGTCAGGGAAGCGGCGGGTGAACGCCGCGATATTAACGGCGACCTGGCCCTTGGGGTTGCCATAGTCGGCATAGATGCCGACGATTTCCAGCTTCCAGTTGCCGCCCTGTACCGGGATGAGGATGGAATCACCGATGCCAAGCTTCAGGCGCCGGGCCAGTTGCTCGCTGACGAGGGCGGCGTCGCCGGGAAGAAGCCTTTTCCAGGAGTAGGCTGCGGATTCGAGCAGCGGCCAATGATCCCGGTAGGTCGCGTGATCGGCGATACCCAAGATTTCGATCGGTGCGCCCTCAAGCTGCGCTTCGGCCCGGCCGCCGGGCAGGATCACATTCACTTCGGGACGCTCGCGGAGCCAGGCTTTGATGGCGGTGGCCTGCGCGGCGTCGGATGCATTGATGTAGACGTCCGCCGCCAGCCGCCCGTCCAGCCAACTGATGAATGTCCGGCTGAAGGTTTCCACCATGGTGCCGACGCCGACATTGACCGCGAGTGCCAGCAATAGCGCCATCAGCGCCAGCGACAATCCCGAAAGCTGCTGACGGCTGTCGGCCCAGAACCAGACCGCAAGCGCGCCCTCGGCGCTTCGCTGACCGAGCGACAGCACCGCTTCCAGGATCGACGGCAGGCCAAGTGCCGCGCCAAGCAGTAGCCCCGCGAGCACCGCAAATCCCGAAACCAGCGAATCGCCGTACCAGAGAATAAAGCCTGCGGCGGCGAACACGGTCAGCGCCAGTGCGCCCTGCAGAATCAGCCAACGGTGCTGCGCCTGTTGCCAGGCCTGGGGCTGCGCTGCCGCCAGCACCGGAAGGCGGATCGCTTTCAAGAGGCTGGTGGCCGCAGCCAGCAGCGCGCCGGCGACGCTGATGAGGAAGCCGGCGATCCACCATTCGCGCTTGAGCGTCAGCTGGCCGGGAATTTGCGCGCCATAGAGGCCGCGCAGGCTTGCGGCAACATCGGGCAGCAGCGATGCCGCGATCAAATATCCGCAGATCAGGCCTATCAGGCCTGCGACCAGCGCCAGCGATACCAGCTCAAGCACCAGCACCGCATTCAGCATCCGTTCCGACACCCCGCAGGCGCGCAAGGTCCGCAGCATCGGCAGGCGCTGCTCGAACGCAAGGCCAACCGCCGAATTGACGATGAACAACCCGACGACGAATGACAAAAGCCCGAACGCCGTCAGGTTCAGGTGAAAGCTGTCGGTGAGGCGTTCGAGATCGGTTTCCGCATCCGGCTCAACCAAACGGAGCGCATCGCCGGCGATGGCTTCGAGCGGCGCGTGCCTGGCTTTGGCTTTGCCGATCAAGAGCCGAGAAACCTGATCCGGCATTTTCAACAGCCGCTGGGCGATGCCGATATCGACCACCAGCACGCCCGGCACCAGCTGTGGCTGCACGCGCAGCGGCGGCAGGGATGTGCCGTCGCTCGCCCGTGCCGATGCGCCTTCCGGCAGGCCGATTTCCCGGAGCATCTCGGGCGCCACCAACATTTCGCCGGGCGGCGCGACGAAGGATTGCAAGCCGGCTTTTCCGATCGCCGGCACATTGCCAACTTCGACCGGGAGCGTAACGGGCTCGATCCCCAACAGCCGGAACGACCGCCCGCCAATCTGAATTCGGCCTTCGAGCATCGGGGACACCGGCCAGCCGTCGCGGCGCAGGTCGACAAAGAGTTTTTGCGGGAAGGTCGCGCCGTTGCGGGCGACCAGCACAGCCGTGCGGGCGCCGCCGAACGTTGCCGCCGCGCGGTCGTAACTATCGCGTGCCTGCGCGTTCAGCGCCTGCACGCCGCTCCACAGCGCGGTCGCGGAAATCAATCCGATCAGCAATGTCGCGAGCTGCATCGGATGCCGCCGCCAATGGCTGAGGAGCACCGCGAGAATCCACACGGCCCGGCTCATGCGATCAGTCCGGCATGCAGGTTGATCTGGCGGTCGAGCGTGGCGGCGAGCCGCGCGGAGTGCGTCACCATCAGGAAGCCGCAGCCGGTGCGCCTGACCAGATCGCGCGCCAGCGCGAGAACGTCATCGGCGGTTGCTTCGTCGAGATTGCCGGTGGGCTCGTCGGCGAGCAGCAGCAGCGGCTTTACCGCCAGCGCTCGGCCGATCGCGACCCGCTGCTGCTGGCCGCCGGACAATTGTTCGGGATAGCGCTTCAGCAAACCGCCGAGCCCGAGCCGCTCCACCAGTTCGGCGTGCCAGGCGGCATCGCGACGGCCGGCAATGCGCGACTGGAACTTGAGGTTGTCCTCGACATTCAGGCTCGGGATCAAATTGAATTGTTGAAACACCAGGCCCAGCCGGTCCCGCCGCAATTCGGCGCGGCCGGCATCGGTGAGATTCGAAATGGAGGCGTCGGCCAGCCTGATCTCGCCGCCGTCGGCGCGATCAAGCCCGGCGATCAGGTGCAACAGCGTGCTCTTGCCGCTGCCGGATTCTCCCGTCAGCGCGACGCGCTCGCCCGCCGCAATATCAAGGTTGACGCCGCGGAGCACCTCGACCTCTTCTCCGGCGGAGCGATAGGTCTTGGCAAGACTGCGAACGCTCAGCACGATGTCGTTGCCGGCTGCCATGCGAAGGTTGCGCCAGGCCTCACAGCGGCTTCTGATATTTCAGCACGAACTCATCGACCGGCACCTGCGGGCGGAACACCGCCGCATCGCGCGGATCTTCGGGATGCCGCAGGAAATCGGCTTCAGCCACGAGCTTGAAACCGGCGGCCTCGATCTCCTGGCGCAGCGTGCTTTCCTCGATCCGGTGCAGCGTCTTGCCGACGCTGGTGCCATCGCCGGGCTTTGCGGAATGGTCGGCGATGACCAGGAAGCCGCCGGGTTTGAGGGCCGCGAACATCTTCTTGTTCATCACGGCGCGATCGACCGGCATGTAGGTCGTGTCGTGGTAGGCAAAGAAGAACGTGATCAGGTCGAGCCCGCCGACGCCGGGCGGAATCGGATCGTCGAAGTCCCTGATGACATGCACGACGTCCTTCATGGCGGGCTTTTGCGCCCTTATATCGAACTTGTCCTTCACGAACCGCTCGATCACGGCGGCCGAATCCTGCGCGTAGACCACGCCCGATGGCGCAACCGCGCGGGCCAGCAATTCCGTGCTGTAGCCGGCATTGGCGTCCATATCGAGCACCTTCATTCCCGATTTGACGCCGGTAAAAGCCAGCATCTTGGCGGGCTGGCGGCGCTGATCGGTTTGCCGGTCGGCATCGCTGCGGTCCGGCGAAGCCACGATCGCCTCATAGTCCGGGGCCTTGGCGTCCTGCGCCGACGCGGAAACCGCGCCCGCAAACATCGAAAGCACGGCGAGCGCGCCGATGGCGCGGGCATGGCGATGGATGGACATGGTCATTCCTCAAAATCCCTTTTGGTTGGCGCGCAACATAGCAAGACCATAGCGGGAGATCACGGGCTCAATCGTGACGGCGACGCGATCGTGATCCGGTTGCGGGGTGCGCCCCCGGCAGCGTCAGGCGGCGTCCGAAGCCGATGGCTCCGCTGCAGCGCACGCTGTGCACGCGCCAAAATGCCCGGTTGCTTTGCCTGACATCCCGCAGGTAGCATTGCAGCCAAGCGGACCAACAGGCCAGCCAGCGATCATCGGGGAGAGACCATGGCCACGCAACCGACGCCCAAGGGCGCCTGGAAGATCACTTTTCTGCTGTTTCTCTTCATGCTGGTGAATTTCGCGGACAAGATCGTGGTCGGCCTTGCCGGCGTGCCGATCATGACCGAGATGAAACTCGAGCCTGAGCAGTTCGGCTTGCTCGGCTCCTCGTTTTTCTTCCTGTATTCAATCTCGGCCATCGTGGTCGGTTTCATCGTCAACCGCATCGCCACGCGCTGGGTGCTGCTGGCGCTGGGGACGATATGGGCGCTGGCGCAGTTTCCGATGGTGGGCACGGTCAGCTTCACCACGCTCCTGATCTGCCGCGTCATTCTTGGCGCGGGTGAGGGGCCGGCATTTTCGGTGGCGGCCCATGCCGTCTACAAATGGTTTCCCGATGAGAAGCGGACACTGCCCACCGCCATCCTGTCGCAGGGATCGGCGTTCGGCGTGATTCTCGCGGTACCGGCGCTGAACTGGCTGATCGTCAATCATAGCTGGCACTATGCGTTCGGCGCGCTCGGCGTCGTCGGACTGCTGTGGGGCGCGGCGTGGCTGATCCTGGGCAAGGAGGGACCGCTGACCCAGACCGTCGCACAGGCCAAGGCCGACCCGCACGTGCCCTATTTCCAGCTTCTGACCTCGCGCACCTTCATCGGCTGCTGCGCGGCGACCTTCGGTGCTTATTGGGCGCTGTCGCTTGGGCTGACCTGGTTCACACCCTTTATCATCAAGGGTCTCGGCTTCTCGCAAAAGGATGCCGGCTGGATCTCGATCCTGCCCTGGGTGGTCGGCGCTGCCATCGTGCTGCTCACAGGGTGGATCTCGCAGGTGCTGATGGCGCGCGGCATTTCCACCCGCGGCGCGCGCGGCGTGCTCGGTTCGGTGCCCTTGGTCGTCGGCGGATTGATCCTGACCGCTCTGCCGTACCTCGACGGCGCCGGGCTGCAGATCGCATTTCTGGTGATCGGGACCGGGCTTTCCGGATCGATCTATGTGGTCTGTCCGCCGATGCTGGGCGAATTCACGCCGGTGTCGCAGCGCGGCGCCGTGATCTCGATCTATAGCGCGATCTACACGCTCGCCGGAATTCTGGCGCCATCGGTGATGGGCAGCGTGATCCAGCACGCGAGCGGGGCGCTCGAGGGCTACATGACCGGCTTCACCATCAACGCCTTCATTTTGATCGCGTCCGGATTGCTCGGCCTGCTGCTGCTCTGGCCCAACACCGAGCGCGCGCGCCTGATGGGCCAGGCGCCGCAACCGAAGTTCGCGTGAGGCAACTGGCCCCATCGCACCACGGATAAGCCGCGGCGTATGGGTCCCGGCGTTCGCCGGGACGACTCCGTGATTCTATGAGGCCGCGGCTTCGAACCCCCGCAGATTGCCCTGCGCGCCGCGCACCAGACGGCCCGGCCGCGCGCCGGTCGCCGATCCCCCACGTTGCGTCACCACGCCGGAGACGATGGTGGCGTCGTAGCCGTCGACCTGCTGCAGCAGGCGGCGGCCGCCGACCGGGAGGTCGTAATGCACTTTCGGCGGATGCAGATGTAGCCGGTCGTAGTCGATGACATTGACGTCGGCCTTGTAGCCGGGCGCGATCACGCCGCGATCGGACAGGCCGACCGAGAGTGCGGTCTTGCGTGCCTGCGCCGCCACCACGAAGGGGATCGAGAGCTTTTCGCCGCGCGTGCGGTCTCTAGTCCAGTGCGTCAACAGATAGGTCGGAAAGCTGGCGTCGCAGATGATGCCGCAATGCGCGCCGCCGTCACTCAGTCCCGGCACGGCGTGCGGATCGCGCAGCATCTCGCGCGTGGCATCGAGATTGCCGTCGACGTAGTTCAGGAACGGCACATAGAGCATGCCGCGGCCTTGATCCGACAGCATCGCGTCATAGGCCAGTTCTTCCGGCTGGCATCCCCTCCGGCAGGCTTGCGCGCCCAGCGCGTTCTCCGGCGGCTGCTCGTAATCCGGGGGATCGCCGAGCAGGTACATCTTGTCGTAGTTCGGCCGGAAGAACAGCGGGTCGTCGGTCGCGGTCGCAGTTTCGCGCAGGATCGCCGCGCGCACCTCAGGCTGGCGCAGCCGTTTGAGCCGTTCGGCCAGCGGCAAATGGGCGATCGCCTTGTAGCTCGGATGGGTCTGGAACGGATTGCGCGACAATTCCAGCCCGAGCATCAGCCCGACCGGCCTTGCCGCGATCTGGGCGGTGACCGACAGGCCCCGTTTCGAAGCATCGGCGATGGTGTCGAGGGTCTGGCGCCAGCGCTGCGGCGCCTTGTCGTTCTGCGTGATCGAGAACGAAACCGGGATTTTCGTGTTCTCGGCCACCCGCAGCATCATCGGCAAGTCTTCATTGATGGCCGACAGATCCAGCACGAATTGCAGCACACTGCGGCCGACGCCATGCATCGCGCCGGCAATCGCGGTCAGCTCATCCTCGCCGGCCTTCAGCGTCGGGGTGAAATCGCCGGTCGAGGTGCGGTGGTTGAGGGTGCGCGAGGTCGAGAAACCCAGCGCGCCGGCGCGCACCGCTTCACCTGCGAGCGCAGCCATCGCCTTGTTGTCCTCAGCCGTGGATGGATCGCGGCGCGCGCCGCGTTCGCCCATCACATAAACCCGCAATGCCGCGTGCGGCAGTTGTGCGCCGATATCGATGTCGAAGCTGCGCTGCGACAGCCAGTCCATGTAATCCGGAAAACTCTCCCAGGCCCAGGGGATGCCCGCGCTCAGTACCGGTTCGGGAATATCCTCGACGCCTTCCATCAATTGGATCAGCCGGACGTGATCCGACGGACGGCAGGGCGCGAAGCCGACGCCGCAATTGCCCATGACGGCGGTCGTGACGCCGTTCTGCGACGACGGCGTGATGTCCTGGCTCCAGGTGACCTGGCCGTCATAATGGGTGTGAACGTCGACAAATCCCGGCGTGACCAGCTTGCCCCTGGCGTCGATCTCTTCGGTGCCCTTGCCGGCGACGCGGCCGACTTCCGTGATGCGGCCGTCCTTGATCGCGACGTCCGCCTCGAACAATTCGCCCCCAAGGCCGTCGGCAATGCTGCCGCCGCGAATGACGAGGTCTGGATTATCGGCCATCGCGTTTCATCCCCAAGGTTTGATCTTGTTACGGCATCATCGGTTGTCCCGCGATGCTGTCAACCGCCGGCGGTGAGGCTCAGGGCTGCATCAGCCTCACGTCGGGTGCATTCCGGCGCGGTTGCGGGCTGCGGTCGGTGACGAGCGCCAGCAGGACCGTGAGGATCATGAATACGACGGAAGCGCCGAACACCCAGTGCGGCGAGTTCTGGTCCATGATCCAGCCGAACAATAGCGGGCTGACGATGCCGCCGAGGTTGAAACCGGTGGAAACGATGCCGAAGGCCCGGCCCGCCGCGCCCGCGGGCGCCGCGTTGCGCACCAGCATATCGCGCGACGGCGCGATCACGCCGCCGAGGAATCCCGCCGCCGCCATTGCCGCCGTCAGCAACAGTGACGGCAAATCGACGGTCGCAATGACGAACACGATGGCCGCGTTGACGGTAAAACAGGCGGCGGCGACCTGGCCGTGGCGATGTGTGCGGTCAGCGAGAAAACCGCCGGCCAGCACGCCAGCGGCGCTGGCGCCGAGAAACGCGGTCAGCGCGATGTTGGCGGCCGGGAATGATTGGCCATAACCGCTCATCAGTGCCACCACGCCGAAATTGCCGATGCCGGCATTGGAAAGGCTCAGCAGCGTAAAGAAGATCGTCAGTACGATCAGCGCGGGCGTGATGATGTTTTGCCGCGGCGGATGGCTGCCATCGACCTTGCGATCGGCGGCGCTGGCATCGGGAATGCCGACAATCATCAGCAATAGCGCCACCAGCGGGCCCACCGCGCCAGCGGCGATCAGGGCGCCATAGCCTCCACTTGCGGCAACCAGCGCGGCCACGATGGCGGGCGCGACCGCGCCGCCGAGGAAGCCGGCAAAGGTGTGGATCGAAAAGGCGCGGCCCATCCGCGCCGCATCCATGTGCGCCGACAGGATCGCATAATCGGCCGGATGATAGACGCTGTTGGCAAGGCCGAGCAGCACCGCGCTGGCGATCAGCCAACTGTAACTCAGGTGCAGCCCGAGCATGATCAGTGCGAAACCGCCCAGCGTGAGCCCCATCAGCAGGATCTTGCGGGCGCCGATATGGTCGGCGAGATAGCCCATCGGCGCCTGGGTCAGTCCGGAGATCACGGCAAAGACCGTGAGCGCGAAGCCGAGCTCGATGTAGCCGACGCCGAGCTGCTCCTTAAGAAAGGGGAACAGCATCGGCAGCACCAGCAAATGGAAATGACTGACCCAATGGGCCGTCGAAATCAGGACAAGCGTTCGTAGCGACGCGTCCGCCTTGGTTTGTTGCGGTGCGGCAAGAACGTCGACCATGTCCGATTTCATACCCCGTTTAGACAGTGCGGCCCGGCAGGGCCTGTCCAAATTATCGGCTGCTGGTTATTTGTCCATGAATACCGCTGCATGGCTGCTCGCGAACGGCGCCGGGACACGGCGACGGCGCCGCTGGAACGGGAAGACAAGGCGCCGGGCGGGAAGCGATGTCCGAGCGCATTGTCGAGGTCTGCCATCCCTCGTTTCGCAGGCCTCGCGAGGTATCCGGAAGTTCCGGCGTCTGCTATCGTCGACGACGTTGCCGGGTTCATCCGGCGGCGCTGTGCGAAATCGCCGAGGGCTTGGCGATCGTAAAGCAAGAAATCCGAAAGAGGGAAACGTCATGAAACGTCGCGAATTTCTGAAGACGGCCGGTGTCGGCCTGGCCGCGTCAGCCACTGTCGCAGCACCAGCCATCGCGCAGTCGATGCCAGAGGTGAAATGGCGCTGCACCACAAGCTGGCCGAAATCGCTCGACGTTCCCTTCAGTGCGTCGGAGACGATTTCGAAATACATCGCGGAAGCCACCGACAATAAATTCCAGATCCAGCCCTTCGCCGGCGGCGAGATCGTTCCCGCCCTGCAGGCGCTCGACGCGGTGTCCAACGCTACCGTCGAGATGTGTCACACCGCCGCCTATTACTTCATCGGCAAGGACCCGACCTACGCGCTCTATTGCTCGGTTCCGTTCGGGCTGAATTCGCGCCAGCAGAACGCCTGGTTCCAGGATCACGGCGGCCAGGACATGCTCAACGAGTTCGGCAAGAAGAATAAATTATACGCCATCGCCGGCGGCAACACCGGCACCCAGATGGGGGGCTGGTTCCGCAAGGAGATCAATAGCGTTGCCGACCTCAACGGCCTCAAGATGCGGATCGGCGGCTGGGCCGGCAAAACCCTTTCCAAGCTCGGCACCATTCCGCAGCAGATCGCCGGCGGCGATATCTATCCGGCATTGGAAAAGGGCACCATCGACGCCACCGAATGGGTCGGTCCATATGACGATGAGAAGCTCGGCTTCTACAAGATCGCCAAATACTATTACTATCCCGGCTGGTGGGAGGGCGGCACGGCGCTGCACTTCTTCATCAATTCGGACAAGTGGGACGAGCTGCCGAAGGCTTATAAATCGCTGCTCACGATCGCCTGCGGCTACGCCAACCTGGATGTTCAGGCCCGGTACGACGCGCGTAACCCGCAGGCGATCAAGCGCCTGGTGGCGGCCGGGACCCAGCTGCGCCCCTTCAGCCAGGCGGTGATGGAAGCCTGTCTGAAGGCTTCGAACGAGGTCAATGCCGAGACCTCGGCGGTCAATCCGGATTTCAAGAAGATCTACGATTTGCAGATGGCCTTCCGGGACGACGGAAATCTCTGGTGGCAGGTCGCGGAATACTCCTATGAAACCTTCATGATCCGCACGCGGCCAAAAGGCTGAGCCGCCGTCATCGTTGTGAGTTCGCGCCCCGGCACGGCCTATAACGGCTGATCGTCGTCGCCGTGACGGTCGCGCTTCGGCGTGGCGAAGTCGCCGTCCTCGTAGTCGTCGTCCTCGATCGGTTTGGGCGGCGGCTTGTTCGATTTGCCGTCGTCCTTGCCGGGAAGCTCGCTCTTCTTGCCGGTCCTGCCCATGATGTCTTCCCTTGATCGGATCGACCGGTTCATAGCCGCGAATCGACCTCAATCTCACCGCCTTTGACGGAATATTAGCTGCAGCTGGACAATCTTTCCTGCCTTTTTCACACGTTTGGTGTAAAGGAAGGCGCAACCAGAACATGATCCGGAAAAGCATGCCCGCGGGTGACGCCCGATGGGTGCGAACCGGTTTTCCCTCGGGACAACGGCGAAGCGTTTGTCCGGAGATCACGCTCAAACAACAGATGAGATCGTTGTCCGATTTAGGTCCAATCGGATCATGATCCAGGAGCCACGCATGAAGAAGCCGAAGATCGAAGCAGAAGAGCAGCAGCCGCGCAAAATTGTCCGCGCCGACAAGGCGCCGACGACCGGCTATTCGCTGGTGGTGGACGGCCACTTCAAGTCGCACCACGACACCGTCGAGGCCGCCGAAGAGGCGGGCATGGCGTTGAAGAACCAGTACCAGATGCTGCAGGTGCAGGTTTACGATGCCGCGACCAAGACGCGGTCGATGATCGAATGGCCGGCGCCAGCCTAATGCCGATCTAGGTCCGCCGTCCGCCGCTTTGCTGCCCGGCGAGCCAATCCCCCAGCGCCGGCGTCTTCTCTTCCGGCTTCTTCGGTGATTTGCTGCGCGCGTTCTTCGGAACAGTCGCGGGCGGCGGTTCGGCCGCGTCGCGCGCGAGCCGCAACGCTTTCAGCCTTGCCATGTTGTCGAGCACTGCCTTGGCGGCGATTTCGTGTTCGCTCTTGCCGGTCTTGCCATGGCTCGACTTGTTGAAGCGCGCATCGGCGCGGTTGCGATCTTCTTTCGCCATCTAGATCGCCTTCTTCTTGGGTTTCGCTTTGGCCTTGGGTTCGACCGGCTTGGCCCGGTCGGCGGCTTCTTTCGCCAGCCGCATCGCCCGCAGGTCCGCGGTGCGCTTGCGAATCGCGATGTCGGCTGCCGCGATATCCGCCATCGCCTTGATGCCTTCGGCATCCTGGGCGAGTTTCCGGTTCAGCCGGATCTCCTTCAGTTCGGCGGGACTTTTGGGTTCGTCATTCATCGGATGCCTCAAAATTCTCGGGCGCGCATGATCGGGCGGCGACCTCTGTCGTCATCTTACCATGCATTACCCCACCAGAGGGGCACATTTAGGCCGAATCCGAAGCGAAAAGTGCCCGTTTCGGGCTGAATCTGCAATCTTGGTGAAGGGCGGCCGGGCCTGCGCGACCGGCCCAGGTCGGTCGCGCAGGCATCGAATGGTGTCTTCCGGTCAGAACGTCGCGCCGGCCTTTACCATGTAGGTGCGGCCCGGCAGCGGATAAGCGCTGAACCGGCCATCCGTGAACGCGCTCGCGATCGCGTAGTCATAATACAGCGCGTTAAGAACGTTATTGACGCTCAGCGACCAGAAGAACCGGTCATATTCCCCGCTCAGCTTGAAATCCACCGTGGCGCTGGCAGGAATCAGCGGCTGGGTATTGGGCTGGTCGTTGTCCATGCGGCGGCTGCTCCAGTAACGCAGCGTGGCGTCGACCATCAGATACCTTTGCCAGACGTTCCAGGTGACGCCGGCATTAGCCGTATAGCGTGACACCAGGGGAACGTCGTTGCCCGCGAACGGCCCTTCGCGAAACACGGCGCGGGTATAGGCAAAGCCGCCGCGCAACAGCAAGCTGTCGCTCGCGCGGTACGACGCGCTGGTCTCCGAGCCATAACGGCGGGTCGGATCGAGGTTGTAGTTGAAGAAATTCACGGGGTCGAAATGGATCTCGTTGACGAGGTCCATGTTGTAGATGCTCGACTGCATCTGGAACATTCCGGCCTTGACGCGAAAGCCGCCTTCGATGTCATGAGAGGTCTGGGTCTTGAGCGTGAAGTTGCCGGGTATCGGATTGAAAAAGGCATCGAAAGCGGGGCCCGAGGCGACGCGTTCGTCGACATCCGGCGTGCGGAATGCGCGCGCGGCGCGGCCGAACACCGAAAAGACGTCGTTGAAGCGATGCTCCAGACCAATGTGCAACGCGTATTGCGTCTCGCTGCTGTCTAGCGGAATGGCCTGGGTATCAAAGGCGAACGGTGCCGTCGGATCGAAGCGATCCCGCGCCGTCAGATGGACGTTTTGGACGCGTGCGCCATAGGAGAAGTCGGTCGTTGGCAACAGCCCAACGGTTTGCTGCCAATAACCGGCGAGCGTCTGTTGCGCCAGATCGTACATGTGCCACGGCGCAAAGCCTTTGAATGCGCCGCGATCCTGGTGGTAGGTCGCGTCGTAATAATCGATTCCGGTCAAAACGGACGAGGGCATTCCGAAGACCAGGTTTTTGACACTCAGTCGAGGGGTTATTGACCAAGTCAGCAAATCCGCGTCGACATAGGTGGAAGCGAAACTTGACGAGGGCGCCGTACCGAAGAATCCCAACTGCTGCTTTTTGTCCCGCACGCCGCCATCGACGATGAGCTCGGCGCCATTCCACAACGACTTGGTGAAACCGGCCGTGGCGGCCGCGCCTTGCTTGTTGGCATAGTCGAAAGGCGTGCTGGTGCCCCTGCGATCGGTGGCGAGTTCATTGAGTCCGATGGACGGCTGGACAAATCGGCCGCCGGGTAATCCCAGCTTCTGGTCGTCGCCGGACAGTGTCAGGAATGCGGTGAGATCGGGTGTGTTGTAGTTGATGCTCCCGATCCCGTTGCGCTGGTCGAGGGCGTTGTTCACGCGATATCCGTCGGACTTTATGCCGTTGCCGAAGAAAGAGGCCGACCATGGTCCCGCATTGACCGCGGTCGAGAGCGAAGCCTGGCGTTGGTTGAAGGAGCCGGCCCCGGCCTCGGCGCGTATCGTGACCGGCGGGCCGCCGGCGCCGGTCTTGGTGACGATGTTGATGACGCCGCCGACCGCGTTGTCGCCATACAGCACGGCGCCGCTGTTGCCGCGGGTAATCTCAATGCGCTCGATCGAATTGCGCGGGATGGTCGACAGATCGACCCCGGCCATGTCGATGTCGTTGAGCCTGCGGCCATTGATCAGCACGAGTGTGTTGGCGGTCGCGAACGCACCAAATCCCCTGATGTCGACGGTGGTCCCCACCCCGTTCACGCCGCCGTAAAGCGAGGTCAGCTGTACGCCGGGCGTCTGGCCGATGATCTCCTGGATGGTCTGGGCCGGCGAGCGCGCAATATCCTCGGCAGTGATAACCGAAGTGGACGCACCGACAATGCCGGCAAATTGCCGGTTCGTCGTTGTGTCGGACGAAACGTTCGAGGCGGTCGTCGGCGCGACATTGGTGTTGCTCGGCGAAATGTTCGGTGCGACGCGGCGTGAACCCGATCCTTCATCGCCCAAGGGCTTGGCCCGGGTCCGATTCGCGTCGTTGGGTGGGTTGACCTCGATCGGCGGCAGCTGATCCGGGGCAGCCTGCTGTGCGCTGGCGGCGGAAACATGCAACGAAAGAACAGGGACGAGAAACGTTAAAGCAAGCCAACAGGTGCGACGCCGCTGTGCGGCTGTGATGGTGGAAGACATGGTTAGACCTCGGTATGACGTCAGTGGCACGTCACAGCGAACGAAGTCTCACCCTGGGGCTTCCGCACCATTGGTGAAGCTAATGTCTGTACTCCCCGACCGACATCTTCGCGTGTGACCACGGCTGACGGCAGGTCTCCTGGCTTGCGGGTCGTTACCTTGCGTCGCCTTCCCAGGACCGAGATTCCCAGTGGCATATGACGAAAGATTCACCGCTTACAGTTGCGGGGGCAGCCGCGGCATTGGGGAAATATCCCCGCACCGCATTCCCTTTTGATCCCCAAATGAGGGAACCGTCGCCGACATCTAGAAGTCTGCCGGGCGAAGAGTCAATGCTCATCGTTCGGGCGAGTCCCTTACCGCCATCGGGTACACATTTTGTTCGCAAGCCCGGCTTGTGCCAAACCTCAATCATTGTATGAGCATTGCTGCGGCGCCGACGTTGCCGCCCTTAGGTCGATTGATGAGCATTCAGAACGTCATGGTGACGGCTGACGTCGCGGCCCGGCGGCGCCCGGGCGTGCTGGCGGCACTCGCCGTCCTCGTCGTGCTGCTCGCGCTCGCCTCGCTCGGGATCGGCCCGGTGCGGCTGTCGCCGGTTACCGTGATCGATGCTTTGGCTCGGCGGCAGCAGCGACGTGGCGCAGGTGATCGTGCGGGAAATCCGGCTGCCGCGCGTGATTCTGGCATTGGCGATCGGCGCCATGCTCGGGCTGTCCGGCGCGGCATTGCAGGGGCTGGTGCGCAATCCGCTGGCGTCGCCCGATCTGTTCGGGGCGCCGCAATGCGCCGCCTTCGGCGCGGTGCTGGTGATCGCATTCGGGCTCGCCGATGTGCGCTCCTACGCGCTTCCGGTTGCCGCCATCGCCATGGCCTTCGCCTCGGTGTTCGTGCTGCTGACCATCGCAGGCCGCAATGCCGGCCTGTTGATTCTGATCCTGGCGGGTCTTGCGATCTCGAGCCTTGCAGGTGCTGCGACCGCGCTGGTGATGAATTTGTCCAGCAATCCCTTTGTGGTGCTCGAAATCGCGTTCTGGCTGCTGGGCTCGCTGGAGGACCGAAGCTTTCGTCACGTGATGCTGGCGCTGCCGTTTATCGTGGCGGGCGCGATCCTGCTGTTGAGCCGGCGGAATGCATTTCGCGCGCTCAGCCTCGGCGAGGAGACCGCGCAAAGCCTTGGCGTCGATGTCGACCGGCTCAGGCTCGTGGTGATCGCAGGCGTCGCGCTCGGCGTCGGCGGCGCGGTCGCCGTGTCCGGCACCATCGGCTTTATCGGCCTGGTCGCGCCGCATCTGATGCGGCCCCTGATCGGCCACGACCCGGCGCGGCTGCTGGTGCCGAGTGCGCTCACGGGAAGCGCGCTGCTGCTGGCCGCCGATATCGCCGTGCGCATCATTCCCTCGACCAGCGACATCAAGGTCGGCGTGCTGACCTCGATCATCGGCGTGCCGTTCTTTCTTTATCTGATCATGCGCGAGCGCCGCGCGCTCGGCGGAGGCGTCGCATGAGCGAGGCCGCCTTCCTCACCGCAAAGGGCGTGGGCGTCAAACTGGCAGGCCGCCTGGTGCTGAACGATGTCTCGCTGGCGCTGTCGCCGGGACATATGGTGGCGCTGGTGGGGCCAAACGGCGCCGGCAAGACCACGCTGTTGCGCGCGCTGGCGGGCCTGGTGCCTTCCGACGGCGCGATCCATGTCGGCGGCGCCGCCCTGTTGTCGCTGCCGCTGCGAGACCGCGCCCGGCGCTTTGCCTATCTGCCGCAGGGCCACCTCGTGCACTGGCCGCTGCCGGCGCACGATATCGTGGCGCTCGGCCGCTATCCGCATGGCGCGACCGACCCGGCGCGGTTGAGCCCGAAGGATGCCGAGGCGGTGCTGCGGGCGATGCAGTTGACCGATGTCGTGGAATTCAGCGAGCGCCGCGTCACGGAATTGTCCGGCGGCGAGCGCAGCCGGGTGGCGCTGGCGCGCGTGCTTGCGGTGGAGGCGCCGGTGATTTTGGCGGATGAGCCGACATCCTCGCTCGATCCGCGTCACCAGATCGACGTCATGAAAACCCTGCGCGCCACCGCCGACAAGGGCACGCTGGTGATCGTGGTGACGCATGATCTCGGGCTTGCCGCGCGATTTGCCGATACCATTCTGGTGCTGTCGGAGGGCCGGCTGGTGTCGCAGGGCGCTCCCGCCGAGGCGCTATCCGAGCAGGTCACGGGCGAGGTGTTCCGGATCAGCGCCTATCGCGCGCAATATCAGCGCGAGGCCGTGATCGTGCCCTGGGCGGAAATTTGAGAGGCCTTTGTTGAATCGGCACGGTAAACTCAACTCCGTCATCCCTGCACAACGGCTTCGCCGTTGTCGCTGGAGGTGCGAGCGTAGCGAGCCTCGAAGGATGAACGGCCCGGGCCGTCGTCCTTCGAGACGGCCGCTTCGCGGCCTCCTCAGGATGACGGGGATGGCTTTCGGCATTTTGTCGGCGCCGGCGCTCGCGGCCGATTTGCCCCGGATCGTCTCGATGAATGTCTGCACCGATCAGCTTTTGATCCCGCTGGCCGACCCCCAACAAATCATCGGGCTCAGCCGCTTCTCGCGCGACGCCTGGCAATCCTTTGCGGCCAACGATGCACGGCGTTTTCCGATCCTGTCGGGCGGGGCCGAGGATATATTGCTGCTCAAGCCCGATATCGTCGTCGCCAGCCAGTTCGACAAGCGGTCGACCCGTGAGCTCCTGAAGGCGCAGGGGCTTCGCCTCGCCGAATTTTCGGTGCCGCGAAACCTCGACGAGGTGAAGGTCCAGATTAGCGAGATGGGCGAGATCACCGGCCATCCCGATCGCGCGGCGGCGGAACTTGCCCGGCTCGATGCCGCGATTGCGCGGGCGCGCCAGATCGTCACCGCCAGGCACTATTCGGTGCTGCCGCTGTCGCGGCGCGGCTGGGTCTCGGGGCGCGACAGTCTGGTCAGTTCGCTGCTGACCGAGACCGGGCTCTTCAACGCCGCCGGCGGCCTCGGCTTAGGCCCAGGCGGGTTCGCCTCGCTCGAGGCGATCGTGAATGCAAAGCCCGATTTTCTCGTGGTGTCGGAGGCGGGCGACCGCGCCGAGGATGACGGCCGCGCCTTTCTGCTGCATCCCGCGCTCGAGCGCTTCTATCCGCCGGAAAAGCGCATCGTGATTGCCGAACGGCTGACCGTATGCGGCGGCGTGATGCTGGCGGACGCGCTGGATGTGCTGGTGAAGGAGCTGGGGCGGGTGGAACGCTGAACAACCGTAACCGTCATGCCCGGCCTTGTGCCGGGCATCCACGTCTTAACACGCTCGCGGCAAGAAAGACGTGGATGGCCGGGACAAGCCCGGCCATGACGAGGAACTTGCGGGACTACTTGGCGCGTTAGCCCTCACCCCGTCAGCACCGGGCCGCCGGCTTTCTTCCACGCATCCATGCCGCCGGCGATATGGGCGGTGTTGGCGAGGCCCGCTTCCTTGGCGGCGGCAACCGCCATGGCCGAGCGCTCGCCGAAGGCGCAGAAGAACACGATACGCCGCCCGGTCGCCGCCGCCACCTCGCGCAGCATGCCGCCGGGCTGCAGGCTTTCGCTTATTCCGGGATAGGGCGCGTGCAGCGCGCCCGGCAGCATGCCGTGCTTGGTGCGTTCGCTGTTTTCCCGCAGATCGACCAGAAGAATATCCGGCCGGCCGAGGCTGTCGATTCCCTCGCGGGCAGACAGCGCCTGGCCCTGCCTGGCCAGATCGTCCTGATGCAGGCCGACATGCATGTTTGCCGGCACCGCCACATCCATCATCTTCGGATTGGGCAATTTCAGATTGCCCATCAGCTCGATATATTCATCGACCGAACGCACCTGCAGCCGCGGATTGAAGCGCCTTTCCTCGCCGATGGTGGAGACGGTGTCGCCTTTATAATCATGGGCGGGAAACACCATGGTTTCATCGGGCAGCTTCAACAGCCGGTTGAAAATCGAATCATACTGCGCCCGTGCGCTGCCGTTCTGGAAATCGGTGCGCCCGGTGCCGCGGATCAACAGCGTATCGCCGGTGAAGACCCGGTCGCCCATCAAATAGCTGTAGGAATCGTCGGTATGGCCGGGCGTGTACATCACGTCGAGGGTAATGCCCTCGATCGTCACCTTGTCGCCCTCGGTGACCCGCATCGCCACCACGTCGGCTTTGCTCTGCTCGCCCATGATGGTAACGCAGTGGGTGCGGTCGCGCAGCTCGCCGAGCCCGGTGACGTGGTCGGCATGCAAATGGGTGTCGACCGCCTTGACCAGCTTGAGATCGAGTTCGCGCAATAGCTGGCAGTAGCGATCGACCTTCTCCAGCACGGGATCGAGGATCAAGGCCTCGCCGCCGGCGCGACTGGCCAGCAGATAACTGTAGGTTCCCGAGACGCTGTCGAACAATTGGCGAAAGATCATGATGGCTGGCTACCGTTTTCCTGCGGGATCATTATTGATTTCGGCGTGTCGCGCCGCGCGTCCGGATCACTCTCTAGAAATCGATCTTGTCCCTGATGGCGTCGAGCCCGGCCCGCGCGCATTCCTCGTCCTTGTCGCCGCCGGGGGCACCGGAGACGCCGATGCCACCAAGCAGGGTGCCGCCGGCTTCGATTACGAGCCCACCCGCCAGCATGGCGACATGAGGCAATCGGGCAAGGCCTGCGTCCAATTGGCCTGACCTAATCGACTTCGAAAGCTCGCTGGTGGCGGCACGAAAACTCAGCGCGGTATAGGCCTTGCTGACGGCGGTATCGGGCGCGGGCAGGCCCGCAAAGCGATCCCGCAACATCACCTGCGGCTGGCCGAAGCGGTCAACCACGGCGACCGCGATCTGAAATCCGTTGTCGCGGCATTTCTTCAGCGCGGCCTGCGCCGCCTCGAGCGCTGTTTCCGGCGACAGCGATTTGTAGACCACCAGCGCGTCGTCGCCGGCGATTGCGGGCAATGCGCCCAGCGCCAGCACGGCCACGGCGATCATGGCCGGATAGTGTAGCGTCAAATCTTTGGGTTTTGCGCGCGTCACGGGCGAACATAACTCCAGCCCTGTTCCTGCAATTCCATCAGGCGGACGACGCCCGAGGGCACGATGGTGGCGTCGGCCACGATCGGGATGGCGTGGCCTTCGGTCTTCTCCATGCCCTGCTTGGTGTTGTTGCAGGCCGAAAACTGGATCTTGCCGGGAAACACCATGTCCTTGAGCCGCTTGACGCGATCCTGCACCGGCGAGGTGTCGGCCCGCAACATGTGCAGGCCGGGGCCGTAGGTGACGATATCGACATCCACGTCCTCGTTCCTGGCGCGGTAATATTCGATCACGTTGGTGGCGTTGTTCAGCGCCAGGTTCATGACCTGCGGATCGTTCTGGTCGACCTGGATGGCGATGCGGTGCGTTTTGCCTTCCGCGAAGGCGGATGAAGCGAACGCAAGCGACAGCAAGGCAATCGTCGCCAGACAACGAAGAAGGTGACGCATGATCAGATCTCCTTATGGCCGAACCAACGTATAGCCGTTTTCGGTCAACGCCAGAATTTGCCCGACCCCGACCTGGACCGGGGTCGCAGCGGGAATGATGTCCGGCCGCTTGCCGGTTTCGCGCTCGATGGTATCAACGGTATTCAGGCAGATGTCGAAACGCACGCCTTGCGCGACCAGGCTCTCGACCAGTTTTCGATTGGCATTCTCCGGGCGCAGCAGATCGATCCCGGGACCGAACGTCACCACCTCGATCGCGACCTTGTCGGGGTCGTAGGCCTTGAGCAGGTTATAGGCGACGCTGATGACGAGGCTTTGCTTCTTCGGATCATTGTCCGAGAGCTGCAGCGCGATGCGGTGCTCGGCGAACGGCTTGTCCGGCAGCGGCGCCGGCTGCGCCCGCACCGACGAGATTGTTGCCGTCAGCAACGCCGCCATCGCGGCGTTACCGAGTGCGCTCCAGATCGACCGTCGGTTTTTGACAAGATTTCTCATCCCTGACCCGCGATGCCCGGATTGTCGTCCACGCCCCTCAACGTGACGCCGGTGCCGCGCGCCTCCGGCGTTTTCCCGGTGCCGAGATGTTTGGCGAACACATCCCATACCGGCGTTCCCTGCTGCTCGTTGACGGAAGCCCATCCCGCCACCTTGTAGCTCTTGCCGGCCTCGAGCGGGTGGCCATTGTCGAGCTTCAGGTCGGAAATCCGCCGGCCGACCGATTCTCCGGGTGTGCAGGTGTAGGCAAAACCGCCGACGCGGACCATATCGCCGCCCTGCTGATAATAGGGATCGGCATTGAAGAGATTGTCGCAGACGTCTTCGAGGATATCCTTGATCTGGCCGCCGGTCATGTTCAGGAGGTAGGTTTCCGGATAGGTGATGGCGGTTTCCGATAGCAGGTCTTCCATCGTTACCGGCTGGCCCGGCAATACGCTGTTGCCCCAGCGGAAGCCCGGCGACAGCGCGATCTCGGCGTCGAATTCGCCGCGCAGCGCGTCGCAGATCAGTCGATCCACGGTGCCGCCGAAATTGCCGCGGCGATAGAGCAGGCGGTCGGCGGTGGCGATCTTCGCGGCATAGGCCGCAGCATGCGGCGCGCGCATCTTTTCGATCAGCGCCGCCATCGCTGGATCCGGCTTGAGCAATTCCGAAAACACCGGCAGCAGCCGGTAGCGCAGATCGGCTACCCGGCCTTTTGTCAGATCGAGATCGAGCACGCCGAGAAATTTTCCGCTCGATCCGGCGTTGGTGACAAGCGTGGTGCCGCTGGCGTTGCTCACGGGGATCGGCTGCGGAACGGCGTCATGGGTATGGCCGCCGAGGATGACGTCGATGCCGCTGACGCGGCTTGCCAGCTTGAGATCGACATCCATGCCGTTATGCGACAGCAGCACCACAGCATCGACCTTGTCGTTGCTCCTTAGCGCATTGACCAGTTTCTGCAATTCGTCGTCGCGAATCCCGAACGTCCAGTCCGGCGTGAAGCGTTTGGGGTGCGCGATCGGCACATAGGGAAAGGCCTGTCCGATCACGGCCACGCGATAGCCGCCGATCTCCCTGATCAAGGCCGGCTTGAACACGCGTCCGGAGGCGGAGTCGAATGCCTTGGCGTCGTTGAAGGCGGCTTCTTCGGTGAGGAAGACGTTCTGCGCCAGAAACTCGCCCTTGAAGCGCTCGAGATTGGCGCGCAGCGCCTTCTCGCCATAGGTGAATTCCCAGTGCCCGGTCATCGCCTCGATGCCGAGCAAATTCGCCGCCTCGACCATGTCGGCGCCCTGCATGGTATTGGCGAGCCCGCTTCCTTGCCACAAATCGCCACCATCGAGCAGCAGCGAGCGGCCGTCGCCAACGTCGCCGCGCAGCCGATCGATCAATGTCTTCAGATGCGCGAAACCGCCGAGCTTGCCGAAGCGCGCGGCGGATTTCTCGAAATCGAGGCAGGTAAAGGCGTAGGCGTCGGCGCTGTCCGGCTTGATGCCAAAGCGGTCGAGAAAAGCCCGCCCGACCAGATGCGGCGGCTTTCCGGCCATCGCGCTGATCCCGAGATTGACGCTCGGTTCGCGAAAGTAAACCGGCAACAGCTGCGCATGGGTGTCGGTCATGTGCAGGATGCGCGCATTGCCGAAGCGTTCGAGATCGTAGACGCCGGCATTGTCGGCGGCTCGCGCGCGAGGCGGTAACCCGCCCGAGAGCGCGGCAGCGCCTGCGAGGGTGAGAAAATCCCGGCGGCGGATGGTCATGCGATGTCTCCGCGGCTGTCGAAGGGCTCTAGCGTATCTCGATCGCTTTCCAGGCCTGTTTTTCGCTTGTTGCCTGGTAGATCGAAGCTCTTGCCAATGCTTCGGCTTCCTTCGACGACGCGACAGCCGCGTCGAAGTCGCCTTTGTCGGCGGCCTTTTTTGCATCCGCCAAGGCCGCCGCCGTCGTGGTCCATTGATTGCGCAAGGCGGCCGCCTCCTTGTTGGCGGCTTCGGCCGCGGCATAGGCGGCCTTGAAATCGGCTTCGGTGCTTGCGGCGTGCACGGATGCCGCGCCCGCGATCAGCAGCACAGAGCCCAGCAGGACCGCGGATTTCAGCATGTTACCCCTCATGGCCGCGCCCCCGGGCCGGAGATCGGCAGTCCGTTGCTGACATAGGACAGATAATATTCGAGATCGCGGTATTCGTCGGATTGCGGCTCCAGCGGCACGCCGCGGATCTGGCTGTTGCAGGTGGTGAAGCGCCGGCTGATCGTGCCCATGCCGCCCCATTCGGAGCGATAGATCGGCATCGCGTTCAATATCCCGAGCGCGGGCGCCAGCACCTCGGCGCGGATCCGCTCGCCCGGGCTCTGCACATGGCAGGTGGCGCAGGAGAAATTGAGCTGGCCGCGCCGCGTATAGAAATAGCGCTTGCCGTTCTGGTAGGCCTCGAGCGCGCGCGGATCGCCGGGGATCTTGATGTCGAACGGCTTGCCGCGCGAGGTGAACGCCATATAGGCGGTCAGCGCCGCCATCTCGTCCTTCACATAGGAGAACGGCGCCTCGCCATTGGCCTCGCGGCAGCGGTTCAGCGCCAGCTCAAGCGTAATGACCTTGCCTTCCTTCTCGTCGAAATACGGATAGTTCTGCCGGACGCCGATGCCCCCGTTGGGGAAGCAATCGGCATAGCTCTTGCCGTTCTTGAACGGCTTTGCGAACATCTCCTTGCCCGCATCGAGCGAGAAGTCATAGGGCGGGAATTGTTCCTTCTCTTCCCATTGCCGGTGCATGTCCTCGTTCATCGAATACGGACCGTTGACGAAATCCTGAAGCTTCACCTTGGGAAATTTCGTGGTGAAGTATTTCTGGAACGCTTTGGCGTCGGCGACCGGATCGGGCGTGTCGGCGGCGACCGCCGGCGGCACGGCGCCAAACGAAAGCGCGGCCAGCGCGAGAGCGGCTGAGACAAGATGGATCGCAGATCGCACGTTTACTCTCCATGGCGTTTTCAAGCGAAGTGGACACCGGTTCGCGTCAAGAAAACGCGTCAAACAAAAAAATCCTGTTACTGAATCTTCGCCGTAGTGGTATCGCTCTGGCCCTTGTTGTCGACCCAGCTGATTTTCAGGTCGTCGCCCTTCTTGCCGCCCTTGAAGCTGAATTTGATATAGGGATCCTTGGAGACCGCCGGTCCCCAGTCCGCGACGAACACGCTCTTGCCGTCATATTCGAAGGTCAGTTCCTGGATGAAATGCGGCGGAATCAGATCGCCCTTGGCGTCCTTGACGAAGCCGGAATCCATCGGGTGCTGGATCAGCGCCTGGACTTCGGTGGTCTCTCCGCTCGATGTCGCGCGTACGCGAATGGTCGATGCCATCAGAAATACTCCCTTATCATTTTGCGCATGATCTTGTCGGAAAACCGGTTTCCACCCATCGGGTCGTGGCCCGAGGGCATGCTTTTCCGGATCATGCGCGTCAGCCGCCGCAGCCGCCGACGGTGACTTTGACTTCCTTGCTGGTGCTGTAGAGCTTGCCGCCGGCTTCGACGACCGCAATCACATTGGTGGTCTTCGCCATTTTGAGGCGATTGGCCACGCTCGGCAGCGTTCCCGCCGGAATCTTGTAGGACGCCGCCAGCGCATTCGGATTTTCCGCGACCAGGATCGAAATCGAGGTCACATCCGGCAGCGATGTACTGACCGAGATCGGAACCACCGCGCCGTTCTCGGCGATTTCCGGCGCATCGAGCTTGACCTTGTCCGACGGCTCGGCGGTCTTGCCATACAGCGCCTTGATGGCGTCGGCGTCGCTCTTCTGCTTGAAGGCATCCTCCGGATATTTGTCGTTGGCCGCAGCCAGGGCCGGCGCGAGGCCGAACGGAAGGTTGCCGAGGCCAATCAGCGCGACCGCACCGGCGCCTTTCAGGATCAGGCGCCGTGAGGCCGCGAAGCCGTCGTGAGTGATGGTCATCCAAAGTCTCCCTGGAGGCGGCTCGCCGTTATAATGTCTGCAGGAAATCCACCACCGCGTTGATCTCCTGTTCGGTCAAAAGCCGGTTTCGTCCGAACGGAGGCATCACGGTTAGCGGGTTGCGTTTGGTTTCGTCTGACACGATGGCAACGAGCTCGTTGCGATCGGGATATTTGCTTTTGATATCCTTCAGCGGCGGCCCGATGGTGCCGGGAAGATCGCCGCCCTTGATCTCGTGGCAGGTCAGGCAATTGCCCTTGCTGCGATCGAAGGCGAGCTTTTGGCCCTCGGACACCGCGGACTGCGCCAGGGCCGGGCTTGCGGAGGCGAGCGCGCCGACCACGAGCGCCAGCGCGAGCGCCGGGATCGAGACAGGCCTGGTCGAGGGATTGTCGGTCAAGGGCGTTTCCCGCTGGATCTATTTTGGCTGCATGGTGTCGAGCGGTCCGGTCGCGCGCGGCGTCAGGCCGTTGCCTTCGGCCGTCGACTGGATCTTGACGCCGGCAGGGTCGGCGCATGCGTTCATGCACGGCTTGGCCGTTGTATCAGGTCTTGGGTCGGTCCAGATGAAATTGTCGCGATTGGGCATTTTGACTTTCGGCAAACTGTCGCGGTCGGCCACGAATTCACCGGGAACGAGGTCGTTCAGGTTCAGAATATAGGCCGTCAAAGCATAAACGTCATCCGCTGACAATGTGTGCGGCGCAGGCATCGGCATGGCGCGGTTAATGTAATCGAACAACGTCGGCGCAAACGGCCAGTAACTGCCGACCGTGAGCTCCGGCCGGTCGTTTTTGAGCGTTCCGGCGCCGCCCACAAGCTTGGGAAAACGGCCCTCGCCTTCACCGAAAGTTCCATGACAGGCGGCGCATTGGTCGGCGAATACCTCTGTGCCCCGCTCAACCGTGCCTTGGCCGGGCGGCAGGCCCACGCCATCATCGCCGCGCGCATCGATATCCCAGCCGGCAATCTGCGCAGGCGTGGCGGTCTGGCCATAACCGAAACGCCCGGGCTCTGCTGCGCTTGCGAAGGTGCCTGCGGCGGCGATCATGCCGACGCCGAGCAACGGGGAAAGCTTACGCGAGCTGAACATCGAACACGCTCCCGTCCGGCTTGACCTGCCAGGTCTGGATTGAATTGTTGTGATAGACCGAATTCGATCCGCGCAGCTTTCGTAGTTCCGTAATCGTCGGCTGCACATAGCCGGTCTCGTCGATCACGCGCGATTCAAGCAGCGCCGGCTTGCCGTCCCACTGCCACGCAAATGTGAATTTCGTCAGCGCCTTCGACAGCACCGGCTCGTGCAGCCGCGCGCTCTGCCAGTTGACGCCGCCGTCGGTGGAGACATCGACGCGCTTGACCTTGCCGTTGCCGGTCCACGCCAGTCCGCGGATTTCGTAGAGCCCCGGGCTATGAAGCGGCTTTTCGGGGCACGGGAAGGTGATGACGGACTTGGCGTCGATCAGCCAGGTAAAGCCACGCGAAGTGCCGTCCGGCATCAGGTCGGTATATTTCGAGGTCTCTTCGCGGGAATACCATGGCTTGTCGCCGAGCTTTATGCGCCGCAGCCATTTGATGTTGACGTTCCCTTCCCAGCCCGGCACCACCAGCCGCAGCGGGTAGCCCTGTTCCGGCCGCAGGGCCTCGCCGTTCTGCGCATACACCACGAGGCAGTCGTCCAGGCATTTGTCGAGCGGCAGGCTGCGGTTCATATGCGCGCCGTCGGCGCCCTCGACCAGCACCCATTTTGCCTCTTTCTTGATTCCGATCTCTTGCAACAGCGTCGAAAGCCGCACTCCGGTCCATTCCGCGCAAGAGATCATGCCATGATTGAATTGCAGCGAGTTGATTTGCGCCGCGCGCCATTCCATCCCGCCATTGGCCGGGCATTCGATGAAGTGGATGCGCGACACCTGCGGAAAACGCACGATGTCCTTCATGGTGAGAATGAGCGGGCGCTCGACCAGGCCATGAATCATCAGCCGGTGCTGATCCGGGTCGATGTCCGGCCGTCCGGCGTGGTGGCGCTCGAAAAACAGGCCGTTCGGCGTGATGATGCCGTGCAGATCCTGCAGCGGCGAGAAGCTGATGGAAGATTCGGTGCCGGCCGTAAGCCACGGCACGTTGCGCCGGATCACGCCAGCTTCGAACTCGGCGGGCCGGCCATAGGGCCGATCCACGACGCCGGGGCCGAGCGATTGCGACCAGGGGGGCTCCGCGGGCGGGGAAGCGGGCTGAGGTTCGGCGCTGACGGGCTTGGCGCCGAGCGCGAGGCTGCCACCCAACGCTGCGCCGAGACCCAAAAAGGAGCGTCGCCCGAGCGGCGTGCGGGCGCCGGGGAGCTTCGAGGGTACAGCTATGCTGCGCCAGAGGTCGGACCGCACGTTTCCTTCCCTTTGCGGTCTCGTCGCCGCATTTTTTATTGCTATTTTGCAGCCCTATCGGTAACTGCTAATTTAGTCAATGCTAAATAATGGCGGACGCGATAATGTGATCCCTGCGCCTTCTGAGCGCGGGCATTGATCTGGAAGTGAAGCGATGAGAGCCGTTGCAACAGCCGCCACCGGGATCGACGCCGCCGACGCGGCTGATCTGAAGAAACTCGCGAAACAGGCCGGCGATGCCGCGCAGCTCCTGAAATTGCTCGGCAACGAAAAACGCTTGCTGGTGCTTTGTTTTCTTGCCGCGCGTGGCGAGATGACGGTGGGCGAACTCGTCGGCGTCGCCAAGCTCAGCCAATCTGCGCTGTCGCAGCATCTGGCGCGGCTGCGCGCGGACGGCCTGGTGACATTCCGCCGAACTTCGCAGACGCTGCATTATCGCGTCGCCGACAAGCGGGCGCTGCGCGTCATGCAGGTGCTTAAAGAGATCTACTGCGGGACCATCAAGTGAAGCGACTGCTGATCGCCGCGTTGCTCGCCGCATCCCCGCTCGCTGCGGCTGGTGCACAAACCGCTTTGCCTTATCCACCCCTGACGATTCCCCTGAAGATCGATCAGGTGCCGGGCAAGCCGGTCTGGTACTCGACGGGAAATCCCGGCATTCCCGGCAAGGACAATGAAGGCAATACCTCGAACGCCGGATTTGTAGTGACGTCCGACGGCGTCGTGGTGTTCGATGCGCTGGGAACGCCGAGCCTCGGCTGGGCGCTGCTGCAGGAAATTCGCAAAGTAACCGACAAGAAAATCCGTTACGTGGTCGCAAGCCACTACCATGCCGATCACATCTATGGATTGCAGGCATTCAGGGATCACAGCGATGCCCTCATCGTTGCGCAGGAACGCGCCAGTGAATACCGGGATAACGAAGAGACCGCCGACGAGAAGGCGAACCAGCGCCTCGACCAGCGGCGCAGCGCGTTGTCGCCGTGGGTCGACGGCAACACCCGTGTCGTTCCCCCGGACATCACGTTCAACGAGCGCATGACGATTACGCTCGGCGACCGCCGGCTGACGCTGCTCTATGCGGGACCCGCGCACTCCTCCAGCGACATCATGATGATGGTCGAGCCGGACGGCGTGCTGTTCGCCGGCGATATCGTGCAGAACGGCCGTATTCCCTTCATGAACAGCGACGATGTCTCGACCACGCAATGGCTCCATGCGCTTGGCGAAGTCGAAAAACTCGATCCGAAATTCATCATTCCCGGTCATGGCAGGACGTCGACCGAGGCGAAGCAGGCGATCGCGTTCACCCGCGATTACATTCAAGACTTGCGGACCGCGATGGCTGCGGCCGTGCAAAGCTGGACCGATTTCGAGGTCGCCTATGACCGGGCTGACTGGTCGAAATACCGGGATCTGCCGGCGTTCGCGAGCAACAATCGCGGCAATGCCTACCGGATTTATCTGGAACTGGAGCAATCGCAGTTCAAAGCTGATAAGCCGTGATCCCCAGCTAATTCGGATCCGGTGAGGCGGACATGGCTGACTATGTCGTGGAATTCGGCAAGGACGGAAGGCCGGTCGAACCCGACGGCCGTCTCGACACGCCGGCGTTCCATCGCAATCATCAGCCGATCTGGGCGGTGCTGGAAAAATTCCTGGCCGGCAAATCCGGCGACGTGGTCGAGGCCGGCAGCGGCACCGGCCAGCATGTGGTCGATTTCGCCCGCCATGCGCCTGACATCACCTGGTGGCCGAGCGACCTCAACGAGCAGCATCTCAAGAGCATCGCGGCATGGCGGGCGCATGCGGGGCTCACCAATATCCGGCCGCCGCTGCGGATCGATCTGTCCGATCCGGCGTGGTGTCCCGAAATGCACGACGGCAGCGGTCCCGCGAAATTGCTGGCGGTGTTCTGCGCCAATGTGATCCACATCGCGCCGTGGCGGGTTGCGGAAGGATTGTTCGCAGGTGCCGGGCGCTATTTGCGCAGCGGACGGGCGGCTGTTCCTGTACGGGCCGTTCAAACGCGACGGCCAGCATACCGCGGTGAGCAATGCGGTATTCGACACCAGTCTTCGCGAGCGCAATCCCGAATGGGGCGTGCGCGACATCGGGGATTTGCAGAGACTGGCGGCGACCGCCGGCCTCGCGCTGATCGAGATCGCCGAGATGCCCGCCAACAATCTGATTCTGGTGTTTGCGCGGCCAAAAACAGCCTGAATGGCGATGCATGGCGCGCGCCCGTTTGCGTCGGTTGATCGGGCCGACGCCTCCCTTCATAGTGGCGGGAATCAATGCGGCCGATGGCATTCGGCCGCGCCCCGGGCGGAAATGACTGATGATCGACGTGACCGCAGTTGAGGAGATTTCCGACGACGCCCGCGCGCGATCCAACGTGGTGCGGCTGGCGGCGGCGCAGGCGCTGACCGGCGCCAACTCGGCCGTGATCTTCGCCACCGGCTCGATCATCGGCGCGACGCTGGCGCCGGATATGTCGCTCGCGACCGTGCCGCTCTCGATGTATGTGGTTGGGTTGGCGGCCGGCACCTTGCCGACCGGCGCCATCTCGCGCGCCTATGGCCGCCGCACCGCCTTCATCATCGGCACCGGCTGCGGCGTGCTGACCGGGCTGTTGGCATCATTCGCCATCCTGCACGGCTCGTTTGCGCTGTTTTGCTGCGCCACCTTCCTCGGCGGACTCTATGGCGCGGTGTCGCAATCCTATCGCTTTGCCGCCGCCGACGGCGCCAGCGCGGCGTTTCGTCCCAAGGCCGTGTCGTGGGTGATGGCCGGCGGCGTGTTCGCCGGCGTGCTCGGCCCGCAGCTCGTGCAGTGGACGATGGATATCTGGCCGCCTTATCTGTTCGCCTTCTCTTTCGTGGTGCAGGCCGTGGTCGCGCTGATCGCGATGGCGATCCTGTCAGGCGTCGATGCGCCGAAGCCGGCCCCGTCCGATCTTCATGGCGGCCGGCCGCTGCTCGAGATCGTGCGGCAGCCGCGGTTCATTGCGGCCGCGATCTGCGGCATCGTCTCCTATCCGATGATGAACCTGGTGATGACGTCGGCGCCGCTGGCGATGAAAATCTGCGGGCTTAGCGTCACGGATTCGAACTTCGGCATCCAGTGGCATATCGTTGCGATGTACGGCCCGAGCTTCTTTACCGGCTCGCTGATTGCGCGTTTCGGGGCGCCAAAAATTGTCGCGACCGGCCTGTTGCTGGAGGCTGGCGCCGCAACGATCGGGCTGTCCGGCATCACGGCGCTGCATTTCTGGGCCACGCTGATCGTACTCGGGATGGGGTGGAATCTTGGCTTTGTGGGCGCGTCCGCGCTGGTGCTGGAGACGCACCGGCCGCAGGAGCGCAACAAGGTCCAGGCTTTCAACGATTTTCTGGTGTTCGGCATGATGGCGGTCGGATCGTTTTCCTCCGGCCAGTTGCTGGCCAACTACGGCTGGTCGGCGGTCAATCTCGTGGTCTATCCGCCGGTGCTGCTGGGGCTGGTGGTCCTGACCTTTGCGTCGTTCGCCAGGCGGCGGCGGACGAAATTGCAGGCGGTGTCCCAATTTCCCGATCCGAGTATTTGATGGTCCCCCCTGTGGGTCGAGCGCTGGAGGTTTCATGCCGACGCGAGAACGCCTCAATGAATTCATCGCCGTCGTCGAATCCGGCGACCACGCCGGCGCCATCGAGCGCTATTACACCGAAGATGCCAGCATGCAGGAGAATGCGGCGCCGCCGCGCGTCGGCCGCGACGGGCTGGTCGCCCGCGAGCGCGCCATTCTCGCGCAGATGACCCATGTCTACTCCAAGGCGATGTCTTCCGTGGTCGAAGGCGACCACGTCGCCATTCACTGGATCTTCGAGCTGACGGACAAATCCGGCCACGTGCGCCGGGTCGACGAGGTCGCGTTGCAAGAGTGGCGCGGCGACCGGATTTTCCGCGAGCGGTTTTTCTACGATCCGTCCAGGCCGAAGACCTAGGTCATGACACTTCGGCGCGGGTCGAAACACTGAGTTCTGCTAGTGGTTATCGTCATGCCCGGGCTTGTCCCGGGCATCCACGTCTTAAAGCTACGGCGTCGCGGGAAGACGTGGATGGCCGGGACGAGCCCGGCCATGACGGTGCCAGAATGAAAGAGACAAGCCGTTGGACGCGTCCAGTCACATCGCGATCGACGAGACCTCGGCCCGCTACGACGGCTGGCGGATCGTCGCGGTGTGCTTCGTGGTGGCGACCTTCGGCTGGGGGCTCGGCTTTTATGGCCAAAGCGTCTACCTCGCCGAGCTGCATCGCCTGCACGGCTGGCCGGCCTCGCTGATTTCGTCCGCCACCACATTCTACTATCTGTTCGGCGCGCTCATCATCGCCTTTGTCGGCGAGGCGGTGCGGGCCTTCGGTCCGCGCAACTGCCTGGTCGGCGGCATCGTTGCGATGGCGGCCGCCGCCGCGATGATGGGCCAGGTCACCGCGCCCTGGCAGCTTTATGTCGCCAACGCGCTCCTGGCCTTCGGCTGGGCCGGCACCAGCCTCGGCGTCATCACCAATACGCTCGGCCTGTGGTTCGACAGCAAGCGCGGCATGGCGATCAGCCTCGCGCTGAACGGCGCAAGTTTTGGCGGCATCGTCGGGGTGCCGCTGCTGGTGGCGGCGATCGCCCGCTTCGGATTTTCCGGCGCCATGATCGCGGCTGCCGTGACCATGCTGGTGCTGATGGTCCCGATCATCCTGATTTTCGTGGGCCGGCCGCCGGTGCGCGCGGGCGTCACGCATACGGTGGCAGCGGAAGCACCGTCGCCATCGCGGATACGCGCGGAGGCATTGCGCGATATCGGTTTTCTCAGCGTAACGATTGCGTTCGCGCTGGTGCTGTTTGCGCAGGTCGGATTCATCGTCCACCTGATTGCGTTCCTCGATCCGGTGATCGGCCGCGCCCATGCGGCAACCGCGGTCGCGCTGTTGACGGCGATGGCGATGGTCGGGCGCGTGCTGTTCTCGACCGTGATCGACCGGCTCAACCAGCGGCTGGCGTCGGCGATCTCGTTCGTCAGTCAGGCGTTGGCGCTCGCGATCATCATCAATACACGCGACGAAATACTGCTGATCGCCGCTTGCGCGCTGTTCGGATTTTCGGTCGGCAATCTGATCACGCTGCCGTCCCTGATCGTGCAGCGCGAGTTCGACCCGCGCTCGTTCGGCGTGCTGATCAGCCTGATCACCGCGATCAACCAGGTCACCTATGCGTTCGGCCCGGGAGCGATCGGCCTGCTGCGCGATGCATCGGGGAGCTATACCGTGCCGTTTTACGGCTGCATCGGCCTGGAGCTGGTCGCCGCGGTGCTGATCATGGTGCGCGGGCGAGGCGGGAGAACCTCATCCTGAGGAGCCGCACTCTTGTGCGGCGTCTCGAAGGATGGGCCGCGGGCCTCATGGTTCGAGACGCGCCAACGGGTCCGCGCGAAGCGCGGCCCGATGATAAACTCCGACGCGCTCCTCACCATGAGGGTCACGCCTCGCGCTGCCGTAACAAATCCTCGAGGTCGAGCCGGTGCGTGAACATCGCGAGCGTCCCGTCCGGCTTGCGCGGCCATTGCTCTTTCGGCCGGTCCCAATATAGCTCGACGCCGTTCTCGTCGGGATCGCGCAAATAAAGCGCCTCGCTGACGCCGTGATCGCTGGCGCCGTCGAGCGGAATTTTCGCAACTATCAGGCGATGCAAGGCGTCCGCCAGCGCGGGCCGGGTCGGATAGAGGATCGCGGTGTGAAACAATCCGGTGGTTCCCGGCGGCGGCGGGCTGGCCGCCTTTGCTTTCCCAGGTGTTCAGTCCGATGTGGTGGTGATAGCCGCCGGCCGAAATGAACGCCGCGCCGGAGCTCAGGCGCTGCGTCAGCTCAAACCCCAGCACACCGCAATAAAACGCCAGCGCGCGGTCGAGATCGGCCACCTTGAGATGAACATGCCCGATGCGCGTGCCTGCGATGATCGGTGTCGTGGTCTCGGACATTGGCTGGTTCCTTTTCGGTGTCCGCGGCTATCGTGCCCCGGATGCTGCGCAGCGCGCAAGCGGTGCGCTGCTGATCCGGGGCCCATCCTCCGTGCGTTGTTCTCATATGGTCCCGGCTCTGCGGAGCAGCGTGAAGAACGCTGCACCGCGTCCGGGACACGGACGCACTGCCTATCCCTACGCCAGCTCCGAAACTTCCCCCGCCGGCAGATCGAATTCAAACGTGTTCAGCGTCATCGAGACGATGGTGTAATAGCCGCACAGCCCGATGATCTCGACCAGCCCGCGCACGGTGAGCACCTTCACGGCCTCCTCGTACAGCGCCTTGGAAACCCCGTGGCCCTCGTGCAGCGATTTGGCGACGTCGTAGATCATCTGACCCGTGGGATCGTCGAAACGCGGCGTGCGGCGATCCCGGATGTCTTCGATGATCTTGGGGTCCATGCCGGCCTTCAGCGCGAGCCGTTTGTGGGCGTACCATTCGTAGTGCGCGGTCCAGTGCCGTGCCGTCACGAGGATCGCGATTTCCGACAGCTCCGCCGGAAACTGTGTGTCGAACCGCAGGACTGCACCCAGACGCGTAGCGTGGCGCGCCATCTCCGGGCTGTTGAGCCAGGCCATCATCGGCGGCGGCGGGGCGCCGCGCTTGCCGGCGATCGATTCGTCGTAGGTTTGTTTCTGGTCTGCGTTCATTTCGCCAGGCGAAAGCAACTTCAGGCGCATTTCGGTTTCCTCTGGTTTTTCAATCGTTACCGTCATGCGAATACACCGGATCGGCGATCATGACCACATCCCGGCGCCGCATGGGAAGCGCGAGAGATATGTTGAATTCCGCGATGCGATGGCTAAGGTCGATCCAACAGCTAAGGAAACGCCGATGACCGATCTGGAAAATTTTCGCCGCGAGACCCGAGTTTGGCTGGAGGCCAATTGTCCGCCGGAGATGCGGCGGCCGATGACGTCGGAGGAGGATACGTTCTGGGGCGGCCGCAACACCAAATTCTCTTCCGAGCCGCAGCGCGTCTGGTTCGAGCGGATGCGCGACAAGGGCTGGACCGTGCCGCACTGGCCAAGAGAATATGGCGGCGGCGGTCTCGATCCGGAGCAGGCAAAGATCCTGCGTCAGGAAATGGCGGCACTCGGCGTGCGCCAGCCGCTGACGTCGTTCGGCATTTCCATGCTGGGCCCGGCGCTGCTGAAATACGGCACCGACGTGCAGAAGAAGGAACATCTGCCGAAGATCGCGGCCGGCCTGATCCGCTGGTGCCAGGGCTATTCCGAACCGAACGCCGGATCGGACCTCGCCTCGCTGCAGACCCGCGCCGAGAGCGACGGCGATGATTTCATCATCAACGGCCAGAAGATCTGGACCTCTTATGCCAACTACGCGGACTGGATCTTCTGCCTGGTGCGGACCGACGCGTCTGCCAAGAAGCATGACGGCATCAGCTTTGTTCTGTTCGACATGGCCTCGAAGGGGGTCTCGACCAAGCCGATCCTGCTTGATCTCCGGCCGCTCGCCGTTCTGCGAAACCTTCTTCGACAATGTCCGGGTGCCGAAGGCCAATTTGGTCGGCACCATTAATCGCGGCTGGGACGTGGCAAAATATCTGCTGCAGCACGAGCGCGCGATGATCTCGGGCATGGGCGAGCGCGGCGTCGGCCGGCCGCTCGGCCAGGTCGCCGCCGATTCGATCGGCAGCGACGAGCAGGGCCGTCTGGAAGATCCTGTCCTGCGCGGCCAGATCGCGACCTTCGAGATCGACGAGGCGGCGCTGGCCTGTGCCGCCGAACGCGCGGTCGATCTGGCCAAGGCCGGGCAAGCGCATCCGGCGTTTTCCTCGGCGATGAAATATTACGGCACCGAGCTGAACAAGCGCCGCTATGAGATCCTGATGTCGGCCGGCGGCGTCGACGCACTGGAATGGGAAAGCGAGCGTTCGAAAGGCGGCGCCCGGCCGCGCGCCTGGCTGCGCACCAAGGCCAACTCGATCGAGGGCGGCACCTCGGAGGTGATGCTCGGCATCGTCGCCAAGCGGATTCTCGATTTGCCGGGGGCTTAAGACGTCTTCCGTCATGGCCGGGCAGAAGCGCGAAGCGCGCCTTCGCGCTAGATGTCCCGGCCATCCACGCCTTGCTTTGTTGCCGCACCAAGGAAGACGTGAATGCCCGGCACAAGGCCGGGCATGACGAGCCTCATGTAATTTGCACCAATCGAACGACACCGAACTTATCGGAACCCCTCCAATGGCACTCGTCCTTAGCGAAGAACAATCGATGCTGCGCGACAGCGCGCGCGGGCTCATCAGCGACAAGGCGCCGGTGTCGCATCTGCGGCAGCTGCGCGACAGCAAGGACGCGACCGGCTTTTCCCGCGAGCTGTGGAAGAGTTTTGCCGAGATGGGATTTTCCGGCCTGCTGGTGCCGGAAGATTTTGGCGGCAGCGGTCTCGGCTGCGTCGAAGCCGGCGTGGTGATGGAGGAAATCGGCCGCACCCTGATGCCCTCGCCGTTTCTCAGCTCCGCCGTACTCGCGGCCTCGGCCTTGTCGCGCGGCGGCAGCGCCGCACAGAAGAAGGAGCACTTGCCGAAGATCGCCGATGGTTCGCTGATGGCCGCGCTCGCCATCGACGAAGGGACAAAACACCGCCCGTTGGCGACAAAAATGCAGGCGGTGCGCTCCGGTAACGGCTTCAGGCTGCAGGGCGACAAGGCCTTCGTGGTCGACGGCCATGTCGCCGACCTCCTGATCGTCGCGGCCCGCACCGCGGGCGTCGCCGGCGAGCGCGACGGGCTGACGCTGTTCTTGGTCGATCCCAAGAGCAAAGGCATCGAGACCGAGCGCACTGCGATGGTCGATTCCCACAACGCCGCGCGAATAAAATTCGACAATGTCGAGGTCAATGCCGACGGCGTGCTCGGCGAGGTCGATCAGGGCCATCATCTGCTCGAAGGCGTGCTCAATATCGGCCGCGGCGCGGTCGCCTCCGAAATGGTCGGGGTCAGCGAGGAGGTGTTCGGCCGCACCGTCGATTATCTCAAGCAGCGCAAGCAATTCGGCAAGGCAATTGGGGAATTCCAGGCGCTGCAGCACCGTGCCGCGCAGCTCTATATCGAGATCGAGATCACCCGCGCCGCCGTGCTGAAGGCGCTGCAGACGCTCGACGGCAATTTCGAGAATGCCGGCGCAGCGGTCGCGGTCGCGAAAGCGCGCGCGGGTTCGACGGCGACGCTTGCGGTCCAGGAAGGCGTGCAGATGCATGGCGGCATGGGCATGACCGACGAGTTCGACATCGGCTTCTTCATGAAGCGCGCGCGGGTCTGCCAGGAATTGTTCGGCGACAGCAATTTCCACGCCGATCAGCTGGCGCGGATGAAGAGTTATTGAGGCCTAACCCCTCATGGTGGGAGTCACGCCCTTGCGCGGCGTCTCGAACCATGCGCCCTCGCCCTTCACCTGAAAAGGCTACTCCGCCGCCTGCAACACGCGGCTTTGCTTTTTCGGCGCGATCCAGAATGCGGCGGGGCGATCGAACAGGAAGTTGGCGCCGGCCTTGAGCGCGATCCGCCAAATCGCCAGCGCGCCGGCGACGCCCACCACCGTGACGATCAGCGAGATCATCCCGATATCGGGGATCAGCCCGGAACGCAGCAGCAGCGTCCGTGACGCTGCCATCGGCAGGAAGAAGGCGAGGTAGATGACGATCGAATGCTCGCCGCAATAGCGCAAAAATGTCAGCCAATGCGCCCGCGCCAGCAGCGTGCCCAGCGTGACGATCGCGCAGGCCCCGGCAAGCCCAAGCAGCAGCGAGATCAGCGGCCATTCGCTGAAGTCTGATACAACCAGGCTGCCGTTGATCAGCGCCCACGCTGCCAGTCCTGCGAGTGCCAGGCCCGGCCGCGCCCGCGCCCGGTCGGACAGTGCGAACACGCTGGCGGCGAACAGATAGCCGGAATAGAAATAGACGAAGCGCGCGCAAAACTCATCGATCACGGTCCAGCCGGTTACGACATGGGCGGTCTCCAATAGCGCGGCCACGCCCCAGATCAGGAGCGGCGGCATCTTGCGGGTCGCCTTGGTGACCACGAAAAATACCGGCAGCAGATAGATGAACCACAAGGTGCCGAACGGCTCGATGAAGGATTCCAGATACAGATAGCCGGCATGTGCCCAGCTTGTTTCGGCGGCAAAGGCCGGCGCCTTGAAGCCGAATTGGATCGTCAGCCACAGCACGTAGAAATAAGCGAAGTGCATCACCTTGCGGTCGAGATAAGTGCGCCAGTCGCGGTCGATCACGACGGACAAAAACAGGCCGGAGATCAGGAAAAAGTCCGGCATCCGGAACGGCTTTGCGAACATGACCAGAAGATGCATGAAACCGGTCTGGCCCGCCGCCAGTTCCACGCCCAGCACCGAATGCATCATGACAACCATCACGATGCAGATGCCCTTGGCGTAGTCGACCCAGTCGACGCGTCCCGCCATGGAATGCGCGGTGACGGCAGGTGTGCCGTTTGGTGTCATTGCTGTCTCTTTTCTGCGCAACGTGCCCGCATCATGGGGCACGGAGGTTTCTTTCCCCTTTATTCATACAAATGACATGCCGATCTTCCCTGTACTTTCCGGTTTCCCCTTTGCGTCGAAATGCTCTAAGACCCCTACAAAATTCGGTTGAACGTTAACCATTATCGACGGGGTTACATGCGCATCACCATGATTGGTACGGGTTATGTGGGGCTGGTGTCCGGCGCCTGCTTTGCGGATTTCGGTCATCAGGTCACCTGCGTCGACAAGGATGCCGGCAAGATCGCGGCCCTGCGCCGGGGTGAAATCCCGATCTTCGAGCCCGGGCTCGATGCGCTGGTAGCTTCCAATGTCAAAGCTGGCCGGCTGGATTTCACCACCGACCTTGCCGCGCCTGTCGCGGAAGCCGATGCGGTCTTTATTGCCGTCGGCACGCCGTCGCGGCGCGGCGATGGCCACGCCGACCTGAGCTACGTTCATACCGCGGCGCGCGAGATCGCCGCAGTGCTGGCCGGCTTCACCGTGGTCATCACCAAATCGACGGTGCCGGTCGGCACCGGCGATGAAGTCGAACTGATCATTCGTGAAGCCAATCCAACGGCCGACGTGGTGGTGGCCTCCAATCCGGAATTCCTGCGCGAAGGTGCTGCGATCCGCGACTTCAAGTTTCCCGACCGCATCGTGGTCGGCACCTCGGACGAGCGGGCACGGAAAGTGCTGGGCGATGTCTACCGGCCGTTGTCCTTGAACCAGGCGCCGCTGATGTTCACGGCGCGGCGTACCGCGGAGCTGATCAAATACGCGGCCAACGCCTTCCTCGCCACCAAGATCACCTTCATCAACGAGATCGCCGATCTCTCGGAAAAGGTCGGCGCCGACGTGCAGGAAGTTGCCCGCGGCATCGGGCTCGATAACCGCATCGGCTCGAAATTCCTGCATGCCGGTCCCGGTTTCGGCGGCTCGTGTTTTCCGAAGGACACCCGCGCGCTGGTCAAGATCGCGCTCGATCACGACGCGCCTTTGCGGATCGTCGAGGCGGTGCTCGCGGTCAATGATAACCGCAAGCGTGCGATGGCGCGCAAGGTCTCGGCCGCGGTGGGCGGCAGCCTGCGCGGCAAGACGGTTGCCGTGCTCGGCCTCACCTTCAAGCCCGACACCGACGACATGCGCGAGGCGCCGTCGATACCGCTGATCACCGGCCTGCTCGACATGGGCGCGAAAGTGCGCGCGCACGATCCGGTCGGCATGGAGCAGGCGCGCCGCGAACTGCCCGATATCGAATATTGCGACGAGCCCTATGCCTGCGCGCGCGGCGCCGATGCCCTGGTGATCGTGACGGAATGGGTGCAGTTTCGCGCGCTCGATCTCGATCGCCTGAAGCGCGAAATGGCGCATCCCGTGATCGTCGATCTGCGCAACATCTATCGCCGCGAAGACATGGTGGCGCTGGGATTCACCTACGAAAGCGTCGGGCGCGGGGCGGTTTGAACCGCGGGAAGTGACGCAAGTGTGCTGTCATACCCCGCGCATGCGGGGTATCCAGTACTCCCGGTCGTTGTAATCGGTAGGGTCAGTGTTTACTGGATCACCCGCCTTCGGGTGATGACGGATGAGAGATATTGCCCCGCTCCTTCGACATCCCTCTTCCGATCGATGCGGTGCTTGATGAGCTTGCGCGCACGCTCGCGAGCAGGAACGCGGCCGTGCTGGTGGCGCCGCCCGGCGCCGGCAAGACCACGCGGGTGCCGCTGGCGCTGATCGAGGAGCCCTGGCTGAAGAACAAAAAGATCATCGTGCTGGAGCCGCGCCGGATCGCGGCGCGTGCCAGCGCCGAGCGCATGGCGCGCACGCTGGGCGAACGCGTCGGCGAGACCGTCGGCTATCGTGTCCGCTTCGGCTCGAAAGTGTCGCGCGCGACCCGGATCGAGGTCGTCACCGAAGGCATCTTCTCGCGGCAGATTCTCGACGATCCGGAACTGACCGGCATCGCCGCGGTGCTGTTCGACGAATTTCATGAGCGTTCGCTGGATGCCGATCTCGGCCTGGCGCTGACGCGCGACGCGCAAACCGGCTTGCGCGAGGATTTGCGAATTCTCGTGATGTCGGCAACGCTTGACGGCGCGCGGGTCGCACGACTGCTCGGCGAGGCGCCCGTGATATCAAGCGAAGGTCGCGCCTTTGCGGTCAAGACCCGCTATCTCGGCCGCAAAGCCGACGCGCCGCTGGAACGACAGATGGCGGATGCGATCGCCACCGCGCTGCGCGCCGATCCCGGCTCGGTGCTGGCGTTTCTGCCGGGTGCTGCGGAAATACGCCGTACCCAGAATTTTCTCGGTGAGCGCGTCCAAGACGCGTCAATCGAAATCGTGCCGCTGTTCGGTGCGCTCGATGCGGCCGTGCAGGACCGCGCCATTGCGCCGGCGCCGAAAGGCCATCGCAAGGTGGTGCTGGCGACTTCGATCGCGGAGACGTCGCTGACCATCGACGGCGTCCGTATTGTGGTGGATTCCGGAATGGCGCGGGTGCCGCGTTATGAGCCCGACATCGGGCTGACGCGGCTGGAGACCGTGCGCGCCTCGCGCGCCGCGGTCGACCAGCGCCGCGGCCGCGCCGGCCGCACCGAACCCGGCGTATGTTACCGGCTATGGGACGAGCCGCAGACCGCTTCGCTCGCGGCCTATACCCAGCCCGAAATCCTGAGCGCCGACCTGTCCTCGCTGGTGCTCGACCTCGCGCAATGGGGCGTCAGCGATCCCTCAACGCTGGCGTTTCTCGATTCCCCGCCGGCGCCCGCGCTGAAGGAGGCGCGCAGTCTGCTGCGCGAACTCGGCGCGCTCGATGGCGATGGCCGGATCACGGCCGAAGGCAAGAGCCTGCGGGCGCTGGCGCTGCCGCCGCGGCTGGCGCGGATGATCGTGGATTCGCAATCGTTGGGCGCCGGCGAGCAGGCTGCCGAAATCGCCGCCGTGCTCACCGAGCGCGGGCTTGGTGGCGACAGCGTCGATCTCGATGCCAGGCTCGATCAATTCCGCCGCGACCGCTCGCCGCGCGCCGCCAGCGCGCGCGCTCTCGCGCAGCGCTGGGCGTCGCAGGTGGCCGCATCAGAAGATGCCATCGCGATCAACTCTTCTTCTCCCTCCCCCCTTGCGGGGGAGGGTCGGGGGAGGGGGGTCCACAACGGCGGTCTCAGTTCGTGGTACCCCCACCCCCAACCCCTCCCCGCAAGGGGGAGGGGAGCGGAAAGAATCTCCGCAAAACAAGAGTGATGCTTCGGTGTATGGTGCGGGCGAGCCAACGACCGGCGTCATGCTCGCCTTCGCCTTCCCGGACCGCGTCGCGCGCAACCGCGGCAATGGCAGTTTTGTGCTTGCCAATGGGCGCGGCGCTGCGGTCGATCAGACCTCGGCGCTGGCGCGCGCGCCCTATATTGCGGTCGCCGAATTGACCGGCACTGCCGCCAACGGGCGCATCCTGCTGGCGGCGCCGATCACGCAAGCCGAGATCGAACTGCGCTTCGCCGATCAGATCGAAATCGTCGACGAGATTTCGTTCGATCGCGGTGCGATGGCGTTGCGGGCACGGCGCAGGAAGACCTTGCATGCGATCAATCTGTCGGAGGCGCCGATGGCGCTAAAACCCTCCGCGGAGACCGCGCGGGTGCTGGCCGATGGGCTGATCGCCTCAGGCCTCGACAAATTGCCGTGGTCGAAGCCCTTGAAGCAGTGGCGCGATCGCGTGATGTTCCTGCGCAAGGCCGAAGGCGAAACTCCCGAGCATTCCTGGCCCGATCTGTCCGATGGTCCGCTCGCCGCGCAGCGCGAGGCATGGCTGGTGCCGGCGCTCCACGACAAGACGTCGCTGAAGGAGTTTTCCGCCGGCGATCTGTCGGACGCGCTGATGACGCTGTTGCCCTGGGAATTGCGTGCGCGGCTGGAGCGCGAAGCGCCGACGCATTTCGAGGCGCCGACCGGCACCCAGCTCGCGATCGATTACGAGGCCGAGCAGGGGCCGACCATTGCGGTCAGGTTGCAGGAATTGTTCGGGCTCAACACCCATCCGTCGATTGCGAAAGGCAAGGTCCCGCTGGTGCTGGAACTATTGTCGCCGGCGCACCGCCCGGTGCAGGTGACGCGCGACCTGCCGGGTTTTTGGCGCGGCAGCTATGCGGCCGTGCGATCCGATCTGCGCGGACGTTATCCCCGGCATCCCTGGCCGGAGGATCCGGCCAGCGCGATGCCGACGCGGCGGGTCAAGCCAAGGGGAACGTGAGACGATCGCTCCCGCGCCCTGCCCTTCGCCGGGTCGAGACGAGCGAAGCTCGCTCTTAGAGGGTTGGGGTGAGGGGCCGCATCCGCAAATTCTGAAGATGAGGTGCGCGCGGTGAGTGCCCCTCACCCGAAATTCGCGTTCGCGAATTTCGACCTCTCCCCGTAAAGAACGGGGAGAGGTAAATGAGCCCCCGTTAACACTTCACTCATCCTTTTCGTCAAAATGGGAAGCTTCGCCGCCACAATCGGTCGCGATTTTGGGGATGACGTGGTGAAATCCTGGGTCTCATCGAGTGTGGCGTGATGCGTAACATAATGATCTTTGCCGCCGTCATGGCCGTGCTCGGCACCATCATGGCGAAGACGGCGGACAAGATGACGGCGGCGACGCCCGCGCCCGCCAGCAACGTCGCGCAAAAACCCGCAGCCGCGGAGACGGTTGGCCAGGTCGGCCTTCGCAGCCTGGTTATCGCGCCCGACGTCCGCGGTCATTTTCAGACCGAAGGTCGGATCGATGGCCAGCGTATCGGCTTCATGGTCGATACCGGCGCATCCGTCGTCGCGCTGAACGAAACCTCCGCGGCGCGGTTCGGCCTGCGCCCGTCGCGCGGCGATTACAGCGCCTCAGTCACCACCGCCAACGGCACCATCAAGGGCGCGCGCACGCGGCTTGCAATGGTCGATATCGGCGGGCTCGTGGTGCGCGATGTCGATGCCATGGTGCTGCCCGACGAAGCGCTGTCGGAAAACCTGCTCGGCCTGTCGTTCCTGTCCAGGCTCAGGCGCTTCGAATACGCCAACGGCCAGATGGTGCTGCAGCAGTAGGGCCTGTCGCCGCCTTCAAGCACCGCAATTAATCGCATCAAGCCCCCGATCCCGGCTTCCGCTACAGCGATGCATTCGCTAAGGCTGCGGTGCGTTTTCTTCCGCGTTGATCACGAGGCCGCCTGATGTTTCCGAAGCCGAAATCGGTGCTGGTTCCCAATACCTATGCCTATGAATCCGAGCCGATGGTGAAAGCGACCGGCTTTCGCGAATACGACGCCCGCTGGCTGTTCGGCAAGGAAATCAACCTGATGGGCATTCAGGCGCTGGGCATGGGCCTGGGGGCGCTGATCGCGGAACTCGGCGTCAGGCAGGAGGTCGTCACCGGACATGATTTCCGCGGCTATTCGGCCTCGATCAAATACGCGCTGATCTCGGGGCTGATGGCCTCCGGCTGCAAGGTCCACGACATCGGCCTGTGCATGACGCCGATGGCCTATTTCGCGCAATTCGATCTCGACGTGCCCTGTGTGGCGATGGTGACGGCATCGCATAACGACAATGGCTGGACCGGCGTCAAGATGGGCGCCAACCGTCCGCTCACCTTCGGCCCCGACGAGATGACCCGCCTGAAGGAGATCGTGCTCAACGCCGATTTCAACAACAAGTCCGGCGGTTCATATCAGTTTCATGAAAATTTCCCGGCGCGCTACATCGCCGATCTCACCAGGCACCCCAAACTCAAGCGCAAGCTGAAGGTCGTGGTCGCCTGCGGCAACGGCACCGCCGGCGCCTTCGCCCCGCAGGTGATGGAGGCGATCGGCTGCGAGGTGGTGCCGCTCGACACCGAGCTCGATCATACCTTTCCGAAATACAATCCCAATCCCGAAGACATGGAGATGCTGCACGCCATCCGCGACGCGGTGCTTGCGCACAAGGCCGATGTCGGCCTCGGCTTCGACGGCGACGGCGACCGCTGCGGGGTGGTCGACAATACCGGCGAGGAGATCTTTGCCGACAAGGTGGGCGTGATGCTGGCGCGGGATATGTCCGCCATTCACAGGAACGCGCAGTTCGTGGTCGACGTGAAATCCACCGGGCTGTTCGTCACCGATCCGGTGCTGCAAAAGCAGGGCGCCAAAACCGTCTACTGGAAGACCGGCCATTCCTACATGAAGCGCCGCACCAATGAACTGGGCGCGCTGGCGGGTTTCGAGAAATCCGGCCACTTCTTCTTCAACAAGCCGTTCGGCCGCGGCTATGACGACGGCCTGATCTCGGCGATCGCGATCTGCGAGATGCTGGATCGCGCGCCCGGCAAGTCGATGGCGGATTTGAAAGACGCGCTGCCGAAAACATGGTCGTCGCCGACGATGTCGCCGCATTGCGCCGACGAGACCAAATACGGCGTCGTCGACGCCGTGGTGAAGCATTTCGAGGCGCTGCAGAAAAAAGGCGGGAAGGTCGCGGGGCAAAAAATCCGCGATCTCGTCACCGTCAACGGCGTCCGCGTCACCGCCGAGGACGGCAGCTGGGGCCTGGTGCGGGCGTCATCCAACAAGCCGGAACTGGTGGTGGTGGTCGAGAGCCCGGTCAGCGAGCAGCGCATGCGCGACATGTTCGAGGCGATGGATGAGGTTTTGCGCACCCATCCCGAGGTCGGCGAATATAATCAGAAGATTTGAGGGCGGGGCGCAGCACACTCTACACCCACCGTTGTCATCGCCCGGCTTGACCGGGCGACCCAGTACGCCGCGGCCTCGCCGCATATCTCAAAGGCCTCTGGAATACTGGATCATCCGCTTTCGCGGATGATGACAACAGTAGGTCGATGATGACCGCGGTGGTGGTTGCCCTAAGCCACCGCCGGCACCGGCAGTGCCGTGACCGACTTGATCTTCTCCATCGCGAAACGCGAGGTGACGTTCTTCAGCGGCACGGCGCCGATCAGCTTCTTGTAGAACACGTCGTAGCTCTGCATGTCCGCGACCACCACGCGCAGCATGTAGTCGACGTCGCCCGCCATCCGGTAAAACTCCATCACCTCGGGCATCGCACTGACGGCGTCGGCGAACTTCCGCAGCCAGGCCTCGGAATGATCGGCGCTCTCGACCGAGACGAACACCGTAATGCCGAGCCCGATCTTGTTCTGGTCGACCAGCGCGACCCGGCGCAGGATCACCCCGTCGGCTTCCAGCCGCTGGATCCGCTTCCAGCACGGCGTCGACGACAGGCCGACGCGGTCGCCGATTTCGGCGACGGATAGCGAGGCATCCTCCTGAAGCACCATCAGAATCTTGCGATCAATGGCATCGAGGCGACGGTTGGATTCGTGGATTTGAACGGCTAGCTCGGTCATGAGAAGAACTTTGTTCCATTTATGGGGCTGTATCACCCTCATATATAGAAAATTCTTCTATGACAAGCCCATTTATTGGCCGGTCCGGGCCGGATTAGCGTTCTGGCCATGGCTCAAAAGCTCTGCAGACTTCAGCGCGTTGCGGCGCGGCGAAGGCTCCCCCGAAGCGGGTGCATTTCAGCGCTGCGGCGGCGGAGGCGAACCGCAGCGCCTCCCGCAGCTCCTGTTTCTCGGTGATCGCCAGCGCGAACGCGCCATGGAACACGTCGCCGGCGCCCAGCGTATCCACGGTGTGCACCGGGAAGGCCGGCGTCTGCTGCAGGTTCTGGTGCTCATCGAGCCAGATCGTGCCCTGCGCGCCGCGCGTCCCCGCCAGGAACGACGGCGTCAGTTTTGCGATTTTCTTCAGCGCCTCGCCGTCATCCGCAACACCCGCGGTCTCCTGCAAGGGCTCGCTCGAAAACACCAGATGCGACGAGGCGGTGAGCAGCCCCTCGCGCAGCGACATCGCGCGATCGACGTCGACGATCACGGGAATGCCGCGCCGGCGCGCCTCGACGCAGAGCTCGGTGCAGAATTCGCGCGCAACGGCTCTCGGTCAGGATGGCGTCGCAATCATCCAGCAGCTCGTCGGTATCGGGCAAATGGACTTTCCATAATTCCGGATCGCGGAAGGTGACGATGGTGCGCTCGCCCGAGGGGTCGATCATGATGTTCGAAATCGGCGTCACCAGCCCCGGCATGTGCACGATGTGCCGCGTGTCGATGCCCTCATGCGCGAGCTTTTCGAAAATATAGCGGCTCGAGGTCTCGCGGGCATCGCCCATCGGGCCGCAGATCGAGGCGCGGCCGCCGAGCCGCACGATCCCGATCGCGCCATTGAGCGCATTGCCGCCGCAGATTTCCTCGAAATGGCTGGCGTTCTCCTTGGAGCCGCGCGCCGGCAGGCCCGGCACCCGAAACGTCAGGTCGCGCACCGGCATGCCGATGCAGAGAATACGCGGAGGGATTTTCGGCGCGGCATCGTGAAAGTTCATGGGCTGGTCCATCACGTCCGTCCTCCCCTGCGACGGAACCCGACACGGAATCTTAATCGACGAGCCATGATCGGAGTTCCAGCTATGCGCGCGGGCCCGGGTCTGTCTGCAGCCAGCGGCCGACCAAATGATGGGCAATGGCGAACGGATGCGGCCCCGCCAGCCCGTCCGGATGTTGCCGCTTCAGCATCAGGGTGGCCTCGGCGCGGTTGAACCAGCGCGCGTCTTCCAGTTCCACGCGATCGACAACGATTTCTTCGTTGGTGGCGCGCGCGGTGCAGCCGATCATCAGGGATGACGGATAGGGCCAGGGCTGGGTCATGTAGTAATTCACGTCGGTGCAGCGAATGCCGGATTCCTCGAAGATCTCGCGGCGGACCGCGTCCTCGATGGTCTCGGCGGCTTCGACGAATCCCGCCAAACACGACCACATGCCGGGCTGGAAACTGCTTCTGTCGCCCCAGCAGGCACTTGTCGCCCGAGGTCACCAGCATGATCACGACCGGGTCGGTGCGCGGAAAATGCTCGGCCTTGCAGTTGGGGCAATCGCGCTTCCAGCCGCCTTCCTTCATCGCCGTGCGGGTTCCGCAATTGGCGCAATAGCCGTGGCGCTGATGCCAGTTCACCATCGATTTGGCCATTGCGATTGCCGAGAGCTGATCGGGCGGCACCGCGCCCTGCATCGCCATGCCGCGCAGTTCGCTGACCGTCACGTCGTTGCGCGTCAGCAGGCTCTCCACTGCCGCCGCCGAAATGCCCATGCCGAACACCGCGGCGCCGTCGCGCAAGCCCAAGAAGATCGTGCCGGGATTGGCGCCGAATTTCAGCGCCTCATCGATGCGCCAGAAGCGCGCGCGGACCTTCGGTCTCCTGCTTCACCACCAGGGAGTCGCGATGCACCACATAGGCGCGGGTATCGCGGTGGCCTTCCAGCGCCATCAGTTTCGCGTCGTCGCCGCGCAGATGCGCGGCGCGGTCGAGGATATGGCTGACGAAGGCGGGCTTGCCCAGGGGAAACGAATCGAATGCTGTCATGTCCTAACCAAGCCAGATTTTGCGACGTAGCGCGCTGATGAAGTTCTGGACTTCCTCGGCATCATGCGCGAGCGGCGGCATCACCCCCCAGACCGGACGCGGCCAGGCGACGTCGCTGGAGCGGCGCGCGATCACGTGCACATGCAGTTGCGGCACCAGATTGCCGAGAGCGGCGATATTCAGCTTGTCGCATTTGGTGATCTCTTTCAGCGCGCGCCCGACGCGGCTGATCTCGGTCATCAATTGCGCCTGCCCGACCTCGTCGAGGTCGATGATTTCCACGGCGTCTGGCCGGCGCGGCACCAGCAACAGCCATGGGTAATGCGCGTCCTTGATCACCAGCACCCGGCACAACGGCAGGTCGCCGATGTCGATGGTATCTTCCTTGAGCCGTGAGTGCAGCGACCAGGCGGGAGCGTCAGAAGGCATGTGGGTTCTCTAAATCTGTTCTAGCCTGCAGAGAGTGGCTCCGCAAACAACACCCGTCATGCCCGGGCTTGACCCGGGCATCCACGGCTTTTTGCACAAAGCGGGAAAGCAAGACATGGATGGCCGGGTCAAGCCCGGCCATGACGAAACTTGGGGGTTGCGCGCCTTGAAGCCCGCTTGCTTTCCGCCTGTTTTGGCCCCAAATAAGGACCGGGAGATTGGCGGTGGACGAGCCACTCGCCAACCGGGTCAGGTCCGGAAGGAAGCAGCCCTAACGAGGTCCGGATCGGGTCGCTCGTCAGTCTCCTACCTGTTTTTTCGAGCGAATCGCGCAAGATGGGCACCCCGTCCTGCGCTGGAGTTCGCCGCAGCGCGTATTCCGCAAAAGTGGGTACCGGTTTTGCGATCAGAATACGCGTAGGTTAAGTTCCGCAAGCCGGCTTCGAGAGACAATCAGAGTTGCGGATCGATCGATGACCGACGCTGGCGTTCCCCTCATGCCCTCCAACGATCCTCAGAGCGCGCCGCAGACCGGCTTCGACCTCGGCGGCAGGCCTGAGGCCGGCAAGCCCTATCGCGTGCTGGCGCGCAAATACCGCCCCTCCAGTTTCGAGGATTTGATCGGCCAGGACGCCGTGGTCCGCACCGTTTCCAACGCGTTCGAGACCGGGCGGATTCCGCAGGCCTGGATCCTGACCGGCGTGCGCGGGGTCGGCAAGACCACCACGGCGCGGATTCTCGCCCGCGCGCTGAATTACGAACTGCCGGACGGATCGGTGAAGGGCCCGACCATCCACATGCCGGTACTTGGCGTGCATTGCCAGGCGATCATGGAAAGCCGGCACATGGACGTCCTGGAAATGGACGCCGCCTCCCACACCGGCGTCGATGATGTGCGCCAGATCAACGACAGCGTGCGCTATGCGCCGGCGAGCGCCCGCTACAAGGTCTACATCATCGACGAAGTCCACATGCTCTCGACCGCGGCCTTCAACGCCTTCCTGAAGACGCTGGAAGAGCCCCCCGAGCACGCCAAGTTCGTGTTCGCGACCACCGAGATCCGCAAAGTCCCGGTGACGGTGCTGTCGCGCTGCCAGCGTTTTGATCTGCGCCGGGTCGAGGCTGACGTGCTGATGGGCCATCTTGCCAATATCGCGGCGAAGGAAAACGTCGAGGTCGAACCCGAGGCGCTCGGCATCATCGCGCGTGCCGCGGAAGGCTCGGTGCGCGATTCGCTGTCGCTGTTCGATCAGGCGATCGCGCATGCCGCCGGCGTCGTGCGCGCCGACGCCGTGCGGCAGATGCTCGGCCTTGCCGACCGCACCCGGGTGATCGATCTGTTCGATTCAGCTGGCGCGCGGCGACATCGCCAGCGCGTTCAGGGAATTTCGCGAACAATACGATACCGGCGCCGATCCGATCGTGGTGCTGTCGGATTTGGCCGAATTCGTCAATTTCGTCACCCGCGTCAAGATCGTGCCGGCGACGGCGGACAATGTCGCGTTCGGCGAGACCGAGCGGCTGCGCGCCCGCGACTTCGCCGCAAAACTCTCGATGCGGGTGCTGTCGCGGATGTGGCAGATGCTGCTGAAGGGCATCACCGAGGCGCAAGCCGCGACGCGGCCGGCGGCGGCGGCGGAAATGGTGCTGGTGCGCATCGCCTATGTCGCCGACATGCCGACGCCGGACGAAGCCATCAGGATGCTCGAGCAGAATGGCGGCGCATCGCCGGTCGTTGCCGGAAGTACCGCGCCGCGCAGCGCGCCGGCCCCGACCATGTCGGCGGTTCAGTCATCGCCGGCGCGCGCCACCGCCGCGCCGCGATCCAATGCCGAGCCATCCGCGCGCCCGCAGATGATCGCGCCGTCACCGGACGCGCAGCCCGCACCTACGGCGCTGAAGATTTCGAGCTTTCCCGAACTGGTGGCGCTCGCCGGCGAAAAGCGCGACCTTTTGACCAAGGCTGCGCTGGAAGCCGATGTGCGTCTGGTCCGCATCGAGGATGGCCGGCTCGAGCTGGCGCTGGAGCGCAGCGCGGCGCGGACGCTGATCAACGATCTCTCCCGAAAACTCGAGCAATGGACCGGACGGCGCTGGACCGTGATCGTGTCCAACGAGGCCGGGCAGCCGACGCTGCGGTCGCAAAACGAAGTCGTGAAAAATCAGCGCGAGCGCGCCGCCGAATCCGATCCGCGGGTGCAGGAGGTGCTGGCGCGGTTTCCCGGCGCCAAGGTGGTCGAGGTGCGCAAGCTTGCCCCGGAGCCGCCGGAATCCGATGCTAGCGGTGAAGACCCCACTGATCCTTCTGACGGCGACGATCTCTGATTTTTTCAAAGGAAGCATCGATGGCTGATTTCCTCGGCATGATGAAACAGGCGGCGCAGCTGCAATCGAAGATGCAGGCGATGCAGGAGGAACTCGGTCATGTCGAGGTCGAGGGCATCTCGGGCGGCGGCCTCGTTACCGTGCGCATGTCCGCGAAGATGGAAGTGAAGGCGGTCAAGATCGACCCCAGCCTGATCAAGGCGGACGAGCGCGAAATCCTCGAGGATCTGCTGGTCACGGCGCATAACGATGCCCGGCGCAAGGCGGAAGCCGCGATGGCCGAGAAGATGCAGGCGCTGACCGGCGGACTGGGTCTGCCGCCGGGCCTGGGCCTCACCTGATATGGCCACTGCGGTTGCCGGTCCCGAAATCGAACGCCTGATCCAGCTGCTGGCGCGGCTGCCGGGGCTCGGCCCGCGCTCGGCGCGGCGGGCGGCGCTGCATCTGATCAAGAAGCGCGAGGCGCTGATGACGCCGCTTTCGGCCGCGCTGCAGGTGGCGATCGACAAGATCCAGGTCTGCAAGACCTGCGGCAATATCGACACCCAGAATCCCTGCACGGTCTGCACCGACCCGCGCCGCGACGGCGCCATCATCGTGGTGGTGGCCGACGTCGCCGATCTCTGGGCGCTGGAGCGCGCGCACGCCACCAATGGGCGCTATCATGTGCTGGGTGCGACGCTGTCGCCGCTCGACGGCGTCGGCCCGCAGGATCTCACCATCGATGCGCTGGTCAAGCGCGCGCATGACCCGCGGGTGACCGAAATCATTCTGGCCCTGAACGCCACCGTCGACGGCCAGACCACCGCGCACTACATCACCGACCTGCTGCAGGAGGCGAACGTCAAGGTGACGCGGCTTGCGCATGGCGTGCCGGTTGGCGGCGAACTCGACTATCTCGACGAGGGCACGCTGTCGGCGGCGATGCGGCAGCGGACCCTGTTCTAGCAATCAGATACGGAAAAGATGGACATGACGAAACGACGATTCGGCAAACGGCTGGCTTTGGGCGCGATCATGGCCGCGCTATTCGCCGCGCCTGCGCAGCAGGCCTTGGCGCAGCAGGTTCTGGCGCAGCAGGCCGAACCCGCGCCGAAGGCAGGCAAGTTGATCAACGCCGGCGACGTGCTTTCGGGAGAGCTCAATGCCATGCGCCTGCGCGGCGGCAACAAGGGCAAGCGCGTCAACACCTTTCAGCTCGTCAGCGAACCGCGCCGGCTGCCGCCGCCGAACGGGCTTTGCAATCTCGAAACCGGGCCGGAGACGTTTCAGATCGTCACCAGCAGTGACGCCCAGGCGGCGCAATTGAAAGGTTTTGTCGGCAAGGAGGTCTCGCTGAAGGTCGACGAAGTCGCCTGCGCGCAGGAGGCCGGCCAGATGAGCGAAGCCGTGGTCACCAAATGGAGTCTGGTGACGAAACATTGAGTTGCTAGTGTCGCAACCGCAAAACCACACTGTCATCGCCCGGCTTGACCGGGCGACCCAGTACGCCGTGACGCCTGTTGTCTTACGAACGGCTCTGGAATACTGGATCACCCGCTTAAAGCGGGTGACGACAGCAGAGGACGTAGGGCGACTGAGCCTCACATCATCCAGACGATTAATCCTTCGCCGCCTCCAGCGCCGCAAAATGCCCGCGCCGCTGCAGCCAGGCCAGCAGGATCAGGCTCGGCACCGCGACCACAACGCAGATCGCAAAGAACAGCGGCCAGCCCGTCGCCTTCGCCACATATCCCGCGCCTGATGACAAATAGGTGCGCCCGACCGCGGCAAGCGCGGTCAGCAGCGCGTATTGGGTCGCGGTGTGCAGCGGGTTCTGGCACAGCGCCGAAAGGTAGGCGACGAAGATCACGGTGCCGATGGCGCTGGTGAAGTTTTCCGCCGTGATCGCAAACGCCAGCGCCCATTGATTGACGCCGACGACAGCCAGCCACGAGAACGACAGGTTGGCTACAGCCTGCAGCACGCCGCCGATCCACAGGCTTGCGGCCAGTGAATAGCGCCGCGCGACGAAGCCGCCGGCAAAACCGCCGATCAAGGTCGCGGCCAGGCCTACGCCCTTGACGATCGCGGCATAATCGTTGCGGGAAAAACCGAGGTCGATCACGAATGGCGCGGTCATGGTGCCGGAAAACGCGTCGGTGAATTTGAACAGCACCACGAAGGCCAGCGCGGCCAGCGCATCCTTTCGCACCAGAAATTCGGAGAACGCGCCGGCCGCCGCATGGACTACGCGTACGAAGGCCGTCTCCGTGCGCGTCGCGGCCTCCGCGCGTGCCGACTGTTCGGGCTCGGTGGCGGCCAGCGCCGTGACGGTGCCGATCAGCACCAATGCAGCCATCGTGACATAGCCCCACATCCACGCGGAGGAGCGCGGAACGCCGGTGCTCTCGTATGCGCTGACCAGGAACAGCGCGCCGGCGGTGGAGACCAGCATGCCGATGCGGTAGGCCGCGACATAGGACGCCATGCCGGCGGCCTGCTCGCTCTCGGGCAGGCTTTCGACGCGAAAGGCATCGACCACGATGTCCTGGGTCGATGACATCGCCGCCACCAAAAGCGCGCCGAGCGCCACGAACAGCGGCGAACTCGCCGGGTCGGTCAGCGCCAAGAGCAGGATCGCAACGATCAAAAGCAGTTGCGAACACACCAGCCAGCCGCGGCGGCGGCCGAAGGCGCGCGTGAAGAACGGCACATGCAGCGCGTCGGTGAGCGGTGCCCAGAGAAATTTCAGCGTATAGGGCGTGCCGACCAGCGCGAACAGCCCGATGGTGCCGAGGTCGACGCCGGATTCGCGCATCCACACCAAAAGCGTCGATCCCGACAGCGCCAGCGGCAGCCCGGAGGAAAAGCCCAGCAGCATCACGATCAGCACCCGGCGCTGCAGATAGACGGCCAAGCCATCGCGCCAGGAGGCGCGGGGCATGGTGGGATTTTCGGGTGCTGTAGACGCGGCTTCCGGTGCGGTCATGGATGGGTGTTAGCAGATTCGGATGGCGGTGCGCCTCTTCTCCCTCGCCCCGTCCTTCGCGGGGAGAGGGTGGGGTGAGGGGCGCTTCGATCCGCGAATGCAGAGCTTTAGTTAAGCAGTGTGCCAAGCCCCTCACCCGGATTTCGAGCGGAGCTCGAAATCCGACCTCTCCCCGCAAAAGAGCGGGGCGAGGTTAAGAATGCCCTATTCCCCCGCCTGCAGCTTGCGCGGCAGGGGAAACAGCTCTGGCGTGCTGGGTTTGACGATGCGCGGGGGCTCCACTGATACCTCGGTCTTGCTGAAATCCAGCTCCTCGATTCTTCCTGCGCGTTTTTCGATCTTGTCGGCGGAGATCAGGATCTGCCGGACGTCCTCGTTGGCGTCGGAAAAATGCTTCTGCAGTTTCAGCACGCGGTCGCGCAGCCGCCCCAGATCATCGCCGAGGTTGAGCACTTCGGTGCGGATCTGGTCGGCGGCATCGCGCATCCGCGCGTCTTTCAGGATCTGCTGCATCACCTGGATCGCCAGCATCAACAGCGACGGCGACACCAGCACCACGCGGGCGCGATAGGCCTTCTGGATCACGTCGTCGAACCCATCGTGGATTTCGGCATAAACCGATTCCGACGGCACGAACATCAGCGCGGTATCCTGGGTCTCGCCGGCGATCAGGTATTTTTCCGCGATATCGCTGACATGCTTCATCACGTCGGCGCGCAGCCGCTGCGTGGCGAATTTCCTTTCCTCATCAGAGCGGGCGTCGTGCAGCGCGGTCATCGCCTCCAGCGGGAATTTCGCGTCGATGCAAAGCGGCCGCTGGTCGGGCAGGAACACCACGCAATCCGGCCGTTTGCCGCTCGAAAGCGTGAACTGGAATTCGTAGGAGCCCTTCGGCATGCCGTCCTGGACGATCGCTTCCATCCGCGCCTGGCCGAACGCGCCGCGCGACTGCTTGTTGGCGAGCACGTCGCGCAGCGTGGTCACCTGCGACGTCAGGTCGGTGAGGTTCTTGTGGGCGTTGTCGATGATGCCGAGCCGCTCATGCAGCACGCGCAGTGAGTCCATGGTGTTTCGGGTGGTCTGCTCCATCGACTGGCCGACCCGGTGGGTCACCGAATCCAGCCGCTCGCTGACGGCGCGCGCCATCTCGGCCTGGCGGCCGGCCAGCGCCTGCCCCATCGCGTCGACGCGGCCGGTCGCCTCGCTCTGCGCGCGCAGCATTTCGGAAAGCCGTTGTTCCAGTTCGTCGGCGCGAAGCGCCTGCGCCATCGCCAATTCCGCGCCGCGACGGCCGGAGCGCGCGATCACGATGGCGATGATCAACAACAATGTCAGCGCCAGCGCGCCGAAGCCGATCAGCGCGGCTCCGGTGCGGATCGGCAGGTCGTCGATTACAAAGAGAATCTCGTTCATGGCAGCCCTTGTAGCCGATTCGGCCCTGAACACGAACGAAGAGGGAACATTTATGGTTAATCAACGACTAATTTTCGTGGTTAACGCTTTCCCAACAAACATGGTTAAGCAGGGGTAAACGGGCCGTCCGGCCGCATTGACCCCGGCAAATCAGCAGCTTAAATCGCCGGCCATGGCATTAAGAGAAATCATCATCCTGCCCGACAAGCAGTTGCGGCTCGTCTCCAAACCGGTCGAAAAGGTCACGGCGGAGATACGCAAGCTCGCCGACGATATGTTCGAGACCATGTATGACGCGCCCGGCATCGGGCTTGCGGCGATCCAGGTCGCGCAGCCGCTGCGGCTGATCACGATGGATCTCGCCAAGCGCGACGAGGACGGCGAGAGCAAGCCGCGGCCGCGCGTCTTCATCAATCCGGAAATTCTCTCCGCGTCGGAAGAGACGTCGGTGTACGAGGAAGGCTGCCTGTCGATCCCGGAATATTATGAGGAAGTGGAGCGGCCGGCGAAAGTGCGGGTGCGTTTCACCGATCTCGACGGCAAGGTGCACGAGGAAGACGCCGAGGGCCTGTTCGCGACCTGCATCCAGCACGAGATCGATCATCTCAACGGCGTGCTGTTCGTGGATCACCTGTCGAAGCTGAAGCGTGACCGCGTGCTGAAGAAATTTGCGAAAGCCGCCAAGCGCGCGGCGGAGTAGGATTCGGCCGCGCGCAATCGAAGTGCCGTCACCCTGAGGTGCGAAGGCGCCTCAAGGCGCCGAGCCTCGAAGGGCGGCGGACAAGATCGACAATCTTTCCTGCGCCATCCTTCGAGGCTCGCAAGGGCTCGCACCTCAGGATGACGCTCGTTATCTTGAATCTTGATTTAAATGGAAATCTCCACGGCCATGTCCCTCCGCTTGATCTTCATGGGTACGCCGGAATTCGCGGTGCCGACGCTGCGCGCGCTACACGAAAGTGGCCATGACATCGTGGCTGTTTACACGCGTGCTCCGAAACCCTCCGGGCGTGGGATGAAGGTGCAGCCGAGCCCGGTGGAAGTTGAAGCAGGGCGGCTCAACATCCCTGTGTTCACGCCGACGACCTTGAAGACGCCCGAGGCGGAGCAACAATTCCGGGCGCAGAAGGCCAAGGCGGCAGTGGTTGTGGCGTATGGCCTGATCCTACCGCCGGCCATTCTCAAGGCGCCGAAGCACGGCTGCTTCAATCTCCACGCGTCAATATTGCCACGCTGGCGGGGGGCGGCTCCGATCAACCGCGCCATCATGGCTGGCGATATCGAAAGTGGTGTCAAGGTCATGAAGATGGACAAAGGGCTCGACACTGGCAAAGTGGCGATAGGAAAACGCGTCGTCGTTACCGACGACATGACCGCGGCTGATTTGCATGACGTTCTTGCACCAATTGGTGCCGGCCTCATGGTTCGAAAGATTGATGCACTCGAGCGCGACAAACTGAATCTCTTTCCGCAAAGCAAGCGTGGAGTTCGTTACGCCGCCAAGATCGAAAAGGCCGAGGCACGGATCGACTGGAACAAGCCAGCGCGAGCGGTGCTGCGCCATATCCACGGGCTGTCGCCGTTTCCCGGCGCATGGTGCGAGATGGCGATCGACGGCGAGCTTGCCCGCGTGAAAGTCCTGCGTTGCGCGCTGGCCGACGGCTCGGGGATTCCAGGCGAAGTGCTTGACGATCATCTCACGGTTGCCTGCCAGCAAGGCGCGATCCGGGTTCTCGAACTCCAGCGCGCCGGCAAGGCGCCGATGAAGGCGGAGGAGTTTCTGCGCGGCACGCCGCTGAAGCCGCCGATGCGGCTCGCATAGTGCGGTGGCCCTGCATAACACTGTCATACCCCGCGCAGGCGGGGTATGCAGTACGCCGCGGCCTTTGAGATTGAACCGAGATGTCTCGGAGTACTGGATCATCCGCTTTCGCGGATGATGACGACCTTGTTGGACTGATATGCCCCGCTACAAACTCACCATCGAATATGACGGCGCGCCGTTCTGCGGCTGGCAGATCCAGGACAACGGCCCTTCGGTGCAGGGCGCGCTGGAAGATGCCATCAAGGCGATCTGCGGCGAGCAGGTCCGCGTTCACGGCGCCGGCCGCACCGATGCCGGCGTGCATGCGCTGGCGCAGGTCGCGCATTGCGACATTGCCAGGCATTTCGTGCCGGGCCGCTTTCGCGACGGGCTGAACGCGCATTTGCGGCCGCATCCGATCGGCGTGCTGTCGGCGGAAATCGTGCCGGATGATTTCGAGGCGCGGTTCTCGGCGAAAAAGCGGCATTACCTCTACCGGATCAGTAACCGCCGCGCCAATCTCGCGCTCGACATCGGCCGCGCCTGGCGGCTGCCGCGGCGGCTCGATACCGACGCGATGCATCAGGCCGCACAGCGCCTGGTCGGCAAGCACGATTTCACGACGTTTCGCGACAGCGAATGCCAGGCGAAATCGCCGGAGAAAACTTTGGACCAGCTCGACGTCATCAGGGAAGGTGACGCCGTCAGCATCGTGACCTCGGCGCGCTCCTTCCTGCACAGCCAGGTGCGCTCGATGGTGGGCTCGCTGGTCTGGGTCGGCGACGGCCGCTGGAGCCCCGACGATCTCGCCGCCGCATTAGCCGCCCGCAACCGCGCCGCCTGCGGCCCGGTCGCACCGCCGGAAGGGCTGTATCTGGTGCGGGTGGAGTATTGAGCTTCCTAACCTCGCCGTCATGGCTGGGCTTGTCCCGGCCATCCACGTCCTTCACTATCAGTCCATGTCCGGCGGTTATGTTTATATTCTTGCCAGCGCACCCAACGGCATCCTGTACGTCGGGGTGACGAACGACCTCGTCCGAAGAATCTACGAACATCGGAATGGGCTCGTTGAAGGATTTACCAAGAGGTATTCTGTCAAGCGCCTCGTTTACTTCGAGCAATACGAAGACATTCAAGCCGCGATCCAGCGCGAACACAACATCAAGCATTGGTCGCGAAAATGGAAAGTAAGGTTGATATTGGCTGGTAACCCGGATTGGAACGATCTCTACGATTCGATCGTCTGAATCCTCCAGCTTTCCGTCATGGCCGGGCTTGTCCCGGCCATCCACGTCTTTCTTGCCGAAGCAAGGTTAGGAATGCGGCGTCAGGCACGAGGTCGGGTGCGACACCGCTTCGTGCCAGTCTTGTCTTGTGAGGCCTGAAGAACGTGGATGGCCGGGACAAGCCCGGCCATGACGATGGACTGGGAACGCCATCATCCGAAATACCGATCCAAAATCCCCCGATAGATCTTCGTCAGCTTCTCGAGGTCGGAGATCGGCGTGCGCTCGTCGATCTGGTGCATGGTCTGGCCGACCAGGCCGAACTCGATCACCGGGCAGTAGCTCGCGATGAAGCGCGCATCCGAGGTGCCGCCAGAGGTGCTCAGTTCCGGCTTGCGGCCGGTGACCTCCTCGATCGCCGAGACCGCGAGATCGGTGAAGGCGCCGGGTTTGGTCACGAACACATTGGAGTTCGAAGGCTCCCACACGATCCGCGCGCGAATCCGGTTGCCCGTCGCTTTCGCCAGCCGCGCCTCGACCAATATCCGCAGGCTTTCCTGGGTGTGGAGATCGTTGAAACGGATGTTGAATTTCGCGCGCGCCTGGCCGGGGATCACATTGCCGGCGGTGTTGCCGACATCGACGGAGGTGAATTCGAGGTTCGAGGCCTGGAATTGCGCGCTGCCGTGATCGAGCGGTTCATCGCTGAGCGCCACGATCAATCTTGAAATATCCGGTACCGGATTCGCGGCGCGCTGCGGATAGGCGACGTGGCCCTGGATGCCGTCGACGTAAAGCATGCCATGCAATGAGCCGCGGCGGCCGACCTTGATACAGTCGCCGAGCTCTTCGATATTGCTGGGCTCGCCGAGCACGCAATGGTCGAACTTCTCGCCGCGCGCGGCGGCCCATTGCAACAGTTTGATGGTGCCGTTGACGGAGACGTCCTCCTCGTCGCCGGTGATCAAGAACGAGATCGAACCGTTTGCCTTGCCGCCGTGAGCGCCGAGATAATCGAGCACCGCCGCGACGCTGCAGGCGATCCCGCCCTTCATGTCGACCGCGCCGCGGCCATAGAGAAATCCGTCCTTCACCTCGCCCGCGAACGCGCCATGGCTCCATGCGGCTTCATCGCCCGGCGGCACCACGTCGGTATGGCCGGCAAAGGTGATGTGCGGCGCGGATGTGCCGATGCGGGCATAGAGGTTGTCGATATCGGCGGTGCCGGGCTCGCCGAAGGTGACGCGATGCACCTCGAAGGCGGCCGCTTTCAGGATATATTCGAGCACGCCAAGCGCGCCGGCATCGGCCGGAGTTACCGAGGGGCAGCGCAGCAGGTCGCGGGCGATGGAAAGGGCGTCGTTCATTGCTTGTCAGGTTTCAATCCCGCAACAGCTCGTTGATGCTGGTCTTGGCCCGGGTGCGCTCGTCGACGCGCTTGACGATGACGGCGCAGGCGGTGGAGGGCCCGGGTTGGCCGTTCTTCAGCGGCCGGGCGGGCAGTGTGCCCGGCACCACCACGGCATATTCCGGGACCTCGCCGACGAAAGTCTCGCCGGTGTCGCGGTCGACGATCTTGGTCGAGGCGCCGAGAAACACGCCCATCGCCAGCACCGCGCCCTTGCGCACGATCACGCCCTCGGCGACTTCGCTTCGCGCGCCGATGAAGCAGTCGTCCTCGACGATCACGGGCTCGGCCTGCAGCGGCTCCAGCACGCCGCCGATGCCGACGCCGCCGGAAATGTGCACGCGCTTGCCGATCTGGGCGCAGGAGCCGACCGTCGACCAGGTGTCGATCATGGTTGATTCATCGACATAGGCGCCGAGATTGACGAAGGACGGCATCAGCACGACATTCTTGGCGATGAAGGCGGAGCGGCGCACGATCGCGCCCGGCACCGCGCGAAAACCCGCGTCGCGAAACCGGTTCTCGCCCCAGCCATCGAATTTCGACGGCACCTTGTCCCACCACGAGGCCTTGCCGGGGCCGCCGGAAATCGCGCTCATGTCGTTGAGACGAAACGACAGCAGCACCGCTTTCTTCAGCCACTGATTGACCTTCCACTTGCCGCTGGCCTCGCGCTCGGCCACGCGTGCCTCGCCCTTGTCGAGCAGGTCGAGCGCGGAATCGACGGCGTCACGGACTTCACCCTTGGTCGCCGTCGAAATGCCGTCGCGGGCATCGAACGCGGCGTTGATGGTGGATTCAAGCGCGGGCAGGGACATCGAGTTTTCCTTGGAAGCGTTTCTGTTGGGCGAGCGAAGCGGCTTTGTCGGGATTTGAGGGAGGAGAGTCAAGAACACACGCAATCGTCATGGCCGGGCTTGACCCGGGCATCCACGTTTTTCCCAATGAATGCAGCAAGACGTGGATGCCCGGGACAAGCCCGGGCATGACGGAAATTGTCAATCCCCGGCCAGCCCCCGCAAAAACCCGGTCAGGTCGTCGGTGACATGATCGACATGGGCCGCATCCCGGCCTTCCAGCTCCCAGTCCTCGCGCACGACATCCCTGGTGCCGTCAGGCACCACCAAGACCGTGGTCATGCCGAGCTGGTGCGGCACCACGAGGTTGCGCGCCAGGTCCTCGAACATCGCCGACGATTTCGGGTTCACGTCATGATCCCTGAGGAATTTCTGATAGGTCTGCGGTGCCGGTTTCGGCTCCAGTTCAGCGGCGATGATATCGAACACCGCCTCGAAATGCGCAAGCAAGCCGAGCCGCTCCAATACCTTGTCGGCATGGTCGGTCGAGCCGTTGGTCAGGATCAGCTTGCGCCCGGGCAGCTTGGCGATCGCGGCGCCCATCGCCGGATTCGGCTGCAGCGGCGAATGATCGATCTGGTGCACATAGGCGAGATAGTCGTCGGCGCGCACGCCATGCTCGGTCATCATGCCGCGCATGGTGGTACCGTAGCGGCGATAATAGTCCTTCTGGATCCGCCGCGCTTCGTCGGCGGGCACCTTGAGCCAGGCGCTGACGAACTCGCCGATCCGGACATCGACCTGCTGCCACAGATTGACGTGATGCGGATACAGCGTGTTGTCGAGATCGAACACCCAGGTGTCGATGCCGGTGAAGGGGCGGGGAGTATTTTTCATCTTCTCAACGTCGTCCCGGCGAAAGCCGGGATCCCCAGCGTGAGCGCTGCTGCGCTCATCGCGACGCCGCGGCGGTTGCGAAGGGCACGGTGCGAGTTGCCTTTGATTGTTGCGGACATCAGCGATCAAAACTCCGGCCGGTGGTTATGGGTCCCGGCGTTCGCCGGGACGACGGCAGCATCACGGCATCGCAAAGCGCAGCGTCTTGCCGCCGCTCGACATGTCGACGGCGGCAAAGCCGGTCGCCGCAAGGCCGCGGGTGCCGCAATCGCCCTGTTCGTTGACCTCGAACTTGCTCTCGCGCGTGCAGAGTGGCGTGGTGCCGCCCCAGTTCAGCGGCTTGTCCTTGAACTTGATGGTGCGGTTTTCGGCATCGACCGCTTCGGCGAAACTGAAGATCTGCCGGGGCTGGCCGGTGACGTCGGGATGCAGGCATTTGCCGGGATCGATGCGGTACCAGCCGCGGCTGATCACGGTCTTGCCGTCGTCGGTGGCGACCGCGGCCATGATCTTGTGCGGGGTGTCGTTGCACCAGGTGAGCCCGGTGGAAGACGGCGATTGCACCGCGTCGATCATCATCGTGAAGAAATTCGGCGCCTGCACGATCTCGGCGGTCAGCCCGCGGTTTTTCAGGAACGCCGCCAAGGCTGCCTGCGTCTTCGGGCCATCGACGCCGTCGATCGGCGCGGCGTCATAGCCCGCGATCACCAATAGCCGCTGAATGCCGGCAAGCCGTGCCTGCTCGTCATCATATTCGCTGTCCTCGGCGAGATAGGCCACCAGGTTGCCGTCATCGGCCGTCGTCGGGTTGATCTGCGTAAAGGGCGCCGGAGTTTGACCAGCACGGCACTGACGGGCCGCGGCAATGACAAAGTTGTCGGGCGCGATGCACAGCGTGTCACCGCCGTTCTGCGGGATCGGCGAGGAGCCATAGACCCCGAGCGCGCGGGCGTTCAAGAGGATGCGGTCGGCGGAAAGCGTGCCCTGCGCCACCACGCGGCAGGCGGCTGGATCGATCCGGAACCAGCCGCGCGTTGCAGTCGCGGCCTTGTCGTCGATGCCGATCGCAACCTCCACCACGTAGCTCATGCGGTTGCAGAGTTTCAGGTCGGCGTAAGCCGGCTCGGCCGAAAAGAGGAAGGAGACGATCGCGGCGGGTAGTGCGAAGAGGGCAGAAGAAAGGTAGCGCATGAAATCCAAACCGTCATGCCCGGGCTTGTCCCGGGCATCCACGTCTTCCTTGCGGGTTTGCTGCAGGTAAGACGTGGATGGCCGGGACGAGCCCGGCCATGACGATGGATGGTCATACGTCATCACTTGTGAATCAGCGTGCCGGTGCCTTGATTGGTGAACAATTCGAGCAAAACCGCGTGCTGCATCTTGCCGTCGATGATGACGACGCCTTCGACGCCCTGTTCCAGCGCGTAGATGCAGGTTTCGACCTTCGGAATCATGCCCGCGGAAATGGTGCCGTCGGCGATCAGCTTGCGCGCCTCCTTCACCGACAGTTCCGGGATCAGCTTCTTCGATTTGTCGAGCACGCCGGGAACGTCGGTCAACAGCAACAGCCGCTTGGCCTTCAGCGCGCCGGCGACCGCGCCGGCAAACGTGTCGGCGTTGACGTTGAACGTCTGTCCGGTCTTCGAGGTTGCCAGCGGCGCCAGCACCGGGATCAGCTCATAGCCGATCAGCTGGTTCAATAGCGTCAGGTCGACCTTCTCGGGCTCGCCGACGAAGCCGAGATCGACCACCTTTTCGATGTGCGAATCCGGATCGACCATGGTGCGGGTCACTTTCGACGCCGTCACCATGTTGCCGTCCTTGCCGCAGAGGCCGACCGCCTTGCCGCCGGCCTCGTTGATGTAGCCGACCAGTTGCTTGTTGATCGAACCCGCCAGCACCATTTCGACGATCTCGATGGTGGCGGCGTCGGTGATGCGCAGGCCGGCGGCGAATTCCGACTGAATGCCGAGCCGCTTCAGCATGGTCGCGATCTGCGGCCCGCCGCCATGCACCACCACCGGATTGATGGCGGTCTGCTCCAATAGCACGATGTCGCGCGCGAACGCTTTCGCCAGTTCCTCCGCGCCCATGGCATGGCCGCCATATTTGATGACGATGGTTTCCTCGTCATACTGCTGCATGTGCGGCAGCGCTTCGGACAGGATGCGGGCCTGATCGAGCGGACTGATATATGGCACGTCGGTCATGAAGCGGGTCTCGCGTCGGCGGGGTCGGGCGGTTTCTATCTGATTGGCGGGCCCGGCGCAAAGTGCGACGTGACCTTCTTCACCTCTCCCCTTGTGGGAGAGGTCGACAATCGAGCGGAGCTCGAATGTCGGGCGAGGGGTACAGCTCGTCTGTTGCAAGAGCCCCTCATCCGCTCGCAAGGGCTCGCGACCTCTCCCCGTAAAGAACGGGGAGAGGTGATTCTTTACCCTCGCCGCGGCCATGCCGCGGCTACCGCGAGCGTGAGCCAGCTTGCGATCAGAAGCGTGCCGCCGGTTGGCGCGGCAAAAGGGAACAGGCTGTGGCCGGCAAATTGGCGCAAGCTCAGGTCGGTCGCAAACAGCGCGGCCGCGATGACAAAACCCCAGGCGGACGCGATCCCGATTCCGGCATGGATCAGGCCGCGCTCGGCCAGCGCCACCACCGCGAGCACCGCCGTGGCGTGAAACAGCAGCATCGATGACGCCGCCGCCAGCCGCGTCGCATCGTCCTGATGCGCCGATAGTGCCGCCAGGATGACGCCGTCGGCGCCCATGACGCCGGCCAGAATGATCAGAATGCGGTAGAGGCGAAGCCCCGTCATCGACGGCGCTCCGCCAACAGCCGCACCATCGCGGCGCGCAATTCCGCCATCCCGGCGCCGCTGCGCGAGGATGTCACCAGCACCTCCGGAAACGCGGCGGGATGCTTTGAGAGCGCAGCCTTGACGTCCGCGATGCGCTGGTCCAGCTCGGCTGGCTTCACCTGATCGGCCTTGGTGAGGACGACCTGATAGCTCACGGCCGATTGGTCGAGCGTCTTGAGCACGTCGAGATCGACCTCCTTAAGCCCGTGCCGGGCATCGATCAGCACATAGACCCGCGCCAGGCTGCTGCGTCCTTGCAGGAATTTATGGATCAGCGCGGTCCAGGACGCGACCTTGGCTTTGGGCGCGGAGGCGTAACCGTAGCCGGGCATGTCGACCAGCCGGAACCCGGCATGATCGGGGCCTTCGAAGAAGATCAGTTCCTGGGTGCGGCCCGGCGTATGCGAGGTCCGCGCCAGCGCGTTGCGGCCGGTCAGCGCGTTGATCAGGCTGGATTTGCCGACATTGGAACGGCCGGCAAAGGCGACCTCGATGCCCGCCATCGGCGGCAGCGTCTCGATCGAGGGCGAGGCCCAGAAAAACTGCCAGTCGCCCGCGAACAGTTTTCGCCCCTGCTCGATCAGCTTCGCATCTGGTTCGGCGGTCATGCGAAGTTTTTCCCTCGGGCTTGAGGCGGTCTCTACTTCCTCATGGTGAGGAGGCGCGCTTGCGCCGTCTCGAACCATGAGGCCCAAATAGAATCAGAGGCTGCTCATCCTTCGAGACGCGCGCAAGAGTGCGCTCCTCAGGATGAGGACAGCGTCAGGTCTTCGACTCGGCCTTCTTGGAGACGAACGTCGCCTTGAGATTGTCGAGCAATTCGACCTTCACGCCGTTGCGGCGCATGATGAAGCTCTGCTGCAGCACCGACAGCGTGTTGTTCCACGCCCAGTAGATCACCAGCCCCGCCGGGAATCCCGCCAGCATGAAGGTGAAGATCAGCGGCATCCAGGCGAAGATCATTTGCTGGGTCGGATCCGGCGGCGTCGGATTGAGCTTCATCTGGAACCACATCGTGATGCCCATGACGATCGGCCAGACCCCGAGCGCGAGGTATTGCCCGAACAGCGGCACCGTGGTCGGATCGAAGTGCAGCAGGCCGAACAGGTTGAACAGGCTGGTCGGATCGGGCGCCGACAGGTCCTTGATCCAGCCGTAGAACGGCGCGTGCCGCATTTCGATGGTGACGAACAGCACCTTGTAGAGCGAGAAGAACACCGGAATCTGCAAGGCGACGGGAAGACAACCGGCGATCGGGTTGATCTTCTCCTTCTTGTAGATTTCCATCATCTCCTGCTGCTGCTTCACCTTGTCGTCGGGATAGCGCTCTTTCAGCGCGGCCAGTTGCGGCTGCACCGATTTCATCTTCGCCATCGACGCGTAGGATTTGTTGGCCAGCGGGAAGAACAGCAGCTTCACCAGCACCGTCACCAGCAGGATCGCGATGCCGAAATTGCCGACCAGGTGATAGAAGAAGTCCAGCGCCAGGAACATCGGCTTGGTGATGAAATAGAACCAGCCCCAGTCGATCAGCAGATCGAAGTGATTGAGCGCGAGCTCTTTGTTGTAGCCGCCGAGGCCGCCGATCGGAAAATTGATGCCGACGACGCCAGCTTCCTTGGCGCCGGCGAACAGCCGCGCATTGGCGCTGCCGGTGCCGCCGATGGCGATGGTCTGCGCATCCTCCAGATAATCGGTCTGATAGGTCCTAATGGCCCCGAGTGGCCTGGAAAAGAAGCGCGCCTGCAGTTTCGCATTGGTGTCGGGCAACAGCGCCGAGGCCCAGTATTTGTCGGTGATACCAAGCCAGCCATTGGTAGCCGTCAATTTGAACCCCTTGGCGTCCGGGCTACCTTCCAGGGGATTGGCGTCGTCGATCTTCTTATAGGGATATTCTTGCAGGCCCTGGTCGCCGAGATAGCCGATCAGGCCCTCGTGCAGGATGTAGTAGCCCGAAACCTGCGGGGTGCCATGCCGCGAGATCAGCGCGAACGGATACAGCGTGACCGGTGCGTTGCCGACATTGGTGACGTCATCCTTGATCGTGAACACATAGCGCTCGTCGATCGCAATGGTGCGGCGGAAGGTGAGACCTTCGCCATTGTCAAATTTCAGCGTCACCGGGGTCGACGGCGTCAGGCTGCCCGAGCCTTCCTGCTGCCACAGCGTGTCCCGGTCGGGAAGCTTCGCCGTCGAGCCACTGGCAGGCACCCAGCCGAATTCCGCATAATAGGGATTGGCCGTGCCCGAAGGCGAGTACAGCACGATGGCGGGCGAGGCCGGATCGACGGTCTCGCGGAACTGCACCAGCGCCAGATCGTCGATCCGCGCGCCCTTCAGCGAAATGCTGCCCGACAGGCGCGGGGTGTCGATCCTGACGCGCGGCGCGGCGGCGATGGCGGCCTCGCGGCTGATGACGGGAGCGGTGGAGGCGGGCTGGTTCGCCGCCGGCGCATTGGCCGCCGGCGCGGGTGCCGCACCGGTCTGCGGGCTGGCCGTCCCCGGGGCAGCCTGCGGCGTGGTGGACTTCGCCAATTCGCTCTGGGCCTGCTGCGCGGCGCGCTGCTTCTCCATCGCCGGCACGTTGTAGAAATATTGCCAGGCGATCAGCACGAGGCCGGACAGAATGACGGCGAGGATGGTGTTGCGGTTGTCGTTCATCGTTCAAAATCTCGTCATTCAATTCGGTTTGCGGCCTGCGCCATGGTGTCTTTTCGACGCGTCTTCCTTACGCGCACCGGTATCTGCCCCGGATCGGGTCCGGGGCAGGCTTTCGCGCGCTTTCGACGGCTGTCGGTCGAGGCGCTGCAGCGCAGAGCGCAGATCGTCGAGCATGGCCGCGAAGTCGCAAGTGAGGGCTGCCCTGCGGCCGACTAGCACATAATCACTGTGCGGTCGCATTGTTATGACGTCCAGCCGCTTCACCAATTCGCGAAGCCTGCGGCGGATGCGATTGCGCTCGGTCGCGGTGCCGTTCTTTTTGGTAACGGTGAAGCCGACCCGGACCGGGCCGTCATCCTCGCGGCGGCGGCCCTGCAGCACGAAGGCAGCGCTGTTGACCCGCGCGCCATTGGCAACGGCGAGGAAGTCCGCCCGCTGCCTTAACCGATCCATGATGATCTCCGGGAAGCCCGGCTCAGGCGCTCAGACGCTTGCGGCCCCGCGCACGGCGCGCGGCGAGGACCTTGCGGCCGCCGGCCGTCGCCAGACGGGCACGGAAACCGTGACGGCGCTTGCGCACCAGTTTGCTGGGTTGATAAGTCCGTTTCACGGGTCGTTCTCCGCTGACAATTTGCCGGACGAGCTGACAATTTGCCTGACAATGAGGTAAGTCCGGTGATGCTGGCCGGCCCAAAGCGGGCCGTTTCCGGCCCAAAAAGAGCCGCCCCGGTCGGACCGGGTCATCGCGGACAATTGGCGCGGCTTATACGGGAGCGACCGGTTTTCGTCAATGTTGCCGGGTGTCGCGCCCGGGGTTCTTCGAAACGGCGCAATTTTGCCGAATATACCGATTCTTGCGGGGTTTTTCGCTGTGAGCATGGTGAGCCGCCCGGCCACGCACTAGATGCGGAACTGGCAGACATTAGCGATCCGTAATTTGACCGGTTCGAGGCGAGACCGCATCCTCGAAACACGAGGCAGATATCGTGTCACTGACCGACGAACAGCCGACCACCCCATCGCCGCGGCCGATGCCGCCGCGCCGGCTCGGCCTGTCCGGCAAGCTGTTGCTGCTCACCATTCCGCTGGTGATGATCGCGGGAATGATGATCTATGTGCCTGCGATCGCCAATTTCCGGATGAACCGGCTCAACGACCGGCTGGCGGCGGCGAACACCGCGGCGCTGGTGCTCGATGCCGCCCCTTCCGGCATGGTTCCGGATTCGCTGGCGCGGCAGATCCTGACCAGCATCGGGGCGCGTACGGTCGCCATCAAGATGGGCCAGCAGCGCAGGCTTTTGGCCAGCGCCGGGCTGCCGCCGGCCATCGATCACGATATCGACATGCGCACGATGACGGCGTGGTCGGCGATCGTCGATTCGTTCGAGACCATGCTGGAGACCGGCAACCAGGCGATCCGCGTGGTTGGCCCGGCGGCGGGCGGCGCGCAATTCATCGAGGTCGTGATCGACGAAGCGCCGTTGCGCCAGGCGATGTACCGCTTTTCGGGCAACCTGCTGCTGGTCTCGCTGGGGATCGCGGCGCTCACCGCGGGGCTGGTCTATCTGGTGCTGCATTATTTATTCGTGCGGCCGATGCGGCGGCTGACCGCGAGCCTGGTGGGCTTCCACGAAAATCCCGAAAGCTCGGCGCACATCATCGTGCCCAGCCACCGCGGCGACGAGATCGGGGTTGCCGAGCGCGAATTGTCGGATATGCAGCGCGACCTGGTGTCGATGCTGCATCAGAAGAGCCGGCTCGCCGCCCTTGGCCTGGCGGTGTCGAAGATCAACCACGATCTGCGCAACCTGCTGGCATCCTCGCAGCTTCTGTCGGACCAGCTCGCCAGCGTGCCCGATCCGCGGGTGCAGCGCTTTGCGCCGAAGCTGATGCGCTCGCTGGAGCGCGCCATCGCGTTCTGCCAGTCGACGCTGTCCTATGGCCGCGCCCAGGAAGCCGCCCCTGATCGCCGCATGATGCTGATCGAGCCGGTGGTGGCCGAGGTGCGCGAATCCGCCGGCCTTGCCTCAGATGCCTCGATCACCTGGATCGCTGCGATCGAGCGCGGGCTCACCATCGACGCCGATCCCGATCAGCTGTTTCGGGTGCTGCTCAACCTCGTGCGCAATGCGGCGCAGGCGCTGGAAAATCGCCCCAGAAGCGACGCCGCGACCCAGCAGATCCGCATCACCGGCCGCCGCGAGGGAACGGTCGCGACGATCGAGGTTTCCGACACCGGCCCCGGCGTTCCCCAGATGGCCCGCGACCACCTGTTCGAGGCATTCCAGACCTCCGGCCGGCCCGGCGGCAGCGGGCTCGGGCTTGCGATCGCCGCCGAACTGGTCCGCGCCCATGGCGGCGACATCCATCTGGTCGAAGGTACCATCGGCGCGACCTTCCGGATCGCGATACCGGACCGCCCGGTGGAACTGCTCAGCGTCCGTAACGAGCGGGCGCGGGCTTAAGCGCCCCCATTCGTCATGTATGGACGGCCCCCTCTCGGCAAGGTTTTTTTGGTGTTTCGGCAAACGGATCGGGGAGCGGTCATGTATACGGCCTCTGAATGCGGCCTTTGACCGCGGGCCCTGATGGAGATCGCGGACCGAATTCCAATCATTCCGGCGTGCTGTGACGCGCGATGACGAAGCGGAGTGTTTCGATCCCGGTTTCCTGACCATTTTGCCATCACACCATAGTTGCCCTTCCGATTGGAGTAACGCGCGAGCGCGGCGGCTGTCGCCCCTCAACTAGGCAGCAGCCGACGCGCTCGCGCGAGCCCGGTATTGTTCTCCTTTGGCCAGCATGGCCCAGAGGATGCGCGCGGTCTTGGCAGCGAGCGCCACCATCACGACCTTGTAGGGCCGGCGCGCCAGCAGCTCCCGCAGCCACGGATCGCTGACGCCGCGTCTTTTCTGTTGCCGCAGATGAGCGCTCGCCCCATTGATCAGCAGAGCTCGCAGCATGCGGTCGCCCTGTTTGGAGATGCGCCCGGGGCGATGCTTGCCGCCGGTGCCATGATCGCGACCGGTCAGTCCGATCCAGGCCGCGAAATCCCGCCCGCTGCGGAACACCTTCGCATCAGCCACTTTGGCCAAAACCGTGCTGGCGATGATCGGGCCGACGCATGGCACTTCCATCAGCCGGCGAGCCTCGCGATCGGTGCGGGTGGCCTGCACGATCTGTCGCTCGAGCGCGCGCTCGTCGACATCGAGCGCCTGCCAGTGTTTGGCCAGCAGCAACAGCGCGCCGCGCATCATCTCCGGGATCTCCTCGTTCGGTGCTTCGAGCCTGGCCATCAGCCCGCGCAATCCCTTGATGCCCTGCGCCGCCACGATCCCGAGTTCGCTCAGCGCAGCTCGCAGCGAGTTGGCGACCATGGTGCGTTGCCGCACCAAGAGGGCGCGGGCGCTATGAACCGCCATCGTCGCCTGTTGCTCCACGCTCTTTACCGGCACAAACCGCATCGTCGGCCGGCCCATCGCCTCGCAGATCGCCTCCGCATCGCGGCCGTCGTTCTTGTTGCGCTTGACGTAAGGCTTCACATAGGCCGGCGGCATCAACCGAACCTGGTGGCCATAGCCGCCGATCACTCGCGCCCAGTGATGGGCGCTGCCACAAGCTTCCATGCCCACCGTGCACGGGGGCAGTTGCGCAAAGAACTTCTCCACTGCACTACGCCGCAACTGGCGCCGCAGCACAACGCCTCCCGATGCATCAATCCGGTGAACCTGGAACACGTTCTTCGCCAAATCCAAACCAATCATGCTAATCTCGCTCATGGACGGCTCCCTTGTCTGGTCGAATCGATATCACCAGTCTGGCACACTGATGCCGTCGGGGGCCGTCCACCCCATCATTCCGGGCGCTCTCTCCGTTTTCGTCATTCCGGGGCGCGAGCAACGCGAGCGAACCCGGAATCCCGAGATAATCGTACGAGATTCCGGGTTCGCGCCCCCGTCTGCGCCGGAATGACGGCGGAGAGGAAAAAGCGCCTTTCGGCCCGATTTGGAGGGCCAGATGCCGCTTTGTCGGACCTTGCCAAGCCCGGCCGGAGCCGGTAGCTATGGCGCGCTTTCGCGACCTGCAGAAAATGTTTTCCGATGGCATGCGGCATCGGCGGGCGCTTGCGCCCCTCGACCTCGCGAAACACGCGCCCGTAGCTCAGCTGGATAGAGCACTAGACTACGAATCTAGGGGTCAGGAGTTCGAATCTCTTCGGGCGCGCCAGTAACCTATTGTTTGTACATCCATTTGCGAGAACGGTTCTGGATCGCTTGACTTTTGTTGAGTTGGGGTAGCGCAGGGGCGGCACGGTAGGATACACGGCTGCCCTGCCTCCTAACGGAAGCGACAAGTCCCTTTTTCGACCGAGAGCTACGATGACCGTCGGGCTGATCATTAGCGGCAACCCTTACTCGGAGCCGGACCAATCGAGACGGTTTCCGTCGCTTCGCATTAAACTCTTATCCAATATCGGGTTTTATCCGCGCGGCGATATCCACGGACCGAAAGGCACCTACTACTTAGGTGAACAATTGGCGTTCATCGCAGTTCGAACCGATGAACAGCGGGCACATAAGTACTGGTCGGAAGTAACGTTATTGGCGTTTGAGGAAATTCGGTTCTTATCGGCAATCCTTCTCTCGATGAGACCGGATCACGGTGTGCTGCACATTTACCCAAGCGGTGCGCACATAGTGGATGTAATACCAGACTTCAAATTGATTAACCCATGGTGGCCCAATCGCGGGTGGCGATGGAAGCGATGCGGCCGAGTTCGCTGAGAAGGCTACGCCATGCGAACTGACAAGCGTCGAGGATTGCGGTGTAGTTTTCGAACACGCGGTTGGAGAGATAGGTCTGGCGCAGGTATTGCCAGATGTTTTCGGCCGCATTCAGTTCCGGGCAAGCAGGCGGCAGCGGAACCAGCGAGAGGTTGTCGGGGAGCTTGAGCTTGCGCGTGGTGTGCCAGGCCGCCTTGTCGAGAATGATCAATGCATGCGCGCCGGGCGCAACCGCACGGCCGATTTCGTCGATGTGCTTCTGCATGGCCTGGGTGTCGGCATGCGGCATGATGACTGCGATGCCGGTGTTACGACCCGGACAGACTGCACCGAACAGATACGCATTTTCGTAACGCTGATCTTTTGGCTGGCGCGGCCGTGTGCCCTTTTTGGCCCACTGGTAGACCAGGCCGTTCTTCTGCCCGACGCGCATCTCATCCTGGAACCAGACCTCGATCGGCGTTGCCGTCGTCAGTGTGTTCACAACCTCTGCGACCAGAGCGGGGAAGTTTTTTTAAAAGCCGCGATCGCCTGCGGATCCTGTGCGGGGTGCTGCGGCCGCGCGCTGATATGCGAAAAGCCGAGTTTCTTGAGCACCCGCCCGATCGCGACTGTCGACAGATCAACTCCGAAGCGCTGTCCAAGGATATGCTGCAAGTCTGCGCATCGCCAGCGTACCACCCCATCCTTCTCCGGATCGGGGCCGGTCTCCACCAGTTCCCGCAACACCTCCCGCTGCTCGGCTGACAGCTTCGGCCGACGGCCCGTTGGTTTGACATTGATCAGGCCGTCGGGACCAGTTTCATTGAAGCGATGGGCCCAGTCCCGCAGCGTCTGGCGGTCCATGCCGCCAATCCGCGCCGCTGTCGCACGATCCATCCCATCGTAGACCGCAGCCAGCGCCAGTAGCCGTCGCGCCTGGTCCGCGTCTTTCGCCTTTCCCGCCAGACGGCGCAGATCGGCCGCCGCAAAATCATCCCGAAGACCAACCGCTGCGCTCATTGCCTGCCTTCCGAATCAAATCGTTAAGCCCACAATAAATCACAACTCGCCGCCAATCCCGAGAGTCAGTCCATACGCAGTCTGGTATAACTCCCGACACTGCGATTTTGTATGAGCAAGCTAAACAGTTTGCTTCAAAAGCCGCGGATGATCGTTTGACAACGTCGCTTCCAATTGCTGGCGGAGCCCCTTACAGGATTTCAAGGCAGGAAATAGACCGCAAGCTTTACAATAAGCTTGTCACGAGAATCTCTGTCCGGGATCACTTGATGCTTCGGGGGTTATCGGCAATTTTGCAAGCCGATATGCTGCAGGTTCATCGAGAATTCGGAGAAGAGGCCCAGTCGCTTCTCTACGTGGCGATGGAGGCAGCATACCAGTTAACGCTGCGAGTCGTCAGGGAGAGCGGTGTTCAGAATCCATCCGCCCTCGATGCTGGTCAGTTCTTGTTTTCAACGTTTCCGAATGAACTGCCCGGCAGGCGTTTTTTTGAGGATTACTATGACGATCGAATCAAGGCGTTTCATCCTCAAAGCAGGTTCGGGACGTTCGCATTTCCGCCAATGAACGTAGACGATTTTTACGGCTTGCGAGCGGGGTTAATTGCTATGTTTCAGTTCCTGATCACCAAGGAGCGGTGGTATACATTGTGGGACTAAGCCATTGCGTAGCGAGACCAAGACGTGGCCGTAACGCTTGAGCAGATCAAAGCTGACCTGCCGGATTGGCCTGATGATGTTATCGAGCAATGGTTGTTGAAGCATGCCAATCGCGGGCCTGACACTGGTTGGCCTCCTCCTGACCCACTCGGAAATCACGCGTGGAAGTACATAATCACCAATCCGTTGTCTTGGTGGAAAAATGTCGCGTGGAAGCTTGATGTAACTGATTGCGGTATTGAAAAGCTATCTACAAACACAAGCCAGATCGTATTGAAGATAAACATTGCCTTGATCAATGGCATAAAAAACGTGTGGGGCGATGATGGCACGCGGCAACGCTTTAACTCAGCTCTTCAATACATCATGAAGCACGGAAGTTTCCCCAAGCCACTCATCGCAATGAGAATTCCAAGTGGACTGAGCGTCCTGGATGGCAACCATCGAATTGCAGCGCATTTTCACTCTCAGAATGTGCCGGAGAGCTTGCTAAAGAAACTTGGAGTACAACGGCCCGCCCGCGAACAAGAGATTTGGATGGGCGTCCACAGTCTCGGAGAAACGCTGGACACTTAGGGCAAACTCGACAAGAGCGGCTTATAATGAACCGATATCCGAATGGGTGAACGAATGTCAAAAGGATCTATCGTGCGTCCAAGCTAACTCTCCGTAATCGACGATGTAGTCAAAAATCAGGGACAGTACGATTTCGAGTTTTGGATACGACCCGAAGTCAGCGTCTTTTATAGAGGCTTTTAGTTCATAAGAAGCAAATGACTCAGCCGTTCTCGCGGAAGACTGTGCTGGCAGCGATAGATGTCCTGCCGTTCTCGCACGCCGAAATGACGCGCTTTTTGCTTGAGCTCGGGCCGCAGTATGCGATGCGAGCGGGCGAAAGCATCAGCATGAAAAAGCGATTGAATGAGCTGATGACGGTGTACGACAAAGACCCGGACCAACGCCTCGAGGATCGACAGCTGCTCGGCGAAGTTATCGTCACCAAGGCTGTCTCGTTCGTACAGCCGCCTGAATTTGCGTGGTCGGACGAGTTGAAATCAAGGTGCTGCGCGCTGCGCTTGCGCGTGATGGATACACAATCGTGGGCGGAATGATACGCCGTTCCTTGCCGGTCGAGTTCGGCATTGCGGCTGCCGAGGACGAGACGACGCGCTTGCCAAAAAAGGACCGTTCCCGGTCTCCCGTGGGCACCTTGAACAGGCCCTAGATGCGCATAGCCGCGGCGATTGGGCGGCAGCGAACAGCCAAACGCGTTCATTCTATGAATCGCTTCTCGACGAGATTGCGATGGCGATAGATCCGTCAACTGCCGGACCTGGGAGGGGCGAGGCTCGTCGGGCACGGCTGGCGAACATGGGATTCCTGCGTGTCGATCTGAACGAGTGGTCGGGCGACGGGAGGAACTTCGTAAACGGCCTCATGAAGCGCCTGCATCCGCACGGCTCTCATCCTGGATTGTCAGACGAAGCGGACTGTACCTTCAGACTTCACTTGGTGTTGCTGACGGCACGATATTTTCTGGAACGACATGAAGCTGGGCTGTCAAGGCAGAACCCAAATCAATAAGAGGTAGCGGCATTTACGCTTGTCAGCCGCAACAAAACTGCGCCCGCCTGCACGCCCCCCCGCGGCGGCCATAAATTCTACGGCGGCCATGCCATGTAGTTGTTCTTTTTCTGGATGTCGCCCACGGCGCTGTAAATGAACGCGCTGCAGGTAGGCGGATAATTCGCCCCGGCTGTGGATGGAGTCGATGTCACGGTGACAGTTCGAAGCACCGAGGGTCCTTGCGGGAGTGTACCGAGATTGCAAATCGCATACGCCTGGTAGCTGCCTACGACGGGCGCCGCCGTGCAACTTCCAGGACCTCCGCTGACCTGGCCGCGCACCTTTCGAACCTGCAACGGCATAAGCACGATGACGCGCGTGAGCCGCGAGTCATCATCATTTTGATTATTGATGACAGCAGTGCAGGTGAAACGCTGCGCCGACAACGCGCCTGTCACGGACACGATATTGACGTCGGCTGAGGATACCGCCTGCCCAAGCGCGGATTCCTGAACGGCCAGCACGGCGAATAGCGCCGTGAGAATTGATTTCCACATCGATCAACCTCCCATTGCGCCTGCAGCGGCGATTGTGACCGGTAACTCGATCAGTGCGGCTCGGCTCGCCAATACCGTTGGGCGACCCCTGAATTGGTCACGCAGGAAACGTTGAACAAAGAAAGCGAGCGAAAAGCCGGGCCCGCATTGCAGTAATCCTCAGTAGCATATTGAGAATAATTCACCCTATAATAGTACTACACCGAATGTGATGCAACAGCAATGGCCTGTGGCGCGCGGCCACGAGGCCGTACTCAAAGGCGAAAGCCTGGAAGGCTTTCCGTCCGACTTGGTCAAGGTGGCCCCGCCAAAAACTGCGCTGCCGTCACGCCGCGAGAGGACCTCCGCGACTTGAGGTAGCGCAACCCGATCTGCAAATCGCAGCCTGGTGCCCTCGCCGTCAGTCGGACGAGGCAGCTGAAGGGCCTTCGCGCTCGGGGTCCCCTTCGGTCGCGTCTTCGCCTTGCATGCCGGTCGGCGCCGACGCACCGCGGAATCGAATGACGACCGCGATGATGTCGACGTCGACCTTGAGCAGATCGAGGTCGCGCGTCATCTCGCGCAATTCCTGACCCTTGCGGGCAATCTCCTCCGAGACGTCGACGGCCATGTTGCGCTCAGTGACCCCGCCCGAGCTGCCGACGAACATTCTGGCCTTGATCCACGCCAGCCGCGCTCGATGTGTATCGCGCGTGAACTTCTTTTCCACGAATTGTCGGCGGGCTTCGAAATAGGCCGCCAGCAATTCCACGTCGGACATCTTGTACAAGGCGTCGGCTGAAAGGCTCACGGGCACCGGGCTGGGACTTGTTGAGATCATGGTGAACTCATCAGGCGGAGGCGCCGCGCTGCAATTTCGATCAGCGCCTTATCCCCAGAATATTTGATGTGCCGCCACTCTACCAAGTGGAATCTCTGCCTGTATCGTACGGGAATTCCGAATCACTTTAGGGAATGGGCCATGGCGACGAACATGGCGCTGAAGCGCGCCAGGAAAGCGCAACGGCGGAAACAGGTGGTGGCACAGAAGCGGCGGGCCGAAGTAGCGGAGGCGAGCCTGCCCGCCCGTGTGCTCCGGGCTGCCTCGGCGCCGATTCGACACTGCTTCCTCACCGAATCCGTGTTCGACATTGGAATGGGGACGCTGGTTCTGGCGCGCGGCGCCACGCCGCATCACATCGCGTTAAGTTCGTTTTTGATCGACGTGTTCTGTCTCGGCATCAAGGATGTGATGTTTGAATCGGTCGAAGGCGAAGTTTTCGAGATGTACCTGGACGCGACGGATGCCGGGTCGCCCATGGTTTCCGTCGATCCGAGCGACGCCCGCAAGCTGCTGCGCGATCTTGCCGCGTGGTCGCAATCGATCGGTTTCGCGCCGCACCGGGACTTCGCGGCGGTGGAGCGGATGTTCGGCGATGTGAGCGCGAATGCAAGCGACGCGGTCTTTCGGTTCGGTCGCGACGGCAAGCCTGTCTATATTCCCGGCCCAAACGAAACCGCTCCCCTCATTCGGCGGCGGATCGAGCAACTGCAGAAGTATTTCGGCGACGGCGGTTTCAGTTGCGAGGCGGCGGCCTGAGGGTTGATCCCGTGCCCTCGCCGGTTCGATGCAGCAGGCGAAGGGCGGAATAGCGAAGGGCGTATTCCGCCAATTCACGTGTATCGATCGGCGCAACACGCCGCACCATTGCGGCCAGTCTTGCGGCTGCAGCTGATGTGCCTGTCCAGTCCCGCTTGGCTAATCCGCCAGCCCCAGGACGAACGCCAAAGCAATTCCGATCCGGGCCATGTCCTGGTTGCCGAGACGCCCGATCGTCTGCCCGAGCCGCTCGCGTCTCAAGGTGACCGGCTTATCGGCCATCACCTGCGATTTGAGCCGCAATCCGTTTTCTGGCCTTGGCTCAATGGTGACGCGAAAATCCGGAGCGTCCACCAGCTCGGAAGTCAGCTGGCAAACCACCACTGAAGCATGGCTTTCCGGAAAGGCGTCGGTCTGCACGATGACCGCCGGGCGGGGCTTGCCGTAATCACCGGCCGCAGCAACGGTCACCAGATCACCGCGGCGCATCTGCGTCAAACTCGGAGACCGATTCGATCCATTTCAGCGCGTCGCGCTCGCGATCCAGGTCGAGGCCGGCGACCTGCTTCGCCACCCGTCGCCGCACAGCCCGCGAGCGGGCGTCGGCAACGACGAGACGCAACTCGCGCAGACCCCGCGCGCGCCGCCGCTGCCGCATCATCTTCATCCTTTCGGCTGGCGCCGTCATGGACTCCTCCATCCGTAACGCGTGACAGTGTAACGCGTTACAGACCAAACCGCAAGGGTCGGGGCGCGCGAATCCCAGGCCGTCGAGCCCGTCTTCGATTGCCTCGGCATATTGACCAGCCACGGTGCAGGGATAACTGCAGAGATAGCTACCGCGGCGCGAATTTGTAGCGGAATGTGCAGCTCGGCGCGCCGCCCATGATGGTCTGGGCGCGGTCGAGACTGACCTCGCCTTCGCCTACCGAGGCGATGTCGAAATCGGCTTCGCATATCAAGAGCGCGCCGAGATCGGGCTCGCCCAGCGCGCGGAAGAATTCGGCGAAGCGGCAGCGCGTCACGTCGATGTCCAGCGCCTCCTTGTCGTGGCGCAGAATCTCGATCTCGACTTCCCTGCCCGAAACCTCGCCGAAGACGTCCTGGATCGCCGTCCATTTGCGCCGCGGGCTGCCCTCGATGCCATCGCCGATCGCGGCGAACAACTGCTTCGACCAGTCGCGCAAGGCCTTCTTGACGATGGCGTCGGCCTTGTCCTTTCCGAATTCGGCCCTCAGCGCGCGAAGCACCGGCACCAGGACCTGAGCCTGTATCCGCGTCTTGTCGAGCAGGGATATGTCGGGATCCACGAGGTAGTCGTCGAGCACGCTGGTCATTTCTGTTTCCTCCCGTGCGAACGTCGCAAGTCTAGCGGCTCGCGATAGCAGGGGCAACGCGATGAGCGAGACGTATAGGGCTGACGCCGTCTTGCGACAGCGCGCGTGATCTGCCCGACGGGCAAATCAGCATTTGGTCCGTTGTCTCGCTGTCCAGCCCTGTTTGCAAAAATATTTTGCTTTGGGCGTCGGGCAAATCAAATTTACAACTCGCGCCATCCCGTCCCACAAGAGCAACTGTGCTGAAGTAGACCGGTGATCGGCCGGCCTCAAGGCTGGCGCGAGGCGCGCCCCCGCCTTCGGCGGCTTACGGCCTTGACCCCGTCCGCTCCCCGGTCTGTTGGCTTGGCATGCGCTCGGTCGAGGACCGAGCGCGGTGAGGTGCGCTCGCTCAGTTCAGTGCGTAACGGCTGGGATCCCATTTCTGCCGGCGTGCGATCATGGTGTTGAGGATAATGATCAGCTTGCGCATGCAGGCGACGAGCGCAACCTTCGGCTCCTTTCCGTTGGCAATCAGGCGCTGATAGAAGGCCTTGAGCACCGGATTGTTCTGCGTGGCTGCGCCGAGACAAGGCATGTAGATCGCGTTGCGGACCCAGCGGCGGCCGCCCTTGATGTGGCGCTCGCCGCGCCGTTTGCCGCTATCGTCATCATAAGGGGCGGCACCCAATAACGCGGCGGCGATCTCCTTGCTCACCGTTCCGAGCTCCGGCATGCCTGCAATGAGGGTCGCCGATGTCGTTTCGGCGAAGCCCGGAACACTCTCGATGATCTCGGCGCGGTCGGCAAACTCCGGTGTGGCCTTGACCTTGGCGGAGATCGCAGCCTCGAGCCTGGCAATTTCGGCGGCCAAGCTCTTCAAGACGCGGGCATGGGCTTTCTGAACCACTCCTGGTGGCGCATGTTCGTCCTGGCTTTGCAAGCGGGTCTTGAGGTCAATCAGACCTTTGCGCGCTTTCACCAGTGCCACCAACTCCTCATGCGCGGCATCGTGGGTCTGGCCCGGCGCTTCGTCAAATGTCTCGGCGAACCAGGCAATCATCTCGGCGTCGATCGTATCGTTTTTTGCCAGCCGTCCGGCCGACAGTGCAAAGCTGCGGACCCGCTTGGGATCGACAATCCGCACCTCGATGCCGGCCAGGCGCAGCAGCCTGGCCCAGTCCCGCTCATAGCCGCCGCTCGCCTCCATGACGGCCTTGTTCACCTTGTGCTTGTGAAGCCAGGCAATCGTCTTGCGGTGACCCTGTGCGGTGTTCGGAAAGGTGTGCCGCTGCGATAGTGAGCGAATGCACGCATCCACCTTGTCTTTAGCCACATCAATGCCGACGACAATCTGATCATTCTGTGCCATCATCCACTCCCTTCCTTGCTCGGTACGGGCTCGAAGCCCTTGCAACTGTTCGGGTTGAGGAAGACACCGGAGCTGTCCCTCGCTCTAGTACAGGCTCTGTCGCTTTGGGGCGTTACGGGCTCAGTTCCAGCAACGGGCGGTTGGCGCGCAACCGCCCGTTCGCACATTCTGCCAGACTTTCTGGACACAAGGGGCGCTTCGCGGTCGTCACGGACGTTGGTGCGGGATGCAGTGGACGCGGTTGGTGTTGCTGACGAGAACACTTATCCCGCGGACGGCGAAGACGTGTGGTCCTGACGCCCCGACGCTGGCGTCAAGTCTGCGATAAGAAGCGCAGGCGACGGTGGCAAAAGAGCCCGGTCACCGGGGAGAGCTCGGAGTAAGCCGTTAAAACCATTGCGCAGGGAAGGCTGGGTATTCCCGGTGAACCTGTAGTGACTATGCTCGTGTGCTTGTTTCATTTCGCACGCGAGGCTGCGGGTGCAGCGGGCACCCGGCTTTCCCTGCGCCCTCGTTTTCTGGGCGACAGATTTCTGGCAACACCTCGGGCGCATCGCGCCGCGGGAATGCGGACTCACGTGGCGCAATGACGGTCAGAGTTGGAGTTGTTTGAAAACCGAATCGGAAGACTACCTGGACGATCGCGGTGCGCGATCGATTCGAATGTGCGCGTCATCCAGCGGCCATTTCTCGCGCCCCGCCCAACAGCTTGACGTTAAGCTTGCCGCCGGCGAACAACATGTCGTCCAGCGCTTCGCCGATATCGCCGGATACGACGGATGTGCCACCATCGCGGGCGATGCTGGCCTGGGCGATGCGCCGCATCAGCTCCTTGATGAACGCGGCGCTGACGCCCTTGGTCCGGTGCGCGGCCTCGGCCACCACGCCATCGCCGAGCGGCAGGCCCCTGCCATAGAGCTGGACCAGCTTCCTGCGGCCAATGTCGTCGGGAAGCGGCACCTCGATCGCCTGGTCGATGCGGCCGGGACGGCTCGCCAGCGCGCTTTCGAGGTCTTCCGGCCGGTTGGTGGTGAGGACGAACAGGATATCCGCATCCTGCCTCAGTCCGTCCATCTCGTTGAGAAGCCCGTTGAGCATCGATTCCTCGCAAGGCCCCATCCGGGTGCGATCGCGCGCGATCAGGTCGACGTCCTCGATCACGACCATCGTTGGCTGCAGCAGGCGGGCAAGAACTCATGTACTGCGGAAGCAATGCGATCTGCGCTGCGGTGATGATCAGGGTAGTGTGGCCGGGCAGGTTGCTCGCGAGATAGCGGATGGTGTGGGTCTTGCCGGTTCCGGGCGGTCCGTAAAGCAGGATGCCCTTGCGGGTCGATTGCCCGAGCCTGCGCAGCCGCTCGCGGCTCCCCACAAAACTCAGCACATTGCGGTCGAGCAACTTCAGTGTGGTTTCGGGCAGGATCACGTCCTCGCGCTGAACCGTCGGCAGTTTGTGCACCATGATGCCCTTCGAGCTTCCGCGATAATCGTTGGCGCTTTCGAGCGACAGCACCTTGCCGCGGTAGCAACGCGCGGCGTTGACGGCGTTCTCCAGCTCGGAAAAACAGCGCTGTACGAACTCTGCGCCCGCGGCGCCGACAGGCACGGCAATCTCGATGCGGGTCCCGGGCTCGCGGCCATGATCCCGATGCGCGGAGAGGACCACCGCGTAGCGCAGACCCCCGGTCGCGCACAGCCACAAGCCGTTATCGAGGCATTTCACCGGCGCGCTCTCGCCGACGTCCACCTCGTGGTACTGCGCCGGCGCGATCGCGGAAGCATTCCGGCCATCCCGGGTCAGTGTCGAAATGGTCAAGGTCTCGTAGCGGTGCTCCTCGTGGATGCCAAAAAACCGGATCGGCGATACCGAGAACAGCCTGTCGACGGCTGCTTGAACGTCCGCTCGCATGTGACCTGGGAACTGCCGCGAAGTCGCAGCCAGCTGATCCTGCGGAATCCCGGCGAAATGCCAGCGCAGGGCGTCACAGGCATAGCCGAACTGCTTGTTGCTGACGACATCGGGCAAGTTGCGCGACATCTCGGCCATGCAGTCATCGCAGATGAGCGCCGCCGTGCCTTTCAGTGAAAGCTGGTTCTCGGCGCCAAGCTCGCCGCACAGCTTGCAGCAGAGATCAAGCAGTTCATCGTCCCCCTTGATCGCCCGGCTCGTGATCCGGAGTGGATAATCTGAGGCGCGGACCTGCTGTCGAGCCGCCTCAAGCAATTCTCCGGCGATGTCGCGCGGATAGGTTCCGCAACTCGCTCGTCCGTCTTCTCTCACTGCGTCGGTTAGTCTCAGCGCGTCGGCCAGTTGCTTCTCGAATACCGAATGCAGAAGCTCAAGGATGAATTGCAGCGGAGTTTCATCGTCGTTGTGAAAGATTATTTCGAGGTGGCCGGCTTCGGCGAGAGCATCGGACATGAAATGATTCCCCTGATTAATCGTCGTTTCGGCAAACAGCCTTTTAGTCATGTGCTGAGGCTAGAACAAAGCAAGAACCGTGTCACGTCCCCAGCGCGCGATAAATGGCGCACCTTCCATCGTATTGTTATTGTGAGCAATTCGTCCCCACCCGGACCCTTCATCCCATGATCGTGCCATCCGTCACTGCCCCGCAAGTCCGCTGCGCGCTGCTGCTGCGCGAGGAAATCGCGCTGCTCGATCTGCGGCACGAGGCGGCCTTTGCCACCGGCCATCCGCTGTTTGCCGCCAACATGGCGGCTGAGCGGATCGTGCTCGAAGCCGGGATGAGGCTGCCGCGCAGGGATGTGCCAATCGTCGTCTACGACAACGGCGAAGGCCTCGTCGACGACGCGACGGATCGCCTCAGGGCATTGGGATACACAAATGTTCGTCGGCTCGACGGCGGGCTGCAGGCCTGGCAGATGGCGGGCTACGAACTTTTTCAGGACGTGAATTCCTACGCCAAGGCTTTTGGCGAACTGGTGGAGTCCCGCCGCCACACGCCGTCGCTGCCCGCGAACGAAGTCGCGGCCCTGATTGCGAGCAAAGCCAATATCGCCGTTCTCGATGTCCGTCGGTTCGACGAATATGCGACCATGAACATCCCCGGCTCCGTCAGCGTGCCTGGCGCCGAACTGGTGCTGCGCGCCGGCCGCGTCGCGCCGGATTCCGAGACGACCATCATCGTCAATTGCGCCGGCCGCACCCGATCGATCATCGGCACCCAGTCGCTGATCAACGCCGGCGTCGCCAACAAAGTGGTCGCGTTGCGAAACGGGACGATCGGCTGGACTCTCGCCAGGCAAGATCTCGAGCATGGCGCAGACCGGCGCGGCGGCATCGGCCTGTTCGACGGCGCGAGAGAAAATGCCCGTGACGTCGCCTATCGCGCAGGCGTCCGGCATCTCGGCCCGGAAGAAGCGACAGCGCTCAAGCGCGAGAGGCATCGCACGCTCTATCGCTTCGACGTTCGTTCCGCCGAAGACTATGCGGCCGGTCACATCTCTGGTTTTCGTCATTACCCGGGAGGGCAGCTGGTCCAGGAGATCGACATGGCGGCGCCGGTGCGCGGGGCGCGCATCCTCTTGACCGACAATATGGGCGTCCGCGCCGACATGACCGCATCCTGGCTCGCGCAAATGGGATGGGAGACCTATGTGCTCGATGGCGGCTATGATCGCGCGCTGGAAGCGGGACCGCCGGAGGTTTTGCCAAAGCCCGATCCGTCCCACCGCTACCGGCGTCCCTATGAAGGCACCGATGCTTCCGCCGGCGCCATGCAGGCCTATCTCGATTGGGAATACGGCCTCGTCGAACAGCTTCGCCACGACGGAACCCATGGGTTTTTCGTGATTTGAAGGCGGATTGCAATCGTGTTGCGAGACTTCAGCCGGTGACTTCGATCGAATTGAACTCGCACCATTCGCGCAAGGCTCGTTCCGTGGCTTTCGATTCGAAATCGTACCAGCGATCGAGGGCATTTCTTCGAATCAGCAGGGAGCGAAACTTCTTGTAGGCGCCACGCTTGCTGAACATGTATCTGACTTCGTCGAAGTCATCGGGCAGGAATTCGCGCGCAAAATCCAGCGCCAGCGGCTTGCCGAGGCCGAGCTCCCGCTTGTCGGGAATGTCGATATATTTCTCCTCATCTTCTACGTCGTCGGGCAGTTCATCGTTGAACTCTTCCAGATCGGAAAATTCGGCATGCGAATAGATCTTGCCCGTACCCCTGCACAGGATCGCTCGGTGCAGGCCTTCGGCGCCGATTCCAACGAATTCGAACGCGTCAAGTATTTCCTGAAAGCTGACGGGCACGGGTCTGCCTTCTCAAGCAAGCCAATTTTCCACGCTCAGGCCGCGGATCAAAACAGGTTCTCCCGCGCCGGCATGGGATCGTCGATTGCAGGAAACCCCTGTTCGATCGGTTTCATCGTCTTGAGCAAGGCGACCAGTCCACGCTTGCGCACCGGCTCGATCACCAGACGATCGCCGTCACGGTGCATGATGGCCTCATCGCCCGGCAGTTCGAACTCCACGGGAATATGGACTGCCCGGTTTCGGCCATTGCGGAATAGTCTGACATGTCTCCGCTTAGGCATGCGTCTACCTCCAAGTATATGCCAAAGACTAACGCCAGGGTGTGTCCGACCACAAGAGGTCGCAGGGCGGAATATCGACAGCGCATTCCGCCAACTCTTGTGTGCCGTCGGGCGCAATACGCGGAGCCCGTTCATTGGTCGCAACAGCACAAGGCGGATTGCTCCGCCAAGTCAAATCCAGACGTCACTCCTCTCCGCCCGCGAAACGGGCCAGCGTTTCGGTGGCGCAATTCTCGCCGATCGACATCGCGCAAATGCGCGACAAATGCGTGTAGGGCAGGCCGGTCTCCTCGGCCCAGTGCATTGAACTGCGCCTGCACCTTGGCGAGGTCGCGCTTCGAGGTGATCGCCTCCGCCACGTCGAGACCGGCATCGCGCAGACACGCCACCACGTCCTTCGATGTCACGAACCCGTCCCAGCCGAGGAAGCGCAGCAGCATCTGGCCGGTATTGCCGCCGAGCCGGCTGCCGCGCTTGGCCAGCAGTTCGAGCAATCCGATCTGGTCGGACGACGGCCACTTGGCAAGCAGCTTGCCAAAGCTGCCATGTTGCTTCGCCACTTCCCTGACGAATCCGGCATTGGCGCGCACCGACATGATCTTGGCGCCGTTGCGCACGATGCGCCTATCCTTGATCAGGGCGTCCCAGAACTCATCGGGTTGCAGCGAAAGCCGGCCCGGCTCGAATTTGACAAACGCCTGCTCGAAGCCCTCCCATTTCGCCTCGATGACGCTCCACGCGAAGCCGGCCGAAAACACCCGCCGGGTCATCTCGGCCAGAATACGGTCATCGCCGAGCTTGGCGAGCGCCTTCGGGTCCGGCTTGGGCGGCAGCAGCTCCGTCAGCGCCTTTGCCCCGCCCTTGCGCTTCTCGGCGCGGGTCCGGATCGCTTTGAACGGGATGCTCATGCGAACCTCGGGGCCATTGTCGATCGCTCATGCGGTTACTTGCTATCTGGTGATTCCGGTGTCCAGTCGCGTTTCACAAGATTTTTCCGTTTTCCAACTCGCAAGCCCCGGTCAAATGGCCGGTGCGAACCCGGCCGTCCGGCCGATAGTCTGGCCCTGATGGAAAGCCCAGTTTCGTTCCTATCTTACAGCGATAGGAGTTGCCCGTGACCGATCAAACCGACCTTTTGGCCCAATTCTCGAACGCGCTCGCCACGCGCGCGGAAGCCGCGAAAAACACTGTCGTTGCGATACGCCTGGCGCATGGGCGGCATTTGACGGGCATGGTGTGGCGACCTGACATCATTGTCGCCTCCGAGCAATCGCTGCCCCGACAAGATGACTTTGAACTTGTCGCGGCGGGCGGCGCTGCGGTGACAGCCAGCATGGCCGGCCGCGATCCCTCCACCAATATCGCGGTCCTGCGGCTGGCGGCGCCGATGGCGGCGCCATCGATTCTGCCGGGCGAGGCGCGAACCGGCGCGCTGGCGCTCGCGGTCGGTGCGGACGGAACCGGTGGCGCGAGCGCGCGGCTCGGGCTCGTCAATCTCGCCGGCGGCGAATGGCATTCCAGCCGCGGCGGCCTGATCGACCGGCGCATCGTGTTCGATATCAGGCTGGCGTCCCGCGAGGAGGGTGGGCCGGTGTTCGACGCCGTCGGCGGCTGCCTCGGCATGTCGACCTTCGGGCCGCGCGGCCAGGTCATCGCGATTCCTGTGGCGACCATCGAACGCGTCGTGCCGCTGCTGCTCAGGGATGGCCGCGTCGCGCGCGGCTGGCTCGGGGTCGCGCTGCAAGCCGTCGCCGTGCCCGATGCGCTGCGCGAGAGCGCCGACCAGTCCAGCGGCTTGATGGTCATGTCGGTTGTTGAAGATGGTCCGGCGGCGCGCGCGGGAATCGTGGCAGGCGACATCATCCTCAGTGTCGACGGGACATCGACGCGCCGGTTCCGGAAAATCGCCAGGCTGTTCGGTTCCGACAGCATCGGGCGCAAGGCCGATCTTCGGCTGATCAGGAGCGGCAAGGTGATGACGGTGCAGACGACGATTGCGGAACGGGACGCCGCATGAGGGAAGCGGTCAGCAAACTTGTACCTTTGACGCGGCTGCGCGTTGCCGTCCACGCCGCGGATGCGTTGCGCCGGACTGCGCTGGGCAAAGTGGTCGCCGAGGCCGGACATCTCGTCGTCGGCGTCGAAGACAATGCCGATGTGGTGCTGGCGGACGGCGACGGCCCGGCTGGCGAAACCCGTACCGTGGTCACGCTCGGAGGCGCCGATCGTGACGCGTCCGGCGTGCTGTCGCGCGAGGCGACTGCGAGCCAGATCGATGCGGCGATCCGCGCGGTTGCCATAGGCCTGATCGTCCGCTGGCCCGAGGCGATGGATTCAGGTTTTGGCGCGGTGCGCGAGAGCGAGGGTCACGCATTGCTGACCCCGCGCGAACTGGAAGTGCTGGCGGCGCTTGCGGAGGGCATGACCAACAAGGCGATCGCGCGCCGATTGGACATCTCGCTGCACACCGTGAAATTCCATGTCGAATCCCTGTTCCGAAAATTGGGCGCGCGCACCAGGACCGAAGCCGTGGCGAAAGCCTCCGAACGCCGTCGCCATGAGACGATTACGTTGTGACGAGACAGGATCCGGGCGGGGCTGACCCTCAACGAATTGGCGCCGACCTCCATGATCCATCAGCGTCGTGCCGATGCCGATGCCGTCGCGGTGCGACCGCGAAGGAATCATCGGAAGCGCAGATTTTCACGCGAGAGTTGGTTGATCGCCGTGCACCCCATCAGCTTCATTCCGCGCACGATCTCCGCCTGCATCAGGCCAAGCGCCCGCTCAACGCCGGCCTGACCGGCCGCGGCGAGAGGATAGAGATAGAGGCGTCCCACTCCGACGGCTTTGGCCCCGAGCGAGAGCGCCTTCAGAACGTGGGTCCCGCGCTGGATTCCTCCGTCCATGATCACGTCGATCTGGTCTCCCACGGAGTCCACGATTTCAGCCAGTTGATCGAATGCCGCCCGCGAGCCGTCCAGCTGGCGGCCGCCGTGGTTGGACACGACGATGCCGGTGCAACCGATCTGAACGGCGCGCTTGGCATCTGCCACCGACATGATGCCCTTCAGACAGAATTGACCGTTCCAGAGCTGAACCATCTCAGCCACATCGTCCCAATTCATGGAGGGATCCAGCATCTCGGTGAAATATTTGCCGATCGACACCGGCCCGCCGCTCATGTCGACGTGCTGGTCCAGCTGGGGCAGTTTGAAGCCCTCATGAGTGACGTAGTTGATGCCCCACATCGGCTTGATCGCGAATTGCAGCATCCCGCCAAGCGTCAGCCTGAACGGAATGGAAAATCCGGTGCGCAGGTCGCGTTCGCGGTTGCCGCCGGTGATGCTGTCCACGGTCAGCATCATGACCTCGACGCCGGCCGCTTTCGCGCGTTGCATCATCGCGCGGTTGAGACCGCGATCCCTGTGAAAATAGAATTGATAGACTTGGGGCGTATCATGGGCCTTGCGTAACTCCTCCAGACTGACCGTGCCCAGCGACGATACGCCGAACATCGTGCCGTATTTCGCGGCTGCAGCGGCGACGGCACGTTCGCCCTGATGATGGAATAGCCGTTGTAGCGCCGTCGGGGAGCAATAGAACGGCATTGCGAGCTTTTGGCCCATGATGGTCACTGAAATATCGACGGTTTCGACGCCGCGCAGGACGTTGGGCACCAGATCGCAGTGCTCGAGGCTCGCCGTATTCCGGCGATAGGTTGTCTCGTCGTCGGCCGCGCCGTCGATATAGTTGAAGATCGGACCCGGCAGGCGTCGCTTCGCCAGCCGCCGGAAATCATGAAAGTTGTGACAGTCCCGCAGACGCATATTGACCTCCGCTTTCACCTAAATCGATGGCGAGTTCTCGCGTTCAGGAGGCGACGCTATACTCCCAGGCCCGGGTTCGCACTATGCCTTCCGCGATCGCCCTCGCCTCAGACATGGCCAGGAGGCTCGATGTCGGCCAAGTCCGGACCTCACACCTTTGAGAATGTCCGTTCCTGACGCTCGCGAGACTTGCCAGATGGCTTTCACGCTGACGGGGCGTACACAAACGTATTTCATCGCCAACGTGTCGGCTTCACCCCTGCCAAGTGCCCATTTCATAGTCGTTTCCTTGAGCTGCACCATCAGCAGAGTGTAGCGAAAGAACAACAGGGCCGGCCGTCTGCAAGACTGTCACAGTACCATCGCGATCTCGTTACGTTCGGTTCCCTAGAATTATCGCATGTCTTTGAGGGCCCTCGGCTGGTTCGAGTGCCCGCATCATTGGGGACTTGCGATGACCATCAGAAACAGGCTTCACATATTGATGCTGGCGGCATTCGCCGGCACGACGCTCATGCCTGCATATGCGACGGCTGACGACGCTCAGTCTGAGCGATTGCAGCATCAAATCGATGCGCTGCAGCGCCAATTGCAAAGCCTGCAGAAGCAGGTGAGTGAATCAAAGAAAGCGCAGCGCGAAGCGCCGGCTCAAGTGCCGGCCGCTGCCGCCGGAACCTACGCCCAGGCCGCCGGACCTCGGCCACCTTTCAAAGCGCCAATCGCCATGCCGGCCGGTGTGAAGATGACCTGGGGCGGCTTCCTGGCGGCGGAAGGGCTTTATCGACAGCATAATACGGTGGCCGATATGGGAACGCCGTTCACATCGATTCCGTACCCGTTCTCGCCGCAATACCGGGAGCCCGAGTTCCGCGGCAGCGCGCGACAAAGCCGGATTTCGCTGCTTGTCGAGGGCACCCTCGACCCCGTGCAAAAGCTCGCCGGCTACTACGAAATGGACTTCCTGGGAGTCGGCGTGACGTCGAACTACAACCAGAGCAACAGCTGGGCGCCCCGCTTGCGCCAAGGCTACCTCACCTATGACAATAGCGATTGGGGCTTCCATCTGCTGGCCGGCCAGTCCTGGAGCCTGCTGACACCGAACACGGTCGGCATTACCCCGCGCAAGGAAAATATCCCGCTGACGATCGATTCGAACTATATCGCCGGCTTCGACTACACGCGGAACTGGCAAATTCGGGCGGTGAAGAGTTTCGGGCCGACGGTCTCACTGGGCCTCTCGATCGAGAACCCGGCCTCACTGGTGTACGCCAGCGCCGGCGCCGTCGCCAATGGCGGCTCGCTGAATGGCTTGATCGTGAACTGGGCCAATGCCGGCAACAGTTTTCTGGGAAGCGGCGGCTTCGCCAACAACTTCAACACCGAGACCGCGCCCGACATCATTGGAAAAGCCGCATTCGATCCGGGATGGGGTCATTACGAAGTATTCGGGATGGCCCGCTTCTTCACCGACAACGTATTTACCTGCAACCCGGCGCTCGTCCCTGCCAGCGGCGTTTGCCCGACGACCACCGCGAATGTCGGATCCGCAAGCTCGCACGTCACGGTCGGAGAAGGTATCGGCGGTTCGGTATTGCTGCCCGTCGTTCCAAAGCTCTTGGATCTGCAGGGGTCGGTGCTTTATGGCAGGGGCATCGGCCGCTACGGCGCCAGCCAATTGTCCGACGTCGTCGTCGCGTCGGATGGCACGCTGTCGCCGATCACGGCTTTCCACGCCATGGTCGGCGCGGTCGCTCACCCTTGGGCGGGGCTGGACATCTATGGCTATGCCGGAATGGAAAAAGCCAACGGGAATGTCTTTAGCTCCGCCGCAGGCCCCACCGGATTTGGCCTCACAACCCTGAACAATGCCGGGTGCGGAATCGTGACGGGGGCGTCGTTCGCAGGCGGTACGTCCAATTGCGCCGCCGTGAACAAAGAGGTCGACATGCTGACTGCCGGTTTCTGGCAGAACCTCTACAAGGGGGACTACGGCCGGGTGGCAACCGGATTGCAGTACGAATATATCAGGCGCAAGTCCTTCGACGGCGTGCCCGGTCCCGTCTCCACGAGCGACAACGTGGTGTTGGGATCTTTGCGCTATTATCCGTTCTAGTACTGAGATTGAACAGCAGGCGCATGATCAAAGAGTCGCCCGGCTCGAGCCGGGCGCGTCGTTTTGGCAGACAGGTCGCCCAGCTACCCGGGCCGGCACCAAGCAGGCTCCGCGCGATCTGGTCAAATTTCCGGTTTTACGGAACGTTCAGTTCTTCCCTGTATAAGCCATCATTCGCATAGAATAGCGGTCCCAAACGCTCAGGATGAGCGATGCCAGCTGCAAAATCATCAATTGTCGACGAAGTCCAAATCGCGATAAACGCCGGCTCGGCGGAAAAGCGCCTGGAAACCATTAAACGCGTGACGGACTTGTTTCTGTCATCCGCAGGCACTTTCAATAGCGAGCAGATCGAGCTGTTCGACAATGTGCTGGAACGGCTCATCAAGACGATAGAAATTCGCGCAATCGCAGATGTCAGCGCCCGAATTGCGTTAGCTGAAGTGAGCGCGCAGCTCGCTCCCGTTTCTCAGGCGCCTCCGTCTGTCGTCCGTCGCCTCGCAAGAAATGACGAGATCACGGTCGCTGGACCGGTCTTGAAGGAATCGGCCCGGCTGAGCGCGGAAGATCTGGTCGAAATAGCGAATACCAAGGGCGAGGAACACCTGCTGGCCATCGCAGGGCGCTGGTGGCTGAAGGAAGTCGTCACCGATGCGCTGTTGGCCCGCCGCTACCCGTCCGTCAGCCGCCGGATCGTCAACAATCCCGGCGCACGCGTTTCCGCGGCCGGGTTTGCGATTGTCGTTGCACAGGCTGAATCCGACCCGGACCTCGCCGTCGAAACCGGGATCCGGATCGACCTGCCGCCGGAACTGCGTCAGCAACTCATCAGCAATGCCACCGAAGCGGTCCGATCGCGGCTGCTGTCGCGCGCGCCACCCCACATTTTTGAGACCATACGAACCGCGATCGCAACTGCCGCAGCCGGCGCAGATCGCGAGATGTCCAAGGTCCGCGACTTCACTGCGGCCAAGCGCCTGGTGGCCTCGCTGGACGACAAGGGCGAACTCAACGAAGCGGCTTTGTTCGGCTTCGCCAAGCAGCGCAAATATGAAGAGACCGTCGCCGCACTTGCCCAGCTATCGCAATCCAGCATCGAGGTCATCCGCCCCTTGATGCAAAGCCTTCGCGACGACGGCATCCTTGTTCCGTGCAAGGCCGCGGGCCTTCGCTGGGAGACCGTGAGCGCGGTGCTGGAGAGCCGGTTTTCGACGGGATCGATGGGACCGCTTGAATTGGCCAAGGCCAAAGGCCATTTCGCCAAAATGAATACTGAAAACGCATCCCGATTGCTCAGGTTTTGGCAAGTGCGGTCGTCGTCTTTGAATTGACCGGCTTCCACGGCGAAAGCGAACGTCATCGCGACATCTGGTCCGCCCCCGCGTGTTCCGGTGCATATCGTACCGTCGCAGAAGGGCCTTGGTTCGCAGCTATTGCGCAGTCGCGCCGCGCCAATCGGCGATAATTCGAGCGTCGCGCCGATGCACTCCGCATGGTAAACTCAGCACAATGAGGCCGCCCTCTGGTTCCGCGGCCCACCAACAACGGGTCGAACTTTCATGACAGTACATGAGCGCAACATCGCGGCATCGATCGATCCCGTCAAACTCGATCGTCTCGCTGAAGTGGCCGTCAAAATTGGGCTGAACCTGCAGCCCGGACAGGATCTGCTGCTGACAGCGCCGAGCGCGGCGCTGCCGCTGGTACGCAAGATCGCCGAACATGCCTATAAGGCCGGGGCAGGTCTCGTGACCCCGATCCTGTCCGACGAGGCGGTCACGTTGTCGCGTTATCGCTTCGCGCCGGACGACAGTTTTGATCGCGCTGCCGGCTGGCTCTATGAGGGGATGTCGAAGGCGTTTGCCGCCAACACCGCGCGGCTCGCCATTGTCGGCGATAATCCGATGCTGCTGGCAGGCGAGGACCCCGCCAGGGTCGCGCGCGCCAGCAAGGCCAATTCGATCGCCTACCAACCGGCGCTGGAAAAGATCGTCCGTTTCGACATCAACTGGAACATCATCGCCTATCCAAGCCTATCCTGGGCGAAGCAGGTTTTTCCGGGCGACGAGGAGGATGTCGCGGTGGCAGAAACTCGCGGACGCGATCTTCGCCGCCTCGCGCGTCGACAACGACGATCCTGTCGCGGCGTGGCGGAAGCACAACGCCACCCTGCGCAGCCGGACCGAATGGCTGAACGGCCAGCGGTTCAGCGCGCTGCATTATTCCGGACCCGGCACCGACCTGACGATCGGGCTCGCCGACGGCCACGAATGGGAGGGCGGCGCTTCCACCGCCAACAACGGCATCACCTGCAATGCCAATATCCCGACCGAGGAAGTATTCACCACTCCGCATGCCCGCCGGGTCAGCGGGCATGTCGTCAGCTCCAAGCCGCTGTCCTATCAGGGCTCACTGATCGACGGCATTGCGGTGCGGTTCGAAGAAGGCCGCATCGTCGAGGCCAAGGCTTCGCGCGGCGAGGAAGTGTTGAACAAGGTGCTGGATACCGACGAGGGTGCGCGCCGGCTCGGCGAAGTGGCGCTGGTGCCGCATTCCTCGCCGATCTCGAACAGCGGGCTGTTGTTCTTCAACACCTTGTTCGACGAGAACGCGGCCTGCCATATCGCGCTCGGCCAGTGCTATTCGAAATGTTTCATCAATGGCGACAGGTTGACGGCGGAGCAGATCGCGGCCCAAGGCGGCAACAAGAGTTTTATCCATATCGACTGGATGATCGGCTCGGATCAGACCGACATCGACGGTATTCACGCCAACGGCCGGCGCGTCCCGGTGTTCCGCAAGGGCGAATGGGCGTGAAAGATAGGGTCTGGCGCCGATGGAGTCTGACCTACCTGTATCTGCGCGCGATCAAGTGATCGAGCGATAGAAGACCGGGCCCGCGGGCGATCACCACCAGAAAGCAGGTGGCCCATACGCCGTGGATCGGCCAGGCCCAGGGATAAACGAAGGCCTCGATGACAGCCGTCATGAACAATAGCGCCAGCGCCGAAAACCGCGACGCCAGACCGACCACGAGCAGTATCGGGAAGAAATGTTCGGCAAAGGCCGAGGCATAGGCGGCAACTTCGGGATCGATCAGCGGCAACTGATATTCATTCTGGAATAGCGCGATCGCGCTGGGCTTGAGATGCCAGCCCGCGACCTTGGTCTGGCCCGATTGCCAGAACACCGCCGCCGGAAAAATTCGCGCCGCGATGGCGATGAACCAATAGGGAATGCGATCCATCGCGGCGGTCGCCCGCTGGACAATTCGAACCGGCACGGATTCGGACGGCGTCGCGGCGAGAAGCTCGTTGCTCATGGCGGTCATTATTTCTTCGGCTCCGGAATCGTGAAGCCACGCGCGAGGCCCGAGCCGATGAGCCCCGCGAGGTTGCAGGCGAGATCGAAATCCTGACTGTCGGCAAGGCCGGCCTCGACCGCCTCGCGAAGCGACAGGCCGCTGGCGAGTGCGAGCAGGAACGCCGCGCCACCCACCGGCAGCGACCGCACCTCTACCTCGAGATACGGCCGAGCGACGAGCGCATCCTCGCGACGGTAATCCTCGATGGGACCGGGTTCCTGCTCTCCGCTGTTCATCGCCCAGATCGTCACGATCGGATATGGCGAGCGAACAACCTCGGCCGAAGGATGCAGATCGATGCGAACGTCCTCGATCAATTCGGCATCGAGTGTCGCGAATTGATCGGCGCAGATCGGCGTCGCGTCCTCGGCATGATAGGCGCGCGTGCGGGCAGCCTCGAGCCTCGCCACATCGGCAAGATAGGGAAGCTCCCGCGCCGGTTCGAACGCGGCGATGAAAGCGGCAAATTCGTCTCCATAGGTTGCGAGCAGCGGCGAACGCGGCGGCCGCTGCAGCACGAACTCCCGCGCCATGGCGGCGAAAAATTCTTCGCCCACCAGCCGTTCGACCACGGGATAGCGCCGCCTGAGCGCTTTCCCCAGGCCTGCCACCACGTTATTTCGGTAGACGGCAAAGCGGCGCGCAGGAACTGCCGCATCGTGCGCGGTGACGCCGGGCGGAACCGGATGTTCAGCGTCCAGCAATGCGCTCGCAAACGCTATCTCGAACGGCGCTGGCATCGCCGCGCTCATGCCGCCGATGCCCGCGAGAAGCCGGAAAGAATGTCCCGCGCCGCGGCGGCCTCGGCACGCAACGTCGGCCAATCGGGAACGTCATTGTCCCACTCGATCAAGGTCGGAATAGCGCCGTGCCGGTCGATGACGTGTCGGTAAAGCGTCCAAACCCCGGCGGCGACGGACGTGCGATGGGTGTCGATCAATAGCGGGGCACCGGCATCGTCGGTATCCACGTCATGTCCGCCAAGATGGATTTCGTTCACCCGGTCGAATGGAAATTTCTCCAGATAGGCGAGCGGCTGCGTGCCGTGGTTGGTCGCCGACACGAAGACATTGTTGATGTCCAGCAACAATCCGCATCCGGTTCGGCTCGATATTTCGGCGAGGAAGTCGACCTCCGGGATCGTGCTTTCCGCAAAACGAATGTAGGTGGACGGATTTTCCAGCAGCAACTGGCGACCGAGCACGGTTTGCACTTCATCGACATGCTCGGCGACCCGTGCCAGCGTCCGCTCCGTGTAGGGCAGTGGCAGAAGGTCGTTGAAGTAGACGCCGTCGTGGGATGACCATGCGAGATGCTCGGAGAAGCTCGCCGGTGCATACCGGTCGCAAAGCCGCTTGACGCGCATCAGGTGATCGCGGTCGAGCGGCGCTGTCGAGCCGATCGACAGCCCGACGCCATGCACCGACAGTGCATAGCGCTCACGCAGCGCGCCGAGCTGCGCATGCGGCGGGCCACCGGCGCCCATGTAGTTTTCGGCATGAATCTCGAAGAAACCGATCGGCTGCGCCGCGGCGAGGATGTCGCCGAGATGCTCGGGCTTGAAACCGACGCCGGCAGATACCGGCAGACTCGCAGCGATCGACATCGGCGCGCTCTCGTCCTGATTCTGAAGAAGTGGCGCGTCGGCGCGCGCCACACTCGGTTCACGACTTGATCGGCTCGAGCGAACCCGTGCCCTTCGGCGTCTTGATCGTGTCGCAAGTTCCCTTCGCGACATACTTCCAGGCGTTGCCTTGATAGTCCGCGCTCGCCGTGCCCGCACAGGTGGTGCCGGCGCCGGCCGCGCAGTCATTGTCGCCCTTCAATGCGATGCCGAAGCATTTGTCCATGGTGGGCTGCGGCGGCTTTGGTCCCGCGAGGGCCGGAGCGGTGATCATGGCAAGCGCGGCGGCGAAGGAGCCGGCGATGGTGGCACTGGTAATTGCGGTCCTGGAATTCATGAGAGCGATCCTTTTCTTTGCAAGAACTTATGTTGTCGGGCCGGCACATGATCCGGCGCTCTGGCGGGTGCACCGGAGGCGGCATCCGGCAGGACCCATAGCGAATACGCGACCACTCCCGACCGCGTTACATCTCAGCTTTCGGATTTTATCACGAACCCGTGATCCCTGGCCTTGCAACCACGATGGATAGGTTAGAGAACGTTGCCGCTGGCTCACTTCGTCTTCATCGCGTTGGTCGCTTGCCAATCATCTCCCGGTGGCGAGGCCAGATATTGCCGGCATCGCGCAAGCATCATCTGCGCGGGCCGGTCTTGCGGCCGCGAATCCAGCACCTTCTGAAAGAAGTCCATCGCGCCGGTGAAATCGCGGGCGCGGTAGGCGGCAAGGCCGGATTCGTAAAGCGTGGCCCACGCGGGAGCCGCGGCTCCGCCTTCGGCCACGCCCAGCAGTTCGTAGATGGCGATACCGCCGCCCCGTCCGTAGACCATCAACCGGTCGAGTTCGCGCACCTCGATGTGTTCGCCCGCGAGCTGGCGGGTCTCCTCGCCGATGATGATGTCGGTGCCATATTCCTTGTTGGCGCCTTCCAGCCGGCTGGCGACATTTACCGCATCGCCGATCACGGTATAGTTGAGCCGGACGTCCGATCCGATATTGCCGACCAGCATTTCGCCGGAATTGATGCCGATGCGCACACGAAGCGGTCGGCCGCTGTCATCCGTCAGTCCGGATTCCCGAAGCGCCCGCTGGCAGGCCACCGCCGCCCTGCAGGCGTCGACCGCGTGATTGGGATTGGACGCCGGCGCGCCCCAGAACGCCATGACGGCATCGCCGATGAATTTATCGATCGTGCCGCCGTGGGAGCTCACCTCGCGCGACATCGTATCGAGGTAGCTGGAGAGCAGCGGGATGATCCGATCGCCAAGCCGCTCGGACAGCCCGGTAAAGCCGGCGATATCCGCAAACAACACCGTCAGGGTCTTTATCGAGCCGCCCGGACGCGGCTCGACGCCCTCGCTCACCAGCATCTTCACGAGGTCGGCAGGTATATATTTCCGGAAGGCCGCAAGTCCGCCCGCCATGTCGGCGATGGCGCCTGACAGGTTCTCGATTTCGGTGACGCGGGAGGCGTGGCGGCGGACCCGATCAAGATCGAAGCGGGCGACATGCTTGAGTTCGTTGACGACCACAATCAACGGCGTGGCGATAATCCGCCGGGCGAGCCAGGCCGAAAGGATGCCGGCGGCCAGAATAAGAATTGCCAGGCCGATCAGCAATTTCCGGATCGTCGTCTCGATCGGACCCAGAAACTCGGCTTCCGGGATCACGATGGCGAGCGTCCAGCCGAGAAAGGCAAGCGGGGTCAACGTGACCGAATAGGCCGCGTCGCCGGCGGCGACCAGCCTGACGTGACCGGCGGTCTTCTGGTCGCTGTCGTAGCTTTTGCCAGCCTGCTGCATCGCGCCATGTGCGATCGCCAGCAATGGCTGATCGGAGCGTTGCATGTCCACTTCATCGGCGTCGGGATCAGGTGCGGCAATGGTCTTGCCGTCGCGCCCCAGAATGAACGCCGCGCCCGATTTGCCGACCGAGAGCTGCGAGAGAAAACGAGCGAGGCGGGTGTATTCGATGATGATCGCCAGCACCCCCTGGCGCTTCTGGTAGACGTCGATCGGACCGGCATAGGCGATCGACGGGCGCAACCCCACCGGATGAAGCGTGACATCGAACCAGCGCGGCTCGTCGCTCTCCATGCCGGTGCGAAACCATTCCTGCCCGGTAACGGCGTAATCGGTGTTCTCGAATCGCCGTTTTTCGAACTGGATATCGCCGACCACGACCTGGTACTGGTCGACGCGCCGCTTGGAGGCGCTGTCGGCGGGATTGATTTCCATCATTTCCAAACCGAGATCGCCGAGCTTGTGCGCGGCGAAGAAGGCGCCGTCGGGCCAGCCGAACGCCACCCACGATATGTTTTGCTGCGACTGCAGTTGCGACAGAAACACGAATTCGCGCTTGTCCGCTTCGCGGGTTTCCAGCACGTTCTGCACGAACAGGGTGCGGATCGCGGTATGCGCCGCCCGCGCCTCGGCGGTGATGCTGGCAAGCTCCTTTTCGACCGCGGCGACGATCTGCTGGTTGATGGTCTCGGCCAGCGCGTGGCTATTCGCCTCCGCCGTCCGCCACCACAGCAGATGGACGCCGATGGCGCTCACGATGATCGACGCGAGGACAAGGCCGGAAATCGTCAGGCGAATGCCAATTCGCATGCTGGTCGGAGTCTCCTGACGCCACAGTTTGCACTATAGGACGAAAACCGCAAAGAACCCCAGATGGGAGTCTCTTTCCTCGCACCTCCGGGTCCCGCCGTTTTCGGCCTTTTGGACGCGTCAGGCAACTTGCCACCGAAGTCGCGATCGCTATATCAGACTTTCCGGATTTTCCGTTCCACCCTGCCAAACGAGACCGATAATGCCGACGGACACCATTGCCGAGCACCAACCATTCCAGGCCGAGGTTGCCGAATTGCTGCACCTGATGGTGCACTCGGTTTATTCGGAGACCGATATTTTTCTGCGCGAGCTGATTTCGAACGCCTCGGATGCCCTCGACAAGCTGCGCTATGAGGCGATCGCGGCGCCCGACCTGACCGCCGACGGCGAGCCGCCAAACATCCGCATTGTGCCCGACAAGAAGGCCGGTACGCTCGGCGTGATCGACAACGGCATCGGCATGGACCGGCAGGAGCTGATCGAGAATCTCGGCACCATCGCGCGTTCCGGCACCAGGTCCTTTCTTTCCCGCCTGACCGAGGCCAAGGACGGCGCCGGGCTGATCGGCCAGTTCGGCGTCGGCTTCTACGCCGCCTTCATGGTGGCCGATCGCATTGTCGTTAACAGCCGCCGCGCCGGCAAGGACGAGGTCTGGACCTGGTCCTCGTCAGGCGGCAGCGGCTTCGATATCGCCCCGGCCAATGATGAGGACGCAAAGCGTCTCGCGCGCGGCACGGAGATCGTCCTGCACCTGAAGGAGGAGGCGAAAAAATATCTGGAGAGCTATGAGGTCGAGCGCATCGTCGGCGCCTATTCCGACAACATCCAGTTTCCGATTCTGCTCAAGCCCGAGGAAGGCGAGCCGCGGCAGATCAATTCGGCCAGCGCGCTGTGGCAACGGCCGAAATCGGAGCTGAAGCCGGAAGATTACACACAAGCCTATCGTTCGATCGCCGGCGCCTTCGACGATCCCGCGATGACCTTGCATTATCGCGCCGAAGGCCGCCAGTCCTATGCCGTGCTGCTGTTCGCGCCCTCCACAAAACCGTTCGACCTGTTCGAGCCGACGCGCAAGGGCCATGTAAAACTCTATGTCCGCCGCGTCTTCATTGCCGACGATGCCGATCTGTTGCCCGGCTATCTCCGCTTCATCCGCGGCGTGATCGACAGCGAGGACCTGCCGCTCAATATCTCCCGGGAGATGCTGCAGAACAATCCGCAGCTTACGCAAATCCGCAAAGCAGTGACCGGGCGCGTGATCGGCGAACTGGAAAGCCTGAGCGAGAAGGAACCGGAAAATTTCGCCAGGATATGGGACGCGTTCGGTGCCGTCATCAAGGAAGGCATCTGGGAGGATTTTGAGCGCCGCGAAAAATTGCTGGCATTGTCGCGCTTCACCACCACCACGGGCGAGAAGCGGTCGCTCAAGCAATATGCCGAAAGCCTCAAGCCCAACCAGACCGAGATCTACTATCTGGTCGGCGACAGCATCGATCGGCTGAAATCGAATCCCAAGCTGGAATCGGCGACCGCCCGCGGCATCGAGGTATTGCTGCTGACCGATCCGGTCGACGCGTTCTGGACCTCGGCGCCGCTCGATTTCGGCGGCAAGCCGCTGAAATCGCTGAGCCAGGGCGACGTCGATTTCGGATTGATCCCGCTGATCGATGAAAAGACCGACGACAAGAAGCCTGCTGCCGATGAGGCTGCGACCATCGCCGTGATCAAGGACAGCCTTGGCGAGCGGGTGTCCGACGTGCGGGCGTCGCAGCGGCTTACCACCAGCGCCTCATGCCTGGTCGCGGGCGGCGCCGGGCGGGATCGTCAGCTCGAGCGTTTGCTGGCGCAGCAGAACAAGGGCGCCGCAACGAAACCGATCCTCGAGATCAATATGCGTCATCCCCTGGTCGCCGCCATCGCCGATCAGAAGGATGCGGCGCGCGATCTGTCGTTTCTGCTGCTGGAGCAGGCGCAGATTCTCGACGGTGAGTTGCCGGAAGACCCGGCGGCCTTTGCGGTCAGGCTCAATCAGATGGTGCTGCGCGGGTTGTCGAAACAGCAGGATTGAACGCAGCGCGTCGCGCAGGACAGCAAGCCTGTTCCGTCGACGCGACTGCGTCGGCGCGGCGCTCTTGGCGCAGGCGGGCGCAATAGGCTGGGCTACTGCGCCCGACATTGCTCCTTACGCCGTCTTCGCCATCAATTCACTTTGGCCCTCGCGCAGGAATTGCTCGAATGTCCTGGGCTTTGCACCGCCAATCTTCTCGATCGTATCGGTCACCGCAAAGCGCGCCCGCTCCGGATCAAGGCCTGCGCTGCGGAGCGCCTTCCAGAGCGCGGAGAGATGTTCGACCGCATGCTGGTTGTAGCCGCGGGCGATCGCGTCGCGGCGCCACTCGTCATCGGTGGTCTCTTCATAGCGGACATTCTTGGCCAGCACGCGTCCGAAGGTCGCGATGATCTCCTTCAGCGAAATCACCGTGCCGACCACCGGATAGGCGGCGTTCGCGGGCAATGAAGGGCTGGTCAGCAGGCCGACCGCGACCCGCGCGACGTCCTCTGCCGCGACCAGCGGAAGCAACGTGGTTTCCTTACCCCAGGGCAACCGCACCGCTCCCTGCGCCGGCAGACTCAAACGGACCTGGGATCCGAGATTTTCATAGAACACCGTGGCTCGGATGTGCACGGCGCCTATCCCGGCCCATTCGAAAACCTGTTCGGACAGATAGTTCTGCCGCATCCGCGGGGTCGGCGCATCGACCGAGGATTGCAGCATCACCAGATTGACGAGCCGCGAGATGCCGGCCTGGCGCGCGGCAACCGCCATCGCCGCGGTGGCGTCGAGCAGGCCCTCCTGCACCGGATAGGCGAAATAGACCGACGAGGTGCCTTGCACGGCGCGCTGCACCGAGCGGACATCGAGGAAATCGCCTTCGAAGATTTCGGCGCCGCGCGCGCGAAGCGCCTCCGAACGTTCGTCGATCGTGCGCACGAGGGCGCGAACCGGAATTCCGCGCGCGAGCAGCATTTCGGATACGTGCCGCCCGGTCTTGCCTTGCCTGCCGCCGGCCGCCGAAGTGACGAGGACTGGTTTTGTCATGCCTGAAGTCTCCTTGTAGATTTCGCCCCCGCGCGGTACCATGCAGTACCATTTGCTGAATGTATGGTACCATTCGGTACCAAGTCAAGAGGGAAGATGACGGTGACGAAATCGGCTTCGAAAGCGCGGCCCGGCGGCGTCGACGAAACCCCGGTTCGTCAGCGCATCCTCGACGCCGCCTTCTCGGCCTTCATGGAGAAGGGCTTTGCTGCGACCAGCACGCTGGAGATCGCCACCCGCGCGCGCGTCTCGAAGCGCGAACTTTACGCACTGGTGGGCAGCAAGCAGGAAATGCTCGCGGCATGCATCGGCGAGCGCGCAAGGCGGCTGCGGATGCCGGCCGACCTGCCCGCGCCGCATGACCGGGAGGCGCTCGCGCAGACGCTCTCAACGCTCGGGACACAGCATTTGCGCGAGATCAGCGATCCCGCGGTCATCGCGGTGTTCCGGTTGGCGATCGCCGAGGCGGTACGCACGCCCGAGGTCGCGCGAGCTCTAAACTCCATCGGCGTCGAGCCGAGCCGTGCCGCCTTGCGGGAAATCATGATGCGGGCCCGATCGGCCGGGCTTGTCGACGGCGAGCCCGCCGAGATGGCCGAGCATTTTGTCGGGCTGCTGTGGGGCAACCTGATGACGGGCCTGCTGCTTCGGACAGCCGATCGGCCGACCCCGCGCGAGATCGCACGACGTGCCGGCGACGCCGCTGCAGCCTTGCTGCAGCTTTATCCGCCATCGGGCCAGGCCGGGAGACGACAAGCGCGGCGCAGCGTGCGGCGATTCGCGAGCCCGATGGAGCTCCGCCAGAGCAAGATATTTACTCGTGGATGTCGACGACGATCTTGCCGGCGGCGCCAGCTTCGAGCGCGCGATAGGCTTCGCCGGCAGTCGACAGCGCAAAACGCCTGGGATCGACGCGGGGGAAGACCTTGCCGGCTTCCACCAGCCGGGTCGCTTCGCGCAGGATCTCGCCGTGATGGGCGCGGCCTTCTCCCGTCAGCATCGGCAACAGGGTGAACACGCCGGAATAGGTTGCGGCCCGGAACGACAGCGGCGCCAGCGCATGCGTGCCCCAGCCCAGTGCGCTTACGACATGGCCGAAGCGAGCGACCGCATTGAACGACGCATCGAGCGTCGCGCCACCGACGGTATCGTACACGATGTCGAAACCGCGCCCGCCGGTGTATCTGGCGACGTAGTCCTCGACCGGCATCGCCCGATAGTCGATGGCAACGGCGCCAAGGCCTTCGATGAAAGCCTGGCTCGCCGTCGAGCCGGTCGCGAACACTTCCGCTCCAGACGCGCGTGCAATTTGAATCGCGACATGGCCGACGCCGCCCGCGCCGCCATGGACCAGCACCTTTTGTCCCGCCTGCACGGCCGCGCGATCGACCAGGCCCTCCCAGGCGGTGATGAAGATCAGCGGCAGCGCCGCGGCGTCGCGCATGTTGAGATTGGCCGGCTTCGGCGCCAGCAAATCGGCGTCGACCGCGGCGTATTCGGCGAGCGAACCCTGCAGGCCGCCGACGCCGCCGGTCATGCCATAGACCTCGTCGCCGGGCTTAAAGGCGGTCACGCCATCGCCGACCGCCTCGACCGTACCCGCAAGATCGATGCCCAGGATCGCCGGCAATGGCTGGCGCGCGTGGGCGGCCAGGCCGGCGCGAATCTTGACGTCAAGCGGGTTGACCGCGCTGGCTTTTATCCGGACCAGGACCTGCCCCGGTTGAGGATCTGGCCGCGGCACCAACGCAAGGCGGAACGCCGCGCCGGGGCTGTCGAGAACCGCAGCCTGCATCGTTATTGCCATGGTGCCTACCGTTGCCTGGGACGACCCGGCATATTTGGCGCGCCATAAAATTATCAAGGGCAGACGGGAATCACCCAGGTCCGAGCCTGTAGACATCCGTCGCCGTCTTCGAGAACAGCGCGGTTTTTTCGGCCTCGCTATATTGCGCGGCGATGCGCTTGAAGGCGTTGAAGATCACCTGATAGCTGCATTGGCCCTTGTCGGGCGGAAAGTTGCTTTCGAACATGCAGCGTTCGGGGCCGAAGGCTTCGATGCAGGTCTCGATATAGGGACGCCAGGCCGCCGCGGCCTCTTCCGACGAGGGCGGCTTTGGCCGTTCGTGAAAATCATAACCGAGCAGCCGCATCGCCAACCCGCCGAGCTTTACCGCGACATTTGGACAGCCTGCGATTTCCTGGATCGAGGCTTTCCAACCCGCAAAAATTTCCGCGCGGTGGTTGGCGTAACTGCCGATCCCGATCGGGCCGCCGCAATGATCGAGCACGATCCGGGTGTCCGGGAAGGCGCGGGCAAGATCGGTGAGTTCGGAGATCTGCGGATGAAACAGCCACGCATCGAAACTCAAGCCGAGCGGCGCCAGGCAGGCAAATCCCTTGCGAAAAGTCGGGTCGAGCAACAGGCCTTTCGGGCGGGTGGCATACATGCCGGCGACGTCGGCATCGGCGTCCCAGGCGGAAGAATGCCGGATGCCGCGGAAGCGGCCCTGGCCCGCGGCGATTTCCGCTTCCAGCACGGGCCGCGCGCCTTCGCCAAGCAAGAGATTGACGTGGCCGACAATGCCGGCGCAGATCGCGGCCGGACCGTAGCCGCCGCTCGCGCTCATCGCCGCGGCGCCGTTGGCGAATTCGACTTCGCCGACCGGGCGCAGCGCTTCCGGCCCGCCGGCGCGATACATCGAGCGGGCCTCGACATAGACGGTCGCGATGATGTTGTGGCCGGAGGCGATATCGGCAGCCATGTCCTCGATCAGATAGCGCTGGCCGCCGCGGTCCCATAGATGATGATGCGGATCGACGATCGGGCGTTGCGGATCGAGCACCTCTTCCTTGCGTTGGGCAAGCCAGTCCTGGCGCGGATCGGCATAGAGCCCGCTCTTTGAAGCGGGGGCAGTGCTGGCAGCCATCATTTCACTCCCTGTTCTTGTTCTTGTCGAAGCCGTTCTCGCCTGCCGTTCAGCTCGGCAGGCTGCGCAGGAAGTCGATGAGCGCAACATTGACCTCGCCGGGGCGCTCCTGCTGGGTCCAGTGGCCGCACCCCGGCAGCATCTTTATGGCACGCAATGCGGGGACGAAGGTCTTGAGGTTGGCGAGAAGCTGTTCCGTGCCGGGGAACGAGACCACCATGTCGCGGTCGCCCGCGACATAGAGCGCCGGGACCGTCACCTTTACGTCCGCGAAAGCCGCCATCAGCTCCCAGTTGCGGTCGACGTTGCGATAATAATTGAGCGGACCGCGAAAGCCGCTGCGCCTGAATTCGCCGGCGTAGAAATCGATATCGGCCTCGCTGAGCCAGGCCGGCAGCATCGCCGGTGCTCCGGGGCCTCGCAGCATGCCACCGTTGCGTGGCACCATGCCGATGCCCGCCACAGCGCTTGCGTCACCGCTTGCCGCGGCTGCGTGGATTGCAGCGGCGCCTTCGCCTGACGCCCAATAGAGCATGTTGCGCACGGTCGCCCGCGGATCCCGCTCCAGGTCGGCCTCGGCGACGCCGGGCTCCTGGAAATATAGCTGATAGAATTGAGCGTCCGCGGTTCTCGGCATGACGCTGGTCGGGCGCACCGGACCGCGCGGCCGGAACGGAACGCTGAGGCAGGCGACGGCGCGGAAGCGGTCGGGGCGCAGGCGGGCCGCTTGCCAGGCGACGCCCGCGCCCCAGTCATGGCCGACGATGACGGCGGTGGGAGTTTCGAGCGCGTCGAGCACGCCGACCATATCGCCGACGAGATGGAAGATCGTGTATTGGTCGATCGCCGCGGGTGCGTCGCTCTTGCCGTAACCGCGCATGTCGGGAGCAACGGCGTGGAAACCCGCCGCAGCGAGCGCCTCGATCTGGTGGCGCCAGGAATACCAGGATTCGGGAAAGCCGTGGCACAACAGCACCAGCGGCCCCTTGCCCTGCTCGGCGATGTTGAGGCGGATGCCGTTACTCTCGATCAATCGCTGCGTCGGTTCGCTCATATTGCTTCGTGCTCCATCAAGGGTTCAGCGCGCCGCGATTGTGCGGCATCAAACACCGTCAAGAATAATCACCGTCGGCGTGCCCGGCAGCGAGCTCCCGCGAAATCATCAGCGTCCGCTCGGTCCGTACGTCGATTGCAAATTGCTGGCCGATCCGGCGCATGAATTCGTCGAGCGGGGTCATGAAGCGGTGCATCGGCAGCACCACGGAGGCGCGCAACCGCCGCGTGATGTCGGAAATGCCGTCGAGCGACATCGTATAGGTGCCGTCGATCGGCACCATCACGATGTCGAGCCGGCCGATCGCCGCAAAGTGGCTCTCGTCGAGCTTGTGATGCAGGTGGCCGAGATGGCCGATGCAGAGGCCGGCGACCTCGAAGATGAAGATCGAGTTGCCGTCCTTGATCATCTCGCCGCTGGTATCGTCGCCGAAATAGCGGCGGATATCGGTCGTGACATTGCGGATGTAGACATCGCCGATGCGCTGCGCGATCTTGGCCGGCTGTCCGTCATCGCCCCAGCCGTGCAGCACATGGGGGATGCGGGAATCGGGAAACAGGGAATAATGTGTGCTGTGCGCGCGGTTCATGGTGACGACGTCGGGCAGGCGGCCCGTGATATAGGCGCCGCTGAAGTCGGTCGCGATCCGCACGCCGCCCGGGGTATCGATGTAATAGGTCGAGTGGCCGGCATAGGTGATCGCGACTTCGTCGGTCTTCGCGTCGGCGAGGCGCAGGCTGACCGGCGTCGCGCGCGGCGACGCGTTCGCCATCGCCAGGCACTCGCTGCTGCGCGGGGTGTCCTGGGCCGCGGCGGACGCGATCAGCTGATATAGCAAGGCAAAGGCAACGGAAAAGCATCGCAACATTGAGGAGGCTCGTCTTGAGGATGACGCCTTGGAACAATACTGTATCGCCGAATTCCGTGTCCGTCATGGCGGCAATTGCAGCAGTTCGCCGGCGAGTTATGCGTTTTGCCCCGGAGTACCACCATGCCTGAAAATATCCCCGCGCGCGCATCCTCGTCGCATCGGCTGGAGCCGCTGCGGCAGGTCGATGCCGGTGTTCTCAATGTCGCCTATTACGAAGAAGGGCCGGCGGACGGGCCGGTTGCGATGCTGCTGCACGGCTTTCCCTACGACATCCACTCCTTTGTCGATGTCGCCCCCCTTTTGGCCGCGCAGGGCTGCCGCATCATCGTGCCCTATCTGCGCGGCTATGGCCCGACCCGATTTCGCGACCAGAAGACACCGCGTTCGGGCGAGCAGGCGGCGATCGGGGCGGACCTGATCGCGCTGATGGATGCGCTTTCCATCAAGCGCGCCGTGTTTGCGGGCTATGATTGGGGCGGACGTGCCGCCTGCGTGGCCGCGGCGTTGTGGCCGGAGCGCTGCACGGGCCTGGTATCGGTGAACAGCTACCTGATCCAGGACATCGCCAAGGCGATGGTCCCGGCGAAGCCGGAGCGCGAGGTCCCGCTGTGGTATCAATATTATTTCCAGCTCGAGCGCGGCCGCGCCGGTCTCGCCGCCAACCGCCGCGGCATCGCCAGGATTTTATGGCGGCAATGGTCGCCGAACTGGCATTTCGATGAGGCGACCTTCGAGCGGACGGCCGTGGCGCACGACAATCCGGACTATGTCGATGTCGTGATCCACAGCTATCGCCATCGCTTCGGTCTCGCCGACGGCGATGCGCAATACGCCGACATCCAGCGCCGGCTGGCGGTGCTGCCTGTTATTGCCGTGCCCACCATTACACTCGACGGCGACGCGGACGGCGTAGCGCCGGCGACGGATGGTACTGCGAGTGCAGCGAAGTTTACCGGCCGCCGCGTCCATCACGTCATCCCGCGCGCGGGACACAATCTGCCGCAGGAGGAACCCGAAGCGTTCGCGGCGGCGGTGATGGAGTTGATCAGGGCGAAATGGTGAAGTGTATTCGGCCAGGTCACCGGTATCTTCATCGTTTGCCGGCCCAGCCCCGAGCGATGATCTTGTTCATCGCCTCGATCGACAGGCACGGGCCATCTTTCCTTTTCAGAATTCCGAAAGTATCCGATATCTTTCCGGTCGGCCGGGCAGCCTTCATCTCAATCCGGCCATCAGGAAGCTTGTTCAAGGCAATCTTCTCGCCAGGGCGAATACCCAGATGCTTCAGCATATCCTTGCCAAGCGTGATTTGTCTTTTGGGTGTGACGACGAGCGTGCTCATGGCCGGGCCTGACATTTAGTTCGTCCATCTGAGGCTAAAGTACAGAACGATCAAGAGTGTTGAGACTATACTATTTGCGATCGGAGCCAACCGATCCGCCGCTCACTCCCGCCGCGGGCTGATCTTCCAGGTTGCCGCGAGGATGCCCGCGGTGACCAGGCCGCTGATGACAGCGGCGATGGGAGCGGCCAGAGCCAGCGCCGCGGTGGCGGCCCATCCGATCGAGGAAAAGGCCTCCGCGAAGGTCGCCAGCCGCGACGAGGTCTGGCGGCGGCGAAACTGGCTGCGCCGGGCCTGCACCCTGAACCAGAGCTGGATCGCGGTGGCGGAAGCCGCGGCGGTGATGACGCCGATTGCGGTGACCGCCGCCTGCAGCGGCGAGGCAAACAGCAGCGCCAGTACCAGCGGCGCGAACAGCACTGCGATCGCGATCAGCACCACCTCGATCTTGGCGCGGATCACGCGCGAAGCCGGCAATGGCGCGGTCGCCACCAGGTCGGCGGCGTCCTCGCCCGAGATCGTCAGCCAGGCGAGACCGCCCGCAAGCTGGCCTGCCGCCATGACGATGACAGGCGTGATCAGCACGATGGCGGCGGAACTGTCGGCAAAACTTCGCCACAGCATGAGGGCGGGCGGCACCAGATATAGAAGCTGCATCAGGGTCTGCGACATCAGCCAGGGATCCCGGCGCAACAGCACGAACTCCTTCCAGCGCAGCGCCTGCTGCCGCGAGCCGCCGCGAAAAGCCTTTGCGCGGGTGCCTTGCTGGCTCGGCGCGCCATTCGCCGAAACGCTGACGATGGTATCGGCGAAGCGCGGCGAGAAGATCGCCATCACGGCGCCGAGCAAGACCAGGCCGCCGGCGAGCAGGAGCAGCAGCGCCTCGCCATCGCCGAGCGCGGCGCGCGCCGGCCACCAGACGATGCTCTCGAGGTCGGGCGCAAACGCCGCCGCGGCGTCCGATGTCAGCACCGCGAACCGCGACAGCGTGCCGTAGGACATGATTGCCGCAATCTGCAGGGCAATGACAAAGCCGGCGCCGATGATCGCGGCGACAATTTGCGCGACCAATCGGGTCCGGCTTGGGCCGATCAATCGAAACAGCATGATGGTGACCGCGATCGCCATCGCCGCAGCCGACAGGCCGATCGCGGCAACGACGCCGTAAGCCGAAAACCACCGGATGCCGCCGCCGATCACGAGAACGTCGACGAACGGCGTCGACAGCACCAGCGCCATCGCAATCACCGACAGCGCGATCGCGGCGATGCGGACGGAAAACACGTTGTTGAGCCGGACCGGCGAGGACATGATCAGATCGAGATCGGCGCGGGCATAAAACACCCGCGTCACCGACTCGATGGCCTGCGACAGCATCAGGGCCCATGCCAGGATGATGGTCGCCGTGATGACGATGAGGCTCGCTTTGTCGAGCGGCGCTTTAAGGTCCGCAAACCTGCCGATCACGGCATAGGCCGGCAAATGCATGATCGCGGCAAAGACGATCAGGCCGATGACGGCGCGCGTTCGCCTGCGCCGGCCGCCCGTCATCATCGCGAGCCATTCGCGCCATGCCAGCCGGATTTCGTGCCGGGCAAACCAGCTAAGCGCGGTGGCCGAGCTCATGCGGCGGCGGCCTCGACATCGACCAGCGCGATGAACAGGTCTTCGAGGCTGGTGTCGTGGTGCCCGTTCTGCTGGCGCAATTCGGCCAGCGTGCCCTCCGCGACCAGCCGTCCCGCGGCGATGACGCCGATCCGGTCGGCCATGCGTTCGGCGACTTCGAGAATATGCGTGGTCATGATCACCGTGCAGCCCGCGCGCACCCGATCCCCGAGCAGTCCCTTGACGTGGCGCGCCGACACCGCATCGAGCCCGGTGAGCGGCTCGTCCAGGATGATCAGGCGGGGATCGTGCACCAACGCTCCGGCAAGGGCGACCTTCTGGCGCATGCCCTTGGAAAATCCTTCGCAGCGCTCGTGCAGATGCGGTTCAAGCCCGAGCGAGACCAGGAGATCGTGCGCGGCCGGTTCGGAAGCCCTGGGATCGACGCCCCACAGGCCGGCGACGAATTCGAGATATTCCAGCGGCGTCAGCTTGTCGTAGATCATCGGCTCATCCGAGACCCACGCCATCATCTGCTTGGCGGCGACGGGATCCGACAGCGCATCGATGCCGAACACCGCGATCGAACCGGCATCGGGCCGCGACAACCCGGCCACCATGCGCAGCGTGGTGGTCTTGCCGGCGCCGTTGGGGCCGACCAGCGCATAGAATTCACCGGACCTGACCGTGAGATCGAGCGCGTCGACCGCGAGACGGTCAAAACGCTTTGTTAACCCTCGCACTTCCAGTGCGGAATCTTGACCCATCATGATCGGAACCGTCCAGATTTTACATCCAGCACGGACCATGGACCCAAGATATTTCGGCGCGGTGAATCGAGGCCGGCAAATCCCGTCAATGCCCATAAATTGCCCAAGGCTGTGAACTCAGAGGCCGCGAGCTCGAAAGACTACAAGCTTGAAGGCTGCCAGCTCAGGAATGCGGCTTGTCCGCAACCCCGGTGTTGCAGCGGCAACCAGCGCATTGTTGACAGGCGTCAACGCTTTGGGCTGTATAACTCCCGGACAATCACACGGCTTCGCGGCGCAATCGACGCTCAGCAGCGCGTGGACACAAGATGCGGGAAAGGCGATCGATAGAATCGCTCTCGCCTCGGGGGAGGGACGTCGGCAATGCTGGACTTCGTTCAGCAGTTGGTGAGTGGTATTGCGCTCGGCTGCGTCTACGGCCTGATCGCGCTTGGCTTTGTGCTTGTCTACAAGGCCACCGAAGTCGTGAATTTCGCGCAGGGCGACCTGATGATGCTGGGCGGATTTTTCGCCTTCACCTTCATCGGCATTCTCGGGCTCAATTACTGGATCGGCTTTGCCGCAGCGGTTGCGGCGATGGCGCTGTTCGGCATGCTGGCCGAGCGCGTGGTGGTGCGTCCGATCCTCGGCTATCCGCAATTCTCCATCATCATGGCGACCATCGGGCTCGGCTATTTCCTGCGCTCGGTGGTCGGCATGATCTGGGGCACCGACGACTTCAAGATCGAGACGCCGTTCAGCCAGGGCGTGATGCGGGTCGGCTCTCTGGTGCTGGCCTATGACAAACTCTCGGTGATCGCGGCGACCATCATCCTGTGCACGCTGCTCTATCTGTTCTTCAACCGGACCATGCTCGGCACCGCGATGCGCGCCAGTTCGGAGAACATGCTGGCGGCCTATTACATGGGGATTCCGGTCAAGCGCGTGGTGTCGATCGTGTGGGCGATCAGCGCGGCGGTGGCGACCTGCGCCGGCGTGCTGCTGGCGCCGATCACCTTCATTCATTCCAATGTCGGCCTGGTGCTGGGGCTGAAGGCTTTTCCGGCAGCCGTACTGGGCGGCTTCGGCTCGATCCCCGGCGCGGTGGTCGGCGGCGTGCTGATCGGCGTGATCGAGAGCATGGCCGGCTTCTATCTGGCGGAGGGCTGGAAGGACGTCGCGCCCTATGTCGTTCTTCTGGTGGTGCTGCTGCTCAAGCCCGAAGGCCTGTTCGGCCTCCATATGCGCAAGAAGGTCTAGGGATCAGCCATGCGCTTCATGTTCAAGACCGATTACGAAGACGACATCAGGCTGTTTCCGCACTCCGGCTACCTCTTCTCCTACGGCACCCTGCTGGTGCTGCTGGCGATCGCGCCGTTCGTTCTCTCAAGCTACCTCGTCAGCCAATTGGTGTTCGTCTGCATCTACGCCACCGTCGGCGTCGGGCTGATGATCCTGACCGGCTTTACCGGGCAGGCGTCGCTGGGCCATGCTGCATTCCTTGCGATCGGCGCCTATACGGCGGCCTATTTGCAGCAATTCAACGTGCCTTTCCCCGTGTATTTTCTCGCGGCTGGACTGTTAACCGGAATCATCGGCGCAATGGTCGGATTTCCGGCGCTGCGGCTGCAGGGCATCTATCTGGTGATCGCGACGATTTCCTTCGCCCTGATCGTCGAGGAAATCCTGGCGCGATGGGAGAGCGTGACCAACGGCAATGAGGGCATGCGGGTCAAGACCATTCAACTGCTCGGCACCACGGTGCCGCGCGACAGCCCGGCATTCTACTTCCTCTGTCTCGGCGTGCTGATCCTGACCATCGTCGGCACGCTCAATCTGCTGCGTTCGCCGACGGGGCGCGCCTTCGTCGCGATCCGCGACAGCGAGACCGCGGCGCGAAGCATGGGCGTCAACGTCTCGCTCTACAAAGTCAAGTCGTTTGCGATCAGCGCCGCCATCACCGGATTTGCCGGCGTGCTGTTCGCCCACAAGCTGTCCTTCATCAGCCCGGAAATGTTCACCCTGCAGCTCTCGATCGAGTTCATCATCGTGATCCTGATCGGCGGCACCTTCAGTCTGCACGGCGCCGTGCTGGGGGCGATCTTCATCGTCATGATCGATCCGTTCCTGACCTACCTCAAGGACGATGTTCCCGGAATGGTCGCCGGCGTCGCCGCGGCGCTTGGCGCCGGCAGCGAGCGCGCGGCCCATATTCGGGACAGCGCCGCAGCCTTTGCCTCCGCCAACGGGCTAAAGGGCGCGATCTACGGGATCATCATCGTTGTCTTTGTGCTGTTCGAGCCGCTCGGGCTGTACGGCCGCTGGCTGAAGATAAAACTCTTCTTCCAGCTGTTCCCGCTCTACAAGCGCGCCACCTTCAAGCGGCAGAAGATCTATGTGAAGTCGGAGCGGAACCGATGAGCTATTTCCGCGCCGAGAATCTCTCTTTGCATTTCGGCGGCCTGAAGGCGGTCGATTCCGTCAGCTTCGCGGTGGAGAAGGGCGAGATCCTCTCCATCATCGGTCCCAACGGGGCCGGCAAAAGCTCGATCTTCAACCTGATCTCGCGAATCTACAGCCCGACCTCGGGCAAGATTTATTTCGAGGACCAGGACATCACCGAAGAGCCCGCCTTCGGCATCGCCAAGCTCGGTATCGCCCGCACCTTCCAGAACATCGAACTGTTCGAGAATGCCACCGTGCTCTCCAACCTGCTGGTCGGCCGGCACCGCCATTCCACCACGCAACTCTGGCAGGAATTGCTGTTCCTGCCGAGCGTGCGCTCCACCGAAAAAGTCCATCGCCGCCGCGTCGAGCAGGTGATCGAATTCCTCGATCTCGCCGCCTACCGCGACAAGCTGATCTCGGGGCTTCCTTACGGCGTGCGCAAGGTGATCGAGCTGGCGCGCGCGCTGTGCACGGAGCCGAAGCTGATCCTGCTCGACGAGCCGTCGTCGGGCCTGAATGTCGAGGAGACCGACGACATGTCGTTCTGGATCCGCGACATCAAGACCGAACTCGGCGTTACCGTGCTGATGGTCGAGCACGACATGACCCTGGTGAATCGTGTTTCGGACCGCGTGATCGCGCTGAACTACGGCAGGGTGCTGGCGATGGGGTCGCCTTCCGAGGTGCAGCATCATCCCGACGTCGTCGCCGCCTATCTCGGTGTTTGAGGATGATGCCATGAGCGCTACCGACATCATCCTGAAACTCAGCAACATCGAGAGTTACTACGGGCCGATCATGGCGATCCGCGGCATCAGCCTCGAGGTCGCGCGGGGCCAGATCGTCACCCTGCTCGGCGCCAACGGCGCCGGCAAGACCACGGTGCTGAAAACCATTTCCGGCATTCTCGATCCGCAGAAGGGCTCGATCGAATTTCTGGGCAAGCCGATCCAGCGCATGGAGGCCGACAAGATCGTGCGGCTGGGCCTGAGCCACGTTCCCGAGGGGCGCGAGGTGTTTCCGTTCCTTTCCGTGCGCGAGAACCTGATGATGGGTGCCTATCCGCGCCGCGATCGTGAGGCGGTCGCCGACGATCTGGAGCGGGTCTACGGCTATTTTCCGCGGCTTCGGGAACGGCTCAACCAGCCGGCCGGGCAGCTTTCGGGCGGCGAGCAGCAGATGCTGGCGATCGGGCGCGCGCTTATGAACCGGCCGGCGCTGCTGCTGCTCGACGAGCCGTCGCTCGGGCTGTCGCCGATCCTGGTCAAGGAAATCTTCACGATCATCAAGCGCGTTAACCAAGAGCAGGGCATGTCGATCCTGCTGGTCGAGCAAAATGCCAAGGTCGCGCTGGAGACCGCGCATTATGGCTATGTTCTGGAGATCGGCCGGGTCGTCATGAACGACAGCTGCGAGCGGCTGATGCATTCCAAGGACATCCAGGAATTCTATCTCGGCGCCAAGGAAGCCGGCGCGCGGGGCGAACGGCGCTGGAAAAAGAAGAAAACGTGGCGTTAAATAGGGGCCTGCTTCGGAAAAAAGGCCGGCTTTGAGCCGGCATCCGGGGCGGTCGAGGTGAGGGAGGGAACGAGCATGGCCGGACCGGCAGTGCTGACGGTCGCCGACACGATCGCGAGGAGCTTTTTGCGTGCCGCGGAAACCCGCGGCGATAAGCCTGCGATCCGGGAGAAGACGTTCGGTATCTGGCAGCCGACCAGCTGGCGGCAATGGCTGCAAATATCGAGGGAAATCGCCTACGGCCTGCACGCCACAGGCTTCCGGCCGGGGGACGTCGCCTCGATCATCGCCAACGCCGTGCCGGAATGGGTGTTCGTCGACATGGGCATCCTGTGCGCCGGCGGCGTTTCGTCCGGAATCTATCCGACCGATTCCGCGGTCCAGGTCGAATATCTCGTCAACGATTCCCGTACCAAAGTGATCTTCGCCGAGGACGAGGAACAGCTTGACAAGATTCTGTCGTGCCGCGCGCGCTGCCCGACGCTCGAGAGGATCGTCGTGTTCGACATGGAGGGGCTGAGCGGCTTTTCCGACCCGATGGTGATGTCGCTGGCCGAATTCATGGCGCTCGGCAGCAATCACATGGTGGGCCGCGAAACGCTGTGGGACGAGATGATCGCAAGCCGCGGCGCCGACGATCTCGCTATCCTGGTTTACACCTCCGGCACCACGGGTCCACCGAAAGGCGCGATGCATTCCAACCGCGGTGTCACCCATCAGATGCGCCACGCCAACGATCTGTTTCCCTCCACCGACGCCGAGGAGCGGCTGGTGTTCCTGCCGCTCTGCCATGTCGCCGAGCGGATCGGCGGCTATTACATCTCGCTTGCGCTCGGATCGGTGATGAATTTCGCCGAAAGTCCGGAAACCGTGCCGGATAATCTGCGCGAGGTGCAGCCCACCGCGTTTCTGGCGGTGCCGCGGATATGGGAGAAGTTCTATTCCGGGATCACGATCGCGCTGAAGGATGCGACGGCGTTCCAGAACTGGATGTACCGCCGCGCGCTGGCAGTCGGTTATCGCATGACCGACTGCAGGCTGATGGGCGATGCGCCGCCGCTGTCGTTGCGTCTCGCCAACCGCGCCGCCTACTGGCTGGTGTTCCGCAATATCAGGCGCATGCTCGGGCTGGATCGCTGCCGCCTCGCCTTTACCGGTGCGGCGCCGATCGCGCCGGAACTGATCCGCTGGTATCTCGCGCTCGGCATCGACATGCGCGAGGTCTATGGCCAGACCGAAAATTGCGGCGTCGCCACCTTGATGCCGGCCGATCGCGTCAAGCTCGGCTCGGTCGGCAAGGCGGTGCCGTGGGGCGAAGTCGCGATCTCGCCGCAGGGCGAAATCCTGATCAAGGGCGATTTCCTGTTCATGGGCTATCTCAACCAGCCCGAAAAGACCGCCGAGACCATCGACGCGAGGGGATGGCTGCACACCGGCGACGTCGGCGGAATCGACAACGAGGGCTTCGTCAAGATCACCGACCGGATGAAGGACATCATCATCACCTCGGGCGGCAAGAACATCACGCCATCGGAGATCGAGAACCAGCTCAAATTCTCGCCCTATATTTCCGATGCCGTCGTGATCGGCGACAAACGGCCTTATCTGACCTGCCTTGTCATGATCGACCAGGAGAATGTCGAGAAATTCGCCCAGGACCATGACATCCCCTTCACCAACTACGCCAGCCTGTGCCGGGCAGCCGAGATCCAGCATCTGATCCAGCGCGAGATCGAGGCGGTGAACGCCAATTTCGCGCGTGTCGAAACCATCAAGAAGTTCTTCCTGATCGAGCGCCAGCTGACGCCCGAGGACGAGGAATTGACGCCGACCATGAAGCTGAAGCGGAATTTCGTGAACAAGCGCTACGCGACCGAGATCGGCGCCATGTATGGCGAGCGGGCGGTGGCGTGAGCCATGCCAATAGGTTTGAAAACGGCGAAGGAATCCGGGGCCCGACCCTTCGCCCAACACGGGCCAACCAAGAGGAGACTGATAATGTCGAAATCGTTCAAGGTGCTGGGCCTTGCGGTGGGGGCGCTTGCGCTGACCCATCTGCCGGCTGCAGCCCAGACCAAGGTCACCAATGAAGGCATCTCGGCCAGCGAGATCGTGATCGGCACCCATCAGGACTTGTCCGGCCCGATCAAGTTCTGGGGTGTTCCGGTTTCCAACGGCATGAAGATGGCGGTGGAGGAAATCAATGCGGCAGGCGGCATCAACGGCCGCAAGATCAGGATGATCCTTGAGGATAGCGGCTACGATCCGAAGAAGGCCGTGCTGGCGTCGCAGAAAATGGTAGAGCGCGACAAGATCTTCGCCATGGTAGGTCCGATGGGTTCGCCGACCGTGCTTGCCGCGCAGGACATCCTGTTCGATGCCGGGGTGTTGCAGTTGTTCCCGCTGACCGCGGCCGAATTCACCTTCAAGTTCGATCCGGCCAAGCCGCAGGAGAGGCTGAAGTTCAACAACCTGTTGCCCTATGTCGAAAGCACCCGCGCCGCGCTCAAATACATGATGGAGCTAAAGAACTTCAAGAAGCCCTGCCTCATGCATCAGGACGATGAGTACGGCAAAAACGTGCTCGATGGCTTCAACCAGCAGCTCGCGGCTATGAAGGTCACGCCGGCCTCCATCACCAGCTACAAGCGCGGCGCATCCGATTTCAGCGCGCAGGTTGCCAAGATGAAATCCGACGGCTGCGACCTGGTTGTGCTCGGCGCGGTGATCCGCGAGCCCATCGGCGCGATGGGCGAAGCCAAGAAGCTCGGATGGGACGTCACCTTCCTCGGCGCCACGCCGGTTAACGTGCTTGAAGTGCCGGCCCTCGGCAAGGAAGCCGTGGAAGGGCTCTACGCCGCCTCGGGATTTGAAATCCCCTACGAGGACACCGCCAAGGGCAAGGTCAAGGACTGGCTCGCCAACTACAAGAAGATGTTCGGCACCGACGCCAATACCCAGGCCATCATCGGCTACAACGCGGTAGAGACGTTTGCCTTCTATGCGAACAAGGCCGGCAAGGATCTGACCGGCCAGAAGATGCTGGACGCGCTGGAGTCCGGCGACAAGTTCCTGGATATCTTCAACTCGCCGCCGACCGTATTTTCGAAAACCAACCATCTCGCCACCACTGTCACGCAAGTCCAGCAGATCAAGAACGGCCGCTGGGTGCTGGTAAAGGAAGGCCTGATGTTCTGATAGCGATGGCGGCGCGCGCGAACCCTTGGGTTCGCGCGCGCCTTCCTATCACTCCATCACTTCTGAAGGATCTTCAGCCAGACGTCGCCGAGGATCGCCGGCTCGCGGGGCGGCAGATAAGTGAGGCCGGCCGCCTGACCGAGCTTCGCGATGGTCCCCGCGGCCTCCAAATCGGAGAGCGCCTTGTTGACCGCGGCCAGAAGAGCCGCGTCGCTGGCGAGGCCGACATAACCGCGATTGACGCCGATCGGATAAAAGTATCCGGAGCCGGCGAGCCTGGTGTCCGGATGCGCGGCGCGGTAGGCGTCGAACCGGCGCAAGTCGAGAAGCGTTGCGTCGAGCTCGCCGCGGTCGAGCGCACCGAGCAGATCGTCCCGGCCGGGGACCAGATGCGTGATGTCGTCGATCAGCCGGCCGTTGTCGAATGACATGAGAATGGCATCGGCAAGCGTTCCGCTTTCGATGCCGATGCGCAGCCCGGCGAGGTCGCCGACGCCGGCGATGCGGCTGTCACGCGTCTTCTCAAGTGGCTTCTCGAGTGCCTTGGGGCCGAGGACGATGGTGAGCGGCGAATAGAGGTAGGGCTGGCTCGGCGCGAGCACGCCGAGCGGCACGCGGCGCCGGCGATCATCGCGGGTCGCGCCCGCGAAATCCGGCAGCTTCGCAGTCTTGACGCCGGGTACGACGAGGGAGTCCGTGGTCAAGGCATAGCTGCCGACGAGGGAGCAGCGGCCGTCCGAGAGCAGGGCATTGGCTTCCAGCGCCGGACTGGAATCTTCGTCGAGCTTGCTTTCGAACCATTGAATCTTCAGCGGTCGGTCGAGCTGCGCCGCGATCGCGCCCGCCAGCTCGACATCGAAGCCGCTGTCGGGCGCGCCGCGATGATGCGCCGACAGCGGAGGCAGATCCTCGTCGAGACAGACTTTCAGGACCTCGCCGGCCGCGGCTGCCGGTATCGCCGCTGACGCCATCAATACAACCGCCGCTGCGGACGCCATCCACGTTTTCATGGCTTCCTCTGGCTCGATACATAGGCCCACAGGTGCGCGATCTGATCGTCGCTCAAGAGGTCGCCCCACGGCGGCATCTTGCCGTTCTTGCCTAGTTTCACCGTGGTGATGAAGCGCTCTCTGTCGTCCGGAAACCGGCGCAGGTCAGGCGTGATGGTGCCGGAGTTGACCATGTTGGGGCCGTGGCAGTGCGAGCATTTCTGGGCAAAGGTCAGTCTTGCCCTGGTCGATCTGCGCCTGATCGACGTCGGCCTTCTGTTGCGCCATGGCGGGATGCGATGTCGTCAGTGCGACTTGCCAACACTGCGACGGCGGCGAAAGTCGCCGCCGTCCAGCTGAAACGTCCCTTGATCACCCGCGAACCGACCTATTGTCTTTACCGCGAAGACCCACAGCGATCCGCCGGTCGGCACGTTGGCCAGCCGCTCGTCGCCGGAGAACAGCGAGTAGACGCCGCCATAGCCGCTGGTGACCGCGACATACTGCACACCGTCCTGCTGCCACGTCACCGGCTGCCCTTCGATGCCCGAGCCGGTCTGGAACTGCCAGAGCTTCTTGCCGCTGTCGGCGTCGAACGCTTCGAACTCGCCGGTCAACTGGCCGGAGAACACGACGCCGCCGGCGGTCGACAGCACGCCGGAGAAACGCGGGATGTCGCTGGCCACTTCCCACTTCGTCTTGCCGGTCATGGGATCGATGGCCTTGAGGTGGCCGCGCGGTGCGTCTCCTGCAGGCCACTCCCACAGATCGGTCAGGTCCATGCCGAGATACCATTCGCCGGCCTTGTAGGTCGCCGGCTCGGTCTTGTAGTGGCCGCCGAAGGCAAGCGTGTTGGCATAGGCGAGGCCGGTCTGCGGATTGAACGACATCGGCTCCCAGTTCTTGCCGCCGAGAATGGACGGGTACACCACGACCTTCTTGCCTTCGCGCGCGTCCTTGGTGACGTCGGTCTCGATCGGGCGGCCGGTCTTCATGTCGATGCCGGTAGCCCAGTTGACCTTCACATAGGGATTGGCCGCGAGCAGCTTGCCGTTGGTGCGGTCGAGCACGTAGAAGAAGCCGTTGCGATTGGCGTCCATCAGCACCTTGGTCGGCTTGCCCTCGACATTGAGGTCGGCGAGCACCATCTCGGCGACCGAATCATAGTCGAACGGATTGTTCGGCGAGAACTGGTAATGCCATTTGATCTTGCCGGTCTTCGGATCGAGCGCGAGCACCGCGCAGGTGTAGAGATTGTCGCCGGGCCGCACCGCCGAGTTGAACGGGCCGGGATTGCCGATGCCCCAATAGACCGTGTTCAGCTCCGGGTCGTAGGAGCCGGTGATCCAGGTCGATCCGCCGCCGAGCTTCCAGGTGTCGCCCTTCCAGGTGTCGCCGCCGGGCTCATCGGGGCTGGGAATCGTATGGGTGCGCCACAGATGCTTGCCGGTCGCCGGCTCCCAGCCGTCGATGAAGCCGCGGGTGCCGAACTCGGCGCCGGAGATGCCGGTCAGGACCACGCCGTCGGCGACCAGCGGCGCCACCGTCATCGAATAGCCTTCCTTGATGTCGGCCGCCTTCTGGCGCCACAGTTCCTTGCCGGTCTTGGCGTCGAGCGCGATCACATTGGCGTCGAGCGTGGTGCGGAACAGCTTGCCGTCGTAGATCGCGGCGCCGCGATTGATGATGCCGCAGCAGACGATGCGCGGGGTTTCCGCCGGATATTCGACCTTGGTCTTCCAGATCTGCTTGCCGGTCTTCACGTCGATCGCCATCGTGGCGGCGTGGGTCGTAACATAGATGACGCCCTGATAGACCAGCGGCTGCGACTCCTCGCTGCGGTCGTCGGCAAAGCTGTAATTCCACACCGGAACCAGGTTCTTGGCGGTGTCCTTGTTGATCTGCGTGAGCGGGCTGAACCGCTGCAGATTATAGCCCATGCCGTAATTGAGGACGTTCGATGTATCGGTCGCCCCCTTGACCAATTGATCGGTCGTCTGGGCGCTCGCACCGAACGGCGCGAGAATCACAAGGCTAGCGGCAAGCGCGAAGCGTTTCATCAGTCCCTCCCAAATGATCTCTAGCGGATCTGCGGTCAAGCTATGCATGCGGGAACGGATGACGTCAATCAAAGCCGGAAGCGAAAACAAAAAGAGAAGATTTGTTTCGTCCAATTTTCGCCACACGAAATGCGTCGCGTTATTTTCGCCGCGCGAAATACCCTGCGTTGCGAGCGCGCTGCAACATAGCGAAAACGAGTCAAATTGCCTTCTGATCGGGCGTCGTGCTCGGCTCAGGCGGCCGACTGCCGGCCCTGCTGGCGAACCGGCAGCTCGATGCGAACGATCAATCCATGGGGTTGCCGGTCATTGAGCGACAATTCGCCGCCATGCGCCAGCACGATGGCGCGCGCGATTGAAAGCCCGAGGCCGAAGCCCGCGGCTTCATCCATGTTGCGGGCATCGTCGCCGCGGACGAATGGTTCGAGCATGACATTCTTGCGCTCGTCGGAAATGCCGGGACCGTCGTCCTCGACATCGATCGTTACGGTATCCGGCGAGATCGAAAGACGGATCGTGGCTTCGGCGCCGAACCTGACCGCGTTTTCCACGAGGTTGGTGATGCTGCGATAGAGATCGTCAGGCCGGACCGTGGCCATGGCATGTTCCGGACCGTCGTAAACCACCCGGTGGCCGATATCGGCAAATTGATCGGCGACCAGCTGCAGCGTGCTTGCGATATCGGCCAGCGTCATCGATTCGAGTTTGCGGTCGTTGCGCAGGAAGGAAAGCACCGACTCCAGCATCGATCGCATCTGGTCGAGATCGCGCAACATGCGGCCGCGCTGCGCATCATCCTCGATGAATTCGGAGCGCAGCCGCATTCGGGTGATCGGAGTCCGCAAGTCGTGGCTGATCGCGGCCAGCATCCTGGTGCGATCGTCGATCAGGGTCGTGATGCGCTCCCGCATCCGGTTCAGCGCCTTTGCGACCGAACGGATTTCCTCCGGGCCGCGTTCGGGCAGCGGCGCGGCGGCGCCGTTCAGGCTGAAGCTTTCGGCCGCCTTGGCGAAGGCCGACAGCGGTGCCGTCAGGGCACGGGCCGCCCACAGCCCGAGCAAGGTGACGCTGATGACCGCAAACAGCAATGTCGTCACCCACGGTCCGCTCCAGAACGGACGTTGCCTGAGGTCCGGCGGAATCCTGGCGGAAATCATCGCGCCGTCCGGCAGCGCGATGCCGACCTTGCGATCGTCTTCCTCATGGGTGAGCGAAAACACCCGGTAGCCGCTACCGAGGCGCCGGTGCAGACCGCGCGGGTTTGGACCATCCGGTTCGTTCGCCGCCGGAACATAGCCCGGCGGAAGGCTTTCGATGTCCAGTTGCGGAAATGCCCGCGCGATATCGGCGAAAAGCTGTGGCCGCCCGGCCGCGGGCGCCGCGCCGAGCAACTGGATGGCGACCGCGAGCTGGCTGTGTCCGTGGCCGATCGACGGATCGACCTGATCCGGCCGATGGATCAGAAAAGTTGCGGTGATGATCAGGTGAATGGCGACGATCGAGGCGACCACCAGCGCGGCGATCTGTCCGCTGATACCCTTCAGATTGAGAAAACCGAGCAGCTTCATGATCAGCCGTCTGTCGGAGACGCAACCGCATCCACGGTGGGGGTGAACATATAACCGCCGGAACGCACCGTCTTGATCATGGTGGCGTCCTGCGGATTGGGCTCGATCTTGCGCCGGATGCGGCTGACCAGGACGTCGATGCTGCGTTCGAACGAGCCGGCGTTGCGGCCTTGCGTGAGGTCGAGCAGGCTGTCGCGCGACAGCACCCGGCCGGGCCGCTCGCACAAGGTCCACAGCAGGTCGAATTCGGCGCTGGTCATCGCAACCCGCGCGCCCGTCGGGATTGCGAAGTTCCCGCCGCCTGAAATCGATCCGCCAGCCCAGGAAGGTGAGGGCGACCGCGCCCCTGGTGGCGCTGGCGGTCTGCGCGGCCGCCTGCCGCCGCAGCACCGCGTTGATCCGCGCCAGCAATTCGCGCGGATTGAACGGCTTGGCGAGATAGTCGTCCGCGCCCATCTCCAATCCGAGAATCCGATCGACGTCTTCGCCGCGCGCGGTCAGCATGATGATCGGCGTTTGCAATTCGGCGCGGACCTTGCGGCACAGGCTGAGGCCGTCTTCACCCGGCAGCATCACGTCGAGGATAAGAAGGTCGACGCGATGGTCGGTCATGGCGCGGGCCATTTCGCGTCCGTCGGTTGCGGTCGTCACGTTGCAGGAATTGGTGCGCAGGTATCTCGCGATCAGCGCCCGCGTCTCGCGATCGTCTTCAACGACAAGAATGTTCGGGGTTGCCATGGCCATGCGGACCTTTGTCTGTGATTCGGGGGAATCGACGAAGGATTTTTGTTTCGCAATGTTTCTGACGTCCCGCCTGCAACAGCGGGCAACATGCCGGCAGGGTAGCAAAAAGGTCTCGTTAAGATAGTTAACTTTAGCCTCGATCTATCTTGCAAGAACCCTCGGAGCTCACATGACGTCAATTTCCGCGACCACCAGCAGCACCTATCTGTCGCCGCTTCAGAAACTGCAGGAGGAGCTGCAGGCGGAAGTAAATTCCGGCGCCATCAGCTCGTCCGATCAGAGCGCGCTTTCCTCCGCGCTGAACGACATCAACGCCTCGCTGCAGACCGGCCCGGCCGGCGATTCGGGCAGCGGCACAAATTCCTCACCCGGCGACCTGAAATCGAAGGTCGATGACCTGATCGCGGCGCAGGTATCCAGCGGCAAACTGACCAGCGATCAGGCCACCGAGCTGCAGGGCGTCTTCAAGGCGGCCTTCGCCAATGGCGCCGACGGCGCCGCGGGTCCGGGCGGCGCCGGCGGCGCGCACCACGGCCATCACCACGGCGGCCATGGCGGTCCGCCGCCCGCCGACGGTTCGTCCTCGACCGACAGCACCGGCAGCAGCTCCGCCAACGATATTCTGCAGCAGTTTCTCCAGAGCTTGCAGGATTCGCTGTCCTCGTCATCGCCATCCTACAGCGCGACGGGTACCTCCGGCCCCGGCAGCAACAGCACATCATTCTCGGCGCTTCTGATCGACTACCAAAGCTGACCTCAACCGGCGCACGTACCGGGTGTCTCGCGATCCTCCCCGGGCAAATGATGATTGCCGTTGATGAGGTCATCGTCACCCCTCCGCGAGGTGCAACCAGTAACCGTGGAATGCGATGTTCGACACGATCATTCTGCTGGCGGGTGAAGCTGAACATGTTGCGATGCCGCCGGTATTGCGCGGGCACAATCCGCTGCTCAACGTCATATCGGCTCGAACCGCCGCCGATTTGGCCAACTTGGACCCGGCCTTGCTTGCGCGAGCCCGGCTGATTGCCTTCGTGACTCCGGAAATCGTCTCGAAGGGCATTCTTGCCCGGCTCGGCTACGGCGCCTTCAATTTTCACCCCGGTCCGCCGCGCTACCCCGGATGGGCGCCTTCCCATTTTGCGCTTTACGAGCGGGCAACGGAGTTTGGTGCGACCGTTCATGTCATGGTCGAGAAAGTCGACGCGGGGCCGATCGTCGAGATCGTGCAGTTCCCTATTCCAGCGGCTATTTCCGTGCTTGGTCTGGAGGGGTTGGCCTATGCCCACCTCGCGCATTTGTTCTGGCAGATGGCAAAATCCCTTGCCACCGATCCGAAGCCGCCGCCGGCGCTTCCAATCAAATGGGGCAGCAGGAAATATTCTCGCCGCGCCTATCGAGCGATCTGCGACATCCCTCTCGACATTCCCAAGGATGAGCTCGATCGCCGCATCAGGGTGTTCGGCGGCAATCATTTTGGAATCTGCCCGACGATCAATCTGCACGGCGTCGAGTTTCGCGCCGTCTCGCCGCCGGCTCCGCCAGGCCCGTAAAAACGTTTTTCGAGCGAAAGCCTGCCCCTGACTTGATCCGGCGGCGCGCCTCGCCGATCGGTCGGCCGGCAGCCCCGGGGTTATCTGCCCACGCCGGATGCGAAAGCCCGATCTGGAGTGCGGATATTAGTTGCGGGACGAAATCAAAGCGGGCGCGATCGCCAGATTCGGCGACGGCGCAAAATCGCGATCCGGCAGGTTTGCCAGCAGCGGCGCCTCGGCATACTGCCTGACGCCGTATTGGTCGATGACGAACAGCGGCCGGTAGTTCCTGACATCGACGTCCTCGACCATCGCCATGCGGCGATTGTCCAGCATCAGCCAGTGTCCATCCAGCCGCGCGGCGGCAACCGCGTGGTCCTCGCCGTGGAAGACGTCACGCATGATCACGATCCGCAAGTCCTGCGGCGAAACGCCGGCCTCGCGCAAGGCAAAGAATTTGGCGATCGCGTAGTCCTCGCAATCTCCGGCGCCGTTGACGAGGGTGACGAGCGGAGAGCTCCACACGTCCGTCGCGCCGTATTGAGCCAGATCGCTCACCGGCCTGATGGCAAGATTGATCGCGCGGTTGATCTCGCCGAGGCGGGCGCGTCCCTCCCGGCCTCTGGCGTTGTCCACGATAGCGAGGAATTGCAGCGCCGCCGGAGACGCGCAGCGATCGCGGTCGCCGTCGCAAAGCGCCAGTTGCACCCTTTCGTCGTCGAGCTTGCGCTCGACCTCCCGCCATTTTTCGCGCACGCCGCCCGCCGAAAGTGCCAGGGCGAAAAGTCCGAACGGCTCGGCGGATTTGCGGATCAGGCCCGATGCGCCGGGCGTCATCAGCGATTCGGCTGAAAGATCCGCCGCCGGTCCGAACCAGGCCATGCCACAGGCAAGTATAACGGCACGCCAGGCGTGCGAGTGACCGAGAAATCCCATCTGACGCCCCAAGTCCGGGCATCGGCGAGGCTCGTTTGCCAGCTCGCGACCGGATCGTTTCGCAGGCGATGATGGGTGGGGTGGCTTTTATTCTGCTTAAGGCCGGCCGAAACCGGCCGGAAAGCACGAAACAGGTTGAAATTCGTTCGGCCAATTCGCCGAAGATTTTAAATATTCCTACCTTCGAAGGACGAAAGCCGGCTCGCAAGAGGTTAAAGCACAGGTAATGATTGCATTTGTGTCGATTTCTGCCGGATATGGCTAATTAGCACGCAATCGACCGCTCTGTTATCTAGATCACAGTTTTAGCCAAGAGACCGGCGCAGTATCCTGCAAGGAGATGCAGGTAGAAGATCAGGAAAGTATAGGTTCCAAATCTATACCTTTAATTACATCAAATGTCTGGTAGCGTCGGACATATACCTATGGAGGGTGCACCGAATACTGATGTTCTTTGAGCTTCTGTGGAATAGACATTCGACACTGGTTCCGGCGGATCGCGTTTCAAACGATTTGCACAAGCAGGAGATGGTTTCCCGATGCACATCCTAGTGATATGCAAGCTTAGGCGGCTGAAAATTATTTAAATATTAACCCTTTTTGCGGTGGCCCTTTGAATTACGCCGGCAAATTCGACACCACGTTCCCCGCTGATGGTTCGGGCCTGCATTCGCATGGGTCGGCCCATGTCGAGACTATTTCGCCGCACCCGACGCATGCTCCTGCGGGCGCCATTATCGTCCCCGACACGCAGCTATTGTTCAACGGCGATTTCAAGCGGTCCGGCGTCGACCTGATTCTTTCCAAAGACGATCGCGAACTGGTCCTGCGGGATTACTTCAAGGGCGAGAAGCACGCCGCGCTGTCTTCCCCCGACGGCGCCCACCTCACTAGCGAGATCGTCGACGCGCTTACCGGCCACCACAAATATGCGCAGGCGGACGGCAGCGCGGGCGCCGGCAAGGTCATCGGCCACGTCACCAAGCTCGCGGGTACCGCGACCGTGGTTCGTAACGGCGTCTCGGTCATCCTGCACAATGGCGACAACGTCGAAAAAGGCGACGTGGTGCAGTCCGGCTCCGATTCCACGCTCGGCATCACCTTCATCGACGGCACCGTGTTCGGCCTCTCGTCGAATGCGAGGATGGTGCTCAACGAAATGGTCTACGACCCGAACGGGTCGAACAATTCCTCGCTCATCAGCCTGGTGGCGGGGACCATCTCTTTCGTCGCCGGCGAGACCGCAAAACACGGCGACATGAAGGTCGATACGCCGGTCGCCACCATGGGCATCCGCGGCACCGCGGTGCTGGTCGAGATCGACTTCAACATCCCCGGCCAGGGCGGGACGCCCGATGCGAGATTCCAGGTGCTGGTCGAACCGGACGGCACCACCGGTTCCTACATCCTGTTCGACAAGGGCACGCTTACGCCGATCGCGACCGTCAATCAGGCCGGACAGCAGATCAACATCAGTAACGGCCAGCTCAGCATCACGAACTCGCCTTTGTCGCCCGATCTGCAAAAGCTCATCACCGATGTGTTCTCGCTGAAGTTCACGGACAATTCGAACCCGAAAACCTTCGATCATTTCACCGATTCGATCACGCCGCAGCAGCTGCAGCCGATCATCCTGACGAGCGGTGCCAGCGCGACTCCCATCATCATAAATGTGAATACGCTCGACAATCCGCAATCACAGACAGGTCCGAACGGACCACCCCCCCGCCGCCGCATATTAACCTGCCGCCACATGCCGCGGCCACCCCCGGCGCCTTTAGCAAAAAAGTCGGCGTTACACACAGCACGGCGATCGATACGGTGTCCGGCATCGTCAACTTTGCCGACATCAACGCCGGCGATCGTCCTACCGTCTCGACGAGGTTCGATTCATTCAAATACCTGGACGCTCACGGCAACGACATCACTGCGACGCTGAACCTGCAGCAGCTCTACGCCATCGCGGCGGTGGAAGCCAAGCTGCTGGTGGTCCAGGGCGCCGGCAACAACAACAACGGCTCGGCGACTTGGACCTACAACGTCGCGGACAGCGCGCTCGACTTCCTCGCCGATGGCGAGACGCTGGTGCTGACCTATGTGGCGCTGGTCGACAACAATTACGCACCGAACGATGCGGTGACCGCCGTGCCGTTTACGATAACGATCACCGGCACCAACGCCGCGTTTATCTGGATCGCCACCACGCCGCCGGATTCGCCGCCGGGAGGGCTGTGGAGCACTGCATCGAACTGGGAAGCCAGCGCCATCCCGACGTTGAATGACGATGTCATCATCGTCACGAACCAGGCGATCGGCCTGACGCCGTCCTTCCCCCTGACGATTGATGCCCCGGCGTTCGCCAAAACCGTGACCATGAACGACTTCGGCAACTTGCCCCCGTCGCTGATCAACGAAAGCACGTTGACGGTCGCGGACACGTTCAGCGTCAGTGCCGACTCGATCGTCACCAACTTCGGAACCATCAGCGTCGGCGGCCTGGCGGAGTTCGTCGATCACAGCATTCTGCTGAATTCCGGCACCATCGAGTTTGCGCAGGGCGGCGACTTCAAGGATCAGAGCAGCATTACCAATACCGTTGAGGGAACCATCGAGGTTTCAGGCGGCACGCTGAACGTTCTGGTCGATATCGCCAATGCCGGCCATGTTACCGTCGATGCGACGGCGAAGCTGACGCTCAACGGCGCCGCCATCAACGGCGGCAGCGTGACCAATAGCGGCGAGATCGACCTTGCCGGCGCGGCCGTGCTGAAGAACGGCGCGCTCGGCAATTCCGGCCAGATCGAGGTCAGCGGCATCGGCAATGCGCTGGACGCGGAGACGGTGACCAACACCGGCGTCATCGAAGTGCTCAGCCTTGGCGTGCTCACCCTCGATCAGCTCACCACGGTCGGAAATGCCGCCGGCATCATCACGGTCGATGACGCCGCGACGCTGATACTTGATACAGCCACGATCGATGGCGGCACGCTCAGCATCATCGGTACGCTCGATTCGACCGGTACCAGCGCGCTTACCGATGTCGCCATTAACAACAGCGGCCTGATCGAGGCGACCAGTGGTGTCCTGACCATCGATCCCGCCGCGGACGTGACGCTTATCAATTCCGGCACGCTGGAAGCCAATGGCGGCGAACTCGATATCACCGATGAGCCGGTCACCAATACCGGCACGCTGCAGGCTATCGATGGCTCGACCCTGAAGCTGACCACCACGACGGTGACCAACGGCGGTGGCACCGTAACGGTCGAGAGCGAATCGACGCTTGATCTGGTGGGCGCCACCATCGACGGCGGCACGCTCGGCAATTCCGGCACGCTCGATTCGACCGGTACCAGCGCCCTCACCAATGTCGCCATCACCAATTCCGGCCTGATCGAGGCGACCAGTGGTGTTCTGACCATCGATCCCGCGGCGGACGTGACGCTTATCAATTCCGGCACGCTGGAAGCCAATGGCGGCGAACTCGACATCACCGATGAGCCGGTCACCAATACCGGCACGCTGCAGGCTATCGATGGCTCTACGCTGAAGCTGACCACCACGACGGTGACCAACAGCGGTGGCACGGTAGCGGTCGAAAGCGAATCGACGCTTGATCTGGTTGGCGCCACCATCAGCGGCGGCACGCTCGGCAATTCCGGCACGCTCGATTCGACCGGCACCAGCGCGCTCACCGATGTCGACATCAACAACAGCGGCCTGATCGAGGCAACCGGCGGCATTCTGACCATCGATCCCGCGGCGGACGTGACGCTGATCAATTCCGGCACGCTGGAAGCCAATGGCGGCGAACTCGACATCACCGATGAGCCGGTCACCAATACCGGGACGCTGCGGGCAATCGACGGCTCTACGCTGAAGCTGACCACCACGACGGTGACCAACAGCGGCGGCGCGGTAGCGGTCGAAAGCGAATCGACGCTGGATCTGGTCAGCGCCACCATCGACGGCGGCACACTCGGCAATTCCGGCACGCTCGATTCGACCGGCACCAGCGACCTCACCGATGTCGACATCAACAATAGCGGCCTGATTGAGGCAACCGGCGGCATTCTGACCATCGATCCCGCGGCGGACGTGACGCTGATCAATTCCGGCACGCTGGAAGCCAATGGCGGCGAACTCGATATCACCGATGAGCCGGTGACTAACACCGGGACGCTGCAGGCGATCGATGATTCGACGCTGAAGCTGACCACCACGACGGTGACCAACAACGGTGGCACTGTGACAGTCGAAAGCGGTTCGACGCTGGACCTGGTGGGCGCCACCATCAGCGGCGGCACGCTCGGCAATTCCGGCACGCTCGATTCGACCGGCACCAGCGCGCTCACCGATGTCGGCATGACCAACAGCGGAACGCTTGAGGTGATCGATGACTCGACCCTGGAGCTGATCACCACGACGGTGACCAACAGCGGCGGCAAGGTAACGGTCGAAAGCGGTTCGACGCTTGACTTGGTGGGCGCCACCATTGATGGCGGTACGCTCGGCAATTCCGGCACGCTCGATCTACAGGGCGGCAGCACGTTGAAGAACGGCTCGCTGAGCAATTTTAGCAACGTCAAGGTCAGCGGCACCGGCAATGCGCTGGATGGCGAGACCGTCACCAATACCGGCGGTATCGAGGTTCTGGCCGGCGGCGCACTGCTCATTGACCCCACCACGATCAACAACAGCGGCGGCAGCATCACGGTCGACAGCACCGGCACGCTGACGCTGGACCAGGCCACCATCACCGGCGGCACCGTCACCGACGGCGGCACGATCCACGTCACCGGCGACAGCGCGATCAACACGGCGGCGCTCAATGGCGGCCAGGTCACGGTGGATGCGACCAGGACGCTGACGCTGGACGGCACCACGGTGACGGGCACCACCATCACCGACAGCGGCACGGTCAAGGTCGACGCCACCAAGACCTTGACGCTGAACGGCACCACGGTGACCGGCGGCATCGTCACCGACAGCGGCGAGATCGATCTGACCGGCACGGCGGTGCTGAAGAACGGCGCGCTCGGCAACACCGGTCAGATCAAGGTCAGCGGCATCGGCAATGCGCTGGATGGCGAGACGGTCACCAATACCGGCGGTATCGAGGTTCTGGCCGGCGGCGCACTGCTCATTGACCCCACCACGATCAACAACACCGGCGGCAGCATCACGGTCGACAGCACCGGCACGCTGACGCTGGACCAGGCCACCATCACCGGCGGCACCGTCACCGACGGCGGCACCATCCACGTCACCGGCGACAGCGCGATCAACACGGCGGCGCTCAATGGTGGCCAGGTCACGGTGGATGCGACCAGGACCTTGACGCTGGACGGCACCACGGTGACGGGTACCACCATCACCGACGGCGGCACGGTCAAGGTCGACGCCACCAAGACCTTGACGCTGAACGGCACCACGGTGACCGGCGGCACCGTCACCGACGGCGGCACCATCCACGTCACCGGCGACAGCGCGATCAATACGGCGGCGCTCAATGGCGGCCAGGTCACGGTGGATGCGACCAGGACCCTGACGCTGGACGGCACCACGGTGACGGGCACCACCATCACCGACGGCGGCACGGTCAAGGTCGACGCCACCAAGACGCTGAACCTGAGCGGGGTGACGCTGACGGGCGGCGCGATCAGCAATCTCGGCACGCTCGATATCATCGGCGACACCATCATCAACACCGACGCGCTGGCCAACACCCAGCTGACGGTGGACGCCACCAAGACCTTGACGCTGAACGGCACCACGGTGACCGGCGGCACCGTCACCGACGGCGGCACGATCCACGTCACCGGCGACAGCGCGATCAATACGGCGGCGCTCAATGGCGGCCAGGTCACGGTGGATGCGACCAGGACGCTGACGCTGGACGGCACCACGGTGACGGGCACCACCATCACCGACAGCGGCACGGTCAAGGTCGACGCCACCAAGACGCTGAACCTGAGCGGGGTGACGCTGACCGGCGGCGCGATCAGCAATCTCGGCACGCGTCGACATCATCGGCGACAGCATCATCAACACCGACGCGCTGGCCAACACCCAGCTGACGGTGGACGCCACCAAGACCTTGACGCTGAACGGCACCACGGTGACCGGCGGCACCGTCACCGACAGCGGCACCATCCACGTCACCGGCGACAGCGCGATCAATCGGCGGCGCTCAATGGCGGCCAGGTCACGGTGGATGCGACCAGGACCCTGACGCTGGACGGCACCACGGTGACGGGCACCACCGATCACCGACAGCGGCACGGTCAAGGTCGACGCCACCAAGACGCTGAACCTGAGCGGCGTCGACGCTGACCGGCGGCGCGATCATCAATCTCGGCACGTCGACATCATCGGCGACAGCATCGATCAACACCGACGCGCTGGCCAACACCCAGCTGACGGTCGACGCCACCAAGACGCTGACGCTGAACGGCACCACGGTCACCGGCGGCACCGTCACCGACGGCGGCACCATCCACGTCACCGGCGACAGCGCGATCAACACGGCGGCGCTCAATGGCGGCCAGGTCACGGTGGATGCGACCAGGACCCTGACGCTGGACGGCACCACGGTGACGGGCACCACCATCACCGACGGCGGCACGGTCAAGGTCGACGCCACCAAGACGCTGAACCTGAGCGGGGTGACGCTGACGGGCGGCGCGATCAGCAATCTCGGCACGCTCGACATCATCGGCGACACCATCATCAACACCGACGCGCTGGCCAACACCCAGCTGACGGTGGACGCCACCAAGACCTTGACGCTGAACGGCACCACGGTGACCGGCGGCACCGTCACCGACGGCGGCACCATCCACGTCACCGGCGACAGCGCGATCAATACGGCGGCGCTCAATGGCGGCCAGGTCACGGTGGATGCGACCAGGACGCTGACGCTGGACGGCACCACGGTGACGGGCACCACCATCACCGACGGCGGCACGGTCAAGGTCGACGCCACCAAGACGCTGAACCTGAGCGGGGTGACGCTGACGGGCGGCGCGATCAGCAATCTCGGCACGCTCGATATCATCGGCGACACCACCATCAACACCGACGCGCTGGCCAACACCCAGCTGACGGTGGACGCCACCAAGACCTTGACGCTGAACGGCACCACGGTGACCGGCGGCACCGTCACCGACGGCGGCACGATCCACGTCACCGGCGACAGCGCGATCAATACGGCGGCGCTCAATGGCGGCCAGGTCACGGTGGATGCGACCAGGACGCTGACGCTGGACGGCACCACGGTGACGGGCACCACCATCACCGACGGCGGCACGGTCAGGGTCGACGCCACCAAGACGCTGAACCTGAGCGGGGTGACGCTGACGGGCGGCGCGATCAGCAATCTCGGCACGCTCGATATCATCGGCGACACCATCATCAACACCGACGCGCTGGCCAACACCCAGCTGACGGTGGACGCCACCAAGACCTTGACGCTGAACGGCACCACGGTGACCGGCGGCATCGTCACCGACAGCGGCGAGATCGATCTGACCGGCACGGCGGTGCTGAAGAACGGCGCGCTCGGCAACACCGGTCAGATCAAGGTCAGCGGCACCGGCAATGCGCTGGATAACGAGACCGTCGCCGCCAATAGAATGCTTGAGATTCTGGCCGGCGGCGCGCTGCTGCTCGATCAGGGCACCACAGTCGCCAATGCCGGCGGTATCATCACGGTCGACGGCGCCGCCACGCTGACGCTCGACGACGCCAGCATCACCGGCGGCTCCGTCAACGACTCCGGTACGATCCATATCACCGGCTCAAGCGAGATCAGCGGCGCCAGCCTGAACCAGGGCGGCGTCACGGTCGACGGCGGTCAGACGCTTACGCTGGACAATGTCACGGTGACCGGGACCACATTCGCGGATACCGCGGCCGGCGCGACCCTGTCGGTGGATGCCGCCGATACATTGACGCTGCAGGGCGGAGCCACCGTGATCGGCGGCCGTCTGGTCAATGCCGGAACGGTGCAGATCGAGACAGTGTCCGGCGCAACGCTCGACGGCGTAAACGTCGTCAACACCGGCGGGATCATTCAAGTCGATGCCCTCCCGTCGCCGTCCCTGGTCACGCTGACCCTTGAAGACGGCACCACCATCACCGGTGGCATATTGTCGATCGGCAACGTCGGCAAACTTGAAATAGCGGCTGCGTCGACGGCGATTCTGGACGGCGTCACCGTCATTAATGGGTCAGGTCCGACTCCGTCTGGGCTCGTCCAGGTGGATGGCATGCTGCAAATCGATGGCGTCACCATCGACGGTGGCAAGATTATCGACCTTGGCACGATCGATGCGACCGGCATCAGCACGATCAAAGGCACCAGCAGTTTCGTCAATGCCGGCCTGGTGGAGGCCAACGGGGCTGAACTCGATCTGGTCATCACCACGGTCACCAACACCAATGGCACGGTTGAAGCGACCGGGACCAATGGTGTTCTCAATCTTAAGGGCGCTACCATCAACGGCGGCGTGGTCTCGACGACGGCCTCGACGGACGTGATCGAGGCGACCAGCGGCATCGGCGGGATCAGCACGATCAGCGGCACCAGCAGCTTCGTCAACAATGGGACACTGGAGGCGCTTGGCGCCGAGCTTGACCTGGTCAACACCACGGTCACCAACACCAATGGCACGGTCGAAGCGACCGGGACCAATGCTATTCTCAATCTCAAGGGCGCCACCATCAACGGCGGCGCGGTATCGACGACGGCCTCGACGGACGTGATCGAGGCGACCAGCGGCATCAGCACGATCAGCGGCACCAGCAGTTTCGTCAACGCCGGCACTGTGGAGGCCAATGGCGGCGAACTCGACCTTAACAACGATACGCTGACCAATACCGGCACGCTCAAGGCGACCGGCAACGGCACGCTGAAGCTGATTAACACCAGGGTGACCAACACCAACAGCACGGTAACGGTCGATGCCGGCGCGACGCTGGACCTGCAGAGCGCGATCATCATCGCCGGCACTCTGAGTGGTCTTGGCACGATCGCGACATTGGGCGGCGCCAGCACGCTCGACAGTGTTGCAATCGCCGGCGTCACGACCGTCAAGGTGACCGACAACACGGCGCTGGACCTCAAGGGTACCATCGCCAATGCCGGCACGATTGCGCTGAACTCCTCAGGCGACAACACCCAGCTGGAAATTTCCGGCAACGTGCTGCTCAACGGCACCGGCAAAGTGACGCTGAGCAACAATATCAACAACATGATCGTCAGCGACGGGTTGGCGGCGACGCTGACCAATTCCAACACCATCACCGGCACCGGCACGATCGGTGACAACCTTCTGACACTGGTGAACAACGGCACGATCGATGCCACCGGGACAAATCCGCTGATCATTGACACTGGCGTCAATACCCCCACCAGCGCCGGGCCCCCAGGCAGCCACTGGACCGTAGGCAGCCTCACGGTCACGAACAATGGTGTCCTGGAAGCCGCGGCAGGCCATACGCTGCAGATCGATGATAACGTCCTGAACAACGGGTTGATCGAAGCCGGCAGCGCCGGCAGCAGTTCGGTCGCGGTGGTGAACATCGCCGGGAATGTTACCGGAACCGGATCGATCGAGCTTTTCAACAACACCAAGATCGAGATCGGTGGTTCGGTTTCCTCGGGCCAGACCGTGACTTTCATGTCGGCGGGCGCCACAGCCACGCTAATCCTCGACGATTCGAAAGACTTCCAGGGAACGATCGTCGGCCTCGTTGAATTTCCGACCGAAAGCCAGGAAAATCACGTCGATCTCAAGGATCTGGCCTACAGGTCAGGCCATATGTCCGCCCATTTTAGTTCCAGCGCTGTCACCGTCAGCAACGGCATCACTTCTGTCACCCTCCATCTTTCCGGAGGTCCCTTCGATCCTGCTTTCGAGCTTGCGCCGGATGCGACCGGCGGGACGCTGATCGATGATCCGCAGCCATCCGGCCTGATCGCGATCGACAGCGGCAGGACGCTGGACATCTCGGCCGCGAGCACGGCGACGGTGAGCTTTACGAACAGCAGCGGCACCACCGGCGAGCTCGTGCTCGATAGCTCCAAGGATTTCACGGGGCTAATCGTCGGTTTTGCCGGGGATGGCACGACCTCCAATTCGGATCTGATCAACCTGACCGATGTCAACTTTGCCGATGTAGCGACAAACAAGACCACCTATACGGACAACGGGAACGGTACCGGGACGCTGACCCTGTACGACGCCAATGGCCAGGCGCTTGACAGCATCAACTTCGCGGGAAGTTACCAGCTGGCGAATTTTACGATCGAGAACGACGGTAACGGGAATACGCTGATTGTCGATCCGCCGGTATCCTCCGCGACCGCGGCCGTCGGCAGTGGAGCCACGACAGCGATCATGCATGATCCCGGACCGGCGGCGAGCGGCACGATCGTCGCAAGCGTCGCGAACCAGACGTTGAGTGGGTTTGCCGCCGGCGACAACTTTGTTTTCAATTTCGCGGGCGTCGGCCATGCCACGGTGACCGACTTCCATCCGGACTCCGACACGCTTCAATTCAAGAGCCCGATCTTTGCGAACGCACTGGCGGCCATGAACGCAACGTTTGATGACGGCCACGGGAATTCGATTGTCGCCATCGATGCCCACGATACGATCACCTTGGCCGGGGTAGTCAAGGCGCAGCTGCACGCCTCCGACTTCCACGTCGTCTAGGGCGTTTTCGCGCGCCGGCGCTCCGGAATTTGAGCGGCGGAGCAGCGCAGCAGCTCGGACCAAGCCGCTTTTCCCATCATAAGTGGCTGGCCGGGCATCCGATCCGGGACGTGATCAATCCGCCGCAGCGTGCTATCTGGAAGACATGAAGCGGCTGAGGGTATTGCGACGTTGGTTCGCGCGGAAGTTCGGGTATGCGAGGCTGGTGTGCCTGGCGCTCCTGATCGGGCTTGCCGCGTTGCGTATCGCCGATCCCGCTCCGGTCGAGGAGCTTCGCGTCCGAACCTTCGATACCTTCCAGCGCATCGATCACCGCGTGAAGACCGCGAGACCGGTCACCGTCATCGATATCGACGAAAAGAGCCTGGCGAAATTCGGCCAGTGGCCGTGGCCGCGGACGCGGATCGCGGATATGGTCGCCAACCTCACCAGGCTCGGCGCCGTCGCGACCGGCTTCGATATCATGTTCGCAGAGCCCGACCGGCTCAATCCGGACGTGGCGGCCGACACCTTCCGCAATCTTGACGAGGCGACCCGGGATAAGTTGCGAGCGCTGCCGAGCAACGATCAGGTTTTAGCGGATGAGATGCGGCACTCGCTCGTGGTGCTGGGCGAAACCGGGCTTCCCGATATTCTCTCAGATCTGGACAAGACGCTTCCGGTAACGGGACTTGCGATGCTTGGCGAAGATCCGCAGCGCTTCATGTACGAATTTCCCGGCTTGCTGCGCAATACGCAGGTTCTGGAAGCGGCGGCCCGTGGCCGCGGCCTGCTCACGATCAACCCCGAACACGACGGCATCGTGCGGCGGGTGCCGATGATCATGAAGGCACAGGGTGTGACCATGCCGTCCCTGAGTTTCGAAATGTTGCGGGTGGCGACCGGTACCGACACGATCTTCATCAAAACCGATCAGGCCGGGATCAAGAGCATCGGTGTCAAAGGGTTCCAGATTCCGACCGACCTCAACGGGCAGCTTTGGGTTCATTTCGCGCGTCACGATCCTGAGATCTATGTTTCGGCACTCGACCTGCTCGAAGGGCGCGCCCCGCCCGAAAAGATCAAGGGCAAGCTGCTGCTGATCGGAACCTCGGCGGCGGGGCTTAACGACCTCAAGACCACGCCGGTCGATCCCGCGATGCCCGGGGTCGAGATTCACGCGCAAGTACTGGAGAGTGCTCTGACCCGTGCCGTGCTGGCGCAGCCGTACTACGGCCCCGCTGTCGAATTTTTTGCCGCCCTGGTGCTCGGAATTCTGGTGATTGCGTTCGCGCCGTCGTTCGGCCCGGTTACCCTCGTTGCCGTCGGCGCGCTGTTCGCAACGTTGCTGGTCGGAACCTCCTGGTATTTCTATACGCAGCACCGGCTGCTGATTGATTTTACCTACCCCCTGCTGTCGACCACGGCGATATACCTCACCCTGATCTTCTCAAGCTTCGTCAGGGAGCAGAAGCAACGGCGGCAGATTCGCTCGGCCTTCGGCCAGTATATTTCGCCGGCGCTGATCGAACAGCTCGCGCAGTCGCCGGAAAAACTCGTGCTCGGCGGCGAGGAGCGCGAGATGACCATCATGTTTTCTGACGTCAGGGGCTTCACCACGATCTCGGAGTCCTTCAAGCGCGACCCGCAAGGGTTGACCGCGCTGATGAACCGGTTCCTGACGCCGCTGACCAATGCGATCCTGGCGCGCAAGGGGACCATCGACAAATACATGGGCGATGCGATCATGGCGTTCTGGAATGCGCCGCTCGACGATAAGGAGCACCAGCTCAACGCCTGCGAGGCCGCGGTCGACATGCTGGAGCGGATCGATGAGCTCAACAAGCAGCGCGAGATCGAGGCGCAGGAGGGCGGCCCCGCCTATTTTCCGCTTAACGTCGGCGTCGGGCTGAATACGGGCACTTGCGTGGTCGGCAATATGGGTTCCGACGTGCGTTTCGATTATTCCGTGCTGGGCGACAGCGTCAACCTTGCCGCGCGGCTCGAAGGCCAATCCAAGGAGTATGGCTTTCCGATCATCGTCGGCTCCAACACCGCGCTCGTGGTCAAGGACAAGTTTGCGATTCTCGAGCTCGATTTCATCATGGTGAAGGGCAAGAAGGAGCCCGAGGTGATCTATGCCATTGCCGGCCGCGAGGACACCGCCCAGTCCGGCCGCTTCCAGCGGCTGCGCAACCTGACCATCGAGATGCTGGCGTGCTATCGCAGCCGCGACTGGGAGGGCGCGCTGGCGGCGATCGAACGCGGCCGCAAGACCGATGACGCCCGCGCGCTGGAGTTGCTCTACAATCTGTATGAGGCGCGAATCCAGGGCTATCAGAAAGCCCCGCCGCCGGAAGACTGGAACGGCGCCTTCGCGCTGCTGACGAAGTAGTTCGTCGTCCTGGCCAAGCAAAGCGCGAGCCGGGACCCATACGCCGTGCCGTTCTTTTGCGGCGCTGTGCCGACGGCTTTGATGCCGTACTACCGCCTGTGGTTCTAGATCCCGGCGTTCGCCGGGACGACACCGCGAATCGTGACGTACTTCAGCCGTGACAAGTTTACCTACGATCCTGCAAGCGACAGCTGGCGCTGTCCGGCCGGCGACACGCTGAGCGTGTACAAGACTTCCCATACCCAGAAGAAGAAAGAGTACACCAGCCGGGCGTGCGGCAGCTGTCCGCTGAAGCCGCAATGTACCAAGGCGCCGCGGCGGGTCATCGTGCGCGATTTTTACGAGGATGCGCGGGAGGCAATGCACCGGCGGGCGACCGCCGATCCGATGTGGATGAAGCACCGGCGGGAAACGGCCGAACACCTGTTTGGCACGATGAAATGGCTGATGGCCCACCCCCGGTTCCTGCTAAGGGGATTGAGAAAAGCCAAAGCGGAACTGGCGTTGGGCGTGCTGTGCTACAATCTCAAACGGGTCATCAACATCCTTGGAGTGCCGGCCCTGCTGGCAGCGCTTCAACCCTCCCCAGCCTGAGAAGGATTTTTGCGCCCCGCAAACAGCGCCGTGTTCGTCAATCGCAAAAAAGCCGCGACTTCTCATACAGCCTGGTTCGCCGGGACGACAGCGAGATCCTCACTCCACCCCGATCGTGGTCAGGTCCTGGAACCAGTGCTGCGCCTGCACGAACTTCTTGATCTTGGGCGACAGCGCGTGCGGGTTGGTGTCGTGCACCACCCACACCAGCACGGCATCGTCGACGATCAGCGCATGCGCTTGCGCCAGCAATTCGTCCTGCTTGGCGGTATCGAAGGTCTGCTTGGCCTCGTCGATCAGGGCATCGACTTTCGGATTCTTGTAGCCGCCCCAGTTGACGCCGACCGGCGCGACCTGGCCGGAGTGGAAGAACCGGACGATGGCATAGAGCGGGTCTGAGGTCACATAGGCGATGTTGTTGGCGGTGATGCCGGCGTTCATTTCGTCCGCCGCGCCCTTGCGCCAGTGCGTGTACAGCGTTTCCAATTCGACCACCTTGAAGTCGATGTCGATGCCGATTTCCTTGAAGCTTTGCTGCAGGAATTCGTTCATCGGCAGCGACAGCATTTGCCCGGTACCGCCCTGGGCGATGATGAAGGTCGTCTTCAGCGGCTTCTCCTTCGAATAGCCGGCTTCCTCGACCAGCTTCTTGGCCGCGGCCAGATCGTATTTGAGTTCGAAACTCGGCTTGCCGAACCAGGGGCTCGATGGATCGACCTGGCCCCTGGCGGGTTTGGCCAGACCGTTCATCAGCCCGACCACCGCGTCGCGGTCGATGGCAAGATTGAGCGCCTTGCGCAGGCGAATGTCGGTCCAGGGCGAGCCGGGCAATACGCTGAGATGATAGTTCCAGACATGCGGCGTGATGTTATCGACGATCCGCATGCCCGCCGATTTGAGTTGCGGCACCGCATCCGGCGCCGGCGTCTCGATCAAGTCGACTTGGCCGGCGAGTAGCGCGTTGGTCCGGGTCAGCGCTTCCGGCATCGGAATCAGGATCAGCTTGTCGACCTTCGGAATCCGACTTTTGTTCCAGTAATCCTCGTTCTTCGAGAACTCGGCCAGTTCGCGCGGCACCAGTTTTGTCAGCTTGAACGGTCCGGTGCCGGAAGGCTGGCTGGCGAACTTGTCCCAGTTCTTGCCGAGCTTCTCGTATTGCGCCGGGCTCGAGACCAGGAACCACAGCATCTGATAGGGAAAGAAGGAGTCGACGGTCTTGGTGGTGATCTCGATCGTCGAGTCGTCGATCTTGGCGTAGCTTGCGACCGAGGGTAGGCGGGTTTTGACTTGCGCGCTCTGGCGCTTGTCGAATTGCGGCGCCTTGTCGTTCAGGACCTTGTCGAGATTCCAGATCACCGCATCGGCATTGAAGTCGCTGCCGTCGTGAAACTTGACGCCGTTGCGGAGCGTGAAGCGCCACTTGGTCTTGTCCTTGTCGTCGACCTTCCATTCGGTGGCGAGCCCCGCCACCAGTTTGCCGGGCCGATCCGACACGTCCATTTCCCAAGCGACCAGCGGATCGTAAATCGTGTAGGCGGTGAATTGATAAGCGCCGGCGCCGCGATCCGGCTGGCCGATGGTCAGCGGAATATCGGCCATCGAAATGCCGTATCGCACCACGGTCTCGGCTTGTGCCGGGGAGGCGGGCAGGCCGGCGTCGAGGGCAATGGCGAAGACTGCAAGAAGGATCGAAATTCGGGCGCGCATGAACTAAGCTCCATTGCGGGGGTAGCCGGTGTACTGCCCCGAACTTGCAAGGTTGGTGCCAGATTAGGCATCCTTGTCGTTGATCCCTGCGGGCCCACAAAGAGTTGTTGTGCCAATCACAATCCGGCGAATGGCTGACGCCACTGGCACAGCGGTTGCATAAGGTTGCATAAGAATTAGCCAGCTGAAGTCGAGAAGGGATGAGCTCGCATGCGTACCGAAAAATCTGCAAAAAGCCGGGCATTGGCGATGACCGCAATGCTGGCGATCGCCGCGATCGCGACGATGCCACGAACCGCCGGCGCCGAGACCATTTTGCGCATCGGCATGACCGCAGCCGACATTCCGCGCACGCTGGGCCAGCCCGATCAGGGGTTTGAGGGCAACCGCTTCACCGGCCTCACCTTGTATGATGCGTTGACAATGTGGGACCTCTCGTCAGCCGACAAGCCGAGCGTGGTTATTCCGGGGCTTGCGACCGAATGGAAGGTCGATGACGCTGACAAGAAGAAATGGACGTTCAAGCTTCGTCCCGGCGTCACCTTCCACGATGGATCGCCGTTCAATTCCGATGCCGTGGTCTGGAACGTCGAAAAGGTGCTCAGGCAGGATGCACCGCAGTTCGATCCGAGCCAGGTCGGCGTCACGGCGTCGCGGATGCCGACATTGGCCTCGGCCCGCAAGATCGATGACATGACGGTGGAATTGACGACCAAGGAGCCGGACTCTTTCCTGCCGATCAACCTCACCAACCTGTTCATGGCGAGCCCTTCGAAATGGCAGAAGTTTTTTGATGCCGCCGAAGGCGCGGATGCCAAAGCGAAGTCGCAGGCCGCCTGGGCAGCGTTCGCAAAGGACGCCTCCGGCACCGGCCCATGGAAAATGTCGAGCTTCACGCCGCGCGAGCGGCTGGAGCTTGCGAAGAACGAAAACTATTGGGACAAAGCGCGCGTCCCCAAGGTCGACAAGATGCTGCTGCTGCCGATGCCGGAGGCGAATGCCCGCACCGCGGCACTGCTCTCCGGTCAGGTCGACTGGATCGAGGCGCCCGCGCCGGATGCGGTCGCCGAAATCAAGCAGCGCGGATTCAAGCTCTACACCAACGAGGAACCGCATGTCTGGCCGTGGCAGTTCTCGCGCGTCGAAGGCTCGCCCTGGAACGACATCCGGGTCCGCAAGGCGGCCAATCTCTGCATCGACCGCGAGGCGCTGAGAGATGGCTTGCTGGCCGGTCTGATGGTGCCGGCCACCGGCACCTTCGAGGCGGGTCATCCCTGGCGCGGAAATCCGACCTTCGCGATCAAGTATGACAAGCCCGCCGCGCAGAAGCTGATGCAGGAAGCGGGCTTCGGCCCGAACAAGAAATTGACGGTCAAGATCCAGACCTCGGCATCGGGCTCCGGCCAGATGCTGCCGCTGCCGATGAACGAATATCTGCAGCAGGCGCTGGCCGAATGCTATTTCGACGTCCAGCTCGACGTCATCGAATGGAATACGCTGTTCACCAACTGGCGGCGCGGCGCCAAGGATCCGTCCGCCAACGGCGCCAACGCCACCAACGTGACCTATGCGGCGATGGATCCGTTCTTCGCTCTGGTGCGCTTCCTGCAATCGTCGATGGCGCCGCCGGTGTCGAACAATTGGGGTTTTATCAATAATCCCAGATTCGACGAACTGGTGACCAAGGCGCGCCAGACCTTCGATCCCACCGAGCGGGACAAGGCGCTGGCCGAGCTGCATGCGGCGTCCGTCGATGACGCGGCATTCCTGTATGTCGCCCACGACGTCGCCCCGCGCGCCATGAGTCCCAAGGTCAACGGCTTCGTGCAGCCCAAGAGCTGGTTTGTGGACTTCTCGCCGATCTCCATGACGCCGTGAGGTAGACGGGCTTGCTCTTTCTTCGTCATGCCCGGGCTCGACCCGGGCATCCACGCCTTTCTTGCTCGTGGCCAAGACGTGGATGGCCGGTCAAGCCCGGCCATGACGAGCGAGAGATTGGACCTGACTAAGACAAGGTAACACGTGCTCGCCTATATCGCCCGCCGCATCGTCTATGTGATCCCGATCGTCATCAGCGTGGCGCTGGTGTGCTTTATGCTGGTGCACATCACGCCCGGTGATCCCCTGGTCGCGATTCTCCCCGCGGATGCGTCGCAGGAACTGGCGTCGCAACTGCGCATCGCCTACGGCTTCGATCGCCCGCTGCCGGTGCAGTTCGGTCTGTGGCTTTGGAAGGCGGTCAACGGCGACCTCGGCCATTCCATCGCCACCGGCCGCCCGGTGCTATCGGAAGTCATGCGCGCGGTCGGCAATACCGTGACGCTGGCGATCGCCGCCGCGATGATCGGATTTACGCTCGGACTGTTCTTCGGCTTGATCGCCGGCTATTTTCGCGACACCTGGATCGACAAACTGGCGACCTCGATCGCGATCGCCGGCGTCTCGGTGCCGCATTACTGGCTCGGCATGGTGCTGGTGATCATCTTCTCGGTGCAGTTGAACTGGCTGCCCGCGGTCGGCGCCGGGCCCGGCGGTTCCGGCGCCTGGGGATGGGACTGGGAACACATCCGCTATCTGATCCTGCCCGCGATCACCACCTCGGTGATCCCGATGGGCATCGTCACCCGCACCGTGCGGGCGCTGACCGGCGACATATTGAGCCAGGATTTCGTCGAGGCCCTGCGCGCCAAGGGCCTGCGCGAAACCAATGTTTTCCGGCACGTCATCAAGAATGCCGCGCCGACCGCTCTTGCCGTGATGGGGCTGCAGCTCGGCTACATGCTCGGCGGTTCGATCCTGATCGAAACCGTATTCTCGTGGCCGGGCTCCGGGCTGTTGCTCAATTCGGCGATCTTCCAGCGCGACCTGCCGCTGTTACAGGGCACCATCCTGGTGCTGGCGCTGTTCTTCGTATTCCTCAATCTCATGGTCGATATCGCGCAGGCCGCGATCGATCCGCGCATCAAGCGGGGTTGACGCGGTGAGCATCAGTCCGACCAGCGCGATATCGGATGCCGCCCTGCAGGCCGCGCCCACCAGCGACGCGCGCGGCTATTGGGCGACCGTCGGACGAAGGATTCTGCGCGACAAGGTCAGCATGGCCTGCGCCGTTATTCTGGCCGCGATCTTTCTCTCCGCCTTGCTGGCGCCCTGGCTCGGGCTTGCCGACCCCTATCAGGGTTCGATGATCCGAAGGCTGCGCCATATCGGCACGCCGAACTATCCGCTCGGCACCGACGAACTCGGCCGAGACATGCTGGCGCGCCTGGTCTATGGCGGGCGGCTGTCTTTGATTGTCGGGATTCTCCCCGTCATCCTGGCCTTCGGGATCGGGACCTCGCTCGGCCTCGTCGCAGGCTATATAGGCGGCAAGATCAATACCGCGATCATGCGCACCGTTGATGTGTTTTACGCCTTTCCTTCGGTGCTGCTGGCGATCGCGATTTCCGGCGCGCTGGGGGCGGGCATCGTCAATTCCATTGTTTCGCTGACCATCGTGTTCGTGCCGCAGATCACCCGCGTCGCCGAGAGCGTCACCACCGGCGTCCGCAACATGGATTTTGTCGAGGCGGCGCGCGCCTCCGGCGCCGGTCCTTTCACCATCATGCGCGTGCACATGCTCGGCAACGTGCTGGGGCCGATCTTCGTCTACGCCACCGGTCTGATCTCGGTGTCGATGATCCTCGCCGCCGGCCTGTCGTTCCTCGGCCTGGGGACAAAACCGCCGGAGCCGGAATGGGGCCTGATGCTCAACACGCTGCGCACCGCGATCTATATCAACCCATGGGTGGCGGCCTTGCCCGGCGCCATGATCTTCGCGGTGTCGATCGGCTTCAACCTGCTCAGCGACGGCATGCGCAGCGCCATGGACATCCGGAACTGATGCGATGAGCGAGATCAGCCCGACGGTCGAACTGCTGGAGAAGATCGAGGATCGTCGGCGGCGCGGCGCAGCCGCTGCTGCAGGTCAGCGGCCTGACAAAGCATTTCCCGGTGCGCGGCGATCTCTTCAGCAAGCGCAAGACGGTGCGCGCGGTCGATGATGTTTCGTTCTCCATCGCCAAGGGCGAAACCGTCGGCATCGTCGGCGAATCCGGCTGCGGCAAGTCGACCACGGCACGGCTGCTGATGCACCTGATGAAGCGCGATGCCGGCGATATCATCTATGACGGCATGCAGGTCGGGCGCGCGCTGTCGCTGCGCGAACTGCGCCGCGGCATGCAGATGGTGTTTCAGGACAGTTACGCCTCGCTCAACCCGCGCCTCACGATCGAGGAATTGATCGCGTTCGGCCCGAAGGTCCATGGCATGGCCGACGTAACGTCGCGCGCGCTGGCGCGCGAGCTGCTCGGCAAGGTCGGCCTGCGGCCGGAAACCTTTGCCAACCGCTATCCGCACGAGATTTCCGGCGGCCAGCGCCAGCGCGTCAACATCGCCCGCGCGCTGGCGCTGTCGCCGCGTCTGGTGATTCTGGACGAAGCCGTGTCGGCGCTCGACAAATCGGTCGAGGCGCAGGTGCTCAATCTCCTGGTCGATCTCAAGCGCGAGTTCGGGCTGACTTATCTGTTCATCAGCCACGACCTCAATGTGGTGCGCTACATCTCCGACCGCGTGCTGGTGATGTATCTCGGGGAAGTGGTCGAACTCGGTCCGGTGGATCGTCGTGTGGGACGCGCCGGCGCATCCCTATACCCGGGCGCTGTTGGCGGCGATGCCGTCTTCCGATCCCGATCGCAGGACGGAGACGCCGCCGATCTCGGGCGATCCGCCCAATCCGATCGATCCGCCCGCGGGTTGCCGGTTCCATACCCGTTGCCCGTTCGCCGAACCGCTCTGCGCCAAGGCCACCCCGAAACTCAGCCCGCTTGATGGACCAGGCCATCAGGCGGCGTGTTATATGGCGATAGCGGGTTCGGGTCACAGCCTCGCGCCCAAGGGAGCAGACGCGGCATGACCAGACCTACGCCCAAGGCGATCAAGGCGATGGCCGAAGCGGCCGGCGTGCCCGTGAGTCCTGAGGTCGCCACGCGTATCGCCAATTCGATTGGGCCTGCGTTTGACGGTTTTGCCGCGGTCGCCGGTACGCTGCCGTTCGATCTGGAACCCGCGAACTTCCTTCTCGTGCAAGGAACCAGGGCTGCGAAATGAATGCCGAACCGGCCCTATTGTCGCTGACCGCGGTCGCCAAAGCGATCGCCGGGAAGCATTTGTCGTCGCGCGAGGTGACGCAATCCTGCCTCGACCGGATTGCGCAATGGCAGCCGCGTCTCAATGCCTTCATGGCGATCGAAGCGGACGCAGCTCTCGCGGCGGCCGATGCTGCCGACGCGGCACTGGCGAAAGGCAAGCCAAGGGGTCCTCTGCACGGCGTGCCGCTGGCGCACAAGGACATGTATTACGACACGGGCAAGGTGGTGACCTGCGGCTCAAAAATCCGCCGTGATTTTGTCGCTGTCACGACCTCCATTGCGCTGCAGCGGCTAAAGGACGCCGGCACGATCAGGCTCGGCTCGCTGCAGATGGCGGAATTCGCTTATGGGCCGACCGGCCACAACGCCCATTACGGGCCGGTGCATAACCCGTGGGCCGTCGATCATATCACCGGCGGCTCGTCGTCGGGATCGGGGGCGGCGGTCGCAGCACGGCTGACCTTTGCGGCACTGGGTTCGGATACCGGCGGCTCGATCCGGATGCCCGCGCATTTCTGCGGCGTCACCGGATTGAAGACGACCTATGGCCGGATCAGCCGCGCCGGCGCGATGCCGCTGTCGCAATCGCTCGACACCGTCGGCCCGCTGGCGCGCAGCGCCGAGGATTGCGCGCTGCTGCTGGGTCTGATGGCCGGCGCGGACCCGGAAGATCCGACCGCGGTCGCAGGCGTGGTGCCGGATTACATCGCCGCCGCGCGTCAGCCGATCAAGGGCCTCCGCATCGGCGTACCCACCGCCTTCTATGTCGACGATCTCGATTCCGAGGTGGCGCGCGTCCTCGACGAGACGACCGCTGTCCTCAAGCGCGAGGGCGCTACTATTGTTCCGGTCGAACTGCCGGACCAGCGTCAGCTCACCGCGGCCTGTCAGTTCGTTCTCGCTACCGAGGCGGCGGCGTTTCACAAGCGCTGGATGATCGAGCGTCCGCAGGACTACGGTCCGCAGGTTCTGATGCGGCTGCAGAACGGGCTTGCGATATCGGGCGTCTCCTATCTCGAAGCGATGCGCTGGCGCGGCCCGGCGCTGGCCGCGCACAACGCGGCGGTTGCCGGTGTCGACGCCGTGCTCGCGCCGGTGGCGCCGGTCGCAGCTCCCACGATTGCCGAGAGCGACGTCGGCAACAGTCCCGACGCCGAAGCCGTGATCCAAAGGCTGACGCGGTTTACCCGCCCGATCAACTATCTCGGTCTGCCGTCGCTGGCGATCCCGGCAGGTTTTACGAACAGGGGTCTTCCCGTCGGCATGCAGCTGATCGGCCGCTCCTTCGATGAGGCCATGCTGTTGCGGATCGGTGCGGCGTTCCAGCGCTTGACCGATTTCCACGACCGGTTGCCAAGGCTCGCATGACCAATCTCGTTGAAGTGCGCGGCCTCAACATTCGCTTCACCGGCGAGCGCACCGTTTTTGCCGTCAACGATCTCAGCTTTGCGCTCGGCGAGGGCGAAGTGCTTGGCCTGCTCGGCGAGTTCGGTTCCGGAAAGAGCGTCACCCTGCGCGCGCTGATGCGGCTATTGCCCCGGAAGCGGACGCAGATTTCGGGCAGCGTCCGGGTGCTCGGCCGCGACGTGCTGGCGCTCGATGACGAGGAACTGTCGGCGTTTCGCGGCCGGACCGTCTCGATGATCTTCCAGGAGCCGGCCTTGGCGCTCGATCCCGTCTACACCATCGGGGCGCAGATCGCCGAAACCGTGATGCGCCACGAAGGCAAGAGCCAGACCGACGCCATGGCGCGCGCGCTGGAAATGCTGGAAGTGGTGCGCATTCCCTCCGCCGAACGAAGACTCGAGGCCTACCCGCACGAGATGTCCGGCGGCATGCGGCAGCGCGCGATGATCGCGCTGGCGCTGGCCTGCAAGCCGAAAATCCTGCTCGCCGACGAGCCGACCACGGCGCTCGATGCCACCGTGCAGATCCAGATCCTGCTGTTGCTGCGCGAGCTGCAGCGCGAATTCGGCATGTCCGTCATCTTCGTCACCCACGACATCGGCGTCGCCATCGAAATCTGCGATCGCGTCGCGGTGATGTATGCGGGAGAGATCGTCGAGCAGGGCAGCTTGAGCCAGATCGTGCGCTCGCCGATCCATCCTTACGCGCGCGGGCTATTGGCCTCCACCGTCCATGGCGCCAAACGCGGCCAGCGGCTGGAAACCATTCCGGGAACGCCGCCCTCGCTCGATCACGCGCCGACCTGTTGTTCGTTCGCGCCGCGCTGCGGTTTCGCCGAAGCCCGCTGCGTCGAGCAGCGACCGCCCAATGTGCAGGTCGGCCCGGACCGGATCGCACGATGCATCCTGGCGAAACGCGCCGAGGCCGTTGCCGCGAAATAGTGGCGCCGAACCAGAGGGCCGATAGTTTCCAGTCGTCACGCCGGGCAACTATGGATAGGCTGCGGCCGCAGCGCGGAGCGATGTCGCGTACAAACCCCAGGGGGAAGTTCTGATGTATCTGTCCAATGAAGGCATTCTCGTTATTTTGTTCGTTGGCCTGATTGCGGGCTGGCTGGCCGGAAAGATCGTGCGCGGTACCGGCTTCGGAATCATCGGCGATATCCTGGTCGGTATCGCTGGCGCGCTGGTCGCCAGTTATTTGTTCCCGAAACTCGGCATCCATCTTGGCACCGGCCTGGTGTCGGAGATCATCTATTCCGCGATCGGCGCCGTCGTGCTGCTGCTGATCGTGCGCCTGGTTCGAACCGGCGGCCGGCTCTAGGGAGTTGTCCAATTCGGCGGCTTCATCCTTCGAGACGCCGCGCCTTCGCCCTCCGGGCTATGGCGGGCTCCTCAGGATGAGGTTCTGGACCCTCATGGTGAGGAGCGCGGCAACGCCGCGCGTCTCGAACCACGAGGCCGTGAATATATCCCAGCAGTCTAGCTGGCGCGACCCACCGCCTCTACGATCCATCGCCGCAGCGCGCCGATGCGGCGGTCGCGGGCCTGCTCGGTGCGCGACACCAGATAGATCGTCTCCGTTGGACTGCCTTCGACATCGAACGGCGCCACGAGTTTCTTGCCGAATCCCGGGCGCGACTTGATCAGCGGCGCCATGGCGAGCGTGACGCCCAGCCCATGCTCCGCGGCTTCCAGCATCGCCGGCACGCTGTCGAGCCAGAGGTTTCCGCGCGGGGTCATCTGGGGAATGCCGGCCTGCTTGAGCCAGGCCGGCCAGGCGCGCGGCTGCGTCGTCAGGTGGATCAGGACCTGGCGGGACAAATCCTCCGGCTTGCGCAGGCCACTCTTGATCAGCGCCGGCGCGCAGACCGGCAATCCCCTGACTTCGACGAGCGGTTCGAATTTCAGCCCGGTCGAATGCTCGCGTCCATAACGGATTGCGACATCGACGCGCGAGGTGTTGAAATCGGCATATTGATGGGTGGCTTCGATGCGCAAGGTCAGTCCGGGGTTGCGCCGTTCGAAATCCGAAAGCGCCGGGATCAAGACCGCGCTGGTGAAGAACGGCAACGCGCTGATCCACAGCTCGCCGCCGATGTCGCGCCGCTGCCGCAGCATCTCCCGGCCGGCTTCCCGCAGCGCCGCTAGCGCGGTCGAGACTTTGGCGAGATAGCGCTCGCCGTCCGCCGTCAGTCGCACCGAGCGCGCGCCGCGAACGAAAAGCTTCACGCCGAACTGCGCCTCCAATCCGCGGATTTGATGGCTGATGGCGGACGGACTGAGCGCCAGGTCGCGCGCGGCGCGGCGGAAGCTCAATTGCGACGCGGCGCGCTCGAATGCGAGCAGCGCCGTCAGCGGAGGGATCGCCCGCAGCGGCATGTCCGGTGGCGATATCGGATGAAAATCATTCATCTCAGGTGAGATTATCCCTTTTGCAGAAGGCAATGCTATCGTCCAAATTGGGAAAACGCTCAATATTTTTCACCTTAAGGAATCTCCTTGGCGATCTTCGAACCACTCGGCGCCCCCCATCGCTGGCAGCCCTCGGCGCTGGCCGCCGGGCCGTTCGCGGGGCTGCAGGGCGGCGCGGTCGCGGGCCTGTTGACGGCCGAGATCGAGGCGCTTTCGACCGAGCGGAAATGGGGCACGGCGGTGTCCGCGACGGCGTGGTTCCTGCGGCCTGTGCCGATGGCGAATTTGCGAACGCAACTCACCGTCCTCAGCGAAGGCGGCCGGGTCTGCGTCGTCGACAATACGCTATGGCCCGACGACGAAGCGCAGCCTTGCGCCACCGTACGGGTGACGCTGTCGCGCGAGCGCGCGGTCGAGGTACCGGGATTGACCGAAGAAGAGTTTGAGCCGATCGACCCGGCGCAGTTCCCGGCGCGCATCGTGAAGGCCGCCCATGGCCGGTCATGGTTCATGGACGCGATGGAAGCGCGCGCCGGCGAGGGCGTCGCCTGGTTTCGCCTTCACCATCCCGTCATCGACGGCGCCGGTCCGCTATCCCGTGTGCTTGGTCCGGCGGATTGGACCCATGGCATTACTCGGCCGTTCCAGAATGTCGTCGCCGATCCCAATCCAAACCTGACGGTTCAGTTGTTCAGACAGCCGCTCGGCGAGTGGCTTGGCATTCGCGCCCAAACCCGCTGGCGACCGGCCGCCGGGCTCGGTATCGGAAGCGGGACCTTGCTCGACGTGCACGGCGAGATCGGCCGGGTCTCGATGTCCGTGGTGCTGGTGCCGTTTCCGAAGCCCGCGGCCGCGGCCAGCTAGGCCGCTCGCGGCGCCTTTGCGGCGGCTGCCCGAAAGGCCGCGGCGCGCTGCCGTGTCGCGTTTAGGTTAACGTGACTTCAATGGACGTTAGCCGCTAAAATCGCTAAGATATTGGTCCTTGCGTACGCCTGCTGAATCAGGTCGCGCACCCCTTTCGGAAGAGATCAGGATTGATGGCAGCCGCTCCCGGTGTCCGGCGTTCCGAACTCGGTGAAGCGCTGCGCGCCTGCCGCAGTGCGTTCCTCGGCGTCGGCGCCATGAGTTGCATGATCAACCTGCTGTATTTGACCGGCTCGCTGTTCATGCTGGAGGTCTACGACCGGGTGCTGCCGAGCCGCAGCGTGCCGACCCTGGTCGGTCTGGCCATTCTCGCCGGCGGATTGTACATCGCGCAGGGCATTCTCGACCTGCTCCGGGGAAGAATCCTGGGGCGTATCGGAACCTCGCTCGACGAAGCCCTCAATTCCCGCGTGTTCGAAACCGTCGTCCGCCTGCCGCTGATGGTCGGCGGACGCAATGAGGGCCTGCAGCCGCTGCGTGACCTCGACAACGTCCGCTCGTTCCTTTCCAGTATGGGGCCGGGGGCGCTGTTCGATCTGCCGTGGTTGCCGTTCTATCTGGCGATCTGCTTTGCTTTTCATGTCATGATCGGGCTGACCGCGCTGGTCGGCGCGGTTATTCTCGTCACCCTCACCATCGTCACCGAATTCATGTCGCGCGCGCCGGCGCGTGAGGCCATGGGGCTCGCGGCGCGCCGCAACGATTTGGCCGCCACCAGCCGGCGCAACGCGGAAGTGCTGGTTGCGATGGGAATGTCCGGGCGGCTGACCCGGCGCTGGAGCGAAGCCAACGAGAAGTACCTCGCCGGCAACCAGCGCGCCAGCGACGTCGCCGGCGGTCTCGGCGCCATCGCCAAGGTGCTGCGCATGACCCTGCAGTCGGCGGTGCTCGCGGTCGGCGCCTATCTCGTGATTCACCAGGAGGCGACCGCCGGCATCATCATCGCCGGCTCGATCCTGAGCGCGCGGGCGCTGGCGCCGGTCGATCTGGCGATCGCGCACTGGAAAGGTTTCGTTGCCGCACGCCAGAGCTGGCACCGCCTTAACCGGTTGCTCGAATCGATGCCCGTGCAAACCACGCAGACGCTGCTGCAGAACCCGTCGAGCCGGCTGTCGGTCGAAGGCGTCAGCATCGTGCCGCCGGGCGACCAGAAGGTGATCGTCCAGGACGTGACCTTTGCGCTGGAGGCCGGCAATGGCCTCGGCGTCATCGGGCCGAGCGGATCGGGCAAGTCTTCGCTGGTGCGTGCACTGGTCGGCGTATGGCAGCCGGTACGCGGCAAGGTGCGGCTCGATGGCGCCGCGCTGGATCAGTGGGAGTCCGACGTGCTCGGCCGCCACGTCGGCTATCTGCCGCAGGACGTCGAATTGTTCGCAGGCTCGGTAGCCCAGAATATCTGCCGTTTCGACCCCGATGCCAGCGCCGATTCCATCATCGCCGCCGCAAAGGAGGCGGGTGTCCACGAGATGATCATCAAGATGCGCGAAGGCTATGACACCCAGATCGGGGAGCAGGGCACCGCGCTTTCGGCCGGCCAGGCGCAGCGGGTGGCGCTGGCGCGGGCGCTCTACGGCAATCCGTTCCTGATCGTGCTCGATGAGCCGAACTCCAATCTCGATACCGAAGGCGATGAGGCGCTGACCCGGGCGGTTCGTGCCGCGCGCGAACGGGGCGCCATCGTCGTCGTCGTTGCGCACCGGCCGATCGGGATCGAGGCGGTCGATCAGCTGCTGGTCCTCAAGGACGGTCGCATGCAGGCCTTCGGCCCCAAGGAGACCGTGCTCGGAAAGGTGTTGCAGCAGCGCGTTGCGCCGCCTTCTCCGATCAAGATCGTCTCCGACGGTGGAGTTGCCAAATCATGAGCGGCAGCGAGATGCTGGGAGCGCGGCGGTCGATTCGGCTGCATTTGATCGTGGGGCTGGCGATCGTCGTCATACTCGCTGGCGGGCTCGGCGGCTGGGCATCGACCGCGGAGATCTCGGGCGCCTTGATCGCGCCGGGACAGATCGTCGTCGAATCCAACATCAAGAAAGTGCAGCATCCGACCGGCGGCGTCGTCGGCGAAGTGCTTGCCCGCGACGGCGACCTCGTCAAGGCCGGCCAGGTGGTGGTGCGGCTCGATGACACCGTCACCAAGGCGAGCCTTGCGATCGTCACCAAGAACCTCGACGGGTTGTGGGCGCGGGGCGCGCGGCTGGAAGCCGAACAACGGGGCCTCGACAAGATCGTGTTTCCCCCAATGCTGCGCGACCGTGCCGACGATCCCGACGTCAAGAACGTGATGGCGAGCGAGACCAAACTGTTCGACGTTCGCGTCAATGGCAGGGTCGGGCAAAAGGCGCAATTGCGCGAGCGGGTCACGCAGTTGAACGAGGAGATCGCCGGCCTGACCGCGCAGGAGAGGGCCAAGGACCAGGAAATCGCGCTGGTGGAAAAGGAACTCGCCGGCGTTCGCGATCTCTACGACAAGCACCTGGTGCAGATTTCGCGCCTGACCACGCTCGAGCGCGATACCGCCCGGCTCAACGGCGAGCGCGCGCAATACGTCGCCTCGCGGGCGCAGGCCAAGGGCAAGATCACCGAGACCGAACTGCAGATCATCCAGGTCGACAAGGACATGGTCAGCGAAGTCTCCAAGGATTTGCGCGAGACCAACGACAAGATCGGCGAATTCGTCGAGCGCAAGATCACCGCCGAAGACCAGTTGCGGCGGACCGACATCCGCGCCCCGCAGGACGGCATGGTGCTGCAATCCACCGTGCATACCGTCGGCGGCGTGATCACCGCCGGCGACGCCATCATGATGATCGTTCCGCAGACCGATGACCTCCGGGTCGAAGCCAAGGTCAATCCGCAGGATATCGACAAATTGCAGATCGGCCAGAAGACCCTGCTGCGGCTGTCGGCCTTCAACCAGCGCACCACGCCGGAATTGAACGGCGTCGTCACCCGGGTCTCGCCCGACGTCACCACCGACCAGCGCACCGGGCAGTCCTATTACACCATCCGCGTCTCGATGCCGCCGGAAGAAGTCGCCCGCCTCGGCGACGCCAAGCTGATCCCGGGCATGCCGGTCGAAGCCTTCGTCCAGACCGGCGACCGCACCCTGCTGTCCTATCTGATCAAGCCCCTAAGCGACCAGCTGATGCGCGCGTTCCGCGAGAAGTAGCTGTCGTCCCGGCGAACGCCGGGACCCATAACCACAGGCTTGATTTGGCAGCGCGAAAGCCGTCGAACAGCGTCTCTCAAAATAAGCGGCGCGGCGGCGCGATGAGCGCAATCGCGCTCACGCGGGGGTCCCTGCTTTCCATGCTGTGTGAAAAGTCGCGCGAGCCGAGGAAGCGCAGAATTGTTTTCTCAATTGCTGTCTCATAACGAAGGTTGCCAGTGCAATTCGTTTCCGTATCGATGAAACTGAGACAGATGTTCTACACGCAAATTGAACGATGGACTTTTCACACAGCCTGTTTCGCCGGGACGACGAAGAACAATCACCGCGACAAATTCTGCAGCAGCAGATTCAGCGCCGTCGCGGCGAACACCTGCATGTTGGAAAGCCGATCGTTGCTCCCGGTCTCCAGCGTCATCACCTGCGACTCCGGTCCCGCAACCGCCATGCAGCTGTGGCCGGCGGCGTCGCCATAGCGGTTGCCGGTCGGCCCGGTTGCGCCGGTTTCCGACAGGCCCCAATCGGTGCCAAAGCGCTGGCGGATCTGGCTCGCCAGCAATTTGGCGTAGGGCTCCGACGCCGAACGGATTCCCTTCATCGCTTCATCCGGGATTTCCATCAGGATCCGCCGCGCGTCACGGGTATAGATCACGCCACCGCCGAGGAAATAAGCCGATGCGCCGGGCACCGCGAGCAGGCTTGCCGAGATCAGTCCGCCGGTCGAGGATTCGGCGACCGCGATGGTCTGGCGCCGCTCGATCAGTCTGGCGGCGATCTTCTCGGCGATCGGGACGAGGTCTTTCATCGGCATTTAGTTCCTGTGCAGCAGCCTTCTGAAGAACGGCCGACCGGCTTCCGGTTTGTCGGCGAGCGAGTGATAGACGACGCGAACGAAATTCGTGGCGGCCGATTCGGTCGGCGCCCATTTGGTATCAAGGTCCGCAAACGGTTTCGCCGCGACCGCGTCGTCCTCGCTCTTGCCGTCCTTGACCAGTTTCGCCATGCGGTCGCGCGCGGTGATCAGCATCGCGCGGTATTCCACGAGCGCCGGTCTGTCGGCGAGCGGCCCGTGGCCCGGCACGATCCGGGTTTTGTCGTTGATAAGCTTCAGATAGGCATCGGTTGCGGCGATCATGCCCTTGATGTTGCCGCCATTGGCGAAGTCGATATAGGGATAGCGGCCATTGGTGAAGGTATCGCCGGTCGACAGCACATTGGCGGTCTTGAACCAGACATAGGTGTCGCCATCGGTATGCGCATTGGCGATATGCTTGAGGTCGGCGACGCGGCCATCGAGCCTGATCTTGAACGCGCCGGTGTAGGTCTTCGATGGCAGCGCGCCCGGCGGCGCCGGCGGCGTCTTGGCGCCGGTGAGACCGTTGGTGGTGCCGGTCTCCAGCCGTTTCTTGACATTGGCCTCGGCGATGACGGTGACGCCGTCTTTGGCGAAAGGCTCGTTGCCTCCGGTATGGTCGCCGTGAAAATGCGTGTTGATGAGATATTTGATCGGCTGGTTCGAAACGGCTACGATTGCGGCCTTGATCTTGTCGTGCAGCGGCGCGAATTCGCCGTCCACCATGATGATCCCGTCTTTCGCCACCGCCACGGTGATATTCCCGCCCTGGCCTTCGAGCATGTAACAATTGTTGCCGAGACCGGTGGTCTTGATCTCGACCTTTGAAAAATCCGGCGGTGGCGGCGTGGCGCCCGGCGTTTGCGCCAACACCTCGCCGGACAGCGCCATCATGGTGGCGACAACGGCAATTCTCAGTCTGTTCATGGAAGCTCCGGCGATTCTTGGATGTCCTAGCATAGCTTTGCATGGCTGCCGACTCGGGATCGCCAGGCCTCGCCGATGGACGGCGGAGCCCGCGCGCTTTATGCTCGCGATGACCAAGCGCTGGATGGGATCGGCGCCGCGGATCAGGAGGAAACCTGAACTCATGACGTCACCGATCGCGGGCGGCGTGGATTGCGATCTGCATCCGGCCGTCCCTCATTTGACCAGCCTGTTGCCTTACCTGAACGATTACTGGCGCGATCAGGTTACCACCCGGGGCATGACCGACCTGGTGTCGCAATCCTATCCGACGAATTCGCCGATCTCCGCGCGGCCCGACTGGCGGCCGGCGCAGGGCAAGCCGGGCTCGCGCCTCGAAGATATGAAGACGCAGGCTCTCGACCGGTTCGGTGTCAGCTACGCGATCTGCAATCCGCTGTACGGCGTGCAGATGGTATTTTCGGAAGATATGGCCGACGCGTTTTGCCGCGCGCTGAACGACTGGCTGGTCAAGGAATGGCTCGACAAGGATACGCGGCTGCGCGGCTCGATCGTGATACCCGTGCAAAGCGTCGAGAAGTCGGTCGCCGAGATCGAGCGTTGCGCCAGGGATACCCGCTTCGTCCAGGTCCTGATGCTTGTGATGGGCGACATGCCCCTGGGCAAGCGCGCCTACTGGCCGATCTATGCCGCCGCCGAGCGGCTGGGCCTGGCCGTCGGCATCCATGCCGGCAGCAATTATCATAACCCGCCGACGTCGGTCGGTTGGGGCTCGTACCACATCGAGGATTATGTCGCGCAGGCGCAGGCGTTCCAGACCCAGCTGACCAGCCTGATTGTCGAAGGCGTGTTCGCGCGGCATCCGAAGCTTAAAATGGTGATGCTGGAAAGCGGCTTCACCTGGCTGCCGTCCTATCTGTGGCGGCTGCACAAGTTCTGGCGCGGCATCCGCATGGAAACGCCGTGGGTGGATCGCGCGCCCCTGGAAATTGTGCGCAGCAACATCCGGTTTTCCTTGCAGCCGATCGATGCGCCGCCGGATCCGGCCATACTAAATCGCCTGTTCGACCATATGCAGTCCGATGAATTGCTTCTATTCTCGACCGACTATCCGCACTGGCAATTCGAAGGCGATGCGGTGCTGCCCGAGGGGATGTCGCCGGATCTGGTGCGCAAGATCATGATCGATAATCCGCTTGCGACTTACGGCCGCCTCAAGGAGGCGGCGCTGGGGCATGATCCCGAAAAGTGGGACCCGGTTTTCGGAGAAGATCATGCCCAAACAAAATGATATCGACGAGTCCAATTCAGCGAAGCTGGATTGGACTCTAGAGGAAGCCACGCCATGAACGTGCAGTTCCGCGACCGTCCGGAGCCCGGTTCATCGGTTCAGGTGAAAACGGCGATTGCCGATGGCGATATCCATCCGGCGCGCGCGACGCCGCAGGAGCTTTATCCTTATCTGGCGAAGCGCTGGCACGCCCACATCGAGACCTTCGGCAAGCACCCGTATCAGGGCATGATGGAAGGCCCACCCTATCCGAAGGCGCAGCCGAATGCCTCGCGCCGCGACGCCTATCCGCCGGAAGGCGGTCCGCAGGGTTCGTCGCTGTCATTCATGCAGCAGCAGCATCTCGACCCGCACAATGTCGTGCTCGGTGTGCTCAATCCGCTCAACACCGGGCAAGGCATCCGCAATCACGATCTCAGCGTTGCGATCTGTTCGGCGATCAACGACTGGCAGATCGACAAATGGACCAGCCAGGATTCTCGCCTGAAAGGCTCCGTGGTGGTCGCCAATGAGGACGGCCAAGCGGCGGCCGCCGAAATCCGCAAGCGCGCCGGCGATGCGAATTTCGTCCAGGTGCTGCTGCTCAGCCGCAATGTCGAACCGCTCGGGCAGCGCCGCTACTGGCCGATCTATGAGGCCGCGGAAGAGGCAGGGCTTCCGGTCGGCGTGCACGCCTTCGGCTTCGGCGGCAATCCGATCACGGCCTCGGGCTGGCCGAGCTACTACATCGAGGAGATGGTCGGCCATTCGCAATGCCAGCAGACCGCGCTTGCCTCTATCGTGCTGGAAGGCATATTCGAGCGGCACCCGAAGCTGAAGATGATCATGATCGAGGCCGGCTTCGGCTGGGCGCCGTCGCTGGCATGGCGGCTCGACCGCAATTGGGAGCGGCTGAAGAGCGAGGTGCCGCATGTTAAGCGTCCGCCCTCCGAATATATCCGCGACCACATCTGGTGGACCACCCAGCCGATGGAAGACCCGGAGCGGCGCGATCATCTGTTCGACGTGATCGACTGGATCGGCTGGGACAAGCTCCTGTTCGCGACCGACTATCCGCACTGGGATTACGACGAGCCGTCGCGGGTGCTGCCGGCCGGCGTCAGCGACGCCAACCGCGAAGCGTTTTATCTCACCAATGCGCTGAAGCTGTACGGGCTGGCTTAGCATGATCCGGAAAAGTGGGAACCGGTTTTCCGAAACAGATCATGCGTAAAACAACATGACTCGTCACGTCATTGCCCCGGTGGATGAATTGCCGCCGGGCACCCGAAAATTTCTCACCATCGACGAGCGCCCGATCGCGGTCTTCAATATCAAGGGCGAGTTCTTCGGCCTGCTGAACCGCTGCCCGCATCAAGGTGCGGCCCTATGCGAGGGACCGCTGATCGGGTTGGCGCAATCCTCCGACCCCGGCGAGATCGAATACACCAGGCTCGGCGAAATCATCCGCTGCCCCTGGCATGGCTGGGAATTCGACATCCGCACCGGCCAGTCCTGGTGCGACCCCAAGCGCTTCCGCGCCCGAGGCCTACCCGGTCAATGTCGAGTCGGGAGCAGCCGTGGTGAAGGGGCCGTATGTCGCGGAGACCGTCGCGGTGTCGGTAGAAAGCGATTACGTGGTGGTGGATCTTTAGAAGCCCTCATCCTGAGGAGCGCGCTCTTGCGCGCGTCTCGAAGGACGAGGGCGGGCTCACCCTTCGAGACGCGGCCAAGTGGCCGCTCCTCAGGGTGAGGACCACTACTCCGGCGCGCCTTACGCTTTCACCGAGAGCCCGATTCATTCTGGTGTCGGCATTTCCGATATCACCGCCAAGCCGGACATGCGGCCGACATAGCAAAATCGACGCGAATGGCGCTGAACGGACCTGCCCGGGCGACCTGATGATGTCTGTTGTCGAAGGTAGAGCTGACATGCCGCGCAAGCCGGTACACTTCCGGTTTTGACCCGAAGCGGACATTAGCTCCGGCCGTGAGCTGCAATCTATCGTGCTGCCCAACGTTTGCTCTGGAATGATGCTAGGGTCCAGGCGTCGACTTTGGGGGCGGCCATGCAGCGGCGCGAGTTCATCGGTCTAATCGGCGGCGTGGCAGCTTGGCCCCTTGCCGCGTGGGGCGGCTCCGGCTAGCCTTCGTTATTGGGCCGCCGAAAGCCTCAAACCTTGATGCGTTGGTCAGTAAAATTAACGTTGTGCTTTTGAACATAGGGGTGCGATATGAATCGCCTTTGGCATGGTTTACACGTGCTCGTAGTCGCGAGCGGCGCGCTAATTGTTGGGACCGCAGCGGCACACGCCGCGACCAAGGTGATCTACATGGGGGCGCCGGATTGTCCGTACTGCCGTCAGTACGAAACCCTGTATGAGAGGGACCTGACGGCGGCCTGTCGGGCCCACAGTGTGCAATACCGCCGGATCATGCTGTCCAAGATCAGTGATGCTGGCAAGGCAGAAAAATGGCCGGCCGATATTCGTCCGCTGTTTGCCGGCCTTGGGGGCACGCCGCACTTCCTCATCGTCGAGAACGGCCACGTCATTCAGGAAGTAAACAAGCTCAATGCCGGCCGGATGGCGGTAGCCAGCACGTGCAAAGGCTAGCGATGCTCCCTGCGTTGACGGCCGCAGCCTTTGCCATCCTGCCGGCCGCCGCGCAGAGAGTTGACCAGAATTTCTGGAGCGCAGAACGCGAAGGCGTCGTGGTGCAGATCTTCCGGCGCGCCGACCGCGCGGTGGTCTGCCTGCGGTCTCGTCCGCCGGTGCAATTGTCCGGCGAGTACGGCGTCCACGCCTCGTGGGGCGCCAAGGCGTCGCCGACAGAGTTGATCGCGGTCTACACGGCTCAAGAGTATTTTACCGCGCCGCTGAAGATTGAGCTGGCGCTTCCGCGCGCCGACCTGACGCTCAATCTCGATATCGGCGCGTGCATCCCTGGCGAACTCTGCAATGCGGTCGAGTTCAGCCACGATCTGCGCAAACTCGTTACGGCGGCTGCGGCCGACTGCAAGGCGTAGCCTTGCTGCCTTGGGCGTCACGCTGGAGACATGCCCAACGCTGAAGCGCCTGTCGCTATGCGGGATTTTGGGTGACGAGGCGATCAGCGCGCAGGACGGGTAGAGCGAAGCGAAACCCATCGCCACGTCTCGGCTGTGTGGTGGGTTGCGGCTCCGCCCAACCCACCCTACGCGCTGATCGAACCATCGGGCGATCACTTCTGCTGGCAGAGGCATGGCATAGGTCGCCACCTTGCTGCGGAAACCATTCCCTGTAATCTGGCGCAAACATAAGGGAAAAGATCGATGGGGGGAGTTCTGGAGGGCGTGCGCGTCCTGGATTTCGGGCGCTATATCGCAGGGCCGTATTGCGCGACATTGCTGGCCGAATTTGGCGCCGAGGTCATTCGCGTGGAAAAACGCGACGGCAGCGAAGATCGCTTTGTGGCGCCGGTCGGCGAAGGTGGCGAAGGTGCGCTGTTTCTGCAGATCAACCGCAACAAAAAGTGCATCACGCTCGATCCGATGAAGCCGGAGGGACAGCAGGTGATGCGTCGGCTGGTTACGACCGCGGACGTGGTCGTCGCCAATCTGCCGCCGCAGACTCTGCGCGCGATGAAGCTCGATTACGAATCATTGAAGGCGATCAAGCCCGACATCATCCTGACGACGGCGACTGCATTCGGCGGGCCGGGGCCCTGGTCCGACCGCGTCGGCTTCGACGGTGTCGGGCAGGTCATGTCGGGTTCGGTGTACATGACCGGCGCCGGCGATCCGCCTTACCGGGCCGCGGTGAACTGGGTTGATTTCGGAACCGCGCTGCACTGCGCGTTCGGGACGCTCGCCGCTCTGATGGAGCGCGGCAAATCCGGGCGCGGCCAGATCGTCGAGGGCGCGTTGCTCGCAACCGCGTTGTCTTTCACCAACGCAACGTTGATCGAGCAGGCAGTGATCAAGGCCAATCGCGTTCCGACCGGCAATCTCGGCCAGACCGCCGCGCCGGCCGACATTTACCGCACCAAAGACGGCTGGGTGCTGTGCCAGGTCACGGGTCATCCGCTGTTCATTCGCTGGGCCAGGTTGATGGGTGAGGAGGACCAGTGGCTAAGCGATCCGCGCTTTGCGGACGATATCAAGCGCGGCGACAACGGCCCTGTCATCAGCGAGCGGATGGCGCGCTGGTGCGCCGAGCGCACCACGCAGCAGGCCGTCGACACGCTGGGCGGAGCGATGATTCCGGCCGGACCGGTGCTCAGCCCGCAACAGGCGCTGGATCATCCGCATATTCGCGCCACCGGCTTCATGCAGGATGTCGATTATCCGGGCTTGCCGATACCCGCACCGGTCGCACGAGCTGCGGTCCGGCTGTCGGAAACGCCAGGCGAAATCGTGGCGCGTCCGCCGATGCTTGGCGAGCATACCGATCTTGTCCTGGCCGAACTCGGCTATGACACGGCTGCGATTGCGGCGCTTCGACAAAGCGGCATCATCTAGCGGATTTGCACCATGAGCCCGGCGGGCAGCGCGTAGCGCGTGGGATGGGTAGAGCGAAGCGAAACCCATCGCCACATCTCAGCCGTGTCGGTGGGTTACGGCTTCGCCTAATCTTACTGCGTCATGAGTTTGCGTTGTGCGGTTGGGGCTACGGCAGTGCCGCAACATGGGCAGCGCGGCAGGATTTTGACGAGCGCGTGGATCAGGCGCACGCGCATGGTGGCGATCGAGTTTGGGATGTGGCGTTCAGGCCGCGCGGGCAGATCCTCTAGGTCGATAATTGTCGGGTAGGACAGGTGCCTGGAACGGCGCGGCGGAACGAGGTCCTGAGGGGGGAATCGTCGCCCGCTCGGCGATCAGGAATCCATAAGCTGCGATGCACAGGGTAGCGTGATGATGGAAGCCGCGCCATCCGCGCCCCTCATAGTGGCCAAGACCGACCTCTTGCTTGAGCTCCTGATAGTCCCGCTCGATGCGCCAGCGCATTTTGGCAAGATCAACGAGCCGGCGGAAGCTGACATTCGACGGGAAGCGTCGAGAGCCAGTATTTGGTCGGCTCGGCTTCGCCCTCGGGCCATTCGATCAAAAGCCATTCCTGCTGTAGCGAGGCCGGGTCCAACTGATTATGCCCGACGCCAACGCGCACACGTGCAAAGCGCGAGGACAGCCAGTCGGACGAGCCTTCCCGCCATCGGACCGTGCACCAGGCCCGCTTGGGCAGGCCGAGCATCACCTCCTTGGCCGAGATCAGGTCGGGCTCGTCGCGGCGGCCCGTATTGTTCAGCGGCTTACCTTTCCGTCTCGGGCCGGTCCCGGATCGCCACATCAAAGTATTGCGGCTGAATGCCGGCCACGTAGGGCACATCCAAGGCCGTCATGCCCGCGCGCAGCCGCGAGTCATTGCCATAAGCCACATCCATCAATCCAACACCACGCGGCAAGCCGGCTTCGCACGCCCACCGTATCTGCTCGAGTGCGATCTCCGGTTTGGTCTTGAACGCGATGTCCTTCGGCACGCCCGCCTTCTTCCGGCGTGCGCGGTCCTTGGCCCAATCGTGCGGCAAGTACAGCCGATAGGCCACTGGCAGGCTGGCGGAGTGGTTGGCAATCGACAGCGACACAGTCACCTGACAATTGGCCTGCTTGCCGAGTTGCCCGCAATATTGATGGTGCACACCGACCGAATGCTTGCCCTGCTTCGGGAACGACGTGTCATCGATGATCCAGGCCTCGATCGGCCCGTCCTTCTCAATCCCCGGCAGCACCATCTCGCGCACCTTGGCCAACACCTTCTCGTCCGACCAGGTGGCCACACCGACAAAGTGCAGCAGCGACTGGTGTTGGGCCGCCGTCCTTGCCGGAGCCGTCCTCGCCGCCATCGGCTCGACGCTCTTGCGCTCACCAGGCAGCATCAAGCCGGTGCAATAATCGCGCAGCGGCCCAGTTCGGTCCGCATGACCAATGACGCTCGAAAGCCCCTCAACATACGCCGCAAATCGCGCTTCGCTGTCCTCGCCGTGCTTGAGAATTCATCTGGCCCTCCACCTGCCAAAATCTGAATCTCTTCAATTATTTGATTCTCAGCCGAATTGGCCGCGACCTTCGACTCAGTAAGACTAACCCACCCTGCGCGCTAGTTTTGGGCTCGCGAGCACAACCAATTTCCCAGGAGATAGCCATGCTGATCCAATTTATCGTAGGCGGGATCGTTAGTATTTGTAACATTACAATACATGCATTGGTGATGACCGTGGTGGTGCGCGTAGCGCGAGCATCTGTTTCAACAACAAACCATCCGTCGCTGCTGCTGATCATCACTATGATTGCAACCGTTTCGGTCTTGATGGCGGCGCATATTCTCGAGGTGTTTGTTTGGTCACTGGCCTATTCGATTGTCGGCGCTGTGCCCGCTGACCGAAGCCTCGTGTATTTCGCATTCGTGAGTTACGCCACACTCGGCTATGGTGACGTCCTGCCAGTGGAGCGCTGGCAGTTGCTTGGTCCCATGGCGGCGATGAATGGTGCGCTGCTATTTGGGTGGTCGACCGCCGTCATTTTTGACGTGCTGCAAAAAACAATGATGATTGGTTCCCAAAGCGCCGCCCCTGAATAAGCTCCAATGTCCGACGGAAGTGATTGACACACGGGAAAAACGGCACTTCTGACCCGGAGCCGACGAAGCCGGTTTCCCCAACTATCATTGATGCAGATCAACAAACTGTGCCCGAACCGAAAGACGCTCGGGGAGCGGTATTCTTTCCGAGAAGAGCAAAAGGCGGGAGGAAGCAAAATGCACGGAAATATCTGGCGTATTATTTCTTTGGTTTTGACGTGCTTCGCGGCGATAGTCTCATCAGCTTCGGCAGCAGATCGCCCCGCAGTGCAAGGAGCTTCGGGAGGAAATTTGGGCTTTGATGACGCCTCTGCCCATGTTCGCCTACGTAGTGCGACCAGTCGGCGGAGGCCCATATCCTCTTCTCGTCATGAACCACGGCATTTCTGGCGACCCACAGCAGCGGGCTTTCTTCCCAGTAGTCGAGTACCGAGACGCGGCACATTGGTTTGCACGGCAGGGCTATTTCGTGGTCTCCCCGGTGAGATACGGTGCAGTGTCAACTGATCAGCCCGGAGGAAGGACTATTTAGCCTCTACTTCGCAAACGTTGGGAATTGTGACAAGCCCAACTTCCGCTGGCCGGGGCTGATGATTGCGACCCTGGATCAGTGGGTGATCGACTTCATGGAGAAGGAAGCAATCGTCGCGCCGGGGAAGGCCATCGTCGTTGGCCAATCAGGTGGCGGATGGGGAGCCATCGCCCTGTCCAGCCTGAACCCGTCATCGGTCCGAGCGATCATCACCTTTGCAGCAGGCCGAGGCGGACGAGTTGATGGTAAGCCGAACAACAATTGCGCGCCCGACAAGCTCGTCGAAGCAACGCGCGATTTCGGCAAAACATCCCGCATCCCAATGCTTTGGATTTACGCGGAGAACGACACATACTTTGGCCCGGACTTGGCGAATCGAATGCACGAGGCGTTTACAGCAGCGGGCGGGAATGCGGAGTTTCGAATGCTCCCGCCGTTTGGAAGCGACGGCCACTTCTTGATCGATGCGGCTGAAGCCGTTCCAATATGGTCACCTCTCGTAAGCCAGTTCCTCGACGAGCATCAATGAAGCTCTCTTGGACCCATAGCGGACACCGGCAAGCATCTCATGTTGCAGTAGCGAGGTCTGTTTCAGCCCTTTTCAGAATGTCAATCTGTTTCAGCCTCTTTCAGAATGTCAATTTGATCGGTTACGATGCAATGTCCAAAGCGTGAGGAACATCATGGCCACAGCAATAACTGGTCGTATCATCTCATTGCCGAAAGCGAAGGTCGCCCAAGGCGCACAACGAAAATCCGAGATCGAGGC